>NZ_LWHM01000021.1 GCF_001642735.1 Pseudohongiella nitratireducens | reverse complement strand
ACCAGCACTTGCAATGCATTGTCCATCTCGCCCGTCGAGACGCCTTTCAGATACAGCCACGGCAGAGCAGCCTCCAGCGAACGCGTCTTGCGCACATACGGCGGTACCAGCGCTGAGCGAAAGGTGACCGGTTTACCATCTTTGGCGCGAATCTTCGGCACCTTGACGGTCACAGGCCCGATCCCCGTCTGAATGTCGCGCTCCGGCTGGTAGCCATTGCGCACAACTGCGGCACGGCCATCTTCCAGTCGTCGTTCTGTGAATTGTTGTAAATACTCTGACAACTCGGCTTCTACGGCCTGTTGAATCAAATCTCGGGCACCTTGACGAAGTAATTGTGTCAACGGATCGGCATTCTTCTCTCGACCTGCAAACCCAACAACGTTACTCTTGTCCATAGCGGCGTATTCCTCGTGTTGATTGACTTGTTTGGCGACAACAAATCAACCAGATACGTCGCTTCTTTTCAACCTCTCTGAACACCAGATTCAGTTATAACTCTTACTGCCAATGCCAAAGACTTACGCTTGCCTAGATAGACATTTCGCATTGTCTCACGCTCCTATAGCTTTGTTTTATATGATTTTTATTGTTTAGCAATATTGCTGCATTTGTCATTGCCCCTATCCCTTTGATTTATCTGGAATAAGCAACAAAGACTGGTCAGAACAACACCACTGATAAAGCTACTACGTGGAATCACGAGCGACATGAACCGCTCTTGACCGACATCAGCTGCAATGCTGATCGAGCGATCGTTACACAATTTATTGCAACCTGTAACATCTTGTGCGACAGAACAACGTTTAGGGTCGACAAACCCCTTGTCGACCTGCATGATAACCATGCAAATTATTAACGAACTTCCCAACATTAAGCATTTCAGGAGTTTGAAAGATGAAGATGTTACGCCAGACAGCTATCGCTGCAGGTTTAGTATTTGCCTCATTACCACTGGCAACGACGCTGCATGCCCAACAGAGTGAATCAACAGAAAACGCAGCCGTGTATATCGTGTCACCGCAAGATGGTGATACGGTTGATCAGACATTCACCGTGGTATTTGGCTTGAATGAAATGGGCGTAGCGCCTGCTGGCATCGAAATGCCTGAAACAGGACACCATCACCTGTTAATCGACAAAGATGGCATGCCAGCCATGAACCAGCCTCTGGGCGGCGATGTCATGCATTTTGGCAAAGGACAGACTCAGGTGGAATTATCGCTGGAGCCAGGTGAGCATACCTTGCAACTCATACTTGGTGACCACTTGCATATCCCTCACAACCCACCTGTGGTTTCAGAAAAAATTACAGTAACGGTAGAATAAACACCGGCCTGCTACATGACCCCGCGTCGATGCAGCTCCAGCAGTTGCACCGGCGCGGGACGACTGAAAAGAAAGCCCTGGTACAGTGTACATCCCTGAGAATTCAGGTAATCCCGCTGCGCTACCGTTTCCACCCCTTCGGCCATCACCTCCAGCCCAAGTGTGTGCGCCATATCGATAATCGCCCTGACGATTGCGGCATCTTTCTGGCTGTCGTTGAGCTGACGCACAAACGACTGGTCAATCTTTAACTGATCCAGCGGCAGCTCACTAAGATAGTTCAGTGAAGAATAGCCGGTCCCGAAGTCATCAATAGCGAAACGAACACCAAGCTTGTTCAGCAGCAAAATATTACGCCTGGCGACTTCCAGATCATATATCAGCGTGGTCTCGGTGAACTCCAGCATCAGCCGGGTGGCATCAATTTGCTGTTCTGAAATGCTTTTTTCGAGATTTTCTACAAAGCCATCATGGTAGAACTGCTCAACGCATAAATTTATGCTCAACTTAAGGTGATTTAACCCAGGCTGCGATTGCCAGGTTTTAAGCTGAGAGAGTCCCATCTGCACAACCTGGTCCCCCAGCTCAACCATCAGGCCAGACTCTTCTGCCAGGGAGATGAAGTCCGCTGGCGGAATCAGACCTTTGTCCTTGTGCATCCACCTCACCAGTGCCTCTGCCCCTACAACTTCCCCTTTAATATCGTGCTGGGTCTGGTAATAAAGTTCAAACTCCTTCGCCTCAAGAGCAGAACGCATTTCTGACACCATTTTCGCCCGCTCATCAACGGCGGACTGCAAAGACGGATCAAAGAAACTCGCCGTATTCCGGCCTGAATTTTTAGCCTGATACAGTGCAATCTCGACATGCTTTAATAATTCATGAGAGTCGGTGTCAGTCTCGCTATTAAACACAGTCACTCCCAGACTGCAGGAGGAATAATATGACTGCCCCTTGATCTGATAATTAACAGAGACCGCTTCCAGAATCCTGTCTGTCATGACTTGCACCTGACTGCCTGCCGCCTCTCGATCTGCATCAAGTTTGGTCAACACAGCAATGAACTCATCTCCTCCGTAGCGAAACAGTTTGCCCTGACCAACAACCAGAGGGGATACCCGCTCGGTCACCTGCAGCAATAACTCATCGCCACTGGCATGGCCCATGGTGTCATTAATGGTCTTGAAATGATCCAGATCGATCATAATCAGTGCGGCAGAAACCGTATGCTGATCCAGGGCCAATTGCAGATCATTCAGATAAGCATACATGCGGTCCCGGTTAGGGAGACTGGTCAATGTGTCATAATAGGAAAGCAGGCTTATGCGTTCCTGAGCCTGTTTTATGTCACTGATATCAATATAGCCAGCAACATAGTGAGTAATCCCCCCTTCCTCATTCTTAACCGCTGAAATAGTGACCGATTGCGGATAGACCTCTCCATTCTTGCGACGATTCCAGATTTCTCCCTGCCAGCTGCCTTGCTCCTTAATGCGTTCCCACATCACTTTGAAGAAAGCCTCATCATGCTCACTGGAAGCAAACACGGCCGGGGTCTTGCCTTGCAGCTCTGCTTGCTTAAATCCGGTTGTCGCTTCAAACGAAGCATTGACGCGCAAAATGTGCTGATTGGCATCGGTAATCACCATACCTTCCTGGGTTGAAAATGCTGACGCTGCGATACGCAGCTCCTCATCACGCTCCAGTTGTTTGGTCACATCATCGACCAGGGTAATGTAAAGCCCTTCTTCCGGCACAGGTACTTTCTGGGCAGTGACAAACCAGGTCGCTTCTCCCTGACGGCTGATGGGTACATTTTCCCAGACCATATTGCTGACATCACCACTATCCATGCCGGCCTGGACCATATTCCGCATGCACTCCCGTGTTTCCGGGTCATCAAAAACCACTCCCCAGAAGTCACTTTTATCCATCAAAGATGCCCGGCTGGTTCGGAAAAACCGGGCAAAATTCTCGTTCATGTATTCAAATTCCAGGCCATCAACCTCCCGGCTGATCGCCACACCGGAAGGCATATAATCAAGCGCTGCACGAAGAACACGCTGGCTGCGGGCCAACTCCCGCCTGGCCATAGCTGCCGAAGTGATATCCCGGGACAAAACCAGACAACGCTCTTCACGATGCGCCCCGGAAAGCAGGCTGCCACTTAATTCGAAGAATTTCTCTTTACCGTCAATGCTAAGTTGATAGCTGCGACCCGTCGTATAACCGTTTTGGAAAATATCCTGAATAGCCAACGCCACTACGTCAGAAACAGCAGGCGGTAAGATATCCTGATACCGCTTTCCAAGAAAAGCAGCAGGTGGCATCATTAACTTGGAGCGCGCGTGATCTGAGTAATAGGACAGAATATCACCGGCTCGATTCACCTCGAAAATCATGTCCGGTATAGCATCAATAATCGCCTGCAATCTTTTGGTTAGCTGATCCAGCTGCAAGTATGGCGCTTTAATACCGGTGGCCACCAATGCCTGATAAATAAATGCAAACCCGATAAGTTCATAAACTTCCCCCAGCAATCCTGATGCCACGTGACCTTGTGGTGTCCCGTAATAGACTTCACTCATTGCCAGCAAAGCGGCTGCCACGAACAGATGAAGAAGGTCTATCCGCTCATCCTTGCGCGCCTTTTGGAACCAGCGCCAGGCGCTGAACAATAAAGCAGGCAGGATTAAGTGGCTTAAATCAAAAGGGAAAGGAAGCCAGACCGGCTCAAATCGCAGTAAAGGCAACAACGCGATATCAGAGCCAACCAACAGCAGAAAGACCACTGACAGGAAAACCAGTGCGCCACCCCAGATCAACATTTTCACACCAGATCCAAGCGGCGCGCGTGTCGGCATAAGAGCGCTGCCAAGCAAGGCAAAACCGGTACAAAAACGGGACAAAAACCAGAAATTCTCAGCCTGTTGTTCAGCCGTATCGGCTGTCACACCAAGCAGGCCGGCATGGGAAAGCAGGTGCCCCATATCCAGAACTGCTATCACCGCAAAAAAACTGCCCATTATCAACAGCCTGGCATCGCGGCGACCCGTCAGCGTATGCCAGACCAGAATGGCAATCATGGCCGTTATGACAATGCCAACCAGGTCCAAAATGCCGTGAGCTGTTTCCTCAACCCCCAGCAATGCCCCACCAGCTGCACCCGATACAAACAGTATCGGCACTGCCAGAGTGACTAATAAAGCAAAACACAGCAGCACACAGGCTGCCCGGAAACTACGGTTGTAAAAGGCTTTTCGGTCGTGCAATTTAGGCTCCGATCAACTATACAGAGATCGCGTCTGTCTCTATCATGAACATGATAAGTTCAATGTCCGCTTTTTGCTATTAAAACACTGGGACCAAATCAGGCATGATTGACTGGCAAGAGATTGATACAGTGCTGTTCGATATGGACGGTACGTTGCTCGACCTGCATTTTGATAACTTCTTCTGGGAGACCCTGGTACCAAAAACCTGGGGAGAACAGAACGGTATGAACCTGGATCAGGCCTGGCAACAGCTGCAGCAACACTACAATTCCATCCACGGCACCCTGAACTGGTATTGTATTGATTACTGGACGCAGCAACTGCAACTGAACATCCAGGAACTGAAAGATTCTGTAGCGGACAAAATCAGCATGCGCCCTAACGTCATACCATTGCTGACAACGCTTAAACAGCAAGGCATTCAACGAGTTCTGGTAACTAATGCGCACCCTGGCAGCCTGACCCTGAAGATGGAGCGTACCCAACTGGATCAGCACCTTGATTTCATAATCAGCTCCCATGAACTGGGCAAAGCGAAGGAAAATGACGGTTTCTGGGAAGCCCTGCACGGGCGCTCACCTTATCAGCCAGAACGTACCCTGCTGATTGATGACAACCTGTCCGTTCTGGCGTGCGCAGAACAGTCCGGTATTCGGCACCTGCTGGCAATTACGCAGCCTGACAGTCAGCGCCCCGCGCTTGCGCCAGGTAAATACCGACAGGTTGAGAATTTCTCTCAATTACTAACGTCGACGACTTAGACAGAATTTCAGCGATGACCAAAAAGCAAAACAGTCAGAAAACCGAACAGGCCTCGATGACCAAAGTCCGATTGGATAAATGGTTGTGGGCAGCACGGTTTTACAAAACCCGCGCACTGGCAAAAGCCGCGATAGATGGCGGCAAGGTGTCGGTTGATGGGCAAAAAGCCAAACCCAGCAAAGAAATCACCACAGGTAATCGGGTAACCGCCAGGCAAGGCTGGGATGATAAAACAGTCGTGGTCCTGGCATTATCGGAGCAGCGTCGGTCGGCCGATATAGCAAGCCAGCTCTATGAGGAAACAGCCGAAAGTATTCAGACCAGGAATGAACGCACCGAGCAGCGCAAAGCTAATGTACTGCATTCCCTGCACGAAAAGCCCAACAAAAAAGAGCGTCGGCAGCGTCAGGCCATGAAAGGTAAATTACTTTGACCCGTGACAAACCCTGCTCCTGTCACAGTAGCCAGACAGCTGTCAGAGTTTGGTATTCAGTTGCCACAAACTTTGGCATAATGCCTGGCAACCCAGCTTTGTAGCAGAAGGTGCGGGGCTCTTACCTCATTGCAAGAGTCAAACAAACAGCCGCTATGCCGTTTACAGAGGCAATATTTTGTCCGATACATTGAAATCAGCGCTGGAGCGCTTTTCGCTTTCAGCCTTCCCCAAACAATGGGCCCTTATCCAGCGCGGTATTGAAAAAGAAAGCCTCCGTGTTAGCGCCAACGGTCGCCTTTCTCAATTGCCGCATCCGCAAGCACTGGGCTCTGCGCTGACCCACCCGTACATTACTACGGATTATTCGGAAGCCTTGCTGGAACTGATTACCCCGGTTTCCAATGATATTGATGAGTCTCTCAGCTTCCTGCAGTCTTTGCACAATTATGTGTATGACCACTTGCCGGAGGGTGAAAGACTATGGGTTGCCAGTATGCCCTGTCTGCTGGAAAGCGAATCCGAGATTCCGCTGGCACAATATGGCACTTCCAATATGGGGCGCCTGAAAACCCTCTACCGCGAAGGGCTGGGGCATCGCTACGGTCGTCTTATGCAGACCATCTCCGGCATACATTACAACTTTTCCATGCCTGATACGTTTTGGCAGGAAATGTATGAAGAGAGTCAAGGTTTTAACTCTCTGCAGGATTTCCGCACCCACAAATACCTGCACCTGATCCGGAATTTTCACCGCTATTCCTGGCTGCTGGTTTACCTTTTTGGCGCTTCACCGGCTGTATGCAGCTGTTTTACACGTGGCCGCCCTCATCAACTGGAAGCATTTGATACGCGCACCCTTTATCTGCCTTATGCAACCTGTTTACGCATGGGTGACCTGGGGTATCGTAGCGACGCGCAAGGATCCATATTTGTCTGCTACAACGATCTGGATAATTATATCGACAGCCTTTACCAGGCCATGTCGACGCCTTACCAGCCCTATCAGGAAATTGATCAGGGAGCGGCCAAAGGCGAATATCGGCAGATCAACAGCAATTTACTGCAGCTGGAAAACGAGTTCTATGCCACCATCCGGCCCAAGCGGGTTGGCAGCGACGGACGACGTCCCCTGCAACTGCTGAAAGCCGAAGGCATACAGTACATCGAAGTGCGTGCACTGGACTTAAATCCTTATCTGCCTCTTGGCCTTGACGCCACCCAGATACAGTTTCTGGATAGTTTCTTATTGTTCTGTCTGTTGGCAGACAGCCCGGCTTGTAACCAGGATGAACATCAGCAGATTGAAAGAAACCTGTCCAGGACGGTTAACCGCGGCCGCGAACCTGGCCTGACACTGGCAGACGGGACAAAAACCAGAACACTGAAAGAATGGGCAGAGGATTTGCTGGAACAGATTAACGACAGCGCAATTTTGCTGGACAGCGCCGCTGAACAGCCAGACCTTCACCAGCAAGCCGTTACAGCACAGCTGGCAAAAGTTATCGATCCCGAACTCACTCCCTCGGCTCAAGTTCTTGCCGACATGCGAGCTAAGCAGCAGTCATTCGGCGAATTTGCCAAACAGCGCTCCAACCAAACACTCGACACACTCCGAGGCAAAAGCAATGGTGACGAGCAGTGGCAGCAGGATTTCAAACAGGCCAGCGAGCAGTCACTGGCAGACCAGCGCAAGGCGGAAGCCGCGGACAAACTGTCCTTTGACGACTTCCTGCGCGAATGGAATGATTACTCGCTGGACTAGCGAGCTGCTTACACTAACGGCCCTGAATCACCAGCCCATCAGCTTGCCGCTGGGCTGGGTTCCTGTCGAAAAGCCTGAAACAGGCACAGTGAAAACAGTCCAACAAAGCCAATCAGAGCCAGCTCAGGAATAGACAGCAGCCCCAGAAAGCGCCAATGCACTTCTGCACAGTTACCATCGCCTTTGAGCAGAAAGCTTAATGTATCCATCAGGGGAAAGTTATCCAGCATGTAGCTGAACCCCGGACCACAGGCAGGCACCTGGTCTTCAGGCAGATAAGTCAGCCAGATCTGGCGAACAGCAAAGTAGCCACCCACCACACACAGAGCGGCGGCCGCCATACCGTAACGCCGACGCCCAGTCGCTGATGGATTATGTATCGCCGCTGCCAGGCAGACCAGCCCCGTCAGCACCACAAAAACCCGTTGCGTGATACACAAGCCGCAAGGCTCAAGCAGCATGACATGCTCCATGTATAGCACGATGCCGATGATCGCCACTGATGCCAGGAATATCAGCAGATTAAGTGTTCGGGACTTTGGCATCATTGCCAGGAGCTTTTCAGTCATTGCGTTTTCCTTACGATGGAATGCGTACTCATTAATTATCGCCCGATTCAGACCCGGAGTCGTCCTCTTCTCGTTCATCCGATTGCGTTTTTTTCTGCCTCACCGAGCTTTTCTTTACCGTCTTTTGTTTAGTTTTCTTTTCTTGTTCTTTCTCTTGCTCTTGCTCTGTCTCATCTTCAGTATCCGCTTCTGCACGTCCCTCATCAGCAGCCGAATCATCCAGAACCGACTCATCCGGAACTTTGCGGCGTTCGTCCTGTTGCTCGGCCAGTGATGTGAAGGACATTCGCATATCTTTACCACTAGGTACCTGGAATACGGAAAGCCCGAACTCAGGAAGAATGGAGAGCAAATGATCGAACAGATCTGATTGAATACCCTCATAATCAACCCATGCTGTTGTATCAGTAAAGCAATACACTTCCAGGGGCAGCCCTTCTGGCCCCGGACTCAGTTGGCGAACCATTAATGTCATATCTTTCCGCAGCTTGGGGTGTGCCTTGAGATAATTAACAACATAAGCCCGCAACGTACCTATATTGGTGATACGACGGGTATTGGCCGGCAACTCGCCAGCGTCCTTTAATTCGGCATTCCAGTCATCAATCTCTTTTTGCTTGTCTTTCAGGTAATCAGTTAATAAAGAGAAGCGGGTCAAATGCTCTTTCTGCTCGTTGCTGAGAAAATTAACGGTATTCTGATCCAGATATATAGATCGCTTAATGCGCCGGCCGCCCGCGTCCTTCATGCCACGCCAGTTCTTGAAAGAATCTGACAGGAACAGCTTGGTAGGGATGGTAGTGATCGTTTTATCCCAGTTCTGCACTTTTACGGTATGCAGCGCGATATCGATGACATCGCCATCCGCGTTCAGTTTGGGCATTTCAATCCAGTCACCCAATCGGATCAGGTCGTTGGAAGAAATCTGGATACTGGCAACCAGTGAGAGCAAAGTATCCTGAAATACCAACATCAAAACGGCAGCAAGAGCACCCAAACCAGACAGCAGAATCAGAGGGGAGCGATCCAGCAATGTGGCGATCATCAACAATGCCGCGATCAGATAGATCACGATCTTTACGATTTGCAGATAACCCTTGATGGGGCGGACATCGTCGGCCCCTGAGCGGCGCGAATATATATCATTACCCAGATCAAGCAGACCTGACAAGGCAAGCGCCAGTGTCAACACAATGAAGGTATTAGCCACATTGAGCACAACCGTAACGGCAGCTTCGGGCATATCGGGAATCAGTCTGACACCAAAAGTAATGACCAGTGCGGGTATCACATTAGCCAGACGGCGAATGAATGCCCGCCCCTGCAACATCCCCGGCCGGGTCAGCTTGGAATCGATCAGCTTGTCGATGCCACGGACCAGTATGCGTTTGGTGATGAAATTCGCTACCCAGGATGCAAGCAGCACAATGACAATGGCGTACAGGGTATAAATCCAGTCATGCGCATCCATCCACTCTATTAACTCAGGCGGTAATTCTGGCATTGCTTCCCCTAAGACATTTAAATAAGGCATTTGAAATAATGAAGAGCATGCTACCAAAAAGCGCTTCAGATTTGCCAGATATCGCCGACATACTTCGATATGATTACTTTCACGGCATTTATGGCCTCATTACTGCGCTTACTTTCCCACCGGAACAAACCAGTACTGGTGCCCTTTGTATTGCTTATCGCGGCACTTGCCGCGACATCACCTGATGCCTGGTCGGCCGCATCTGCGCCTGCCCCCCCCAGCAATGTCACTGCATCCGGTGAAGTATACATTCAGCTTGGCCCCAGTTTTGTGACCAACTACGACGGTGCTGGCCGACTCAAATACCTCAAGGCAGACGTCAATGTCCGAGTGCACCAAAGCTCAGAGGACACCTTGCGCGAGCACATGCCGTACCTGCGCAATCAACTGGTTGTTCTGTTCTCTCAGCAGTTGGAAGAGGATCTGACGTCGATTGCAGGCAAGGAATTGTTGCGGGAACAGGCGTTGCAAACTGTGAAAACAGGGCTGGCCCACCTTGAATCACAGGAACTCGCCGACCAGGTCAGTGATCTGTTCTTCACCGCATTTGTCGTCCAGCGCTAGCCCTGTGGTATATTGATACGTTACAAACGTAGCGATTCCAAAGGTCCATCACCGTGAGCCAGCAATCTGTAGCAAACAGCCCAAACCGCCAATTCCCCTTCGCCCGGATGCGCCGCATGCGCCGGGACCCCTTCAGTCGTCGCTTGATGCGTGAAACACGACTCACGACGGATGACCTGATTTACCCGGTTTTCATTGTCGAGGGTGAAGGCGAGCGCCAGGAAATACCATCAATGCCTGATATCTACCGACTCAGCATAGACGAGTTGGTAGAGGAAGCAAAGGAACTGGTGGAGCTCGGCATACCTGCCATCGCCTTGTTTCCCTCCCCCAACCCGGACACCAAATCACTGGATGGCCAGGAAGCCTGGAACCCGGAAGGCCTGGTTCAACGAGCCGTCAGAGCCTTGAAAGCAGCACAACCCGAACTCGGGCTGATTACAGATGTTGCCCTCGACCCTTATACAACACACGGTCAGGACGGCATCATAGATGATGATGGCTATGTACTGAACGATGAAACAGTTGCGGCCCTGGTCCAGCAAGCATTGTCACACGCTGAAGCTGGCGCCGACGTCGTCGCCCCTTCTGACATGATGGATGGCAGAATTGCTGCTATTCGCGAAGCGCTGGAAGAAGAAAGACACATCCATACCCGCATCCTGGCTTACTCTGCCAAGTATGCATCCAGTTATTATGGCCCCTTCCGTGATGCGGTTGGTTCCTCCGGCAGCCTTGGCAAAGCGGATAAAAACACCTACCAGATGGATGTCGCCAACAGCGATGAAGCACTGCATGAAGTGGGCATCGATCTGGATGAAGGCGCTGACATGATCATGGTGAAGCCCGGCATGCCCTATCTGGATATCGTTCGGCGGGTCAAAGACGAGTTTGGCGCCCCCACCATGGTCTACCAGGTCAGCGGCGAATACGCGATGCATATGGCTGCCGTGAAAAATGGCTGGCTCGATGAAAATGCCGTTGCCATGGAGTCATTGCTTTGTATTAAACGGGCCGGTGCTGACGCCATCCTGACTTATTTTGCTAAAAAAGTAGCCAGGTTGCTGCAACAAAGCACTTGAAACCAGAATTTTAGGCCTTATGATAGATTACAACCGTTGCTGATCAGACAAGGATTGGCAACAGATCAACACCCGAATTGTTATTAAGCCGCTCGAGCGTTGCGCCTGAAGCTTAGAATGACACAACGTAAGGAACTCGATATGAGCGACAAAATCGTTCACACCACTGACTCCGGTTTTGAACAAGACGTATTACAAGCTGACAGCCCCGTTCTGGTAGATTTTTGGGCAGAGTGGTGCGGTCCCTGTAAAATGATTGCTCCCGTTCTGGACGAGTTGGCAGACGAGTACGACGAGCGCCTGAAAATCTGCAAACTGAACATTGATGCCAATCCGGAAACGGCACCACGATATGGTGTTCGGGGCATTCCAACGCTGATCGTTTTCAAGAACGGTCAAGTCGCTGGCACAAAGGTTGGCGCCTTGTCTAAATCGCAGCTCGCTGCCTTTATCGACAGCGTTATCTGATCTGAACCGATAACTTGGCCTGACAGAGATCGCATTTTCTTTGTCAGGCCAAAAAAGAGCGGACTTTTTGGCAAATAGTAGTAGACAGCGCTTCATTTAGTCTTTATATTCAGCCTCATCCCCGCGAGAGCGGTACGGATTCCAGTCTCTTACCTGACTGACACTTAGCCTGAATCCTTATTAGCATTTAACCCGAATCTTTTTAGCAACCGGCATTCGCCAGTCCGTTTTCTTTATTGCAACGATTATTGGCTGTGCTGCCTGTAATGCAGATTCCCATATCCGAAACCAACTTAACCTTAGCCTATGAATCTTACCGACCTAAAAACGCAGCCCATTGCCAAATTGCTGGAAACAGCACAAGAGATGGGACTGGACAATCTTTCCCGCACCCGTAAACAAGACATTATTTTCTCCATCCTGAAGAAACACGCCAAGAACGGTGAAGACATCAGTGGTGATGGCGTACTGGAGATCCTGCAGGACGGGTTTGGTTTTCTGAGGTCCTCAGATTCATCCTACCTGGCGGGCCCGGACGATATTTATGTCTCTCCCAGCCAGATTCGTCGCTTCAACCTGCGCACAGGTGACACGATTGCTGGCAAAATTCGCCCCCCGAAAGATGGCGAGCGGTATTTTGCACTACTGAAAATTGCTGAGGTCAACTTCGCCAAGCCGGAGAATTCCAAACAGAAAATCCTGTTTGAAAACCTGACCCCACTATTTCCAACCGACCGCCTGCGACTTGAACTGGGCAATGGCAGCACCGAAGACCTCAGTGCTCGGATCATTGACCTCACGGCGCCGATTGGCAAAGGTCAGCGCGGCCTGATCGTCTCCCCGCCCAAAGCCGGTAAAACACTTCTTCTCCAGAACATCGCCCAGTCCATCACTCGTAACAACCCGGAAACCCGCCTGATCGTTCTGCTGATCGACGAGCGTCCGGAAGAAGTGACAGACATGCAGCGTTCTGTACGCGGCGAAGTCGTCGCCAGTACGTTTGACGAGCCACCAGCACGTCACGTACAGGTTGCAGAGATGGTTATCGAGAAAGCCAAGCGCCTGGTCGAACACAAAGAGGACGTGGTTATTCTGCTTGACTCTATTACTCGTCTGGCGCGTGCTTACAACACCATCGTTCCTTCGTCAGGCAAGGTATTGACCGGTGGTGTGGATGCACACGCACTTGAGCGCCCCAAGCGTTTCTTCGGTGCGGCACGTAACCTGGAAGAAGGCGGCAGTCTGACTATCATTGCCACCGCTCTGGTAGAAACCGGCTCCAAAATGGACGAAGTTATCTACGAAGAATTCAAAGGCACAGGTAATATGGAAATCCACCTGGATCGCAAGATTGCCGAAAAACGCATTTATCCGGCCATCAATGTACGCCGTTCCGGCACACGCCGTGAAGAGTTGCTGACATCCGAAGATGAACTGCAACGCGTCTGGATCCTGCGCAAAATCCTCAGTTCCATGGAAGATGTACAAGCCGCAGAGTTCATCATCGACAAGCTGAAGGACAGTAAAACCAACGACGAGTTCTTCAACGCGATGAAGCGTAAATAAGACAACGGACTCCTCGCATGGCCTTTCGCGATTTACGTGAGTTCATCGACATCCTCGAGGCTGAAGGTGAACTCAAGCGCATTCAGGTACCGGTCGACCCCAACCTGGAAATGACAGAAATCTGTGACCGCACGCTGCGTGCTGGCGGTCCGGCTCTGCTGTTTGAAAACCCGGTCGGTCACAGCACACCGGTGCTGGGCAACCTCTTTGGCAACACGCGCCGCATCGCCCTGGCCATGGGGCAGCAGGACCTGGAAGGCCTGCGCGACTTGGGCAAGCTTCTGGCCTTTTTGAAAGAGCCAACGCCTCCTAAAGGATGGAAGGAAATCTGGCAAAATCTGCCCAGCTATAAGCAGATCCTGAACCTGCCTCCTAACGTGAAAAAAAGCGGCCCTTGCCAGGAAGTCCAGATCGACGAGCCGGATATTGATCTGGGCAAATTGCTGCCGATTCAAACCTGCTGGCCCGGCGATGCGGCCCCATTGATTACCTGGCCTCTGGTTATCACTAAAGGCCCGGATAAAGACCGCCAGAACCTTGGCATCTATCGGATGCAGTACCTGGGTGGCAACCGGCTGATCATGCGCTGGCTCTCCCACCGTGGCGGCGCCCTGGATTTTCGTGAGTGGCAACAACAGCATCCTGGCGAACCCTTTCCAGTATCGGTAGCTATTGGCGCCGATCCGGCAACGATTCTCGCAACAGTTACCCCGATACCCGATACATTATCGGAGTACGCCTTTGCAGGGCTGCTACGAGGCGACAAGACCGAAGTGGTCAAATGCCTCACAAATGATCTGCAAGTACCGGCCAGCGCCGAATTCGTGCTTGAAGGCGTGATTGAGCCAGACGACCTGGCTCCGGAAGGTCCCTATGGCGATCACACTGGCTATTATAATGAGGTGGATAACTTCCCGGTTTTTACGGTTAAAAAAATTACTCACCGCAAAGATCCGATCTATCACAGCACCTATACCGGACGCCCACCGGATGAGCCAGCCATGCTCGGCGTTGCCCTGAACGAAGTTTTCGTGCCGCTGCTGCAAAAACAGTTCCCTGAGATAGTCGATTTCTATCTGCCGCCTGAAGGCTGTTCCTATCGCCTGGCAATCATCAGCATCAAAAAACAGTATCCTGGTCATGCCAAACGCGTCATGTTCGGCATCTGGTCCTTCCTGAGACAGTTCATGTACACCAAGTTCGTCATCGTCACAGATGATGACGTGAATATTCGTGACTGGAAAGATGTGATCTGGGCGATGACGACACGGATGGACCCGGCCCGGGACACCATCATGATAGAAAACACCCCGATTGATTATCTGGATTTCGCCTCACCTGTATCCGGACTTGGCTCCAAAGCAGGTTATGACGCCACCAACAAGTGGCCAGGTGAAACAGACAGAGAATGGGGTGAGCCGATTGTCATGGATCCAGCTGTCAAAGCCCGTGTCGATGAGATATGGGACGAGCTCGGCATTGATCAAAACTGATCAGTTGCGCCTTTCCGTTTTGTCAGCCTTCACCCACCGAGCGGGATTCATCCAGCGCAACAGACTCAGAATCAACTTTAGCAGTGCGTAAAGAATGATCATCACCACAATCAGTGCAAACAAGCTGGTTTCAAAGGTGTAATTGCCGTAGGCAATCATAATGTAACCTGGATCACGTACAAGCTGAACCGCCAGGGCAGCGCCAGCAATAAGCGCCAGCAAGATCAGAATAAAGCCTTTTCTCACAGCCCTACTCTCCGCCGTCTACTGAATCAGCCGCCAGCTGACGCACCAGATTTACCGAATCCGTCAATGTCGGCAACGTGGTAGTAACCTCCACATCACGCATCGCATTAAGCTCTGACACCAACTGTACCGCCTGGGCACTATCCTGATTAAGGTAGCGCTGCATGATTGCTTGCAGCTGATCCAGTGTTATCTGGTACATTTCTGCATCGGCCTGAACCACCGCCAATCGGGCCTGTTCGAGTTGCAGCAACATTTGCTGCTTAACAAGCTGCTCCTGATCCGGCATGAGTGAAACTGACTGGTCAGGGTCAGCTTCACGCCAGACAAACACAGTACGAATCAGATTCAGTGCCGCTGCCCACCAGCTTTCCATACCGGCCTCTCCCTGAGCCAGGCGCTGCTGGACCGACTCCACATAAGCTGCCTGGCGCGAAGATGACAGGGACAGGCTATCGAGCTCGCGACTCAGATCATTCAGACGCTCGGCAATGCCAACCCGGTCAGGCAACCGCAATGCTTCCAGCCGCTGAATGTCACGACGCACACTATCCCGGGCGGTATTGGCCAACATACTGTCCTGACGAGATAAAAGATCTTCGACCGTTTTTAACAGCAACATGGCTGAAGCCACATCCGCCTCCATGGCCAGTTTGCGCTGTGCCAGGCGCATCAAATAATTAGCCTCACTATTTAACCAGCCCAGGTCCTGGTTCTGCAGGTCAGTTACCTGCCCTTGCAGTGCTGACACCAACGTGGTGACATCGCGCATATCTTCCGATAGCCGACTTGCTACCCCTTCCATGTTCCTGTTAAGCGAGTTCTGCAGCTCTTCGAGTCGTTGAGCATCCGCCTCAGCATTACTGTCAATTTCAGCCACGGCTTGTTGTAGCAGACTTTCACTTTCACTCAGCCTGGCCACCTGGTTATCCACAGTTTCAGACATTGCCGAACGGGCCTGCTCCAGCTGCTCGCGCATTTGCGCATTTTCCTGCTCCAGCTCAGCAAGTGACGCCTCATATTCCTTTTGCGCCAGCCATTGCTGATACGTAAACCAGCCTCCGGTACCGGCAAGAACCACTATCAGCAGAAAGAGCGCCGCAGCAGAAGCATAAGAGGTTTTGTGTCGACCGTGGACCTGGTTCTTTTTCTCCAGCTCAGCAAGCAATGCAGCTGTATCGACTTTACTGTGTCTCTGCCCGGATGAACCAGCTGCTGACGTGGCAGACGCCTCGGCAGACCGACTCTCATCATTGTTCACATCATCTTCTGCTGGCAATGCCTCACTATCATGGTCATTGCTGGAGCTGCCAGGGTTGTTCGACATCAACTTGCTACCTTGTCATTGAAACCACTTTTTCCAGAGCATCGAGAACTGTCTCATCATCAGCACCTCCGGCATTTATCACAACATTCAGTCCATAATCCATGGCACGCTGCCGCACGCGTTCAGACGGCACCAATACCGGCACCACGCGCAAACTATCAGCATTTTGTCGTGAGCAATGCAGTAACACATCCAGTATTTGGGCACTTGTGACAACAACAGCATTAATGTTTCGGCGCTGAATCAACTCCGACACAACATCCTGAGAATAGTCTGGTGTATGACGACGATAGAGTTCCAGGTAGTCAACCTGGGCACCACGTTTGCGTAATGTCTCGGCGATTAGCTCTCTTCCGCCCACACCACGGAATAAAGCAATACGCTTGCCTTGTGCCTGTTTTAATCCTGGCAGAGCCAGGAGATCCTCACTGGTCACGCCCTTATCAGATACATGGACCGGCCAGTCAAAGTGACGCAGGATTTTCGCGGTACCGGGCCCAACAGCGTAGGCTTCCAGCCCGACAGGAAGTTGCGGCCAGTACTGATCGATCCACTCCATGCCCAGCTGAGCCGCATTACTACTAATAAAAATCGCCGCATCATACTGATCCAGGGAGAGAATTCTGGACTTTATGCCTTCTCTCGCATCGTCATCCATTTCCGGCTCAATTTCGATTAAAGGCAGCTCACAAACATCCCCCTGCCGCTGGCGAATTGCTCGCGCCAGGCTGTCTGAACGCCCTGAAGGTCGGGTCAGCAAAACCGTCAAGCCAGACAAGTCGTGCTGTTTACTCATATTTCTGCCTGCTACTTAGACAAATAGTGCGGATTAACTGTTAGCGTATAATTCTGCCAGGATTTTGTCAGCCCCTTGCGCCAGCAAGTGCTCGGCAGCCTCAATCCCCATCTTTTCAGCATCACGACGGTGCCCGGTTTTTTCCGTGCGCAAAATCGTCTTGCCATCGACTGAGCCAACCAGCCCACGCAACCAAAGATCATCGCCATTCAACTCGGCGTAACAGGCAATCGGCACCTGACACCCGCCTTCGAGGCGACGATTCAGGGCACGCTCGGCCATCACCCGATCTGCAGTATCAACATCATGCAGCGGTTTGAGCAACTCGATGACCCTGGCATCGTCGCTGCGACATTCTATGCCAACCGCTCCCTGACCGCCTGCTGGTAAAGACAGGGTGTCGGGCAGATACTGAGCAATTCGTGACTCCATCTTGAGTCGCAGCAAACCGGCAGAGGCCAGCACAATTGCATCAAACTCACCGCTGTCCAGTTTGCCCAGACGGGTCTGAACATTCCCTCTCAGGCTGCTGATCTTCAGGTCTGGCCGTGCTGCCATCAGCTGGCATTGTCGGCGCAAGCTTGCAGTACCGACATGAGCCCCCTGTGGCAACTCATCGACGGAATGATAATGATTGGAGACAAAAGCATCTCTGGGGTCTTCCCGTGGACAGATCACAGGTAAAAAGAGCCCATCAGGAAACTCCATCGGCACATCTTTCATCGAGTGCACTGCAATATCAGCCTCACCCGATAACATGGCCACTTCCAGCTCTTTCACAAACAGGGCTTTACCGCCAATTTTGGCCAATGGCGTATCAAGGATCTTGTCTCCTCGAGTCGCGATACCGACCAGTTCAACCTGCAACTCCGGGTTACGTGCCAGCAGTTCATCGCGGACATATTCGGCTTGCCACAACGCCAGCGGGCTGCGCCGCGTGGCAATACGAATGGTTTCTGCGCTCATATTCCTTCCAATTACATAATCATGACTAGATGGCCAACATTCTACGCCAAATCGCGATTTAATGCGCCCTCGCAGACTGCCAGCCCGGTGCATGCTATACTCTTCCGCCACTTTTCAACCAGGTAGGGACTGATGAGTAATTCGGGAAAGACACAAGGCAGCGGCTCCAACACGCTTTGGGGCGGTCGGTTTTCAGAAGCGACGGATGAATTCGTACAACGCTTCACCGCATCGGTAAGTTTTGACCAACGCATGGCGAACCAGGATATAACCGGGTCTGTCGCCCATGCACGCATGCTGGAGAAGGCAGGCATTCTGAGCGCTGACGAATGTAAAAGCATCATCGATTGCCTGGAAGCCATTCGCATCGACATCGCCGAAGGACGCATGGAGTGGTCGGTTGCGCTGGAAGATGTGCACATGAACATCGAAGCCGAACTCACCAAACGCATTGGCCCTACCGGCAAGAAACTGCACACTGGCCGTTCCCGAAACGACCAGGTAGCCACGGATATACGCCTGTATGTCCGGGATGCCATTGATCATCTGACCGGTGAGTTAACGCGTCTGCAATATGCCCTGGTTGAATTGGCAGAGCGGGAAGCGGACACCATCATGCCGGGCTTCACGCACCTGCAAACAGCTCAACCGGTGACTTTTGGTCATCATATGCTGGCCTGGTACGAGATGCTGGACCGTGATCACAGCCGACTCCTGGACTGTCGCAAGCGGATGAACGTCTCCCCGCTGGGATCAGCAGCCCTGGCAGGCACAACCTACCCGATTGACCGTCACTTTACTGCCGAGCAGTTAGGCTTCGACGGCCCGTCTCGCAATTCACTGGATTCAGTGAGTGACCGCGACTTTGCCATCGAACTCAGCGCCTGCGGCTCGTTAATCATGACCCATCTGTCACGATTCTCAGAAGAGCTGGTTTTGTGGACTTCAGCTCAGTTTGACTTTATAGACCTTCCGGACAGGTTCTGCACTGGCTCATCCATCATGCCTCAGAAAAAGAACCCGGATGTACCGGAGCTGATCCGAGGCAAAACAGGTCGCGTGCACGGGCACTTGATTTCATTGCTGACGCTGATGAAATCCCAGCCCCTTGCCTACAACAAAGACAACCAGGAAGACAAAGAGCCCATTTTTGATCTCTTGGACACCCTGAGCGACTGCCTCAAGGCCTACGCAGACATGATGCCAGCTATTACGACCCGCAAAGAAAACATGCTGACTGCCGCGCGTAAAGGCTATGCAACCGCCACTGACCTGGCTGACTATTTAGTCAAAAAAGGCATGCCCTTCCGTGACGCACATGAAGTCGTCGGAAAATCGGTTGCCTACGGCATTGAACAGAAAAAAGACCTGGGCGAACTGAGTCTGAGCGAGTTGCAGCAGTTCTCAGACAGCATTAGCGAAGATGTATTCGATGTATTAACGCTGGAAGGTTCAGTGGCTGCACGTAATCACATCGGTGGCACAGCACCCGAGCAAGTACGGGCTGCAGCAGCCAATTGCCGGATACTGCTCCAGCAACGCTAGGAACTATCTAACATACTACCCAAAAAATAAGAGGCTGGACAATCCATGAGTCCAGCCTCGAATGGGAGTATTCACAATTTAGCTTTTTTATCCAACCAGCTCTGCAAAAGCAAACGCTAATCGGACGCCCTGCTGTCAGGGAGGGTCCTTCCCCCCATGTGACTATCCATGTCGGGCCCAGCTTGTTGCCGATAGTGCCACAGGCAACAATCAAGACATATTAGCCATATGGGTTAGTGTTTCCTGAAGCTGCAAGTGTTCAACAGGTTTAACCAGCACTTTGAATCCTGCCCCTTTCAAGGTATTGAGGCGAGTACTGTTAGCGTTTCCTGTGACCAGAAGTATTTTGGATGTCGGCACTGTCGTCTGCAGTTGCCTGGCCAGATCCAGACCGGTCAGTTCATCATCCAGCATATCATCAAGCATGATGAGGTCATACTGACTTGCTTGCGGCAGGTAAAAGCGAAAATTTTTCACATCAGCGACTGCGTCAACATAGCATCCCCAGGTATTGAGGAGGGAGGTCATGGCATCAAGGATTGAGTGATCATCATCAACAATCAACACTTTCTTTCCCGACAGCACTTGCCCATCTACATCCTTACTCAGCATGGGCTCCGGCTCGACAATCTCATCAACCACAATTCGGTTTGGCAGCAACAAGTTAAATGTACTGCCCCCACCCAGGCTCGATTTCAAGGTAATTTTAATATCCAGCAGACTGGCAATACGTTTCACAATCGCCAGACCAAGCCCGGTGCCTTTCGCGGTTTGTCGGGCCTTGTTACTCACCTGATAATAATCCTGAAAGATTCTCTGCTGCTCTTCCAATGAGATACCCACACCCGTGTCTATGACCGCAATATTCAACCCGTGCTGAACCCGCCTGGTATGCAAGCTGACCGCACCACTCTCGGTATAACGTACCGCATTGGTAACCAGGTTTCGCACCATACGTTCCATCAATAACATATCAGAACGAATCACGATGGGAGTGGTGTACAGGTGCAAGGAAATATCTTTTTGCTGCGCTTCCTGTTGTGCGGCATCAGCAATATTTTTCAACATATGGTCGAGACGAAACTCTGCCTCGTCGGCAGTGACCACACCGGCATCAAACTTAGACAAATCCAGCAAGCTGTTAAACTGTTCATGAAGCAGGGTGGTGGTCTCATCAATCCGGTCGACAACATTCAATACTTTCTCGTCCTGAACCATATGACGCAGACTACCTAAAAACAGCGTCAACGCGTGCAAGGGCTGCCTTAGGTCATGACTGGCAGCCGCCATAAAACGATTCTTCTCTTCATTGGCTGAAGTCGCCATATCCAGCGCTTTCTGGATAATGAGCTTATCCTTTTCCAACTTGATGTTCTGCGCCCTGTTTTCATCCCGCATTCGAATTGAGTCCGCAAAAATATTGGAATTTCGTCGAGCGAATTCATTTAACAGGATAGCAATGGCAATAATAGCCGCGCTGACCTCAATCTCAGCAGGCTGAACAAATATAGTCAGATAAACAAAGGCCTGTCCGAGATTGGTAATGAGCAACACCCAAAAGCCACGGAAGTGAATGGAAGAATTGACCGTGGTGCCAATCGCGTAAATTAAAGAGAGCAGGATGAGGGCGAATACCGACCTCGGTGACCCTCCAAGACCAACCATCCAGAAACCTGCGCCGACCGCCAATGTGCTGAACAATGACGTCAGATAAAGGTTCACTTCATTACGATATAGCGCCGGCACTGTCGCTAGCGACAATCCTGCCTCCACCCTGCGACAGACCATTACCCGGATAACTGCAGCTAATGCAATAAGACTCAACCACAGCACCAGCGCACCACTGTCGACCTCATCCCAAAGGCCATAGAGGTAAACCAGTCCTGACAGTATGACCAGCCACAATGATTTATGAGACTGAGCCACTCTTACCCGCTGAGATTCTCGCGTCAGGCTAAGCAGGCCGGCGTCGAGGGACTGTTCATAACGACTAAACCCAACAATGTAATCAAGAACCTTCATGGTGTTAATCCAGCGCTAACTCGATTTTGTCTGTGATGGCATCACCGTAACCGTCATAACAACTCAGCTCAAGAACAAAGTGCGAAAGTTGATGCCGCAATGTTAAACGCGTGAAATGCTGAGCGGCATCACTCATCAGGCGTTGTTCCCCGGCAACTCTGACTGCATTTTCCTGACCATGATGCGTCAGCATAAAGTCAAAAGGCTCGTGCCAGTCATAAGCTGCCGGGTTGGCATTGGCAAATGGAAGTGGCGCGTACAGACCCGAACTGCATATCTGCGTTATTTTCACCATACTACCATCAGTTGTTGTAAGTGAAAGTCGGGCCGTACAGGACAGGTGCGGATCCCCGCACAACCACACCAGGTGACCTGCAACTTTACTCTCTGAAATCAGTTTTGCCAGACTGGACAGGAAGGCCGGATAGGCCAGTAGTGAATCTTCGTTAACCGCCAGCTCGGGGTACTGACTGACTGACCGGCTAACCGGAGCGATCGGTGATCCACTGACCAGGAAAATGACCGGCTCCCCAGCCTGGGCGGAAAACCATTGCTGCAGTGCGTGCCACTGCTCATCATCCAGCAGACGCATCTCGCGCTCAGTCTCAGGCTGGGTAACTCGCTGGAAACGGCTGTCTATCACAAAAAAAGGATACCCCATGCTTTCAAAATCGTACCAGAGTTTTGCCATTTCAGGTTCAGGCGACTGCGGTCGTACATGGCGTTGAAACAGTGCTGCCATCTGGCGCGCATAATGAAATTCTGCCTGGTCCCCCTGGTGAATGCCACGCCAGTTATCACGGTATTCATGATCATCAACAGCAAAGTAACTGGGCACATGGCTGAAAAGGCGGCGAGCAGCCGGGTTCGCCAATGCTAACTGGTAAGGGTTGCGGTAGCGCTCATAGTGCGTTTTGGGATCAAAAAGATCGGCTGTGGCATCGGCGTATATCTGGTCACCAAGCAAAACAATAGCATCCACACCTGCCCATGTATCATCTACAGCCGGACTAACATGACGGAACATTCCACTAAATACCTGCTGTGCCAGTTCCCGATCAAGTGGAGTACCGGGATAGAAACATGAACCCAGCAGCAACCTCAACCTGTCTTCTTCGTCGGCACGATCTGCCAGATCTGTCTGATTCTTTTCGCTGTGCTTTTGTTGCTGTTTTTCCAGTCCCCTTGACACCCAGTCGAGATCTGCAAGATTAACGCTTACACTATCTTTTTCATCCGGGAACTTATGATCATCGACCGGGTAGTCAAACGCCCAACTTATCTGTCGATCTGACTCTGGAAAAACCACCCGGCCTAACCAGAACTCTCGTTCTGAATAAGCTGTCGATGGCAACGGTGTCACCATGTCTTTCACCAACTCGTGATCTGTCGTCAGGGCTGTCGCCTCAAGCGCACAAAAACCCTGTTCCTCTGCCCAGACCGTCAACTCAAGCTGCCCACTTTCATGCCATTGCGGCCGCGAGATGACTGGTCCCGCTTTAGGGCGTGTCACAGGTTTTTGACGTTGCTGGCTACCAGCACTGGACCAAAATCTCTGCAAATCGGCATGACTTACATCTGCTCTGGAGTAAGTTTCGGTCACTGACTTGCGCTCTACAGCCTCAAAGAAACGATGCAGTCGCGGGAAGACATCGAGATGACCACTTTTGCTGAAAATCATGTCCATGTGGCCATAATCATTGAGCACTTCTATCCAGATATTTTCTTCAGCATATTGATTGGGGCTCAAGGGCCCGACAGGCAGTACCCCGGTACGCTCCTTGATGCGCAGTCGCGTTAACTGATCCGCTGAATGGCGCGAGGACGCCATATCAAACACTGTATTGCGATTGCCGTGCAGGAACATTGTCGGAAACGTCCAGTGAGCGGCAAAATTATCAGCCTTAACAAAATCATTATTACCACTTTTGCTGGATAGCAGGCCTCTTGTCATCGAGAAATACACCTGTTGCATGACTCCGATAGGCACCGGCCCGATCATCCCTGCAAACTCCCGGCGGGTTTTCCGGCTGATATTCTCATTCCACCATTGGCGGCCCCAGAAAATGGTATATCGTGTATAAATTGAGCGCGCAAACCCGGGGCCACGCCAATCCCGAAAGCCATATAACCACCGCCACTGTTTACTCTCATCTCGGTTGACCGCCAGCGCAGCCAGCCTGTCATAAATCAACTCCAATGGTTTCGGGTCACGGTAAGGCAATGGTTCTATCACCTTAATGGGCTCAAGTTCTTTGATCAAAGCCCAGGCATTAGCTCGCACCCGGTTTTCTGCAGAAGCGGTCAACCACGGTGTTACCGCATGAGGGACAAGTGATGCCAGCATCGAACGCTGACTCAACTGACCTTCTGGGGTGCGATAATCGTAATCAAGGTCACCTTTTAATGCTGACATGGATATGGCACCAGCGCCGATACAGTGGGCAAAAACATGGATACCCTTTTCCTGCCCCGGCAACGATAGCCTGTTCGCCTGGTTAAATGCCGTTTTCACGGCCCAGGGCACATCCCGGTGTGCTATTTGTTCCCAGGTGTGCTCCGGATCAATGTGTCTGACATAGTTTGCGCTGACACGATGATCCAGTATCCAGACATCATAATTTTTATTCAGAAAATACTGCGTAAAATTGCAGGTGATAGTATCCGTCCAGAAAACACGACTACTGTGCGCCAACCCATGTATGAGCAGGATTGAACGGCGCGATTCAACTCCACCGTGTGAAGGCTGGTATCGAACCAGGCGGGCAACCGGTATGGGTTTACCGTTAACCATTTCTGCATTTTCGTATTTCTCTTTCGGCAGGCTGTGGTGCTCACCATTGTCACCGTAGAAAATCATATCCGGCGGCTCGTAATAACGCCCTTGCTTTTCCGTGGTTTCAATCGCTTTGCGCTTGGCATACTGCGCATAATCGGGCGCGGCAAATGACCAGAAATGCGTTTTCATGACCAAACGCAAGGCATACATACCAAACCCGGCAGCAGCCATCACCGAGGTAGGCAAATCCGGCGAACGCGTAATCTGCAGCGGTGCAGGACCTTGACTGATACGCTGACCATCCAGCTCCAGCACGGCAGTATCACACTGTCTGCCCTGGCGTATTGTCACGGGCAACACCATCAGGGCACGCAGCAAATCATCAGCCGCCAATCGATAGCAAAGTGTTTTTTCTCCCTGAATTTTCAAGCCCTGCTCTGACTCAAACCGATAACTCAACAGGCGTGGCTCGGCTTGCAGCGCGGCAATGCGGATAAAACTTTTTATTTCTGCCCAGATGCCCCTGTTATGTTTCTGCTTTTGCCCTGATTCTTTACCAAATCTCACTTGCCAGGCTTTCTCGGGTAATATGAAACGTGCCGGGCCAGCAGGAATCCGGCATAGCAGATCCAGACCCCGGTAACGCAGGTAGCGCAGCAGAGCACTGATGATACCCAGTGTTTTCTTGATCATCCCCTGAGACCTGGGTATGCCTATACATACCTCACCAGTCAGTGTCGCTAAAGGGACCAGGTGGCGATCTTCGGTTGTCAGAATACTGCCCTTGGTGTCACAGCTTAGTGTGGCCCGAGCATTTAAGGGTGAAGCGGGATGTTGTAACCACTGGTCCAGCGAGTTGTCTTGTGCGAAGAAAAATGACACATCAAGAACAAGTGATTTCGTATCAGCGTCTATAGTGTCCAGACCAGTCAGTGATATGAGTCGTTGCAGCGATGGGTTTTTCCCGCGTCGACTCCAGGGCAAAAAAGACCGTTTACTGTCATCCAGGTGCATCACCAGACGTTCATTAAAACGTGCTTCAACGCGCTTGTCAGTCGCAGAGCGCAGCCGCCGGGGCTCACCAGGCGGAATCTCGCGAAATGCCTCTTCCAGGACGGGGAAGTGACTGGCAAAAACTGCCTTTTTCCCTGACAGTTGCTGACGTATTTTTCGCCCCAAACAAAAACTCAGAGAGGCTATCGTTAAAAACGGGTTTGTGCCAACCGGGCCGGGCAAAATGGCACCGTCTGTCACATAAAGCCCACTCCATACACTCTCATCGCCACCCTCTTCCAAAGAAAATACCTGCCCGTCAGGGTTGACCACCCCCTCTTCAGGCTTGCCCCCCATTGCGCAACCACCCAGCGGGTGCACTGACAGGGCCAGGCCACTAAGAGCATCTGCACCCTCAACAACATTCTGGAAGGCAGGAGGCAAGGGCTGTGAGAGGATATTCGGAGAGTACAGCCCCGCATCAAAAGCAACTGCTTCATGCTGCCTTAACGCCCGATCCAGTACGGCATAATAACTATCATCACTGTCTTCCGCCGGCCAACTTGGGCGAATACCGTCATCCTCCCACTGCAGACACCCCTGCCCTTCATCGTGTCCCATTATCAGCAAGGTTTGCGAATGTCTGGCCAGTTCATCTGAACGAGCAAGCAGGTCATGCTCCGGATTGGCCTGATGCCAATGCGACAACTTGCCATCACCGAAGTGACGCAACAATGCCTGACTGGCGATCATTTCCTGCCAGACATCCCGGAGCGCGTTGGGTATAACAGCATCCTCTACAGTAACTGGCGGAGCCCTGTCATCTATATTGATCGATGCCATCCCGGAAATAGTCGGTCCGACTGCATCAGTGGCGATAATATCGGGACCAGGGAAAGGGGCTTGTTTACTTGCTTGTTGCTTCTGACCAATACCAAACACCAACGCATCGCCATTTGTCGAAAATCGCTGCCCCAGCATTGGCGATAAGGACAGTCCGGCTTCTTCACGAGAGCGCATCAGTATTTCGGTGCTACCCAGCGTACCCGCCCCCAGTATCACCGTTTTGCAATTAACCATGAAACGCTGCTCAGGCTGGCCAGCAACCTGACAATGAACCAACCAGCGGCCGCCTTCTTCGCGAGACAGATGGCTCACTACAACCCCGGTAAACAGCTCCGCACCCAGCTGTCTCGCCAGCGGCCAGGCATTCATATTAAGGGAACCCTTGGCACCGGAGTGACAACCAGTAACGCAATTACCGCAGTTATTACAGGGAGCATGCCGGGCGCTGTGAGGCGTAGGGCCATCAAAATTGATCGTCAACGGCGCCGGCTCTGCCTTCCCCCCCATTGCTGAAGCGCTTCGCCCCAGGCTCTGAAAAGAAACATTATTGGCAATATCCGGGTGCCGGGACACACCTAGCAATTTCTCAATCCGCGGCACAACTGACATCAACTCCGTATGCCAGCGACCGCTCTCGAGCGTGTTTGCACCAGGCCATTTGTCCAGCACAGCGGCGGAAGGCCGGGCTGCGACATTGGCATTAACCAGTGAAGTGCCACCCAGGCCACGCCCACTGACTGTTACAACATTATCTCCCAGCCTGACGTCCCAGAGCCCCCGACTGTTTATTGAACCACTGCCCACTTCGCCGGGCAGGTCTGACAAATTGCCCGGAAAATCACCAGGCACGTACTCTTTGCCGCGCTCAAAAATCCATATTCGTTCTGACAGCTGCTGACCATCCTGATCAGGCTCCAGCAAGGCAAGTGCCGCCATTGCAGCACCATAGCCGGAGCCAACGATCAGCACGTCCGTTTCAATCTGATGGGTATGGCGATTGCCAGGCTTTGTATAGGGGTAGTGCTCATCCTGCAGCAAACGCTCTACCGGTTTAGATAACCAGTGCGTCACTGACTTGCGATCTCCTCATATTGAACAATGTGCCCCGGTTGTATACCAAGCTGGGCAGCAGCATAAACAGCCTCCGTCCGGTTCTGAACACCGAGCGTGCGAAACGCGACGGAAAGGTGTGCTTTGACTGTGTGATCCGATATCTCAAGCTCACGCGCAATCACTTTGTTGGACTTGCCCTGAACCGCTTTCATCAGCACTTCAAATTGTCGGCGGGACAGGTTAGCCATATTAGAGTCGGCGTACCTTTGCATAGCCCCGCTTGATCTGACTGCTGATGGCTGCGAGATGCCTTGAGGCCTCAGGGCATGCTTGGGCAAGTATGTTCCACCGCCAAGAACGACTCGCAATGCGTTGCATAACTCATCTCGCGACGATGACTTGGGAATATAGGCAGAGGCTCCCAGCTCAATTGATTCACGAATGACACGCGGGTCCTCTTCGCCCGAAACCACTACCAGATTGGCACTTTCATAGGCATCACGGCAGGCACGCAAAGCGCTCATGCCACCCACGCCAGGCATGTAGTAATCCATTAAAATCAGGTCGATAGGCTGGTCTGGCTGGATTTTTAACGCTTCATCCAGGCTACCAGCCTCATAATAGGCCACTTTTTCGTCCAGGACCGGCAATAGAAACTTGAGCCCTTCACGAAACAGGTCATGATCATCTATCAGCAATATATGCACCTGCTCGCTCCTTCCTGTATAGCCAGCATAATAGCTTTCCATGTTGTTATTTCCCCGTCGTGTAAGCATATCGCCTTGTCATGTCCATGTGTAGCCAAGAACTGTCGCATAACGTGTCAGACAGGACGACTAGCCATTTGGGTAGGTCAGCCTGACAACCGCTGGGAATAGGTGCTGGAAATTAGCAGAAGGTCACACTCATCTGTATAATCCGCGCAATATTCGCCTTTTCCGGTTCTCTGAAGGATCCAGCAGATGTCTGATGTTACCCGCCTGCTACTGACAGCCACGACCCTATTGTTGTTGGCCGGGTTAGTTGCCTGTGGCCAAAAGGGCCCGCTGCGCCAGGAAGAACCGGCAAATTACACAGTTTCAGGACATCATGACCGCATTCCACTATCAAGATCACTCACTATTTGTTGAAGAACTGCCGCTCAGCCAGGTTGCAGAACAGTTTGGCACGCCTTGCTTTGTCTATTCACGGCGAGCGCTGCAGGACAACTTCCTGGCCTACGAGAAAGCCTTCTCTGGCAGCGACCATCTAATTTGCTACGCTGTGAAAGCGAATTCCAACCTGGCCGTCCTGAACGTCCTGGCAAAACTTGGCGCTGGCTTTGATATTGTCTCTGGCGGTGAGCTGGAACGGGTTATCCGTGCCGGTGGCGATCCTGCAAAAGTGATCTTTTCTGGATTAGGCAAAACTGAAGATGAAATCCGGGCTGCACTCAATGCCAATATTCTGTGCTTCAATGTCGAATCCGAAGCCGAGTTATTGCGCATCAGTGCCGTCGCCGATTGGCTTGGCAAGACAGCGCCGATCTCCCTGCGGGTGAATCCGGACGTGGATGCAGGCACTCACCCATACATATCCACCGGGCTGAAAGAAAACAAATTCGGCATTGATATCAATCGCGCACTATCAGTCTATGAACAGGCGAAGACCCTGCCCGGCATCTCAATTGTAGGTATTGATTGCCATATCGGCTCTCAGTTGACAACAGTCGCCCCATTCCTGGACGCCGTTGACCGGGTACTGCAACTGGTAGACACCCTGTCAGAACGAGGCATTAAGCTGACTCACATCGATGTCGGTGGCGGTTTAGGCGTAACATATCGAGACGAGACACCTCCCGACCCTTCAGTCCTGGTATCCGCCGTGCGGGACCGTCTTGGCGACAGGGCCCTTGGGTTGATTATGGAACCAGGCCGCTCCATCGCGGCCAATGCTGGCGTTCTGTTGACCCGGGTTGAGTTTCTAAAGCCCACAGAGCATAAGAATTTTGCTATTGTCGATGGTGCTATGAACGATTTACTGCGACCCTCCCTGTACAGTGCCTGGCAGGATATTGTGCCCGTTGAAACCAACCGGGATGACATTCAGTCATACTGCTACGATGTCGTTGGCCCGGTTTGCGAATCTGGCGACTTTCTGGGTAAAGATCGTGATCTGGCGATAGCCGCAGGTGATTTACTGGCTGTTAAATCCGCTGGCGCTTACGGGTTCGTCATGAGTTCCAATTACAATACTCGAAATCGGGCCGCCGAAGTAATGGTTGATGGTGCTCAGTGCCACCTTGTCCGCCAGCGCGAAACGATTGACTACCAGTTAAGTCTGGAAACAGTTTTACCGGAATAACTGCCATGGCCGATACAAGGAATCGACAGCGTCGTCATAACCGGGGTCAACGCCAGACCTCATCCCGCCTGCCATTTACAAAAATGCACGGCCTGGGCAACGACTTTGTCGTTATTGACCTGATATCGCACCCAGCCAGCCTGAGCAGCGAACAAATCAGGGAGCTCGGCAACCGTCACCGGGGCATTGGTTTCGATCAGTTATTAATGATTGATGCCCCGAACCGACCGGATGCTGACTTCCTGTACCGGATATTTAATGCCGACGGCAGTGAAGTTGAGCATTGCGGAAACGGTGCCAGGTGTTTTGCAAAGTACGTGCTGGATCGTGGCTTGATAGCCAACAGTCCGATTCATGTTGAAACCGCCAATCGCCTGCTTACCCTTCATAGAAATACCGATGGGCAGGTGCAGGTCGATATGGGAGAGCCTGAGTTCACGCCAGCCTCACTACCACTGGACGCACAACAACAGGATAGCTACCAAACCACCGTCAATGCAGACGGCAGCGACCATCTCATCGAGTTCTACGCCGTTTCCATGGGCAACCCGCACGCGGTTCTGGTGGTATCTGACTGTGAGAATGCCCCTGTTAAATCTCTGGGAGCCAGGATTGGCAAACTCCCCTTGTTCCCCCAAGGTGTCAATGTCGGGTTTATGGAAATACAGGACCGCAACCATATCCGTTTGCGTGTCTTTGAGCGCGGTGCAGGTGAAACAGAAGCTTGTGGCACGGGCGCCTGTGCCGCGGTCGTTGCAGGCATCAAAGCCGGCTTATTGAACAATACCGTCACCGCCACACTGAATGGTGGCCAGTTGCAAATTAACTGGCAAGGTGAAGGCCACCCGGTGCTCATGACAGGCCCGGCAGCTACTGTTTTTGAGGGACATATCACGCTCCCGAAAAGAGCAGGGACGGGTGAATAATACTCACACGGGTGATTGACGGATAACAAAAAGCAGACAATTATTCAGGAGCAGACTTTTGGCAAATAGTGATTCCAACTCCAGCATCAGTGCCAGCGCCATTGCGGACTACCTCAAAGAAAACCCGGATTTTTTTGCTGACAAGGATGACCTGCTGGCAGACATGACGGTACCACACGAAAGTGGCAGAGCAGTATCATTACTGGAGCGGCAGGTTAAAATACTGCGCGAACGAACCATTGAGTCACGCCACACACTGAACAGCTTACTGGAAAATGCCCGGTATAATGATCAGCTATTCAATGTGACGAGGCACCTGATTTTATTGTTACTCGAAGAGACTCACCCCAAAGGACTGATCTCTGTTACGGAAAGCAACCTGGTCACTCAACCAGGTATCGATGCCTGCCGGTTGATTCTGGTTGATACCCCCCAAGTCGCAACCAACATGCAGAACCGCTTTCCCTCATTGTTCCGCAGCAAGCAGGTATTGGCTGAACAACTGGACAAAGAGACGTCGCGCTTCCTCTTCCCGGCAACTCTGAATCCGCTTCGATCGGCAGCGCTCTGTCCTATTACTTATCAGAACAGCCTGCTGGCTATCCTGGCCATTGGCAATCAGAGCCAGAATTATTTCAACGAGGACCTCGACACCCTGTTCCTCGATTTTATTACTGAAGTACTGGGTACACTGTTACACAGGATGGATACTGCATCATGAGTGACGTGCCAGTTTCGTCGTTACCTACGGTTTCTATCATTTGTCGTACCGTTTTCCGGGACACATTAAAAGAAACACTGGCTTCGGTGACGGCACAAACCTGGCCTAATATTGAACTCATTATTGTTGACGCCGCAGGTAATGGTCAGCACGGCATTGCACTGGATAAATCAGCTTACTCTCTTGTCAGTAAAAACTTCCCTTTAGACCGCCCTCAAGCCGCCAACGCAGGGCTGGCAGCAGCTACCGGCGATTACCTTCTTTTCCTGGACGATGATGACTGGATCAGTTCGGATCACATCCAACGGCTGGTTGACACTCTTGCCCCTTCAGATGCACTGGCCTGCTATAGCAGTACCCGCAAAACGCTGGATGATGGCACATTAACAGATGAAGTGATCGACGAAGCATTTACCCTGGCGAAATTGCGTCGTGATAATTTTATGCCAATCCATGCCGTACTGTTTTCCCGGCAGCTACTGGGCTCGGGCTGTGCATTTGACGAATCGCTGGCGGTTTACGAAGACTGGGATTTTTGGCTGCAATGCGCGCAGTTTACAACCTTCACCAAGGCACAACATATCGGTGCCTTTTATCGTATGGGTGGCGATTCGGCCACTATGCTTGATGAGCATGAGCAACGTTATCAGCCAGGTCACCCAATGGCAGATGCGCGCGCAAAAGTCCTGCATAAATGGCGCAATAAATGGAGCGGTAGCGAATGGAATGAACTGCTCGGCCTTGTCGATCAGACACCGACTCTGCAGAAAACACATGATGAACTGGTAGCCGCACACCAGGTTATCGGAGAAGCCAATTCAGAAATTGAATTGCTGCATGACAAACTTTCCGAGCTGGATGTATTGCGCGAAGAGCACCAGAATCTTCAGATAGCACATGCAGAATTAAATCTGGCACACGAGGAACTCGATCAGGGTGTGCGCGAAATTCTTGATTCTTTTTCCTGGCGGATAACAGCTCCGTACCGTTACCTGCGACGTCGGCTGCATCACTGGATACCGCTATCAAAAGAAGCATCCCAGCCCCAGACAGCCGCAATGCAACCTGCTGGTAAGGACCAGGAAAAAAATGGTGCCCTGGAGGGCGGCATACTGCTGCCAGTACGCGACAACATGCTGTTCACTCAGAATCCGACCATCCAGGCCTGGGCATGGTCTGCTGACAAATTATCAGCACTCACTATCAGCCTGAACGACACCGTTATCATTGAGCAACTGCAACCCCGTACTGAAGAGACAACCGAACTCGCCAGACGTATCGGCATGGCCTGGTCACTGAATGAAAAAGACCTGACCCCAGGGACACACAAAATTGATATCACTGTCTCGGACAGTGTCGGGCGAACGATAACACTGTCACGCTCATTACTGTTTCAGCGACCCGCGTTACGCTATCAGCAGTACCTGAACAAACACCAGTCTCAACCAAAAAGTTCACCCGTGCCAGAGACTGAATTCCATGTCGTCTTGCGCATTAACGGCCAGGTTGACGAACAAGCACTTGAGCAGTCCATCTCCAGCCTTGAGTCTCAACCTTTTACCGACTTCACGCTATACCTGTGGACAACAGAAAGCATAAAGCCGGAAGTATCATCACGGTTGGCAATAACACCTGTTAGCAGTCTTAAAGAACTGCCAGAGAGCAAAAACTGCTTTACCGTTTTTCTCGAACCCGGTGACAAGTTATATAAACACTGCCTTTGGGAAGTCGCATCAACCCGACAACGTCAAAAACTGGTTTACACCGACCATGATAAATATGACAGCAAAGGACAGCGCAAATCACCCTGGCTGACATGGGACTGGTCACCTGATTTATTACTGAGCACACATTATATTGGCAATGTATTCTTTGCCCGTCAGGAGCTGCTCACAGAAACAGTGCTCAACCAGGCGCTTGATGTTGATCATTCCGCCTGGCGCTATTCGTTGCTGTTAGCACTGACTGACTCACTGCAAAATGAGCAGGTTCGTCGAATCCCTTTATCACTGTGGGGTACTGCTGAACAGGCACCAGCCGCTGAACAGGAAAGTGAACGACAAGCTGTAGCCAATTATTTACCAAGGCTCTCGGCACACCAAACAGCTGTACAGCCTACAGGTGTCACAACACTGCCTGCTACGGGTCATCGACGTGTGCAGTGGCAGGTCACCAGGCAGCCCAGAGTTTCTATCATTATTCCAACTACGGGGAATATGCAATTTCTCAAACCCTGCCTGGATACACTGGCAGGGAGTGATTATCCGGACATTGAAGTGGTTATTCTGGATAACAGCCGAGGCAGTCACCCCGAGGGCATTCAATATGCCAATGACCAGGGTGCGGTAGTCATTGAGTGCAACGAAGCCTTTAACTGGTCCCGGCTGAATAACATTGGCGCAGAAAAAAGCAGCGGTGACCTGCTGCTGTTTCTCAATGACGACATTGAGGTCACTGCCCCAGACTGGCTTGATGACCTGGTCGCGCAAGCCTTACGAGAGGATGTCGGCACTGTAGGATGCCTTCTGCTTTACCCTAATGGCACCATCCAGCACGGCGGGGTTTTCCTGGTTGATCACGGTGGTGGCGCTCGCCACCTGTTCCATAAGCAATTACCCGATAGCGGCATATACCAACGGCTTGATGACTGTGTGCGGGAAGTCTCCGCAAACACAGGCGCCTGCCTGATGATTACCCGTGACAAGTTTGACAGGCTGGGCCGCTTTGACGAGTCACTAGCTGTAGTCGGCAATGACATCGATCTGTGCTTGCGAAGCCTGGAAGCCGGTTACCGAAATATCTGGACACCGCATAGCCAGCTGATCCACCACGAAAGCGTTAGTCGTCAAAGCAAACCGATCGGCAAGGACGAGCAATCCATGTGGAAGCGTTGGGGACATCGTTTCAAATCCGGTGATCCTTATTACAACCCTAACCTGTCTCAGCAACGAGAAGACTGCGCACTTAGAGACGACAGGCTGCCAGCCACCAGCAGGCGGCCTGCCAATGTCGTCAGCCGGCAAACAGAGAAGTCACTGCCTGCCGAGTCAGCACCAAATACCAACGACGCAGTTAGTGGTGTCAACCTGATCGCATATATACGCGCCAGCATGGGCGTCGGTGAGGCCGCAAGAGGTAACGCCTCGGCATTGCAAGCGGCCGGAATTCCTTTCAGCATTATCAATTATGAGAAGGGAAACCCGGCACGAATGGATAACCTGCGCTGGCAGCACAAAGAATCGGACGAAGCGCAACACCCGATTAATCTATTGCATATTAATGCTGATCACAGCCCCGCAGTGATGAAAGACCTGGGTCGGGCAACTTTTAAAAACCGCTACAATATCGGCTTCTGGGCCTGGGAAATGCCGAAGTTTCCGGATCGATGGCTCAACAGCTTCGACCAGTTGAACGAAATCTGGGTACCTTCACGCTATGTCTATGAGGCAGTCGCAGAAAAGTCGCCCATCCCGGTCATCACCATCCCGCATATCATTGATGTCGATATGGTCAGCGCACAAACCTATGACCGGACTTCCTTTGATATACCGGAAAACAGCTTTGTCTTCCTGAGCATGTTTGATACGCACAGCATTGCCCAGCGAAAAAACCCCTTCGGTTCGATCATTGCGTTTCAACGAGCATTTTCAGCAAACGACACTGCAGCGCACCTGGTCATCAAAATCAACAATGCTGATGATGCTGCAAGCAAGTCTCTGCATGACATGATCACAGGCTGGTCTAATATCCAGATCCTTGACCGCCATCTTGACCGGGCAGGTATTGACTCCCTGATCAACTGTTGCGACTGTTATGTGTCCTTACATCATGCAGAAGGATTTGGCCTGGCTCCTGCCGAAGCAATGGCTATGGGTAAAGTCGCTTTGCTGACAAACTGGTCCGGCAATACTGAATACATGACATCTGACAATTGCATCCCCATCAGGTACTCGCTCAAAACCCTGGGGAAGGACTATGGCCCCTATGAATCACATCAATACTGGGCAGTGCCTGACCTCGACCACGCAGCCAGCGAAATGGCTGCCATCGCTAACGATAGCGTTCGTGCCGATCGACTGGGAGAATCTGGACGCAAAACCATTGATGAGCATTTCTCTGCCGATGCGATTGGCAAACGCATGAAAACCCGACTGAAGACAATCAACCAATTAATTAAAACGAGGTAGCAACATGAAAGCAAGCGAGACATCTACGAACGGTGGTAACGGCTATCTTAGTGACGATCAGATCGCTTTCTTTGAAAAGAATGGCTATGTCATTGTTGATTTCGGATTCAGTGAAGAAACACTCGATGCTCTGGTCAGCGAACTTCATCCCTACTACAACCCTGAACACCTGCGTGCTCCCAGTTTCGGCGCACGTATTCAGGACGCCTGGAAGTTTGTTGAACCGGCTCATCAACTGGCCACCCAGGCAAACGTACTGTCTGCGCTGGAGCAGTTGTTTCAACGCAAACCGCTCCCTTTCCAGACACTCAACTTCCCGGTAGGCACTCAACAAGCCACACACTCTGACACCATTCACTTCAACAGCATGCCGAACGGATTTATGGCCGGAGTATGGATCGCACTGGAAGACATTGACGAAGAAAACGGACCGCTTGAATACTACCCCGGATCACACAAGCTTCCCGAAATTACCATGCAGGACGCGGGCCTCGAACCCGGCTACCAGAACTACCCTGAATACGAAGCTTTCATCGCCAAACACGTCCAGGAGACAGGTATCGAAGCAGCTTACGGCTACATGCCAAAGGGGCATGGGCTAATCTGGCATGCCAATCTGCTACACGGCGGGTCAAAGCAAAAAGATACCCGTCGCACACGTCACTCTCAAGTGACTCATTACTTCTTTGATGGCTGTCAGTATTTCACGCCGATGCATAGCCAACCAGGCAAGCCAGCACTACGACACCCAGAATGGATCGAACCAGGCAATTTCGTCTATCGTCCGCCACATGCGACAGAAGATGGGACAAAGTCAGCACCGGTTAGAAGCGTGAACCGGCTGCTGCGCTGGTTAAAGCGAAAAATCTGACTTATTCAAACCAGCGCTGCCAACGAAACAGTATTCGTTGTTGCCAACGTCCCAGCGTTGGCATACGCTCGGCTCTATCCAGACTTTTCTTCTGCTCTGCTGTCAATTGTGCAGCAAATCTGGACCGGAATGCTTTTGCCTGTTCAGCGCTTTGGTAAAATAATTGCTGAGCCTGCCCTGCTTCTTGCGAGGCCCCGTGCCCGCTCAGCAATGTTTTCAATCGCTGCCAACCCGGCTTTGAGTGCTTTCTGGCACCCAAAGTATTGGCACCATGTTGCCGATACTCGATCAACGGTTCATTCACATAGGCGATTTCCCCGAAAGCACTGGCGACCAGTGACAGCCACCAATCATGCATCATGGCCTGCTCAGGGACAGGGAGAGCCAGTTCCAATAAGGCTTTATTACAGACAGCTGTACAGCCTGTTACCGTGTTACTTAACAACTGAGAGGAAAATTTCCTTTTGCCAGCATCAAGTCCTTGGTACTGCATCAAGGATGCTGCAATTTTCTCTCCTTTTTTATCAACAACCCGCAGGTCCGTATGCACGAGAAGCGGATAGTCACCCGGTTTCCCCTGGGCAGATCGCATCAGCGCATCAAGTGACAGCTTAAGCTTATTTGTTAACCAGATATCATCCTGATCAGCCAGAGCGATCGCTGCATAGTCGCAACCTGATTGCCATTTCCTTAACGCAGTAGACAATAGTAAAGAGAAACTGCCAACTGCCCCTAAATTATTATCCTGCCCTTCCAGCAATTCGATTTGATCAGGATATCTGGCTTGCCAGTCAGCCAGGATCTCAGGTGTACTGTCACCAGAACCATCATCGCGGACCAACAATGCTATCCGAATACCTTGCTGTGCCAGAATCGAAGACAGTTGCTCATCAAGATATTCAGCGCCGTTATAGCAGGCCATCACGACCAGTACGAATGGTAGTTTTTCCTGGGCCATCATCAGGGCAACCTCTTACTATCGCGCCTGGCGTTCCACAGCGCACGCCAGTATTCAGCACGCTGGTTGCTGCTTATCAGGAGGTAGACGGTTTTAATCAGGAAGCGCAGGTGATCCCGCCATACCCAGTCGCTGGGGGCATAAGGCTGCTGTCTGAGGTGGAGTCGATTCCGGGTAGAATAGTAAAATCGCAACGGGCCATGTGACACCATAAGCCCATGTTTTACCAGCGGGTTGTCAGAGACCTCTCCAATCCGATGCAACAACTCAGCACGATCGCAGCCGAGCAGTTGCCACCCCAGATTGCGCGCACGAAAGCACCACTCCAGATCAATATTGTCGACAAAATAAGACTCTTTCATCGGCCCAATACTCTGCAATGCTGACAGTGACAACAATGTGCCGGAGCTGATCAGAAAATCTGCGGTAAACAGGTCAGTGGCGCCTGGCAGTTTGCTATCGCTGCGCTGGCTCAGGCGGAAGCGACGGAAAGACGTTTTTCTTCCCGACTCAGGATCCACCAATCGTGGTCCTAGCGCTGCCAACCGGCCTGTTAACTGACTGCCCGTATGCCATGCAGACAGCATGGACTCACAGAAATTATCAGAGATATCACTATCCTGATCGAACAGCCATGCAAACTGATAACCTTTTTGTCTGGCCCAGGACAAACCACGATTCATGCCTGCAGCCAGCCCTTTGTTGTCCGGCCAGGGCAACCAGCTTATCGGCTGCGCGGGTGTATTATCGCCGGCAGTCTCACTTTTCACCAGCGAAGGCTTCAGTTCATCGATTAATGCAGCGATGTCAGGCTGGTTACCCGAGCCATTATCAACGATGACAATTTCAACACCCTGCCCCAGCAATCTGGCCACCAGCCGCCGCAATGAGGTGACATCCGGCTGCCAGGTAATGATAATGGCAACACACTGCGATAGCATCATTGATGCTGGATTGCTCTTCCCCGGATCTTGCGTGTCTGACTTAGGGGTTGCAGTCATTGCTGGTCTCAGACTGGTACATCTGGCGAAGCAGGCAAGCTAGCCGCACCACTTTGCCGGAGCTTGAAAACGAAAAACAAAATAGAAAGTACACCAACGCCCAGGCCAGCAACGACACCAACATCAACAATGCCACGCCAAGGCTGTGGTAGCAGCCTTACCATAAGCACAAAACATATAATCATTGTTGTCAGTGCGATTGAAACCATGCGCCTTTTGGCCGTTGCGTGAATGTACCCCATGCAAAACAGTGGGGCGAGCAGAACATGCAGCAAACGCGGGTTAGCAGCAAGATAATTTGCCCGAACCACCACTCTGGGTGCAAATGCTTTATAAAACCCTTTATAACCTTCAGCCCAAACCATATAAATCAGCCAGAATAGCAGTATGGCCCACTGCCATAATGATAATGCTGCCTGGTCAAGTTCAAAGATCATGCCGCTCAACCGGGATATAGCAAACCCAAGCAGCATGATAATGCCACCTATACCCCATATAAAACCAATTACACCCACCGAAGACTGCCTGTTGATTAACTGTATGAATACCACCCGCGTTACTCGCGAGTGACTGCAACTGTTGCAAACCGGAAGCGGGCATTATAGCCAGTTTAGCGCACTTCATCATGGACTAAATGCATCCCTGAGCAGTCTCGCCTGCTCATTGATCAGCCGCCCCAGTGTAGAAGCAGCACCAGATTGCAGTTTTTGCTCCTCCAGGACCATTTTAATCAACTGGTTCAACTGCCTGCATTGTTGATATTTATCTTTTATGTCAGCAGCTTGCCTGTAATTACCAGGCCCTAGTTCAGCAACCTGGGGCAGAGTGCGGTTTTGGCCATTAACGTCTTGCTGGCCGTCGAGCAAACTTTCAGCACCAAATCGCAATTGCAGTAACCGGTTTATGCTGCCAGAAGCGGCGGACACCTTTTGCCAGGCTGCAGCCTGGTCCAGCATTCGACAAAGCCGATAGAGCCCACGTACCACCAGTCGGCGCCGGGCTGCTCTCTGATTCTCCTCAGACTCTATCTGTAGCGCTTGCAGCAGGGCATACGCCAGTGCTCCAACCCAGGTAACGCCTAATCGTTCGGCACCAGTAATCAGCCGCCTTAACTCCGCCTGAAGATCACTGACCAGCGTTGCACTGCCCGCTTTCCCGTTCATGAGAGAGGATGCTATCAAGTCCGGACGAGGCAACAGGTGCAGACCGCCTGATAAACGATACTGCACTGCTTTAGAACGAACAGCCCGCGATAGCCTGATCTCGAAACCAAGGCAACGCGTCAGCAATCCACTACTTCCGGAACGCAGTAATGTCAGGATAGTAACCAGCTCCCAGTAACCTTCTGTTCGCTCGCTGCGATCATGCCAAACCAGATTTCTGGACGATTGATAGAGGCTTCGCAGTAAAAGGTTTTCAATGAGACATTGCCAGGCTGATTGCTGCTCTTCAGCCGTGACTTTCACCGAGACCATGAGTTGATACAACGCGTCACTAATGAAAAGCATATGCTGATCCAAGGCATCAGCCTTTGGGGAATCTGAGGGCGTGACCCTGCGCAACAACAGATCCAGCCTTGTACAGCAAGCATTTGTACCGGGGTGTTTCAACCATTTTCGCCACACATCATTGCCAACCTCTGGCAAGGTGTCACCCATATTCATACAAGCGTTTTTGACTTGCCTGTGGCCCTTTTTATTATTCCCGTAGCGTACACATTGGCTGACCGAGACCCGTTGCGAAAACCACAGCCACTGACCACGACTGTCCTCTAACAAGTCATGTTGTGAGGCGGCAAGGTGAACAAGCAAAGCAGGTAATTGACTTGTCCACCTTAGCGGTAGCTGCCGGGGGTTTAACGCTTGTACTGATACCACTATAGACAGTAATCGTTGACGCAGACGCTGCTGATCCGATGATCTCTGACCACTCTCCAATCGGCTTAAACCAGCCAGCAACTCATCTCTGATTACCTCACAGGCCTGCCAGGCCAGAATTGGCTCAATACCGCGGCGCAGTTGCCTCCCCGGGTGATTGGCAGACATGACCGGATATTTCAGCACCTGAAGGCATTTCCAGCGTTGCAATGGATGCTTGCCCCTGACCCATTCAACCAGTTCGCGATCCAGCAACCGGAACACAAAAGACATTACCTCCTGCTTGCTGAACAGAACACCTCTGTCATAACTGTCAATATCCGGACTGTTTCTCAGGGTACTGCAGCTCGCCAGCGTTTCATTCAGGACTTGGGCGAGCTGTTCTCTGGCATGTTTAAATACCAGCACCTTTTTTCTCATTTTATTGATGGGATGGGAGCTCTTCTTCTCCTGTCCCCATGCAACCTGCGAACCTGAATTAACAGAGGGAGTGATGCTGCCTTTCTCATTATCCATATTCAAAGCCCTGCGGATAACTTGCAGGAAAGCCTTTTTCCCCTGGAGGCGAGAGCAGCAAAAAGTGATGCCCCGAGACCTGGACCATTGATGGTCAGCCTGATCATTTCGGTCACTGAGCAAGATCACCGGACATGTCAGATCCCGACTCAACGTTGCTGCCAGACTGAAGCCATTGCCTTTACAACGCTGTAATTCAACCAGTACCAGAGTTAACAGATGCTGGCGCTTACTTTCACGGCAGACCTGCCGTGCAGCCGGCAAATTTTCAGCGCAACACACATCCACACCAGGTAAAGTGCGCAACAGAGCCTGAGTGGCATCACAAAGCGGACCCGGCTCAGCGACCAGAACAACACGCTGTTCTTTCACACTACGAGCTCCCACACCGTGATCTGTCACTCTGCTACCGAGGGGGCCAGTATGGCTGACAGATCCTCTGTACTGAACGGGCTGGATAAAACACCGTCAGCGCCACAATTTGCCAACTCAAAGGCTGTATTTTGATTATGTCTATCACCATGGCTGAGAATGAATATCGGCAAATGCTGATAATCCGGACACTGTTGCAACAAGGCGCAAACTTGCGGGCCTGTTAATCTGGGTAAATCGACTGAGGCCATCAATATATCGGGACGCCACTCGGGAATACGGCAAATGAGTTCAAAACCATCAGCAACACTGAACACCTTAAACCCCTGATCTTCCAGGATGCCTTGCATTCTTTTACGGCACAGGTCGTCACTCTCAGCCAAAATGATGCGTGAGCCGGGCTGCAGGGGATTTGCAACACCTCCGGCAAACTGCCCAGCAAGAGGCTCTTGCACAACGGTCTTATCTATCACTGATTCCTGCATAACTTTCCTCCCTGAAAATGCGAGCACCAGGGCCTTTGAATGCCCCTACAGTTAATAGCAGATCGGTCTGGACTTCGCTGTTTCTGCCCATTCAGGTTTTGCCACGACCCTGGCCCTCAGGCTGGCAAAACGTTCGCAAACAAGTCGCTGGCCCACTATCCATGCTATGATTCACGCCATCAAATGACGTTGTTCAGGAGTCAACACACATGTCGATCAAGATTGGTATCGTCATGGATCCTATCCAGGCTATCAGTTACAAGAAAGACACCAGCCTTGCCATGCTGGTTGCTGCTCAGAAGCGCGGCTGGTCATTGTTCTATATGGAACAGGGCGACCTGTATTTGCAAGGCGATGCAGCCATGGCAGAGATGCGCCCATTGAAAGTCGCTTATGACCCGAATGACTGGTATGCGCTGGGCGACGCAGTTCAGCAGCCACTGGCTGAACTGGATGTCATCCTGATGCGCAAGGACCCGCCTTTCGACAGCAACTTTATTTACTCCACTTATTTGCTTGAGCGAGCAGAGCAAGCTGGCACACTCATTGTGAACAAGCCGCAGTCTCTGCGCGATTGCAACGAAAAGGTGTTTGCCACGCAGTTTCCACAATGCTGCCCTCCACTGCTGGTCAGCAGCAAAGCCAGTCTGTTGAAAGCCTTTCACAAGGAGCACGGTGACGTTATTTTCAAACCGCTGGATGGTATGGGCGGCAGCTCTATTTTTCGCTTGCAGGCTGGTGACCCGAACTTCAGTGTTATTGCTGAGACGCTGACTGCCGGCGGCAAAAACCCCATCATGGCACAACGTTATCTGCCGGAAATTATCAATGGTGACAAGCGCATTCTGCTGATTGATGGTGACCCTGTCCCCTACGCGCTGGCCCGAGTGCCTGCAATCGGAGAAACCCGTGGCAACCTGGCGGCAGGTGGCTCGGGTCGAGCCCAGCCTTTATCAGACCGGGATCGCTGGATTTGCGAACAGGTGCGAGACAGTGTGCGGGAGAAAGGCCTGTTATTTGTTGGTCTGGACGTGATCGGTGATTACCTGACCGAAATCAACGTGACCAGCCCGACTTGTGTGCGGGAAATCGATCGTGCCTATGACTTGAATATTGCGGACGACCTGATGCAGGTTATCGAGAACAAATTGCAAACTTCGAATTAACGCACTATGCAATCGGAACGATTTGGCTTCACTGTTTTCCTGTCAGCCTGCCTGCATGTCATTATCATCGCGGGAATTGGTTTTGCTTTCCTGAACGAAAGCCCGGCAACACCTGCTATCGAAATTACACTGGCGCAATTCCGTAGCGAACAGCGTCCGGAGCAGGCTGATTTTATCGCCCAGGCAAACCAGGTCGGCAGCGGCAGCGTTGAGGAGAGAGTGGCGCCAGCCACACCGATTGAGTCAGCGGTTCATGCCGACACGATACAGGAAGTTCAGCCAATTCCCGCCGTGGAAGCCAGCTCTCAGCAACAGGATGATACCCGCGTTATCACGGCTACCAGTGCTGAACAGCAAATCAGCCAACAGTCCGAATCTGACGTGCTGGATAATTCGCGTCGCTTATCAGAAGAGTCTGCACCACAAGACATCGCTTTGGCAATCGCCAGCTTGCAGGCACAGCTTGACCTTCAGCAGGAAGCGTATGCCAAACGACCCAGACGTTATACGATTTCATCAGCATCAACACAAAGGCGCCATGATGCCCTTTATCTGGACAACTGGCGAAAGCGCATTGAGTTTATAGGTAACCAGAATTACCCCAGTGAAGCCCGACAAAATGACATATTCGGCAGCCTGCGTATGATGGTCGCCCTACGCCCCAATGGGACGGTGGCAGAAATCCGCGTTTTGCAGGGTTCCGGGCACCAGGTACTTGATCTCGCCGCAGTCGAAATTGTACAACGAGCCGCACCATTCGACCCATTCCCGGCAGAGTTGCGAGGAGAAGTTGATATTCTGGAAATCATCCGAACCTGGCGATTCATGCCTGGCAATGCTTTCAGCAGCCGATAGCGGTTGAGGAGAAGTTCCATGACTGACAAGAAAATACCGCAGCCTCAAGGTGGCACCTTACAGGAAGATACCGTCAACTGTCTGGAGCATCATTTCCTTGTTGCAATGCCCCAGTTGAATGACCCCAACTTCAATGGCACGGTGACCTACCTGTGGAAACATGACAGCCAGGGTGCCATCGGCATTGTCATCAATCAGCCAGCCGAACTGTCAATTGGCAGACTACTGGAAGAGCTTGATATGGATATTTCAGATCATGTCCTGCCGCAACTCGATACTCAGGCTGTCGTCGATGGCGGCCCGGTAGAGCGCAACAAAGGCTTTATTATTCATGATGCGGGCACTGAATGGGAATATACCATTCCGATCAATGACGAGATCAGCATCACCATGTCGCGAGATATTTTACAGGCGATTGCTGAAGGCGAAGGACCACAGCGTCACCTGGTCGCACTCGGTTGTGCCGGTTGGGATGCAGACCAGCTCGAACAGGAAATTGCCGACAATGCCTGGCTGACAGTCCCCGCTAACAGCGACCTGCTTTTCTCCAGGGATTTTGATGGTATGGCTGCTGCAGCCGCAGGCATACTGGGCGTTAGCCTTTCCCAACTCTCATCCATGGCAGGCCACTCCTGATATGAGTTTGCCACAATGGCCATCTCGGTTGAAAAAGCCTATCAATGTGCTTGCCTTTGACTTTGGTACCAAACGCATAGGCGTGGCATTCGGCCAGAGTCTGACAGGCACCGCGCGCGCTGTCGCCATCGTTCCCGCAAATGACGGTGTACCTGACTGGTCGCAACTGGAAACACTGGTCCAGGAATGGGAGCCAGATGTCTTTGTTGTTGGCCTCCCCTATAACATGGACGACAGTGAGAATGAATTGTTTTTCAGAGCCAGAAAATTTGGCCAACGCCTGGAAGGTCGATTACATAAACCCTGCTATGGCATGGATGAAAGATTATCTTCATTTGAAGCTCGCGATCAGATTGTGAACCGCGCTGGTGCCGGGAAAAGCAAACATACAGACCTGAAAAAAGAAGTGGATGGCCTGGCAGCCAAACTGATTCTGGAAAGCTGGTTGGCCGGTTTGCCGTCCCTGCAGGCCGAAGATTGAACGACCGAATTGCCGCCTCTCATCCTGCCTGCCAATCAGCCCGCCCATCAGTCAACCTCAAACGTAACACGGCTATTTCAGCTGAAAGCCCAGTTCTCCCAGGTCTGCAATCTGGCAATGAATGCGATCTCCGGCTGATACGGGGCCAACACCGGACGGGGTTCCGGTAAATATCACATCCCCCGCCTGCAAGGTGTACCAGGTTGATAACTCAGCAATGATTTCATCCACCTTCCAGATCATATCAGCCAGATCTCCCCGCTGCCGGAGCTCATCATTTACAGTCAACGTAATCTCGCCATGATCCAGCCAACCTGTATCAGTCAGCGGTCGTAGCGCCGAAGCGGGTCCCGAGTGATCAAAACCTTTGGCAACATCCCAGGGACGCCCGGCTTTTTTAGCCGCCGCCTGGATATCACGCCGGGTAAAATCGACAGCGACAGCATAACCATAAACAGTGGCACGTGCTTCTGCCAGACTCAGATTGCAGCCACCCTGTTTCAGCGCTACCAGCAATTCCACCTCATGGTGCAACTCTTCTGTGCGGGGTGGATACGAGACGGAGCCCTGCGGGCTAAAGACAGCTGAAGCCGGCTTGCTAAAAAAGAAAGGCGGCTCTCTTGACGGGTCGGCGCCCATTTCCCGAGCATGGTCTGCATAGTTTCTTCCCACACAAAAAGCTCGGTTCAACGGGAATAACTGATCGCTGTCCGCGATCGGTAATGCCGGTGTCGGCAGATCAAACAAATAAGTCACAATAACTCCTGACAGGATTAAACGTTAAGGTCGTATGCTGGCTGAGCCAGCCCGACCAAGATAACTGCGCAACCTCGGGTTCACCTCCTGTCGGCGCAGCAACTGTTCCACCGCCCAGCGGAATTGCTCAGGCACCTCTCTTAGCAGGCGAACTTTAGCGCCTTCCAGGACAGCGATGGGGGTACCGTTTTGAAACAATACGCGGTTCCGCACCACCCTGGCCAATTTCACTTCGGGTAGCAAAATAGCAAGATGATTAACCGGATCGCAAGCTGAAAGACTGTGATAAACAGCGCCTTCCCAGTCAAGCTCAGCTGATTGTCGCGACGCCAGTTCACTGGCAGCCTTTCGCAAGGGCTTCACATCATCGGGATGGGCAAATTGCTCCCCACCCATACCCGCAATAAACCGTCCACCTCGTAACTGCCCCCGCAATTCCATGGTTCGTAACACGGGCAGCAACTCTCGCCAGGGTGGTGCATGTACCTCTCTGGCGAGGATTTGACGGCTCAGTACTCCCCAGCGCCTGATATAAATGCCGATTAACTCGGCACGTTCATCTTCGGACAGCGCCTCAATATCACGAGGCCGCCGAATCAGCGACCATCGACCCGCATCGGCAGCCTGATAGGTAGCACTGCGGCGTCGGCTTCGGCCACCTCGCTGGCTCGATGGTGTCAGTAATGCCCGCAAACCGGTAAATGTGTCACTGGTTACCCTGCCAGCTGCAACCAGTTCCGCCAATGCCTCTTCAACCTGAACAGGCATTAACCTGCTGTCTTGTTGTAATTCGTGATAGAAACTTGCGCCATGTTCTTTCAGTACTGTGAGGACTGATTCAGCATTGTGGCTTAACGAGGACTGTCCGGCCGCTTCGCCTGTCAGCTTTAACCAGAGCGCTAATGAAGAGCGCGCTGCCAATGAGACTGGCGTATTCTTGATCGGTGTGGCACTTTTCCTTGGCTTCGCAGTTGTTGCAGACCTGGCACCGGAAATGGCGGTCGTCAGCCGATATCGCCCCCACGTCAACCGCCCACTGCTACATAACTTATCCAGCCAGGAAGGATCATAAAAACTGAGCCTGGCTGGCAAAATATCGCCTTCCCAACTCGCTGCCGGCGCATCAACACCGTCCAGTAACTGGCAAACCCGCTCAAGCAGAGCCTCAGACTCAGCACCGGCCGGTAATGCCTGGGGCCGTGGCACTATAGATTGGGTTCGTAACTCATGGCGGCTAAACAGGAACAGCGTCCAGGCCTGTAATGATACTGGCTTTATGCGCTCGCGATGGGATTCCAGTGTATAACGATGAATACGTTGCAGCAGACGTCGCTCGCACCATTGTTGCTCCGCCTCAGTTGTTACAACGTTATTGGTTGTCGTTGCCGAGTATTGTCCGCAAAATGCAAAGCCTTCACTTTGTAAAGCCAGTAAAGCCTGCTGCGTATCAGCCAAAGAAAGCCCCCCCAACCCGGAAAGCTCCCTGGCTGTCACTGGCCCCATCACACTCAGGCGGCGCTGAATCAGCTGCTTTACAGCCTCTTCTCTGCTCAACTCTAGCGACAGCAGTTCATCGGGCAACACCGGTTCGCGGTCCACCTGACACGCTGGCCAAACCAGGCGGCAAAGCGGAAGTACTTCAGCAGCCACATGCAACAATACCGCATCGCAACCACTTTGTTCACTGTTAATCGTGATCGAGCAGACGCGATGACTGGCCTGCAATGTTTGCCACAAAGGCTGAAGCTCTCCGGCGCTTAGTTCGGAAGCGACAAAAAAACCGGCGGTATAAAGCGCATCATGCAGTTCTTCAGCATCCCGCATCAGCGGCCAGGCTTCTTCTGTGACACGCGTTATTGCCGACTCATCCAGATGTCCGTAATGGCCGGCATCCTCTTCACCCTGCCAGCTTCGGTTCCTGATCGCGAGTGTTCTACGTTCTTCAAACGGCGCATCATCCAGAAAGGCATAAGGCCGGGCATTGATGATTTCCTGGGCAAAAGGAGAAGGCTCCCGAAGATCCATAGCCAACAGGTTCAGAGAGCCACTTTCCATCTGTTCCAGCAAGGACAATAAACCATCTACGTCCATGGCTTCGGTCAGGCAGTCATCAATGGTTTGCTGAACCAGAGGGTGATCCGGTACCGTCCGTTCACCCGTTAAGTTTTCCTGACAGGCTAGCTGATCGGGAAACACCTGAGCGACCAGGTCCTCTGCATCCATGCGCTGAAACTGCGGCGGCACCCGTTTGCCACTGCGGTTACGTTGAATGGCCAGCGCCCGGGTTGCATTCCAGCGCCAGCGCACCTCGAACATCGGTGCATCGAGCAGCGCCTGGGTAAGCACTTCTTTCGCACTGGCTGAATTCAAATACTTGAACACTTCATCGAGCACAAAACTGTGTACTGAACCCAGCGAGATAACGATGCTGTCTTCATTGGCGGCGGCTTGCAGCTCAAAATTAAAACTGCGGCAAAAACGCTTTCGTAACGCCAGCCCCCAGGCACGATTGTGGCGACTACCAAAAGGGGCATGTATCACTACATGCATATCACCTACATCATCAAAAAAACGTTCCATGACAATATTCTTTTGGGTAGGCATCACCCCCAGCGCACGACGACCGATTGCCAGGTATTCAACCAGTTGCTGCATGGCATGAACGGGCAATGACAAACGTTCAGCCAGTATCCCGGCAACCTGTGTTTCTTCCTGCTCCATCAGCAGTTCATCAACCACCTCACGTAAACGGGATACCGATACCGACAGTTCCGCACTACGCCCCGGCCCTTCGCCAAACCAGAATGGCACTGTCGGCTTTTGCCCGACAGCATCACGCACACGAACCTTGAGCCCATCGACTCGCATTAATTGCCAGGCATGTGAACCCAGCGTAAAGATATCGCCGGGCAATGTTTCTAACGCAAAGTCTTCATTCAGGGTACCCACGACCTGATCATCTGGATCCAGCACCACCTGATAGTCGAACATGTCAGGAATGGCCCCACCGTTGGTTAATGCGGTCAGCCTGGCACCACGCCTGGCACTGACTCGGGCATTGACTCTGTCCAGGTGAAGCCAGGCGCCACGACGGCCCAGCCGTGTGGCATAACCTTCGCAGAGCATGCTGAGCAGCTTATCGTACCTGTCACGCTCCAGGTCGCGATACGGCCAGGCCGAGCACATGACATGAAACAGTTCCTCAACACAACTGTTCCCCTCTGCGGACTCATCCTGACGAGCCGCAATTTCAGCGACCAGTTGTTGCGCCAGAATATCTGCCGGCTGTTCTGGCATCAGAATTTTATCCAATTCTCCCTGATGTATGCTGTCGATCAGCGCCGTACATTCCACCAGGTCATCACGAGTCAGCGGGAACAGCACACCCTTGGGCACACCACCTACCTGGTGCCCACTTCGCCCAATGCGTTGCAAAAACGTGGCAATACGAAGTGGCGAGGAAAATTGCACGACCAGATCAACAGAGCCAATATCAATACCCAGCTCCATTGATGCGGTGGCAACCAGCACTTTTAGCTTACCGGCCTTTAATTGCTGCTCGGCATGATGACGCCGCTCTTTACTCATACTGCCATGGTGCGAACTGACCAGACCTGCCGCACCGTCACCATAAAGCGCATCCGACCCCAGGCGTTCACTTAGCGCCAGCGCCAGGCGTTCGGACAGCCGACGTGTATTCACGAACACCAGCGTCGTCTGATGCTGCTGTATCAGGGCAACCAGTTGCTCATACAGCTCACCCCAGACATCATTGCTCATCAGTGCCGTCAGCGGTGAGTCCGGCATACCCAGTCTGATATCCAGTTTCCGCTGGTGTCCGGTATCAATGATTTCACAGTGCTCCTCACGATTCCCGACCAGGTAATTCGCCACCAGTGACAGTGGTTTCTGGGTGGCTGACAGGCCAATGCGCTGTAAAGGGTGCTTCACCAGCGCCTGCAACCGTTCCAGTGACAACGCCAGATGTGAGCCGCGCTTATCTCCCAGCATGGCATGAATTTCATCGATGATGACGGTCGTGACGGTTGCCAGCAGACGCCGGCCCTGTGTGCTGGTCAGCAACAAATAAACAGATTCAGGGGTTGTCACCAGAATATGTGGCGGCTGGCGCAGCATTTTCTGACGTTCAGATGCTGACGTATCACCGGTTCGAACAGCGACCCGAATATCCGCAGCACGCTGCCCCTGCATGAACAGTTCATCTTCAATACCCGCCAGTGGCTGGCGAAGGTTGCGTTCAATGTCATTGCCTAAAGCTTTCAGTGGCGACAGGTAAAGCACACGGGTCTGGGCTGGCAAAGGCTGACTCTGGGCTTCCTGAACCAGGGCATTTATGGAGGTATAAAAGGCGGCCAGCGTTTTACCGCTACCGGTAGGTGCAGCGATCAGTGTGTGCTTGCCTGCCTGAATAGCTGGCCAGGCCTGTGACTGAGCCGGGGTGGGCTCACCCAGAGTATTTTGAAACCATGCCTGGCAGGCTGGATGAAACTGAGTTAAGGCCATACGTTATAACGAAGTCGGTATCGCTAATGAGTCCAGAGTGACTGACATTAGCAGAAATTGTCCTGTTTTATACAATTTTGTCTGTAACGTGACTGTCATCCATTGACCTCAGCGGCCAATTAGGGCTATTGTCGGAATTCGTGTTAATGAAATTCGCCAGCAAAAAACCGCATGAGACACTACCTGACAGCTTTTTGGCGTGACAACCGCAAGTTCTTGTTGATACTGGTCAGTATCGTCTGTTTCAAGAGCGCTGTCGCCGACCTGAACTCCATCTCCGGACGCTCCATGCAGCCCACCCTGCTTGATGGGGATAAGGTCTGGGTCAACAAACTGGCCTACGACCTCAAAATTCCTTTTACTGGCATTTCACTGGTAGAAATCGGCGACCCGCAATATGGCGATATCGTTATCATCGATTCTGAAGCGGCTGGCAAACGCTTAATCAAGCGTATCATCGCCGTCCCTGGCGACACCGTTTACATGCGTAATAACATGCTGATCGTCAATGGCGAAATCGTTGATCATAAAGTGCTGTCTGAAGGTAATGATGGCATCGTCATCTCCGAACACCTGTTTGACCAGACCCACCAGGCCTTGCTCACCAGTCCACGCAACCGTCGTCTGACCCGCAGCTACGGCCCTGCCCGTGTGCCTGAAGATCACTTTTTCGTACTCGGTGACAACCGGGACAACAGCGCTGACAGCCGGCTCTATAGCTTTATCCCTCGAAGCCAGCTGGTTGGTCGTTCAAGTTCTGTGGTTTTTTCTCTGGACAATGAACACAGCTTCCGTCCGAGAACAGAACGTTTTCTGGCCGAGCTGGACTGATACTGCGCTGTTAAATACGCGAAACAACGCTTAAAATACCTTCTTTTCCTGCACCAGAACCGAGTGGTGTGCCATTCAGTAGTTTGTAAGCGAGGTGTGTGTGGGCAAACGAACAGCGCTTTTTGAGAATCACCAGCAATCCGGAGCAAAACTGGTCGACTTTGGCGGCTGGGATATGCCCATTCAATACAGCTCACTGATGGAAGAGCATCGAGCTGTGCGAGAACAAGCCGGCATGTTCGATGTCTCTCACATGACCATCGTGGACATTACCGGCCCGGATGCCAAGCCCTGGTTGCGCCACCTTCTTGCCAATGATGTCGAACGGCTGCACCCGAATCAGGCACTTTACACCGCCATGCTCAATGACGAGGCTGGCGTGATCGATGACCTGATCGTTTATCAGCGTTCATCCGGCTATCGACTGGTCGTCAATTGTGCGACGCGCGAAAAAGACCTGGCCTGGATGAACAGTCATCTGGCGAATTTCGACGTCACCCTGACAGAAAGATCCGATCTTTCCATCATCGCTGTTCAGGGCCCTCAGGCCTTATCTATTCTGGCCCCTTTATTGCTTAACTATTCTTCGTTGACCGAGGACAGCCTGTCCGGGTTAAAACCTTTTTATGCCATCGAAGCGGACAGCGTTTTCGTGGGCAGAACCGGCTACACCGGCGAGGACGGCGCGGAGCTGATGCTGCCGCACCATGATGCGCAACGCCTTTGGGATGAGTTGCTGTCTGCCGGTGTAAAACCGGCAGGTCTGGGCGCAAGAGACACACTGCGCCTTGAAGCCGGCATGAATTTGTATGGACACGATATGGACGAGACAGTCTCACCGTTAGCCGCCAACATGGCCTGGACCGTTGTCTGGGAGCCTGAAGAGCGTCAGTTCATCGGCCGCGCTGCCCTTGAGGCGCAGCGCGAGCAACGCCAGGAGCAGCCATCTCGCCAAGTATTAAAAGGACTGGTTATGGAAACGCGAGGTGTCTTGCGTGAAGGCCTGACCGTGCACTGCCAACTGGATGATGGCAGTGAGGCACAAGGCCTGATTACCAGTGGCACCTACTCACCGACATTGAAGCACAGCATTGCTTTGGCTAGAATTCCGGCCAACACCACATCCTGTGAAGTCGAACTTCGCAACAAACGCATTCCGGTCCGAATCGTTCGACCGGGCTTTGTGCGATTCGGCAAAAAAGTATTCGATTAATTTCCCACCCTTTAGCCATGAGGACTGAACCGTGAGCGACCTTCCCTCCGAATTACACTACACAGCTACCCACGAATGGATTCGCGTTGAAGAAGACCATTCCGTCACCATCGGTATTACCGATCACGCACAGGACCTGCTGGGTGACATCGTCTTTATTGAACTGCCTGAAGAAGGCAGCACGGTGGCAGCCAAAGACGAACTCAGTGTAATCGAGTCCGTCAAAGCGGCATCTGACATTTACGCCCCTGTCTCCGGCGAGATCATTGCCGTCAATGAAGACCTCGCGGACGCACCAGAAACCGTCAACTCATCACCTTACGAAGAAGGCTGGATTTGCCGCATTCTGCCAAGTAACCCGGCAGAGCTGGAAGAGCTGCTTGACGCTGACACTTACGCTGGAATGTGTGAATGAACATAGATACGCCGCTGAATGCACTGCACGATGATGACGCTTTTATCGGTCGCCATATCGGCCCTGATGCGTCCGCCATTCAATTGATGCTGGAAAACCTGGGCTACTCTGATCTGGATGCCCTGGTCAAAGCCACGGTGCCGGAAAGCATCGCGCTCAACAAACCGCTGGCTCTCGATCCTCCACGCAGTGAGCAGCAGGCACTGGCCAGCCTGAAAGAGCTGGCCGATCAGATAGACCTGCGCCGATCCTATATCGGCCTGGGATATCATGACACAATTACACCACCTGTCATCGTGCGCAATGTACTGGAAAATCCAGGCTGGTATACAGCATACACGCCCTATCAGCCGGAAATTTCCCAGGGCCGCCTGGAAACACTGATCGCCTATCAGCAAATGGTACTGGACCTCACCGGCATGGAACTGGCTAATGCCTCCATGCTGGACGAGGCAACAGCTGCTGCTGAGGCCATGGCGCTGGCCAAACGGGTCAGCAAGAACAAAGCCAGCCAGCAATTCTTCCTCGACGAAGCCTGCCTGCCGCAAACCCGCGACGTGGTAGAAACCCGGGCCGAGCGCTTCGGCTTTGACATCATTGTCGGCCCTGCAGCAGAAGCCGGCCAGCACGACGTCTTTGGCGCATTACTACAGTACCCTGACCGATACGGTCGAATTACCGATCTCAGTAACATAGCCACCGAGCTACACGACAAAAAAGCAATCGTCTGTGTTGCTGCCGACCTGATGAGTCTGACATTGCTGACACCTCCTGGCGAAATGGAAGCCGATGTCGTCGTAGGCAACACACAGCGTTTCGGTGTCCCAATGGGACTGGGCGGCCCGCACGCCGCCTATTTTGCCACTCGCGACGCGTTCAAGCGCGCCGTACCCGGACGCATCATCGGCGTATCAGTCGACAGCCGCGGCAAGCAGTCCTATCGCATGTCATTGCAAACGCGGGAACAGCATATCCGACGCGAAAAGGCGAACAGCAACATCTGTACCGCTCAGGTATTGCTGGCCAATATTGCGGCTATGTATGCGATGTATCACGGCCCGGTCGGCTTGCAGAAAATTGCCTTGCGCATTCACCGACTGACCCGGATTCTGGCGGCAGGACTACACAGCAACAACCTGAACATCAACGAGACATTCTTCGACACACTGACCCTGCAGGTTACTGCTGAGCAGCGTACTGAAATACTGCATCGCGCTGATGCGGCGCGGATAAATCTGCGCACCACTGAAACAGATGCCATTGGTATCAGCCTCGATGAAACCACGACAGTGGACGACATAGCTACACTGCTGGCGGTTATCACAGGCGATACCGTTACTCCTGACAATATTAAACAGCTGGACAGTGGCCTCTACCCGCAATTTGGCATTCCTGCCACCTTGCAACGTCAGAGCCCGTTCATGCAGCACGCCGTCTTCAACCGTTACCACAACGAAACAGACATGCTGCGTTACCTGAAGCGCCTGGAGAACCGCGATTTGTCACTGGCCCACGCCATGATCCCACTGGGCTCCTGCACCATGAAATTGAATGCCACGGCCGAGATGATGCCAATCACCTGGCCTGCTTTCAGCAAACCACACCCGTTTGTACCGGCAGATCAGGTCAGCGGCTACCGCAGTATGATCGAGGGACTGGAACACATGCTGGCTGAAATCTGTGGCTTTGATGCCGTCAGCATGCAGCCTAACTCTGGTGCCCAGGGTGAATACGCCGGCTTGCTAGCGATTCGCCGCTATCTGGACGCCCAGGGGCAGAAGGAACGCACCGTCTGCCTGATCCCCAGTTCTGCTCATGGCACCAACCCTGCCAGCGCACAAATGCTGGGCATGAAAGTGGTTGTGGTCGCCTGTGATGAGAAAGGCAACATTGACCTGGAAGACCTGAAAGCGAAGTCGGCCCAGTACAGTGACACACTGGCTGCGCTGATGATCACGTACCCGTCAACGCACGGCGTGTTCGAAGAAACCGTCAAAGAAGTCTGCCAGATTATTCACGATCACGGCGGTCAGGTTTACCTTGATGGTGCCAACCTCAATGCCCAGGTCGGTCTCGCCCGACCCGGTGATATTGGCGCTGACGTGTCCCACGTCAACCTGCACAAAACCTTCTGCATTCCGCATGGCGGCGGTGGTCCAGGTATGGGCCCGATTGGTATCAAGAAGCACTTGCAGCCCTATGTTGCCAACCATAGTGTCGTCGCTCTGGATGGCCCTGAGAAAGACAGCGGCGCTGTCTCTGCCGCCCCCTGGGGCAGCGCCAGTATTCTGCCGATTTCCTGGATGTACATCACCATGATGGGGGCCAGCGGCCTGCTGAAAGCCAGCCAGGTTGCCATCCTCAGTGCCAACTATATTGCCAGCCGACTGGAAGGGCATTATCCGGTGCTGTACACCGGAAAAAATGGTCGGGTCGCACACGAATGCATCATTGACCTGCGCCCCCTGAAGGCAACGACCGGCATTACCGATGAAGATGTCGCCAAACGATTGATGGACTACGGCTTCCACGCCCCTACCATGTCATTCCCGGTACCCGGCACGCTGATGATTGAACCCACGGAAAGTGAACCCTTACAGGAACTGGATCGCTTTATTGCAGCCATGATTGGCATTCGCCAGGAAATCGCACGCATTGAGTCGGGTGAGCTGGACGCTGAAAACAACATGCTCAAGCAGGCGCCTCACACCTTGGCAGATATCATGGATGAATCCTGGGATCGCCCCTACAGCAAAGCGGAAGCAGCCTATCCGGTTGATTCACTGCGCGAAGACAAATTCTGGCCCAGCGTTAACCGGATTGATAATGTCTACGGTGACAGAAACCTTTTCTGTGCCTGCCCCAGCATTGATGATTATCGCTGAGAAGCGCATATAGAGACCGATAAAGTATGACAAGCCGTTTTCGCCAACGAACCGCTGAGTGGGTGGAGAGTCCAGCGGTTCAAAACTTTATCATTACTCTCATTATCATCAATGCCATTACTCTGGGCCTGGAAACCTCCAGCACGATCATGCGTGTTGCAGGCCCGGCACTGGAGTGGCTGGAAAAGGGCATTCTGGCGATTTTTATTGCTGAAATTGCGCTCAAACTCTACGCCCATGGCTGGCGGTTCTTCCGCCAGGGCTGGAATGTCTTCGACTTCTCCATTGTCGCCATTGCGCTGGTACCGGCGGCAGGGCCTTTTGCCATACTGCGTTCGCTGCGCATCCTCAGGGTGCTTCGATTGCTGACCCGAATCGATCGATTGCGACGCATTATTGAGTCGTTATTACAGGCCATTCCCAGCATAGGCTGGATTTTGTTCCTGCTCACCATGGTGTTCTACATTTTCGGTGTCATGGGCACGCAGCTGTTTTCTGAAGAATTCCCTGAACGCTTTGGCAACCTGGGACTCACGCTTTACTCGCTGTTCCAGGTAATGACGCTGGAAAGCTGGTCTGAGGGGATATCGCGGCCTGTCATGGAAGTGTTTCCATACGCCTGGATCTACTTCACTACCTTTGTTCTGATTACCGCTTTTGTCGTACTCAACCTCTTCATCGGTATCATCGTCAGCACCATGCAGGAGCAGCACTATGAAGAGGAAAATCGTCGACGCAATGAGAACGAAGCGACTGCTCACCAGGAACGTGAAGAAATGCTGTTAATTCTCAGAGACCTGGACAAGCGGGTGAGAGAACTGCAAAAACCGCCCAACACTGACGCCAGCGCTGTAAAAAACACGCCAGCGTCGGAGTAACCTTCCTTAGCCGTGTTCCGGCTTAGAAGTGTTCCGGGTTGCGTGCTTTGCTGCGGGCAATTTCAGACTCGACCATGCCAGACTCAACCAGCCGCTTCAAATGCTGATCGAGAGTCTGCATGCCTTGTTGAGCACCTGTCTGTATCGCCGAATACATCTGGGCAATCTTATCTTCACGAATCAGGTTTCTAATCGCCGTCGACCCCATCATAATTTCATAGGCAGCAACACGCCCTCCACCTTTCTTTTTCAGCAATGTCTGAGCAATCACGGCCTGCAACGACTCAGATAACATAGAGCGAACCATCGATTTCTCTCCAGCGGGAAATACATCAATGATTCTGTCGACTGTTTTCGCTGCCGATGACGTATGGAGTGTGGCAAATACCAGATGGCCGGTTTCCGCCGCTGTCAGCGCCAAACGAATAGTTTCCAGGTCCCGTAGCTCACCGACCAGTATGATATCCGGGTCTTCACGCAACGCTGAACGCAGCGCATTACTAAAGCTCCTCGTGTCCCGGTGCACCTCTCGCTGATTCACCAGGCAGTTCTTACTCTCATGGACAAACTCGATGGGATCTTCGATTGTCAGAATATGCTCATGTCGGGACTGATTAATGTAATCCACCATGGCCGCAAGTGATGTTGATTTACCTGACCCAGTTGGCCCGGTCACCACCACCAGTCCGCGAGATAAATTGGCGATTTTCTCAAACTGTTCCCCCATCCCCAGATCCTGCATCGTCCAGACCTTGGACGGAATGGTGCGGAAAACAGCTGAAGCTCCACGCTTCTGACTGAAAGCGTTGACACGAAAACGTGCCAGCCCGGCGATCTCATACGAAAAATCTGTTTCCAGGCTTTCGTTGTACTCTTCTTTCTGAAATGGCGACATGATTGCATCAAGCTGTTTGCGAATAGCCTTGTCTTCAAGCGCAGGCATATCTATGCGCTTCATGTCCCCGTCAATCCTTATCATTGGCGGCATCCCGGCTGCCAGGTGTAAATCGGAGGCATTATTGTTAACAGCAAACTCAAGTAGCTTATTTATATCCATCGTTAATATCCATCGTCGTCAGGTCGCCCACAACTTATAAGTGATTGTCTATTAGAGAACTTTTTAGCATATCGGCCAGCTTTACGCCAAACATTAACTCGACCCGGAATTTTTTCAGGAATAAAAGGCTGAAAGCATCCGTCGAACAAGTGTCAGACACTCAAAAGGAGGTATTGACATGATGACGTTTAACCTGAACAACGTTTTTAAGCCTTCCATGCTTGCATTGGCTTGTGCAACCACTTTTAGCACGGCCGTTGCGACAGCTCAGGTGTCACCGCTTGAACCGGACGTTGATGTCAGCGGTGAAGTCAACAGCAACACAACTCTGGACACTGACAATATCAACAGCACAACCGATGCTCAGCTGGATGGCCAAATCTCAGCTAATACCGATACGGAAGCCGCAATTGAAGCAAGTGAAAACGCGGCAGAGCAAGCTGTACAAGTTGAAGAGGAAGCGGAATCCGCCGTTGAATCCAGCATTCAAAGCAGCCAGGAAATGGCTGAAGAAGCAGAATCACGCAGCGACGAGGCTCGTGCTGAAGCCGAAGTGGAAGCCAATGCTGACGCTGCCGTCCAGATGGGCGCCATTATCAGCAACCATTTTGACTACTCAAGAGCCAGTTAACGTTAGTCATTTCCTGGGCAGGTTTACACCTGCCCAGGCGACCACTTCTGAGTACGATAAAGGAAAAGGTAATGACGTTATGGAGCCTATCATCGACAGACCTCAGAGTTTTTCACCAGCCACCTTATTAATAGACCGACCATTCACATTCATCACCACAACGTTATGTACGGCTATTGCTTTGATGAGTTTTCAATACCAGGCTATAGCACAACTACCAAGTACCGAATACCGCGAAAACCGGCAAAATCCCGACCTTGAAATCAGTTTCTGATCGTCGGATGTAAGATGCCATAGCCAAAGATGCTGTCATGACCTGGCTCACCCACATCTTTACTACGCGCCTGCAACTGACGTTGAGCCAGTTGAATGTTGCCGGAAGACTGAGCTGCTTCGCAGGCCAGATAAGCAGCAACAATAGGCGAAGCTAAAGAAGTGCCCGACTGAGAACCAATGCGCCCATCATCCCTGGCAACCGGCAAATCGACACCCAGGGCAGCATAATCAATATGCTCTCCCTGATTTGCCCAACGATAAATCCCGCCCTGACGATCTACCGCAGTCACAGCAGTGACTCCAGGGTATGCGGCGGGAAAGACCGGTGGTGCATGAGCGCCGTGATTACCAGCCGCGGCAACGACTGCAACGCCACTTTCCATGGCCAGGTCGAGGGCCTGTTTGAGCACACGATTTTCTGGCCCCGTTAAACTGATGTTGATAACGGAGACCTTCTGCTCCATCAGCCAACCCAGCGCCCGCATAAGATTCAAAGCGGTTGCTCCCTGACGATAACGATCTTGTCCGTGTACGGCTGTTGCACTATAGACATTGGCATTTGGCAATAACGGCCCCAAAGCCGGATCCTCGCCAATCAGAACACTTGCCACTGCTGTACCATGACCCAGCGGACTGATTAATTCAGGCGCCAGAAAACGCCTGATTTGCAACCGGCCTGGTACTAAATCCCGAAACACCGCGTGGCCATTATGGATGGCAGAGTCGATCATGCCTATAGACACTGGTTCATTGCAGACAGCCGACATGGGCGTCAATAATGAAACCTGCTCATTTACTACAGATGGTGTACCTGCTGGCGTGGCAGCCCTCTCTTCGAGATTTTGCACTTGATAGACATGATTTCTGTCTATCAATGTGCGAAAGTTTTCCGGTACCAGTTCCAGAACTGCATTATCCGCATCCAGTGATGCCGGAATGACAAATGTCAGCACTTCGGCATTCAACACACCAAACTCTGTGCTGTCACTCAAATAAGGCAGAAGTTCCGGCGCATCAATAAACAATTGCTGGCGCTGCTCCTCAGTTACCAGCATAATCCATTCGCGTTCGATTGTGCGAACACCCGGCGCAACCTCAACTTCCACATAAACAGTTTCGCCATCCGGCCCCGTCACTTCCAGGCGCTGCGGCAAAGGCGGAAGCAACCCGGCAGCCTGGCTTTGCTGTGCCAGCGCCTGAAGGGGTTCTTGTTGCACAGCACTGATACTAGAACTGTTCTGTGCCTGAACTTCCTCCCGGCGACTTTGCTGCTGTCCTGACAGGTCACTCTGCAGGCGCTCCGTGACGGACTCAAGGCTCGATGTTGGGGTATCAGTTTGCTGTCCGGCCAGCACCAAACCATCTGCCTGGCCTGCACGCGCTCCACTTGAGGCTGTGTTTTCGATCACTTGCTCGAAAATTGCTTCTGCGGGCAAACCATTTTGGTATTCGATTACCGCCGATGATTCCGGTAAACTTTGCGCTCGCGAATTAAGGTAGCTGCCTATCGCGTAAATACAGGCAAAAACCACAACCAGCAAGATGTATCGTGTCTGTTTGTTCATAGTGCTTAATCGCATACCAACTAGAACGAATAAAACATAAAAAAAATCCGGTTCCTCCCGGAATAAAGTAAACTACCACCCGTTGTTTAATTAAGAAAGGAGTACAGGGGCATATGCAAGCTCAGTTGACGGCCCTGTTACCGGCCCTGCGACGCTTCGCTTGGTCACTGACACAATCTGTTCATGATGCTGACGACCTGTTGCAAGCGACCGTAGAACGTCTTCTGAGCAAAGGTGTACCTGAAAACGTTGATCTATCACGTTGGGCATTTACCGTGTGCAGAAATCTCTGGATTGACGAATATCGTGCAAGAAAGATCCGCAAGACGGTCGACGTCGACCCGGAAGTGTTCGAAAGCGGCCAGGTGGATGGCGAACGTGAAGTCCACGGCAAATTACAGTTAAACCAGGTGATGACTGCCATGAAAAACCTGCCTGAAGATCAACACGCTGTACTCAGTATGGTAGCCATACAGGGACTTAGCTATAAAGATGTGGCTGCAGAGCTCGAAATACCTGTGGGAACGGTGATGAGCCGGCTATCCAGAGCACGCTGCAAACTGGCTGAATTGCTTGCCGCCGGGTAAGCTGGGAGAGTGGTGATGATGCAAATTAATGATGAAATTTTATCAGCCATGCTGGATGGCGAACTGGATGCGGAGCAAATCCAGGAAGTGAATCACGCAATGGTGGCTGACCCTAAGCTGGCCGCTCGTTTCGCTGAACTGGCAGCTGCTAACGCCAGCTTTGTGCAAAGCGCCAAAATGATTGATGAAGCGCCCATGCCGGACGCCGTTACGCGCCTCCTCGAAAGCGCTGAACAGGACAGTAATGTGGCTGACCTGCAGGCCTTTCGACAACTACGCAAGCCCACGCACAACGCCAGCAATAAACCTGCACTGCGCTGGGCGGCACTGGCCGCATCACTGGCACTGGCTGTTGGCCTGGCCGGTGGCAACCTCCTTGGCACTGGGAGTAGCAGCCATGCCCTCAGCCCGGCTGTTGCTGACGCACTTAATTCGGTATCCAGCGGCGAGCAGGTAGAAATTGGGTCAACGGAATCGATGCTGGCCGGATTCAGTTTTGTCGATACAGATGAACGCTTCTGTCGTCAGTTCAGTGTTAACAGTCAGGATGGCAGCAGCAACCAGATTGCCTGCCGTGACGGCGAAGACTGGGAACAGGTGGCTGTTATCCGCTCCACAGAACAATTGTCAGAAAGTTATCAGCCCGCCTCTGCCAATAACCAGGCACTGGATGGCGTACTTGATACCATTATGGTTGGTGCACCGCTGAGCCTGGAAGAAGAAGCTCGCTGGCTGGACTGACCCACTTTCACCTTCCACCGCAACCCTCTTTGATGAGCCGCTGGTCGTGATGACGATCAGCGGCTTTGTCATGCTAATATACTGGCATGACAGAACACACCATTATAGAAAACTATCAGCGTGTCATGGCCGATATTGCGGCAGAGGCGACCCGTTGCCAGCGCTCTCCTGACAGCGTGCAATTGCTGGCGGTCACCAAAACACATGCCATCGACAAAATTCGTCAGGCTTACGAGGCCGGCGCTCGTGATTTTGGCGAAAACTACTTGCAGGAAGCACTCGTCAAAATCGAGCAACTGGCTGACGAAGACCACCCAATGAAGGATGTGCGCTGGCATTTCATTGGCCCAGTTCAATCCAACAAAACACGGGATATTGCAGCTGCGTTTGACTGGCTGCACAGTGTGGACCGCCTTAAAATTGCCCGACGACTGAGTGAGCAACGCCCGGACTCGATGCCAGCCCTCAATATCTGCCTTCAGGTCAATCTGTCAGATGAGACCAGCAAGTCCGGGGTCGCACTGCACGAGGTAGGCGCCCTGTGCGAAGCCATTGCCCCGCTACCAAGGCTGCACCTGCGCGGACTGATGGCCATTCCCGCACCGACTGATAACTATGAGGCGCAACGTGCTGTGTTCCGCCCGCTGTCAGACTTGTTCAGAGAACTGCAGGCCCGGTATGATCAGTTCGATACATTGTCCATTGGCATGAGCGCAGACTACAAAGCCGCCATTGCCGAGGGCGCCACAATCATTCGCGTCGGCTCGGCCATATTTGGCGCACGCAATCGGTGAATACAGTTGATGAAAGCACTTAAACGCACATTCTGGTTCCTCATCCTGCCCCTGATCTTTCTGCTCACCCTGTTATCGTTTATTGGCCTCACACCAACCTACCTCCTGAACGCCCCTGCTGTCGCCAGCGGCATCGGCGCCAAACTGTTATGCAGTGCCCGTTATGTGAGTGGCTTTACGCCAGCCCAGGCAAAGTCAGACCTGATCCAGTATTCACCGATTCTCGAATATCTCAGCATTTCCTATGACGATGAAAACAGGCAGGTTACCACTTCATTGCAGGGGCTGGCGGAAACCACAGCCAGTTATCGCAACGGCATCGGCTGCTATACGGAATTCAGCGGTTATGCAGCAAGAGCCGAATATGAACACAGCCCGCTCACTCCCTCACCTGCCAGTTGGCCTGCTGGCAATCACGTCGATACAATCCAGCCCGCCTGGCAGCGTCTGACTGACAGTATCGTAAGCAGCGACAACGAACAGGGACTGAATACCCGGGCGTTGCTCGTTGTGCATAACGGTGAAATCGTCGCTGAAAGCTATGCACAACAAACTGATACCGAGACGCCACTGCTCGGCTGGTCCATGGCCAAAAGCCTGAGCAGCATCATGATTGGCAACCTGGTTTATACCGGCAGATTGCAGGAAGATATTCAGCCTGTGTTCGCTGAATGGGCCGATGATGAGCGCCAGCAGATTACGTTACAGCACTTGCTGACCATGACTGACGGACTTTCCTTTATCGAGGACTACAGCCCTGGCGATGACGTCACTAAAATGCTGTTCACCGGCCCGGCTGCCTCTGATTACGCCGTATCACGCCCTCTTTTGCACGAGCCTGGCAGCCATTTTCATTACAGCTCCGGCACCGCAACGCTGCTAAGCCGGCTTTACTTTCTTAATACTGGCGCCTCACTAGAATCATCTCTGGCGGCTTATCGCCAGGACATTGCCCGTCCGCTGGGATTTCAGCATGCTGTGTTTGAACCCGATGCCGCCGGTGTTCCCGTTGGCAGCTCCTATTTCTTTGCCCCGGCTCGTGACTGGGCTCGCCTGGGGCAACTGATGCTTAATAAGGGGACGATTAACGGTACCAGGGTGGTCTCCGAAGACTGGATAGAAAAATCATTGCAGCCCGGTCCTGCAGGAAACACCAGCTCCTATGGCTATCAATGGTGGCTGAACACCGGCGGTGCAGACAAACGCTGGCCAAGCCTGCCCGAAACAACGTTCTCGGCCACCGGCAACCGCCAGCAGTTCATGATGATGGTGCCCTCGGAAAACCTGATTGTGGTTCGCCTGGGCTGGACATCAGGACAATACCCGACTGACGAAACGGTCAGCCGGCTATTACCTGAAAATGTACTTCCCCTGAATGAGTTAAAGTAAGAAAGTATTGCACAGGTTATCTTTCTGAATAAGACAAACCACAGTGCGCACAGGTGCGACGAAACGGGTTGAGAAAATACTGTTTAACAAAAAACTGCTCATTGCAGTCCGGGCAACGCTTCACCGTCATTGCGATGCCAAAAGCAGCATAAATCGCCATGTATACCAGCATCAGCCAGGTGGTATCCTGACCATTATTCAGCAGGCGAGTCACTGCGATGACATACAAGGGGAAAGTAAGAAAGCAGACCATCAAGCGACTGCGAGAACGCTTAATTGCGTTCAGCACATCACGTTTGCTTTCATCGGCAGGTGCGGACATATCAAATCTCTTCTTATTCACTTGTTTATGTCTCAGATTATCATCTCAATACCGGTTATGCATGATCTGATGTAAAACTGAGCACGTCTGCAATCGAATTTGCCTGCTGGGCCAACATGATCAAACGGTCCACACCAAGGGCAACACCAGCGCAGTCGGGCATGCCATGCTCCAACGCTGCCAGTAAATGGGTATCCACGGGAATTTCCGGCCGGTTTTGTAACTGTCGCTGACGGTTGTCTGCTGCAAAGCGATGTTGCTGCTCAGCGGCGTCGGTTAATTCCTGATAGCCATTGGCAATCTCCATGCCCAGACAAAACAGTTCGAAACGATGCGCCACCGGATCACCTTCTGCATCCTTCTCGATACGCGAGAGTGAGGCCTGACTGGCAGGAAACTCCGTGACAAACACGGCTGACTGCAGGCGCGGTTCAATACAATCTGCCATCAGCAGGTTGAGCCAGTCATCCCGAGACATATCCGACAACTCTACCTGTAACAGCTCACTGGCATTGAGCGCCAGCGTCTCATCAGCAATACGCATAGGATCAAACCCCAGCTCACGCAAAAACAGCTGACGGTAGGTGATTCGTGCAAATGCAGCGGATGGCAAAGCCGGACTGTCCTCAGGCAGACAATATCGCAACAATGCTTCCACTTCTGCCATTAACTGCTCGACGCTCCAGTCCGGACGATACCACTCCAGCATGGTAAATTCCGGGTTATGCCGCTGCCCCTGTTCATCCTGCCGAAAAGCTTTACATAACTGGTAGATTGCACCACTGCCTGCCGCTAGCAGGCGTTTCATGGCGAACTCTGGGGAGGTTTGCAAATATACCGGTGCGCCCGGGAAAGGCCGCTCTACTTGCATGCTCTGCAAATGCAGATCAGTCGCGGTACTGTGACACAGCAGGGGGGTCTCGACTTCCAGTACCTGGCGTTCGGCAAAGAACGTGCGGATGGAAGCCAAAGAACGGGCGCGTTGTTGCAACGCGCCGATTGTCGCACTGGGGCGCCAGGCATTCTCGGTCATCAGATCAGCCCGGCAACACAGGTATCTTAGCGAACACGGTTCTGGTATTCACCAGTACGGGTGTCAACTTTCAGCACATCGCCGATATTCACAAACAAGGGGACGCGAACCACCGCGCCAGAGCTCAGGGTCGCGGGCTTGCTGCCGCCCTGGGCAGTATCACCTTTGAGGCCCGGATCCGTTTCTGTCACTTCCAGCTCCACAAAGTTGGGCGCTGTGACATTGATCGGGGCATCATTGTATAACGTTACCAGATAGACTTCTTCTTCCTTCAGCCAGTCCAGCACATCTGACATCGCCGCTTTGTCAGCGGCGAACTGCTCAAATGAACCGTCTGTTTTCATGAAGTGCCAAAATTCGCCATCGGAGTACAGGTAACTCATGTCCGTTTCCATAACATCCGCACTTTCCAGGGATTCACCTGACTTAAAAGTGCGCTCCCAGACCCGGCCATTGATCAGGTTACGCAGTTTGACGCGATTGAAGGCCTGACCTTTGCCTGGCTTGACATATTCATTCTCCAGGATGCTACAAGGGTCACCTTCCAGCAGCACTTTCAAGCCGGGTTTAAATTCATTTGTGGAAAAGTTCGCCATGCTAAACCTCTTGATATACTAGTGTGTCGTTAAACTTTGATTATTGAATACAGGCCTGATGTTTCATGATGCTAGTCGCCAAAGAGACCAGCTGGCAACGCCAGCTATCTGATCTGATTACTGATCCAGCCGAACTGTTGTCGATACTGAATCTTTCTCCCGGCGATTACCCTGTCCCGGACGATATTCTGGCAACATTCCCGCTAAAGGTGCCGCGCGCTTTTGTCAGCCGCATGCGCCCGGGCGATCCGCTGGACCCGTTATTGCGCCAGGTCTTGCCCATCATGGAAGAGGGCGATGATACTCCCGGATTCACAATTGATCCACTCTCAGAGGCTGATTTTAACCCGCAAGCCGGTATTCTGCATAAATATCAGGGGCGAATCCTGGTGCTTGCCGCTCCTCATTGCGCGATTCATTGCCGTTACTGCTTTCGCCGCCACTTCCCCTATGATGAAAATATCCCTGGTCGCGCCCATTGGGAGGAAAGCTTAAAGTGGCTGGCCGACCGCCCGGATATCCGTGAAGTCATCTATAGCGGCGGTGATCCACTGGCAGCCAACGACCGCCATTTGGCCTGGCTGACAAAAAGAATTTCAGAAATTCCGCACATCCGCCGATTACGTATACATACCCGGACACCTGTGGTGATTCCGGCAAGGGTGAATGAGTCCTTATTGACCTGGCTGAATGACTGCCAGTTACAGAAAGTCATGGTGGTACATATCAACCATGCTCAGGAAATCGACGCTGAAGTCGCCCAGGCACTGCAGAAGTTACGCAATGCCAATGTCACTTTATTGAACCAGAGCGTGTTGCTGAAAGGCATTAACGACAATGTCGATGCACTGGAAGCACTCAGTGAGTCACTCAGTGCAGCTGGCGTACTGCCGTATTACCTGCACATGCTGGATCGCGTACAAGGTGTTGCGCATTTTAATGTCAGTGACGACAGGGCGTTCGCGCTTATGGACAAGTTGAAGGCGCGACTGCCCGGCTTTCTGGTACCCTCGCTGGTCAGAGAAGAGCCCGGCGAAACGTCGAAAACCAGGCTAATATAAATTTATGGATGCATTGCGAAACAATTACACGATTCTAGTCAGTCATGGCTGCATGGAGCAGGCAGAGCCCCTGGTGACATTACTGGGCCGCTCCGGTATGTCATGCCAGCTGGCAGAGTGTCCGGCTGACGGCATTGCTGATCAGTTACCAGGCGTAGACAGTTTTGACCTGGCCTTGCTGTTCACCGAAGCAACAGGACTGTCCAGTGAAGCTATCCTTAAGCAGATCGTTGCCAGTGGCAATGAAATACCCTGTTTCATTATCAGTCCCTCGCCCGTCCGCCACCTGCCCCTGATGAACCAGGGTGCTGCCGCGGTCATCTCTGCTAATCAATTAACCTCTCAAGGCGGCCAGATTCAACTGGTGTACCAATTACGACGGGAGCTGTCGCAACTCAATTTCAGGCGGGAGAACCGTCGGCTCAGTAACAGCGTACGTGAAATGGAGCAACGACTATCCAGCCTGATGTCGCAAAGCCCACTTGCTGTGGCAACAATAAAAAACGGTTGGCATAAGGAAACAAATGAAGCCTGGCAACAGTTCTTTGGTTTTGATGACCAGGATGCTGTACAAAGCGTTCCTTTTCTGGACCTCGTCGCAGAGCAGGATGTTGAAAAGGTACGTGAGTTCCTCAATAAAACGCCGCTGCAAGCTGGCGGGTATTGCGAATTTGAAGCCAGCCGGGCCGATGGCACTACGTTCAATGCGCTCCTTCAGCAACACGCCATATACAATAATGGCAAAGCCTATATCCAGTTGACTGCTCGCGAGCGTTCCGGCAACCCCGCACATGACAAAGAGATACAGGACGCCAGACAGCGCGATCTATTAAGTGGGCTTTTTAATGAAACCCACATCACGCGCTGCGTCGACCAGGCCATCAGTGAAGCCATTTATCACCACCAGTTCTCCTGCCTGATTTTGCTTTCAATTCCCGGAATGACCGAAGCATCAACAGTGCTAGGTAAAAATGACACATGGCTACTAACCAGAGATATTGCCAGTCAACTAAAAGCACAGTGTCCGGACGACGCGCAGATTGGTCGCCTTGACAGCGGAGACTTTGTCATTGTGCTGCCCGGCTCATCAATGATGCCAGACCAGGAGCTGCTTACCCGACTGGAAGAATTGCAAAGCACCATTCAGACATTGCTGCCGGTCGGTTTAACACTGACTTTTCATTGCGGCTCTGCTCTGGTCACTGACGAAGCTCCCGATGCCGAAACATTATTTATTCGCGCAAGACAGCACCAGTCTGCCCGGCAAATGCAACTGCAGCTGCCCAGCCAGGGAGGCCTGCAAGACTCGGAAAAAACCGATGTCTCTTCACAGTTGCGGGAAGCAGTTGAGCAGGAATCATTACAGATCGTCTACCAGTCTATCGTCAGCCTGCAAACTGACTGGTCACCCTGGTTTGAAGTCCGCATCCGGTTACCCATTGGCAGCCAGGTACTGCTGCCACACAGTTTTATCGACCAGGCTAACCAGCATGGCTATGGTGAAAAAATTGATCGTTATGTCCTCAGCAAGGCAATCAACGTGCTTGCCGAGCACAAAGAATCCAAACTTCGCCTGATCGTAAATCTGACCGCCAACTCGCTCACCAGCCAAACCTTACTGGTATGGTTAACGCGGGAACTGGAGAAATACCGGCAAGGACCGGAGAAACTCATTTTGCAGATCAGCGAACCTGACAGCCTGAATGCGCTGGAGCGTGTTCGACAATTTACAGAAAATGCCATCGGGCTGGGCTTTGAAATTTCCATCTCCCAGTTCGGCTGCAGCCTGGATCCGCTGAGGCTGGTCGACCAGCTCAATGTCACCTACGCCAAACTGGACAAGGTGATGTTGCATCACATTGATATGGATGCCCCGCAGCGCGAACGGTTACAGGATGTGGTCAATCACCTGCACAGCAAAAATATCCGGGTTATCGCGCCATTAATAGAAGATATAGAGTTACTGCCCCTGCTCTGGCAACTGGATATCAATTACGTGCAGGGTTATGCGCTGCAAACACCAAGTGAGCAGTTGGAGACAGGTCTGTTTGTGCCTGCCTCCATTAGTTCATCTGGTGATAATTCACCGCCAGTCAATCTTCAGTAACCGCACCCAGCCTCTGGTGTCCATGTGCCAAACCAGGGACACAGCCACTGCTGCCCCTGGTGATGTACAATCTGCTCTCATGTGAGCCGTCATCGTGACGGCCTGCGCCTGCGGAACCCAATGGTAGAGGTATGCGCGGAGTGAAACGACTGCTAGCTGCAACTGTTGTACTGACCAGCCTGCTGATGCTGTCAGGTACTGCCGCCTGGTTATGGCGTGACAATATTGCCGGGGCAGTAGCCAATCGTCTGCTGAACGGCACTGGCCTGCGCATTACGGAAATCAACGATGTGCAACCCTCTCTTGCCAGGACCACTGTTGGAGCGTTGGCTGTCGAGGTGACCGGTTCCGGGCGAGTACAACGCTTCCACGACATCGAAATTAGCTACGATGTCAGCGGGTTGCGCAAAGGACAGTTGCAGAGCGTACGTATTAGCAGGGCGGATCTGGATTTGGCTGCCGGCGCAGCAACAGCAGAATCAGTCACGCCAACACCACGCCTGACGGATGTCAGCGAGCTAATTCGACAGGCACCTCTGCAGTCCATCCACATCGATGACCTGAGATTCCAACGCCTGCCTGCCGAACAACAGCGCCGCACAGACAAGTCGATGGCGCTGTTTCTGCACTGGCAGGACAACCAGTTGACGGGGCAACTCGGTGACGGGCAGTCGAATTTGCAACTCGATATGACCTGGCAGGTTAACGAGACGGAGGGGCGCCCGCCATCCACCTCTTCGGCCTGGCCATTCGCGGTTGAGATACGCGCGCAGACAGGGTCATCGCCTGCACTGGCAATGGAACTCGCTGTCATCCCGAGCAACGACACACTCCAGGTCCGGCTCTCCGGACTGTTTGACAATGACACCGTTCAGCCCGCCATCAAGGCCGTGGCGGAGCAGTTATCGTTACCGGCATTGGCAAATCTGCCACTGGTGCTGTCGGCCGACATCGCGCTCCAGGCCATAGTGCCTGATGCGCTGGAGATTCCGCAGACCCTGCAGCTGATCGCCAGCATCGAGGCCGATGGCGAGATAACAGTTCCTGCCTCTCTGTTCACAGATTTTGATGCCGGGGCTGTGGAAGGGCATTGGGACGAACCCATGACGCTGGTTATCGACAAGGGAGGTGCCAGCCAGGAATGGGAGTGGACAATAAATGGCGATCATCTGGCACTGAATATCTCGAACATTGATACGGGTGCGTTCCAGCTGAGCAATACGGCTTTGACGCTGACCGGCTACCGGCTGCAGTGCCTCTCCATGATTCAATGTGAGTTCTCCGCCAGCAGTGCAGTGGAAACGACAAGTGCCACATGGGTACTTTCTGACGCTGCTCCGTCGGAACCGGTGCAGCTAAAGGGGCCTTCATTGACAGTCCCGACAATGCAAGGTTCTCTGGAAGATAACATCCTTTCGTTACAGGTCTCTGCCGGAACACAAGTCTTGCTGCCGGAAGGAGGTTTTACCTCATGGTCAGTACGAGACACGGAATTGACACTTGACGCAGCCGCCAGCTTGACGCTTCCGCTGACCAATATAGAGAACCTGCACCTGCAGACCGGCGAACTGTCTATCAATCTGCCGCTCCTGCGCAATAGTGAACATATGATGGGTTTGCATCTGCATGCACAGCACCTTGACACCCGACCACTCAGCCGATTCATGCTGGATACTGAGTTCCAACTGAGCAACACCTATACCAACCTGACTTCAATAAATCTGTGGGACACGACGCTTAACACGAAAATTGTGGCAGAGAATGACATCTTCGACTTTGATGCATCAGCCACGTCCAATGGTCGCACTGTCGCCTCTATCAATGGTAAACATGATCTGGCGACCTCCACAGGAGAGGGGATACTCAAGGTGTCTAGTATCACTTTCGATGACGCTGACAACAGCCTGAGTGATTTCATCAACCCGCTGCCAGTACCGGTGGATCTGGTCTCCGGTGTATTCGGCGGAGAAGCTGCACTGACGTGGCGATTACCGGAAGAGGAATTCCTGCCGGTGGTAACCGGCAGTGTAGATTTTAAACTGACGGACATCGCCGGCTTCTACGACAACATCGGCTTCCTCAATTTGAATACCAGACTTCACGCCCGGCTTAAGGAAGATCTGCACCTGGAGAGCGTAACGGAAGAGCCATTCCGTATCGGCCGCCTGGATGTCGGTTTTCCCATCGAGGACATCAAGACAACCTACCGCTTCGACAGTGCGAAGCCGGCGATCCAGTTGCGCGATGCGGAGATGACGATGTTTGCTGGCCGAGTTACCGCAGATCAGATGGTGTACGACGCCACGATGCAAACCAACAGCAACACGCTGTTGCTGGAGCGCATCGACATCGAGCAAATTCTGTCGATCAGCGCCTACGAAGGCATCATCGCCACTGGCATCGTCAACGGCGAGATCCCGATGACCATTCGCGGATCACAGTTGACGGTCAGCGACGGTAGCATCGTCGCACTGCCTCCCGGCGGAATTATCAACTATCGGGGTGGCTCGACCGATACCGGGAATAACAACCTGGACCTGGCCTACGGCGCTCTGAGCAACTACCACTACAGCCAGTTGGAGGCAGATGTCGACTACATGGCGGACGGCGAGCTATTGCTGTCGGTGCGCATGGAAGGGCTGGCACCGGCCATCGATAACCAGCGCATCAACCTCAACATCAACATCCAGGACAACATTCCCACTCTGTTGGAGAGCCTTCAGGCCGGCAGGGATATCGCGGAATCAGTGCAGCTGCAACAAAGAGGCGGAGAATAGTCGATCTGTTCATTCACCGTTAATGTGAGTCTGATATACTGACATCAACTGTTCTGAACCCGTCAGGTGGAATCGTATGCAAAGCACAAAGACAGGCATTCTGCACCGGAGGTCTCTGCCAGGGCTGTTGTTCTGTGCGGTTGTAGTTACCGCCTGTACGCCAACGGTACGGATGGCAGCGCCGGAAGAGCCCATCACCATCAACCTGAACGTGCGTATTGAACACGAAGTCCGGGTGCGCGTAGAGCGCGAGCTCGACGATATATTTGCCCAGGACAGTGATCTGTTCTGATAACCCGCTCTACTTAGGAGCTGCCATCTATGAAATATTCCTCCATCCTCGGAAAGTGTACGTTGCTATTGCTCGCGTTATTGCTGTCAGTTGGTATCAGCCATGCACAGGAAATGTCCCTGAACGAGGCCAAGTCGGCCGGCCTTATCGGAGAAGGGCGTGACGGGTACATCGCGCTGGTACAACAGAACGTGCCAGAGCAAGTGCGCGAACTTGTGCAGAGGGTCAATCGCGAGCGCCGCGAGCGGTACCAGGAAATCGCCAATGAGAATGGTGTCGCCTTGCGAGATGTCGCCCGGCTTGCCTATGCGCGGGCAGTGGAGGCGACGCAACCGGGGCATTTTGTGCAGGATGACCAGGGCAACTGGCTGAGGAAGTAATGTGCGTCATGGGAGCCACCCCATGACGCAGTAAACGGGGTAAGTCGGCTCAATCTTCAGTAACCGACACCCGGTCAACATTCTGAAAACCTCGAGGCAGTTTATTGCCTCGCCTGCCCCGCTCACCCTGATAATGTTCCAGATCACTGGCTTTCAATGTCAGGTGGCGCCGTCCGGCGTACACGGTAAGCGATTGGCCGGCAGGAACAACGGCCATGGAGACGACAAACTCCAACCGGTCGGCAACACGCCCGGTCGGGATACCGATAATCTTGTTGCCTTTGCCTTTGGCCAGCACGGGCAGTTCCGCAACGGGGAAGCAAAGCATGCGACCTTCGTTGGTCACTGCCACCAGCAAGTCAGTCTCTTTGTCCTGTATTTCAACCGGTGGCAAAACCCGGGAGCCTTTCGGCAAGGACAAGGCCGCTTTACCAGCCTTGTTTTTACTTTGCAGATTACCCAGTTCAGTGACAAAACCATAACCGGCATCACTGGCCATCAGGATGGCCTGCTTGTCATCGCCTAGCAACACACCTTCGAACGATGCACCGGAAGGCGGTGCCAGACGACCGGTTAATGGCTCACCCTGCCCTCTTGCCGAAGGCAATGTATGCGTCTGTACGCTATAGGACCGACCGGTAGAATCGAGAAAAATCGTGGGCTGGTTACTGCGCCCTTTAGCCGCAAACTTGAAGCCGTCTCCCGATTTATACTGCAGGGATTCAGGGTCCACTTCATGGCCTTTGGCTGAGCGTACCCAGCCATGTTTGGACAATACCACTGTCACCGGCTCGGAAGATATCAATGCAGTTTCACTGAAGGCCTGGGCCTCACTGCGTTCCACCAGCGGCGAACGCCGGTCATCACCAAATTTCTCAGCGTCCTCTGTCAGCTCTTTCTTGATCAGCGTTTTCAGGCGACGATCCGAACCGAGCAGTGCTTCCAGTTTGTCACGCTCTGCCGCCAGCTCGTCCTGCTCACCGCGAATCTTCATTTCTTCGAGCTTGGCCATGTGACGTAATTTCAGTTCCAGAATCGCTTCCGCCTGAATTTCATCCAGCCCGAATCGTGCCATCAGCACCGGCTTGGGTTTGTCTTCGGTACGTATGATATGAATCACTTCATCAATGTTCAGGAAGGCAACCAGCAGGCCTTCAAGGATATGCAAACGATCCAGCACTTTGTTCAGGCGATACTGAAGACGCCGCCGCACCGTTTCTGTCCGGAATGCCAGCCATTCTTTCAGCAGTGACACCAGATCGCGAACACCCGGCTTGCCGTCCGTGCCGATCATGTTGAAGTTGACCCGATAGGTTTTTTCCAGATCGGTCGTGGCAAACAGGTGCATCATTAATTCATCAGTATCGACGCGATTGGATCGCGGCACGATGACAAAGCGCGTGGGATTCTCATGATCCGACTCATCACGCAGGTCTACCACCATGGGCAGTTTTTTCTTCTGCATCTGTGATGCAATCTGCTCCAGCACCTTGGCGCCCGATACCTGGTAGGGCAACGCCGTAATGACGACATCCCCATCTTCAACACGATAGACTGCCCGCGCACGCAACGAGCCACGACCGGTTTCATACAGCGTTCGCAAATCTTTCGCTGGCGTAATCAGTTCAGCGTCTGTCGGAAAGTCCGGCCCTTTGACATGTGTCATCAGGTCAGCAAGATCAGCCTTGGGTGAGTCCAGCAGATGAATACAAGCGCTAACCACTTCACGCAGGTTATGCGGCGGAATATCCGTGGCCATACCGACAGCAATACCGCTACCACCATTAAGCAGCACATTGGGTACACGCGCCGGCAACAGGGCAGGCTCGTCCATGGTGCCATCAAAGTTCGGCTTCCACTCAACCGTGCCCTGCCCCAGCTCAGAGAGCAGCAACTCCGAGTACTTGCGTAAGCGGGATTCGGTATAACGCATGGCCGCAAAGGATTTGGGGTCATCCGGCGAGCCCCAGTTACCCTGGCCATCCACTAATGGATAACGATAACTGAATGGCTGAGCCATCAACACCATGGCCTCGTAGCAGGCTGAGTCGCCATGTGGATGGAACTTGCCGATCACATCACCAATGGTTCTGGCTGATTTCTTGAACTTAGCCGTTGATTTCAGGCCAAGTTCTGACATGGCATACACAATCCGGCGCTGCACGGGCTTGAGCCCGTCTCCCAGATGCGGGAGCGCCCGGTCATTGATGACGTACATGGAATAATTGAGGTATGCCTGCCGCGTATAGCTGCTCAGCGCAATCTGTTCAACGCCGTCAGGGCTGATGGTGATATTAGTTGTCATACTGCCTTTCGTCTGCTTGAATGCGAATCCTTGGATGTCGCTGTTATAGCATATTAGAGGCCTGCTAAACGAGGGGGAAACATGCGCTTGGTATCATGGAACGTAAATGGCGTCCGCGCCGCCGTCAGAAAAGACTTTGTCAGCACCGTGGCCAGCATGCAGCCAGACGTGCTTTGTTTGCAGGAAACCAAAGCCCAGGACGATCAGGTGCTGGAAGCCTTGCAGGAGCTGCAGGGCTACGAGATCCACCCCTATTCCGCCATTCGCAAAGGGTACTCGGGCACCTGTGTCATCAGCCGCAAAGCGCCACTGTCTCTGCGTTATGGCATCGGTCATGAAGAACATGACCAGGAAGGCCGGGTGATCACCGCCGAGTTTACCGACTACTTTCTGGTGACGGTCTATACCCCGAATGCCGGTGCCGGACTTAAGCGCCTGGAATACCGGACCCAGTGGGATATCGACTTCCTTACCCACCTGCGCAAGCTGGAAGAAAGCAAGCCTGTCATCGTCTGTGGCGACCTGAATGTCTGTCACCGCGAAATCGACATCGCCCGCCCCAAGGCCAATTACAACAAAAGCCCGGGCTATACCCAAAAGGAAATTGATGGTCTGGACCGTATCATCGACGCCGGCTTTACCGACACCTTCCGCCACTTCTATCCCGATACCGTCAAATATTCCTGGTGGAGTATGCGTGGCGGTGCCAGAGAGAAGAACGTGGGGTGGCGGCTGGACTATTTTCTGGCTTCATCAGCCTTGCATGACCGCTTATCCGATGCGTCCATTCTGAACCATATTTATGGCTCGGATCACTGCCCGGTGGTGCTTGAACTGAAGAAATAACTGACGAATCCCGTATTCATACGCTGAACGACAAACGCTGGTCACTGGTCACTGGTCACTGGTCACTGGTCACTGGTCACTGGTCCAGCAATTGTGTGACAAAGTGGCAGGCCAGTGCGCCAGCCGGGTCCTGATGGCGGCGCCCCAGGTGAATCTGCTTGCTGACACCCTGTTTACCCAGCCTGACCGGCACCACTGGCATGGCAGGCCGATAGGTTTCCACCAGCCACTTCGGCAGGCTGGCCACACCCCGGCCCGCTGCCACCAGTTGCAGCATCATTTCCGTGGCTTCAATCTGCTTGTGTTTGCCAGGACGACATTCTGCAGGCAATAAAAAGTGAGTAAAGATATCCAGCCGGTCGATATCAACCGGGTAGGTAATCAACGTCTGGGATAACAGATCCTGCGGCTCGACAAAGGGCTTGTCTGCCAACGGGTGGTGGCTGGCAACCACCAGCACCTGTTCGTAGTCAAACACCGGCACGAAATCCACCCCTTTATGCTGCATCGGGTCAGGTGTAACCAGAAGGTCAATTTCGTAATTGAACAGCGCCGCCATGCCGCCAAACTGAAATTTCTGGATAACGTCTATATCGACGCCCTGATTCCGGTGCAAAAAGCCGGGGACAACCTGCATCAACCACTGATAGCAGGGGTGGCACTCCATGCCAATACGCAGCGTCCCCCGCTCTCCCTGACTGATCTGACGGATATTGGCTTCTACCTGTTCAAACTGAGGCAGGATACGATCCGCCAGGCTCAACAGTGCTTCACCTTCCGGGGTCAACCTGACCTTACGCCCATCACGAAGCCAGAGCTGCACATCCAGTTGCTGCTCCAGCTTCTTGATGCTGTGGCTGACCGCAGACTGTGTCAGGTGTAACTGCTCAGCCGCTGCGGTCAGCGACCCCAGTTCATTAACCCAGTAAATAATCTGCAGGTGATGTCTGTCCAGCATAAGGCCCCGTTCAACCCTTCATCATAATGACCGCCAATATAGCGCAATGTGGATTGAACGGGAACGCCAGAGTCGCTCAAAGCTAACTGGCCTGCGCACGCAAGACGCCTGCCGCTGCAATCATGTTTTTAAGCGCGGGCAGCACTTCTTCCCAGCGACGCGTCTTCAGTCCGCAGTCAGGGTTCACCCATAACCGCTGCGCGGGCACCCGTTGCGCAGCCAGCTGCATCAGTTTGACGACATGTTCCTGGGTTGGCGTATTCGGTGAATGAATATCGTAGACACCCGGCCCGATTTCATTCGGGTAATTGAACCGGTCAAAGGCGTCCAGCAGCTCCATGTCCGAACGTGACGTTTCAATCGTGATTACATCGGCATCCATTTCAGCAATCGCTTCGATAATATCGTTGAATTCGGAATAGCACATGTGTGTGTGGATCTGCGTATCGTCTTTTACCCCATTAGCGGTGATGCGGAAGGCTTCCACGGCCCAGCTCAGATAGGCGTGCCATTGTGACTGGCGCAGTGGCAATCCTTCACGCAGGGCTGCCTCATCAATCTGGATAACGGACACACCTGCCTGCTCCAGGTCCAGAACTTCATCACGGATGGCCAGTGCCAGTTGGAAGCAGGTTGCTGATCTGGGCTGATCGTCCCGAACGAAAGACCAGTTCAGGATCGTCACCGGACCCGTCAGCATGCCCTTCATCGGCTTGTCTGTCAGTGACTGGGCATACTTTGTCCACTCAACGGTCATTGCCTGCGGGCGGCTGATATCACCAAACAGAATCGGTGGTTTCACACAACGCGAGCCATAGGACTGCACCCAGCCGAACTGACTGAATACATAGCCTTCCAGCTGTTCACCGAAATACTCGACCATGTCATTACGCTCAGCCTCACCATGCACCAGCACATCAAGGCCCAGGGTTTCCTGTTCCCGTACGCAGTGTTCGATTTCTGCTCTCATGAGTGACTGGTAGTCTTCCGTTGAGATTTCACCGCGCTTGAATTTCAGACGTGTGGCACGAATATCCTGTGTTTGTGGAAAAGAGCCAATCGTGGTGGTCGGGTAGTCAGGCAGTTTCAGTTTCTCGCGCTGTAACTGCGCACGCTCAGCATAAGGTTTGTTGCGTTGGCCATACTGTGTTGTGATTTTGCTGACCTTCTCCCTGACTTCCGGGTGGCTCACTCGGGACGACTGGCGGCGGCTGATCAGGGCTTGCTGGTTCTCCTCCAGTTCATGATAGACAGCTGCCCGCCCTTTATTGAGCGCTGTTTTCAGCACATACAGTTCATCCAGCTTCTGCACCGCAAACGCCAGCCAGTTGCGAACCTCCTTATCCAGTCGCTCTTCCTGCTCAAGGTCCACCGGCACATGCAACAGGGAACAGGAAGGAGCCAGCCATAACCGGTCGCCCAACTGTCCGGCAACCGGCTCCAGCCATTGCAGCGCTTCAACCAGGTTGGTTTTCCAGATATTGCGACCGTTGACCACACCCAGTGACAGCACTTTATCACTGCCCAGTGCTGCCAGCACTTTGCTGACTTCATGCTGGGCATTGATCGCATCCAGGTGCAAACCCTGCACATTCAGTTGCGAAAAGGTGTCCAGGTTATCCTGCAGGCAGCCGAAGTAAGTGGCGAGCAACAATTTCGCCTTGCCCTCACCCAGCACGGCATAGCTCTTTTCAAGCGCTGCAAGCCATTCCTCACTCAGATCAGTGACCAGTACCGGCTCATCAATCTGCACCCACTCTGCGCCCTGGTCTGCCAGCTTTTCCAGCAACTGCTGATAAAGCGGCAGTAATTGATCCAGCAAGTCCAGTTTGTTGCTGTCATCTTTCGCCTTGCCCAGCCATAAATAAGTGACCGGGCCGATCAGGACCGGTTTGGCATTCACGCCCTGGGCCTGCGCTTCAGCAAGCTGGGCCAGCAGACGAGAGGCATCCAGTTCAAATTGAGACTGGGCGCTGAATTCGGGGACAATATAGTGATAGTTGGTGTCAAACCACTTGGTCATCTCACCCGCCGCCACACCAGCGCAACAGGCCTGCTCTTCAGCTTGCTCGGCAGATCGACCACGAGCCACGCGGAAGTAGTTATCCAGATCGCTGCCGTCAAAACCCTGAAAACGCTCAGGCAGATTGCCCAGGGTGAAGCTCATGTCCAGCACCTGGTCATAGAAAGAGAACTCACCGACCGGAGACCAGTCCAGTTTTTTTTGCAGTTGCCAATGTTTGCTGCGCAGGGTCTCGCCGACTGCAATCAGGTCATCTGCCGAGGTTCTACCCTGCCAGAAGGATTCCAGGGCAAACTTCAGTTCGCGTTTGGCGCCGATGCGCGGAAAGCCGAGATTGTGTAGTAATGCCATTTCTGTTCCTTAGCGTTGAGCCACAAGACGTCGTATTGAGATTGGCGTGAAGCTTACTCGGCTCTTTAAATGAACAAAAATGGTATATTTTCAATTATCAATTAGTATTATTCATATATTGACTTCATGCACTCATCGCAGCTTTCTGTGATCGCGTCCCGTTCAAATTGACCTGTCTGTGGTGGCCGGGCTAGAAATGGCATCAACGCCTCAGCCATTCAATCAGCCAACAAGTCACTGGAGAACAGCCATGAAGCCCCCTGCCATGGATCGCCGCCATTTCCTCAAGCTCGCATCGGCTTCCGGCCTGCTGTTGCCCAGCACCTTCAGCCTGGCACAGGAGGCAACAGTGGATGCTGAAACCCGCTTTGGCCGGGTTCGAGGCAAACGCATCAATGGCGTCAATGTCTTCAAAGGCATTCCCTATGGTGCCGACACCAGCGGCAGTAACCGGTTTATGCCACCGCAGGACCCTGCCCCCTGGTCAGGCTATCGGGAGACGTTTGATTACGGCCCGGCGGCGCCGCAAAGCGACCCGGCCTCCGGGCGTCAGCAGGACGGCAATGAAAGCGAAAATTGTCTGGTGCTGAATGTCTGGACTCGCGGTATTAATGATGGCGGTAAACGCCCGGTGATGTTCTGACTACATGGCGGCGGTTTCCGTTCTCTGTCCGGCTCTTCTTCGCTGTATGACGGTACGAATCTGGCGTTGCGTGGTGATGTGGTTACCGTGACGATCAACCACCGACTGAACATGCTGGGCTTTACAGAGTTTGGTGAGCTGGACAGTGACTTTGCCTCATCCGGCACGGTGGGCATGCAGGATATTGTCCATGCACTGAAGTGGGTAAGGGATAATATTGAGAGCTTTGGCGGCGACCCGGATAGGGTAATGATCTTCGGTGAATCCGGAGGCGGCCGAAAAGTGGCCACCATGCTCGGTATTCCGGCAGCCAAAGGACTGTTCCATGCTGCGGTTATTCAAAGTGGTGCGACGTTGAGATTGCCGGAAAAAGCGCAAGCGACCCGGCTCGCTGAGATGGTATTGGATAACCTGGGCATTGCTCACAATAACGTCAGGGCAATCCAGCAGGTGCCACTGGAGCGGCTGATGACGGCTTACCACGCGGTGGGAGCCGGGGCAGCGGAAGTGGGCGGTGGTGCCTTTGCGCCAACCATGGAGGGTAATGTGATTCCACATCATCCATTCTGGCCGGAGGCTTCACCCGTTAACCCGGATGTTCCCGTCATCGTCGGTGCCAACCGCACAGAGTTGACATATTTCTCACCACCTGGCGCCTTTAACATGGACAGCAGCCAGCTACGCAGGCAGGTTGCCAACATCGCAGGCGAGGACAACGCCGACGCCGTCATTGATGTCTACCAACAGGCAAATCCCAATGCATCAGCATCGGAAATTTATTTCCTAATTGCCAGTGATCGAAGTTATGTCATGCCATCCATCACCATTGCCGAGCGACGTGCGGCACTGGGTGGAGCACCTTGCTATTTGTATTATCTGTGCTGGGAATCGCCCGCCGATAATGGCCGCTTCATGAGCCCGCACACGCTGGATATCCCGCTCGTCTTTGACAACGTCAACGCGTCACGCCTGACGGCCAACAGCAGCGAAGCAGCGGCATTGGCCAGCAAGGTAAGTGACAGTATTATCCATTTTGCTCGCACCGGGAATCCGAATGCGGGGGCTTTACCTGAATGGACACCGTACGAAAGTGCAAATCGAGCCACGATGGTGCTTAATAACACAAGTCAGGTGGTAGGTGACCCAATTGCTCGACGGCGAGAGGTGATGCAGCCCATTTTGCAGCTATGACCGGCTCTGAGGCTGCAGACAATACAGCTACAATAACTGATTCAGAGTGATTTCATGGAAGCACGATACGCAATTTTTCCGCACCAAATTCTACAATATCGTTCGGGATAATTTTTTTGCGTTTCTGGATCTCCACCTCGCCGTTGACCTTTACCTGGCCTTCGGCGATCACGGCTTTGGCCTCTGCACCGCTGCTCACCAAACCTTCAAATTTCAGAATTTTGTAGAGTTCTACCGGTACTTTTACAACTTCAACATCACGCATAATCAATTAACTCGTCATTTCAGATGCCTGAAGGGTACCGCAATAAACTCTGCACCACCATGCCCGTATCACTGACGTAACAAAGCCTGGACACGTGATGCGTTCCCATCATTGTTTGCAGGTGAAAGCTGCATCAACCGAACTAACAGACTGTAGATATCAACCACATGCAGCATGGGCACGTCCTTTCCCTCAGCAAAAGCGGGACCGTAACCCAGCAAGGTCGCTTGCATATCCGTTTCCAGTGGCGAAAAGCCATGCGTCGCCCGGGGGCCATAGTATGGCACTCCCCGTTTTGAAACCAGCCAGCCATTGTCCGGCATGATGACCAGGCCCGGCTCACGAACTGGGTGTGACAGATGGAACCAATCTGGGTATTCGCCTTTCCTGAACACGGACAGATGCTCATGCCTGTCTTTAATTGACTCATAAAATGAATCAAGGTTGTCCGGCTCTCCATAAAGAGCCGCATACACAGCATTGCCCTGACGATCACCACTGAGTTGCGGGCTGTACAACTGAGAGAACTCAGCTCTCAGGTCTACATAGTCATCCAGATATATGATCTTCTCAGCAGACAGGTTAGTCATGCCGTGATCACCAACGACAACAATATGACTTTGCGACAGCAACCCTCTTTGCTGCAACCCTTGCCAAAGACTGCCGACCAGATCATCAATCTCACTGGCTGCAGCCGCCTCCTCATCACTGCCAACACCAAAACCGTGACTGGCACTATCCAGTGCTTCAAAATAAACGCTGATAAAATCAGGCCTGTCAGCAACCGGAAGGTCGACCCATGTCATGACCTGGGCGACACGTTCGTCGTTTTCCACACTGCCATCGAAAGGCCGCCAATAGCTAGGCCGAACACCTTCATACGCAGCGGCAGTGCCAACCCAGAACATGGTGGCGGCTATCTTGTTCTGTTTTTCGACAGTGATCCAGACAGGTTCACCTTCGAACCAGCGACTATCATCCTGGTCGCTCATACGAAACGTTTTTTCCAGTACCGGATCAAATCCCGCGTTACCCAGTACACCATTGTTTTCCGGGTACAGTCCGGTAGCAATGGCATAGAAATTAGGAAATGTTTTTGACGGCATGACCGGTTGCAGGTGTTTCACCCGAACTCCCTCTCTTGCCAGACGTTCCAGATTGGGAAGCTCATAGCGATCAAGAATATCCCAGCGAAATCCGTCCACACCAACCAGTAATGTCAGAGGCTTCTCCGCATAAACAGCGAAAGGCGTAGTCAGCAGCATCAAAGCCAGTAAAGTCGCTAATGGTCTACGGAAACTGTGTCTGTGTATCATTTAGATCATCCTTCAGAGACAGAAAAGCGCTGCAGAGGTATCACAACTGCAGCGCTACAAAATGAGGGAGTCATCCCTGATTGGCCAGTCCCTGGCCTTATTGCATTCCCTGTCGTCCGACAATCCCTGCCAGACGGTAAGTCTTGATCCGCTTTTTCTCCCGCAAGGGCTGGGAGAGAATCAAAACTCAAGTCGATCTGGCACTAGAACTCCAGTTGCACACCAAAGCGCACTTGCCACAGTGACTGCGCTTCCTGCAGATCACTGACACTACGCTCGTTGAACCGCTCAAAAACATACTGTCCTTGCGCATTGACGGATGAAGTCACAACGTCAGGAGAGAAGAACTGCGCGTCATACTGGTGACCCCACTCATCATCAAGCAGATTCATCAGGTTATAGACCTTCATGTACAGCCGCGCTTTACTGCCACCAAAGAACGTTGGCAGCTCTTGGTCCAGCCTCAGATCCAGACGAGAAGACCATTCAGTATAACGGTCATTCCGGGTCACAAATCCCTGGCCCAGACCATTGGCATCAATAAAGGCTGAGAACGCAGCAATATCAAAGTCAGGACCAGCGATAACATTAGGATCGTTAGCGCCAGGAACATATAGCAGGTGACGGCGGTTATTAGAGTTGTCACCCTCCAGACCGCGGCTACTCATTGTGTAACTGATCGGCTGCCCCTTGGCACGGAACCACTGTGCCGTGACACGCGTTTCATAACCGGCCATAAACTCTTTACCGTAACTCAAACGAGCCGTAAATCGATGTGGTGACTCGTAGTTTGAGGTGCCAGCCGTTGGGTTATTCAGATCGTAAAGCGCCAGGTTGCTGAAATTTGAAGATGCAACTGCTGATGTCATCGGACTCACATCTTCTGCCTGCGTATAAGCATAACCCAGCGTCCAGTCCAGTCCCCAGTCATAACGGTTGTTAACCATTAGCGAGAAGGCGTGGCTGGCAGGACTTTCACTTGAGTTGGTTAACATCAGGTTGCTTTGACCGCGCACATCGCTGTAGATCGGCTGGCCAGCAGCGGTGGTACCGGTCACGCTCTGCGACACATCCACATAATAAGCTGGATCGTTCTGTACGGAGTACAGGTAATCGCCCTCTACCGTGGTCCCATCGGCCAGGTTCCAGGTGGCACCCAGTGAGAACTTCCATTCGGATGCCTGCTCATAGTCCGGATCAATCAATACCAGGAAGCTGTCAGAAGCATTTGCATCAGTGGTTGCTGCCACCTGATCTTTCAATGACTGCGGAACATCATAGCCAGGGCGACCCTGACCGCTTAACTGATAGTCCGTCAATACAGACATGTCAGCATCATTACGGTCTCTGACCTGCACATTAGACAAACCGTCATTACTCCAGGCATTTGAGATCCACACATTCGGGTTACCACCTGAATAAAGACCAACGCCACCGCGCAAGGTCAGCGCATCGGTTGCCTGCCAGGTCAGACCAAAGCGAGGCATCAGCAGGTCGACCCCATCGATATTGGCATCATTACGCAAGCCATTGTTCAGCGCGGTGAAAGCCGGGTTATAAACTGGGCTGTCATCGCTGGTGAACCAGTCATAACGCAAACCGGCAACCACCGTCAGGTCGCCATCAGCCATCAGGAATTCATCCTGAATATAAATAGTGTTCAGAATGTTACTGAAACTGGCTGCAGCATCAGCAGCGTTATTGGTACCACCACCGCTACCGTAGTAAATATCATCAGGAATACCCAGTTCATAACGATCCAGGCCTGACATGCCGCAATCCGGGTCAGCCTGTCTGCCTGCCGGTGTCAGGCTGTCACAGCGCGCCGGGTTGCCGACAGAGTTATCGTAAAAGCGATACTCACCGCCACGGGCGTGCTGTACAAACTGGTTAAAGATGCTGAGTTCTTCACGCTCGAAACCGGCCGTGATGACATTGTCACCTAACAGGTATTCCAGGTTGAACTTCATATAATCTGATTCCGTATTCAAGGCATTGGCCTGACGCGAATCATCGGCACCCAGATAAACTGTGTTGCCATCCATTTCAATCTGGAATTCTGCAAAGTCTTTTGGTCCTACCGTGATCTGGGAGTCGTCCATGGTATTGCGGCTGACAAAGAAGTCAGTCGACAATGCACTGCTCCATTGTGAAGACAGTTGCAATGTCATAGTTTCTGACTCGGCACCTTTACGATAGAAATGATTGGCAAACTCGAACTCATTGCTGTCTGAGTCAGAAGTGCGATCTTCAATGCCTTCATAAAAATTATAGATCAGTGCCGCATCGTGCATATCACTGATATTCCAGTCCATGCGCAGCATGTATTTCTCTTCGGTCTGAGCACCATCGCTGGCCTGGCCACCGGCATCGTAGCCGTAAACGTCACTGGCAATCTGACTGATACGGTTATAGTCCGACTGGCTCAACCAGGGACGCTCAACGCCATTCCCGGATCCTGCAAAACCCTGGGCAATAAACTCTGGCTCTTCTCGCTCTTCATAAGCGCCATAAACGAATAGCCGGTCAGCCATGATGGGGCCACCCACACTGAAGCCGCGGGTTTCTTCTTTGTAATCAAGCGACTTATAGTCTGCCTGTGTGCCATCAACAGTCAGAGAGTCGCCACGAAAGTCCTGATTGTTATATTCATAGAAGGCAGTACCAGTCCACTGATTGCTACCGGACTTAGTCACAGCATTGATGTTACAGGCCGTAAAACCGCCGTAAGTCACATCAAAAGGCGCCAGCTCAACAGCGACCTGGGAAATGCCTTCGAAAGGAAACGGCATACCTGTTGCTGTAGAGTAACCGTTATCATTCAAGCCAAACCGGTCATTCTGACTGACACCGTCCAGGCTAATGCTGTTAAAGCGCGGGTGCTTACCCACACAGTTGATGGCAGAGTTGGTATCCAGGTTCATACGCGGGTCATACATGAAAACATCTTTGATATCGCGATCGAACGCGACAGCCGTGTTCATGTCGAACGTAGAGAATGTAGCAGCAGGGCCTGATGCAACATCTACGAAAGCACCGGATTGCCCCAGTACGAGCACTTCTTCGACGGCCTGCTGATCACCAAGCTGCAAATCCAGGTTATAGATATCACCCAAAGCGATCGAGTCAACAATCACTGACTGCTCACCACCAACCGTTACACGGTAAGGTCCGCCGACGGGCAGGTTGGTTGCATAAAAAGCACCACTCGAATTTGACTCCAGGACGCGCCGGGCGCCTGTGCGTATATCTTCAATAACAATCGTGGTATCGGCCTGTGGGTTGCCGTCTACACCAATCACACTGCCACGGATGGCAGAAGTTGTACTCTGTGCCCAGGCTGATGCCGATGCAATGCCCAGGCCCAGCACAATCGAGCTAACCAGCAAGCGCTGGGTAAAGCTGCGTTTTCGTTGTGACATGTTCTTGTTCCCCTGATAATTTTATAGTGTCAACCGGCTGGTACGATAAGCCGGTTGTTTGACATATCAGTGAAGCAAAGATGGCAGTTTCGTGAATTTTATGTGGCATGAGAACGAGGTAACACAATCCTCTGCCAGCAAATTCAGTGAGTTTGACAATGCTGATGAAGGTGACAAGATAGGAGTCCACTAAATCAGACAAGTCATGGAGTGAGGGGCGCATTATGTCTGAATCATCGACCGCATCAGCCATCACAGCCTGCATTGATGGCTCAGGTATGACCGGAGCTATCTGTGATGCCGCAGGCTGGTTAAGTCAGAGGCTCAGCACACCAGTCAGGCTGTTACACGTCATTGAGAAATCTCAATCACCTGTACTTGAAGATCTGTCAGGGACTATCGGTCTGGGCAGTCGCGAGCAACTCCTGGAGGAACTGACGTCACTGGATGAGCAGCGCGGCCGCCTGGCAATGGAGCATGGCCGGCACCTGCTGGCTGATGCTGAGGCTCATATCCGTGAAATGGGGAACATTGAGGTCAGCAGCGCACAGCGGCATGGCAGCATCAGCGAAGCCTTGCAGAATTACGAGAATGAAACCCGGGCCTTTGTCATCGGGCGCCGCGGCGAGGATCATCAGACAGAGCCTCACCGAATTGGCTCCAAGGTTGAAACGGCAGTTCGCGCCATTCACAAACCGGTACTTGTCGCCCCCAGCGACTTCAAAGCCCCAGAGCGCTACATGATTGCCTTTGATGGCTCCCCGGAAAGCGATCGCGCGCTGGATGAGCTGGCCCACAGTCGTTTATTGTCCGGACTGCAAGGCCACCTTATTATGGTTGGCGGCAAAGAGTGCCGCCAACAACTCAGTGAGACCTGCAACCGGCTGATAAATCAAGGGATGCAGGTCATGGCCCACCTTCTCCAGGGTGAGTTGCTGCCTACCCTGGCCCAGTTTCAGGAAGAGCATAATATTGATCTGCGGGTTATGGGCGCTTATAGCCACTCTCGTTTCAGGGAGTTTTTCGTGGGCAGTAATACGTCCCGAATGATCAGTGAAAGCAAAATTCCACTTCTGCTATTACGTCGCACTGAAGACTGACCCGGAAGACTACAATAGGAGCCACCCTGATTATGCATGCCACCTTGCCGCTATTGGAAGTAACAGATTTTCCTGACATTTACCGTGATGCAGCGAACACACTGCAGGTAAATCTGGGGTACCGCTGCAATCAGCGATGCCTGCACTGCCATGTCAATGCCAGCCCTGATCGTACCGAGATGATGGGGGAAGAAAATCTGCGGCTGATCATCCCCGTCATGAAAGCCAGAGGTATGACAACGCTGGACCTCACCGGCGGTGCACCAGAGATGCACGACCATTTCAGAAAGCTGGTCAGCGATGCGTATCAAGCTGGCATTCATGTCATTGATCGCTGCAATCTCACCATTTTGTCGGAGCCTGGCCAAGAAAGCCTGGCTGAGTTCCTGGCAGAACATCGTGTAGAAATCGTAGCGTCTCTGCCATGCTATTCCGTAGCCAATGTTGACCAGCAAAGAGGCAAAGGTGTATTCGACCGAAGTATTAGTGGCTTGCAGCGCCTGAATGAACTTGGTTATGGCCGCAATGATTCCGGACTCACCCTGAATCTGGTCTATAACCCGCAAGGGCCATCATTACCACCTGACCAGCTAGCACTGGAAAATGATTATAAGCGCGAACTGAAAGAACACTTTGATATTGATTTCAACCATTTATTTGCGCTGGCAAACATGCCAATCAAACGCTTTGGCTCCACTCTGATTTCGAAAGGCCAGTTTCAGCCCTACATGGAACTGCTGAAAAAAAACCACCTGGACGCAAACCTTCCTGGCGTGATGTGCCGGCACCTGGTAAGCGTGGATTGGCAGGGTAATTTGTACGACTGTGATTTCAACCAGCAACTCAGCATCACCATGCCAGGACAAGCCAGACATTTAATGGATTTACTGAACACTCATATTGATGGCCAGGCCATCGCTGTCGCCGAGCACTGCTATGCTTGCACAGCGGGGCAAGGCAGTAGCTGCGGAGGCGCTTTATAGTTAAGCGCCAAGGGCTCCCTGATCTGCTGGTTTCTGCTGGAATGATGAGCTTTTCTCATCTATACCAGCATCAATAGCGTTAGGCACCTTCAACAGCTTGGCATTGATGGTTAACCAAAGCGCTTCCAGATCGTAGCCCTGCTGCGCGGGAATTCGTAACAGTGGCACTGATGCCGATGCACAAATCTGATCCAGAAAGTGATCACGACGCAATTTCTTAACAGAGCGCTGATTGCCATCATCCAACTCAATTATCAAACGAATCTGGCTGTCTTCAGCAGTACAAACCACATAATCAAAATGCTTGCTGCTGATGCGCCCGTATGCATCCTGCCAGTCATTACCTACCAGGGCTTTACCCGGGTTGATAACATCAGCAATGCGTACTTTGGCAAAAACCATCAAATCATCAAGATTTCGGTGTGAATTCAGTGTCTGCACAATTGATTGGTAGAGCTCTGTTTCAGTTTTCGTCAGGAGTCGGCTTTGAGGCTGATAAGGAAAATCAGAAGTCGATTGCCGTGTACGAAACCATGCCAAAATGGTGCCCAGCAGAAGCGCTAAGATAACGATATATAAGACGTTTTCCATGTGTCACTCGTTACATCCGTTAATCATTCAAATGAGTAAGTACAACAAGAAGCTCGTCTTGACAATCCATTATCGTGGACAAGCTTCTATTTTCTCGGTGTATTTGCCCCTTATCGCCCCGTACACTGAGACGAATTACAAAGAGTTTGAGACGCAATGCAAATGTTTCGAAATTCTCACATCTTGACTGCTAGTTTCAGGAAAAGTCTTAAACTCAGCAGGAACAAATCAGTTTCGAGTGTCTTCCCTTAAACAACCAAAGTCAAGCCAAGACAGGTAGTTTTTGCTATTCATATCAATAACAACAGATATTATTCTGTGTTGTTAATTCAAATTAATGACAACAGTTGACGATAGTACCTAATTACACCAAATTTGAGCTTTCAGGAGATAATCAGAATATTGATTGGAATAATATCTACTTCCTCTCGTTGTCACTATTGAGTCATCTAAAAGTAACAAGATGAAGGGAGAGACGACTATGATGAACATTAAGCGATTGCTTCTGGGTACCAGTATTGCCACTTTAACTTGCGCCTATGCAGGTTCAGCATTGGCCCAGCAGCCAGGAAACTCGCCTTTTTCCTACAATTATCTGGATCTAGGTTATACCGAAGGCGAAATTTTTGATGAAGATTTCTCATCATATGGCGCTCAGGCAGCATTCTCTATCAGCCCTGCTTTTTTCCTGAAGGGCAGCTATAGCACAGGCGAATCAGATCGCTCATTCTTTACTGGCACTGGTTCTGAGCCTATCGAAGTCGACAATTACTCATTTGGTCTGGGCTATCACACACCACTGTCATCAAACACAGATCTGGTAGCAGGCGTCAGCTATCTTGGCAGCGAAGGTGAGTTCGCAGGATTTGAAGAAGAAGGCGACGGCTATGGCGCAAACCTGGGGGTACGGACGCTGTTGACCGATAACTTTGAAGTTGAAGGCGGCATAAACTATGTTGACGGGGATGATATTGATGGCGAGGTGGGCTACGACGTCACTGCCCGGCTCTACCTGACAGACCAGGTCTCACTGAATGCCGGCTATGCTGAAATTAAAGAACAGTCAGGTGTCCGTGCAGGTATCCGGCTGAATTTCTAACCCCTTGCCTGTGTGCATGAGAGCAGCCTGCTAAAGCAAGCACTCTCATGCACATCCATTAGTTCAACATCTCAGCCAGGTTGCCATATTCTTCCAGCCAGTGCTTTCGATCCGAAGCGCGCTTCTTGGCCAGCAGCATATCCAATGCTTCATCTGTTTCACTGTACCCGGCTTTGCCGTCCTCTTCCGGCAGCACCAGTTGCACCAGGCGGCGGGTGTCCCGACTCATGGTTGTTTCACGCAATTGCAACGGGTTCATTTCGCCAAGGCCTTTAAAGCGCTGAACATTAACTTTGACGTTCTTTCTTTCGGCCGCGATGCGATCCAGGATACCGTTTTTCTCGTCATCATCAGTCGCGTAGTAAACATCTTTGGCGGCATCAATACGGTACAGCGGTGGCATCGATACATAGACCCGCCCCGCTGCTACCAATGGTCTGAAATGCCGGACAAACAGTGCGCATAACAACGTCGCAATGTGCAAACCATCCGAGTCAGCATCCGCCAGGATGCACACTTTGCCATAGCGCAGACCGCCCAGATCTGCTGACCCCGGGTCCACACCCAGCGCTACGGCAATATCATGGACTTCCTGTGAGGCCAGAATCTCTGACGAATCCACTTCCCAGGTGTTCAGGATTTTCCCACGTAAGGGCATGATGGCCTGTGTTTCACGATCGCGTGCCTGTTTGGCTGACCCCCCTGCCGAGTCGCCTTCCACCAGGAAGAGCTCGCCAGCCATCACATCCTGAGTGGCACAATCGGCAAGCTTGCCTGGCAGCGCCGGACCAGACGTCACTTTTTTGCGTGCCACTTTTTTATTGGCCTTCATACGCCGCTGCGCCTGACTGATACAAAGCTCAGCCAGTGCTTCTGCATCTGCTGTGTGCTGGTTCAGCCACAGACTGAATGCGTCTTTAACCACACCAGAAACAAAGGCGGCGCACTGTCGGGAAGACAGACGCTCTTTAGTTTGTCCGGAAAACTGCGGGTCCTTCATCTTGGCAGAGAGGACAAAGCAGCAACGCTCCCAGATATCATCAGGCGTCAGTTTGACGCCTCGGGGTAGCAGGTTGCGAAACTCGCAAAATTCACGCATGGCATCAAGCAACCCCGTGCGCAAACCGTTAACATGCGTCCCGCCCTGTGCCGTTGGGATCAGGTTAACGTAGCTTTCCTGAAGCACATCACCCTCTTCTGGCAACCACAGTACTGACCAGTCAACCCCTTCATCATTACCCGCACTGCTGCCGTTAAACGGCTCAACCGGCAACGTCAGGTAATCACCGGTGCCCTGCAGCAGGTAATCATTCAAACCATCCTGATAGCACCATTCTTCACTTTGTGCCTTGTCCTCGCTGACCGTGTTGTCGATGAATACAACGCGAAGTCCGGAACAAAGCACGGCCTTGGCGCGAAGCACATGCTTTAAGCGGGTTATGGAAACCTTTGGGGAATCAAAGTATTTGGCATCGGGGAGAAAACGGACGGTAGAACCTGTGTTACGGCGACCGACACTACCGATCACATTCAACTCGCTCGCCTTTTCACCATCCCTGAAGTCCATTTGATGAACATTACCGTCGCGCCTGATGATGACTTCAAGCTTGCTCGACAGCGCGTTAACCACAGAAACACCCACGCCATGCAGGCCGCCTGAGAAGTTATAGTTTTTATCTGAGAATTTGCCGCCCGCATGCAGCCGGGTCAGGATCAGCTCAACACCTGACACACCTTCTTCCGGGTGAATATCAACCGGCATACCCCGGCCATCATCCTCCACTTCTATGAAGCCATCTTTCTGTAATGTCAGCTTGATAGTCTTGGCGTGACCAGCCAACGCTTCATCAACACTGTTATCCAGTACTTCCTGAATCAGGTGATTGGGGCGTGATGTGTCTGTATACATCCCTGGACGTTTTCGTACCGGATCCAGCCCCGTCAGCACTTCAATTGCGTTAGCGTTATAGCTATTGCTCATATTACCCTTTTTCTCTGTTGTCTCAGTAACCCGGGGCCGACATATCAATAGTCAGTTCAAAGTTTTGCAAGTGGCAAACCCCAGTTTCTATGCGACCATCATCATACAGCTCCAGCCAGCGATACGCAGGCTGTAAAATATCCAGCTCAAAGTCTGTCACATGCGGCTTGAATTGAATGCTGGTGGATGGTGTACAAATATAGCGTATTCCATCCTCATCAGCCCGATCAATGTTCTGGTGAATATGCCCAAACAGAACCGCAGCAATCCGGTGCCGGAAGGGCTGCAAAACCTGTTGAAACGCCGCCGCGTTCTTTAATCCGATTTCCAGCATCCATTCTGATGTGCCCGGTAACGGGTTATGGTGCAGACATACCAGACAAAACTGATCCTGCTTCTCTGCCTGTTCCAACTCAGCCTTCAGGCAGGCAAGCTCCCTGTCGGACAACTCACCATGCACCTCTGCGGGTACGCTCGTATCCAGCATGATAAGACGCCACCGCCCAATGACAACTACCCTGTCACCAATACCACCGCCGTGAGCTTTGGCAATTTCCGCCATTAAATTTGCGTTATCGTGATTGCCAGGCAACCAGGTAAATGGCAAGCCTAGCGGAGCCAGCATGGCTATCAAATTTTCATAAGCGGGAGCTGAGGCATCCTGGGCAAGATCACCAGTGAGTACGATATGATCAATTTTATCCGCTGGCAAATGACTCAGTACCTGTTGAAAGCTATTTACAGTGTCCATACCCAGCAATGTTCTGCCCGGGGTACCGAACAAGTGTGGGTCTGTCATTTGCACAACATAATGGGGCGGCGCACCGGAGGGCGAATTATCCAGGTTCTGCCGATCTGTCTGTGGATACAGGGCTTGTGTCAAAATCTAGTTCTCTACCATTCAACTCAGGTACACAAGGGGTCGTGTCGGGTCATTTCGACACCCGATTGCAGGCACAGGTCCAGCCAGGCTGACAAAAACTCATTAATCTGGTGCTTCTCGTCCTGGTGATACATACGCTCATTCGGAATCGCATTTTTAACTGGCACGCGGCGGTGCCCCTGATAACTTACCGGCTCAGCCGTCATCGCATCATGGTAGACCCTCACCTGCATAACAGGATCCAGGTTAGGAAACCTGGCCGGCCAGACGGGTTGCTGCCGCAGCAGCTGTATTTCCAGTGTCTGAGTATAGCGAAAACTCTCAGTGACACGGATGGAGACCAGCAACTTATTGGCATGATCACTGCTGCTGCCGTTGCGCCTGTGCCTGATCTGCAAATATCGGGTTTGATTCTCACCGGCCACGGCCAAACCCGGCCATAACGCCAGGAGTTGGTGATAATTACCATCACACAGCGACATGTAAGCCGATAAATCCACACGATAGCGTGGCTTGTTAATAGTGTCTGAAGACAATGCGTTACCGTTTGTTTCCATAATTCAATTCAAACCATTGCAGAGCAATAATGGCCATCGCATTATTAATACGGCCATCGTGCAGTGCTGCCAGCACCTCAGATACCGAAAGCACAACAACCTTTATATCTTCATTTTCTGATGCCAGTCCATGAATACCACCTGCCTGGCTACTATCCACCTGGGCATAATACAGGTGGATTTTTTCATCACTGCCACCCGGACTGTTGTAATACTGGCAAACCGGCGTTACGGATTGCACCTGCAGGCCCGTTTCTTCTTTAATTTCACGCCTGGCCATGGTTTCCATATCCTCAGCCTGGTCCAGCATGCCTGCCACCAGTTCCAGTGCCCAGGGGCTCTCTTCTACATTATCAATCAAGCCAATTCTGAATTGTTCAACCATGACAATTTCGTTGCGCTCAGGGTCATGCAACAAAACACCTGCGGCCTGGCCGCGACAAAAAAGCTCTCGCTCGAAAGGCTCTGTCCAGCCACCCTCATACCGCCGATGCCGGACTGTCAGACTTTCCAGGGCAAAAAAGCGCCGGAACAATGTCTTACGCTCTATGACTTCGATGTCTTTTGACGAAAATTCAGCACGATACAAAAAAATCGCTCCTGAGAAAAACCAAAAACAGCGATTATGCCGTAGCCAGCACCGGGTTGCCAGCAACCCACAGAACCGAACGCTTGCCCGATTTTTGCGTTATACTGATAGCGTCTAATTGGGAGGTAGCCAATGCCATTGCCAGAGCCGGCAAAACGCCAGCACATACACACCCGTCAGATTAATTTCACCGGTTATGAGCGCGAGGACGGGCTGTTTGATATCGAAGCTCACCTGACTGACACCAAAACCTATGCCTTTCAGAACAATTGGCGGGGCAGTATCGAGCCTGGGGACCCGCTACATGAGATGTTATTGCGTGTCACAGTCAATGAAAAACTCGAAATCAAAGACATCGAAGCCGCGACCGATAATAGCCCGTTTGCCATGTGCCCGGATATCACACCGGCATACAAATCACTGATTGGATTAACCATGGGGCCGGGCTGGCGACAGGCCATACGACAAAAGGTCGGAGGCGTTCAGGGCTGCACACATTTGACGGAATTACTGTTCCCCATGGCGACCGTTGCCATCCAGACCATCAAACCACTCCAGAATCATCGACGACGTGTAGCAGATTCAGATAACTCACGGTACAAAGGCAAGCCTTTTGTGTTGAACACCTGCCATGCCTGGCATGAGAGTTCCGAGGTAGTGAAAAAAAATGCCCCGGATTATTTTGTGCCCGTCCATCAGGAGTCAGACTGAGCAAAGGGCTGATTGAACCGCGCTATTTATTACTGCTTTCTCTCTGACAGGTCTCTGTCTGACAACTGTTGGTATCGGCAACTACCTTGCCGCTACTCATGCAACAGAGGCACCGTCATGGTGATGGCAACGCCTTCATAGTCAGCAATATTTTCCGCGCGGATTTGCCCTTGGTGGAACTCTGTGATCAAGCGGGCAATATGCAGCCCCATACCCAGATGAGGCTCCCTTTGTTTCTCTTGCGGGCGCACCGAAATCATTGAGTCAAACAACCGGTCTTTCATTTCTTCAGGCAAGTACGGCCCATAGTTACTCACCCGCAATATGGCTTTATCACGACTGGCCCGGCAATAGACGGTGATCGGCCTGTTCTGATAACTGAATTCCACTGCATTGGCTATCAGCTTGTCCATCAACTGTGCAATATATTCGGGGACGCCCCGGATCATAATCCGTCCCTGTAAATCTGCCTGAATCTCCGTATCAGGGTAAGCAAGACGGTAGCCTTCAACACAGCCGGCCAGCACTTTAGCCAAGTCAATTGGCTCTTTCTCTGAGGTCTGCAGCATCTGCTCAAGCCGAGTGGCTTCACTCATATTGGTAAGGATGAGATTAAGACGGTTAATCCCCTCCTCCGCACGCTCGATATAGACAGACGTCTCCTTGTCACTAACCACCATACCGAGATTTTCCAGGGACGAGCGCACTACCGTGACGGGAGTGCGGAGCTCATGCGACAGCCTGGAAGACATATTTTCAAGATAATTAGTGTACTGCCCCAGGCGTTCAACCATATGGAAAAAGCTACGTGACAAATCACCGATCTCATCAGAATTCTGGCTGGCGACGATGGTGTTTTGCAGGCGCCCGTTGTCGTCAATAATATTCTCTGCCTGATTACGCAAGCCCCGGATCCGGGAGGAAATACGGGAAGCAAAGAAAAACAGGCCAAAGACGACGATCAGCATAACGCCAAGAATGGTATTAAAGAGTGTTTCCAGCGCCTGGTTCCGGAATGTCCGCAGACCATTCATGTTCTGATCAACCACCACCGCACCCATTACATCGCCATCAGCCATGATCGGATGAGCCGCCTCGAGAATACGGGTCTCACTGTCATCCAGCGTGCGAAACTGGGTCATCGGTTGCCCGGCTAATGCCGCCGTCAGGTGCGCCCCTTCCAGGGTACTGCCCACATAGAGGTCATCAATAAAGTCATTCGAAGGTTTGGTCAGAATCTGGTAATAAATCGGATGCAACACCCTGTCTTCTACATAGCGCCAGTATTTGTTGATCTGGTCCTCAGCGGGTTCTCTGGAAAGCGCCAAACCAGTGGCCGACTGGATATCACCTACGCTCAGCAGTACCCGATTATTACGATCAACCACCTGTATCCTGGAATTGGTATGCCCCATGCCTTCGACGATTTTATCTATCTCAGGCGTTGGGCGCAGCAGGCTGCCAAGTCGCTCGGCACTGTTCACATCAGAGGTGGCTACTACGGCGGACACGTCCCTGGCCTGGGGGTCATCGACATCGTAGATTGCAAAACCCAGCTGATCGCCCAGCAGGTTCAACGGCAAACGCAATTCGACTGTGTAACCGTCACTGGTCTCGTACCACTGGCCATTGATTCGCTCTTCATGGACAAGAGCACCAATATCCCGAATATCTTCGCCCAGGCGATAGGCATAGATAAACTCAGGCCCTCTGGGCGAGATGACATAGCGGGTCAACTCGTTATCCGGGTTGACCATGGAAATTTGCAGAAAGTCGCTGCGATGAATACTCAAACTGTCTGGTGAGCGGTATACAAGGTTGTCGTCAACAACCTTGATATAGGCATAGAGGTAACGATTATGTTCACCTACCAGCAGACGGAAGTTCAGTGAATCATCATTATGGTAATAACGCGAAAACTCACTCTGCTGGTTTAACGGTGTGGCAATGGTATTGGCCCGTCCATAGGGCAGTTCATACCGCTGATAGTCCCGCCAGTCCATGGTCGCACTGTCATCAAGCGACATGGAATAATAGATCGGGTACACATAGAGGTTTTCCGGACGTTTCGCAGCAGGTGAGAACGTCCCTTCATCAAACAGTTCTGGCCGCTCATTCAGGGCTGTCGCCAGTGCCTGTGCGGTACCCAGAACCACTTCTTCCTGGCCGCGGCGCAGGTAGTCCTCCATTTCCAGGATATACTGGTAACCCAGCCAGGGGATAACCAGCAAAAAACTGGACAGGAAAACCAGCTTGAAGCGAATACCAAAAGGTGTTCTCCAGATGCCTGCCATGGTTAATCGACCCGAAACCTAAGTGACATATCAGCTTTCTGCCCCGGCTACCGGCTGCGTATTCCAGCGATAGCCCATGCCGTATACCGTCTCAATGCAGTCAAAATCGGAATCTACTTGAATAAACTTTTTACGCACCCGTTTGATATGCGAAGTAATAGTACTGCCATCGACAAATATCTTGGATTCCTGCATCAGCACCTGACGGCTTTTGACATGACCGGGAAATTTGACCAGAGCATGCACCATCCAGAATTCTGTGACCGTTAACGGCACTGATTGCCCGTCCCACTGCACCGTCAATCGGCCTATATCCAGTACAAGCTGATCACGCTGCAACAGGTTCTCTGGCGATGTCGGCTGATTCAAGGCATCCTGGCGGCGGAATAGCGCCGCGATACGCGCAGACAAATGTGGCAGACTGATGTCCTTGGTCAGGTAGTCGTCAGCGCCCATACGCAACCCGCTGACGGTATCAAAATCATTATCCCGCGCGGTCAGGAAAATAATTGGCAATGCTTCTGACATGGAGCGCAATGCCTGGCATAGCGCGAAACCACCATCTATCTCGTTTTCAAGGCCGATATCAATAATCGCCAGATTGGGAAGTCGCAGATCAAAAGCTTTCATCGCTTCTTTGCGATTGGGGAAAGTCTGTACTTCATAACCTTGCTTGCGCAATACATCAGCGTAGTTCTCGCGGATTGCGGCTTCATCTTCAACAATTGCAATGCGTCTTGCCATAAAACACCCTGGCCCGTTACTTGATTCTAGCGTTGTTGCTCAGACATGCTAAGTCAGCCTGGCAACAGTGCTGACTATATCGCATTTCTCCATGCCTCATTATCGACGGCGGACTTGCCTGACTGGTTTGTCAGCATTTTGCCATAATTAGTCAGGACATCGCCTTTGTTTATGCACCGGGCTGCAATAAACCTCTTGTCTAATCGAATATCAACCTCTTAAACACAGAAGACGGTTTACAACAAAAACGGTTAACTACAACGCTGAACAATAAAAGACCGTTGAGAATAAATTCATCGACAACTAAGTTGGGGCAGCCAGATCATGAAGGCAGTAAAACTGGTCATTGGCAATAAGAACTTTTCCTCCTGGTCCATGCGGCCTTGGTTATTATTAAAACACTTTGGGATAGACTTCGATGAAGTACAGGTTCCCTTGTATCAACGCAATACTGCTGAAAAGCTCGGCCCGCTTTCGCCTTCATTGAAAGTACCGGCATTGCTGCATCAGGAAACCACGGTCTGGGACTCACTGGCTATCTGCGAATACATATCCGAGGCATTGCTGGATGGCAAGGGCTGGCCTGCCAGTCCACGTAAGCGCGCCACAGCACGATCAGTATGCGCCGAGATCCATGCCGAATTTCCGCATTTGAAAGAACACTGGCCAATGAACTGTAAAGCCTCCGTTGATCTGTCCGTTCCCGAGCCCATCGCCAATGAAATTGCCCGCATTGATGCTATCTGGAGTTGCTGCCGACGTAAACATGGCGCTGGCGGAGAGTACCTGTTCGGCAGGTTTTCCATTGCAGATTGCATGTATGCACCGCTAGCCATCATATTTAACAGTTACGGCGCGGTACTTAGCGCTGAAGCCCAACGCTATGCTGACACCTTGCTGGCAGATCCCTGGGTCCAGTCATGGATAGCTCAGGGTCAGGCTGAACCAGACGATACCGCATCATTGAGCATTGTCAGTAACCAGTAACTTTTCCCTCAGCTGGAACCTTAACGGCTGAATACCAGCTCCTCCCAAGCAGTAGTAGTGTAGTAGTAGAAGTGCAAGCAAGTAAAAAAGAGGGATACACAATGAAACTTGAGTCGCTAATTTTATCGTTGTGTTGATTTACCTCTAGAACTGATGAGTTATTCAAGGCAGGTCATTGACCTGCCTTTTTTTTACGGGCAATGTTGCATTTTTGAAAACAAGATCAACATAGCATCTATGCTGGAAAAATTGCGCCATTTATTTCTGCATCAACGAGCGTTGCACAAGCAATACCGACTAACGCTGATTCACAGGACGGTTAACCGTTTCTTTTTTATTGGCATGGTAGCCTCACCAGTCTCTGCTGCTCATATATGGTTGTTTTCACAATACCAAGCGACGACTGCTGCTGAAGCCCAGTGGCGAACCGGGCTGCTCGTGTATCACTTTGCACTGATGATAGCGGCAGCTGTGCTGGCGCTAATTGCCTGGCATTGCCGTCAACGACCAGTGGCTCCGGGCATGCTGCGATTTACCTATTGGCTGGGCTTTATCACTGTTTTGCTCGCCGGGGTCGTTGTCGTCACCGTCGATCAATTAGTGACTCCGGCTGTCACGCCCTTTCTTATCGCATGCACCGTAATCGGCGTTTTATTTCTCATGCCTCCCTGGCATGCCACTGTCATCTGCTCAGTGCTTTATGTGTGCTTCTACTATGCTGTCGGCATCACTCAGACAGACCCTGAAATCCTGTTGTCGAACCGGGTGAACGGATTAACCGCTACCGGTGTGGCTCTGGCATTGTTACTGATCCAGTGGCGCAACACGACTGTTCAGCTCAACCAGGAATCCCGGATACAGGAGCAGCAAGCACTGCTGGAAGACAGTAATCGCCGCTTGCAACGCCTGGCAACAGAGGATGAGTTAACCGGACTGGCAAACCGCCGTCTGTTTAACTTACTGGTCAAGGAAGAACTGGTCCTGCAACAACGTCACGGCCGACCACCCAGCCTGATCCTGCTGGACATTGATCATTTTAAAAAGGTGAACGATGAATATGGCCACCTGACCGGGGATGAAGTCCTGAAGTCACTTGCTGCCATTTTACGAAACTCGGTTCGAAGCAGTGACCTGGTCTGCCGGTGGGGTGGCGAGGAATTTGCCATCTTGCTCAGGCACAGTTCCGCCCAAAAGGCGGCAGAGGTTGCTGAAAACCTGCGAAGAAAAGTAGAAGAGGCGACGTTCCAAGTAAACGGCAAACCTATCAGAATTACAATCAGCCTGGGTATCAGTGAGTTTGATCACTCACGAGAAGAGGCACTCGACGAAGCCTACCAACGTGCCGACCATGCACTGTATAGCGCAAAAAACAACGGTCGCAACCAGGTACAGACCTCGCCCGCCACTCAAACCACAAAAAAAACTGAGGTGCCCGTCGTCTGACGTTAGTCAGCCACACGTTTGGGCAGCACATCACGAAGCTTGTCTGCCATCTCCAGAATGCTTCTTTCGGTTTCAGCCCAATCGATACAGGCATCCGTCACTGACACACCGTATTTCAGATCATCCAGGTTCTTGGGGATTTTCTGGTTGCCGAAATTAATATTACTTTCCAGCATCAAACCAATAATGGACTGATTACCTTCCAGAATCTGATTGGTCACATCTTTCAGTACCAGTGACTGAATCTGTGGATCCTTATTGGAGTTGGCATGACTGCAATCGATCATGATGTTCTGGTTAACACCACCTTTTTCCAGTGCCTGCTCTGCTTTTGCCACATGCACCGAGTCATAGTTAGGGCCGCTGCTGCCACCACGCAATACGACGTGTGCATACGGGTTACCCTTGGTGCGAACAACCGAAACCTGTCCTTCCTTGTTGATGCCCAGAAAGCGATGCGGGCTGCTAACTGACTGCATTGCGTTCACAGCCACGGTAAGGCCACCATCAGTACCATTCTTAAAGCCCACTGCTGATGACAGACCGCTCGACATTTCCCGGTGAGTCTGGGACTCAGTGGTTCTTGCACCAATAGCTGACCAGGCAATCAGGTCCTGCAGGTATTGTGGCGAAATCGGATCCAGCGCTTCTGTCGACGCAGGCAGGCCAAGCGACACAATGTCCAGCAGCAGTTGACGACCGATTTTCAGACCTTCTTCAATCTGGAAGGTATCATCCATAAAGGGATCGTTAATCAGACCTTTCCAGCCCACAGAAGTGCGCGGTTTCTCAAAATAGACACGCATCACCAGGCACAGCGTATCATCCACTTTGGCAGCCAGTTCCTTCAAACGGTGAGCATAATCCATGGCCGCTTTCGGGTCATGGATTGAACAGGGCCCTACCACAACAAACAGCCTGGGGTCTTTCCTGTCCAGGATATTGAAAATGCTTTGCCGGGCGTTTTGCACTGATTCCAACGCCTTGCCTTCCAGTGGCATCTGTTCTTTCAACTGCAAAGGCGTCATCAGGGTCTCTATCGATTCGATGTTCAGGTCATCAGCTTTCATTTCAGACATTAAAGCAACTCTTGTATTCGGGCAGTGCACGCTCGGAAAACATACCATCTGTTCCGGCGGCACTGCATTAATAATGTAATCCCAACCGTGGATTAAACCTTGTGGTACAGCTTGCGGCCACTGTTGTTATATTCTTCAGACATTTTGGCCATACCCGCCTCAATCTCGGCACGGGTTGCAGCCGTTTCTGCATTTTCTTCGCCATTGTCTCCCTGAGCGGCAGCGTAATCACGCACTTCCTGAGAGATTTTCATGGAGCAGAATTTAGGTCCACACATGGAGCAGAAGTGGGCCACTTTGCCAGAATCCTTGGGCAACGTTTCATCGTGATAGGCGCGCGCAGTTTCCGGATCCAGACCCAGGTTAAACTGGTCTTCCCAGCGGAATTCGAAACGGGCTTTCGATAGCGCATTATCACGTAACTGCGCACCCGGATGTCCTTTGGCCAGGTCTGCTGCATGAGCAGCAATCTTGTATGCCATCAGACCTTCTTTTACGTCCTGCTTATCAGGCAGACCAAGGTGTTCTTTTGGCGTCACATAGCAAAGCATGGCACAGCCAAACCAGCCAATCATGGCAGCGCCAATACCGGATGTGATGTGGTCGTAGCCAGGTGCAATATCGGTCGTCAATGGCCCAAGCGTGTAGAACGGCGCTTCATCACAGACGGCCAGTTGCTTGTCCATATTCTCTTTGATCATGTGCATGGGCACATGGCCAGGACCTTCGATCATGCACTGCACGTCATGTTTCCAGGCGATTTTGGTCAGCTCGCCCAGCGTTTCCAGTTCACCGAACTGAGCCGCGTCGTTGGCATCAGCCACAGAACCGGGGCGCAAGCCATCACCCAGCGAGAAGGTCACATCATAGGCCTTCATGATTTCGCAGATGTCTTCAAAGTGCGTATACAGGAAGTTTTCCTTGTGATGCGCCAGGCACCACTTGGCCATGATCGAGCCACCGCGCGATACGATACCGGTTACACGTTTGGCCGTCAGTGGCACATAGCGCAACAATACTCCGGCATGGATGGTGAAGTAATCAACCCCCTGCTCAGCCTGTTCGATCAGCGTATCGCGGAAAATTTCCCAGGTCAGATCCTCAGCTACACCACCGACTTTTTCCAGTGCCTGGTAGATCGGCACCGTACCGATGGGCACCATGGAATTACGGATGATCCACTCGCGGGTTTCGTGGATATTCTTGCCCGTGGACAGATCCATGACGGTGTCCGCCCCCCAGCGCGCCGACCAGGTCAGCTTCTCGACTTCCTCTTCAATGGAAGAGGTCACTGCTGAGTTACCGATGTTGGCATTCACTTTTACCAGAAAGTTGCGGCCAATGATCATCGGCTCCACTTCCGGGTGGTTAATGTTGGCTGGAATAATGGCGCGGCCGCGAGCCACTTCATCGCGCACAAATTCAGGCGTGATCTCTCTGGGAATTGCCGCACCAAAGGACTGCCCCGGATGCTGGAACTCAAGATCACCCGGTGTAGCGACACGATCGCCAAGCTGTTCACGCATCTGCGCAATGCTCATGTTTTCGCGAATCGCGATATATTCCATTTCCGGTGTAATGATGCCTTGTCTCGCGTAGTGCAGTTGGGATACATTGGCACCTGTTTTGGCTCGGCGAGGCTTGTGGATATGCTCAAACCGCAGATGCGCTGTTTGCACATCAGCCTGACGCTGCTGGCCGAATCGGGAAGTCAGCCCCGGCAATGTCTCGGTATCGCCACGCTCAGCAATCCAGGGTTCCCGGATGGCGGGCAGCCCTTCACGCAGATCAATCGTGGCGTCCGGATCTGAGTAAATACCGGAGGTGTCATAGACACGCAACGGCTCGTTTGGCTCCCGGCCATTCTCTGTCAGCGTATCCGACAGGATGATCTCGCGCATAGGTACACGAATGTCCGGACGCGAACCGTTTACATACACTTTGCGCGAGTTGCTGAACGAATACTTGGTTTTATCGTCCAACTGGGTAATTCTGTCGAGAAAGTGTTCGGGGTTGGCGCTCATTACTCTATCCTACTGTCTGGCCTGTGTTTTATGCGTCAGGACGTGAATTCAGGGATGCCCATTATGCCTGAATATGGCTCAAAGTGTTACCACAGAGCCACTCAATTCGTTGCAAAATAGTGCCTTTTGTCATTTGGCCAAGGTATTGACACTGTGTAAAATTGCATCAGCTCTGCAGGACCCGTCAGCGGCTATAATACTAATAAAGAACCGCTGCTGATCATTTCAGCTAAAGATTGATCTGACAGGATTTCTTATTATGGTACGTTTTTTCCGCACAACAGCAATCGCGGCAGGCTTGCTTGTTGCTTCTAATCCAGTTTTCGCTGACGACCTGGTCACTATCATGGAACTGGCCATGCGTAATGACCCGACACTGCGTCAGGCTGAAGCACAACTGAATGCCAATCGCACACAGCTGGATATGGCGCGCGCCAGCATCCTGCCCCAGGCGAATGCCACTTTTTCTGAGCAACGCCAGAACTCCGGCCTGGCAGGTGACATCAGCTACACCGAACTGCCAGCCAGTACCCGACGCTACAGCTTGGGACTTTCGCAGGCACTTTTTAACCTGTCAAGTTGGTACAACTATCAAGGTGCCAAAGACGCAGAGCGTGCACAAATCCTGAATTTCCAGGCACAGGAACAAGACCTTATCATTCGGGTCGCGACCGCCTACTTTAACGTGTTGCGCGCCATTGATGATTTGACAACACGTCGTCAGGAAGAAGAAGCGTCGCAGCGCCAGTTTGAACGCACCCAGCAGCGCGAAGAAGTAGGCCTGGTTGCCATTACAGAAGTCTATGAGGCTCAGGCAGTGTACGACCTGGCGCGCAACAACACGATTCTTGCCCAGGATACCCTGGCCACCAGCTACGAGGCTCTGGAAGCCATCACCGGCCAACCTCACCCGAACATCGACACGTTGGTCGATGACTTCCCCGCAGAGCAGGTTGAAGGTGACATGGAGCGCTGGGTCAGTGAAGCACTGAACAATAATCCACAGTTACTGGCCGCCCGTGCTGCCGTGGAAGCACAAACGGAAGTTACCAAAGCCAGACGCTCTGCTCGTCTACCGACTGTCAATCTGCAGGGCGGGTACCAGTATGTAGACTCCACTGCTAATCAGGGTACTGACGGCTCGGTTCGGTCTGCTGGCGCCATTGAGGGTGTCAGCCTGTCTGTTCAGGTCAGCATTCCCTTATATACCGGCCACTCACTAACTGCGCAGCAGGAACAGGCAGAATACAACCTGGTCGCGCAGCAGGAGGCAGCCACACTGGCAAGGCGCCAAACCACGCAAAACATCCGCAACGCCTACCGCCGGGTTAACACGGATGCACTGGTGATCAATCAACGTCAGCAGGCCATTGTATCTGCCGAAGCCGCACTGAATGCGATCGAAGCAGGTTACGAGGTTGGCACCCGTAACATTGTTGATGTGCTCCAGTCTCGCCAGCAGTTGTTCGTTGCCCTGAGAAACTATTCCGATGCACGTTACAACTACGTCATTGATTCTCTGGAATTAAAGCGAAGAGCTGGTGTCCTGACTCCGCAGGACATTATTGACCTGAATGAATGGCTGACTGACGAAAGCGAATCCGCAACTCAGTGAAAACAAAAAAGGGTCCAAGCAAAAGCATGGGCCCTTTTCATTTCTGTCTTCTTTGCCGTGTTATGCACAACCTGAGTTGTCTTCTTTTTGTCCCTCTGCTGTCCGGCCGACCTGATTACTCGTTAACTTTTTGCACCTTTCGCTCTGGCGCGGGATTCTCGCTGATGATCAATTTGCGGTAACGGCCAGCCTTGCAGGTGCTGTAACACGAGTTCACTTAATGCATCGATATGGGCTGGGTGATCATTGAGTGCGGCAATGTATTCATATCGCTCACCTCCGGCTTCGACAAAATAATCCCGGTTCTCTTCGCCGATTTCTTCAATGGTTTCCAGACAGTCTGCCGAGAACCCCGGACAAAACACCTGCACGGATGTGACCCCTTCTGCCGGGAGGCTTTTCAGTGTCTCATCCGTATAAGGTTTTAACCATTCCTCTTTACCAAACCGAGACTGGAACGTGGTCAGAAATTCACCACTTTGCAAGCCCAGTGCCGCGGCTAACAACCGACTGGTTTTATGACATTCGCAGAAATAAGGGTCGCCGTTATCCAGATAGCGTTGCGGGACGCCGTGATAGGAAAACAGCAGGCGGTCAGCCCGACCATGCTGATCCCAATGTTCGCGAATGCGAGTCGCAGCCGCCTCAATGAACAGGGGATAATCATGATAATGGTTAATGAAGCGCAGTTCAGGTATCCAGCGACGCTCACGAAAATCGGCACTGACGGCATCAAACGTGGAAGCCGTGGTTGAAGCCGAATATTGAGGATACAGAGGCAGCACCAGCAACCGGCGCACACCGGCATCCATCAATGCCTGGATGCCATTTTTGATCGATGGATTGCCATATCGCATGGCCACTTCCACCACCACATCATCCCGACCTTTTTGTGCCAGCGCCGCTTTCATGGCATCACCCTGACGCTGAGAGTGTACCAGCAGCGGCGAGCCTTCTTCCGTAAAGACCGTTTTATAGGCTGCCGCAGAACGCGCTGGCCGGATGTTCAAAATGACACCATTGAGTATCATCCACCACAATGGACGAGGCACTTCAACCACCCGAGGATCCCAGAGAAACTCTTTCAGGTAGCGCCTCAGTGCAGACTTCTCAGGTGCGTCCGGCGTGCCAAGGTTCGTCAGAAGCACACCGACTTTATCCATCTGTGCATGAGTGAATTCTGGACTGCCTTTAAACATGATCAAACATCCTTTGTGCTACTATTTTCCTGCCGACTGAGATAGGAAGCTATCACAAACTGGGGTATCGACAGCACTGTCACGAATATCATGGCCACAGGAAACAGCGTATTACCATACAATATGGAGGCAAATACCTGACCCAGCATCATGCTCAATGGCCAGCGCCAACTGCGCTCCGGGCACTGCTGGGTCAGCCAGGCTGTTCCCAAACAGAAAAGCGGCCAGCCCAGCAAATAATACCAGGGGGTTGCCCAGGCGACTGATACATTGGCCAGGCTGGCCACCAGGATGTAGCCAGCCAAGCCTACGACACCTGCCATCAGATGAAAACGCATCTGAAGCGATTTTCTCCCATTCGACTCCTTACTATTACTGGAATCAGCTTCGGATGGTTTACTTTCTGTGTCGTTAGTCATGCTTTTTTCTATCTCCTTTGACACTCACCCGACTTGAGCCAACGCCTGGTCGATATCGGCAAGAATGTCATCGATATGTTCGATACCAACAGAAAGTCGAACCAGATCTTCGCTGACGCCGGCAGTCGCCAGCTCTTCTGGACTTAACTGACGGTGAGTCGTGGTTGCCGGGTGGCAAGCCAGAGATTTTGCATCACCAATATTCACCAGCCGCAAAATCATTTGCAAGGCATCGATAAACTGGGCACCCGCTTCCCGACCACCTTTAATGCCAAAACTTAAAATACCGGACGCCTTACCATCACAAATCTTCTGGCAGACAGCCTGATAGGGACTGTCAGGTAGTGCTGCGTAATTGACCCAGGACACTTTGTCATGATTTTTCAAGTGCTGTGCAACACGCTCGGCATTTTGACAGTGACGCTCCATTCTCAGCCCCAGCGTCTCAAGTCCCTGCATGATGAGAAACGCGCTGTGTGGTGACAACGCCGCACCGGTATTTCTGAGCGGCACCACACGACAACGACCGATAAATGCTGCCGGCCCCAACGCTTCAGTATAGACAACACCGTGATAGGAAGGGTCCGGTTCATTCAGCATCGGAAAACGGTCTTTGTTGGCAACCCAGTCGAAGCGTCCGGAATCAACAATAATGCCACCTACGGTGGTACCGTGTCCCCCAATGTACTTGGTCAGGGAGTGAACGACGATATCAGCACCATGATCAATGGCCCGACAAAGGAACGGTGTCGCAACTGTATTATCAACAATCAATGGCACACCGTGACGGTGAGCAATGTCGCTTAAACGCTTTAGGTCTACGACATTACCCGCCGGGTTACCTATCGATTCACAAAACACGGCACGGGTTTTATCGTCAATCAGACTTTCCAGTTTCTCATAGTCATCAAACGATGCCATGCGCACATCAATGCCCTGATTCGGTAATGTATGAGCAAAGAGATTGTAAGTGCCCCCGTATAGCTGGCTGGTACTGACAATGTTGTCGCCAGCACGTGTAATACACTGAATGGCGTATGTGATGGCCGACATACCCGAAGCCAGTGCCAACGCAGCGATACCGCCTTCCATTTCTGCGACCCGTTGCTCCAGTACATCGTTGGTCGGATTCATGATACGGCTGTATATATTACCCGGCACTTTCAGGTCGAACAGGTCAGCCCCATGCTGGGTATCATCAAACGTGTAGGATGTTGTTTGATAAATCGGGACAGCCGCCGCTTTCGTGGTCGGCTCGGATTGGTACCCATGATGTAATGCCAGTGACTCCAGTTTCATACGCTTCTCCCATCATTCAGTGTTATTTATTGAGGTATTATTTACCTGGGCTCATTCAAGTCAGGCATTTTATCCGCCATTTCTTTGGCCACTTGCTCTGCCTGGGCAGTAAACCCGGGGCTCTCCCACCCTTCTTTGGTATATGCCCATTCCGGATGGCGACGGGCAACTCTCAATAGCTTTGGCAAGGTAGACTGCATGGCAGCCGACAATTTGCTTTCCTGCTCTCCATCGACATTGGTCCGGGTTCTCGCTGCATGCCCGCGGCGCTCCAGAGCAATAACCAACGCGCATTCTCTGGCAGCCAGTCCGAGCAGGATATTATCATCAATGCGAAGTTGTTTTGCGCCGGTCAGCTGCCCTTTTAACTGTTCCCCGAAATGCCGGAATGTCTGCCATCCCCCACCGATAAGGGCCCCCGTGGCGGCAGCAGCACCGAGCGTCATGCCACCGAGCAGGACGTCCACACCCAGACCAGCGGCTGCACCAGCGGCGGCTCCACCTCCCACTCGAATGCCCATTTCCTGCAGGGTATCGGGGTCAAAAATATCTGTTTGCCAGCGACCATTGACCAGAGGTAACTGACTGGACGCAAGCTCATCCGGATAGAACCGATAAAGACTGAGCAGATGCGAAACACAGCGTTGCTCCCAATCTCTGACCAGGGTATTTAATGTGTGCGCCGCCGATTCAAGATCCGACTCTGACTGTACATCAACTATGCGGCGAAGCCCCGCACAACGAACCAGCAATGCAGCGATTTGACTTAGTGCTGCGCTGCGCCTTTGCCGGGCATCATCAGCGTGACTCTCCACCAGCGCGTGCAATTCAGTGGCATGGGAATCCAGTAAACTAGCCATCTTCCCGTACAGCAAGCGCTCACCATCAACGGGAGGCACCACCGTATCAAACCGGATAATGGCATGCAGCCCCAAACCCGCCATGGCCTCACGCCAGGCTGCCTCATGACTGACATCATCAGCGACGAAATTCAGCAATGGCATGAGTGGAATCCCGCAGAGATTCAACACTGCCAGTTCATCTCTGTGTTTGGCCAGCACATTATCCCGTGCATCAATTACGAACAGGGCAGCATCACACTGCCGCATCTGCCGCAAGACTTTCGCCTCCTGCTCAAACTGATGCGATGCGGGTGATGAAGCCAGAAATCGATCAATACGTTGCGGCCCTGGCTCACGACTGCCTGATCGGGACTGTTCATCTAGCAACGCCAACAATTCAATCGGTTCTTCAATGCCAGGCGTATCGAAAAGTTCCAGCACTACCCGCCCGTCTACAAACAGCTGGGCGCATTCAACATGCCGTGTTGTCCCTGGTAAATCAGCCACCTCACCAAATCTGGCATCCCGAGTCAGGGTCCGCATCAGAGACGTTTTCCCGGTATTGGTATGGCCCACGATTGCCAATCGAAGGGGTGTTTTCTGGCCATCGCTGCGCTGTTGGTGTTTGTGTGGTTCAGACATTGCCCTGGCTCTCCTCCTGCCATGAGGACGAACCTGCTTCCGGTTGCAACCACTGACGAACCTGATGCCAGTCAGTCATCACTCGTTCCTCTGGCAATTCAGCCTCGGTCAAAAGCTGGCGCCAGATAACCTGGCGGTCTTGCTGTCCAGTTTGCGGCGGCATAAGGAAGATACCCAACTTGCCGGCACATGCCCCCGCTCTGGTTAACCAGCGCAGTGTACCGCGGTCCGGTGAATTGCCAGACTCACAAAGAATCAGCAGCTTTTTCGGACGCGTGGCTTTCAGCCAGTGAAGTTCCTCTTCCCGCTCTACCCGGGTATCCACTTCACGAATCTGCCCGGCAGATAATCTGAGCTCTTCGCTTGTCTGTGAAGCATCCAGTTCAAAACGAATGGCCGCATCCGGCCCATCAAATACCCCTTCAGGCTGGGCAAATCGAGCTGATACCAAAGCATCGGGCGCAGGGTCTGTAATTCGACCGCCAGTGGCGGTTGGCAGGCAAATCCCCAGCACTCTTTGCCAGTATGGATGGCTGAGATCAAGCTTGGCAAAGCGTGCACGCAAAGTAAGCGCCAACAAACAGATGACAAAGGCCAATAAGCGGGGCAGCAAACCGTACATGATAACGACGACAATCATCCAGCTTGCCCAGGCACGCCGTTCCTCATCTGCCAGACCGGTGCCGTTGTCCGCCAAGGTCAATGTATCACTGCTCACACCGAGTATTCGGGGTAGCCAGGACAGTGACTCCTGCAGCCATTGCAACACACTGCCGGGCAACAGCGTAGTCTCCCAGCTAAACGAGTAATATTGAAAGGAAAAGGCAGTCAGTAACGCCAGCACACTGCCGAGCAATCCAGCCAGCCACACCAGCTGACTGACACTGCCCAGCCACCAGGGCATGAGCTTGTTTCGCTGACTCAAGGTGACGAACCCTTGCGCCAGTTCTGCGCCGTGATGACCACGCAGGCGCGCCAGCAAGCTCAACAACAGCCGTCCGGACCAGGCACCATCACTCCGGATAAACAAGCTGATTATCCAGATTAACAGCATGAGAAAGTGGATACCGAGAATGGCCGACAGGGACCAGGGAATATTGACGACACCTTGCTGGCTGTCGAGCATCGTTATCGCACCGGTGAAACCGGCCAGCAATGACAGCAGCATGCCAATCATCAGGAATAGCACTGCACGACGCTGCCAGCGCAATTGATCCTGAACTAACCCATCACGCTCTGCGACTGACAGAGACCAGTTTACTGCTAATGTCTGTGGTGCGTTATCGGGTGTTGCCGCCCTGACCTGGCTGACAGCCTTGTGATTCAGCCAGTCAGCGTTAACCGAATTGATCACCCTGAGGGTTTCAGCCAGCCAGAGCCCTGCAAAACCGCTGCGTTTCGTCTCTGATCCCAATGCCTGTCCTTACATTAATGCCTGCATTGACGCATTTTAACGGAAGCGGGCCAGAGACGACACCAATCCAACCAATCCCGTTTAATTCGATTCGATTCGGCGCCAGGTCAATGTGCCAATCAGACGGCCGTCTTCATCTTTCATGGACAGCTTCAGCAGCCCGTCATCCGTAAACTCATAGTACCTGACGTTATCTTCACCAACCCAGCTGCCACGTGTTGGTGAACCGGTGACATGATGCGTCACAATACCATTGGCAATATCCCAGGAAACCGACCCCCAATATGCAAAACCACCACTAATTCGCTCACTGCTTTGCGCGGCTCGTTCCGGCAGATCCTTTGGCATCCCCTGCGCTGACATTTCGTCATTATCGTCGTACATGATGCGACCGACATAGTTATTGTCGACAACATCGCCATTTTCGCGGAAGCTGACAAAACTGACCAGTTCATAGTGGCCGACAAACTGCTGTTTGACTGCTGCCAGTTCATCACTATCAGCAGCCATAGCCTGATTGCTTGAAAATATCGCCAGTAATGCCCAAAGCACAGGGCTGACTTGAAATAGCCGTTGCATGACACGCTCCTTGAGGTCTTGTTTGTTGTTGTATCCTCTGACAGAGACTGATCATACGTCGCCAGCATCGTGCGCGCAAAGCAAAGCAGGGTCGTTTCATCGAAAAACAGGACAAATGTGAGCTAACCGTCACACCCGGTGAGTATAGTGGCCCCAACTTTACACCTTGGTACACGAAATACGGCATAAACTGGTACTATTAGACCTGTTAACACCAATGCGGTCGCAGCACAAAGGAATGGCTTACATGCAAGAGACGCAAACCAATGAGCAGTTACAGCAGCTTTTCAGGCACCTGGAGCTGGAAAAACTGGATGAAAACCTTTACCGCACCAAACACGCCAATGAAGGCTGGTTTCGTGTTTACGGTGGGCAGGTACTTTGCCAGGCTCTGTTAAGTGCCACCCACACCGTTCCCAAAAACCGCCATGTTCATTCACTGCATGCCTACTTCCTGCGTCCCGGCGATCTGAATCATCCCATTATTTTTCAGGTGGACCGCATCCGTGATGGCAAAAGTTTTACCACCCGCCGCATCGTGGCAATTCAGCATGGCCGCGCAATTTTGAACCTGTCGACATCATTTCAGGTGGATGAGCCTGGATTGAACCACCAGATCGAAATGCCCGATGTTCCCCCACCGGAAGAGTGCGACGACCGCGCCCAGATGGTGGAACGTTTTCGCGGCAAGGTCAGCGACGATATCCTCGAACGTTTTACCGGCCCCTTCGCTATTGATTTGCGACATGTCGATGCCGACAGCATTTTCAGTAACCGCCCCAAACCACCGACCAACAGTGTCTGGTTCAGGCTGAATGCGGAACTGCCTGAGCATTACACACAACATTCACACCTGCTGGCCTATGCCTCTGATATGACGCTGTTGCAGACCAGTCTGCGCCCCCATGGACAGAACCTGTTCGACCCTAAACTGCAAATTGCCAGCCTGGATCATGCCATGTGGTTCCATCGCCCGTTCCGTATGGACGAGTGGTTGCTGTATACCCAGGACAGCCCTTCTTCTTCGCAGGCCAGAGGATTCAACCGGGGTAATATCTTTACCCAGGACGGTTTACTCGTCGCCTCCGCCACGCAGGAAGGACTGATCCGCATCCACGATAAACGACATCAGGACAGTGGCAGATCAAGCTGAGATTGTAAGTACTCACTATCAGCAGTGCTACTGATTGGGGACAATCGCACACCAACCCCAATCAGGCGCACCGGTCGGCGATGACGCTGCCAGGCGGTTTCCATTAGCGGCGTGTAGTTCATGCGATCTGGCGATTCTGCCGTCTGCTCGGCCGTAGTCGTCACAAAATTATCGAACTTCAGTTTTACAAAACAACCCTGAACGCGATACTTCGATTTCAGTTTCTGCCAACGTTTCACCATCTGCTCAAACAAGACTTCAAGCTCAAACTGACAGGCAGGTAAATTCGGCAAATCGACCGGAAACGTATTTTCGACACTTAACGATTTGCGTTGCCGCTCAACCTTCACTTCACGCTGATCAATGCCCCTGCACAACTGATATAAACGCTGACCAAAACTGCCAAAGCGAGAGACCAGCTCTGCTTCTGTGTATCCTCTGAGCTGGCCGCATTTTTCCACGCCCATCTCATGCAGCCTGGCCGCCATCACCTTGCCCACACCAAACAACTTCTTAACCGGCAGTTCCGACACAAACGCATCGACCTCATGCGGTAAAACCACAAACTGACCGTCTGGTTTTTCCCAGTCACTGGCAATCTTGGCGATAAACTTATTGGGTGCAATACCCGCAGAAATCGTAATACCCAGTTCGGCGCGCACCCGTTCACGTATCTCTCTGGCCATTAAAGTCGCACTGCCCTGGCAGGCTGTGGCCTGGCTGACATCCAGGTATGCCTCGTCCAGTGACAGCGGTTCAATCAACGCGGTATATTCCGAAAAAATCTCATGTACCTTAGCGGAAACTTCACGATACACATCCATGCGTGGCGGAACGACAATCAAGGGCGGGCAGCGACGCAATGCCGTTGATGTAGGCATCGCCGAATGAATACCAAACTTCCTTGCTTCATAATTACACGTCGCAACCACACCTCTGCGTTCACTGGCACCACCAACTGCCAAGGGCCGCCCTCGTAACGCCGGATCATCCCGCATTTCTATTGCCGCATAAAAACAATCGCAATCGCAATGGATTATTTTCCGCTGTGGCTCGTCATTATTTTCTGGTACAGCACCCATGTTTATTCCTGGGCCAAATTCATTAAGTGTTTGCCAAGTAGAACAATGAGCGTATTATCACATAATATGGAGACCGCCGAGCTGTTTGCCAGCCATCTTGCCGGGTTGCAAGATACGATGACTCAGGGTTTGACATCCGTCAAACCAGGCGCTGATGCCGTACTGATTCACAGCGGTTCTTTGCACTATCATTTTGCTGACGACATCGCCAAGCCATTTCGTGCCTGGGGACATTTCCTGCAGTGGGTTCCAGTCGACAGACCAGATCAATTCCTCTTGTTCCGACCCGGCCAGAAGCCAGTCTACTTTGCCGTGATACCTCAGGATTTCTGGCACGACAGCCATATTGACATGCCAGAGTGGTGGGCAGAGCAGTTTGAAATTGTCGTTTTGTCATCAGTCAGCGCGCTATGCGAGCAACTTCCCCGCCATATCGCCCCCCAATGTGTTTGTCACTTCCTGGGCGAAGGCAGGGATATCGCAGAATCACTGGCAATACCCGATTCCCAAATTAATCCGAAAACCTTACTGGACTGGCTCGACTATGCCCGGGCCTATAAATCCCGGTATGAAATTTCCAGACTGGCAGAGGCCAATGCAACAGCACTGGCCGGACATCAGGCAGCACTGGATATGTTTCTGATGGGCGGCGATGAATATGAAATCCATATGGCCTACCTGAACGCATCCCGCATTTGTGACGATGAACTGCCCTATCCCAGCATTGTCGCTCTGAATGAGCACAGCGCTATTTTGCATTATCAGCACAAGCAAAGGCGCCATGGGAAACGAGAGCCTGACGCCAACCGGGTGTTGCTGATTGATGCCGGCCACCGCTCCTGGGGATATTGTTCTGACATTACGCGCACCTGGGTAAGGCCTGGCAGTCATCCGGTTTTCGCCGCTCTGGTGAAAGGGGTGGAAAGAATACAAAACCAGATCATACGCTCATTGCAGACTGAACAATCTTATACAGATCACCACCATGCGACACATACTGCCGTCGCTGACCTGCTGATTGAAACAGGAATTGCCAAAGGTCATGCCCAGGATCTGGTCGACCGCGGTATCACCTATGCGTTTTTACCTCATGGACTTGGTCATCATCTCGGACTACAGGTTCATGATGTCGGCGGAAAATTATCCAGCCCCGCTGGACAAATAATACCGCCGCCTGACCAATATCCGGCGCTGCGCAATACCCGACCCATCGAGGCCAATATGGTTTTTACCATTGAGCCTGGCATCTATTTTATCGACAGCCTGCTAAACAATATTCGTCAGGATGATCGGGCAAATGCTTTGAACTGGCCACTGGTGGAAGCGCTGATGCCGTATGGTGGTATCAGAATTGAAGACAACATCTGGGCAAAACCAGATGGCAAGATGCACAACCTGACAAGGCGCCCGATCACAGGCAGCCTGTTATTTCGACCGGACGTGGCTGCCTGAACCTTTTTTTACATCGCCTTTCTCTTCATCGCCGCTTTCTTCATCAGAGCCAGGAAGGAAGTTTTCCACCAGCCGAAACAGCCGGCTTAATGCTCCTCGGTTATCGGCTATCGCCTGTTTGCCGGCATCGCCCATTTGCTGACGGACAGCCTCATCCTGGAACAAGGTAATCAACTTCTTACCCAGCACCTCAGCTGTATCAACAGTGACCAGCGCACCGCAACTCTCCAGTCGCTCGCAAATTACCTGAAAATTATATTGTGATGGCCCCACTAGTACTGGCTTCGCCAGGGCGGCAGGCTCAAGCACATTCTGACAACCGGTATCGACCAGGCTTCCACCCACAAACGCAATATCAGCCAGACTGTAATAGAGCAGCAACTCACCCATACTGTCACCAAGGAAAACATCGACATCCCTGCTCACAGCTTGCGATGAACTTCGTCTGACAACGTTCATCTGACTGGACTGGAACAGTTTCTCTGCACTCGAAAAACGTTCCGGGTGTCGCGGCACCAGGATCAGCAGAGCATCAGGAAAATGCTCCCTGACCTGCTTGTGAGCAAGCAACACTTTCTCATCTTCGCCCTCTCGTGTACTGGCTGCAATCCAGATAGGCCGATTACCCTCAATCCGCTGACGAAAATTCGCCACCCGCTGCTGCAGATCTGAGGGCAAGGTGATATCAAACTTAATACTGCCGGTTATTTCAAGTTGCTCTTCGCTTACGCCAAGCCCCTTAAAGCGCTCGGCATCACTGGCTCCCTGGGCAGCAATCAAATCAATTTTTTGCAGCATTGGCTTGCCCAAAGCCGAAAATTTTTCGTAGCCGCGGAAAGACTTCTCAGACAGGCGGGCATTGGCAACCAGTAATCTTGCGCCACTTTGTTTGCTGTAATGCACCAGGTTCGGCCAAAGCTCGGTTTCCACCAGAATCACCAGTGCAGGATGAAATGCTTTCAAAAAGCGAGTCACGGCGCCTCGATAATCGTATGGTGCATAAACGTGACAGACATTATCGCCAAACATCTCAAAAACACGCTCAGACCCAGTCGGCGTCATCGTGGTAACCACTACCCCCCAACCCGGTAACTCACTGCGTATCTTATGAACCAGTGGTGCTATTGCGACAGATTCGCCAACAGAGGCGGCATGCACCCATATCCATTGTGTCTCACCAAACTGACGTCGGCGGCTTTCAGCAACATCGGCAACAAACCCTAACCGTTCACCCCAACGACGCGCATAAGCTGGCGCTGGCAGAAAAAGCGCCCGCCACAATAAACGCAACACTATCAAAGGTAGCAACAGATAAAATGCCAGATTATAAATCGTCCTGTTCACGCCTTCTCCATTCTTAGCACCGTGGGCAGCATCGTGTTACTATTCCATTAGTCAGGGAACGAATCATTGCAGGATTCATTCCCTGGTGCAAACCCCATAACAGGTGATCATTGGTGCCTCTAACTTCTGTGATGCCCCACGGATCAGCCAGCACATACATCAGATATCAAGTGACAGAATTCGATTCGCAAATCACAATAGTTGGCGGTGGCATAGCCGGGTTATGGCTGCTTAACCGACTCTGCCTGGCCGGCTATGACGCCATTCTGCTGGACAAAGGCGGACTGGGCAGCGGTCAGACACTGGCCTCCCAAGGCATTATCCATGGCGGGCTGAAGTATGCACTGAACGGCATATTGAACCCGGCCAGCAGCGCTATCGCTGACATGCCGGAACGTTGGCGTGCCTGTCTGCAGGGAGCCGGCGAAATTGATCTCAGAGCGACCCGCCTGCTATCGCCATCCTATTATATGTGGTCGGGTGGTTCGATGCGATCCCGCTTCAAATCCTTTCTTGGCAGCAAAGCACTAAGAGGCAGGATAGATACGGTGCACCCTACGGAGTACCCGTTCTTCTTTGAAGAGGCCACTGAGAACAATATCAGGGGAACACTATACCGGCTGCCTGACTTTGTTGTAGACACACCCTCGTTGCTGGAGTCATTGGCCTCTCCCTGGATGGACAGGATTTTCTCCTGCCGGGATGTTTATCTCGAAGGCGACCGGCTCACGGTTAAAACACAAGGCGCAAGCATTCGCATTCGGTCTGACAAAACCATTTTATGCGCAGGTGAAGGCAACGAAGCCTTGTTATCCGGACTGAGTCACCCGGCCAAAAAGAAAGCACCCGCCATGCAACGCCGGCCACTGCATATGGTTGCAGTCCAATTAGCCCATCCTTTTCCGGTTTATGTGCATTGCATAGGCGACCGCTTTGGCATGACCCCAAGATTAACGGTCACCAGCCACCCTTGCCCGCAGGATCGTAAACGGCCTTGGATCTGGTACCTCGGCGGTGAACTGGCGGAAACCGGTATCAACCTAGAGCCGGCTCAACAGCATGAAAAAGCGCGCCAGCTACTCTCTACCATGTTCCCCTGGGTAAATCTGGAAGATGCTCAATGGCAGAGCATTGTGGTCAATCGGGCTGAGCCCAAAGTACCGGACCTTAACCGCCCTGATAACGCCTTTGTCTCTGACCTTGGCAAGGTCATGGTATGCTGGCCCACCAAACTGACTTTATGCCCAAATCTGGGAGACACGGTACTATCCAGGATTGAGAGTGAGTTCCCACCCAGCCAGCTGATTTGCAAACCAGGCCTGACTCCTTATTTATCGCAGGCCAGACTGGCGTTGCCTAAATGGGAAAACCTGCTGTCATGAACGACACCTTACCTAGCCGAATACTTGGCAGCACTGGCCTGGAAGTTTCTACACTCGGACTGGGCACTGTTAAATTTGGCAGAAATTCAGGCGTCAAATATCCCAACCAGTTTGACCTGCCCGATGATGAGCAAATCCGTCAATTACTCGCGCAAGCGAGCGATCACGGCATGAATTTACTCGACACAGCTCCGGCATACGGCAGTAGCGAGGAACGTCTGGGCTCCCTCCTCAACAACCGCAAGCACTGGGTCATATGCAGCAAAACCGGTGAAGAATTTACATCAGGCGAGTCATATTTCGATTTCAGTGCTCAGCACACTCGTGCCAGTGTGGAGCGCAGCCTGCGTCGATTACAAACCGACTACCTGGATATTGTATTGGTGCATTCTGATGGCAATGACCTCAACGTTATCAATGAAAGCGATTGCCTCGAAACTCTGGCGCGCCTGAAGGAAACCGGCCATATTCGCAGCTACGGCTTTTCCGGCAAAACCGTTGCCGGGGGGTTACGGGCACTGGAACTATCAGACATTGTCATGGTGACACTGAACACCAGCTACCAGGAAGAGATACCCGTTATCGAGCATGCGCGAGCATTAAACAAGGGCGTATTAATTAAAAAGGCCTTTGCCAGTGGTCACGCAGTCCTGAAAGGTCAGCCATCACAAACTGTTCAGCAAAATTTACGCGCTGTCCTGGAACAGCCGGGTGTCTCATCAGCAATATGTGGCACGATTAATCCTCAGCACCTGGAAGAAAATATCGCGGCAGCTATTCAAATTGGCTGATACTGGCGAAACTTTAACACTGCTTAAATTCCATCCCGCAAGATACGGTAACGCTGCTGCTGCCAGTTTTGAACGTCGTTCTCTATATCCTCCATGGCAAGCGAGTACGCTCCCATCAGTCCGGCTGCACGCTCAACGCGATCATTGCTTAACGCCTCCATGATCACTTGCTTTAATTCTTCACGATGCATGGCCTCATCGGCCCGGTTAATGAGCCAGTCTGTTCCTAGCCAGGCACCTGCCGCCAAGACAGGAGCACATACCACCACCATTGGCCCACAAAGGACACCAGAACTGCTACTGACTCCGCTGGTGGCAGCGCGTGAGGCAAACCGGCTGGCAGACCGCGTTGCGACAGCCTGACCACCGCGCTGCATGGCAAAACGAAAACCAAGGCGTGTTGCTGCATAGCTGGACAGCCCCGCAATGCTTCCCAGTCCAGCTGTGGTTCGTGCCAGCTGTGCCGGCAATGTCGGCACAGCCAGACCAAACTGCAGACAATCTTCATCCATTAGCGAATCCAGGTAACTGGCATGCTGCCGCCCGAGACTGGCAACTTCAAACTCGAATGCCGATTGCAAGTCACTGTCCAGCGCCGACAGCTTCTCTTCCATTGGAGCACTGATGTATGAAGCCATACGTGACTGGATAAAGGATTCATACGACTGACCACCCAGCCTGCTGGCCGCCCAGACTCCGAGCTGACTGTACTGCCCCCTGATACTGTAATGCCAGTCCAAAAACTCATCTACACCCTGCTCAGCAGACAGATAGATGGCGTTTAACTGATCATCCATTCGACTCTCTATTCGCCCCAGACCGGCATTGCTTTGAATCTCAAGGTGCTGTGCACTCTCTGCTTTCATCTGTCGTTTTTTTTGCGGAGAAACGCAGTTGCTCTGCAGCCCGGCGAACTGTGTCAAACTCTCCGGCCTCATCAGGCTGAGCCAGCCTGGACTGTACAGAAAACTACTACCAAACAGGGTTAGTACAATCACCAGCCCAAAAGCCATTTGACCGTTACCAGGGAGACGTGGCGGTGCCAGCCTGGCCATGCCCCGGAAAGCCCACACGAATGCCAGGAAACCTGCCAGCGCTGTCCAAAACAGTGCAGCTGTTGCAGTTTTCACAATCAGAAAACTGCTCCATGCAAAGATTTTAACACCGCGCGGCAAAGCCATTGTGGCATCAGCAGCTGATTGCATCACGAACCACAAACCAGCATCCAGGGATGAGTTCAATCCAAACAGGACGCCAAACAAAGGACCTCCTGCCTGCGACCCTGCCTCATATTCTGAGAGCAACAAGGAACGGATATTGCTGCCACGGTAATCCGGCGCTTCCAGCCAGAATAATGTCAGGGCAACCAATGCGATGGCAGTGATAATGGTTATAACAATAACCGCCACCCGCAGGCTGGCCAGCGCTACCAGCGTGGGGGATATTTCCCGAACCAGTATTTTTGGTGGTGAGATAACAATCAGAAAGAAAAATGGCAGGGCTGCCCAGAGTACATACCACTCAAGGCGCTCAAGTCCCGAAGCAAATACAATCAATAACAAAGCTGCGATTAAAGCCTGAACAGAAAGCAGCAGCATGGCAAACGTTTGTCGCCATAGCAGGCGGCGCAATGCCCCGCCCGACTGTGTGTAATGAGCCAGCCAGGCCCGGCGTCGATATAGCTGCCACGGTGCCTGATACTGATATATAAACCAGGCAATAACGAACAATGCCGCGACTAATACACTATTAACCCAATTCGCACCCATAGCCACCTATTGCGGCGATTACCCAGCCGACTACCTAAAAAGCATACAACTGTCACAATATGCCATTCGCTGCATTTGCCCAGCGCCCTGCACTGGACTTAACAGCCAGTTAAGCTGATCCGTCAGGCCTGTTCGTTGCGCGATTGGCAGAAGAGAAGACCAGACCGGACTGGCAAACCTTTCCATAAACCTGGCACCCAGCCACTGCGTTGTTGCGGGCGAAAAGGCCATGCGCCCGTCGGTGCTCAACAGCTGTAAAAGCATTTGATCCAGCAAGCCAAATTCCGGCTGAACATAAACCGCCTCATAGTCGCTCAGACCCGCAAGATTAGCAGCCGCATCGACTGCCTGCTGCTGGTTTCCCAACGCGTCCACCAATCCCAGCTCCAGCGCCTGCTCTCCGCTCCAGACCCGACCCTGCCCAATGGCATCAACTTCAGCAACGGTCATGCCCCTGGCATTAGCCACCAACTGCATAAACCGCTGATAAGTATCATCAATCGTGGCCTGGTAAATCATTTGCATATTTTCATCAGGCGCGCGCAACACATTACCGGCACGACTGAGTTCTGTCGTACTAACGCCATCAAGCCCGATTCCCAGCGCATCCATGGCACCCTCCAGACTGGGTACCACTCCGATAACTCCGATGGAGCCGGTTACGGTGGAGGGTGAAGCCAGGATCTGGTCGGCTGCAGTAGCGATCCAGTAACCGCCTGACGCTGCTGTACCACTCATGGATACAACCAATGGCTTGCCACTTTGACGAAACAGGGAAAGCGCCTCACGTATTTCCTCTGAAGCCAGAGCCGATCCGCCAGGCGAATTCACCCGCAGTACCGCAGCCTTCACACTGGCGTCCATTTGGGCTCGTGAAATGCGATCAATCAGACTCTCTGAACCAACTATACCCGTTAAATCTTCACCTGGCATGATAGTACCTTCGGCAACAATCACCGCCACTTTGTCGCTGACTGGAGAAGGCAGAGGGTCTGTAATCGCGACATAATCCCCGTAATGGATCTGTCGGAAGTCGCCATTTTCCACACCACTAACCGCTGCTACCTGTCGTCGAAAACTGTCTGCCGCAGCAATGTTATCAACCAGGTCATGCTCAAAAGCCAGTCTGGCGATATTACCATTGGCTTCATTCTGCAAACGTACAGCAAACTCATCCGCATAACCTTGCACGGTTTGCTCTGTAATCATGCGATTGTTGGCCACCCGGCTTCGATAACTTGCCCAAAGGTCATCGACCAGCGCCTGAGAAGCCGCTCTGGACTCCTCTGACATATCCATTCGAACATAGGGCTCCCCTGCTGATTTGTATTCACCCGCCCGAAAAATATCAACACGCACATTCAGCTTGTCCAGCAGATCGCGAAAGTACAACTGGTCCCCACCAAAACCGGTCAGCATCAAATTTCCCATGGGATGAAGTGTGATGTCATCGGCGTAGGAAGCCAGCGCATAACCTGCCTGGGAAAAATAACTGCCGTAGGCAAACATGGGTTTGCCACTGTCTTTAAATGACAGCAGGGCATTGCCCAGGTCCTCCAGTTGTGCAGGTGTAATACCCAGCAGTTCACGTGTATCAATCACAAGGCCGGATATCTGCTCATCCATGGCAGCACGGTCCAGAGATCGCAACAGGGCCGACATGGTCGAATCAACCGGCACATTACTGTCCAGTAACGCATTGGCCGAAGGCAGCAGGCTGACTTCTTCAGTGACCACCCCAGACGGTGCCCAGACCATGACTGCGCCATCCGGAACCCGGCGCTCCGGCGGAGATGAAAACAGCACAAACGCCAATCCCACCATTAACAGAAGAAACAGAATACGCCCTGCCCAACGCATGATGGTGTCTATCACCTGAGCAATGCCTGCAAAGATCCTTTTCATCCTTTAATTCTCCTGGTCATGCCAGCACAACATTCCCGTTAGCCTCGGCAAAACATCAAAATATTCGATTTATCTGGTATATAAAATGCGACTTTCAAGCAACCTTGCTGATGTATCTTTATGGCATCTATTTACAAGGAGCTCGATCATGACCCGCATACTGGTTCTCTATCATTCAATGTACGGCCACATCGAAACCATGGCAACTGCTGTCGCAGAAGGCGCAGGTAGCGTGGAAGACACTGAGGTTATCATCAAACGTGTGCCTGAAACTATGCCGGAAGAGGCTTTTAAAAATGCCGGCGGCAAGACAGACCAAAGTGCCCCGGTCGCCTCACCAATGGAACTGGCCGAGTATGACGCCATCATTTTTGGCGTACCTACACGGTTTGGCAACATGTCCGGTCAAATGCGTAATTTTCTCGATCAGACTGGCGGGCTGTGGGCAAAAGGCGCACTGGCGGGCAAGGTCGGCAGCGTGTTCGCTGCCACCGGTACCGGTGGTGGTCAGGAAATGACCATCACATCTACCTGGACAACGCTGGCACACCACGGCATGGTCATTGTACCGCTGGGTTATACCACCGAAGAGCAATTTGATATTTCCACTGTCAGCGGTGGCACACCCTATGGTGCGACCACGCTGGCAGGTGGTGATGGCTCCAGGCAACCTGATCAACGGGAATTAACTATTGCTCGCCACCAGGGCAAACAGGTTGCCAGCATAGCTGCCGCTCTTGCTGCCAGCAGACGCTAGAACTTCTCAGCAAGCAGTTGCTTCAGCGACAGATAATCTGCATGGAATTTTCGAATACCCTCTGACAGCTTCTCTGTCGCCATGGCATCTTCGTTAAGTGCCCAGCGGAAACCGGGCTGCTGCAGCACTTCGCGTGAATCATCACTGGGCATGTCTGCGGATAACTGTTGTGGCAATTCGCCTGCATCTGCCTCCAGCTTTTCCAGCAATGCCGGAGAAATGGTTAGCCGGTCACAGCCGGCCAGTGCCTCTATTTCTCCGGTATTTCTGAAGCTCGCCCCCATCACAATGGTCTGGTAACCATGTGCTTTGTAGTAACGATATATACGTTTTACCGACAGTACTCCAGGATCTGTCTCAGCGGTGTATTCCTGCCCGGTTGATGCTTTATACCAGTCCAGTATTCTGCCCACAAAGGGTGATATCAAATAGACTCCGGCATCTGCACACGCCTGTGCCTGACAGAAGCCAAACAAAAGGGTCAGATTGCATTTTATGCCCTGCTGCTCAAGTTGACGCGCAGCCTCAATGCCTTCCCAGGTGGAAGCAATTTTGATCAGTATGCGGCTGGTATCAACCCCAGCCAGATCATAGAGCTCCAGCAGACGATGCGCCTTTTCAATCGTGCCGCGCGTGTCAAATGAAAGTTGCGCATCCGCCTCAGTGGACACATAACCCGGCACAACATCAACGATTCGCTGCCCGAAATTAACCGACAGTTTGTCGATCGCCGCTTCAACCCGCGACTCCAGCGTACTGCCGATGCGCTGGCCATAAGCGATCGCATCGCTGACCAGGTCTTCGTATTGCGGCAATCTGGATGCATTAAGAATCAACGACGGGTTAGTTGTCGCATCTTGCGGCGCAAATCGCCGGATTGCATCAAACTCACCAGTGTCAGCAACGACAGTTGTCATTTGTTTGAGTGCTTGCAATTTATTCATGGCTATCACAGTTCCCTGTGGTGATTACTATTTCATTTAAAGCTAGTCGATCACTGTCGAGAGGTCAATTGCCCGATCACTATTAATCCATCCGATTTGCACAACGGTTGCACCAGCAATAACTGTCAAATGGCTGTCATATTACCCAACTACACTTCGAGACTCGCCCTTCAGACCAGACCACCCCTTATGAAGATACTTCGTTTCTGGTCAGCCAGAATGCGGCGAATAGTGGTTCTGGCGACTGTTACTGTATTTTTCGCCGCCAACATTGCTGTCAATATGGTCTACGACCTGACCATCGCAGAGGCAGATTACTATCGTACCAGTTGCCAGACTGGCAGCCAGGAGCAACAGGCTCGCTTAACTGTCCTTTTAGTGACGGCACACCAGGCCGGCGATATAGCGTCCCGCCTGTGTCAGTCAGAAAGCATCAGCAAAGCATACGGTAGCGTTGACGTTTCCTGGAAACCACGTACCCAGTTATCATCGCAAGAGCTAATCACTGAGGCTTATGATGTCATCTGGAGCCGGGAGCATGTCCTGATCGGGCTTGTTCCCAATATCGGACAGTACTATGACCCTCTGCTACATTTTGACCACTACTCTGTGTACTGGTTAAGCCTGCAGAATACCCCGGTGTTAACAGCAGAATACTTTCAGGAAAAGCGTATCGGTCTGCTGGCCGACAAAAACAGCCATACTCACTACCTGTTACCTCTGGAGTCATTACACCGATCCGGCATCGCATCAGACTCATTAGAGCTTGTGCATTTTCAGGACACCAATACCCTGTATCAAAGTTTTCAAAACGGGGAGATCGACCTGATCACCGGTGGGTCCGGCTATACATCACCGACCCCCGTATATTCAACACTGATCGATGATGATGCGATAGCCGCCAGTTTTTTCGTGCGCCAGGCATTGAGTAATCAGACGATACGGTGTGAGCTGATACACGCCCTCAGCCCTTTAAAATCTTTGTGGCAAGGGATTGCCCTGCATCAGAGCGTTCCTCAGACATGCCCTTGACTCTCCACCTCTTGCGACGATACGGCTTTGTGTTTCTCCTGGCATCACTGCTGTTTGCCTGCAGTGCTGTTGGAACATCACTGCTTTCAGCGCGGTGGCAGGTCAACAACCTGATGAACGATCGCATTATGCCTGGCATTATTGAGGCCAGCCGGTACAGCCTGATGGATGAGGCGACAGTCGTTACCATTGCAGAGCAAGTCAATAACGATCTGCAATCGTTGTCATTACAAAGCTGGCTTGGAACGCTGTCGTCCTGCGAGCTGCAACTGCGCGCAATTGAAAACACTGCCATTGCCTCCGCCCCAGCCAACCATGGGTTTTCTCAGCACCTGCAGGTGACACATCAAACTGGCCAGCAAGACGCTCTCTCAGCCTCTTTGTCAGCTTCCTTTACCCTGGATTGCCTGGTTGCGCCAGGCCCTGTGTTGTCAATGAGTTTTCTTTTCGCCGCCTTTGTCACTGCGTTAATCGCTGGCTTGCCACGCGCCTACTCGCCACAGCAGCGCCAGTTACTTAATGTGTTGAGCGATGTGGGACTGGAATGGCAGGACATTCAGACAGTACTGACACATTTGCAGAAAAACGATACTGCCAGTCTGCAGTGGTATGACTTTCTAATTCAACGCATTCAATCCGGCTCCCTGAGTGTCGAGCAGTTGATGCAAAGTGCCAATGCCAGCGATTGCATCCAGTTTCATCATGACCGGCAATCAGTTTCCATCAGAGGGATAGAGGTTCCTCTGAGCCGAACTCCCTATTTTTATTACGCACTTTACGCGCACCAGCGTCATGATGATGCTCAACGCAATTTCTCAGCCTGTGACGACAATGGCTGGATACTCAATCCCGCCTCTGGGCGGGCAAACCCGGAACACACTCGCTTGTTACTAAACCTGATGAAAACACACGACGGGCACCAGAAAGCCATCAAGGAACTGGAGGCACATGGCGTCAGAGCGAAGACAATGGATCAGAACCGTAACAAGGTCAAAGAAGAATTGATAAAAGTGCTGGGTGAATCAGTCGCAGAACAGTATTTATTTGAGACCAGGCGCGATTCCCGCACAGGCAGAAATCATTATCGCCTGAAGACCAGTGCGACCAAGATCATTCTACCTCTTTGATAAGCACATGATTTTAAATACATTATTTTTTAGAGATATCTAAAACTCCACTAGAGACATCTTATTCACCGTTGCGTCATACAGCCACGCCACCATGCTCCCCGACTTGTTAGATACCCGAACCCACACGGAGCAATGCATACCATGAACATCTCTTCATCACGCAAATTTGCGCGCTTGCCTCTTTCCCGTCTGCCGTTGTATGCCGCCATCATGATGGCCGCCATACCTGCACAAAACAGCATGGCCCAGGAAGACAATAGCGCAGAACAGATTACCGAAGTTGTCACCTACGGCAGTCCGATCCGTGACAGCCAAAAAGCAGCCATTGATCAAAAGCGCAATGCCGATAACTACCTGGACGTTGTTTCCGCTGATACCATCGGCCGTTTTCCTGACCAGAACCTGGCCGATTCTTTAGGCCGTATGCCCGGTCTGGCGATTGAGCGCGACCAGGGTCAGGCCCGTTACATCAACTTCCGTGGCGCCCCCTTCCGTTATACTTCCCTGGCCATTGATGGTTTGACCATCCCCGGCGCAGAAAACGGCCGTGTACCGCGATTTGACGCCTTCCCTGCGGTTATTACCCGCGCCATTGAGGCGAACAAGGCCGTCACACCAGCCATGCCAGGGGAAGCGGTTTCCGGCTACATCAACATCCGTACCTTTGATCCTTTTGAACATCAGGGCTGGTCTACCACTACCGATATCGGTCTCGGTGAGCAAATGCTGGGTGACGGTGAAGTCAGCCGATACAGCGCCCGCATGTCATGGTCAGGAGAGACACTGGGTTTCTCCGTGTTTGGTTCTCGTAACCTCAGAGAACAGATCACGGATAACCGTGAGCTGGATCTGACTCTGGACCCTGCCACTCAGGACATTACCGTAAACGCCATCGACATGCGCAATTATAAAGTCGCTCGACAGGACACAGCATGGGGCGGCCGCCTCGAATATCGCCCGGAAGGCAGCATGGATCGCTACTTTTACTCGGTACTGAGCAGCGAATTCCTGGATGAAGAAGAGCGCAACCAGTACGTTTTCGAATTTGATGCTGGCGCGGAAGCAATGGGCGGCAGCGTGGCACCGGGCGTCACAGGTTATCAGCCATTGGCACTGGCGCGACGAATGCTGGAAGCGGGCGAATACCGTAACGCCGCTCTGACTCAAACATTGGGTTCCGACTTCACCGTTGGCGACTGGTTCCTGGAAGCCCGATTAAATCGCACCACTACAGAAAACGAAACATTCCTGCCTATTCCACTCAGTGCCGGTGGCCAGGTAGCGGCCAGCTATGATGTCTCCAACCTGGAAGACCCCCTGGTATCGCTGATGGTCCCCTTCAGCCAGACGCCCATGTCGTCTTCTGACATTAATTACGCAATGACACTGGCGCTGGTTATCGATTCAAACCTGGATATTGATGGTGACAAAGTCAAACTGGATGCCGAGCGCAGCCTGTCACTATTTGGTCAGCGCAGTGTGCTGAACACTGGCTTCCAGTACGACCAGAAAGAAGGTCGAGGTGTCGCGCTGGCTCAGTCACAAAGCGGCTTCCCAAGCTCTATTGATATCGACAATTTCAATACTGGCAAACTTTGGGATACGGACATGACCAATGGTATCGCTGGCACAGTTTACGATAACTACGGCATTCTCAGCGCCTGGAAACAAGCGGCGGGAGATCTGTCAGTAGCAGCACCTGCGGATCAACTGGTGAGTATTGATGAAGACATCATGGCTGTATACGCCATGACTACGACTGACTTCAGCTGGGGTAATATTGTTGCCGGTCTGCGTGTTGAAAACACCGACTACCAAAGCACTGGGCCTCTGGCCAGTCACGCCGATGAACAAACTCACGTACTGCCTAGCGCCCACATCAATATCGACCTGCGCGAAGACCTGAAATTGCGTTTGGCAGCAGGCAGCTCTATCAGCCGGCCAACCTACACGGAATGGCGCGCTGCTGCGTCGGTCAACCCAGTCGATCAAGCCGTCACCGGTGGTAACCCCACACTGGAAGCGGAAGAAGCACTTGGCGCAGACGCATCACTTGAATGGTACCTGGGTGATGCCAGCATGCTCTCTGCCGGACTTTTCCATCGCAGCATTGATAACGTGATTTATGCCGACAGTACTACCATTGATGGTGGTTTGTATGTGCCAGGAGCAGAGGGCGAGCAATGGCAATATACCGGCTTTGTTAATGGCAATGAAGGCCATCTCAGCGGCATTGAAATCAACCTGATAGCACAGGCATCAGATGTCTTCCCCGGCATGCTGGATGGACTTGGTTTTACCGCCAATATCACGGCTCTGGACAGCGAGTTCGACACGCTGACTGGCAACAGCTTCAGCCTGCCTGGCACGTCAGACCTGATTTATAACACATCGGTCTATTACGAAACGGAAAAACTGTCTCTGCGCCTGAACTATCAGTACCGTGATGACTGGCTCTCTACTACAGAAAATGACTCCTTCGCAGAGTACTGGGCCGCACAGAAACGACTGGACCTGAATATCAAATATGACCTGCCTATCCAGACATTTGGTGCAGACCTGTCCGTTTACCTGAACGCCAACAACCTCAACGACGCGGTTGACGTTCGCTATGCCGGCACTGCCGCCACACCTAACCAGGTCGAGCGTTACGGCCGCCACTACATGGCAGGCGTTCGCGCCTCTTTCTAAGAGCTCACAATTACCGGCTGAGCAAGCCGGCTGACATTTCTCAGCCGGTTCCCAGCCAATTCATTACACCGCATTAATATTCAAGGAACTGACCATGAAAATCATGAAGCAACTTGCCTACTGGGGCGCCATCACTTCTGTTTGTGTGGCTTCACTAACAGCCATTTCCATCACTTCAGCAGAAGTCAATAACAACGAAGAACTAATAGAAAGACATCTGATACAAATGGAAGGGAGCCGAAACTTTCGCGACCTGGGCGGCTACCAGACCAAAGATGGAAGAACGGTCAAACCCGGGGTATTGTACCGCTCTGGTGTTCTGCATCACTTGACAGATAGCGATTATCAGCAAATCAGTGACCTGGAAATCAGTACTGTTGTCGATTTTCGTGCTAACGATGAACGTCAATCAGAGCCAACTGAATGGAAAGCAGGCCCTGCTCATATCATGACCTGGGACTACGAAATGGAAATGACGGCAGACGACGGCCAGATGGCGCAGTTCATGAATCCGGAACTTGATGAAGCGACGGCGGAAGCTCTGATGGCAGAAATGTATCGCGGCATGATCTTTGAACAGCAGGAGCATTACCGCGACATGTTCGATGTGCTGGTGGAGACTGATCGCCCACTGTTGTTTCATTGCTCAGCAGGAAAAGACCGTACCGGTATTGCTGCAGCCTTGATCCTGCATGCACTGGGAGTCGACCAGGAGACTATCATTGCTGACTACACACTGACTGAAGCCATCTATACCAATCCAGCATACACTAACAGTGCTCCATCGTTGACCGATATCGATACCAGCGATGAGCAGTATGCTTTTATGCAATCCATGCCAGAACCTGCCCTGAATGCCCTGATGGGTGCTCGCGCCAGTTACATCGAAACTGCTTTCGATGAAATGCGTCAGGAATTCGGTTCGGTTGATGCCTACCTGAGAGACGGTCTTGGGCTGAGCGAGAACGATATCGCTGAATTACAGGCTCGCTTGCTGAAGTAATAGCTTACAAAGGTCTGAATAACAGCCCAGGGCACAAGTACAAGCAGCCCTGAACAAGTACAAGCAGTCCTGATGTCGGGCTGGTATAGTGTTGTCTCTTCTTATCACTCATAATGACGGTATTCCGATGAAACGTCTGTTGATAATATTAATGATGACACTAAACAGCCCGACACTACTGGCCGAAAACAACCGTATTGATCTGATCCGGTCTGACGCTCCCGAACTCGCCGCCTTTGGTGAGCACGACATCGGTGTTCGCACGCTTACGCTCACCAACCCTCAGCAACCAGATGTCCTTAATACACCACGAGATGGTGACACGGTATACGCAGATCGCACACTCACCGTAGAAATCTGGTACCCCGCCACGCTGCAAGACCAGCAAGCGCCCGGCACCCAGTACCAGACCACGACCCGAAACCCGCAGCTTAGCGCAGTGCTGACCGGAGTAGCTGTTCGTGATGCTGCCCCGGCAAATAACAACACGCCTTACCCGCTGGTGATCATTTCACATGGCTTTCCGGGTAACCGCTACCTGATGAGCCACCTGGGCGAAAACCTGGCCAGCAAAGGCTACGTGGTCGCCTCCATTGACCATACTGACAGCACTTATGAGGACCAGAAAGCGTTTGCCAGCACCCTCTACCACCGCGCTCCCGACCAGCGCTTTGTGCTTGACCAGTTAGCGACATTAAACGAGCAGCCGGACCACTTCCTCTTTGGCTTGATAGACGCTGAAAATACCGGTCTGATTGGCTACTCCATGGGTGGCTACGGTGCCGTCAATAACATGGGCGCCGGATATAGCGAACAGGGCGTCAATTTCTTCGGCGGGCCACCTAATCAACTGCTTCAGGATCATGCTGCGAGCAATCCGGATTTTCGCTCTGAACTGGATCCACGTATAAAGGCGGGTATTCCGATAGGCCCCTGGGGCATGAACATGAGTTTCTGGGATGAAGAAGGGCTCGCCGGCCTCACTGTACCTGCCTTATTTGTGGCTGGCAGTGTGGACACAACATCAGGCTATGAAGAAGGCGTCAAAAAAATCTACGATGGAGCTGTTAACAGTGACCGCCACTTGCTGACATTTATCAATGCCGGCCACAGCGCCGCAGCGCCAATACCTTTGCCCGCTGAATTTCATCGCCACGACAACCAGGAAGGCGCAGGGCATTACACCGACCCTGTCTGGGATACCTTGCGCATGAATAATATATTGCAGCACTTTGCGACGGCATTCCTGGGCGTTCACCTGAAAGATGACAGCGAAATGGCAACCTATCTGGACATCCCGGAAGGTGAGAGTAACGGGCAGGAATGGCCCGGTTTTGAAAGCGGCAGCGCCATCGGCCTGCACTGGCAGAAACGCTAATGGCCGGCGAGGCTACCCTTTAATCCTGGCAACCAGTTGCCGAAGCGTGCCACGCAACCCGTTGCTTAGCCGGCTTCCCGTGTAGCGGCCTTTGGCCGCATGCCTTATACGGTATACACCCGGTACCGCCAGGGGTTCTCCCTGGGTTTGCAATAACCAGCGGAAGGCTCTGTCTTCATAGGCTTTACACCAGGTATGCGAGGGACGCTGATAGTAAGACAGCGCTTCGCAGTATCCAACCGTCCTCGCCACATCGCCGTGGGTGATCTGAAGCGGCCCGGTCGCCCGGCTTTTATCGAAGCAGCGGAACAAGGCCGGATCAATATCCTTCGGCTCAATGTCGCTCATATCCGGTTGCAGTAGATCGTGCTCAGCCGGCAACAACCCTGTGCAGTTTTCCTGGCGAGGATAAACCAGAGCATCTTTTCTGCCTTGCAATACATCATTCAGTGCATCCAGACAATTTTCCCGAAACAGTACATCACAATCAGTGAACCATACCCAGTCGGCTCTGGTCTCTTTCGCAGCCAGATTTCGTCCGATAGCCCTGCGGAACAAAGCCTGGGTTGGCAACTGGCGCCAGTTCCAGGTGACGCCCGGGATATGGATATCAGCAAAACGGGCAAGCAAAGCAGAGGTTTCCGCATCGGCTTCATTATAAAAAACAGTCATGGTGATGCGTATTTTTTCAGGCGGAAACAGAACCAGAGAACTCAGTTGATACAGCAGCATGTTGGCGTAATTCCAGCAATGACTGACAATCTCCAGGTGTAACTCTCCTGAGCGTGCTTCACGCGACTCAAGAGCAGGCAGGTCAGACTCAAACCACTTCGCCGGGATATAACCGCTCGCAGCCAATCGTAAAAAGCGCCCTTGCAATCCGTCGTGCCACCGCGAGTCCGGGACCTGGTAATCTGTCATTTTCAATGCTCTTACATTTGATAACTGGAACTTTAACCGGACCCGCTGGTCTGTCAATGAGACTACTCTCATCGGTCATAATACGGTACATTAACAGGGCTCGTTAAATTTTCAGGAAATTTTGTTTACCCTTGCTTTCGCGTGGGAAAAGTTTACAGTTTTGCCGTGATTTTTGCGATAGCTTTTTGGCAGCAACACGTGCCAGCATATGCGCCTGGTTTCACCGACCGAATTAAAGCGGCGGCTGATTCAGGTATAATAATAACAACGTCTGTGGGCTTGTCACAGCCATGACACGGGCAGCAACTATAAAGAGCACATGCAAACTTCAGAGTACAGGAATGACAACTCATTTGTGCTGGTCAATAAAAATGTACTGACCGGCACTCAGGAATGCATCTTTGGTGATCATGCCGATAATGCCTGCCCGGACGTGTCCGACGACCAGGGCCGCGGCAAAGTTATTTTCTTCGATTTCGAGCAGCTGGAATTAGTGCTGAAACGCTACCATCGTGGCGGCCTGCTTGGACGGTTGATAAAAAATACCTACCTGTTTAACGGGTTGCAACGCACTCGTATGTGGCAGGAATTTCATTTGCTGGCAAAGATGCGCGACAAAGGCCTTCCCGTACCACGACCAGTGGCCGCGCGCTGCACACGCCATTCCGCATTCGGTTATCAAGGTGAGCTGATCATTGAACGCATACCCAATGCCCGTACCCTGGCGGAAATTCTCAGCGAAGAATCACTACCCGACAATGTCTGGCAAAATATTGGCCTGATCATTCGCCGTTTTCATGAGAACTGTATCGATCATACAGACCTCAACGCCTGCAATATTATGCTCAACACAAACGGTCAGATTTTCCTCATTGATTTCGACAAATGCTGCGAACGCAAGCAGGCCTCAAAAGACTGGAGAGCAAACAATCTCGCCCGCCTGAAACGCTCCTTGAACAAATGGTCGTCACGAGAAACCGGTTTTAACTTTCAATCTAAAAACTGGAACATGCTGCTAAGTGGCTATCAAACATCACGGCAACAATTAAGCAAAGGGATGCAGGGCCAGAGCAAGGCCGGACGCCTGGCCTCATAGCCTGGCTGGTTCCAGCCTGCCCTCTTAAAGAAACTTCAACACCCCATCATTGACATTGCCATAACGCAATTCCTTTTTGTCTTCGGCATAGCTCTGTGTGTTTAGCCAGGGCGCCCTGTCACCCTGTTTAGGCATTTTGTCCATCGCCCGCTGCATGTACCCGGAAGAAAAATCATCGATGAATGGTCTGGCCATCATTGATTTATCCTGTTCACGCAACATGGGCCGACATGTGTGAGCCCCCCTGACCTGCAAGTGCTGCCAGATGCGACAAAGAAACTCTGCGGTCAGGTCTGCGCGTAATGTCCAACTCGCATTGATATAGCCAAAGGTGCATATCAGATTGGGCACCCCGGAAAACATCAATCCTTTATATGTCCAGGTGTCACTCATATTCAGCTCCTCCCCGTTCATTGAGAAGCGAATATCGCCGAGTAAATTCAAATTCAAACCGGTTGCCTTGACGATAATATCAGCAGCAATTTCCTGTCCGCTGCTGGTGACGATGCCGTTGGGCACAACCCTTTCAATATGATCTGTCACCATATTGATCTTTGCGTCATTAACTGCTTTAAAGAAATCAGCATCAGGGCTGAGACAAAGCCGTTGGTCCCAGGGATAGTATGGTGGGGTAAAATGCGGACTGATATCTGTCTGCAACTCTTTTTGTGTCATCTCCAGCAAACGGCGCTTTAACTGTTGTGGTCGGCGCCTGGATTGTCGGTACACCCATTGTTGCAGGGCTATATTTTTCTTCCGCACAAGCGCATAAGCCCAGGAGGCAGGCAGTAATCTGTTCAACCAGACTGCAACTTTATCAATTGAGGGACGGGCCACAATATATGTTGGCGTACGCTGCAGAACCGTCACTTCACTGGCTGTTCTGGCCATCGCCGGGGCCAGTGTGACGGCTGTTGCACCCGACCCGACAATGACAACCTTCTTGTCACGGTAGTCCAGGTCCTCAGGCCAGTGCTGGGGATGAACAAGGGGGCCGGTGAACCTCTGTTCATCAGTCAAGACAGGGTTATGCGGCTGCTCATAGTTATAGTAGCCGGCACATACATGCAGCATGCGGCAACGAAACGTTCTCGGGCGGCTTTCACCCTCCACAGACACTTCCAGGTGCCAGCAATTATCCAGGTCTGACCAGTTAGCTGCAGCCACCTGATGCCCGTACTGAATCTTCTTGGCGATTTCGTACCTGTCTGCCGTTTCCTTGATGTATTGCAGTATCTCGCCACCTTCAGCAATTGCATTCTCTGATGTCCAGGGCCGAAAAGAAAATCCCAACGTATGCATATCACTGTCCGAGCGAACCCCCGGGTACCGGAACAAATCCCAGGTACCACCCATTGACTCCCGGCTTTCCAGGATGCACCAACGCGCACCAGGGCTTTGTTTCGACAAGTGGACTGCAGCCGAAACACCTGACAAACCCGCCCCGATGATGATGATGTCAAACAGCTCCCTGTCTTCAGACATAAACTTTGATCCATTGCCTTATTTACTATTCAGTATAACTTAATTTGAACCCATTCATTTATTAATAGGCAGAATGTTTCTGTCTTTAGACAGATTGTGTGTCATTACCGAATCCTGTCACTGTAAAAATAGACACTTGCAGATGAATGCATTCAGGCATACTCTGCTGCATGGGTCTCGACTGTTTGCTAGGCAGACGTACCCAGTATAATAAAAACAGGAGTCTAATCATGAGCATTTCGTCAACAAACGAGCCGCCTCTGACGGCCCGTGTACGTCGACTCGCGTCTGTCCTATTACTGGGAATGGGCTTGAGTGCAGGCACTGCACAGGCACAGCAGGAGACGGTTGAGTGGGTGACACTGGGCGGTGACTTTGCCCATACCCGCTATACCCCATCCGAACAGATTAACGCTGATAATTTCGAAGAGCTGGAAGTCGCCTGGGTTTGGGACGGCGCTAGTTTCAAGGCCAGCAGCGGCCGATCCACCCCCAGTTATGTCGATGGCAAGTTGTTTACCGTTGCCGGTGACCGCCGTCACGTTGTCGCCATTGATCCAGAGACCGGCGAAACTCTCTGGTCATACCGCGAGCCTCACACCTTCCGTTATGAATACTCCATGCGCAAAGACTACGGTAAAGGTGTTGCGTATGGTGAGGTGGATGGCAAAGGGGTGATCTATATCATCAGCCCGGCTTTCTTCCTGACAGCACTGGATGCTGAAACCGGCGCTCCACTGGAAGGCTTTGGCCACCCAATTGGCGTGGAAGGTTTCCCAGAGACTGGTGTCGTTGACCTGCAACGTGTCCTTGCCGAAGCCAATGGCTACGACTTTGATCCTTACTATGGCATTCCCATTGAAGAAGGATACATCACAGCCTCCTCTCCTCCCATTGTCGTCAACGACACCGTGGTCGTGGGCAACTCTGCCGAGCAGGGCTATAACCAGACCCGTATCGAGAACATTCCTGGCGACATTCTGGCTTTCGATACCAAGACAGGTGACTTTAAATGGAAGTTCAATGTCATCCCTGAAGCTGGCGCATTCGGTAGTGACACCTGGGAGGGCGTGGAAAACCCCCGTGACCTGACGGGTGAAGTCTCCCCATGGGCACCCTTGTCAGCAGACGTGGAAGCAGGCATTGTTTACGCCGTGACCAACCCGCCAACAATTGATTATTACGGCGGCCATGCACCGGGCGACAATCTCTTTGGCACCAGCATCATCGCCATGGATGCCGATACCGGTGAACGTGTCTGGCACTTCCAGTTCGTGCACCACGATGTCTGGAACTATGACACGCCAACAGCGCCCGTGCTGCTGGATGTTGAGATTGATGGACAGACAATCCCTGCCGTTGCCCAGGCAACCAAGCAGGCATTTGTTTACGCCTTCAACCGCCTGACCGGTGAACCTCTGTGGCCCATCGAGGAACGACCCGTGCCACAATCTCTGATCCCGGGCGAACAAATGCCGCCAACGCAACCTTTCCCGACCAAGCCGGCAGCATTTGATATGCAGGGTCTGACACACGATGACCTGATCGATTTCACCCCGGAACTGCGTCAGCAGGCAATTGATGCCATCGCAGACTACCAGATTGGACCATTGTTCCTGCCTCCGCTGCATAGCAATAACGATATCGGCAAGCGTGCGGCACTGTGGTGTCCTGGTGACGGCGGCGGTGCCAATATCCCTGGCCCGGCCGTGGCGGACCCGACAACCGGTGTGCTCTATGTTACGTCCCGTTCTGCTTGTTCATCGCGCCTGGTAACAGACGCTGCCGAACGTGATGCCATGATCGAAATGCCAACAGGCACAACCTTCTCCCGTTATGCCGCATTGCGCTCAATGCCTGTTCGTGGCCCGGGTGGATTGCCGCTGTTCAAACCACCATACAGCCGTATCACGGCAATCGACATGAACACTGGCGAACACCTGTGGATGATCCCGGTCGGTGATACACCTGACCGTATCCGCAACCATCCTGCTCTGGAAGGGGTGGACATAGGTGATACTGGCAACGGGGCACTGGCACCTATGACGGTAACGCCTAACATGTTGCTCTATGCAGGCACTGGCTCGGACGAAACACCTTACCTGTTCGCCATCGACAAGATGACAGGCGAGGAAATAGGCCGGGTGGAAGTACCTGAAAACAGCCGCTACGGTATGAGCAGCTTTACGCACAAAGGTCGTCAATATGTGATGCTGCAAACGGGCAGCACGCTGACCGCCGTCGCGATACCTGACCCGAATGCCAGCAGCATGTCGAGTGGTGGCCACTAACCCGCTGACGCTATCACGATAGCGCCACTTCAAACCTGAAAGGGCCGCAGACCAGAAAATGAGTCTGCGGCCCTTTTCTTTTTCGCTGTCGCCGGATTCTCATGACATTGCTATAGTATGCACAAGACAGAGATGTGGCTTGCGGATTACCAAGGCCCGAACAACCTCAAGGGAGACGTTACGCTGTGAATTCAAAGTGGTTATGGCCATCAATTATCGCCGTATTACTGATCGCAATCTGGCTGTACCTGCCCCCTGGTATCGATCCGGTTGCCGTCCCTGCCGACAGTGACAGTATTGCTCGTGGTGAATACCTGGTAAAAGCCGGCGGCTGCATCAGTTGCCACGAAGGCAGCGAAGGAGAGGGAGGGCTCAGTGGCAGCGCTGCTGTAGAGTCTCCCTTTGGCACGTTTTACGCTTCCAATATCACTCCTGACCCGGAAACCGGCATTGGCAACTGGTCAGGCGAAGATTTCATCGCAGCGTTACGCCATGGCCGCAGACCTGACGGCAGCTTCTACTATCCCGCCTTCCCTTACCGCGCCTATAAAGGGTTAAGCGAGGAAGAAATACTGGATATCGCGGCTTACCTTCAGAGCCAGCCAGCCATTAGTCACTCAGTCGCCCCCCATGAACTTCCGGCCTGGGTAGGGCGCTGGCAGATGCTGGGCTGGAACTTGCTGGCGGACTGGAAAGAACCGGGAAGGGAAATGAATGATGATCCGGAAATCGCCCGTGGCGAACACCTGGTGCGTAACCTGGGGCATTGCTCCGAGTGCCACAGCCCAAGAGATGCGTTAGGGATCATTCAGTATCGTGATGAATTTAAGGGCGGAGAGATTCCCGATGGGCATGTAGAAGCGATTGATGCGGAAGCACTGAATAGCTGGACAGAAGAGGATCTTGCATTGTTTTTCCTGATCGGAATGAAGCAGGACGGCGAATTCGTTGGCGGTAAAATGGAACCCGTCATCGAACACAATACCAGCCAGTTGACGGATGCCGATCGCGAGGCTATGGCGGCGTTTTTTAAACGTGGCCTGCCTGCCAGCCCATGACCGTTATTACCAGGATCGACTCAGCTTGTGTGGGAAAGCAGCCAGGGCACCATAGACCAGATTGCAGACAGTAAAGACCACGTTCAGCAGATCGGGCGTCGCTCGATAAAGCGGGCGGACTGTTTGAAGCCGTCAGGCTGAGTTTCCGCCCGCCGAGCGACGCCCGAGGTGCTGTGGTCGTCTGCAATCTGGTCTATGGTGCCCTGGCGATATGCTATTTTTTGCTGCAATTCTGGCCTCTCGCCATGCCAACAAAAAACGGGGCTTTTGAGCCCCGTTTTGTTATTCAGTCGAACATTTGGACACAGCCATCAATCGACTCGGAAGTCATCATGGCAGTTACCGCAAGTCGAACCAAAGGCACGCAACCCACCTAACACCTGAGCCCGATCGCCGCCTGAAGCCGTCTCGGCAAATGTTAAAGCAGCCTCTTCAAGTGCAGCAGCTTTCTCCTGAAAGTCGCCCATGTTGTCCCAGATGACAGGCAATGCCTCTGTTTCCACATCAAAGTCTCGCGTATCACGCGCGGCAAAAAGCTCCGGAATCATTGGTGCCAGGGCAGCAATGCGACGTGCATTGCGCTCTGCCAGTGCTGCATCAAATTCTACCTGGCCCCGAGCCATGCCACCAATCGGCCCCATGTTGAATGCCAGCAGCTTGAATACGGCCTGACGGGTTTCTGTCGCGGACTGAGCCAGCTCTTCAGGTGTTGGTTCATCATCTTGCGCCTGAACAGAAACAGCCAGGGTTACTGCCGCTAGAAGGGTCAATCCTAAACTTGCACTTCGCTTCCACATAACTATTGCTCCAGTGTGCTCTCATTGGCTAATTGTCCGGCACGTATCCAGGTGCCGGGAAGTTGGCTATGACGACTTGCGAACTTTATCCACAATCGCCGAGGTCGAACAGTTATCAAGGAAGGCCAGCACTTTAACGTCACCACCGTAGGCCCTGACCAATTCGGCGCCAACGACCTGATCAGGTGCGTAGTCCCCGCCTTTTACCAGAATATCTGGCTTGAGCATTGATAACAGATGCTCGGGAGTATCTTCGCTGAAACTGACCACCCAGTCCACCGCTTCCAGACCTGCCAGCACTGCCATGCGACGTTCGACCGGATTGATAGGACGACTATTGCCCTTCAGGCGCCGCACAGACTCATCCGCATTGATAGCTACGATAAGGCGCTGCCCCAGTCTTTTTGCTTCCGCCAGATACCCTACATGGCCAGCATGAATGATATCGAAGCACCCATTGGTAAACACAATGGTCTCTCCGGATGCCCTGGCGTCCTCAACGGCACTCAACAGCTGTTCCTCTGACATCACGCCCCTGCCCAGACCGTGCATGGACTGAACAGCCCTGCGCAGCTCTGGCCCGCTGATCGAAGCCGTTCCCTGACGTGCGACGGCCAACCCGGCCGCAATATTGGCCATCGCCATCGCCTCATCCAAAGCACTGCCAGCGGCCAGCGCAGCCGCCAGCACGGCGACGACGGTATCACCCGCGCCTGTCACATCAAACACTTCCCTGGCCTGTGCAGGCAGGTGCAATGGCTGCCTGTTCTGCTGCAGCAGTGTCATGCCCTGCTCGCCCCGGGTAATCAACAAAGCACCCAGTTCAAGTGTCTCTCTTAACGTCTGCCCACGACTGATAAGCACTGACTCGTCCTGACAATGACCCACTACCGCTTCAAATTCACTCAAATTAGGTGTCAGCACTGTCGCGCCACGATATTTACCAAAATCCTGGCCTTTAGGGTCGACCACAACCGGAATCCCGGCCTCTAGCGCAGCCTGAATATACTGCTGAGGGTCATCCAGCGCACCTTTACCATAGTCAGACAGCACCAGAACATCACAGCCTGGGATAGCCTGCACAGCACTATCACCCAACGCCTGCAAATCCTCCGGCTGGTAGCTCTCTTCAAAATCCACCCGCAACAGTTGCTGCTGCTGACTGATCACGCGCAACTTGGTAATGGTCGGTGCGCTGGCGGCACGGGCAAAGTGGCAGGCGACACCCGCCGCCTCAAGCCGACCCTGCAAGACATCACCCGCCTCATCCTGGCCTCTGATCGCTGCCACAGACGCGGCTGCTCCGAGCGCGGCAATATTCAACGCAACATTGGCTGCGCCGCCAGGCCTGTCCTCATTGCCGGCAACCTTGACAACGGGAACGGGCGCTTCCGGAGAAATACGGGCTGTCTTGCCATGCCAGTACCGATCCAGCATGGCATCACCAATAACCAGGACAGCGGCATTTTGAAAGGCAGGTGTAACCAGTTCCATATTTCGAACTCCAGGCAGATCCATCCAGGACAGTATAAAATCAACCCAGTAATGATACATCAGCCCCACCACAGATGCCTGTCGTCTGATACAATTCCTGTTTTATTGAGCTAAACTGACTCGCGTGAGCAAAAGAAAACAACAATACAGCGACCGTCCTTCTGACTACCTTGGTCCCCGTTACTGGCCGACCTGGATCGGTTATGGCTGCATCTGGCTGATCGCCCATTTACCCTACCGGTTACAGATATGGCTGGGAAAACGGCTCGGGCACCTCATGTATTACCTGGCAAAGAGCCGGCGACGGGTCTGTGCCCGCAATATTGAGCTATGTTTCCCGGAACTCTCGCCAGAGCAGCAACGCAAGCTGGTCATTGATACCTTCAAGTCCAATGGCGCTGGTATTATGGAGATTGGCCTGGCCTGGTGCCGTAAACCATCCGATTTCAGCCATATGGTCGAAGAGACTGGCCTGGAAAACCTGATAGCTGCCCACCAAGAAGGCCGCGGCGTCTTATTGGTTGCAGCGCATTTTTGCACGATCGAGTTTGTTGGCAGCCTGATGTCATTACTCTACCCTGTCGACATCACTTACAGGGCACATAAAAACCCTTTATTTGATGCATTAATGAAGCGCGGGCGAAAACGTCTCTATGGGGCTGTTGTAGAACGGAAAGAAGTGCGGGCCGCACTCAGGCGACTGAAAGAAGGCAATGTGCTCTGGTATGCAGCCGACCAGGACTACGGGCCAAAGCATTCGATATTCGCTGATTTCTTTGGCATCCCGGCCGCCAGCATTACTGCCACGACCAAGTTTGCAGGTTTTAATAATTCACGTGTAGTGTTCATGTCACATTACCGCAAAGAAGATAACAGCGGCTATCACCTGTACTTTAGCGAACCTCTGGAGCATTACCCGACCGGTAATGACGTACAAGACGTGGCACGTATTAATGGTTACATTGAAGCAGCGATACGCAAGGCACCCGATCAGTACATCTGGCTGCACAGACGATTCAAGACGCGCCCTCCCGGTGAACCCGATCTGTACAAGAAGCGATCCTGAAACATGCCTCGACTGAGTCATCTCATCAGCGCATCAGCAATGCAGGGCCAGCGAAATAGCCTTTATCTGGTCACTGTGCTGATCAGCCTGCTACTGTCATGGTTTGCTTTCAGTTTTGGCGAACTGCCTAACCGTGATACCTATGCCTATCTGCGCACAGCCGAACTGGCTATTAGTAATGGCATTGGCAGTGCCTACGAACATTACGCCTGGGCACACTTCTCGATTCTGATCGCAGCACTCAGCCAGATCAGCGGCATCAGCCTGATGTTATCTGCACAAATCATTATGAGCTTACTGTTTGCTCTGCTTTCAGTGGCTTTTGTCAATCTGGTGTCGATGCAGACCCATAGTCGTCGAATTGCATGGCTTGCTCTTTTGGTGATTTGCTGTTTTCCATTACTGAACGAATTTCGCGGCTATGTTGTCAGGGATGTTGGGTTTCTCGCTTTCATGCTATTTGGCCTGGTGCAGCTGATTCACTACAAACAGTCACTCTGGCTACGCCACGGTCTACTGTTTTGTCTGTTCGTCCTGCTGGCTTTTTTATTCCGACCTGAAGCGATACTGTATTTTATTTTTTTACCCACCGCCCTTCTCTTACCAGGCTCCTTGCAAGAGGGGCACCGCCGCGCAGCCTACCTCCGATTGACTGGCATGATGCTGATACTGGGGATTGTTCTGGCTCTGCTGAGTAGCCTGGCATTGCAGATCAGCATTGGCGAACAGTTCATTCGTTTCGCCAGCATCTATCAACCTTTCCTGCAAAGTCTGGCAAATGTCTTCAACCCCGAGCCCGCGGTAGCCAATGCCATGTTTGGCGAATATGGCGCTCAGTTTGTTGGCGACTATGCCAGTATATTTATGCTGACCGGCCTGCTTGCCATGACACTGGCATGCATCATAGACAGCCTTGGCCTTGTTGTTGCACCACTGCTGGGATACTCGATCTGGAAGCGTCGCGTGCATTTACCCAAAGATGCCCGCAGCATTCTGCTCAGCAACATTATCATTGCATCAGTCATTCTTGTTGCTTTTGCCATTCTGACCCGATTTTTGACGACCCGGTACACATTGCTACTATGCATATTGCTGCTGGTTTATATACCTTTTACGCTTGATTCTATTTGGCGACAGTCAATAGCTCAGGACAAGAAAAAGCGCTTCTATGGCATCGCAGGATTCCTGCTTCTGTACTGCGCTCTCGATGCCCATGTTTCATTTGGTGGGCAGAAGCATCACCTCTATGACGGTTCAACATGGGTGCAACAATACACTCGCGCTGAAGCGCCTCTCATTACCAATGAAGTATTAATCGCTTTTGAAAGCGGCAGGATTGAACACTACGATCAAACACCCCAGCGCATCCTTCCCCAACAACTGCGTTCAGCACCACTTGGCAGCATCATCGCTGTCACACCCGATGATGAACTGGTACCAGTGCTGGAGGCGGAAATAGACAGGGGTGGATTGCGATTATTGCAACGATTTGAGGCCGACCGTGGGGCCGACCTCCTGATCCTCGAGAAAGAACTCAACTAGCATTGTTATTTAACAGAACAATGTTGATGACTCATTAGTCCCAGCCTTTGATTTCATCCCCTGACTTCTTGGTTACCAGAATATTTTCCATAATAAGATATTCCAGGTCAGAGCCATGAAACATATTCAGCGCATCTTCCGGCGTACAGATCAGTACTTCTCCAGGCCGGTTTAAGGAGGTATTGAGGACAATACCGTCTCCTGTGCGTTCCTCCATGGCCTGTAACAGCGCATGAAATTGCGGGTTGGTTTTTTCTTTCACGACATGCGCCCGGGTCGTTCCATCTTTGTAAACCACAGCAGGAAACTTCTCCCGCCATTTTTGATGGACATCAAATGCGATTGTCATGTAATCCGCCGGATGGCTTAAATTAAACATCTCACATGCAACTGACTCAAGCATACTGGGAGAAAACGCTCGCCATTTTTCGCGAAACTTCACTTTTTCATTAATCTCCCCCACGCTCTCACTGACGCGAGGATTACCGAGAATACTTCGGTTACCCAATGCCCGCGGGCCAAACTCAGCACGCCCCTGGAACCAGCCCACCAAATGCCCCTGAGCCAGCAGTTCAGCTGCCTTGTCAGGCGCATTATCCAGCACTTCAAAATGAGGTCTTTCTCTGTGTTCTTTACAGGCATCAATACAGTGTTCGCTGCTATAGCTGGGCCCAAGATAATTATGATTCAGCGGTTTTACCGGTTTTTTCTGGCGTGCAACCGCGTATGCAGCAGCCCCCAGCGCCGCACCCGCATCACCGGCAATGGGTTGCACAGAAAGTTCACGTACCCAGGGCAAGCCCAGCAATTTTTTGTTTAGCTTGACATTAAACGCGCCGGTACCAGCCAGCGCCAACTGACCACTTTCTTTGGCAATACCTGACAGGTAATGCGTTGCCAGTTGCATGACAGTTTTTTCATAGAGTTGTTGCATGGCAGCAGCATAGTGCACATAAGGATCTTTGAAAATGTCATTACGACGTCGTGGCCCCAGCTCATCAACAAGTTCCTGGCTGAAAGCATGACCAACACTGCGATACTTGTAGCGACGGACTCCCACTGTGCGAATCATTCGCGTATTAACGCGAAAATTCTCACCTGAACAGTCGGACAAAAACGACAAATCATATTTGTCGGGGTCACCATGCGTGGCTACACCCATGACCCTTGGTTCACCATCCAGCATGTCATAATTAAGGTAATCACAAAGTGACGCGTACATCCCGGGTAACGAATCCGGTTCATACAATTCTTTAATCTTATGTATGCGTCCTTCTTCCCCCCAGGCAAACAGCGTGGTTGCGTATTCGCCACGCAGATCCAGGCTCAGTAACGCCGTTTTCTTTTTGAAGCCACTAAAATAATACGCACTGGCCGCATGCGCCATTTGGTGCTCCACAGGATGAATTTTGATCTTGTTTACCGGAATCGCCAACTCATTCAGCATTTGTTTGACACGTTTTAACCAGCGACGATAGCGCCTGTTGCCGTTAAACAGAGCATCAACGCCACGATCAGGTGCATACCAAAGTCGCTTTGCATAGTGCCAGCGCGCTGGACTAAAAATTGAGATAGGAGCATAGGAAATGGCTACCTGTTCAATTTGCCTCGGTCTTAAGCCACCGGCCCGAAGACAGTATCGCACTGACTCAATTGGCATCATCCCTTTGGCGTGACGGCGCCGTACCAGCCGCTCTTCTTCAACAGCTGCCACTACCTCGCCATCAATAAATAAGGCAGCAGCCGGGTCATGCCCAAGCTCTCCGGAAATGCCCAATGTTATCAACGACATAATTTACTCACTATCAAACCCTGTTGCTGGCATTGATGATTTATCTGCCCAGTTAGCCTTAAATCTTTTCCAGTCACGCTGGCTATACTTTTTAAGTGAAGCATTCCACCACTCTGGCCGCATACTATCCAGATCCAGTATAACCAGCCCGCCATTATCAAGCAGGATATTACTGGATTTCATATCACCATGAACAAATCGGGACTGATGCAATCTGTCCAAAAACTGCTTCACCTGACTCATCACATGTTGCCAGTCCTGACTATCACCACCCTGCGATTCAATCATGGACTGCAGGCTATCCCCATCGCGCCACTGTGTAACGAACCATGCCTCTCTTCTCAACCTGCCCCAGCGTCGCTCAATCATGAGTAAAGGGGCTGCCGTATCAAGCCCCAGTTCCGTTAACCAGTGCGCATTACGCCAGCAATACCAGGCGCGGCTGGGCCGAAACAAGCGCCGCAGTAAATAGCCTGTGTTCTGTATATTATAACGCTTTACCACAACATCCTGGCCAGCCAGCGGCAAACGGACAACGGTCGTGGAATCTCCGTCCTTAAGCATCACACCTTGCTCCATGGCGCCATCAGGATCCTTTAAAAACGTCTCAAGTTCTGGACCTGCGATCGATTTCTTATAAACAGCCATTTGTTCGAACCGGTCAGTGCGCTGATTCTCATCAGTGCTCTGGTATAGCTGACTCGATACCGAACGCAAACGTTTACGGTATTCACGCTGCTGGAATGACATTGCTCGCTGGTAAACTCTTTGCCAGAATTTCCGCTGCTGCTGGAAAACCACTCGCAATGGTCTACCGGTATAGAGACGGATGAAACGAAAATAATCCTGCCGGGAAAAACCACAGTCCAGTGTTGAGAAATATAAAGCCGCCAGATCCTTCACCTGCCAGCGAGTCCAGCGAAAAGCAAATGGCTTGATTAATGCCCGATGCAGATCAATGACATGCAGCCGCAGATTCTCTGGCATCGACTTATCCGAAGGCACACAGGCATCGGGCAAGAGAAAGTGACACAAATAGAAATCACGATGAAAAATGCCATTTTCGTGCATTCGCCGGGCTATTCGGGCCAATTCTTCAATAATGTTCTGTTTGAACCGGAAAGCTGGCGGTGTACTCGGCCATTGCCCGCAAATCGTTTCCAGGCTGTCTGCGGGCGACAGGTCATGTGTCACTAAAAATGATTTCCGCGTTGCGGGATTGGCTCCGGTTTCTGCATAGGCTGCAGTTCTCATAGTATCCAGGCCAAGGGACTGCATTGCCTTGATAGCCAGATACTCCTGCCTTGCTCCGACAATCGGTTTGCGGAATGTCAGTAAATTTTTGGCAATCTCTTGCCAGCCGACCCCATCATGAAGTTTGATGAAAAATGAATTACCGCCCTGACTAAATTGTAATGTACGCCGTCCCTCAACTTCACGATAGACTTCACCCTGGAGTTTACAAGCTTCATCCCAGGGATCACGATCACGCCACATCTCACTAAAAGGGTAAGACAGGTCGATGTACCGATAATTCCGACTCATACCTCAGCCTCCTGCCCGGATTGTCGCTGAGCATATTCCTGCTCCAGCATTGTGACAACGTAATCAGCCATTCCTCTGAGGTTTGCTGCTTTCCCATAGGCAAGTCCGTTCTCCTGCCATTTCAGTCTCTCATCCGATTGCAACATATCTCGTAATGCATCATTCAATGATTGTTGGCTAAACGGGCTTGGGCTGACGACACCTGCGCCAGAGTGCTCAACATGATAAGCATACCCACAGGTATCTGTTGTCAACACAGGCAACCCGTTCACGATACCTTCCAGTATGGAATAACCCGCACTTTCCTGAATCGCCGGGTGGAGCATATAGTCACAACCACTGAGAATATCCGGGATATCATCTCTACCCCCCAGAAACAGAACCTGTTGACTGACACCCAGGCGCCTGGCCAGCCGCCGATAACTACCACTTTTTCCTTGGCCCACGATATACAGTTTGCACCGGTTGCGCAGATCATCCGGCAATGCAGCGACACTTCGAATCGATCGGTCTACACCTTTAATTCGAAAACCAGATCCAACCTGAACAATGGCGATGTCATGACTATTTAAGTTTTGCGCCTCACGAAAGCGTTTACGTCGTGCCAACCTGTCATCACCGGGAAACCGGTTACTACTTAAACCAGGTGGCACAACATGCAACCGTTCCTTGCTGCCAGGGTAATACTGACAAAACTCCTCCAGTTGCTGAGGAGAAAGCAACATGACTTTGGTATCAGCACCCGTCCTGAAAACCGCTTGCTCATAGGCAAGAAAGTGACGATAACGCGGCAGGTATTTGATCAGTGGCCGCTTGTCCCGCTCCAGCTTTGCCGCGAAGCAGGGGTCTGCAGCGAAATACATATCCAGACCCGGCATCTTATTAAACCCGAGTACCAGGTCATATGCTTCCTCTGCAATTCTATCCTGCACCCATTCGGTGTAACGCTGATAAAGCAGGTGCCGAGTTTTTGCACTCACTGGCACATGCTGGACGGCTATTCCTTCCGGTAATACTCCGTCCCATCTCATGCAATAAACCGTGACGTCATGACCATTCGCCACTGCCTGCTTCGCAATCTTCAGAAAATCACGCTGCTGCCCGCCGTAGGGGAAATATTGATAAATCAGAATTGCCAGGCGCATTAACTACCTTGCTCCAATGACATCAGACGACACAGGTGATCCCAGACTGGACCAGGCGGATGTGTTCGATAACAGGCAGGCTCCACAACCAGACTGCGGCCATCAGTGAGTGTATCGACTTGAGCTTCTCCCTGATAATGGCAGTCTCGCTTCATGCATGGGGCACAAGGCAAATCAGACTTTAGGTGAAGTTGATGATAGCCAAAAGTGCCTGATAGCGCCGGATTGGTTGAACCATACAACGATACAACGGGTAAATTCTGTGCAGCGGCCAGGTGTCCCAGCCCCGTATCAACGGCAACAACTCCCTGACACTGACTCATGTACAGTGCCAACTCTGTCAACCCGCATTTCTCCAGTACACGACAGCCCGTTGGTGAGACATCCGCAATATCTTTCGCTCGCTGCTGTTCCTGTAAATTGCCCCACGGCAGCAAAACCTCAAAGCCGTTAGCAGTCGCAATACGTGCCAGGTCCTGCCAGTATGCCAGCGGCCAGTGTTTGCTGGCCCAGGTTGTGCCATGCAGAAACATGATAGCAGATTGCTTGCCTGTAACACCGTCCTCAGGCTCAGCAATACCGGGCAAACTGATACCATAATTAATAGCCGAGTGATCGAATGTATAACCCAGCGCTTTGGCAAATAATTCTCGAACCCGTTGAACGGCATGCTGGTTTTTCTGCACCGCTATCCGCTGCTGATAAAAGCGACTGGCCAGTGGTTCACGAATACTGTGCTGATCCAGACCGGCCCGAACCCCTCTAGCCTGGATGCAGATCAGTGCACTTTTCAACAACCCTTGTGCATCAATAATCAGATCATACTCCCTGGCGCGTAGCTGATCCCGGAACCGGGCAACCTCACCAGAGCGAAACGACTGTACCCAGGATTTACGCCACCTTCTTACTGCTACAGGTATCACATTCTCTACAGCCGGATGCCATGACGGGACTTCAGCAAAGGATTCTTCCACCACCCAGTCCACCTTCAACCCCGGGACAGCTTCCTGAGCATCGGTTAATGCCGGTAGTGTATGAATAACATCACCCAGTGATGATGTTTTAACAATCAACAATTGCAATACTGGCCGCTCCATTACTGGCGATCTGGGGTTGCTGCAGTCTCTCTATCGCACTGAGCACCTGATCCGGTGTGATTTCTGTTAAGCATCTTTTATGTTGTAACGGACACGTACGCTTAAAACAGGGGCGACATACTATATCTGTCGCCAGCATTTCGACCCGGTCACTCAACGGCGGGGTGAAATCAGACGAAGTGGATCCGTAAATGGCAACCAGTGGCCGATGCAAAGAAGCCGCAATATGCATAAGACCCGAGTCATTACTAACAACAACGGTTGCCAGGGACAATAAGTCCACGGCTTCTGCCAGTGTGGTCTCCCCTGCCAGATTCAAACAGGGTCCAGAACTTGCCGACATACCGGAACTGAACGAGACCTGGTCCACAATTTTCTGGCAAACACTACGATCTTTCGCCGAGCCAAACAGGACTACCCGGGCATTTTCGTTATTCTGCAAATAACTTTCAGCAACAGCAGCGTAATAATGATCTGGCCACTGTTTCGCCTCACCAAACTCCGCACCAGGGCACAACGCCAGGATATTGCCGTTATGTGCGGAAATTGAAAATTTCCCAGCCACTTGGGCGACTCTCTCATGGTCCACTTTTAGCCCTGGCACAGGTGTAGGGTCAGGCACAGTTGTTGTTGCTGAAACCCCCAGGGCCGTGAACCGCTGTACCATTAAAGGTAAGGCAGATTTATCAAGGTCACGACAATCGTTCAGTACCCAGCCACGTTTTTCTCCGCGCCATCCAGTACGCAACGGAATGCCAGAGAACAACGGCACCAGCGCCGATTTAAACGAATTCGGCAGAACAATCACCTGATCATATTGTCTGCCCTTTAAGAACCTGCCCAGACGCCAGCGTTTTGCCAACCCCAACTCACCATGCGCCAACGGCATATCGATTGCTCCGGCAACTTCCGGCATCCTGTCCAGCAATGGGCGACTCCAAGGCGGAGCCAGTACGTCAATGTGACAACCCGGACGCGTTTGTTTCAACACCTTGAACAAGGCCTGAGCCATCACCATGTCACCAACCCAGGAAGGGCCAACAATCAGGATACATTCATCCGTCTCGCCTTGAGTATCAGAGGTCTTTCTCATAATGCTGCTCTGCTTTCCTTGGTGTTGTCCGGGAACAACTTGTTCCAAACCATTACCACTTTGTCTCTTGTGTCTGACAATGGATCCAGAACAGCAGCCGCATCATCATCACTGAGCGTGTTACTATCAATCTGCTGCAGTGCAAACTCATGCAAGGTTGACCGTAAGGCCAGGTAGGCTTCCATCAACACCTGGATATCACCTCCTGACAACACATCACAACGTTCAGCGGCTTCGAGGATTCTCATGTTATCCGAGAACTCTGTTAAATCAGGGCAATCTCTGGCTCCTGACAAAACGATATACTGAACCATAAATTCAATATCAACGATTCCACCTTTCGCCTGCTTCAGAACAAAGGCTGGGTTTTTCGCTTTATTTCCTGCCTTGCGTGTCAATTCATCACGCATGCGCTGCCGCATTTTTACGACATCTTTCGTTAGAGAATCTTTGTCTCTGGTTTCCTGTAGTATTTTTGCGCGGAGCAACTCGAATGCCCGCCCCATATTTGTCGACCCCGCTACTGCACGGGACCTGACCAATGCCTGATGCTCCCAGGTCCAGGCTTCATTGCGCTGGTATTTCTCAAAAGCTGGTAGTGTCGTGACCAGAAGACCCGACTCACCGGAGGGACGCAGCCGCATGTCAATTTCATAAAGCTTTCCTGACACAGTTTGCGTGCCCAGCATGGACATTATGCGTTGCGCCAGGCGTGTGTAGAATTCACGGCTGTTAATCGCACGTTGCCCCTGGGCAACTACTGTTTCCTCATCAAGCGCACCATCGTGAATAAACACCACATCAAGATCCGACAAATAACTAAGCTCGATACCACCAAGTTTGCCGTAGGCAATGACCACAAAGTCCATTGCGCCATGTTGCCCATCACCATTCACAGGAAACCCATGCTTGCGAGTCAATTCCTGCCAGCACAACGCCAGCACTTGTTCCAGAATTGCCTCTGCGGTGAAGGTCAGATAATCACTGACCTTCATGACGGTCATCGAGCCGGTTATCTGCGCAGCGGCAACCTGAAGCGTATGACATTGTTTGAAATATCGCAAAAACTCCATCTGCTCTTCGACACTGTCTTCCGGAATACGCAGTATCCCCTGAGCCAACTCTTCCTCCAGAGCCTGTTTTCCAGGCGGTTGTTGTACCGAGGTCAGTAACTCATCCAGCAACACAGGATGCTGGCTAAGAAATTCCGCGACAAAGGGGCTGGCTGTACACAATTGTACAAACTGCTTCATGGCATTGGGGTTCTCAGACAACAACACCAGATATGCCGTGCGACGCGCAACTGCATTGACAAGAATCATCACACGAGACAACCCCAGGCTTGGCGTTTTTTCTTGCGCTAAAGTAGCCAGCATCAGGGGCATAAAGCGCGCGAATCGCTGCCGACTTTCATTTGGAAGCGTCTTGTACAGACGACTGGATTTAAACTCCAGCAGTACTTCCACACTTCCTGCCGGGTTTTCAAAACCCAATTGTGCAAGCTTCTCCTCACCAGCCTCAGCTTCTTTTTCACCTTGCCAGAAACTTGCCAGCGCCGTGACGTCCACATCATGACGGGCCGCATCATCATCCTCATCCTCCAGATGAATCACCTCTTTGAAATGGCCGCGGACAATTTCCCGGTGTTGTTCGAGCACGTCCATCAACATATCCCAGCTGGCACCTTTGACATCAGGAAAAGCCATCGCCACTGCCACACGCTTCTGCTCTTCTGCGTTATCGGGCAGTGACTGGGTTTGCTTGTTAGCGAATGCCTGCAGTTTATGCTCAAGGTCACGTAAAAAGTTATAGGCATTTCGCAATTGCTGAATCGTGTCTTCCGGCAAGTACTCACCTTCGACGATCATATCCATGGCCTTGTAGAGTGACACCTGCTGCAACTGCTTATCTCGCCCACCATGCACCATCTGCAGCGCCTGCACAATAAACTCCACTTCGCGGATTCCGCCTGCACCCAGCTTGATATCTTCGTGCATGCCTTTGCGACGAACCTGTTTGTTGATCTGCAACTTCATACTGCGCAGCGATTCTATCGCAGAAAAGTCCAGGTAACGGCGATAACTGAATGGCCTGAGACGATCCAGCAACTCCTGCCCAGCTTCAAGGTCACCCGCCACTGCCCTTGCTTTGATCATAGCGTAGCGCTCCCAGTCACGTCCCTGCAACTGGTAGTAATTTTCCATGGCATCAAAACTGCACACCAGAACACCTTCACTGCCATAAGGCCGGAGCCGCATATCGACCCGAAACACAAACCCGTCTGCTGTGACCGCATCGAGGGCATCAATTAATTGCTGCCCCAGTTTCAGAAAAAATTGCTGACAACTGATCCCTGATTCCGTTTCACCTGGTTCAGGATAAGCAAAAATCAGATCAATATCCGAGGACAGATTCAGTTCACCCGCGCCGAGCTTGCCCATTCCCAGCACAACCAGTTGCTGAGCGTCGCCACTATACTCGCCTACAGGCACGCCGAGTTTGTCACTGAGGCGCTGATAGAGTAGTTCCAGGGTGACATCCAGACAGATCTCTGCCAGCAACGAGACATCTGCGGCAGTCTCTCTGACCGAACTTTGCTGCGTCACATCCCGCCAGATCAGCCGCAACATCTGCGCTTTCTGAAACTGTCGCAGCACTTGTTTCAGCAACGACTGCCAGGCATCGTCCGTTGTTTCTGCTGGCATGGCGGTGAGTTCGTTCAATGCTGATTGCAGTGACTCACGCAAGCCGGAAACACTGGGTTGATGCAAATCATCACTGTCAATCAGCTGTGCCAGTATTTCCGGATTTTCGATACAGAGATTCGCCGCATAATCACTACAGGCCCAGACCCGGGCAATTTGTCGTGACAGCTCAGGCTGCGTTTCGATGCGCTGCATCAACGCCTGAGTGTCGGGTGAAAGCTGTTCGCTGAAACGCTCCCAATAGCACGCTAAGGTATCAGACAGAAAATCAGGGAGATGGTCAATTGTGAGCACAGAAAATCCTAATGGCCGGGTGACTTGCTATTCGCTATATGAAGGGCTTAAGTTTATACTGCGGCGCCCTAAATACAAACCGGCCCAATAGGTATTGTCTTAATCATGCTTCTGTTTCGTTTATCCGATTTATCCCTGGCTTTTGGTGAGCACGTATTGTTGGATCGTGTATCGCTGACCGTTCATAAGGGCGAGAAAATTGGCATTCTTGGCCAAAATGGCGCAGGAAAGTCCACCTTTATGAAAGTATTGCTGGGTGAGCAGCATGCCGATAGCGGCGATCTGTGGCGAGCTGATGATATCAAGGTGGCCTGGCTGGACCAGACATTACCGGAACGCACTGATATAGCGCTGTACGATTACATCGCCAGCGGCCTGGAAGGGCTGGGGGAGCTGTTATCAGACTATCACCACCTTACCTATGACCCCGATGTCGACCTTGCTGATGAGAGCAACCTGAAGAAGCTGGCCAGCCTGCAAAAACAGATTGAACAGGTCGACGGCTGGACTGTTGAGCACCGCATTGAGGCCATTCTGGATATGCTCAGGCTACCTGCCACAGCGAGCATGAAAAGTCTCTCAGGTGGTAGCCGGCGCCGCGCATCAATCGGCCGCGCCCTGATTGCTGAGCCCGACTTGCTGCTGCTGGACGAGCCCACCAACCATCTCGATATCCCGACCATTGAGTGGCTGGAGAAAACCCTGCTGGATTTCAAAGGCGCCATCATGGTCGTCACTCACGACCGGCAATTCCTCCAGGCCGTGAGCAACCGCATTGTTGAACTGGACCGTGGTCACCTTCGTGTCTGGGATTACGGCTATGAAAAATTTCTCGCCTTCCGGGAGCAGCAGCTCCAGGCAGAAGAAAAGGCCAATCAGGAATTTGACAAAAAGCTGGCCGAGGAGGAGCGCTGGATTCGTCAGGGCATCAAGGCGCGGCGCACTCGTAACGAAGGCCGGGTCAGAGCGCTTAAACAGATGCGGGAAGAGCGCAAACAGCGCCGGGAACTGGCTGGCAGTGCCAAAATGGCGCTCGATCAGAGCAGCTCCTCGGGTAAAATTGTCATTGAAGCCAATGACCTGCACCATCGCTTCGATGACAAACCGCTGATACAGAACTTCTCCTGCAAAATCCTGCGTGGCGACCGTATCGGGCTGATCGGCCCCAATGGCAGCGGCAAAACCACGCTGCTTCGAATACTGCTGGGCGAGCTGACACCAGACAGCGGCCAGGTCAAGCTTGGTACAAATCTGGACATTATTTATTTTGACCAGCTTCGCAATCAGCTTGACCAGAACCAGAACATCATCGACTACCTTTCAGAGGGCCGTGAATACATCACCCTGAAGGGTAAACCGCGCCATGTTATCAGCTACCTGCAAGACTTCCTGTTCAGCCCTGACCGGGTCAGGCAACCAGTACGCTCGCTGTCAGGTGGAGAGCAAAACCGCCTGATCCTGGCAAAATTATTCAGCAATCCCGCCAATCTGGTCGTACTGGACGAACCAACCAACGACCTGGATATGGAAACGCTGGAACTGCTGGAAGAGCTGTTGCTGGAATTTGAGGGCACACTGCTGATTGTCAGCCACGACCGGAAATTCCTCGATCACGTCATTACCAGCAGTCTGGTCTTTGAAGCCGGTGATCATGTCCAGGAGTATGTTGGTGGCTACCAGGACTGGCGGGACCAGGGCGGCAAAATGGATTCCTTCCTGACAGCGCCCTCAGCGCAGTCTGCAGCGGATAAAGCCAGGAAAAAACCTGATTCTGAGCCGGCTAAAGCGGACAAAGCGCAAAAACAGGCGGAACACCAGCGCCAGCGCATGCGCCAGAAAGAACTGGATCAGGTTACGCGCAGGATCGAGAAAAAAGAAAGCGAAATCGCAGCAATTGAAGCCAAAATGGCCGAACCTGATTTCTATGACCAGGATTCAGCATCGATGCAACCGACCCTGGATAAAATGGCGACATTGCAATCCGATCTGGATGCTTTATACGTACAATGGGAATCATTAGAAGACGGCTAGGGCTGTTGCCATGACCCATTACACATTGCTTGCCACCATTGCCCTGCTTCTGCTGGCCGCTGCCGCAGGGGCGGGTGCTCAAACCCTGATGATCGGGGACATCAACCTGTCAGTCGCTTTGTTATGTGCCATCATTGTCCTGGCACTGAACTGGCTGGCCTTTATCCCGGCCTGGATACGCCAGACAGAGCACTTTTTTGACCTCACCGGCAGTTTAAGCTTTATTGCTGCGACAGGCACTGCTGTTTACCTGACCACCGCCCCGGATGCGCGCGCCCTGTTGCTGGCCACACTTGTTGCTGTCTGGGCGTTTCGCCTGGGAACTTTCCTCTTCCTGCGCGTACGCACAGACGGCCAGGATGGTCGGTTCGACACAATCAAGCCGCATTTTTCACAATTTCTCATGACCTGGACGCTTCAGGCCTTATGGGTCATTGCCAGCAGTGCCATGGCCCTGGCGGCGATTACGACATCATCCGGCAAGCCCTTGGGACCAGTGGCTTTTATAGGCCTGGGCCTGTGGATCACCGGCTTCCTGATAGAGTGCATAGCGGACTGGCAAAAACGTCGCTTCAAGCACCGACTCAAACAGCAGAGTAACCCGGAACAACCTTTTATAAACACTGGTCTCTGGGCATGGTCCCGGCACCCGAACTATTTCGGAGAAATTTTACTGTGGCTGGGTGTAGCCTTTATCGCAGCGCCAGCATTAAGCGGTTGGCAATGGGTCACGCTGGTCTCCCCGGTTTTCGTTATCCTGCTGATCACAAAAATCAGTGGCATCCCCCTGCTGGAAAAGCGCGCCAATGCCCGCTGGCAGGACAATACAGCCTACCAGCGGTATAAGCTCAAAACACCGGTACTGATTCCCAAGCCACCAGCTTAGAACCTGTTAAGGAGCTCCCACCTCACGATTGACCAGCATGCGATACAGATGCCAGGTAGCATGGCCGACAATGGGCAGCAATATGGCCAGTCCAAAAAAGAAAGTCAGCACACCTACCCACATCAGCGCCGCCACGACAACATACCAGAGCATCAACGTTTGCCAGTTACGCAAACAGACTTTCAGAGACAGCCCCACAGCCTGTGCAAAACGCGCCTGTTTATCCACCATGGCTGGCAAACTGACCACGGTCATGACAAAGACCACTGCGCTATAAAGCAGGCCCATTGCACAACCGCTGATCAGCAATTGCCAACCTGCCGCAGTGGTAAACACCTGCTCCATTAATACTGTCAGGGAGCCAGGATTCAGATCACCAAAGTACACCCCGTAAAGCGCGATAGCGGTCTGCATCCAGCAGAAAAACAGGACTGCCAGTATCGCTCCCATCAATAATATGGCAGGCCTTGATGGCGATGACAGCACATCAAACGCATGCCACCAGGCATAATCCAGCCCTTTTTCTTTCCGGCGGCTCAGCTCATAAATGCCACAGGCCGCTAAAGGACCGATCAAGGCCATACCTGCTACCAGGGGAAATATCAGTGGCAGTGGGTTTTCTCCCAGCCCGAACAAGGCAACCATCGCTGCAACAATCAAATAAATTGCCGTCAGAAATACCGGGTGAGTCGGACTGTCAAAAAAATCTGACGTCCCTCGCTTAAGGGCGCGCCATAGGTCATTTCGGTCAATTTGCCGAACTTCAATGGCCGAGAATAGACGATCTTGCGATGAAACGTGGCTCTTGTAGGACATTATGCACACTCCACTTCGCGAATGAATTGTCTGTGTACCATCAAGGGCTTAGACCTGATATCCGGCATTTTTGTTCCAAAACGCTAGATTCAGCGTCACAAAATTGACAAGAAAATTTAATAAAAATCTTCCTGATCAATAGCTTGCGTATCTTTTTATTAAAGTCTGAAAGCCAGTGGCCGATTACATTGCTGACCCGCCCCAAAAGACACAATAACAGCAGGTTGTCGGTCATCGGTTCCTGATTAACAAGCACAAATTCATGAATTCAAGTAGTAGAGCCCCTGATGAAATCGATACAAACACGCCTAGTCCTGCTGATTGGCACCGGCATTGCCGCTATTTTTCTTGTTAGTCTTTCAGCCACACTGATTCTGTCCTCCAACATCACTGCCTACCGCAACCTGGTTGATAACAAAGTTGCTGCTGAGATGGACATCCAGCGCATGAATGTTGATTTCAAGACCCAGGTACAGGAATGGAAAAATGTTCTGTTGCGTGGTGAAGACATCAGTCGCCGTGAAAGATACTGGCAACAGTTCCATGACATGCATGCAACCATTCAGGAAACCGGCCAGCAAGTACTGCAAGAACTGGAAGACGGTCATGTACGCCAGTTAGTGCAAAGCTTTATCGACCAGCATAACGATCTACTGGCCGCCTATGAACAAGGCTACCAGGCCTACATGCAAAGCGGACTGGATTTTCGGGCTGGCGACCAGGCAGTCACTGGCATCGACCGTGAACCGACCAGCTTGCTAAATGAAGCCGCCACAACGATGGAAGCAGATACCCGCGAGGTCTCACTGGCACTTTCCCGAACCAGTCAGCAACTCACATTCTGGAGCCAGATCGCAGTTGTGACCATTGTGATTCTGGTGCTGGCGTTAACACACTGGTTGATTCACCGCTGGTTTGTCGCACCGTTGCGGGTCATTGGCGATACCGTCAGAAAGATGGCAGATGGTGTTTTCGACCAGAATATTTCTTCCCGGCGCAATGATGAGTTGGGCCAGTTGACCAATACACTATCTGACATGCAGGATCGTGTTGCCGATATCATTCGCTCCGTGCAGGAAAGTGCCAGCGAACTCAGCATTGCCTCCCGGGAAATCAGCACCACGGCACGACAGATCAGTGATCATACTGAGAGTTCTGAAAGACATACTGACCAAGTTGCGGCCGCCATTACTGAAATGAGTCAGACTGTTCAGGAAGTCGCGGGCAATGCAGTAGCAGCGGCTTCGGCCGCAGAACAAGTAGACGGCTCTGCCCAACAAGGCTTTTCTATTGCCAAACGCACCAGCGATGCCGTGAATACGCTTTCGCAGGATGTTGGCCACATTGCCAACCTGATGAATGATCTGGATAGGAATGCAGGCAGCATTGGCACGGTACTGGATGTCATCCGGGATATCGCCGAGCAGACCAACCTGTTAGCCCTTAACGCAGCAATTGAAGCGGCACGTGCCGGAGAACAGGGGCGTGGTTTCGCTGTGGTAGCCGATGAAGTACGCGCCCTGGCGCACCGCACGCAGGAGTCGACTGCGGAGATTCAGAGCATGATTGCGGAAGTTCAAACCGGAGCCACTCGCGCTGCAGAGGCCATGCAGGATGGTCTTACCAGAACCTCGGAAACTGTCACCCTGGCTGATCAGTCGCGGCACTCTCTGACGGAAATCAGCAGTGCTATCACGCACATAAAAGACATGATTACGCAAATCGCAACGGCTGCGGAAGAACAGAGCTATGCGACCGACGAAATTAATAAAAACGTGGTACTGGCTGTGGAGCAGGCTCAGTTGTCCAGAAAAACAGCGATGGGTTCAACATCTACGGCAGATAATCTGGATCACTCATCCAACCATCTGCGCGACATGGTTAATACGTTCAAGGTGCAACGCAAAAGCAGACACTAACTGCCTGAACACCGAGCACTTGCCAGAGCGTATCCCCGGTTGCTGCTGACTTATCACATTAACATGCCAGGTCAGCGGCAACCCGCGTCAACTTATAGGGCTGTCAGGGGACATATTGCGGCCCAATCAGGTGTTTCGGATCTGCATCGGCTCGCGGTATCAGCTTCTGTGGTCTGGCATACTGATTATCGGTGCCATACAGGTTGCCCTGACTGTCGACAGCAAATGAGTGCATCTCCAGCCACTTGGTCGGTCCTTCCGCCGGCAGCAGCCAGGTATAAACATGATTGCCTTCCAGATCGAACTGAATGATTTTGGGCGGCCGTATGTCAGTGACCCAGGCGTAGTCTTCGTTGACGATAATATCCAGCGGGAAATCCGGCCCCTGCCAGCGCGCATCAAACTCAAACTGCGGCGTTTCACCATCCTGTCCGGCATTGGTTTGACGAAACACCTGTATGTTCATGGCGTTGCGATCAACCACATAGACTTTATTATCTGGCCCCATGGCAATACCGTGGACACTTTGAAACTGCCCGGGCGCTTCACCGGCTGAACCAAACTCGCCGACATACTGCCCTTCCAGGTTCAAAATCACCACCCGGGTATTTTCCAGGCCATCGGCAACGAGCACATGACCATCCGGTAAGAAGGTAACATCCTGGGGCAGCCCAAAATGCGTTTCATCTGAAGCGGACACACCTTTCTCACCCAGCATGCGAATCAGGTGCTTGCCGTCTTGGGAAAAGACATAAATAACATGGTTGGTTTCATCAATGACCCAGGCGCGACGTTCCGGATCATAAGGACTGACTCGAAGGCGGTGCGGACCGGGGCCATCTGTACCCTCCCAGAGGTGATCCCACTGGTTCCAGATCTCCTGCACCTCACCTTCACTGTTCATCACGTACATCAGGTTTTGCCAGGTTCGCCCCTGACCCTGGATCACGTTCCAGCCCAGGGAGCCTGGGAAATGCTTATATTCTTCAGGTACCGGGTCAGGCAGCTTCGTCTCACCCCGTTGCACGATGAGGATACGATCATCCGTCTCGACATGGACACCGGAGTTACCGCCCCAGGAAAAACCAGGCTCGGCGAAAGGTTCGGCCCAGTACTCAACAATGTCGTAAGGCATCGGACCGGTGGGATCCAGCGTATCCATATCATCCTGGGCGCTAACGCTCGCCCCCAAGAGCAGCAGGCATATGGCCAGTAATGCCGTCAGAGCATGGCCGTGGTCTCGCACAAACAGGTATTGCATACTTTCACCCCGCAGTTTTCGTTTTTATTATCGAACTGTCAGACGGGACAAGTCTGGCACTTTTTCAGCAAAAGTAACAAGCTGAAATGCCAAAACCTGCAAATAAGACATCACAGCGGGGGATTACCCATGGAACGCCAGCCATTACATACTGACATTGCCTTCGATATCACTGAAATGCAGACCACCGGACCCCGTGCTTCCCATGGTCAGATCACCGGTCACACGGTAGACATCAATACTGCCTGAGCCATCTTCCTCAATACGGACATTACCATCGATATCTTCAATGGTAATCGGACCTGAGCCGTCATCATCCACGGTGACATTGCCCACGATCTGAGTAATGTTCATATCACCAGAACCATCATTAAGGTAAATATTGCCTGTCCAGTTGCTGATATCAATATCGCCTGATCCATCTTCCAGCTCGATATCACCTTCGCCCTCAGTCAGATGAAGCGAGCCAGAACCATCATCAATATCCACGGCTCCGAGTATGTTGCGTAGTTCTATCGACCCTGAGCCATCATCAATTTCCATCGCCCCTTGCCAATCACTGACAAGCAATGAGCCACTGCCATCATCAATATCCAGATCGATACCGCCAGGGGCCTCAATGGTCATTTCCAGGTAGGCGTAACTGTCTCTTGTCCAGCCAAACCAGCCGTCATCGGCCTTGGTCTCACTGATCACTTCCCAGCGATCACCGTTGCGCTCATACTGCAGTGTCACACCATCCAGCGAATCCTCTGAAGAAGCACATGCCCGGGCGGTAATTCTAATGGAATCGCCACCCTGGCCACTGATTTCAATAGGGCCAGCACCTGCATCTATTTCCAGTTCCTGGATCTGGTTGGCATCCAGGTCAATGTCATAATCGCGCTGATACTCACACTCCTGTGCCTGTAAGGTAGCAGTGCTGGCCAACGTTGTTAAAAAGATAAATACGGAAGCGACTTGTGCTGTTTTCATGTGTTTTTTCCTCAATGTTTGAGTCAGGCATTGGGGCCTCTTCACAGACCCCTGGGTTATTCTCAATGAAGCAACAACTGCGCCAATAAAGTAAACACCTTGACTGCAACGCTTGCCTGGTACCAGATAAAAGCATAACTCTCTGTTTAAAAACAGTTTTAAATTTTAAACAGGCCCTCCAAAGGCTGACAGCTATATACCCGCGCGTCCAGTAATTCGACCAACTATTAACCAAACTGGCTGACTGTTGGCATATCTGCCAATCTGGTGGAGCCGTCTTCAGGCTAATGGTAGAGTGTGATTCCCATGGTCAGAAACAGCACCGAACGCGAATTTATGTCCGAACTGCATTCCTGGTACAACACAACCAGTCGAGCGGCCAGCAATCTGGTACGCCACACAAATTTGATGGCTATCATGCTCATTTGCCTGATTTTGCCGGATCACGCAAACGCGCAATCCTCAGACTGGTCAGATGAACGACAGCTCTTTCAGCAAGCCCAGGAGGCACTGGCAGCAAGAGAGATGGAACAGTTCAATACTATGCGACAACAACTGGCCGAAGCGAACTACCCGTTGCTGCCATACCTGGACTATGCAGAGCTGGAGCCACGGCTGGGAAGCCTGCCTTTTGAAGATGTCGATAAATTTCTGGCCGATTATCAGCCCTCTTACCTCGCAGCCAGGCTGGAACGCCAGTGGGTAGCGACGCTGGCTGAACTTGACCAGGAACAGGCGCTCATTCGTTATTTCAACCCTGACAACAGCTACACCCAGTTAACCTGCCAGGCATTACTGGCTCGCCACAACCAGGGCGATGCATCGGTTCTCGACCAGGCACCGGCACTCTGGAACGTTGCCCGCTCTCAACCGAACGAATGTGATCCCCTGTTTGACGCCTGGATGGATGCGGACGGGCTGACTCCAGAACTGATCTGGGAGCGATTTGAGAAAAACATGCAGGCGGGTAACCGGAACCTGGCCAGCTATATCAGCACACTGATGCCCGTTGACGACAAAGCGCTGGCCGATCTCTGGCTCAACGTGGATCGCCGCCCGGAGCGGTTGGCCAGCGACGCTGGCCTGGAAAACACTGATCCGCGCGTTCGCCCCATGATCCTCCGGTCATTGCGCAAGCTAGCCAATATTGATGCGGCGCAAGCGTTGTTGCAATTAAACCACTATCGCGAGATTCATCAATTCAGCAACTCAGAAATGTCCGGCATTCAACGATATATTGCCCTGCGGCTGTTATTTCAGGGATTCGTTGTTGAGACAGAGTCTCTGATACAGAACACTCCGACGCTACAGACTGACGTATTGGTGGGCTGGCTGATACGCGATGCCCTGGCTGATCTGGATTGGCAACGCGTGCAAAAGTGGCTTGCCTTACTACCGGATGAAACCCGCAACTCAGAACGTTGGCGATACTGGCGGGCCCGTGCAACCCAGGCGATCAGTTCGGATGAGCATAGCCAGCAACAAAGCCTGAGCACCTTTCAGGAATTGGCAGAATCGCGCAGCTACTATGGCTACTTATCGGCAGACCGGGTGGATGAACCTTATGCCCTGACACATATCCCTGCCCCAACTGATGCCAGCACACAGCTGGCCTTGTTGCAGCGCCCGTCGGTCCAGCGTGCTTACGAGTTACTGCAAGTGGGCGAGGAAATAAATGCCCGCAATGAATGGCGTTACCTTCAATCCTCTCTCAATGACCACGAAGTGGCTGCCAGCGGCGTACTGGCAAAAAACTGGCAATGGCACCGGGAAAGCATCCAGGCCATGATCCGCATACAGCACTGGGACGACCTGGAACTGAGATTTCCTGTCGCCTATCTCGACAGTTATGACCAGGCATTTCAGGATACCGGACTGGACACCACCTACCTTTATGCCATCACCCGACAGGAAAGTGCTTTCATGGCTGACGTGGTCTCTCCCGTTGGAGCACGTGGCCTGATGCAGTTGATGCCCGGCACGGCAGGCGATGTTTCACGCAACCTGGGGCTGTCTGTGTCACGCAACGACTTATTTGAACCATCAATCAATATTCGACTAGGCAGTGAATATCTGTCACAAATGATCGAATCGTTCCAGGACAATCGCATCCTTGCCACTGCCGCCTACAATGCCGGACCAAACCGGGTCCGGCAGTGGTTACGAGATCAGGCTCAAACCTTGCCAGCCGATGTCTGGGTCGAGACCATACCATTCCTGGAAACGCGGCAGTATGTACAAAATGTGCTGGTCTATGCGGTGATATATGGGCACAGACTGGGTCGGCCACAGGCGTTTCTACAGCCGTCCGATCTGGAGATCCCTTAGTTTACTTGCCCTGATAAAACGCATAAAAAAACAGCAGGCATCACTGGTATGATTCTATCACCGAGTCAATATAGCGCACCGCCTATATAGTAGGGACACCCGTCTCTTTATCGTCAAGGCTTCGGGTATTCTTCACCTGCCAGTATTCCCGGATCCCGTCCTCTCCTTTTTTCATAGCCCATTTATCAAGCGTATCCCGTTCACCATCAAACGTATAGAACGGCACGGCAAAGCCACAGGAAGTTTGCACCAGTGCAATATCCAGAACAAAAACCTGACGCGCACCTGCCGGGTTGCCAAACTGAGCCAGCCATTCATACCAGTCTGGGTCTGTCGCCTGAATACAACGAACCTTGCCATACAGACGAAGGATGAGTGGCTGACGATCAAACGAGCAGAACATCACTGTCATCCGGTTAGCTTCCAATAAATGCGCAGCTGTCTCATTGCCACTGCCGGTCAGATTCAACCATGCCACCTGATTCTCATTCAGAACACGTAATGTATCCCGTCCCTTGGGTGATACATTAACGTATCCATCTGGTGCCGCTGTACCAACAAAATACATATGTTGCTGTTCAATAAATGCTTGATGCTCTGCCAACATGCGTTCAAAGCGCTCTGCCATTCCCTAATTCTCCATTCCACTTCATGCTGTACATATTTTTCGCTGCACAGCTACTTATTGCTTTACGGCTGTAATACCTTCAACAAGAGGCCTTAGCTCTTATAGCACTGCCAGTATCAGACCATAGAGCGTAAACTGCAGGGTATGATACCCGGCATCAATAAAAAACAGTTTCAGGCTACGCTGTGCAAACAGGTAATTAATACCATAAGACGTCGCTACCCAGCCGGCCCCGGCTGCGACACCAGCTCCAACCCCCAGCCCCAACCCTGGGTCCGGTCCAAGAAACATGGCAAACACAAAAGCCGAGACAAAGGCCAAAATAAATGCGCCACCAAAGACCTGCAACGGTTTGATGTTATCAATATTAACACCGGTTTCCTGCTGCCAGATTTTGCCGAATAGCGCCTGCGAATACCAGGCTCCCCCCAGAATAAAAGCAGACAGTGCCGCCAGAAAGACTGCTAGCATATTGACTTCCATTCTTACCTCTCCTCATTTTCACTATCATCATCAAGACATAGTAGGCAAAGTGAGTGGCCCGTCCTGCAATATCCGGCTCCAGACACGCTGCCCGACCTGGTAAGCTTCCTCCATCAATGCACCTTCATCCACTGTCAGTACACGATGATCACGCATAACAAACTTTCCATCCACCATGACAGACTCGACATCAGAAGGTTGACCATTGTGTAGCCATGCCGACAGAATTCTTCCTGAGGGCGTCAGGTGTGGTTTCATGACATCAAGCACAATCAGGTCAGCTTTTTTACCCACCGCAAGCTGACCTAACGACCCCCCCATATTGACTGCACTTGCACCACCACTGCACGCATCTGCAAGCAGGTCTTCCGGTTGCGGCAAAATGCCCGGGATATCATCAGCGCGCTGAATACGCTCCATCTGCATGGCAACTTTCATGACATGGAGCATATCGTTATTGTTGTTATCCGTTCCCAGACACATACGCACACCGCCACGGCGCAACCGGGTAACCGGCGGATTGACACCACGATTGGCGGCCATCGACGCCTGGTGTGTCACCATGGTTCCTGAGTCAGCCAGCACCCTGATCTCATTATCATCCACATAACGCGCATGGGCGGCAAAGAGCCGGGGCCCAAGATAGCCATGTTCCTGCAAAAACAAAGCGGGCCGCATGCCGTGATAGCGCAACATGAAATCGACCTCAGCCTGAGACTGCGTCATGTGAATCGTGTAACCCAGCTCATGCCGGTCTGCAAACTCGCGTACATCTCTGAGCAACTGAGGTGAAGACAATTCGACCAATGCCGCTGCGGGGAAAACCTGAATCCGACCATTATCATAACCATGCCAGCGATCAAACAGATCACTGATGCGCTGCATGCCCTCCTCCCTGAGACGATCGGAGAATTGCGGTGGCACACTGTTGGCTAACCTCGGCGGTGACATTGGGCCATCGACTGTTTCGATGTCCCTGACCGATTCCGCAAACACCCAGCGCTGCCCCGTCTCTGCCAGCGCCGCAGCATCCCTGGCGATGTTACCCACATTCTGAACGACCGTTGTAGTACCACCCCGCAAGGCTTCAAGCGCACCCACCATCGACATTAAAGTGGCTTCTTCTTCACTGATCAGGCTAAAGGGACTAACAGGCAGATTGAGACTGTTGGGAAAACCGAAGTCTTCGTTAAATCCTTTGTCGAGTGCCTGGGCAAGATGGGCATGGCAATTGATCAAGCCAGGCAGAATCGCTTTTCGGCTACCGTCATAAACAGCAGCATTGGGGAAACGTGACAACATTTCGTCCGTATTCCCGATAGCGGCAATGGTGTCGCCCTGAACCACCAGGGCAACGTCTTGATAGGTCCGGCGATCTGCATCGTTGCTGACCACTGTAGTATGGGTAAATACCGTTATGTCATTATCCGCAGAGCCTGCCTGGGCACCTGTTGCTTGTGCAACAGCCTGATTCGGGTTGTTGACTAAAGATGCAGCTACCAAACCACTACCAGCCAGGGCGACACTGCTTTGCATGAACCGCCGCCGGGAAATCAGGGGCTGGCTTGATTGAGGGTCTTGCTGTCCGTCCGAATGCTTCATGTTAGCTTCCTCACCTCGCAGAGATATTAATATTCACCGAACCGACAGCACGAATCTGCCAATGCGGGCTCCCCCCTCTACTGGATGACAAGCTATAAATCTCATATTCATGGTGAGCGCGCAACTGCTAATCTTTGAAGGAAGGACTAAGGCTTGCCTCATGCTGGCCGATAATCTGTTAACTACTTCACATTTCAGAACATTTGGCGCAAAATTGACTGAATTTTTCGCCGTTTATTCGAGGCCAGCGTCATAGTGGGAAATACAAGCAAACAAAACATGCTTTGGCTTTGCCAGTGCTTGCTATGCTTGTTGTTAACACTGGCTTCAGCCACGCACGGCCAGGGTGAGAACCCAAACACCGCCACCATTGCCATTGCCGGTCCCATGTCAGGCACCAGCGTATCGGTCGGGACACAGTTTCAAGCAGGGGTCAGGGCAGCAATCGCCCTGGAAACTGATGGGACCTTGCTAGGTAAGAAATTGATCGTCACAGAGTTTGATGACCGTTGCCGGGCCAATATTGCACTGTCAGTTGCCGAGGAGGTCGTCAGACAAGAGCCAAAGCTGGTTATCGGCCACTCCTGCTCCACCTCTACACTTGCCACTGCCCCAGTCTATGCTGCCCAGGAAGTCCTTCAGATTACCCCAGCATCGACTGACCCTAACATTACCGAACTGGGCCTGAAGACGATTTTCCGCATGCTCGGACGGGATGACCAGCAAGGCCAGCTGGCAGCACAACATATTCTGGAACACTTCCCTGAGGCACGCATTGGTATTTTGCGCTTTCCTACCAGCTATTCCATAGGAGCGACTGAAGAAGCAATGCAGGTGCTTGAAAGGGCCGGGGCTGAGATTGCACAAATGACTCAAGCAGTGGCTTCCGCAACCTCATATCTGGAGCAAGTGCTGCTGATGATGGAGGCTAATGTTGATGTTGTTTATGTGGTCGGGGGCGTACTTGATATTGGCGTTTTCACTCGCCAGGCAAGCATGCTGCGCGCTGATTTTCGGATTATCAGTGCAGACAGCCTGATTTCATCTACTTTTCCCAGTATTACCGGGCCTGAAGCTGACGATGTTATGTTCACGTTTCCCGCCGAGATCGACAACCAGGTATCACCGGAACGATTTAGCGAAATTGCACAGGCTATTTACCAGCATCGCAATGTAGAAGCCAGAGGATATGCTTTACTCAGCTTTGCCGCTGTCCAGGTCTGGATAGAAGGTGTAAACAGGGCAGGCTCATTTGCTGCGGCTGAAGTCGCCGCCGCCATTCGCGAAAGCACCATTGAAACCATCATAGGTGATGTCTCCTTTGACGAGAAAGGCGATATCACAACTGATTACCCAAACTTTACATGGCATATCTGGCGCGATGGAGAAAGTCATGTCATGGAGTAATCCGCGCTATGCTGGCAAGCGCTCCCGTGGCTGGCGCCGCTATCTACATGAAGGGTTGGGCATACGTCGCAGCTTCCTGCTGGGCATTACGTTAATGACAGGACTAATGGTGTTTGTGGTAAGCACAGCACTGATCAACTCTGAGCGCCTGACCGGGGACGTCAATGATATTCTTGGCGAACGCCTGCCCTCGACAATGAACAGCTTCCGGACAGCACGGGCTGTGGACAACCTGGCGGCCCGCGCCCTGACCCTGCTGAATATCAGTAGTGAGGCGGAGAAGCAGCGCGCTTTTTCTTCACTGGATGAAGCCCAGGCTCAGGTTGAACCCTACCTTAGGTCGCTTTATGACAGAGAGGGCGATGAACCTACGCAAACCATTTTACAATTATCCACTGAACTCAACGCTAACCTGGCTGACCTGAGAAACCTGGTTGAACAACGTCTGGATATTCTGATCACCCGTGATCAATCCCGTCGCGCCCTGTCAGAGGCCTGGCAGGCAATGCAGCAGCACCTGACTTTCCGTATCCGCATGCTTGAAGCCGACAGTGATGTAATTGCCCACCTTGGTACGCAACCGGATTTCCCCGCACAGGATTTAAGGCAAATGGCTATCGATAATGCCAGGCTTGTGCCCATCTCCAGGTTATATACCTTGCTTGGCATGATCAGTGGCGATCAGATAAGAGCCACCACAAGCTCAACCTTAAGTCAGCTGGAAGTATTCGAGCAGCAAATTGCCTCCGACCTGGCAGAAGCCAATGAAGCCAAGAGTAAATTACCGGATTTTATTCAGGAAGCCATCGAACCTGACTTTCAACGCCTGATCGACATCAGCAATTCACCTGACAATCTGATTAATTTACGGCGTAGAGAGCTGGAGCTGTTAAGCAATGGTTATTCCTTATTACTCCAAAACGCAGAAATCACCTCACAGATTGATGAAGCCTCGGAGAATTTGGCAAGCCAGGAAGTCAGGCAAATCAATCGGGCAGGCGAGAATGCTCTGTCCTACAGCCAAAGCTCTCGCCTGATTTTATTGACCGTTACAGCGACTGGCCTGCTGGGTATGCTGCTGTTCTTTTACCTGCATGTTATGCGTAATCTCATCCAAAGAACCGCCAACCTTAGCTATACCATGCAAGAAATTGCCAGTGGTAATTTTGATGTCAGTCTGCCGCAAGAAGGCCGAGATGAATTAGGCCGCCTGGCCAGTGCTGTTCACCAGTTTCATCGCGTTGCCCAAGAGGCCAGTGCCCGCAACTCGCAACTGGAAAGCAGCAAACAGCGCACAGAAGCAGCCTTACAAGTGCTGACAGAAAAAACCCGCGAACTTGAGTCCGCTAATACACAGCTGACTGAACTGTCTGTTTCAGATGCTTTAACCGGACTGGCAAATCGCCGCCGATTTGACGATGTACTGGAAAGTCAGTGGCAGCGTGCTCTTCAGGCCAATGACGCGATTGCAGTTCTGATGATAGATGTGGACCGGTTTAAAGAGTATAACGATCTTTATGGGCACCAGGATGGGGATAGCTGCCTTCAACTCATAGCTTCCACCCTGAAGTCTCATATTAACCGATCTTCCGACATTCTGGCCCGTTATGGGGGAGAGGAGTTCAGCATTGTCTTGCCAAGCTGCAAACTCGCTGACGCCTGCCGAATCGCAGAACAGGTGCGTCAGGCGGTAGAGGCATTGAATATGAAACATGACGAATCTGCAACCGGTACCGTGACCGTCAGCGTCGGTGTGGCCAGCACCACACCTGGCAGTGAAGAGTCAGCAGACCTGTTACTGCGCCAGGCAGACAGTGCTCTTTACCGTGCTAAGAGGGCTGGTCGGAATACCGTGTATTGTCGTCAGGACAATGAGTACGTCAGCGCTGCTTCCTCAGATACATCAGGGCAATAACCAAACAACCTGTCACCAGCAAACTGATATTAATCAGCAGCGCCACCCCATGGAAAGCATCACCGCCGTATACCAGCGCGTGTACAGCAGCAAGCACTCCCGCCAGCAAAGCACTCGCGGTAATCAACCACCTTCGTGTGATTGTTGCTGTTTTTATCACTAGCCCAAGCATCGTGCTCAACGCCAGTAACAGCCAAAAAGCAGAAACCGCTGACAGACCGGACAGCAGACTGATCAGGGCCGAACCAAGAATCGCCACAGGTACTCCCCATACGAAGCCTGGCCAGATGTCATTGATAACGTCTTTGTGTTTACGTTTATTTAGCCAGATATTTACCCCGCTGACGCAAACGACACACAGAGCTATACCCAGAAAGCCATACAGAAGCATAACCGGTAAACCACCAAAATGGCCAAAGTGCACACGAAACACAGAAAAGATGGCCTGGCGCCCTACAGGCCCATCGGTATATCCCACATTATCAATATAGTCACCATTCTGATCAAAACGGTACTGCTCTGCATAAATCAAACGATCAGTGTGGTGAGCACCTATCAGCATATATTGTGAAGGTGAGTTAGCATCCTCAATCGTGACATAGAAAGGATCTGCTTCGGGGACAATTTCTTCCAACGTCGCCAATGCACGGGAAATATTGACGGGCACTACCTCCTGCTCCAGCGTTGGAGGGCCACCAAAGACCTCAGCCAGCCGGGCCTCATCATCACCGCCAAAAAACGCGCTGGCAATGATGGCATTCATCAAAACCGCCACGCCAAAATAGGCACCCGAGACGGCAATGATCAGATGGAAGGGAGCCGCCCAGACGCTTAAGCGATTATGCAGGTCTGTTTGCTGCAACCTGGGTGAAGCTCCTTGTCGAAAATGAAAGGCATCACGAAAAATACCCGGGTGGGAAAGAAATCCTGAGACAATCAGTGCAGTCATTAAGACACCCGTAATACTGACCACGATCATTCCCCAGGTTGCGGGCAAGTGAAGATGATCATGCAGACTGATCAACATATTTGTCCAGGGGCTGGCAAGCACCTTGCCGCGACTCCCATCCTGGTTCAGCAGCCATGCACCTTGCGAGGAAACCAGTGACGCTCTGGGTATGCCTTCTCTGGGTAACATGACCAGTACATCGCCAGCAAGGTCTGGGGTTTGTTCTACCAAATCACGATAAACATTGTTCAAAATAGCCGTGTCTATCTGGGTGAATTCCTGAACATCCGGCTGTTCCCAGCGATCAAGGTATCGCGCAAACACAGTCACCGTTCCAGAGATACACACCAGATATAAAACAGCAGCCATTGCCAGGCCAATCCAGGAATGACTTTGCAAATAACGTTTGACCAAAGCGGGTGGCAGAGAAAATTTCATTTGCAAATTATCCGAATAAATAAAGCGCGCTTAAGAGTCCAACAACAGCCAGAGCTGCAACAGGTCGCAGCAATGATGTTTGCGCTAACAACCAACTGGCAACAATGCCCCAGACTAATGACCCAGCCAATAACGCCAGGACCAGCGTGTCATTTTTTATCAAGGGGAGAAGATCGGTGAGTGCGACTGTTGCCAGCAAGGACACAGCGCCGGCATATGGCAGAACCATAGCGGTACGGAGCAGCAGTACCAGCCAGCGCTGCGGATGGTGTAACTGGTATACCTCGGTCACAGGGCGACGTGCTTCTGTGACCGGCTTTTTATCATGACGTTTTGCGACTTGATTTTTTGTAGCAATAAACCATTGTCTGCCAACAAAAACCCAGGCCAGGATACCCGGCACCAGGAATGCATACATAACAGCAAACTCAATACCATGCGCCAGCGTCCAGGGTAGCGTCGCCAGCGCGATCAACAGCCAACCAGCAACTGTCCACCATTGCTGACTGGCGGTATGTCGACACCACCGAAAGTACAGCAGCATCACACCAGCCATTGCCATGATCAAAGCGAAAAGCGTATTCACCTCAGAAATCAACACTGGCTGACATGACCAGTGTGCGCGGTTCTCCGAGCACCAGATAATTGGAGCCGGGGAAGCCACCCACGGAAACCCATTGGTCTTCATCAGTCGCGTTGCGCAACCGCGCCCGGAAAGTCACCGGCTTTTCATTAAAGCGACGTGCGTAACGCAGCCCAAGATCAAAACGCTGCCAGGACTCCAGCTCAACTGTATTGGCTGCATCCGCATACTGCGATCCGGTGTTAACCATGCGCCCTTCCAGCGTCAGCCCTGCTACCGGTGTATCCCATTCCACATTAATATTGGACTGGTTTTCCGGAGCACCAACGGCTGTATTGCCATCGAACTGGCCGTTCTCGGTGCGTTGCTGCTCCGCCTCAAGACGAGTGTAACCGGCGATGATGCGGACATCTGGTGTAATTTCACCAAAAGCACTGATTTCCAGACCGCGATTTTCCTGCTCACCATAAGTGCCAAATACATTATTTTCTACATAACTACTTGGCTTACTGGTCTGATAGAAACTGATTGAACCGCCAACACTACCGAAATCGCCTTTCACACCCATCTCAAACTGTTCTGACTGATAGGGATCAAACACTTCACCAGCATTGAGCACCGGGGCACCGCCACTATTGGCAGGAGCAATTTCTCCGGGCAACAAACCTTCAATATAGTTAGCATAGAGAGAAACTGTTTCGCTGGGCTTATATACCACGCCCAACACCGGCGTCACACGAGATTCATCGTAGCTTGAAAGCTCTGTGCCTGAATTGTAATCAAACGATGCCGTAGCAATATTCTGCCAGCGCGCACCGACTGTCACCAGAACCTGGTCATCCAGAAAGCCCATCATATCCGCTACCGCAAAGCCTTCATTATCAACTTTTTCTGTGATATATGGCGCCGACATGGATCCACCAACAAAAAAGTCTGCATCCGGCGCATCCACAGTAAAAGGATCATAGAGGTCTCCGGCAAAACCACTGAAGCTGGAGAAAGCATAAGCGTTTCGGGATTCGAGCGAGAATGACGACGCTGTGACAGTCACCGCATGTGATACACCCCGGTAATCAAGATCCGCACGCATGCCTACTTCGCCTGACAAAATGTCGTCTTCACGAACATTGTCAAACCGATAGGCTGAGGTCGTACCATCGACTGCAGCGTTCGGGTTTGCCAGGCGATTCCTTTCTTCGCCCTGACGCGCACCGATTGCAGCCCATGCTCGTAGATTCTGGTTGATGTCATACTCACCACGGGCCGCACCGAAGAATTGTTCCTCATCCGTGAATGTCCACGGCTGGGCAAAGTTCGTATCGGCTGAAGGTGCAGCCGGTATCTCGCCGTTCGGTGTGACACTCGGACGCGGTGAATCAATGCGGTGGTCCTGATACCCCATATCCGCAGACAACCTCAGCCGCTCCCCCTGGTGATCCATACCCAGGGACATCGCTGTCAGCTCACGCTCCTGATCGTTCACCGACGTTTCACCATCGCGACTGACGATGTTGCCGCGCACACCAGTTTCACCGTTGCTGCCAAACCGGCGACTGACATCAGCGGCCAACTGCCGCTGGCCGCCAGACTCCAGACCCACCGTGACTCGGTTCAGGTCAAGCACATCTGCTCGTTTTGGAACCAGATTCACAGATCCACCCAAGCTGCTACCACCGGGTGCTGCGCCGTTCAAAAAAGCACTGGCACCGCGAAAGACTTCCACCCTTTCTGCAATCTCTGCTGCGACAAACTGACGAGGCAAAATACCGAAGACACCGTTATAGGTCATGTCGTCGGAATAAACCGGAAAGCCACGAATCATGTACAGCTCCTGAAAGTTGCCAAAGCCTTTGGCAACCCGGACGACCGGATCATTCTGCATTACATCGGCAACGCTGACAGCCTGTTGCTGGCGAATCAGATCTTCAGTGAAATTACTGCTGGCAAAAGGAGACTCCATCATATCCAGGTTACCAAGCATGCCAGCACGCCCCCCACGAGCGACCTGACCACCTGAAAAAGCTTCAGGCAGGGCCACCTGTGAACCGGTTACGATAATTTCTTCCATTTCGGATGAAGCCGCACCTTGTGCAAGCAGTGACGGGGACAGAGTGATAGCGCTGATAACCAGGGCAAGTTTGAATGACGAAGTACGGTTGAGGCTGTTATTCATGAAGTATATCCAGACGAAAACAGGTCAGAATGACCCGATAGAGAGCACGTAAGAAAGAAAGCAATCTTAACGATAATTACTCTCATCTGCAATCAATTTATCAATGCTGGCTACCCCCGCAATCGATAAATCAACGTCTTACGGCCATTTTCGTCATCGATGATATCTTCATGGTGCATACCTGATTTTTCCAGGATACGTCGCGAGGCCTGATTGTCTGGATCAACGGTTGCGATCAACTCCGACAGCCCCAGTTTAATTTTGGCATACACGATAAGCCCTGCCACCAGTTCACTGCCCAGTCCCTCTCCCCAACAATCCCGGTGCAACGCATATTTGATTTCAGGCTCCTCCTGGTTACCAGGATGCACGATCCCGGCGAAGCCAACGATCTGACCGGTGTCACGTGTTTGCAAAGTAAACATCCCGTAACCTCGTTGCCGATAATTACGCTCGGTGACAGCAAACCAGTAATCTGCCCCTTCCTCAGTCAGGGGGCTGCCATCCCCTACCCAGCGAACTGTCTGTAAATCACCGTATACATCCAGAAGCTGACCTCTGTCTTGCAACAGCCACCGCCGGCATAACAGTCGATCGGTGCTGAACAAGTGACGACTGGCAACCGCATCCTCAATAAACGCTTTTATCCAGGCGGCGACCCTCAAGCCCTCAGCGGGTAATTTGGATAGTGTCTCTCGCGCCGCCTCAACGTCACTCGGCGGCAGACTATCCTCGCGCACGCTCAACAAGTCTCTTGCATATTCAACAGTAAACTCAGGATGCCCCTGCACAGCCAGTACATTGCGCGGGATGTGAAAACCCGCATGCGCACAGAAGTCATTCGTCAGCAAGATTTCGGCTCCTGGCGGCAATGACAGCACCTGATCCTGATGACTGGCTATCAGCGCCACATCCTCAATACTGTCAAGAAACGGTAATTCAGCTTTGATCTGATACTGCATTACACCGAGTCCCCAACCTGCATCACTGCGACCAGCCACACCACCCAGGGCATGTGCCAACACCTGGTGACCAAAACAGATACCCACCATTGGCATACGACTTTTATAAAGCCTGCGCACATATTCTCTAAGCTCAACAATCCAGGGAGTGTCCGCAAAGCTGTCAAACTTGCTCCCGGTAATCAGAAACGCATCAAAGCTATCGAGTTCAGCCGGGTATTCGCCTTCAATCACACTGAAGGTTTCTATTTCCCAGTTTAAGCCAGCTTCCGCAAGCAGATTGCTAAACATTTTTCCATAACACTGGTAGCGTGGCCGCAAAGAGTCGTAGAGAATATCCGTATCAAGTATGGCGAGCTTTCGCATTCAAATCACCTGCGTGTGTTAGACAACCAATACCGGCACCAAAGATACCAGAGGAACTCAAATTATGGCATCCACTGTCACGATTCACTACTGCACACAATGTCGATGGATGTTGCGCTCTGCCTGGATGGCACAGGAACTGCTGTCAACCTTCGACGGAGATATCAGCGAACTGACGCTGAAGCCGGGAACAGGGGGAGTTTTTGAAGTCTGGGTGGATGAGTCACGCGTGTGGTCACGGAAGGAGATGGACGGCTTTCCTGATATTGTAACTTTGAAGCAACGGGTACGCGACGTTATTGCCCCGGACCGAAGCCTGGGGCACGCTGACAAGCCCGGTTAGAGGTCGTTTAAAATATCGACAATTTCCAGGGAGTTTTCGATAAGCCGAATCACTTTACCTTCAATACGAACCGTAACGCGTCCTTCTTCACGGTCACGATAAAGCACATCAGCACGGCGATAAATGTCGCGATCAAGGTAACCGCCGATTTCCAGCTTCCGTTCCCAGCCAGGAGGTAACGGCTTTCCTTCTTCGACTTTTTTCTGCAGTCCTGGCGGCAAAGAGTTCGGGTTCTGCCCTGGCTGAGCTTGACTAAAAGAGCTCACGAATGCAGTGCAAAGAAAAACCACTCCAACCGTAAATCGCTTGCGCATTCTAAAAGAATGAACTTTAAGCATTGCTGCCTCCTCAATTACCCATTATTAAAAGCTCACCTGTTAATAATGACGTTATTCGGGCTATTTTATTCGCACCTCCCAGCGTGGATCCTGACATAACACACAGCGACTTCCTTCAAACAGAGCTGCTGCCTGACTATCGTTGCGCAGATACCAGCGAAGCCAGGCTGTCACCGGGCCAAGATAGCTGCCACCGGTATACATGGGTGCCAAGTGAGAGGCGCCACGCAATGTCAGCCAGGTTACCGGGACTTCAGCGGCATCAAACACAGGTTGCTGTTGCTCTGTCGGCGGGGCGGTATAGTCTTCAGCGCCAGACAGAAGCAACAGTGCCCCCTGCTGAGATTGCCAGGCTGATGGTTCATGTCCTCGGCCGGTGACATAAGGCTGGATCGCTATCACAGTCGTGACGCGCAGGTCTTGACCCAGCATAATCGCACCACCCCCTCCCTGCGAATGACCGGCAACTGCTACACGTAATGGCATCAACTTATTCTGAAAAATGCTGCCATCACGAGTATTCTCATCAAGAATATCATCAAGGCAACCTCCCATTTCCCGACCCGTCCCTGCATTGGGTGTCATCGCGGCGACAACAACCATGCCATGGCTGGCCCAATGTTCCAGCATACTCCGGTATGAAGCTGGACTGGTGTATGTCCCGTTTCCCCAGATCACGATAGGGTGACGGCCATCGTCCATCAGTTCAGGATGAAAAACACGACACTCCCTGCCCAGCCTGGTGTCACTGACGGCAGGATAGTTGCCAGTCCGAAAGTAGTACTCCAGCAAAGCAGAATCAGATTGCCCGGAGGCTTCGCTGATTGGATTGGGTGCCGTGTTAACCTGGGCGCAACAGCTCAGAGCAATAAAGATGATCAGGAAGGATAACTTCAACACACTAAAAATGTGCCGCTGGCAAACTGATATCTGCATCTTCCCAAGCCTCCGCAAAACGCACTTCAATTCTGGCTGCACGCTCTGGATCTTCAGCTGCGTGCAATGCATCTGCCAGCCCTCTTAGTGCCCAGCCATTATTCTGCAGTAACTGCAGGTCACGCTCAAATACAGCAACGGCGTCTTCAGGACGCCCAGCGTTTATCAGCGCCTGGCCAAGATATAAACGCGTCGACTGCAACCAGTCTGGCGGCTCCATATATGCCAGTTGTTCCTGCAAACTGACCCCATGGGCAAAGTGCTTAATGGCCATGTCATAATCCAACTCAGCATTGGCAATCTCACCTGCGAGCATGGCCTCTGCTATACCCAGCAAATCACTCGCCGTATTGACGCTGGCTTTGATGGCTGACAGGCCTGGCGAGGTACGGGTTGACTGTAAAGCAGCCAGTTCTTCACGGGCTGCAGCCAAATGTCCCTTGTTGGCATGAGCCGCACCATGGAGCCAATGTAATAAACCTTTCAGATAAGGATTATCCGGTGCAGGGTTAACCGTAGCAAGCAGGTCGTCGAACAACCCAAACGCTCGCAGCGTCATCCAGTGGGCAGCAAGTGTTCGCGATCCATTGCCGTGGTGGAGCTCCGTTGTTTTCACATAAGCAGCATCATACTGAGATATTTCAATCGCAGCAGCGCGGTTGCCCTGCAGGATACTCGCCCAGTGGATAAAGTTGCTAGCATGAGCGCCATGGCTCAAGGATGACATGTTATCAGTGCCTTGGTGCCGCAGCGCCCTATCGCCCCACATCAGTTGCAGGTAATCGTCGGCGTCGAGTGATCTTTCGTTGGTGCTGATCGCGTCCTCGTATCGACCAAGCCGCATGTAAATGTGCCCTGGCATATGGACCATGTACCCTGCCATGGGAGTTAACGATGCCAATCGGTCAGCTGAAGCTTCAGCCCGAGATGGTGTATTCGACGCTTCCAGCAGGTGTACATGCAAGTGCGTCAGCCCCGGGTGTTCAGGATGCAGGGCAATACCACGCTCCAGCACTTCCAACGCCCGAGGGATACCAGCCATCGGCGCGCCACTACCCGACGTATAATAAGCCCAGGGCGTGGACATCATTATCGCATGAGGCACTAGAAATGCTGCCTCGAGATCATTGTGGTGCACCTGGTAATTTGCCACGGCTGATTCGATAAAAGCTTCAGTTCTGCTGGTTTGATCGGAATAAGATGTCGTGTCATAAAGCACAGACAATGCCCTGATAAGACCGCTGTCAGCATCAGACACTTCGCCCGCACCAGCCTGCGCCAAAGCAATGGATCTTTCCCCCAGACCGTGAGGGTCATCTGGCCTGCCGCTATAACGGCTATTCGGATTTGGTCCCAGCGCCAGCGCCTTCCCCCAGTGCAGCATAGCATTCTCAGGTTCCAGGCAAAGTGCTGCATCGAACGACGCTACAGCTTCAGGAAAGTAATAACCATAGGTCAGCCTAAGGCCCTGATCAAAATAAGTTTGGGTCAACGGATATTTTGCATCAACAGGACGACTGTAAGTGCCAGTCTCTGGCACAACAGGCGCAAAACTATCAGCGCAGGCCAGCATATCTGCACTGGGTGTATCGGGCAGGATATGAACCGGGGACTCTGTTAATTGCGCTGACACAGTGGCGCCCCTGTTACCTTCCTGGCTACAGGCAAACAATACCAGAGTGACAGTTCCTATTGCCAAAAACGGCAAAGAACCTGAGCTTTTCATTAGGGGTGACACCTTGCTCGCTTTGTTTTTATAGTTATCCCTGACCTCTCCCGTCAGGTGAACAACTGACTATACCCCTGTTGGATGCTGACGCCAAATCACTTCTATGTGTTCAGGTTATTCACCAGGCCAATATCACGTCAACTTAATCGACATAATAGTGACGTCTGTACCGTTATAATTCTCGCTAAGAAAATGTTGCCAGCCTAGCTGTTCATACAACTGCTCCTGACCAGGCGTGTAAAGATACAAGGTTTTGATCTGTGCTTCTTCGGCATGCTGCATAATCTTTCTTACCAGCGCAGAAGCAATGCCACGGTGCCGGTATTGAGCGTCAACAAAAACACTGGCCAGCCATGGCCCCAGTTCAGGGTGTGTCGACATATCATCATCCAGAATCGTAGCTGACCCGGCCAGTTTGCCATCAACCTCGGCAAAATACGTGGCTGGCACGGCATTTCCTGCCAGGTCCAGTTGCATGTCCTTCAGGCGCTCTTCAAAACTTCTTTCCGGATTGAGATAGGACCACTCTGCATGGTGCCATTTGGCCAGTTTATTCAGATATTCAGGTTTATCAGTGAGGGGGCTGATAACCAGATTCAGAGTAAGATCATTGGTATTCATAGTGGGCATTCACGCTGTCATTATTGTCTTGATATGAAAGCATTGTAACACCAGGCAACTGGCTAACCTGACTCTTGCAAAACCAGGCCAGTCGTTCTTCTATGAATTTATAGGAAAATGCAATGATCTAGTTGGCCTTTAGACTAGCAACATACACATCCAGATAGCCAAAAACCAATCCTCCTAGATAAAGAGATACTGCCATTAATGGAATGCCAACCACCATACCAATAGTCGATGTTCGACAAACCTGACGTATCTCCTCACCTCCTTTCCACTTGAAATACCCATCCAGTAAAAAAAGCATATCACTGCGATTTCCATCACGATAAGACTTGCCCAAGGCGATGAGCGACCAATTAACCCGGCTACGATTGGACTCAAACCCATAGGTAGTAAAGCGAGATCACGCGAAATAGTTTTCACCAGGCTCTCATTTTCCACATACAGACATTTCAACCTAACCAGTGATAAATCGCCAAAGCTACTGGAACGTAAAGTGCCGCAAAGGCAGTAATCAAACAGCTTCATAATTGATATAGCAGCTGCGCTGGCTGAGTTCAGAAATTTTTACCCGCCAGTGCTATGATGAGCGCTTGCTCCATCTCGAATACACCGGAAACAGGATAAGTTCTTTGGCTTCCCAGTCTCGCCCAGGCATCGTCCTGGTCATGCTTCTGCTCAACGCATTTGCAACTCCTTTGATGTTGTCCTCGACCAATGTGGCTTTGCCGGGCATCGCTGAAGGGTTGTCACTCAGTGCATTAACCCTGAGCTGGGTGCCGATGGCGTTTCTGATGGCAAGTGCCATGTTTGTCCTGGTTTTCGGTAAATTGTCGGATGGTCTGGGGCGCAAACGGGTGTTTCTCACTGGCGTCATTTGCGTTATTGCCAGTTCCATATTCGCGGCGTTTGCTGTTTCCGGTGAGATGCTCCTGGTTGCCCGGTTTCTGCAAGGCACCAGCGGCGCCATGATCAACGCGACCCAGATCGCCATTATCAGTTCGGTGGTGTCGCCCAAGGAACGTGGCAAATATATCGGCATGATCACCGCTGCTGTCTACGTGGGGCTTTCAGCAGGCCCGTTGCTGGGCGGGATCGTTATTGACCAGGTTGGCTGGCGCGCCGCGTTTGTCATGCACGTGCCTCTTGCCTTTGTGGTGTTGCTGATCGGACTCTTCGCCGTCAAAGAAGAATGGCGCAATGAAAACCCGACCCGCTTTGACCGTGTTGGCGCATTACTCTGGACCAGTAGCATCGCCATCTTCTGTGTTGGCGTGTCACTGCTACCTTCCCTGATCGCATTAGTACTGATCGCCACCAGTTGGACAATACTGTATCTGTTCCTGAGGCACGCCAGAAAAAGTGAGTACCCACTCTGGGACGTGAAGCTGTTCTTCCAGAACCGAGTTTTTACTCTCTCCGCGACAGCCTCATTACTGATGTACGCTGCAACCTATGCCAACGTGGTGTTGTTAAGTCTTTACCTGCAGTCCATCAAAGCACTCTCTGCCAGTCAGGCGGGCCTGATCATGATGGTACAGCCGGCAATGATGGCTATTTTCTCACCCATCATGGGGCGATTGTCCGACCGGGTAGAGCCACGCATGCTGGCCTCGGCGGGTATGGCCATTACCGCTACCGGACTGTTTATCCTGGCCCGCCTCCATACTGAGAGCGACATCACCCAGGTGATTGTGGCCTTATTGCTGACCGGCGGTGGCTTCAGTCTGTTTTCTTCACCCAATATCAATGCCATCATGGGCTCGGTCACGCCAACCTACTATGGCAGCGCATCCGGCGCAGTCGCCACGACTCGAATCATCGGCCAGCTATCCAGTATGGTCCTGGTCACGTTGTCGATCAGCCTGGTTATGGGCGATGTCGCGGTGTCGCCAGAGACGAGAGACTTGCTGGCCAATGCCATTGATCTCAGCTTCACAATTGCCGGTTGCCTCTGTTTGCTGGGCATTTTATTCTCAGTATCAAGGGGACGCTTACATACAGAAGTCTGAACATTGAATCGAGGTGGATATGAATTCCTTATTGCGAGCACGTAACAACACACTACTGGCCTGCCTGGCGCTATGCCTGCTGCCTTTCTCGACAATGGCACAAGAACTGCCTGACCCCACCCGTTTTGAAGATGATATTCGCCGTTTTGAGGCGCAAGACCGACAATCTCCACCACCGGCCAGCGGCATTGTACTGGTGGGTAGCTCCAGCATCATGTACTGGAATGAAGATGCGATTGAAGACCTCGCTCCGCTGACTGTTATTCCGCGCGGTTTTGGCGGCAGCGTCATGCATGACTTGCTGTATTATCTGGATCGCACCGTACTGACATACCGCCCCAGGGCCGTCGTCATCTACGAAGGCGATAATGACACCGGCAGATACCGTATCCCTAATGATGTGATCATGGAGCATGTGCAGACCGGTATCGATAGAATCCATGAGTCTTTCCCGGCAGCCCGTATCTACCTGCTTTCTGTCAAACCCAGTATTGCCCGGGAAGATTACTGGCCGATCGCTGTTTCCCTGAATAACCAGTATCAATCACTGGCCGAGTCTGACCCACGTATTCACTATATCGATGTAGCCACGCCCTTCATGCAAGACGATGGCAAAGTTCGCGATGACATCTTTGTCGAGGATAACCTGCACCTGAATGAAAAAGGTTACGACATCTGGGCAGAAGCCATTCGTGAGGTGTTGATGGAGCATGAAGCGCAGTATGAGTAGGATCAGGCGCGTATCAGACTGACGAAGAAAGACAGAATTAATACCGGTAACGTCAAATATTATTTACACTATGTAAAATATATTTGACACAGCGATGTGGCTTGGGCACTATTATTCCCGCGATTACATACAAGGGAGGATCGCTCATGTCCTGGCGCGAAAAAAATTTATGGTGTGAGACCCTGATCAGCGCCCTGGTCTCGGTTTATTTTTTCTATCATTCTTTCGCTATTTTGCTCAGCCTGGATGCAGACAGCGCCTTTCCGGTCAGAGACTTGACCCGCCTGATTATCAGCACGGTCATCCTCAGTATCATCCTGTCCACGGTGCTATTTACCCTGCTTCGGATGCTCAGCGGCGATCACAGTGCCACTGTTGAGCCCAGCGATGAACGCGACCGCCTATTTGAGCTACGTAGTAACCAGGTCGGATACTGGACCTTGTGTGTGATCACGGCGTTTGTGATTGGCGCCATTGTGATCAATACCACCTCAGCTGATAGCGATACGCTGCAGCTCAACATACCAATGAGTCCATTGTTGATAGCCCAGGCTCTGATTGCTGCGTTAACACTGGCATCGTTAGCCAAAGCAGCCAGTGCCTTGTTTTATTATCGGCGAGGGTACTGATGAGCGGTACGCTGGTAAAAAACAATATTCGTCGCTTGCGCTTATTGAATGATGAAATGACACAGGCAGAGTTGGCCAGGCGAATCGGGGTGACCCGGCAAACACTGAATGCTATAGAAGCCGCCAAGTACTCACCATCACTGGAGCTTGCTTTCAAAATTGCTCATGAGTTTGATCAACCACTGGATGATGTATTCAGTTATGCAACTGAAAATCACAGCAAGGAGTCTTAGTGTCCGTATTCACGCCACTGCAGGAAGATGAGATCAGAGAATTTATCTCAGACTATAATCTGGGTGATATGGAATCTTACCAGGGCATTCAAGGCGGTAGTGAGAACACTAATTTCTTTGTCACCACTGCCTCCTCTGGCCATCAGCAGCATTGGGTACTGACACTTATTGAGCGCGGCCCGGTCGACGAACTGCCGTTTTTCATCGATCTGCTAGAGTCGCTTCACACCAGTGGCCTGTCTGTTCCCTATGCACTTCCCGACCGGCATCAGCAACGAATCCGGCACCTCAAAGGCCGTCCAGCCCTGCTCCAGCCCTGTCTGCCCGGCGAACATCCAACCTGCATCACGCCCGAATTAAGTCATGCGCTGGGAGTATGGTTAGCGAGGATGCATAGCGCCACAGAAAACACTTCCTTAAATCGTCAAAGTGATCGCAGCCCGCAATGGGTGGTGACACAAGCCCGATCGCTTTTACGTTCGCATTGGCAATCTCATCAACAATGGCTGGCGCCCGCTCTGGATCAACTGGCCGATTGGTTGCAATCACCGCCCACCATGCCAGTCAGCATCATTCACGGTGACCTGTTCCGTGACAATGCCATGGTGAGCGGCAACTCAATCAACGGTGTTATTGATTTTTACAACGCTTACCGGGGCTGGACCCTGATGGATATGGCTATCTGTGTGAATGACTGGTGCATTGATTTTGATAACAGCATGCAGCCCAGAATTCAGAGAAAAAACATACAGGCACTTTTCAGCGGCTATCGGACCATCAAACACCTGACACCTTCAGAATCAGAGCACTGGTTAAGCATGCTGCAGCTGGCTGCGCTGCGTTTCTGGGTTTCCCGGCAACAGTCCTGGAAACAACAGGCAGCAACACTGGAGATTACCGTAAAAGACCCCGCGCCTTTCGGTAGACTCTTTCGCCTTTACCGCGAATTACAATTGAGCAATGCCAGCGACGCAGACTGGTAATCACTCTATTTCCTGACTGCTCTCACCAGCAATAACGGCAGGCTCACCAAACCACCATTGCTGCCAGTTTGTCGCAAACACCTGATACCGTTCACCAGGAGCAGGCCTGACCAGTTGGCTGGCAAACTGCGGCAACGGCACAGCAAAAGCCCGGTCAATAAAGAGCACACCAGCAGTGAAGCCTGGAGGCGGGTTCATTGACCAGGACAAAATACCCTCACTGAACTGTGGCTCCTGATCAATTTGTGGTACCGGACCGTTATTGCTGCAGCGCTCAGTCAGTACTGCTCGCTCCAGCAATGCCCCCTGGTCATCAAAGGCAATCATGTTCTCCGGTTCACGCGCCAGCGCCAACTCACAGTTCTGGGTTAATTGCGGCCAGGGCCGCTCCAGCTTACTGGCGACACGCATCAAATCACCCTGGATATAATTCATGGGCAACAGCACTGTCGTCTGCGCCAGTGCCGGAGCACGATCCAGGATATAGCGGGTAATACGATAATCCGCTCGCTCTGTTACGACCTGCCGATATGAAGCAGCAAAAGACGCCTGCCCGGCTACCGAAACCGCCAGCAATACGACAGAGGCAACTCCCAATTGCCGTCGTTCAGCAATGCGCGCCAATACTGGCCCGAGCGATGCAGCAATCACTATAACCAGGCCTGTATTCATGGCAAAAAAGATACGATCCGCGTGCATGGTGTGATCCACAATACCGTGAGTGACTGCCAAACCCGGCAGCGCGAACATCAGCGCCAGGGGCAGTCTAGGCAATACTGTCCGAGGATTCAGAATCAGCACAATCAGTGCAGTCAGCAACAACAGATAATGAGTCTGTACATACCAGATTAGAAACGACGCCCATGCAGCCAGAGGGATGTTCCAGAAACCGGCAAAATAGCTGTTTTCCTGACCCAGCGCCGGACTGCCTCCGAGCATGACTGAGCGCCACAGCCAGTAAATCAGAAATGTGACTAACAACCCGCCCAAGAGCTGCAGGGTTTCCCGCCCGGCACGGTACTGGTGCCAGGCCAGGTAAACCAGCAACGGCAGCAACATGACATAGACTTCCTTACTGGCCATCGCTAACAGAGCAAGCAACATCAATCCGCCAATGCGCAGTGGCGTTAACGCCTGTCGATAACATAGCAGTACTGCCAGCAGCGCAAATACTGCACCGACGAGGTAATGCATGGTGTAAAAGCGTGATGCCAGCGTCAGTGTGGTCTGGCAGGAAAACAACAGCACAATGCTGGCAAGGCCAGAGAGTTTGCTGGCACTGAGACGCTGCACCAATAACGCAGTCAGGGTCGACACAATGGTCAGCATTCCCAGCATGAAGAGCACAAAAAACAGTGGCCGCATGGGAAACAGTTGCGAGAGCAGGTAATAAAGACTCAATGGCAAAGGCGTGAAATTTGCCACCGATAGCTCTTGATAGCGAGCGGCGTCAAACCAGGGAAGAATCGGGCCGTAATCCAGGGCTACGCGCATGATATGCGAATCATCTTCCGTGAAAATCCCCCAGCTCAGCAAGGGAAAGAGGCTCAGATACAGTATGCCACTGCATATCAGGAAAAGTAGCCAGGAAGGGGTTGATTGCAGTCGTTGCGACAACTGCTGCATGCTTGCTGGGGTTTGCATTTTCGCGTCCTGTTGTTCTGTGCGAGAATACGCGACACGTGGATCAGTCGCCTCGTCAATTCTTGTTATGCGCCTGATAGCAGATCATACACACAGAGTGGCCTGATGCCTATGAAAAGAGAAGTGACCAATGTCATCCGCACCATTCTGGATGAATGGGTTCCCCCTGTTATCCGGGACAGTCGCTTATTCATGTGGCCGTTTTTCTGCCTCGCCTACCGTTTCCATAATATCCGTGAAGTCATGCAGTTCAAGGACCGGGTCTGCAATTTTACTGAAGAAGAATACGAAGACTTTTACGCCAACCTGAATTCCTTATCCCGGCACCGGCAAACCGATCTGACCGAACGCAGTATTGAAGCAATACTGCGCGAATGCGAGGGCGCCAGCCAGGTACTCGATGCCGGCTGCAGCGCTGGCTACCTGTTAAAACGCATGCATCAGCACAACCCTGCCCTGACACTCTCTGGCTGCGATGTCCTGCCCTCGGTCGAAGAGAATGGTTTCAGCTACCGCAAGAACAACCTGACTCACCTGGATTATGCCGATAACGCCTTTGATACCGTCACCTGCTGCCATACCCTGGAGCACGTGCTGGACCTTCGACAGTGTGTCGCTGAACTGCGCCGCGTGACGGCCAGAAAGCTCATTATCGTGGTCCCCAGACAGCGGTACTATTTCTATACCCTGGATGAGCATATCCATTTTTTCCCATCTAAAGAGCAGTTGCTGTTGCAAATGGGGTTTCAGGCCAATGAAGTGAAGCGGCTGGAGAATCTGGCTGGTGACTGGTTATTGGTAATCGATATGTGCGCTGATGCACCCGTTGATGTGTCAAAGACGGGTAGCCTGCCATAAATACCAGGTAGCCACACTGCGGTGGGGGCGCCAGCGCTCCCCAAACTCAAGCAGTTCGGCAGGTTTCGGCATGGCATCGAGGCCATAACGCATCATGAACCCTTTCTGTACGCCCAGATCATTGGCGGGCAGTACATCCGGGCGCCCCAGCTGAAACAGGAGAAACATTTCTGCTGTCCAGCGGCCGATGCCTCTGACATCAACCAGGCATTTCACGATGTCATCATCATCCCGTTCTCGTAACTCACTCAGCGCCGGAAGATGTCCTGACTGCACTTTCTCCGCCAGGTCTTTCACGGCAGCCACTTTTGCTCTCGGCAATCCCGCCGCCCGCAAACTTTCATCGCTGCTTTTTATGATCTGAACAGGTGTCGGTGCCACTTCCGGGTTGCCATGCAAGGCGCAAACCCGGCCAAAGATGGTTGCAGCCGCCTTACCTGACAGCTGCTGACTGGTGATGGCATCAAGTAATGTGCCAAACAGATCATCAACCGTTTTCACTGGCATGGCAAAATCACCCACCACAGCAATCAATTCAGCCATGACGGGATCGTGTTTACGGAAATGCGTTAACGCCGCTGTCTCGTCAATCATCTTGTTCTGTGGCATCGTGTCGCCTCCCTGTTAAAACCGCAAGATCCGGCTCGACACCCTCTGTCTCAAGCGCCAAACTATCGCTCAAAACGGTGCCATTGAGATTCCAGTATGTCCGATTACCAGAAAGTGGCCAAGACCATAGACTACCTCTTTCATCATGTCAGCGAACAGCCTTCCCTGGCAACATTGGCTGGTCAGGCAAAGCTCAGCGAATATCATTTTCAACGTGTTTTCAGTCGCATGGTCGGTATCAGCCCAAAGCGTTTTTTGCAGCTGCTAACCTTGCAGCAGGCACAACAGGAGTTGATCAATAACACGGCCGTGACACACACCAGTGAAAATGTGGGACTGAGCAGCTCATCTCGCCTGTATGATCACTTTGTTACACTGAATGCGGTAACACCAGGGGAGTTTAAAGGCCAGGGGGAATCACTGACTATCACGACCGGCATACATGACACACTCTATGGCCCTATCTTTCTCGCCAGCACACCCAGAGGTATCTGTCAGCTTGGCTTTGTCGACCCCAAACAGCCCGATGCGGAACTGGCATTACTGCAACGTAACTGGCCAAAGGCAAAGATTCACGAACAAACCACGTTGACGGCAACGCTGGCCGAACAGCTCTTCTCACCAGGCACCACAAATCAATTTGCACCACAGCGCCCCTTGTCACTTCATGTCAAAGGCACAAATTTTCAGGTGGCTGTCTGGCGGGCTTTAATGCGACTGCCCTTCGGTGAGACCGCAACCTACTCTGACATCGCCCGGCAAATAGAACGTCCTCGTGCCGTCAGGGCGGTTGCCTCGGCGATTGCCAACAACCCGGTTGCCTGGCTGATACCCTGCCACCGGGTGATTCGTAAAAGTGGCCTGACGGGTGAGTATCGCTGGGGCAGTGAGCGAAAAAAACTGCTACAGCAATTTGAATCCTTTACTGTTGCTTGACCTGCTGACTGAGAGTTGCCATGCTTTTCGCGTCCCGATACCTGCAAGAGCCATACGATACTCATGAGCAACCATGCCACTTCCCCCCTGCAGTTTCTTGTCTTCTCCTTTAATCGGGGAGATTTCCTGAACAACTGTGTTGAGAGTATCCAGCAATGTGCACCGCAAGCGGGTATTACCATCTGGGACGATAACAGCGACGACCCGCTCACGCTGCAAACCCTGAACACGTTATCTGCTCAGTGTGACATCAGACAACCTGATCAGCAGGCTGTGGAATACAGCAAACTGCACGGCGGGCTTTATGGCAACATGCAAGCGGCCATTGAGAACCTGTCAGGCAACCCCCTTATATGTACGATTCAGGATGACATGCAGGTCGTCCGGCCAATATCGGCACCAGAGATTGAGCGATGGCAGTCCTTGTACCATGACAAGGCCTTTAAAGGATTCTTCCAGCCTGGATTTATCAAGCGCGCTAAAGAAAGCATTACCTATGTACCGGCTTTGGATGGCTACCACATTGATCGTTTGCACCGTAGTGCAGGCGCTTTCTACTCAGACCTATTCCTGATCCAACGTAACCTGTTAATGGAAACGAACTGGAAGTTTTATGACAATGAAGCGAAAAATGAAGAACAGGCACGCCAGCATTTTTCGCAAATGATATTTATGAAAAACCCGTTTATCGCCTGGTTGCCTGGTGTACCTGCCTGGCGTGGACGCAAACGCACCTGGGCGTTGCGTTTTGCGGAACGCCAACGAAAATGCGGACTGTATCCATTCAAGATCATGGACGCTGACACTGTGCAACCATTCTGCGAGAGACCTTCCAGTGATATTCCTCTGGCTGAACGTTATCTCACCTTCTCAGGGGACTCATTGCCCAGGCCCTGGTTCTATCATCCATTGCAACGACGAAATATTCTAAGACAACTCAACAAACTAGAATTACACCTGGGCCGTAGGTTCGGCGGATGCGACTGACGATACAGCAAGTGGGCCAGGCAAAGCCTACTGAAGAATTTTTATCCACTCACCTGGCTCAGGGTCACCATACGGGTAATATCCATTCAGCAGGCGAAGAGTCTCTTCGGGATATTGCTGAATGGGACTGCGGGCAGCTAACGCTGGCCAGCTGAAGCCATTGGTTACCTGTACATAGCGGATACGTAATGAGCTGGCGCTGGCACGCTCGTTCATCTGAATGGCCCGGAACGTTCTCATGGAAGCCAGCATCAGGTCATCCATGTCTTCCGGTTCTTCTGCACCATTGACTTCACCACGCAAAACAAAGGCACGTGGCCCCAGATAGAGAACTGATACACGTTCCTGCCGGCCAGCCTCATTTTCATGAATACCGGTGTAACCCGTCAGCCGATACTGTGACAAAGATTCTGACTGCTGCAGATCAGTAATGCCGAGATCTTCTCTGATAAAGAGACGCGGCTCTTTGTATTGCCGCAGACGCTGGACGGATATATTGATGCTGGCAACCTCTTCAGGTGCAATTGCCGTGACAGTGGTTGGTGTTTCCCGGATCTGCCATTCATTGGGAAAAACCACCGTGTAGCTCAGCAAGTCCTGATAATAGCGATTCCGGTCACCGCTTGGTGTGCGGGTTTCCCCGTATGCCAGCCCGTCCATCTCTTGTCTGAAAATGGCCGAATCGCTGGCTTGTATTTCGCTGCCTTCCAGCTCTCCTGAATTAGCGACCGCCTGCTGCAAGCGCACATCATTTCGCGGGTGGGTTGTAAACAAACCATGATAGCTTGGCTGGCGCTGAGCAACCCGGACATTAAAGTCTTCCTGATTCTTCAGTACCGTCAGCACCTCAATCATGGCAGCAGGATCATAGCCTGCCTGAGCCAGGTACTCGGAACCCAGAGTATCAGCTTCCAGTTCATGTTCCCGGCCAAAACCGCTGGCACCGGCAGCCGCCCAGATAGAGCCAATCTGAGCCAGCTCTGAACCGATATAACCACTACCGGTAGCCACCGCAGCAACAACACCCCCAACTGTCGCAGCGGCATTACCCAGACGACCACGCGCCTGCTGCTGCACCGCATGACGTGCCGTTACATGCCCAATCTCGTGCGCCATGACGGCAGCCAGTTGGTCCTCGGAATTCAGATACAGCATCAATCCGCGGTTCACATAGATGTAGCCACCTGGCAGGGCAAAGGCGTTTATTTCAGGGCTGTCAATAATGGTGAACGTGTATTCAAGATCAGGTCGGTGGCTGGCGGCTGCCAGACGCTCACCGATTTTCTGTACATAGGCGTTTAGGGCTTCATCCTCAACAACCTGGGCAGAAGCAATGATTTTCTCATGCTCCTCCTCGCCAATTTCCAGTTCACGGTTTTCGGACATTAGTACCAGGTTGGGACCACCCGTTGCCGGGTTCACTGCACAACCTTGTAGCAGAAAAAGTGCGATTGCAGCTAAAGCTGTTACTTTGGCGAGGTCTCGCAGTGCTAAATTCATACTGTTCCCCCGGTTAATACCATCAGTGCGGGGTTAACCGCCTATCACAAACTGTTTGAGCTGATCCGCCAGCGTATTGCAGGCTTTCGCTTCAACCCTGGCTATCAAAGGAATCGGCACAAAAACCGCTGGCATATAAGACTGTCCAGAAGCATCTGCACTGATCGTACCCACGGCTGTGCGCGAAGAGACATCCCAGATACGCGCTTCAAAACTGGAGTCATCTTCCCAGGAGCCGAAACCAAAACAGCCACCACCGCCGGGACCAACCGCGCATGAAATGGAGCCCATCTCATTGGTGCGCTGGGTTTCACCATCCAGCCAGACGATATAGCGTATACCAAATTCGCTGATTTTTTCCGGCACCAGTGGCTGTGCCATCAATTGCTCCAGGTCATCACTGCGCATGGGTGCAGTGCGAGGTTCAAACCAGGGAAACAAAGCATCCACGAACAGTTGTTCCGGGACAATATTGACGCCATCACGCCCATTGCCCATGCGATCGCCTACACACTCAACAAATTCCTCGCGCGTTTCATAAGCCGCACCTTGGCGCCGCCCCAGGATAACAACGCTTTCATGTCCCTCAATACCCGTATCACCCTGCCGGTACTGATCAATTGTTGTCGTGGTGCAACTTGCCAGGAATAACGCAGCCAGAGCGACCAGACAAAACCGGACGCCCGGGTTGATTAAATGCCAGCCTGCTCTGATCATGCCCTCACCCTCCGCCTGTTAATTCGCCCGAGATGCAGTGACTGCATTATTTCTGGCATTGAGCCAGTCACTGACTTCCGGAATCTGATCAAAAGTCAGTGCAAAATTGGATGCCAGGTCCCGCATGGATGCCACTGCCGCATCGTTAATGCCTCGTTCGGTTGAACTGAAAGTTCCCTGGCTGGACTTGCCATAAGCTGTCATTACCCAGTCAGCAATGTAGCCGCCATCGGGTCGGGTCAACCGCATGTTGTACCGGACCCAGACCTCACAAGCATCCAGTCGCGTTTTTGCCGGAATGCCCAGCTGAAACTCATCGATAGATGGCATAAACACAGCATCAACTTCAGCGCTACCTGCAGCTGCCAGATCATCCAGAACAACAACACGCTGGAACATAGCAGGCAAAAGCGTATTGAACAGTTCGATGTGGGAGTTTCCCGCCTGAACAAAATACTCTTCGTTACCGCGATCGGTGAATTCAGTATATACAAAATTACGAAACTCGTCTGGATAATACACACCCAAGGTTAATGCTTTGGGCGGGACATTCGGCGTTGGATAATTGCCCTGCACTGTAACTGTGCTGGCACCACAACCACCCAGTATCATCAACAATAGCAACGTGAATACATTGACTGACTGGCGACCTTTAATCACTGCTGGCTCCTACTCTGACTTTTCGTATACTAATTGGCCTGATATGAATTCAGCCCGACAAAACTGCCACCATTACGCTCTGCCAGTTCACGCATCAACGTGGCAAAACGGTACACACTTTCGTGAAACCGCGGATCCAGATCAAACAATACCGGAAATCCGACGGCATGGATACGGACCAGGCGACTTCCATCATTCTGGTCAGCATTGATCCGGTCGACCGTTTCTATGACCCGGGTAATGGAACCGCCCTGCTGAAAATCATCTCCAAATGAATAAATACTGACTTTCTGCCCCGGCTGATAGAACGCGCTAATCGCTCGGGTAATGCCCTCCACCGGACTGCTGTTACTGAACGGTGCCCAGTTGCGCAATGTGCTGATAATGGCCTGACGACGTGCTGGCGTATCTGGAATCCATTGCCCCCGATAGGCCGGAAACATGTAATCGCCCATGTCATTCATAACCTGGATACCCTGCACCTCCGGATATACGTTCAAAATCTCATCGACCATACTCAGCACGCGCGGCCATGCGTTATAAAACATGCTGCCTGAGGTATCGATGATGAAAATAATGTATTCACTATCGACCGGAATACCACCGATGACATTTTCTTCACGTGTAAAACTCTGACCCAGCAGGCGCTGCATTTCTTCCGTTAGCGATTGCTTGGCTATTGCCAGTTGCGACTGTTCCTGCTGCATTTGATCAGCCGTTTCATCAGAGGTTTCAAACTCGCCCCGTATGTTTGACATCTCCCGCTCCAGCCGTGCAATACGCTGCTGATAGGCTGACAGTTGTTCACGTCGTGCGTTGAGATCCCGGTTAACTATCTCTGTTTCACCACGGATTTCAAACAGGGTTTCCTGTAACTCGGCAATCGGCTCGTCCCGGGGCGATTCCGTGCTCTCCAGTGTCACTGGAGCGGAGTTCTCAGTGATCATCAACAACAGAATGATGGCGCCAAAGCCACAGGAGATCACATCCAGGAATGCAATCCCGCCGTTATCTTCTGTACTTCGTCTGCGTCTGCTCATGGCCAGTCTCTCGATGGCGTTATGAATGATCCGCCTGTTATCAGGCCTAATTGCCAATAGGCAGCAGCGGCTGCCGGATCGCCTTCCATCGGCAGTAATATAGTATTGACCGGAATATTGGCCGGAAGATTCTCAATCGCATCCCAGTACAGGTCCAGTCGCTGCCTGGGCGTGACTGTTGACGACCGGGGCTCACTGTTATCTCGGGTTGGCAGACTGTCAGTCACCAGGTAAATATTATCGGGCAAAGGCTGCAAGCCCCTGATAGCCTGGACTGCTGCCTGGAGGTTATGACCGCCCTCTGGCACCCAATTGCCGACAGCATCGGCGACAAGGTTTATCTGGTCTTCATCAGCCACTTCCAGCCATTGATTCTCAGTTCCGTCCAATGCTGAACGGACAGTCTCGTTAAAGCCAAAAATCTGATACTGGCTGACCAGGGGCAACTGACTGGTAATCCAGTCAACAATCCGTGTGGCACGCTGCCATTTCTCCGAATTCCGGCGTGTACCCACATCCATATTGCGGGTACGGATTACATTCACCAGAGATTCATCGAGCATACTGGCTGACATATCCACCAGAATCAAAATACGATTACCACCCAGGTACATACCGGAGAGGTACTGTCGGTCGCCATCGCCCAGGAACTCCCGGTTGCTGTTGCCCTGCTCTTCAATCGCAGTCGATTGCAGCCTCAGCATCTCCTCCTGCAGGGATTCAACATCAGCGCGGAGCTGTTCAACGCTCTCCTCTGTCGCCATGGAATCTCCTTCCAGGGCAGCCAGCTGCGCCATAAAATCATCTATCTGTTGCTGGATGCGATCAGCCAGCCCTTCTGCTTCAACCACTTCCATGCTGACACTGTCCAGTGTATTTCTGAGCTGAACCAGATTTTCCCGGCCATCGACAATTTCTTCCTCCAGCAAACTGACTTCTGCTGTTGTGGCCGGGTCAGCTTCTTCATTAGACTCTGTGACGGTATGGTCAAGAATCAGGAATAGCAGCACGACAGCACCGAAGCCGCAGGACATGACATCCAGGAATGCCATGCTCAATGGATTAAAACCACCGCCTTTACGCTTGCGAGCCATGTTCCACCGCTACGTCGTGCTCCACTGCTATAAACGTGACCTGTTGTTCACCCAGGCTCAATACATCACCCGGCACCAGCTGCGCACCTGGCGCGACATCCCGTCCATTGAGCTGCGCGCTCAGCCCACTTATTTTTTCAACGGTTGCTGTACCTGATATTTTCACATGCGCCTGATTCGTATCTGTTGCCGAGGAAAGATCGCTGACCACGCTACCAATCAGGCCCAGCCGACACCCCCTATCAGGTGAAACAGACCGTGCTACCCCTTGATACAGCCAGTAAACACCGGAGGAAAACGAGCCAGACGATAACGCTGACCCGCCAGAGAAATGTTCTTGTTCTGCCGGGGCGCCATTGCCAGTACGGGCTAATAGCGTCTTGTGAATATTTTTAACCAGTGATACCGACCGTTCACTTCCAGGCTCAACATCACTGCTAAGTCGCGAGACATAATCTGAGGCAAAGCGGACAATCTCATGATCGCCTACAACTTTGACTTGCTGCGTTGCAAAGATATCCATCAGTCCGGGTATCAAGTGGCTATTGCCAGCGAGTAATACCGGGACATTATCAAAGTCCTGTTTTATTCCCTGCCACTGCTGATGTATTTTTTCCAGTGATGGTGCCAGCTCATCCATGCAGTCCAGCGCCTGCAACGTTGCCGAGACCTGCTGGCTGTCCGTTTGTAACTGACATGGAATAACTGTCTCCCGCTGACTAAGCAGCGTTAACCAGCGTGGCAGATCATCATACAGCGACTGCTCCCAGGCAGCATTTTGCTGCGGGTTATAACGGGTCTGGGCAACAAAAGCATCACTGGCTGCCTGCAGTAATTTATTGCTCATACTGAAATAGCCAAGATCAGGGAGCAGCTGTGCATTGTCACAAACCAAGGCATGCTGTTGCTGTCGAATCAGGCTAAGCGTTAAACCATGCTGATACTGCTCAACGACCACACAAAGCTCAGTATCAGGCAGCTGGCTACCAACCACTGCCAAAGGAATCGGCATCATCCAGGCAGGCTGGAACTGACTGTGCCTGGCAACACCCGAAAGAAGTGCCAGCTGTGATTCGCTATAGCCGGCAGGCGTTAGCAACAATGCCGATTGTCCTGTAGCATCGCCTGACTTGCCTGATTCGAACATGTCACTAAGGTGAGCAAAAACCAGGTCGGCGGCATGACGGCAATTAACAACAGGGCGGGAAAACCGGTCCTGACTCAAGCGGTGCCAGAAACTATGATGCGTATTCAGAGGATGTACCCGGCTCTGTTGCTCAGCCCGTTCACCAAAGTGCAGCCCTTGCTTCTCGGCATAGATAAAGCCTGGACTGGCATATTTCTCATGACCATCTTCATACCAGGCAATTCGCTTGTCATTGAGTAACAGCGCTGTCCTCATACGGTCTCCGCTGACTCATCTGACTGTCGCGCCGTTTTGCCCGGCACTTGCAAAAAACGAATCAGGTGATCGTCACAATAGGTTTGACTGTCCAGCACCAGACGGTCCTGAATCAAAGATAGCTGGTGTAGCACGAACATCAGCATAATACTGGTTACCAGCGCCACGAAAGTTGAATTAAATGCCACCCCCAGGCTCATGGTCACACCCAGAATATCACCTGAAACGGCCTGGTTAGCCTGACCCAGGGCAGTACCGATACCTCTTACTGTACCAAGGAAGCCTATCGACGGTATTGCCCAGGCAATATACCGGACGATGGCCAGTTCACTTTCCAACCGGTCCGCCTCACTGTCACAGACATCACGGATCGTTGCTGAAACATCCTGAACATTACGCGTGGTGCCAAAGCGATGTAGCCCTGCAAGAATGGCTCTGGGTAAAAGAAACCGCCTCTCTTTCTCGGGCAAGGACTGCACTGGTCGTGCATAATGCCTGGCATCCTCTGGCAGAATGCTGGTGCCTTCAGGGACCTGCAGTAATTCGTGATCCAGCAGCCGTCGTTCGCGCATGGTACGCACCGTTTTCATTCCCACCATGCTCAGCGCCCAGAAGAACAGAATAATGCAGGTTTCCTGCTCGAAGTCACGCATCACGATGTATACCGAACGCTCCGGGACATAGCTCTCATCTGCTGCCTGCATGGCACTTTGCTGCTCGGCTATGATATCTGCGTTGGGTCGAATGACTGCGACATAAATGGCATGCACGACTATGACGACTATCACAAGCGCAAATATCTGGTAGACGACTTCTGACAAATATTTCTGTTTCATGCAGGTTCCCTGTATTTCTGGTCAGACATCGACTGGAAATGACACGCCGAGGTCAAGTGATATTTGTTCGGACGGTACAAATCGTCCGGGTCTGTTACTGCCATCGCTTTCGATTGGCTGATTATCGATATCAGGCCTGTCTGCCTGTTCTTGTGCAGCGGCTTGATCATTGCCGGTATCTTCGGCAACTGTTTCCTGATCCTGATTTTCGTCTTCAGCAACAGTTTCATCGGTTGGCTGCGCCAACACATCACCGGAAAGCAAGGGTATCGGACTTGAAAAAAGCACACCCAGTAGCACAGCATAAAGCCTGTCTTTTCTCATGGCGCTTCCTCCAGGAACCTGGCTACCCGAAAACCTACATCATTGCGGGGCTCTTCACTGAAGTCACGGTAAGAAGCCCGTAGCTCTACTACCGAACCATGCCGCCAGGAAGAACCTTTAACCGTGTGATAGCGCCCGGCCTCCGGACCCATCGGATCTGTTTCTGCCGCTGTGTTAAGACCACTCACAGCGCCATAAATATCATGCACCCATTCAGACACGTTTCCTGCCATATCATAGAGACCGCGCGCATTGGGGGGAAATTGACCGGTATTGGATGTCACCGCATGACCATCGTTATAGCCACGGATAAACTGTGCCAGAAATGATTGCGTCGACTCATCGGCAAAATTGCCTTCATTATTGCTGGGTGGCCAGCTGTTACCCCAAGGAAACCTGTGGGTGACATCTGACTCGCCCTCAGTTCTCGCGGCCCACTCCCATTCAGCTTCTGTCGGCATACGATAACCTGTTGAGCCAGCATTAAAACCGGTGACATTGCCCTCTTCAACAATATAAAACGGGTCCAGGCCTGCCTGCTGGCTGAGCCAGTTACAATACAAAGCTGCATCGTCCCAGCTGATCTGGACCACCGGCTGACTGGCATTATCCAGCGTTTGCCCCTGCAGAACGCCAGAGGCATGTTCAGAACGAAACTGTTTAAATTGCGCATTGGTGACCAGGTTTTCTGACATGTAGAAATCCCGTGTTAATACCACATCCCGCAAGGCCTCATTAGCGCGCCGCCCCGGCTCTCGCCGCGAAGCTCCCATGGTGTATGCATACGGATAAAACAGTTGCAGTGTCTGTCCCCCTGGCGATGTGATTTCCGGCTCAATGGCTGCCAACCGGGCTGCTTCTTCGGTGACCAGCGTGGCGCGAATCTCCTGATCGATACCTGGACGAGCAACAAACTCCGACTCATAAGGCACGTAGCCGTCTCTCCGGATCTCAATACGCTGTGCCGCTGCCATCAATTCTATTTGTTGATTCTGCTGCTCGTCGACACGACCGCGATACTCACCGTCGACGTAAATTTCTGCATCCGCCGGTTGAGCGATCAACCGAACCGGGCTGGTTATCGCATCAAGTGCAACCGTCAGATCTGTCGATTCACCAGATGACGTAGTGATTTCGCGTTCAGCAACATCATAACCCGTCCGGAACAGACGAATGCGGTAATCCTCGCCAGGTGGCAGCGTCAGCTCCAACGGTGTCTGCCCCATAAAATCATCATTGACAGTGACATTGGCACCGGCTGGTTCGGAACGAATGAATACCAGACCATCGGCAGCTTCCAGTACCGGCACATCAATGCGCTGATCATTACCTGCTGTGAGTACCAGATCCTGCTGCCAGGCTTTGTACCCCGACTCTCGCACGGTCAGCACATAATTACCCTGCATTTGTGCAAATTGAAGTGGCACTTGCCCCACCACCTCTCCATCCAACAGGACATCAGCGCCATTCCTTGCACCAACTATCGATAGTTCTGCCCACGCTGGCTGTAATTCTACGCTGAGCTCTTGCTCCTCAAGTCTGCCAACAATCTCTATCTCCTGGCTCACATCCAGATAACGCTCGCTTTCTATCACCAGATTATGAGTGCCCGGCTCTACTGGAAACTGCTCCAGCGGCGCCTCACCCACATCCACGCCATCAATTTTGATGCGTGCCAGCATATCAACCGAGTTGCCCGGCATGGGTTCAGCATCAACAGTCAGATTCAAATAGCCTTCTTTAGGACTAAGCTGATATTCATGTGTCTGTGCAGTGGCTTCGGATACCCCCAGGGTTGCCTGCAAATCATCATAACCGTATTCACTGAACGATACCTGGTATTGCCCGGGCCGGATCAGGTAACGAGGCCCCACCTGAACGGCCAGCCCCCCATCAATTTCAATGTTTGCCGTAGCAGGTGTCACATCGATAAATACTGATCTGGCAGTCAACACAAACCAGGAAGTATAGAAGACGCTGGCTGCTGCCAGCAGAATAACAAAGTGATACCAGCGCGGACGCCAGCGTTTTTCTTTAATCCGGGCGGGTGGTGGAGAAAAGTCCACCGACTGAATTTCTTCGACACCGTCAGGACGGTTGTTCTGAGGTTGCGTATCCTGCATTGTGCTGATTACTCCGCAGACGCAATCTGGTCATGACAGCGTATGCTGACAGCGGCTGGTGCGTCATCCAGTCCAACGACAAATTCTTCCCTGACATCCCGGTAGCCACTGCGCGTGCCAACTGCCACATAACGACCCGGAGTCAGGCTTACTGTGGTTTGCTCAAAAGTGCCGAGCTCAGCGACCCGGTATAATGTTACCGATGTCATTCCATCCGAATTCAATGTTATGTTTTTGGGGATAACAACTTTTTCCAGCACAACAGCCAGTTCATCAACCTGAGATAACAGGCGATCTCCCGGGTGAACACCATCCTCTCTCAGGTCAGCCACTAACCCGGTGGCAACGCCGAGCAAATTTTGAGCTTCTTGATAAACAGCCTGGTCAGAAAGCCTTAGCGGGTCATCCAGATTGGCCTGCATGAGTTGGTCCAGCTGCAGGCGACGCTGGGAATAATCTTTGCCTTCCTGAGCAAATACCAGGTTGGCATCCAGATTCAATGCCTGCTGATAAGCTTCCACAGCTTCCTGCCAGCGCTCGTTCTCTTCATGGTCTTCAGCCTGCTCACGAAGCCGGGCAATTTCACTCATCTCCACCTGATCCCGAGCCTGCTGAATCGCTGCTTCGGCCTGGTCAGAACCTGGCTTGATCGCCAATGCATTTTCAAATGCCGATATCGCCGCATCGGTATCTCCCGCCTGCAGCGAAGTAAACCCTGCTGACATTGCTGTGGAGAAGTTGCGGTCAATAATTTGTTGCTCGATATCTGATGCCAGCGATTGCGCCTGGGGGTGCGCAGCATCTAGCCCCAAGGCCTTCTGGTAGCGGTCCCTGGCACTTTCCAGTTGGCCACTCTCGGCCAGAGCCTGCCCTTCAACCAATAATGCCAGCACATCTTCCAGAACCCTTGCCCTGTCCAGTGCATCGGCTGCAGCCTGACTGCTGGGCTGAATCCGGGAGGCTAATTCAAACGCCGCCGTAGCCGCTTCAGCGTCACCGTCCGTCATGGCTGTTTCACCACGCGCCATGGCCGACTGATATTCGTTATCACGGGCACTTTGCAGTGCAGCAAGGCCGTCGTCAGCCTGCTGGTAAAGCGTTTCAGCCTGTTCAAAAGCACCTTGGCGATAGAAAACGTCACCTTCTTCTGCCTGCGCCAGCGCATATTCAAAGGCATCTGGCGCCCATTCCTCCACAGCAAAAGCTTCCAGTTCAGACTGTCGTTCCAGCAGGCTGGCCAGGATATCCTGGGCTGCCCGACGCTGGCGTGCCTGCTGCGCTTCTTCAAAAGGAGAAACATTGCCGCCGGAATTTCTACCACTATTAGCGCTGCTTCCGGCAACAACTTCGGTTGCAGCTGGCTCTGGCCGCTTTACTAATGGCAGCTCGTAACGCTCCACAACCCCTGGCAACACGAATATCACAGCCAGTGCCAACAAAACCAGTGCAGCAAGAGACACCCATACCCACCGGGATACTGCCTGACTACCTTGTTTACCTGCCATTACAACCCGCCCGTTTCCGTACGATAGATTTCCATTAGAATGTCTTGCCATTGCTCGTACTGTTCTTCAACCGTGCCTGTGAGCATGATACTGCGATCTTCCAGTTCAATGACTTTGGGAGCAACCTCTGAGTTCATGGACTCACCAATCTCCTGCAGCGCGGCAATATGCATTTCAGCTTCGGCCGAGCGGTCAAAGCCACTGCGTACCAGATAAGCACCCGCACCGACACCAACAATACCTGCCGTTTGTGCAGCTGCGTTATTGGAACCTACCGCCGCAATACCACCAGCGATGGCTGCAGCACCTGTAATAAACCGCCTTCTTGCCGAACGCTCTGCGTCTTCCAGCGCCAGCGTTTCCTGAAAGCTGACTTCACGCCAGGCGTCATATGGACCCCGCATTTCGCGCACAAAGGTCGCGTAATAATCCTGGATCGTATCGACAAACAGGTAGTCCCTTTCACGAATTTCACGAATCCTGGCCATATTGGGATCATTTTCAGCAGGAAGTCGCGCCACCTGCCTTATACCATCCTCATCAGTTGTTAAGTAATCACCGTATATCTCTGGTGCAAACTCGGCCGCAAAACGCAACTCAGCAACTGTACGGATATTGCGGATACTCTCATCGGCAACATTCTCCTGTCGGTATTCCAGCAAATCATTGGCGATCTGGTTGTAAATCACCTGGAATGGATCATGAAGCTGGCGCTGCCGGGGTTCATAGTTGTACTGACTGATATGTTCTTCATACGTTTTGGTATACCAGTGACGTCCTGTTGCATCACTGACCGAAACCTCGATAATCATACCTTCGCCATTGGACAGCAGCAGTTTCCCTTCAACATTAATGTCCATGACACTACGGTCGCCAGGTATCACACGAACTACACCCCAGTTACCGGATCGCTGCAATGTGTCAGCCATCAGGTAGGGTGTGTACCGGGCCTCAGCACGACGTATATCGAAATTGGTCCGATCGAGCTCATCATCTTCGACTTCATCAATACCCGGATCAAAAACGTGGACACCCACATCCAGGATCAAAGCCTCGTCCATGGGGATACTGTCCTGGACAACAGGAACAAACTCCGTTGATTTCACTGACGTCGTCGAACATCCTGCCATTACCAGCAGCAGAAGGGTTGCCCTTAATCCTGTCAACGCTAGCCCAGTCAACGTTACCTTTGATACTGCCATTTATCGGCTCCTGTCTGTCTCTTACTACTCACTGATTCCAGTATAGCGACGATACTCATCCCACAAGGCTTCACGCAGCTCCGGATCCGGCTCGTTCATTGCCGCTTCGCGGATCTGCCGGGCAACAACATCATCGTTATTGCCGCTGGGGATGTCATCAGGTACCGGATAAGCACCTTCACCAGAGCCTTCACCGCCCTGCAAACCGCCTACGGAACCGCCAGAGCCACCAGCTTGTGGCTCAGGACCATCGCCCTGCCCTCTGCCAGTACCAGCAATTATCCCGCCTTCGCCCGGCAGTGTGACACCTGGCAACTGCCCATTATCACCTCCAGGTTGCCCCTGGCGTCCACCTGGCTGATTGGCTGGGTTGTCATAAAGCCCCGCCGGATCAGAGCCCACTGCATTACTTTCCCGCTGCGCCCTGGCTCGTTCATCCAGGATCATGCCATCAAAATCTTCATAACCGCGACCCAGTTGCCCATCAAGTACGGCAACCCGCTCACCTGCCGTCATGGTGCCGGTACCGCCTATACCACCTGCACTGCCTGTCCCTGCACCTATACCTCCCGTTCCGGGCATAGTACCGATACCAACATCCGTACCAGTACCCGAGCCAATACCTCCAACGTCAATGCCTCCAACACTGATACCTCCAGTACCAACACCGACACCGGCACCGGCACCAGTGTCTACGTTGACATTGACACCTGAACCAGACTGGTTACCTGTACCAGCCATGGCGCCAGAACCTGTCGATGTACCACCAGCATCAGTGCCTGTAGCGCCGGCAATGCCACCAGTGCTCATGCCACCCGAACTGCTTCCAGTCCCGCTCATCACTCCAGGCTGTGTTCCTTGTCCGCTTTGCGAACCACCTGGCATGGATGCCCCGGCACCGGTACTACCGGCGCCTGAGCCGGAGGCCGATTGACGCCCACGGGAAAAGTCCGGAATACCACTACTACCACTGACAGTCACACCGCCAGTGCCACTGGCACCACCGCTACTGGTTGACATGCCACCACTGCTGCCCGCTGACCCTGAACTGCCTGATCCCGGTAACCCACCTGATGCTACAGATCCTGACGACGCTCCTGATCCACTACTGGATGAAGGCATGCCTGACGACGAGGCCGTAGCTCCACTTGAGCCGCTGGAACCGCTTGAAGATGAAGGCATTCCCGAGGACGGCATACTGGGTGAAGGCAAACCGGAAGATGGTGAGCCTGAGGATGACGCCGACCCACTGGATGGCATGCCACCAGAGGATGAGGAACTGCTGGACGAGGAACTTGAAGACGAGCTACTGCTGGAGGAACTCGACGATGAAGAAGACGACGGCATACTCGGCATCTGCGGCATGGTCTGCGACTGTTGCTGCTGAGTCGTCTCGCATGCCGTCAGAATCAATGCCAGCGTGACGGCACTGCTCAGTGCTAACGGTCTGTGGAATCGACGATTCATTGACTGCTCCTGACGCGACACAGTCGCGTACTGCCTGTATAAATTCAAATACTGTTACTTATATCAGACCGCCTGAACACTGCATTATTGCGTTGTATCTGGCTGTCAATCCATTCCGAAACTGAAGCTCTTGGTCAACAGTTCGCTATCCTGCGCTTCCCCATCCACAATCCATGGACGAAATTTCCGACTTTGCACAAGACTCACCACCTGGCGTCTCAGATCCTGGTCATCTTCAGGCGCGACTTCAACAACTTCCACCTGTGTCGGCCTGCCAAAACGGTTAATTTCAAACTCCAGGGTTACCCTTCTTGCAGCCCTGCCGGAAGACAGAATGCTCAACACATCTTCGTTCAGAAAGGCCCGGGTATATCTGGGTACGGTCAACCCAGTCTCATTGTGCCCTTTGACAATATCATCAGAACGAAACAATGGCAGCATAAGAACATCCTGAAAACCCTCTTCGGGCGCGGCACCACTGTGCGCTGCCATCAGTTGCCATGACCGTTGATATAAATCCATGGCCTCATAACGACGCTCAAAGACAAGATTCCAGTCTGCGTGCTGCTTGATCGCTTCGCTGTAAAGCAGCAACGATTGCCTGTAATCAGGAGAGTCTTCGTCTGTAGCTTCAAACTGGGCCTTGCGCAGAGCAACAATCTCCTCCAACGCTGATTCACCCATCAGATAAGGGCTACGCTGACTGACATAATTCTCGTCGGTCATGTTAATAACCCAGGCATCCTCAACCACACGGGCATCCAGCTTGTCCGCATCCAGCCACATATCCAGATCACTATGTTGGATCAGCCAGGCGATGTAGGCCATCTGACGCAGGTAGCTGGCGCGAGGATAAGCTTCCGGCGTAGGGTGCCGGTCAATGATGCTGTCCGCCACGCGTAATAACTGGTAGGCATCAACCAGCCGCACCGAAGGGATCGCACCATGCCCGTCTGCATATGAGCTGAGTTGCCAGTGCGCATAATCAACCAGGGCCGGAATCATCTCAGCTTCATTGTCAGCCAACGCCTGGGTGTGGACATAGAATGCATACTGCATGCGTTCATCAGCAGCTTGCCAATCCTCCATGGCCAGATGGCTTCGCACCTGAAGCAACAATGCCGGTATTTGTTGAAGAGCGAACAGCCCATGATTAACACGATTAATGTGGACAGCACGTTCTAACTCAGTGATTGCTGCCGGATGATCATCCAATGACTGCAATGCAACACCGAGGGCCAACTGGGATTCAGCGATGCCTACATGCCAGGTATTGCCGTCTTCAGCGACTTGTGCCGCAATACCCTGGCGCAGTAAATTCACTTCCTGCAACAGATTTTCTACCTGTCTGGCAGCTTCCCGGGCAGCTTCTACAACACCCTCGGCAAGATCCCTCCCTTCCATCTCAGCAACATTATCAAGTTGCTGATCTGAGTCCGCTGCCTGCACCATTGACATAGCAAGGCAAGCAACGGATAAACAAAAAGCCTGCGCGCACTGCTTCAGACCTGCCAATACCAGGCCATCGCCGCCGAATGTTAACAGTCCATGCTGCTTTTGGTTCAGTTCATCCATACTGTCCGCCAGACCTCCTGCACTCTTATTTATATTACGCTTTTTCAGGGATCGTCTTTTAACTCTATAATGCACAGCGTATTTTGCAAGCCAGATTGCTTAACCCTTGTGACAACAGACACATACCGTCGCAAAAAACGGAGCGTTCATGCCAGAATTACCGGAAGTCGAAACCAGCCGCCGAGGTATCGACCCTCATGTGTGCAACCGCACCATCAACCAAGTCATTATCCGTGAACCGCGCCTACGCTGGCCTGTTGACCCGCAGATCAGCCGTATCTTGCCGGGCAGTAAAATCACCTCAACGGACCGGCGCGGCAAGTACCTGTTGATATATACGACACAAGGGTGCCTGATTGTTCACTTGGGCATGTCGGGTAGCGTCCGCATTGTCTCTGCCAGCGAGCCAGTTCGAAAACATGATCACATTGATATCGTGATGGACAATCATACGGCGCTTCGCTATCACGACCCGCGCCGTTTCGGCGCCATGCTGTGGACAACCGAGCCTGTCCTTGAACACGACCGATTACGCCACCTTGGCCCTGAACCGCTGGACGACAACTTCAACATCCCATACTTATACAGATGCAGTCGAGGGAAAAAGGTTCCAGTCAAAACATTTATCATGGACAGCCGCATTGTGGTTGGCGTGGGTAACATATATGCAAATGAAGCACTCTATATGGCAGGAATCTCTCCTAAACGGGAGGCTGGAAAGATTTCACGGCAGCGTTATGAGCGCCTGATAGCTGCCATCAAAGACGTCATCGCCAACGCCATCAATGTGGGTGGGACGACATTACGGGACTTTGTGGGAAGCGACGGAAAACCGGGATATTTCAAGCAGTCATTGCAGGTCTATGGTCGCGCAGGTCAACCCTGCCAGAAGTGTCAAACCCCATTAACCGAGATAAGGATAGCGCAGCGCAGCACGGTATACTGCCGTAACTGTCAACGTTAGGCACATGGGCTTAGGTATCTGGATTTAGGTACCTGGATTTAGGTATCTGGATTTAGGTACTTGAGTTTAGGTACATGAATTTCAGCACAGAAAGTGCCGAGACAGTCGCTCAGGATTTTTCCTTGCGGTGCAGCTCTTTCATGGCTTCATCAACCAGCGGATGAACAAATCGTGAAATATCGCCGCCAAATGAGGCAATTTCGCGTACTAATGTCGACGAAATGTAGGAAAGATGTTCTTCTGGGGCCATAAAAATAGTTTCGATTTTTGGATCCAGCGCCCGGTTCATACCCACCAGTTGAAACTCGTATTCAAAGTCAGCGACGGTGCGCAAGCCACGCAGGATGACCTTTGCCTCCCGCTCCCGGACAAAATCAATCAGCAGCGTATCAAAGGAGCAGACTTCCACATTATCCAGATGCCCCAGCACCTGACGGGCCAGCTCCACCCGTTTTTCCGTAGGCAACGTACCGCTTTTCTGGCGATTAACACCGATTGCAACAATGACCTTATCGAATAATTTGGCGGCTCTTTCTACCAAATCACTATGACCGTTGGTGATCGGGTTAAACGTCCCTGGATAGACGGCTGTTTTCATGTTGTTATTGCTCCCTGTCGAACCCTGCTAACCCTACACCAGCACGCCACCTTGCGCCAGTCTGATGAAGGCAATAAGTTGCTGTTCCAGCCAATCTTTTTGTCGCCGGTCAATAAAACCAACATGCCCGCCCGAAGGGCTTAGTTTGATATGTACATTAGCAGGCACTTCGTCTTTGGCGGGCAAAACACCTGGTGGGATAATCGGGTCATCGGCAGCGTGCAGAATCAGCAACGGCACCTTTACGCCAGCAATAAACTGACGGCTGCTACAACGCTGGTAATAATCCCTGGCACTGTCAAACCCGTGCATCGGTGCGGTGACCCAGTCATCAAACTCCCACAGGGTTCGTGCCTTGCGCCAGTTACCCAGTGCATCGAGTTGTGCAAGCCCCTCCGAATCGCCTTTTTCCTGGAAAAGATGATATTTTTCTTCAAGATCACGACACAATTGCTGCAAAAAGTAGCGACCATACCAAAAGGGAATCCCCTTATCCATGCTGGCACAGCACACATCAAGGCGCAGTGGATTGGATACACTGACACCGCACACCACCTGATTTGAAAACCGGGTTTCAGCCAGCCATTTCACCAGCACATTCGCCCCCAGCGAGTAACCGACCGCAATCACCCGCTCCACTGTATTTTCTCCATCAAGCAACTGGGCAACCACCTGCTCAACATCATCAGAACAACCAGAGTAATAGGACTTGGCCAGGCGATTCGGCTCGCCACTGCAACTGCGAAGGTTTAACGCGGCACTGTTCATCCCAATCTGAGCAAGGGACTGCTGCATATTGAGTATGTAAGGGCTTTCCGAGCTGCCTGCCAGACCATGCACAAGCAATACGAGCGTGTCTTTGGCGGGTGTATCAGGAAGATTATTCTGAGTGGTATCCGGTTTGAGCCAGTCCAGATCCAGAAAATCGCCATCCGCCAGTTCAACCCGGCGGCGCTGGCGCCGAAGCTGCGGTTTACTAATGAACTTTCGCCACAATGTCTGCCGGTGACCACCGGCCAGCACCCAGGGAGGTTGTAGCTCATCGTTGATCAATGCCATCTTGCTTCCGTTTGATTGTGCGTGATTGATACCTGCACTGTTTCACTCAGGCGCTATCGCTGGTACCAGTTGCCAGTCGCTGAAACAAGGCAAAGCGCACCGCACCGGCTTTTTTCTCTTTCAGCACCTGCCAGTTCGACAACGGCGCCAACTGGCTGACCAAAGGTATCGAGCTACCGGACTCAACATAAATCAGTGCTTTCTCTTTCAGCAGGCCGCCGGTTTCCAGCTGCTGACTGATTTCCAGCAGACAGTCGTCTGCAAAGGGAGGGTCCAGAAACACCAGTCCATATGGCGATGACTGGTCTGCATTGCGTTGCAGAAAATCCTGGGCGCTGACATTGTGAATCTGAGCCGATGGTTGGTGGTCACTTTGTCCCTCAAGTAACTGCCTCAAACCAGTTTGTAAGTACCTGCACACCTCTGAGGACCTATCTACAAATGTGACCGTACTAGCACCTCGAGACAGACACTCAAACCCGCAAGCACCACTACCAGCAAACAAATCCAGGCAATGTTCGGCCACCACATCTGCCTGCAACCAGTTAAACAAGGTCTCGCGCACCCGGTCAGCGGTGGGGCGCAAGCCCGGCAAATCTGGAAACGTAAGCCGTCGACCACGAAATTCGCCAGCAATGATTCGCACCTTGCGAGCACTTGCTGGTCTTGCCTGTGATGTGGTGCCGGCTGGACGCCTTGATTTGCCTTTTGTCGAACGAGCCATGTGTATCCGGTGTAAGAGTGGAACAGAATGCGGTGCATAATAGCAGCACCGCACAAGGTTGACGACGCACACCACAAAACACATCCAGCAAAGTACCCAGAGCAGCGATGACGGCACACATAGCAAATGCTAGACTACGCCATCGCCTGTTCCGCGCTCGAGAATGCAATATATGTTTGGTCTTGGAAAACTTGGCAAGAAGCCAAAATCACCTGAAGAAGAAGGCAAGCCTGAAGCTTCAGCTACCGATGTCCCGGCTGAAACCGCAGCCCCTGATACCAATTCGCCTGACACTGACTCATCACCAGCAGCCAAACCCAGCGGTTTTTTTGGTCGTCTGAAGCAGGGACTAAGCCGCACCCGCAATAATCTCGCTGAAGGCCTGAGCTCTCTGGTCATGGGCCGTAAGACCATTGATGCGGACCTGCTAGATGACATTGAAATGCAGCTTTTAACAGCTGATGTCGGCATAGAAGCGACAGATCAGGTTATTTCATCACTCACGGCCAAAATGAAGCGCAAGGAGCTCAATGATGCGGATGCGCTGATGACTCAGCTGCGTAGCGAACTGCGCTCCATACTTGACCCTTGCACTGCGCCACTGGCAATTAACAGCAACCACAAACCCTTTGTTATTCTGATTGTGGGCGTCAACGGTGTTGGCAAGACCACCACCATCGGCAAACTGGCAAAACGGTATCTGGGCGAGAACCGCAAAGTCATGCTGGCCGCGGGCGATACCTTCCGGGCAGCAGCCGTGGAACAACTGCAGGTCTGGGGTGATCGCAACAATGTGCCAGTCGTCGCTCAGGCAACAGGCTCAGACAGCGCTTCTGTAATTTATGATGCCTATCAGTCAGCCAAAGCACGTGGCATGGATGTCTTGATCGCCGATACCGCGGGCCGCCTGCACAACAAAGCCAACCTGATGCAGGAGCTGGAAAAAATAGTCCGTGTGCTGCGCAAACAGGATGAGTCCCTGCCTCACGAAGTGATGTTGGTGCTGGATGCCACCACAGGTCAGAATGCCCTGAGTCAGGCCAAAAGTTTCAATGACGCCGTTAACCTCAGCGGACTGACGCTGACCAAACTGGATGGCACGGCCAAAGGCGGCGTCGTGTTTGCCATTGCCAAAGCCATGCAGCTACCTATCCGTTTCATCGGTGTCGGCGAACAGGCAGAAGATCTCCGCCCCTTTGATGCCGACGACTTTGTCGCCGCTCTCTTTGGCTCACAGGGAGACACACCAGAGGCCGGCAAACAAGATGATTCGCTTTGATGAGGTCAGCCAACGCTACCCGGGTGGCCATGAAGCCCTGAAGCAAGTCAGCTTTGAGCTGGAACGTGGCGAAATGGCTTTCCTCACCGGCCGCTCTGGCGCAGGCAAGAGTACTTTGCTGAAGTGCATCATGCGAACTGAATCCCTGAGCCAGGGACAAATCCTGGTGAGTGGTCGCAACATCCAGCGGATTTCCGACAAACAAATCCCTTTCTATCGCCGCCGCATCGGCGTGGTCTTTCAGGATCACCAGTTGCTTTACGACCGCAGCGTGTATGAAAACGTTGCGCTGCCGCTGCGCATTGACGGTTATCGCGAAGCGGATGCCGCCCGACGTGTGCGCGCCGCACTCGACAAAGTCGGCCTGCTCAGCAAGGAAAAAATGAATCCCATTGCCCTGTCTGGCGGCGAGCAGCAACGCGTCGGTATTGCCCGAGCCGTAGTCAACCGACCACAGATCCTGCTGGCAGACGAACCGACCGGCAACCTGGACCCAGAACTGGCTGCGGATATCATGAAACTGTTCGAGCAGTTCAATCAGATCGGCGTCAGCATGCTGATCGCCAGTCACGATCTGGCGCTGATCACCCGACTGCGCCACCGTATGCTGACCCTGGATAATGGTCGCCTGATCAGGGATGAACAACACCCCAGTCGCCAGGGAGCTGGCTCATCATGAAAGCAAGTCGCACCCGCAAAAGTGCTCCTTCCCGAGCCGCCTCAGGCAAACTGCGAGTATCGCCTGGGGAATGGCTGCGACAGCACTGGCTGTGTGCCAAAGATGCTTTACAGCGTCTCTTCAGTCAGCCTGTTAATACTTTCATGACACTGATGGTTATTGGCGTCGCCCTGCTCTTGCCTGCTCTTCTGTACGTCCTCGGCAGCAATCTCGCACAATTCGGTAATCGTCTGACAGAAACAGGTCAGATCACTGCTTACTTTCACGATGCAACCAGTGACGCTGATCACCTGTCACTGGTCAACTCATTGCAGACAGACGACCGGATCAATGTCGTCAATTACATCTCAACGGAACAGGCAATGCGTGACTTTGCTGACTGGTCAGGCCTCGGTGATGTAATGAGCAACCTGGAAGAAAATCCCTTGCCAGCCAGTCTGGATATCCACCTGCCAGCCAGCGGACTGACAGATATCAATGCTCTGGCTGAAGAGCTGTCAGCAAACGAGCTGATTGATCTCGTTCAGGTAGACGAGCAGTGGTTAATCCGGCTGGAGCAGATACTTATGCTTGGCGATCGTATTGTGCTGGTGCTTGTCGCTGTGCTGGCCATGGCTGTGCTGTTTATAGTTGGCAACAGTATTCGCACGATCATCGCCAACCGCAGTGATGAAATTCAGGTCATGAACCTGATCGGCGCTACTCGACAATACATGGCCCGACCATTCCTCTGGCTGGGATTGTGCTATGGATTCCTCGGCGGTGTCATCGCCTGGATTCTGCTGGCACTGATGCTGCTTTTTATTCACGAGCCCGCCAGCGCTTTGTTAGGCTTCTACGGTAGTGAATACCAACTGATCGGCCTGGGCTGGCAAGCCAGCCTGAGCCTGCTGCTGGGTAGCGCATTGCTCGGCTGGCTGGGTGCCCGTATTTCGGTGTCTCGTCACCTCACCAAATCTTGACCCGCAGCGCTTCCGGACGGTGCATACCATCATCCACTTCCACGCCAAATGCTTCATAAAACTCAGGCATGTTGGAGAGTGTTCCACGCACCCGAAACATCGGTGGAGAGTGCGGCCCGGTGGTCAACTGGCGACGCATGGCATCATCACGGTACTTGGCACGCCAGATCTGCCCATAACCAAGGAAAAAACGCTGCGGCCCGGTGTAACCATCGATGACCGGAGCTTCTTGCCCATCAAGGCTGCGTTGCCAGGCCTGGTAAGACACTGTCAGCCCGCCCAGGTCTGCAATGTTTTCACCCAGCGACAATGCCCCCTGTATGTGCATCCCTTCAATCGGCTCATAGGCATCATATTGATCGATCATGAGCTGGGCGCGCTCGCGAAACTGCACCTCATCACCCGGTGCCCACCAGTCACGCAAATTACCATCACCGTCTGAACGCCGACCCTGGTCATCAAAGGCATGCGTGATTTCATGGCCGATCACGGCCCCGATAGCGCCATAGTTAATGGCATCATCTGCTTCCATGTTAAAGAAAGGGGGCTGCAGAATGCCCGCCGGGAACACGATTTCATTCATCGTAGGCGAGTAGTAAGCATTCACTGTCTGCGGCGTCATACCCCATTCATCACGATCCACTGGCTGACCCAGCCGATCAACATTGCGCTGAAATTCACAGGCAGCCGAACGCTTAACGGTCTCCAGCAGTTGCGCAGGGTCGGTCTGCAGGCACTCATAATCGCGCCAGACATCAGGATAGGCGATCTTGGTATTGAGCTTGGCCAGTTTTTCCTGGGCCTCAACCTTGGTCGATTCACTCATCCACTCCAGGTCATTGATGGCGACTTCAAAAGAGGCCAGCAAATTATCCACCAGGTCTTCCATCCTTGCTTTGGCTTCCGGGCGGAAATGACGGTCAACATAGACCTTGCCCACCGCAAAACCCATCAGGTTTTCAACCAGGTCACCGGCACGGCGCACGCGTGACCGAGGTGCTGGCTGACCACTCAGTTCGCGACCAAAGAAATCAAAGTGCGCCATCATGAACTCATCGCTCATATACTGGGCCGAGGTTCGCAGCAGGTGATAGCGTTGATAGTTTTGCCAATGTGATAACGGAATGTCCTGCCAGATCTCGCCCACCGCCTGCAGGTAATCCGGCTGCATCACAACCATGGCATCAATATCTGGCAGCCCTGAATTGGCAAGGTATTGATCCCAGTCAATACCTGCCGCCTGGCTGGCCAGCTCATCAGGTGTCATACGGTTATAGGTCGCCGTCCGATCCCGGTTTTGTACGCGAGTCCAGTGCTGCTCAGCCAGTTGGGTTTCCAGTGTCAGAATCTGCCCGGCAGCCAACTCTGGCTCTTCCAGCCCGGCCAGTTCGAACAATGTCGCAATGTGAGCCCGATAGCTCTCCCGAATCTCCGTGAAACGCGCCTCTTCGCCCAGATAATATTCCCTGTCAGGCATGCCCAGGCCGCTCTGGTAGAACAGCGTGATGTATTGATCGGATTGTTGCTGATCCTGGGTGATCGCAAAGCTAAAAGGCGCTGTTAAGCCGTTGGAGCGTGCAGCCGCCCAGTAAGCCAGCAGATCTGCATAACTGGCAATATCATCGATATCGGCCAACTCATCTGTCAGCGGCTCTGTACCCAGCGACTCAATTCGCTCCTCATCCATGTAGGCATTGAAGATATCAGCCATCTTGGCTGTTTCTTCGGTATCTTCGATTTCACCGGTTGCCAAATCTCGCAAAATTGCCAGAACACGTTGATCAGCCCTCTCATTAAGCTCATCAAAACTACCCCAACGTGAACGATCTTCTGGAATTTCAGTGCTATCGTCCCAGCCCCCGTTCACGAAACGATAAAAATCGTCCTGGGGACGCGCCGAACGATCCATGTTATCCGGATTGATACCAAGCCCTGCCTGGCCGCTCTCGCTAGTGTTAGCAGCGCTTATCGACACCGGTACGTCTGAATTGTTGCCGGGACTGGATGTTTGTGAGAGGTCCTGAGAACAGGCCAGCAGCGTTAATGTGATGGAGCCGACTGCCAGGCGCTTGAGGGGATGTAAAAAGATACTGGACATAGGGTGATCACTCATGTAATAAAACGTGCTAAAATAGTGTTTGGTAAAGATTCAACATCAGTTATTTAAGTGGAATCTAGTGATATGACCACAGAGAATATGATGGCAGGAAAGAGTTTACAACTGGCCAGCCCGGCTGTTCCGGGTCGTGACCTCACGGCTTATATAGCCTCTGTCAACAGCGTCCCCGTATTAACCGCGGAGGAAGAGCTGGATCTGGCGAAACAGTACTACTACGAAGACAACCTCGAGGCCGCCCGGCATCTGGTTATGGCACATCTGCGCTTCGTGGTCCACCTTGCCCGCAGTTATTCAGGCTACGGTCTGTCCCAGGCTGACCTGATTCAGGAAGGCAATGTTGGCCTGATGAAAGCCGTGAAGCGCTTCAACCCGGAAATGGGCGTGCGTCTGGTTTCGTTTGCCGTGCACTGGATCAAGGCAGAAATGCACGAGTTCATCCTGCGCAACTGGCGCATCGTCAAGATTGCCACCACCAAGGCACAGCGCAAGCTGTTCTTTAACCTGCGCAGCGCCAAGAAGTCCCTGGGCTGGCTGAACAACGACGAAACAGAAGCCGTCGCCAAGGACCTGGGAGTCGACCCCAACGTGGTTCGCCAAATGGAAGGCCGCATGGCTTCTTTTGACAAAGCCTTTGATGTCGACCCTGAGGCTAACGACGACGAGTCATTCCAGGCACCCGCTTATTATCTGGAAGACAGCAACTCTGATGTCGCCCGTGAAGTGGAAGAGTCGCAATGGGAAGAGGCGCAGAACAACAAACTGCATCTGGCCATGAGTGAACTCGACGAGCGCAGTCGTGACATTATCAGCAGCCGCTGGCTATCAGAACCGAAAGCCACATTGCATGAACTGGCCGCCAAATATGGCGTTTCCGCTGAGCGCATCCGCCAGTTGGAGCAAAACGCCATGAAAAAAGTCAAAGGCGTCATGTTGGCCTGAGCCGTTTTCTGACCGGGGCCAATCCGGACAGCTTCATACCGGCTTGATGTACCTGGCGTGTTTCCAGGAAACGCTGATTGATCCATCAAAGCCGCTGCTTACCCAGCGGCTTTTTTATCGCCTCCATCCCTGGGGGCCACCCGTTTGGCGATTGCCAGTGCAACGTAAAAAATTGCGCCCGGCAATTTTTAATACTCAGGAGAACACCATGCCATCCGTCTTTATTGCCATCGCTGCCATCAATGGCCTGCTCGGCGTCATTCTCGGTGCGTTTGGCGCACACGGACTGCGAGACCGAATGCCTGCCGATCTGATGGCAATCTATCAAACCGGTGTGCAATATCAGATGTACCACGCCCTGGCTTTGTTTGGCGTTGGCATTCTGTGTCTGCACTATGGCGATTCAGCCCTGCTGCGGGCCAGTGGCTGGGCCTTTCTGGCCGGTATCATCATTTTCTCTGGCAGTCTTTATATCCTGAGCCTGACCGGTGTACGCTGGCTGGGCGCCATCACCCCAATCGGTGGCCTGGGTTTTATCATTGGCTGGGGGCTGCTGGTCGCAGCCATGCTGATGACACGCAACGCATAGACACAGTGGTAGCAACATGAAAGTGACGATTAATGGCGATGAACGCGAATTACCAGACGGCAGCACACTCGTCGCATTACTGGAATTACTGGATATGACACGCGGCCGTGTTGCCGTTGAAATCAACCAGGAAATCATCCCTCGAAGCCAACATAAGCAACATTTACTGCATGATGGCGACAAAATCGAGATCGTTCACGCCATCGGTGGCGGTTGAACTGTTGACGAGATTCTTAAGGTGGCACTGATTTGTGATATGAGTGCCGCAGCAATACATTTTTTAATGCATTCGCAGGACAAGGCATGACTACGCAAAAGCAAGATACACCCCTGGTACTCGCGGGAAAAACCTATCAGTCAAGACTGATCGTTGGCAGCGGCAAATACACAGACTTTGATCAGAACCTGCAGGCACTTGAAGCCAGCGGCGCTGAAATGATTACGGTCGCGATTCGTCGCGTCAACCTGGGACAGAACAAAGGTGAGCCCAACCTGCTGGATGTGATTTCTCCAGAAAAGTACACCATTTTACCTAACACGGCCGGTTGCTATAACGCGGCCGATGCCGTGCGCACCTGTCGCATGGCAAGGGAACTGCTGGATGGCCATTCGCTGGTCAAACTGGAAGTCCTGGGTGACCAGAAGACGCTGTACCCTAATGTGACGGAAACACTGGTCGCGGCACAAGAGCTGGTCGCTGATGGCTTTGACGTCATGGTTTACACCAGCGACGACCCGCTGATTGCCAAACGCCTGGAAGAGATTGGCTGTATCGCCGTCATGCCGCTCGGCGCCCCCATCGGCTCCGGACTGGGGATCCGCAACCCTTACAACATTCGCATGATCCTGGAGAACGCCCAGGTACCTATTATTGTTGATGCGGGTGTCGGTACTGCATCTGACGCGACGGTTGCCATGGAGCTGGGTTGCGATGGTGTACTGATGAACACCGCTATTGCTGAAGCGGGTGACCCCATCCGTATGGCTAATGCCATGCGCCTGGCGGTAGAAAGTGGGCGCGAAGCCTGGCTGGCTGGCCGTATGCCTCGCAAGCTGTATGCAAGTGCATCCTCACCGATTGATGGAACATTCTTTTAATGACTGACGCCAAGCAAAGTGAGCACCCACAAACCAATCAGCCTGGAAATACTGACGATGTGGTTGCCAATGACGCGAATACAACTGAGCAACCTGAGGGCAAGAAGCATCATCGCCCCTTACGCAGTTATGTCATCCGCGCCAGCCGCCTGACCGCCGCCCAGAAAGAAGCCCTGGCAAACTATTGGTCGAAGTATGTTATCGAAGACACCAGCAGCCCGCTGGACGTTCAGTCGACCTTTGGACGTGAGGCACCGCTGGTGGTGGAGATCGGGTTTGGCATGGGCGACTCCCTGGCCATGATGGCCAAAGCTAATCCTCACCTGAACTATATCGGCATCGAAGTACATAAGCCGGGTGTGGGCAAATTGCTGCACGCCATTGAGGCAGAACAAATCAGCAATCTGCGCATTTACTGCCACGATGCCGTAGAAATTCTGCAAAACTGCATTGCCGATCACAGCCTGGCAGGCGTGCAGATCTTCTTCCCTGATCCCTGGCACAAGAAAAAACACCATAAGCGGCGCCTGGTACAGCCCGCTTTCATTGAGAAGCTAAAGAGCAAACTGGCGCCTGGCGGTTTTATTCATTTGGCGACCGACTGGCAACACTATGCCGAACAAATGATGGAAGTCATGGAAAGTGCTCAAGGGTTTCATAACACGGCTGGCCAAAACCAGTATGCCCAGGATACCGGACGCCCCGAAACCAAGTTCGAACGTCGCGGCCAGCGGCTCGGCCATGGTGTCTGGGACCTCCTCTTCTCGGTTGAACCGCCCAAGAGTTAATCCTGTCTCAGCCATCTGGTACTCTCACAGATGGCTGCGCTATTCTGCCTGAATGTTGTATTGTTGTCTGATGCAGACAGCCATCGCGATTATGGAACTCGCGAGATCCTTACACCTGCAGGAGAATGGACCCTATGGCCAGCTTGCTACACCCTCGTCGACGCTTTTTATACCGTCGCCCTCTGTTGTCCGCACTTACACTGCTATCGCTGTCCTTGCTGACCGCCTGCGGCGTTGAAGAATTACCCGAAAACCCACCTGCCGGGCAATTGAACATGCCCCGTACCATCGCCTGGTCAGCCTATCCAACCGGCACTGGCGGCTATAGCCAGGCTGTCGCCATCGGCAATATCCTGCAACGTCAATATGGGGTCAACCTGCGAGTCGTACCTGGCCGGAATGACGTCTCTCGCCTGGCCACACTTCAAGCCGGGCGGGTCAATATGTCCGCTGGGGGATCGGAAGCGGTCTACGCACAGGAAGGCATTCTCAATTTCGCCTCTCATATCTGGGGGCCACAGCCAATCCGAGTTCTACTCTCAAACTATTCAACCAGTTGCTCCTTTAGTTTCGCGACTGCTGAAGACGCCGACATTGAGTCCGTGGCGGACATCGCCGGTAAACGTCTGACCTTCGTACAAGGCGCACCATCACTCAATAATGCCAGTACAGCACTGCTGTCTTACGCCGGATTAACCTGGGACGATGTTGAGCGCGTGGAAGTTGGTGGTTACAACGCTTCTATCGATGCTGTCATCAATAACCGTGCCGATGTTGCCGGTGGTGCCTGCAACTCTCCCCCGTTTCTGCGACTGGAAACCTCACCTCGCGGCCTGTTCTGGGTGCCATTCCCGCATGACAACCCGGAAGGCATTGCCCGTGTTCGTCAGCGCTTACCCTGGTATGTTCCCCATGTCGCCACACAAGGCCCGACTATCGACCCGGAAGAAGGTGTTGAAGTATTCACTTCGGCTTATCCCTTGCTGGTGTCCATGGCTGACCTGGATGAGGACATGGTTTATGGCATCACCAAAGTCATTTCCGTGCACTATGATGAATACAAAAACTCAGCACCGGGTGCCAACGGCTGGCGAATCGATGGACAGCAGCTGGAAAATGCCTTCATCCCGTATCACGAAGGTGCCATCCGCTACTTTAAGGAAGTTGGCATCTGGACACCCGAGGCTGAGGAGCGACAGCAGCAGAATCTTTACCGCCAGGAAGTCCTTAAAGAGGCCTGGGATACTTTCTTGCCAACCGCACCAGAAGACCGTGAGGCCTTTGCTGAAGCCTGGCTTGAAGTTCGGGCAAATCACCTGGCAGAAAATGGACTGATTACGTTGTCTGACTCGCAATAACAAAAATACAGTCGACAAGGGGAGCTGGCGCCAACGGCAACAGCTGACATGAGGAACTGGGCTTAATCGCCTGAATCAGTGGATAACGATAATAATATGAGCAACTCAGCCGCGCACGAGACCAAAACAGATCAGAACCTGGGCGCAAAAGCCGACCCTGAGAAAGTGGAATTACCGATCATTGGCCGCTATAGACAGCTGGCCACCAAATGGCGCGCCCTGATGGCCGTACTGACTGCCGCTGCCAGTCTGCTGGCCATGAACCAGATATTTGCCTGGGGCTTTTTTGTTGACTACACCATGCTGGACGGCCGCTACCTGTACCTGATAACCGGTCTGATGCTGATCATGGTGTTTATCACCTTTCCTTCTCACCAGAGCAACCTGAACTTTGTCCCCTGGTACGATAAGGTCATCATGGTGGTCATCGCTGTGGTGTTTTCCTACTTCGCCTACAACGCCGACCTGATTATTCTGGATGCCTGGGAGTATGTGGCCCCGCCACTTGGGGTAGCACTGGCCCTGATTACCTGGGCTATTGTCCTGGAGGCCGGACGTCGTGCCGGGGGCTGGCCGATTTTCTGTATCGTGCTGGTTCTGTCCCTTTACCCTACTTATGCGCATTTGATGCCAAGCGTTATTGCCGGCATTGGCATGCCCATTCACGATGTTGCCATTTTCCATATTCTGGGCGAGGAAAGCCTGTTTGGCGTGGCGCTGAATTCTTTTGCCATGCTGGTCTTTGGTTTTATTCTGTTTGGCGTCTCACTGCAATATACCGGTGGCGGCCCGTTCTTTATCAATCTGGCTTTTGCCTTACTGGGACACATGCGCGGCGGTCCTGCCAAGGTCGCCATTTTTTCCAGCGGCCTGATGGGCTCGATGAGCGGTGGCCCCATCACTAACGTGCTGACAACCGGCCCTTTGTCCATTCCAGCGATGCAACGCGTTGGCTTTTCACGAGGCTATGCCGCTGGTGTTGAAGCCTGCGCCTCAACCGGCGGTGTCATGATGCCGCCAATCATGGGTGCCACAGCATTCGTGATGGCCAGCTTTCTGGGTGTCAGTTATGTCACCGTGGCCGTGGCAGCCATCGTGCCATCGGTGCTGTATTTCTTTGGCCTGTTTATGCAAATTGATGCCTATGCCGCCCGCAACAAACTGGAAGGCCTGCCCAAGCCTGAACTGCCCAAACTGGGCAACGTGATCAAGGAAGGGTGGTACTTTATCGCCGTATTTGCCGTGCTGACCATCATGCTGGTTTACATGCAACGGGAAGCCACCGCACCATTTATTGCCACGGGTGCACTGCTGATCATCAACCAGTTCACCAGCCATCGCATGGACGCCAAGAAATTCATGCTGATGGTCGCCGCCACTGGCCGGTTGATGGCCGAGCTGGCCGGTATTCTTGCCGCCATCGGTTTGATCGTCGGCTCACTGGCAGTGACCGGCATGGCCGGTACACTGGCCAATGACCTGGTCTACCTGGCTGGCGACAACACCCTCATCCTGCTGATCATGGGCGCATTAACCAGTTTTGTGCTGGGTATAGGCATGACGGTAACCGCTGCCTATATTTTCCTGGCCATCGTTCTGGCACCGGCACTGATCAATGCCGGCCTGGATCCACTGGCCACACACATGTTCATCATGTACTGGGGTATGTTGAGCTTCATTACACCGCCTGTGGCACTGGCTGCATTCGCCGCCGCCTCAGTGGCCCATGTATCCGCTATGCGTGCTGGCTGGGAAGCAATGCGCCTTGGCGCCATCATCTACTTCATCCCCTTCTTTTTCGTCTTCAATCCGGCTCTGCTGCTGCAAGGCAGCGTTGGCGAGAGCGTATTACTGGTAGGTACCGCTCTGATCGGTGTCGCTCTCCTGTCTGCCGGCCTGCAAGGCTATTTGCTCGGCTATGGACGGCTTGGTGAAGGCAGGGTGGGCCTGGTTGGCAGGGCCTGCGTCTGTGTCTCCGGCCTGACCCTGGCAGCACCAGCCGGCGGTATGCTGGGTGTCAGCCACAACGCCTTGTTCATCGTCAGCGCCATCCTGCTGGCCGCTGGCATCGGCATCACCCGCTGGCAGGCCCGGCAACTTGCCTACTAATCAGTAAAAGAGAAGTAACAGGAAAGGGTGATGCGAAGCGTAATTGAGGCAGTTAAGTCGAGGCAAAAACACCCTGTTAGAACCAGAGGCGGTGTTCGTTCGCCTTTAACCAGCCCACATAGCGCTGGTAGTCAGGGCAGACACTGGCAACCGCGTCCCAGAATGCCGGAGAGTGGTTCATGTGTAACAAGTGGCAGACTTCATGGCAGATCATGTAATCAATGACCCCATCAGGGGCCAGCATGATCAGCCAGTTGTACTGAATCCGGCCCTCAGACGTACAATGACCCCACTTGCTGCGCGTCTTGCGGAATACAACTTCTTTGAGTTTGTGATCAACCCCAAGGTATTGCGCTAATGCCTGAGTGCGTGCCGGGAGATACTCTTTCGCTTTGAGTTTCAGCCAGTCGGTCAGGATTTTTTCTGCTTTGGGGTCAGTAATGCCTGGAGCCTGAATGCAGAAACGGCCAGGCTCCAGCACGACACCGGTTGGCCGCTGGTCACGAATCACCAGTTGCCACTCCTGGGCTTTGTAGAGGATATGCCGTCCAGCGGCCAGGGTCAGTTTTTCGGCGTGTTTGCGCTGCTTTTCTTTTAGTTTTTTGCGAATCCAGCGCTGATGTTTCTGCACAAACAACTCAATGGGTGTGCGCTTCATGCGCAATGGCGCCCTGACTTCCACACGATTATGCGAGACATGAACGGCCAGGCTTTTGCGCTGGCTTCGTTTCAGCTCACAAGGAACCGGTAAATACTCCAGCTCCAGAATTTCATGGTCAGGCTGTCGACGCAGCAACACTTTCATGGCTTTCATTTGGACTGACACAGCAAATCCCTCATAATAGCCCCCTGAACGGCACAGGAGTCAATGGTATGAGCAGTCTGTTTACAAAAATACGTCAAGGTGAAATTCCGGGCCATAAAATTTGGGATGACGGTCGTTGTTTTGCCATTCTGACTATCGAGCCCATTCGTGAAGGTCATTTGCTGGTCATTCCCTATGAGGAGGTTGACCACTGGGTAGATATGAATGATGACACCACTGCCCACGTCTTCCAGGTTTCCCGACTATTGTCAGAGACCATGGCAGAGCTGTTTCCCTGTGAAAAAGTGGGCATGATGATCGCCGGGCTTGAAGTACGGCATACTCATATTCACCTGGTACCCATTCAGGCCATTGCTGATCTTAATTTTGCGCTGGCAAAACCGCGAGAAGATGCATTGCAGGCTGAAACCGCCGTCAAGATCAGGCAAAGACTGATCGAAAAAGGCCAGTCTGATCATGTTCCCTCCGCATAAGCACCTGACACAGTATAGCTAACATGACCCAGGATTCGCTCCGCGACAATATCTTTGCCAGTCGGCAAGAAGCTGGTGACTTTGTTTTTGACGACAAAGTCGCCTCCGTCTTTACCGATATGATAAACCGCTCTGTGCCCGGTTACGCAACGACTCTGTCGATGATCGGCGTGCTGGCGTCACGGTATTGTAAACCGGGTAGCCGAATTTACGACCTGGGCTGTTCACTCGGTGGCGCCAGCCTTGCCATGGCGCACCAGATTTCACATCGGGATTACGAGTTGATTGCCATCGATAACTCGACTGCCATGATCGAACGTCTCACAGACCGACTCAAGTCCGAGGAACACCAGGGCTTACCCGTGACCCCCAAACTGGGCGATATCTGTGAAGCAGACATCTCCAATGCCACGGTAGTCGTTTTGAACTTCACCCTGCAGTTTGTTCCTCTGGCACAACGGCAGGCGCTAATCCAACGCATAGCCGACGGTATGCAACCAGGTGGCATTTTGATTTTGTCCGAAAAAATTCAGTTTCCCGACGATGATCTGAACGAACTGTTCATTGATCTGTACCACAAGTTTAAACAGGCCCAGGGCTATTCCGAACTGGAAGTCAGCCAGAAACGGGCGGCACTGGAAAATGTCCTGATCCCCGAAACCATAGATACTCACAAACAGCGCCTGATGGCAGCAGGGTTGAAGAACTGTGACGTCTGGTTCCAGTGCTTCAATTTCTGTTCCATGGTAGCGGTGCGCTGATGCGGGATACCACAGCACAACAACGACTGGCGGCCCTGCTTGAGGGTTCCGGCCTGGAACCTATTGCCCACTTTGCCAGTGAAGCTTACCTCTATTCCCGGGGCCATGGCCTGACTGACAAATGGCTGCAAATGTATGACGACTTGCCAGACGTTACGGCCAGCAGCTACGACTTCACATCGCAGGTCCGAATTGGTCGACGTGAGGATGTCAGCGATGAACAGTATCAGGCCATCCATGACGCTGCTCGCTCGCAAATCCCCTGGCGCAAAGGCCCCTGGTCATTGTTTGGCGTAGAGATTGACAGCGAATGGCGCTCGGATATGAAGTGGGACCGTTTGTTGCCTCACATTCAACCCCTGCAAGGGCGCCGGGTCATGGATGTTGGCGGCGGCAACGGTTACCACCTTTATCGTATGTATGGTGAAGGCGCCAGAATGGTACTAGGTGTTGACCCTCACCCGGCCTATTATTTCCAGTACCGCCTGTTGCAGCATTTTTTACAGGAACTGCCGGTACATTCCATTCCGGTGACACTGGATCAGTTTCCGGAAGGCATACCCTGGTTCGATACCGTGCTTTCCATGGGTGTACTCTATCACCGCCGATCGCCAATCGATCACCTGTTCCAGCTTCAGTCCTATTTGCGGCCTGGCGGCGAACTGGTGCTCGAAACCCTGGTCGTGGATGGTGACGAAGGCTACGCACTGACGCCACCAGGTCGATATAGCCGCATGAACAATGTCTGGTTTCTCCCATCAGTACCTACAACAGAGTCCTGGCTACGCCGCTGCGGATTCGAGAACGTTCGTACTGTTGATGTGAATACCACAACTGCAAAAGAACAGCGCCCCACTGACTGGATGCCCTTCCAGTCCCTGACAGACGGGCTTGATCCCGCCAATCCTAACCTGACGGTTGAAGGGCTACCAGCCCCCAAACGGGCTATCACCCTCGCGACCGCACCCGAACTTGCCAGGCGCAAAGGTGGCAAAAAGCGTTAAAGCAGCCACTCTGTGAGGCCTGGTACAGGTTCCATGAGCAACAATATGAATTTATTCATATTGTAAGGTTCGCTCCCTTTCCCCTGTCATTATTAGTAGTGATTCTGAAGTACATGTCACGTTTTTATTCCCGAAATCCTATAAAATCTTGACGTGTCAGGGAATACTTAACGACTTTTGACGTCATATTATGACAAAATCAGTATAAACGGACCAAAAATATACTATTGACCTGTATTCTGTAACTGGTTCAGTATAAATAAGTAAGGCTGATTTTGGGGTCACCTGTATCTAAATGTCGCTTATTTCGCATTTAGATGAACCGAATAATATCCACGCGCGTATTGTGTAGTTGCGCTGTAAAAGAGTGAGATTGACGAGAAGTCAGACAACCATTTGCAACACAAGGAACGCTACTATGGCAAGACCACTTCGCATTGAATATCCGGACGCTGTCTACCACGTCTCTAACCTGACGCTGGATGGTCAGCGAGCATTCCCGTCTGCAAAGTACTATGAAGCCATGCTGAAGGTCATAGAGGACACCTGTACACGTTTCAATGTAAAAGTCCTGGCTTACGCCTTCCTCAAGGATCAGTACCATCTGGTCATTAAGACACCTGAAGGCAATCTGAGCCGCTTTATGCGACAGATAGACGGCTTGTACACACAAAACTACCAGCGCATGAAGAAGTCCGATGGCTCACTGTTCAAAGGACGATACAAAGCTGTACTGGTTCAGGCAGACAGTTACGCGTTACCACTGACCCGATATATTCACCTCAGTGGCCGCAAACCAGACATGGAAAAGCCCGAGCGCAGCAGCCTTTCCTACTACACCAGCGCCGTCAAGACTCCCGACTGGCTGGACAGGGACGAAGCTCTCAAACAGATGAGCGGTCCGGCTAACAAGCGCTATCAGAATTATGTCGCTTACGTGGGTGAAGGTGTTGATGAAGAACTTTCGCACTTTTATGGCAAGAAAAACCTTTCCTCCATTATGGGTGACGAAAAGTTCAAGGCCTTTGCTGCCAAGAAACGCAGTGCCACCAAGGCACGTGGCGTATCACGCGGCGTCAATGCCAAATGGCGCCCGTCCTGCAAAGAAATTGTGACAGCCGTTGCCAAGCACTTTAAGGTGACGGAGAAGAGTATCTACCAGGCGGCCCGGGGCCCTGGCTCGAAGAATGTGCCACGCTGGGTTGCCATGTATCTTTGCCAGGAGCTCTCAGCTTCGACGCTGCAGACCATCGCCAAATTATTCAAGCTGAAGCGCTACGGCACCGTATCCACCACTGTGGGCAAACTGAAGAAAGAGTTTGAAGTCGACCCTAAACTGCTGGCCACCACACAACGTCTGGCCAAGTCGCTCAGCAAGAAAAAGAGCTGACCAGACAAGGTCTGACTCAGTCAGATTACGTCAGAAAAATGGATCGACCAGAGACGGGAACACCCGAGCTGCCATGGGCAGGTCGGGTGTTTTTGTAACGAGTACTTAAATCTGATCCGGGAAGCCCTGGGAAGGGGCTTACTTGATCTTGGATTCCTTGTACATTACGTGCTTGCGAACAACCGGATCGAATTTTTTGATTTCGATCTTGTCAGGCGTGTTTCGCTTGTTCTTGTCTGTCGTGTAGAAATGTCCGGTTCCTGCAGAAGAAACCAGTTTGATTTTATCGCGCATCGCTAAATACCACCTGAATCAGTAAAATTAAATTTTAACGCCGTTGGCACGGATATCGGCCAGAACGGCATCAATGCCCTTCTTATCGATAGTACGCATACCTTTTGCGGATACTTTCAGTTTGATGAAACGATTCTCGGACTCAACCCAGAAGCGGTGTGAGTGCAAGTTTGGCGCAAAACGACGACGCGTTCTGTTATTAGCGTGAGATACGTTGTTACCTGTAATCGGCTTTTTGCCGGTTACCATACATACATTTGACATAGTTCTGCCTCGTTACAATCCCGTACAGAAAAAATTGAGGCGCGATTTATACCAAAATCCCCTCCTGAAGGCAAGAAACTTCTTCATTTTCCACTATCTTGTCACTCCTTTACAACAAACCACGGTCTGCAAAGGACACCGCATGACTGTGCCCGACCACCACGTGGTCCAGCACCCTGACATCAATGGTGTTGAGCGCCAGCTGCAAGCGCCGGGTAATGGCAATGTCTGCCTGGCTCGGCTCCGCCAGCCCGGAAGGGTGGTTATGGGCAAAAATCACCGCCGCGGCATTATTGCGCAAACAGCGTTTTACCACTTCTCGAGGATATACCGCTGCGCCATCTATCGTACCCTGGAACAGCTCTTCCATCGACATGACGCGATGCTGATTATCAAGATACAGACAGGCGAAGACTTCATGCTGATAATCGCGCATACAGGCTCTCAGGTAATCCCGCGTCAGATCCGAGTTGGTCAGCGCATCAGTTTCCGCCAGCCTCTCACTCATGTAACGCCGCGCCAGCTCCAGGACTGCCTGAAACAGCACATACTTACCCGGCCCAAGACCATCATGACGGCAAAAGCTCTCCATATCTGCCCTGAGAATAGGTGTCAGGCCACCAAAATCCATCAACAGCTTGCGCGAGACATCCAATGCACTTAAACCCCGACTGCCGGTACGCAGAAATACCGCCAGCAGTTCGGCATCAGACAAGCTGGCTGCCCCCTTTTCCAACAGTTTTTCCCGCGGACGCTCGCCGCTTGGCCAATCCTTGATACTCATCCGTCCCTGACTCCCCTCTTCGTCTCCCCTTCCCAGGCAAACCTTATATAGCACTTGAGCAGGCATCACGCAGGCAGATGCAATGACGCCAGAACGTCCGTTCCTTGCTGATCTGGCACAGGGTGCATAAAATGAAGTTCTGTTTTCAGCCTGGACGCATGAACATGCCCACAGAGACACTGGCCACATTAGCCAACAAACGGATTTTGCTGGGGATGACCGGCGGCATAGCTGCCTACAAATGCGCCGAGCTGACGCGCTTGCTGACCAAAGCAGGCGCTACCGTCAAAGTCGTCATGACCGCCGCGGCCACTGAGTTTATGACGCCCCTGACCATGCAGGCGCTGTCTGGTCACAAAGTTCATCTGGATTTACTCGATGCTGATGCCGAAGCCGGTATGGGCCACATTGAGCTGGCACGCTGGCCCGACCTGGTCCTGGTCGCCCCGGCCAGCGCGGATTTTATGGCGCGGCTGGCCAGCGGCCAGGCAGATGATCTGCTGACCACCCTGTTACTGGCCACACCTGCCCCGGTAGCGCTGGCTCCGGCCATGAATCAGGGGATGTGGAGCAAGCCCGGTACCCAGGCCAACCTGACAACGCTACGCGAACAGGGCATCCATCTCTTCGGCCCTGATAGTGGTATCCAGGCCTGCGGCGACACCGGCCCTGGCCGTATGCAGGAACCTGAAGCACTGGCCGCCAGCTGCGCCAGCCTCTTCCCGACCAACATGCTGAGTGGTCGCCACCTGCTTATCACTGGCGGCCCCACTCGCGAAGCCATAGACCCGGTGCGTTACATCAGTAACCACAGCTCAGGCAAGATGGCCTACGCCCTGGCCGAAGAAGCCGTCCTTGCTGGCGCTCGGGTTACTCTGGTCAGCGGCCCAGTCAACCTGGCTGTACCAGATCGGGTCTCCTGCCTGTTTGTCGATTCTGCCCAGCAAATGCTGGCTGCCTGCGAACAGGTGCTTGATCAGCAAGACATGGTCGATGCGTTTATCGGTGTTGCGGCTGTGGCCGATTACCGGGTTGCCCAGGTCAGCGAGCAAAAAATCAAGAAACAGGACGAAGAAATGGTGCTTCGCCTGGTGCGTAACCCCGATATTCTGGCAACAGTCGCCGAGCGTCAAGAGCGCCCTTTCATGGTCGGGTTTGCCGCTGAAACCGAAAACCTGCTTGCTCATGCAGGCAATAAGGTTCGCCGTAAAAAGCTGGATCTGATCTTTGCCAACGATGCCAGTGCGACGTTCAACAGCGATGCTGCAGCAGCAGTGGCGCTCTGGCCGATGACTGGCGAAGATAAACTGGCTCAGCAGTCCCTGGGACCCGCCACCAAGTCTTTCCTGGCTCGCCAGATGCTGACACTGATCAGTGAGCGCTTGCTTCAGCGCGAGGCAAATGATTAATGGATGCTCCCCTGGCAGCCAACGCCAACACAGCAAAAGCAAAACAGCGCTGTCATCTGCCTGCACACATGTTTCGTGCCTATGACATTCGCGGTGTAGCCGGTGAAGACCTGACCAAGGAAAATGCGCGTCTGCTAGGCCAGGCCATCGGTTACCTGGCCATGCATTTCGGTCACCCGGAGGTGCTCTTTGCCAGGGATGGCCGACTCTCCAGCCCCTTACTGGCTGAACCCTTGCAGGCCGGCATTCTCGACAGTGGCTGTAATATTATTGACCTGGGGATCGTGCCAACACCATTACTGTATTTCGCGACACACACGACAGAATGCAGTGCTGGCGTGATGCTGACCGCCAGCCACAACCCGGCTCATTACAATGGCATCAAGATGGTCCGCCATCGTGCCAGCCTCAGCCCGGAACAGATTCAGGGCGTCAGGGAACAGGCCATTTACTTGGCCCGTCATCCTGACAGGGTCAGACCTGCTGATCAGCCCAAAGGTGAGATCCGCCAGTTGAATATTATCCCCGATTACCTGAAACGCATCTGCCAGGACATTCCTCTTGAGCGTCCGCCCAAACTTGTAGTCGACTGCGCCAATGCCGTCCCTGGCCTGGTAGCGCCTGACTTGTACCGGGCCATGGGGTGTGAGGTTATTGAGCTGTATTGCGAAATCGACGGCCGCTTCCCCAACCATCCTCCTGATCCGACAATTGCCAGCAACCTGGACGCGTTATGTGACCGGGTCAAAGCCGAAGGAGCGGACCTGGGCATTGCGCTGGATGGTGATGGAGACCGGATCGTTATCGTCAGTGAAACCGGCGAAATACTGGACACAGACCGGCTGTTGATGCTGTTTGTACGCGATATCCTGCCACGTTATCAACATCGTCCGCAGAAAGCACACGTGGTTTTTGATGTGAAATGCAGCAATCTGCTGTCCAATGAGATAGAAAGCCTGAACGGCGTACCGGTCATGAGCCGAAGTGGGCACTCATTCATGAAAATGAAGATGTTTGAGTCCCAGGCAGTGATCGGCGGTGAGTTTTCAGCGCACATCTTCATCAAGGATCGCTGGTATGGTCATGATGATGGTTTGTATGCTGGCGCCCGCTTCATGGAGCTACTGGTGCGCAGCGGCGAGCCGGTGTCAGCGCTGATACAAACCCTCCCTGACAGCGTCCATACTCCGGAGCTGCGTATTGATGTGGAGGAAGCTGTCAAATTCAACCTGATGGCCCGAATTGCTGAAGCGGCTGACTTTCGCGATGCCGATGTCAATTTGCTGGACGGCGTACGGGCTGATTTCAAAGATGGCTGGGGACTGATCCGGGCATCCAATACGACCCCTGCTCTACTGCTACGCTTTGAGGCCGCGAGTGAGGTGGCATTGCAGCGAATTCAGGCAAGTTTTCAGGCATTGCTGAACCAGATCGACCCCGCACTTAAGTTCTAGTGTGAACAGCATGGTTGCCTGGAAAGTGTATACTAACTTCCTGCCCAGACTGCGCCACTACTGATCTATCGCAAACAATCCTGCCACGCAACAGTTTCACTGACGACCCGCTAGGCGTATAATTTCCCCTTAAGACATCGATAACGACAATATGAACGCCCTGGCGCCCTCCCGCGCCCCAGATAACTTAATAACCAAATAAGAAAGGCCCTACGTTATGCCACTGGATTTTGCCGCTGCCAAAAACATCGCCAACGTACTCACTGAGTCACTGCCTTACATTCAGCAATTCACGGGTAGCACCATCGTGGTCAAATATGGCGGTAATGCCATGACGGATGAAAAGCTGAAAAACAGCTTCGCCAGGGACATCGTATTGATGAAACTGGTCGGCATGAACCCGGTTGTAGTGCATGGTGGCGGTCCGCAAATCGGCTCGCTGCTGGAACGACTCAACATTCAGTCAGAATTTATTGATGGGCAACGTGTCACCGACAGCCAGACCATGGATGTGGTCGAGATGGTACTGGGTGGCCTGGTCAATCAGGAAATCGTGGCCATGCTGAACAAAAACGGTGGCAAGGCGATTGGTATCACGGGCAAGGACGGCAACCTGATTCGCGCCGAGAAACTGATGAAGAAAAGCGCCCAGGACAACGGCAACGACAAAATGCTGGACCTCGGCCAGGTCGGGTCGGTAAAAAGCATCAATACCGAAGTACTGCGCATGATGGAGCACAGTGACTTTATTCCGGTAATTGCCCCGATTGGCGTTGATGAAACGGGTGCCACCTATAATATCAATGCTGATACGGTCGCCGGGGAAATCGCTAAAGTGCTGCATGCCGAAAAACTGATGTTGTTGACCAACATTGAAGGCGTCAAAAACAAAGCCGGCAAGGTACTGACCGGGCTGAGCACCAGTCAGGTCGATGAGCTGATCATGGACGGCACTATCTATGGTGGCATGTTACCGAAGATTCGCTGCGCGCTTGATGCTGTCAATCACGATGTCACCAGCGCCCACATCATTGACGGACGCGTTGAACATGCTGTCCTGCTGGAAATCTTTACCCATACCGGTGTCGGTACGCTGATCAGCAATTCCAGCAATGTAGCAGAAGCCGCCAAAGCGGCTGCACTTTATCAGTCAGACCAGCAGTAACCGATTAAAAAAGTTCTGCCTCAAAGGCGGGACAAGAAGAATCAATAACAGGAGAGAATAAATGAGCGCCGCACAAGCCAAGGCTGCCAAAAAACAATCCCGCAAGGAGCACATCCTGCAAGCGCTGACCCAGATGCTTGAGGCCGGCCCCGGTGAACGCATCACCACGGCCGCACTCGCCCGTGAAGTCGGTGTCTCGGAAGCTGCGCTGTATCGTCACTTCCCCAGCAAGGCCAAGATGTTTGAAGGGCTGATCAAGTTTATTGAAGAGACTTTGTTCATCCGCATCAACCGTATCCTGCAGGATGACATGAGCACCGCAGAGCGCTGTCAACGTATTCTAACGCTGCTGGTCACCTTTGCTGAGAAGAATCCCGGCATGACGCGCCTGATGACAGGTGACGCCCTGACCGGCGAAACTGACCGACTGCGTGTGCGTATCACACAGATGTTTGACCGCCTGGAGTCGCAGCTCAAGCAGATTCTGCGTGAAGCGCCCATTCGCGAGAAGATGAAACCATCGGTTTCGCCTGCCGTGCTGGCGAACCTGTTATTGGCAGCTGCCGAAGGTCGGCTGATGCAGTTTGTACGCAGTGGCTTTACACGACTGCCGACCGAGCACTGGGATGAGCAGTGGCACTATCTTGAGCAGAATCTGTTGCAGCCTTATAGTGGGGATGAGAGTCCTTACACCTTCTGAGGTGTCTTGTAACACCTGGCTTCTAATCTGAGACGGTCAGGGCGGCATAGTCCCCAGAGCAGACGGCCACAGCACACCGGGCATCGCCCGGCGGGCGGAAACTCAGCCTGACGGCTTCAGACAGCCCGCCCGCTCTTTCGGGCGATGCCCGATGTGCTAGGCGTGGCCTTACTGTCTGCTCTGGGGACTATGCCGCCCTGGCCTTGTGCTTGTCTTCTACTGTGTTTTTCTAATACACGGGCGCAGCAGGTGTAAATAGTTTCTGTGTTTGTTAAACGCCGTAGCGCTGACGGTACTCCCTGATGGCGGGGAGGTAGGTGGTAATCGATTCATCGTCCTGCAGGCGCAGGTAATCAATGATCTGGGTCAGGTTGATCAGGCTGATGACCGGGACTTTGTAGTCACGTTCAATCTCCTGGATGGCAGACAAATCCCCTTTACCTTTTTCCTGGCGATCCAGTGCAACCAGAATGCCGGCCGGCCTGGCACCGGCCGCACCAATCATGTCCATGACTTCACGGATGGCGGTACCGGCTGTGATCACATCGTCCACAATCATCACGCGGCCTTCCAGCGGGGAGCCCACAATGGTGCCACCTTCGCCATGTGCCTTGGCTTCCTTGCGGTTGAAGCAATAGGGTTTATTAACGCCCTGCTCATTAGCCAAGGCGGCGGCTGTCACTGATACCAGGGGAATGCCTTTGTAGGCCGGGCCCATCAGCACATCATAGTCCAGTTCTGCGCGCTGCAACGCTTCTGCATAGCACTTGCCGATAAAGCCCAGGGCTTCACCGGTATTGAACAGACCGGCATTGAAGAAATACGGACTGGTACGTCCTGACTTCAGCGTAAACTCGCCAAAGGTCAGGATGTTGTGCTCAATCGCGTAATCCAGAAATTCCCGCTGGTATGGCTGTAGTGACATGATGGTTCTCCTGAATGAGTCGGCAGTTTACCGCCTTTTCCTGTGATCAGCGGCTCAATCGCCGCTGACGCCCAGTGCCTGCTTCTGAATATCGACCAGCTCGGAGATACCTTTCTCGGCCAGGCGGATCATGGCCTGCAGTTCATCAAAACTGTATGCGCCATCTTCAGCAGTGCCCTGCACTTCAATGAACTTGCCTGCTTCGGTCATGACCACGTTCATGTCGGTATCGGCAGATGAATCTTCCGGGTAATCCAGATCCAGCACTGGCTCTCCCTTGTAGATACCCACTGACACCGAGGCAATCATCTGCTTCAGCGGGCTGCTCTTGATGATGCCGCGCTCCAGCATGGCATTGATGGCATCAGCCAAAGCCACACAGCCACCAGTAATGGACGCTGTGCGAGTGCCGCCGTCCGCCTGAATCACATCGCAGTCGATCTTGATGGTGTTTTCGCCCAGCAGATTCATGTCAATGGCGGCACGCAGCGAGCGGCCGATCAGACGCTGAATTTCCTGGGTACGGCCACTTTGCTTGCCGCGTGCCGCTTCACGATCCATGCGGGAACCGGTCGAGCGTGGCAGCATGCCGTACTCAGCCGTCACCCAGCCACGACCGCTGCCTTTAAGGAATCGCGGGATGTTCTCTTCCACGGACGCCGTGCATATCACTTTAGTGTCACCAAACTCGACTAAAACTGAACCTTCAGCATGCTTGGTGTAGTTGCGGGTGATTTTGACATCGCGCAGTTGATCGGCTTGACGCTGGCTTGGACGAGCTGGGCTGGCATTGTTTTGAGACATGGAACCTCTTTAACTGTTGTGTCTTTCGATGAATGACTGATGAGCTGGCTCTTCACGGCGTAGCTTTGAGGGGCTATCTGGTAGTGATAGCACAATTATACGGGGAATGCGGTTTGGCTGAAACAGCCATACCGTTTTGGGTTACACTTGGGCCAGACGGGCTGATGCAGGTTGAGACATCATCCCGTCAACTCAAACACGCACAGTTAGGCTCAGACACATAGGGTATAGGCACTCACAGCCATGTCGCCGAGCATGGCTGTCAGACACTAAGACAGGAGGACGGGACATGGTAGCCAGCATGACGGCGTTTGCACGCCAGCAGCAGGAATTCGACTGGGGCACACTGAGCTGGGAGGTGCGATCGGTCAATCACCGTTACCTCGAACCTGGCATGCGCATCCCCGAACTGTTCCGCGCTATCGAGCCCAACGTCCGCGAGACTTTGCGCAAGTCTGTCGCCCGCGGCAAAGTCGAATGCACCCTGCGCTTTCAGATTCAGGAAAGTGGCCAGAGCGAGATGCAGCTCAACGAAGACCTGGTCCGCCAGCTACGCGGACTGGCTTCACTGGTCGCTGACACCCACATCAATGCCAGCCCGCTCAGTGTCGCCGAAATCCTGCGCTGGCCCGGCGTCCTGCAAGAGCACCAACTCGACATGGATGCCGCCCAGGCCAATGCCATGGGCCTGTTAAAAGACACCCTCGACGCTTTCCAACGTGCCCGCCAGCGTGAAGGCGAGGAACTGGCCAAACTGATTCGTCAGCGCCTGGACAGCATCCGCGACATCGTCGCCACTGTCCGCAAGGCCATGCCCGACATCCTGCAACGTCAGCAGGACAACATCCGCGAACGCCTGGACAGCCTCAAATCCGAAATCGATCCCGCCCGCATTGAACAGGAACTGGTCATGCTGGCGCAAAAGAGTGATGTTGACGAAGAGCTGGATCGCCTGGATACGCATGTCAGCGAAGTCGAACGTGTCCTTAACTCCAAACAACCCATTGGCCGCCGGCTGGATTTTTTGATGCAGGAACTGAATCGGGAGGCGAATACCTTGTCGTCGAAGTCAGTGGTTGCGGAAACGACGCTGAATGCCGTGGAGTTGAAGGTGCTGATTGAACAGATGCGGGAGCAGGTGCAGAATATCGAATAGCTTATTTAGCCGTCCAAGAATGTCTTAGAAGCCCTTACTCACTGATGGTTCACTGCAAAGCGTCAAGCTCAAGTATGATTCATTGCCTATTTAGTCATCTAAGATACTGCCTTTAACACAGTACATCCGTGGGCGAGTATCCATTGGTTAAGCTGGCTTAAACAGGCGGCTTCTACTTTTTGCGCTCGCCAACTGTGGCTCAATTGATTAGGCTTGCCCCAAAAGCCCAATCAGGCGATGAGTCGAGAAATGCACGGAAGTTTTTATCGGCTTCGTCGTTGTAGAGCTCACCAGAGTGAAGCGTCAGGATTGGATCGATTTGCAAGCGATAGGCTGAGGTTAAAAACGCTTTATCATAGGCAAAACCAAACACGCCTCCTTGGCTTGAATCGCTGTAAGTAAGCCGCCCTATTAGCAGTGGTGCTTCGATTGGCTGCCAGTCGGCATAGACTTCGACGATTTCACGGCTCATTTTGAACCTTCCAGCAATTTTATGTTTTGCAGCTTGATAACAACTTCATCATGAGCGGCCATTTCCGCAAAGTTGCTTTCCATGCCAAGTACGGCCATTACTTTTAAGTAAGTGCCTATGGCAACGCCCGGATCACCTGCGAAGACTTTGTTCACGGTTTTATGATCAAAGCCAGTACGCTCACACAGCAGCTTTTTTGTAAAACCACGTCGTTTCGTATCCGTCCGGCCATCACATCTTGAATTGACATGCGTCTGATTCGATAGTGTCCACTTATTTTTAAGCGGACACCTATCATGAACGAAATAAGCGTAGTTAACCGCGCACCTAAGCGCAAACGCTATACCCAGGCATTCAAACACAAAGTCATTACTGCCAGTTTGCAACCTGGCGCCTCGGTGGCCCGTGTCGCACTGGAGCACGGACTTAACGCCAACATGCTGCGTAAATGGATTCGATTGGCGAAGAACAACACGACTGACACGACACCGAGCTTTGTCGCACTGCCAATGCCTGGTCAGGCCTCGTCCGTATCAAGTGCCAGACAAGGCGTTGACAGTGAATCAATCCGGATGGAGATTCCGTATCGCCATCAGAGCATCAACATCAGTTTGCCGCTCTCACAGATGGAGCGATGCCTGGCGTTGTTGCGAGAGCTGTTACAGTGATCCGTATTGATCAGATCTGGCTGGCCACTGAACCGCTGGATATGCGCGCCGGTCCTGATACGGCACTGGCGCGGGTGGTTCAAGTCTTCGGCAGTGCCCGGCCGCATTGTGCGTATTTGTTTGCCAACAAGCGCGCCAACCGGATGAAGGTGCTGATCCACGACGGCCTGGGCATCTGGCTGTGTGCCCGGCGGTTGAACCGCGGTAAGTTCTACTGGAGCGAGCCGTGGCAAGCGGCGCAGCTGTCGCTCAGTGATGAGCAGCTGCAGGCGCTGGTTCAAGGTCTGCCCTGGCAGCGCATCGGCGAAGCCGGGGTGGTCACTATCGTGTAATGTATATCGAATCATACCCTTGTGCTCAGTGCTATTACCCAATAAGCGTATCGAACTGAACGCCTGGCAGTGGCATACTTGTGCCATGACTCAACCGGATCTGAACAAGCTGGATGCCGAACAACTGCGCGCCCTGGTCACCCAGCTCATGGGTAATGCCGCCGAGCAGCAGGTCGAGGTGCAAGCCCTGCAACAACGCACTGAGCGTATTGAGCAGCGCAACCAGCACCTGGAAGCGGTCAACGCCAAGCTTTCACATGAGTTGCTGCTGCTTCGCCGTTTAAAGTTCGGTAAACAAAGCGAGAAGCTCGACTCACTGCAGCGCAGTCTGCTTGAGGACATCATCGATGCCGACACCAGCGCCATCGAACAGCAGTGGGCAGATCTGGTCAAAGATGAGCCGATCAACAACAAACCCAAAACGCAGCCCAAGCGGGTGGCATTGCCAGCTGAGCTGCCTCGTACACTCATACGGCACGAACCTCAGAACACGCATTGCCAGTGTGGTTGTCAGCTCAAACGCATCGGCGAAGACATCAGCGAGAAGCTGGACTATACACCCGGTGTGTTCAGTGTCGAGCAGCATATCCGTGGCAAGTGGATCTGCACTGACTGCGAAACCCTGACCCAGGCACCGGTTCCAGCACACGTGATCGATAAAGGCCTGCCGACCACCGGATTACTGGCCCACGTACTGGTGGCCAAGTACGCCGATCACCTGCCACTGTATCGCCAGGAACACATCTTTGGCCGGGCCGGTTACCCGATTGCCCGTTCCACCTTGGCGGATTGGGTGGGCCGCTGTGGTCACGCCCTGCAGCCGCTGGCCGATGCGCTGCGTGAGACGATCCTGAATCATCCGGTTGTGCACGCCGATGAAACACCGGTGCCGGTGCTGGAGCCGGGTAAGAAAAAGACCAGTCGAGCCTACATCTGGGCGTACTGCACGACCCCTTATGCTGACACCAAGGCAGTGGTGTATGACTTTGCACCCTCGCGTGCCGGTGAGCATGCCCGCCGCTTCCTTGAGGGCTGGCAGGGCAAGCTGGTCTGCGACGATTACAGCGGTTACAAAGCCAGCTTTGGCCAGGGTGTGAGCGAAGTGGCTTGCATGGCGCACGCTCGTCGTAAGTTCTTCGAGCTGCATGAGAGCAGTAAAAGCACGCTGGCGGCCACTGCCCTGGAGCAGATCGGCCGACTCTATGAGATAGAGCGTCAGGCCAAGGGGCTTGATGATCAGCAGCGCCATATACTCAGGCAACAACGTGCCAAACCGATTGCCGATGAGCTACATACCTGGCTGGTGGCCAGTCGTCAAAAAGTGCCTGATGGCACAGCAACGGCTAAGGCTATCGATTACAGTTTAAAACGCTGGGGTGCCCTGATCCGTTATCTGGATGATGGCGGTGTGCCCATCGACAACAATCAGGTTGAAAACCAGATGCGTCCCTGGGCGCTGGGTCGCAAAAACTGGCTCTTTGCTGGCTCGCTTCGCAGCGGGCGGCGTGCCGCTGCTGTGATGAGTCTGATACAGTCGGCCCGGTTAAACGGTCACGATCCTTATGAGTACCTGAAAGATGTGTTGGCCCGATTGCCGACCCAGCAGGCCAGTGCCATTGCTGAGCTGCTGCCACACAGCTGGAGTCCGGAAACGGCTGTCAATGTGTGATGAGCGAACGCTTAC
>NZ_LWHM01000020.1 GCF_001642735.1 Pseudohongiella nitratireducens | reverse complement strand
TTCAGGCTCGAAACAGCACAGTTGGTTATCGATCAAGGTTACAGTCATCAGGAAGCTGCTGATGCGATGGGAGTGGGTTACTCAACGATTGGTAAGTGGGTAAGGCAACTTCGCGCAGAGCGCTCAGGCACCACTGCTCAGTGCACCCCGATCAGTGATGAGCAAAGAGAAATACGAGAGCTAAAGAAACGGGTTGAACGGCTTGAATTAGAAAAGGATATTTTAAAAAAGGCTTCAGCTCTGTTGATGTCGGACTCCATGAAACACTCTCGATAGTTGAGAGACTGAGTCAGAGCGATAAGCGCCGTTATACGGTAAAAATATTGTGCGAGGTATTGGATGTCCACCGCAGCACGTTCAAGTATTGGCAAAAGCGGGATAAACGTATCAACCCGGAAACCGTCAAATTGCATAGTTTAGTGCGAACTGCCCACCGGTTGAGTCAAGGCTCAGCTGGTGCCAGAACTATCGCTGATATAGTCACCAACGACGAGTCGCACCCAGTCAGTTTATCTCGATATCGTGCCGGGCGTATTATGAAAAAACTCAGTTTAGTCAGCTGCCAGTTGCCCAAACATGCATACAAGAAGGCGGCGCAGGAACATGTTGCCATACCTAACCTACTGGCTAGGGAATTTACCGTTTCGCATCCCAACCAGGTGTGGTGCGGTGATGTCAGTTTTATTTGGGCGGGGAGTCGTTGGGCATATTTAGCAGTTGTTATTGACTTGTTTGCCCGAAAGCCAATTGGCTGGGCTATGAGCTATTCACCGGACAGCTATTTAACGTGTCAGGCCCTGACAATGGCTTATGAAAGTCGCGGGCGGCCGCAGAACATCATGTTCCACAGCGATCAGGGCAGTCATTATACCAGTCGTCAATTCAGGCAAAGAGTATGGCGATACCGGATGAAACAAAGTATGAGCCGTCGCGGAAACTGTTGGGACAATAGTCCAATGGAAAGGTTTTTCAGGAGTTTAAAAACAGAATGGGTACCGGTCACAGGTTACCGGTATTTTACGGAAGCCAAACAGCGTATTGGTGATTATATCCATGGCTATTACAGTCAGCTCAGACCGCACTCATTCAACGGTGGATTAACACCAAATGAGAAAGAACAGAGGTACTGGGATAGCTATAAACCCGTGGCCAAAATGACTTGACCACTACACTAATGTGAGAGTAGTGAAAAAGAGAGAGTTTGAAGAATACTCAACGGTAAAAGATATCTATAAAGCATTATTCACTTATGAAGCAGGGTTAACTATGACATTAGAGGATCTGGGTAAAAAACTACATGAAATGTATTTCGAGTCTGATGAAGGGGAGTCAGTAGCAATGATTCATCTGTTCGGCGTAAAGTATGCTAAAGAAATCGCCAATTTAGGTGTATCAAAAATAGATATAGCAAAAGCTGCTGGTATCAATGAGTCATACGGTACAGAAATTAGTAAAGGTGTAAAGTTAGCTAGGTATGTAAGGGTCAAATAAAGTGAGCACCGCAGTATGATCAAAACCATCCCACTAAAACTAAAACTAAAACACCACATCCTCCCATTCAATTGGGGTGTCACCAAAATCAGGTCCATCCCAGCGCCCAGGAACACATCACCCACAACAACATCATATACGGCCACAAAGACGGCATGGCCATGGTCTACGACGCACTGAAAGCAGGCCTGGCACATAACTGCACCAGGCTTGTCCATTATGCCGTTAAAACGTTTTCAGTACCTCAAGGCACACGCGCCGCACGCACTTCAATTTCAACTAACCAGCCATCTACGACCAGGTCTTTAATTTCAACAAAAGAACGAACCGGCTTCTGAGGGTTTTCCTCAGTCCCGAAGAATTGACGGTAGCCGCGATTGAAACCATCGAAATCCAATTCACCATCGTCGCCAGCAACGGCGAATGCTCTGACCTGAATAATGTCAGACATCGACCAGCCTTCCGCTTCGAGGGTTTCCTTAAAGCCGTTAAAGGTATCGATGGTCTGTTGCTCCATGTCGCCCCAGGTGCCATCTTCCATCGGGGATGCGCCAGAGCCGCTCAGATACAGGGACTCAGCGTTGGCTGGTACACGAATGGTAGTGTAGAAATGCCGGCCTTCGCCTTTACGCTCGATCTCCTGCGCCGATACCATTGCGGCAGGTGTCGCCAACATTCCACCCAGTGCTACTGCCAGAGAGAATAACTTCAATGTTTTCATGCATTTTCCTCTTTTTTTATGTTAATTAGAGTAAATTGGCCTCGCAGGTTTGTCGACCAAGTCAGGCTCAAGTATGCCACTATTCGATGAGTGTTTATATAAAGGTCATTCGCCATCGGAAAGTGGTCGCAGAGTCGCTCTTTAAAGAAACAGGCTAAAAATCTTACAGAGCCAGATCATAAGCCAAACCTGACTCGGCCAGCCCCACCAGATCAATATTTATCGCATTCAACTCATGTTCTGCCGCCAGCAATCCCAACTGAGCATGGTTCATCTGCCCGCTATCAAGCAGGTCCTGATAGGCATCAAACTCAGCCTGGTCAGGTGCTTCACCCACCACATTGCTATACAGCAGATTAATCAGTTCCGCGTCACTGTAGTCTGCGCCAAGACGTGCCGTCAGCGCGATATCCATCAGTGATTCGAAATCCATACCATTATCCAGTTGCAACAGACCAATGCCGGCAAACTCGGTGTTGGTAATGGCATCTTTACCGTAGACAGCGCCCAGGGTTTTAGCCACCACGCCGGCATTGCCAGACATATCAAGTGCCAGGTTGATGTTATCAAAAGAGATGCGCTCGATATCAATTAAACCAACTGCTCGGTGACTCTCTACTGTCACGCTGAATTCATCGTCAATGAATGATATTTCCGCTTCGGAGGACTGCCCCATAAATATCACACGATCGATACCGCCTTTGCCATCAACTTTTGTGCCCCCTATAGAGATACTTATCGTGTTGTTTCCATCATCACCACGGCGAATGAAATCGCCAGTCACAACCACTTCCTCAACTTCTGGCTCAGTGTTGTTAGCATTCAATCCGGGCTGGTTATTGGTATCCTGATTCGTGATCTCGTTAGCCAGATCGCTTGTTAAAACTATGGGCATATCGCTTCCCGCTTTCCAAATGAGCATTTTTTATTGATAAATGATGATTTTCCACTGTTTCGTTTGTCGGTACAAAGTCTTAGCTGTGATCAGTCTCACAAAAGGCGGCAGTCAGTGGTATAAACACGTTAAAAAGGAGCTCAATGATCATTCAAGGATTGTTTCATCTCTTTTCGTACCTAAGCATATTATTATGTGTTTTTGCACTGCTATCAAAGAAGCCCGGATTTTTATATCTGGCTGCTTTTTTGGCTATACCTCTCAGCCTGTATTCCGCAGCAGCTCCAGCCTTTTCATACTGGCCGTTACTCTTTCCCCCAATGATTCTTCTCAGCGGGCTTTCAATCAAATGGGAACGTCTGGCGATTGCGGTTCTACTGGCATTGCCTTATTTGTTTTTTTCGGTTTTTGTCATGGCCCTCGTTATGTCACTGCAATAGTCGACTCAACGATCCAGCCCACCCAGCATATCCAGCGTAATCTCCCCGAACCGCTCCAGCATCAACGCTTCCGCCTCTGTCATCACATCACCCAGGGCTGCATTGACTGCTTTCTCAATCGGGCAGGAGGTGTATTCATCCGTCAAACCAATGGTGAAGACTGAACTGGATCCCAGCGCATTGTGCACATCCAGCAGTGTGATCTCATTCAGCGGTTTTGATAGCGACCAGCCACCACTGTGGCCCTTGACCGACTCCACATAACCCTTGTCCCGTAACAGCGCCATGGTCCGGCGGACCACAACAGGATTGGTGCTGAGCATCTCAGCCATGGTGTCCGAGGTGACCGGGGCTTTGAAGGCGTCCAAATGGACCAGTACATGTAATACACGGGAGAGGCGGCTGTCTTTTCTCATGGTTCACCTGTTAATCAGAGGCGCTTATTATATCACGTAACTATTCGAGATACGTGTATTGCCTTTCTTTGACCTTTAATGTAACAATAAAAGTATCGTGAATGTCAGATGTTCTTATAAGAGGTGCTTATGAACGTAGATGTCCTGATTGTAGGTGGCAGTTTTGCTGGCCTGACAGCGGCTATGCAACTGGTTCGGGGGCGACGCAATGTCCTGGTCGTTGATGCCGGTGCGCCCCGGAACCGTTTCTCAGCAGCGTCGCATGGCATATTCTGTATCGACGGAAAAACACCGGAAGAGATCCACACGACAGCGCTGTCGCAACTGCGTGCCTATCCGACATTTGATTTGAAGGAAGACATCGTGAGCGCCATCGAAAAGACACCGACCGGCTTCAATGCTCAAACGGAAAAGGGCATGAACATTGACTGCAAACGCGTCATTCTGGCCATGGGGATAACAGACAAATTGCCGGAAATTCCGGGCTTGCAGGAACGCTGGGGCAAGAGCGTGATGCATTGTCCATATTGCCACGGCTATGAGTTAAGTGATCGTCCGCTGGGTGTGCTGGCCAGCAATGACATGTCTTTTCATCAGGCAGCAATGATTCCCGAGTGGGGCGCCACAACCCTGTTTACACAGGGAGAATATGAACCACAGGCGGAAACACTAGCGCATTTACAGTCTCGCGGCGTGACCATAGAACGAACACCCGTTGTTGCGGTAATGGGTCACCACAGTGATATGGATCAAGTGAAATTGTCAGATGGACGTTTGCTCCTGCTGGAAGGCTTATACGTAGCACCCAGAATTCAGCTCCCGTCACTGATAGAACAGTTGGCACTCGAACTGGAAGAGGCTCCGCTTGGCGCTATCGTTAAAGTGAACGAAATGAAAGAGAGCTCAATGGAAGGGGTGTTTGTTGCCGGTGATTTATCGAATGCCATGCAGAATGGCACTTTTGCCATTGCCTCCGGTTGCATGGCAGGCATTGCCGCTCACCGTTCATTCATTTTTGAGTGATGCCTGACTGTACTGATTGACTGCAGGTTTGCAGTGTTGTTTTCCGGCAAGTGAGAATGAAATGAACAAAGATGAAATCACGGCCCTGTTCGACAAGCAGGCAGCACACTATGATTCGCAATGGGCGAACACAGCGCCGATCCGGCAGTGCATGTATATGCTGCTGGAGACCATGTTTTATGAAGTGCCCGAGGACGCAAACATTCTTTGTGTTGGCGCTGGCACCGGTGCAGAATTAAGTTTTCTCGCCGGGAAGAAGCCAGGATGGCGCTTTACGGCAGTAGAGCCATCCGGGCCGATGCTGGACATTTGTCGGCAGCAGGCTGGGGAGCAGGGGTTTGCATCGCGTTGCCTTTTCCATCAAGGTTATCTAGAGTCACTTGTCACACCTGAACCCTATGATGCTGCCACCTGCTTCCTGGTTTCCCAGTTTATACTGGATACGCGCGAGCGATCATTGTTCTTTGCCGAGATATCAAGCAGACTCAAGCCCAATGGGTTACTGGCCAGTGCTGACCTGGCCTCCGATACAGGCTCGCCTGAATACGATGTGCTGTTAAAGGCCTGGATGAACATGATGTCTGCGGGTGGCATTACTCCCGAGAACCTGGCGCGGATGCGTCACGCCTACCAGCATGATGTCGGTGTCATGTCGCCAGAGAGTATAGCGGATGTGATTAAGTCCGGTGGTTTTGATTTACCGGTATTATTTTACCAGGCTGGCTTGATTCATGCCTGGCGGGCAGTAAAATCACCAGAGTGCTAGTTTACAGACATCGTTCGAAGTAAGGTGGGTAGTGAATAGGTAGAGTGGTGAATAAGTAGAGTGATGAAACTGATCGTATCAAGGCTAATCCCGGCATGACCTACAAATCCACCCGACTCGACCGCTTCGTCAGTCAGAACAGCTCATACAAGCTGTCAGACATTCAATTGTTATTGGCCCAAAAACGCATACGAGTGGATGGACAAGCGGCAGATTCTATCCAGCAGAAAGTCAGTAAATTTACTCATGTCATGCTCGACGATCACTGTCTGCAAAATAACCAGCCCCTTTACATCATACTTAACAAACCCAAAGGAGTGGTCAGCGCTACCAAAGACCCCGAACATACGACTGTGCTTGATCTGATCGATCACCCGCTCAAACATGAGCTGCACATCGCCGGTCGTCTCGACTTCAATTCCACAGGACTTGTGCTGCTGACCAACGATGGTGCCTGGTCACGCAAAATCAGTCTGCCAGCAACCAAACTCAGTAAAACCTACGAAGTCACCCTGTCCAAAGCCGTAACCGGGGAATACGCCAAGGTCTTCCTGCAAGGCATTTACTTTGCTTATGAAGATATCACCACGCAGCCTGCCCAGTTAGAGATACTGAGCCCATACCAGGCCCGCATTTCTTTGGTCGAAGGAAAATACCACCAGGTCAAACGCATGTTTGGTTACTTCCAGAATGAGGTGCTTTCACTGCATCGGATATCTGTTGGCGATATCACGCTGGACGGGCTGGCAGTGGGGGAGTGGCGGGTGCTGGGTGGGAGTGAGTAGCGAATTCAGGAAATCAGAACTTTGACTTTTGCCAGCACTTCCCTGGTGATTTGATCTGGCGCCTCTTCAATCAATGCAATACCACGGGTATTGAAATCAATGGTTTTCATCTGATGGCACAGCACAACTCCTTCAGTCGCCGTGCCAGTCAGGGCTACCTCAAAACCATGTCCCCGGACTTTGCTGGTAATAGGCACCACCAAAGCAAGTTTGCTTTTTTGATTAAAAAGTTCAGGGGACAGGACCAACGCTGGCCGCTTTCTAGCCTGTTCATGACCAGCCGAGGGGTCGAAGTTTGTCCATACGATATCACCTCGTTTTGGGACATATCCTGTCATTCGCCAAACTCCTCCCCGACTGGGCTGTCTTGCAGCCATTCGCGATCTTCATCATCAACTTGAAGCGATTTCTCTGGCGAAGCGTCCAAGAGTTGATCCAGGCTATACTCAGGTTCTGCCTGCTTAAACCGGATAACCCCTTTTTCGGCATCAATCTCTATCGTGTCGCCCAGGTTCATACCTGCTTTGGAAAGCGCGGCGGCTGGAATAATCGCACCTGCTGAATTTCCCCATTTTCTGATAATCGTTTGCATCACAAGTACCTCGTGTTTAAACAATGTTTATATTATCGCGTAAAGGTGGTTTATACAATGTTTATACATGGCCTAAGCATGGTGTGCTCTTATACTTCTAGCATGTGCATACCAGTGCTGCTTGAATACAGATAATGACAGTCTTTATCAGGCCATTGGCAACATTCCTCAAAAATCGTCCTTACACACCTCATATCACTACCGGACATATCACTACCGGAAGAGGTGGATGGGACAAGATCAAAGCCATGCAAGGGGAAGCGAATGCCCTTGGGATTTCAGAAAATTTCAGAATCAGTAAACTAAAGATTGAAAATCTTAGGGCTATGATTATTAGATTATCCGTGACCAGGATAGTAAAATCATTGGGTATGCCTTGTGGCGAGAACTGCCCGATCATATCTTCCTACGTCAGTTCTTCATTAAAGAAGGGTATCGTAGGAATGGGGTTCGGTCCTTATGCCTGTACTCTAGAATTAAAACAACCGTAATATTGCAGTGTATGATCACTCTCAGAGAATTCAGACAAAGCGACACTCCCCGCCTGGTCGAACTAGCCAACAATCCGGCCGTTGCCCGGCGCTTGAAAGCCAGTTTCCCACACCCCTACACCGAACAGGACGCAACCTGGTGGATCAATGAAGGCTGCAAAGAGGGGATTCATCGCGTGATTGAACAGGATGGGCTGTTCGTGGGCACGATAGGCTCCGTGATTGGCGAGGGCGAAAAATGCAGACAATACAGTACCGGTTACTGGCTCGGTGAGCCTTACTGGGGGCAGGGGATCGTTACTCGCGCTTTGACGATTTTCATAGAGGAGTTGTTCCGTAATACCGAAGTCGAGAGATTGCAGGCGTGGGTTTACGAAGACAACATTGCCTCCATGAAAGTACTGGAAAAAGCCGGTTTCCATAAAGAGGCTGTGTTGAAAAAAGCTCTCTATAACGAGGGAGAATTCTTTGATGAGCATGTTTACGCTTTACTGAGGCCTCACTCATAATCAAAAGCTGAATAACAAGAATAACGAGCAGGAAGATCAAGAAGAGCCTCAATGTCATCATTTAAATACAGCGCCGAGCACGTCACCGCCTATTACAGCATAGATGTTGAACGCGAATGGCAGCGCCTGATTCAAAACCCTGAACAAGAAGTCAAACTGCACGTCCATAATCACTATTTGTATGAGCACCTGACCAAAGGGCTGAGTGTACTTGAGGTCGGGGCAGGGCCAGGACGCTTCACCCAAACATTGCATGAGATAGGCTGCAATATACTGGTCAGCGATATATCCGAGATACAGCTTGATGCTAATCGGCAGAAAGCCAAAGAGTTAGGCTTTTCTGCCTCCATCAGCGACTGGCAGAAAGTAGACGTCACCGATCTAGGCCAATTTACTGATAACAGTTTTGACGCAGTGGTGGCTTACGGTGGGCCACTCAGTTATGTTTTTGACCACCTTGACCAGGCCTTATCCGAATGCCATCGTGTGCTAAAAATGGACGGGCTGCTGATTGCCAGCGTTATGTCCCTTTGGGGCACCTTGCACCGATATTTTGCCAGCTTTCCTGAGAGCGACCCAACACCAGTCGCCGCAAATGGCGACCTGACGGCAGAAACCTATCCAGGTACCACACACTTCTGTCACCTGTTTCGTTCAGAGGAATTACGTGAAGCGATGATCCGTAATGGTTTTGATGTCATCACACTGGCCGCTTCCAACACAATGTCTTCTACGCACACGGAGATTCTGGCGACACTGCGAGAGAACCCTGAACAGTGGCAAAGCTTGATAGATATGGAAATCGAAGCCAGCGACTCGACAGGGATGGTTGAGGCGGGGACACATATGATTGTGATAGCGAGGAAGCGTAGTTAATATCACAACATTGTCAGAAATGGCGCAGTAGTTAATTGGGGTTTTTATGCAGCTAAAATTACGTAAAGCCTTGCCTGAAGACGAAGACTGGTTGTGGCAATTATACCTCACAACCCTGAAATCATATGTCGAGGCGACATGGGGTTGGGACGAGAAGGTGCAGCGTGACGGTTTCAGGAACAAGCTAGGTGTCGAGAACTTTCAAATCGTTTTAGATGGTGACCTGAAGGTTGCTGGTTTTTGCGCCAAAGAACAGCAGGACTGTCTGTGGTTGCATATGTTGCTGGTAAGTCCTGAGTACCAGAGTCGAGGGGTTGGACGTTTCAGCATGCATCACCTTCAAGTATTGGCGAGGACCATGAATTTGCCGCTTCGATTCACCGTTATGAAAGTCAACCCTGTGGCTGGTTTCTACGAAGCTCTAGGGTACACTGAGTATCGTGATGATGATAATTGTATATACTTTCAAAGTCGGCCCCTCATGTCGATTTCAACATGATCTGCTTGAGTGTTGTCAGAGCTAATCACAAGCGAAGAGATTGGAGATGCAGGGTGGCAGTAAACAAAAATGCTTGAGCTACTGGTTCTTTTGGCCGCCGGCTTCAGCGGCGGTGTTCTCAACTCTGTTGCGGGCGGCGGGAGTTTTATCACATTTCCGGCACTGTTGCTGGTTGGAGTCACGCCGATCAGTGCCAATGCAACCAATACTTTCTCATCATGTGCCGGCTACATCAGTGGCGCCTGGGCGTTTCGGGAAGAGCTGAAGGTTCATCGAAAAGAGCTTCCAAAACTGATCCTCACCAGCCTGACAGGTGGTGTTATTGGTGCGTGGCTGTTACTTCGAACACCGGAATCAGTCTTTCAAGAGGCCATACCCTGGCTGCTTCTCTTTGCAACGGTGCTGTTTATCTTTGGCGGGAAAATCAACTACGCCTTGAAACAGTTGGCTTCCAGTAGTAAACACGCATCTTCGCTTGGAAGTCTGCTTTTATTGTTGCTGCTGCTTGGCGTCTGCGTCTACGGTGGATTCTTTAATGCCGGACTTGGCATCATCGCGCTGAGCTATCTTGCACTGGCCGGTTACAACGACATCAATACGATGAACGGGATGAAGCTCCTGATCTCATCAAGCGTATCACTGATTGCGATCGCGGTGTTTATCTATGATGGCATCATCGCCTGGTATGAGGGAGGTATTGTGCTGCTTGGCACATTGCTTGGTGGCTATGTCGCTGCTCATATTTCCAGGCGGTTATCGCAGAAATACACACGGAACTTTGTGATTCTGGCGAGCTGCAGCATTACGGTCTATTTCTTTGTTGATACTTATATCCCTTAGCCCCAGTATGATTTTTGTAGTAGGGCTGATGGGTTGAGCCAAACCTACACGAGATAAACTGCTATAACTTAAGACAAAGGACCCTATGAAAGTGAAAATATATCTTTCACTTGAACAATTAACAGTACAAGTTATACTTGTGCTGTAAGTTGTACAATTGATGGGGTTGAAGATGCGGGTTATCAGTTTTTCAGATGCCAGAAATAAGTTAAAAAGTGTGTTGGATCAAGTGGTTAATGACGCAGATTATACAGTTATTACGCGCCGGGATGCCGAAGATGCTGTCGTGATGTCACTCGATCACTTTAATGGGTTAATGGAGACAGTCCACCTGTTGAAAAGCCCCGTCAACGCTGCTCATTTGGCCAAGTCCATCAAACAATATCGATCTGGTAAAACCGAGGAGCATGAGCTGACCGATGATTGAGATTCTTTCATGGACGAGAGAGGCTTGGTCGGATTACAAATACTGGCAAACCCAGGACAAAAAAACACTGAAGCGAATTAACAAGCTGGTTCAGGATACCTTGCGATCCCCTTTTGAAGGGATTGGCAAACCCGAGCCACTGAAAGAAAGTCTGGCCGGGTTTTGGTCCAGGAGAATTGATGATTCCCATCGTTTGGTTTATGCCGTTGAGAAGAAGCAATTTACGATCATTTCTTGTCGCTATCATTACGAAAGATAGGTCATGCACGCTGACCTGGTTACGAAGGGTTTCTACTTTTGCTGCTAGTTCCACAGCAGAAAGGGGCGTTGGTTCCATCTTGTTTCGATTGGTGGTTTTAGTCAAATAATCAGCCTCTACATAATGCATAGCACAAACGGTACTATAGCGAGTCATGGATGCTACAGATCAAAAACCACCTCCCATCCCCATGCGAGCCTGGGGTATTTCCGCAGTTACCGGTGCGGGCGCTTTTATTGCCATGCTCGATTCAACGGTTGTCAATCTCGCGATTGAATCGATTCGCAGCGATTTCTCTTCTACTTTACCCATTGTGCAGTGGGTTGCTACCGACTACCTCTGCGCCCTGGCCGTCTCCCTGCCCGCGGCTGCCTGGCTCGGTGTTCGTTATGGTTATGGGCGTGTCTGGACAATCAGCCTGGCTGTTTTTGTTGCCGCTTCCATTTTGTGTGCCATGGCGCCTAATCCATCTACGCTTATTATTGCTCGTATTTTACAGGGCCTGGCAGGTGGGTTAATGGTGCCGGCCGGGCAGGCTGTGATCGGTTCAACCGTCGAGAAAAGACAGCTAGGCAGAATCTTTGGATTGCTGGGTTTCGTCATAGCACTTGGACCTGCGGTCGGCCCGGCTGTCGGTGGTTTTTTCCTGGAGACGGCATCGTGGCGCTGGGTGTTCTGGATCAATGTACCTATCGGGTTAGCCGCCCTGATGGCAGCGCCGGGCCTGGTGCCCAGAGGCAGGACGGACAACGCTCGTGAACTGGACCACCGGGGCTTACTATTGCTGGGCATAGGCTTGCCATTACTGCTTTACGGCGCCCTGGGGGCAGGTGTTGGTGAACTGGCATTGACCACAGTGCTCAGTGTCGCTGCCGGTCTGATCCTTACCTGCCTCTTTATTATCTCTGCGTTGCGCGTAGCCAACCCCTTGATTGATATTCGTTTGCTGGCCCGTCCAGCCTTTTCCTCAGCGACTTTAACCGCTGGGCTTAGTGGCATGAACATGTATGGCGGGATGCTTTTGCTTCCCTTGTACCTGCAGTTGATTGCCAATCAGGGGCCTCTGCAGGCGGGACTCTGGTTTCTGGTGATGGGAATGGGCAGTGCCATTGCCTTGCCCTTTGCAGGCATGATGACGGATCGCTTTGGCGCTGGCATTGTCTCCCTGGGCGGGGCAGCCTTGTTGCTGGTCAGCACCGTGCCATTTCTTCTGCCGGGTGATCCGGCTTATATCGCACTGACAGCCATTCTGCTTGTCAGGGGGATCGGTCTGGGGCTGGTGCAAATGCCAGCGATGACGGCTGCCTACAGCGCTGTCTCCAAAAAAGAGATGGGGGATGCCACGACATTGGTGAATATCGTGCAGCGGGTAGGCGGCGCGATAGGCGCCATGGTTGTGGTGATTGTGCTCCAGCAACTCGGAGGCAGTGCCGATCCTTTTGCCCAGTTTTTGGCCTTTGCTTTCATTGCGGGAGTTTCCGCATTAACATTGGTGACGGCGTTGGTGATGTTTTTGCATAAAAAAGCAGAAGCTTCATAATGTGAACAACAAATAACAACAGATTCCTTACAGGGATACACTTACAGGTGTGTAATGTCGCCCAACTTCTTTGAAAGACAGTATTCCCTCAGACAGGCCGCCAGAAAATGCCTGGCAGTCATACTGTTATTACTCCCGGTGGCTGAATTGTCGGCAGAATCTGTAGAAGTTGAGATTGATGGCATCCAGGTCACATTGGATTACCCGTCCCAGGTCAAAGCAGGCGAGAATTTTTCAGTCACTGCATCTTTACTCAATACAACAGAATCGCACGAGTTAGTTTCTGTTTCCTGGGGGCAATCCATTACTGGTAGTCATGCCAGCTCATACCGCATTTTTGAAAAAGCCGTCGATAATAATGAATTCTTTTCAAGAGTGATGTTAAAGCCAGGTGGTTCTAGCGAAGTACACCTGCGCGAATTCTATTATGAAGCCGAAAATTTATTTAGCGGTGATATGCTCATTAATAAATCATTTTTGAGCGTTTCTAAGGTAGGCTTTAATAATACGCGTAGCCGTGTGTCGTTGGATCCCATAAAAATTGTAATCACTCATGAAGGTGATATGAGTGATTACGCTGTCTTTGAAGCACCCGTTCGGGAACCACTTCAGCGAATAGACATTTCTGGTGAAGAAGAGGATTCCTGGATAATTTACGATCCCAATACCGGCTATGAATGGCTCCCGCTCTCCAGGTTTCAGGACAAACTGTTTTTATCTGTTTTGGGAGATTTTGAGCCAGAAGGTGCGTTGGAAGAATATCGCGTTGCCAACAGTGATGAAGTCAAACAGTTATTTTTGAACCACATCTATTCATCAGGAGTCCCGTTACCAGAATATGCTCTTTTTGCTCGCAGCGTGTTTTTTCATGGTTACGAAAGTGAAAGACAGCAACTTATGCCAGTCGCGCAAAGTTTTCATGAGCTGTTTGGTATCACTAATTCAGTTCGCCGTCCTGAGCACTCAAGTGATTCATTAAGTGGCTTCATCATTGGTACAAGCGAGGTACCCAATGCCTTTCTGGAAGCCTCGGTTTCTGTTTATTTGGATAGAGGGTTCGGGAGCTTCTATCTTGGTACATCGAACACTGGCGCTTCTGGTGCGAACGATTTTTTCATGCGCAACGGTATTTGGGTGTTAAAGGAGGCGAAACAATGAAGCACCTATCTCAGGTGAGATTATGCCGAGCAATCATCTTGTTAGCCTTTCAGGCTATCTTGGGTTTACCACTTATTGCAGATGCGGCAGAACAACGAATTCGTGCTGATGTTATCACTGATATAGCTTACATCTCACCAGGTGAGACACAAACATTGCAGGTGCGTGTTAATAACCCTGAAGATTCTGGTGTTGTTATTGCCAATGCCAGTTTTCTACCGCAACGCTATGAAGTTGAACTGTTAAACCGTTATTCTTTTCTGGAAATCATAGAGGCTAACGGTTGTCCCTTATTGGATAATAACGCGAGCTATGGGCTGAAACGGGCATGCGATACGAAGCGTAATGATGTGTTTCCGATCAACCCGGGCGATAGTGTCACTATGACATATCGGTATCTGGATATTGCTGAATCGGCAACACCCGGGACGATTCTGCTAATGAGCAATATCACGTTAAGAATGTACGATACTGATGATCGTCTACTTCCTGAGCTTTATCTGGATCGGGACCTGATTCGTATTGTGGCTGATCCCGATAATCCGCAAGTGTTACCGTCATTAAATACAATTAACCCTATGGCTGGTATTGTTAGAGCGGAAATGGATTTGTTCATTGACTATCCGGAGATTGTGCAGGTTGGCGATACGTTTGAACTGAATGCCAGGGTAGTCAATCATACTGACCAGGAGTATACGCTATCAAAATCTTTAAGTGGTACGAGTTTTGGGGCTGCATATAACGTAAGAGGGTGCTCAATCCCACAGGTTTGCCAGAAAAGGCAGTTAAAAATAGGAGCCAATGAGTCTGTCGAAGGTTTGACATTCCCGGTTCGATATCGTGCATTAGTTTATAAGCAAAATATTTGGGAAGTGCCTAGACCGACTCTTCGCATCACAGACAGTATTGGTAGAGTTGGATACATCTATGCCGATCCTATACGTGTTGCGGTTGAGCATGACACTTACTTGCCTACGCTTGAAGTGCGTTAAATTATTTTCATGTTAAGCGAACTTAATGATGAAAATACTGTAAAAAGATAGAAGTCTTAAAAGCTCCATCAAAAGTATCCGTCCGGCCATCACATCTTGAATTGACATGCGTCTGATTCGATAGTGTCCACTTATTTTTAAGCGGACACCTATCATGAACGAAATAAGCGTAGTTAACCGCGCACCTAAGCGCAAACGCTATACCCAGGCATTCAAACACAAAGTCATTACTGCCAGTTTGCAACCTGGCGCCTCGGTGGCCCGTGTCGCACTGGAGCACGGACTTAACGCCAACATGCTGCGTAAATGGATTCGATTGGCGAAGAACAACACGACTGACACGACACCGAGCTTTGTCGCACTGCCAATGCCTGGTCAGGCCTCGTCCGTATCAAGTGCCAGACAAGGCGTTGACAGTGAATCAATCCGGATGGAGATTCCGTATCGCCATCAGAGCATCAACATCAGTTTGCCGCTCTCACAGATGGAGCGATGCCTGGCGTTGTTGCGAGAGCTGTTACAGTGATCCGTATTGATCAGATCTGGCTGGCCACTGAACCGCTGGATATGCGCGCCGGTCCTGATACGGCACTGGCGCGGGTGGTTCAAGTCTTCGGCAGTGCCCGGCCGCATTGTGCGTATTTGTTTGCCAACAAGCGCGCCAACCGGATGAAGGTGCTGATCCACGACGGCCTGGGCATCTGGCTGTGTGCCCGGCGGTTGAACCGCGGTAAGTTCTACTGGAGCGAGCCGTGGCAAGCGGCGCAGCTGTCGCTCAGTGATGAGCAGCTGCAGGCGCTGGTTCAAGGTCTGCCCTGGCAGCGCATCGGCGAAGCCGGGGTGGTCACTATCGTGTAATGTATATCGAATCATACCCTTGTGCTCAGTGCTATTACCCAATAAGCGTATCGAACTGAACGCCTGGCAGTGGCATACTTGTGCCATGACTCAACCGGATCTGAACAAGCTGGATGCCGAACAACTGCGCGCCCTGGTCACCCAGCTCATGGGTAATGCCGCCGAGCAGCAGGTCGAGGTGCAAGCCCTGCAACAACGCACTGAGCGTATTGAGCAGCGCAACCAGCACCTGGAAGCGGTCAACGCCAAGCTTTCACATGAGTTGCTGCTGCTTCGCCGTTTAAAGTTCGGTAAACAAAGCGAGAAGCTCGACTCACTGCAGCGCAGTCTGCTTGAGGACATCATCGATGCCGACACCAGCGCCATCGAACAGCAGTGGGCAGATCTGGTCAAAGATGAGCCGATCAACAACAAACCCAAAACGCAGCCCAAGCGGGTGGCATTGCCAGCTGAGCTGCCTCGTACACTCATACGGCACGAACCTCAGAACACGCATTGCCAGTGTGGTTGTCAGCTCAAACGCATCGGCGAAGACATCAGCGAGAAGCTGGACTATACACCCGGTGTGTTCAGTGTCGAGCAGCATATCCGTGGCAAGTGGATCTGCACTGACTGCGAAACCCTGACCCAGGCACCGGTTCCAGCACACGTGATCGATAAAGGCCTGCCGACCACCGGATTACTGGCCCACGTACTGGTGGCCAAGTACGCCGATCACCTGCCACTGTATCGCCAGGAACACATCTTTGGCCGGGCCGGTTACCCGATTGCCCGTTCCACCTTGGCGGATTGGGTGGGCCGCTGTGGTCACGCCCTGCAGCCGCTGGCCGATGCGCTGCGTGAGACGATCCTGAATCATCCGGTTGTGCACGCCGATGAAACACCGGTGCCGGTGCTGGAGCCGGGTAAGAAAAAGACCAGTCGAGCCTACATCTGGGCGTACTGCACGACCCCTTATGCTGACACCAAGGCAGTGGTGTATGACTTTGCACCCTCGCGTGCCGGTGAGCATGCCCGCCGCTTCCTTGAGGGCTGGCAGGGCAAGCTGGTCTGCGACGATTACAGCGGTTACAAAGCCAGCTTTGGCCAGGGTGTGAGCGAAGTGGCTTGCATGGCGCACGCTCGTCGTAAGTTCTTCGAGCTGCATGAGAGCAGTAAAAGCACGCTGGCGGCCACTGCCCTGGAGCAGATCGGCCGACTCTATGAGATAGAGCGTCAGGCCAAGGGGCTTGATGATCAGCAGCGCCATATACTCAGGCAACAACGTGCCAAACCGATTGCCGATGAGCTACATACCTGGCTGGTGGCCAGTCGTCAAAAAGTGCCTGATGGCACAGCAACGGCTAAGGCTATCGATTACAGTTTAAAACGCTGGGGTGCCCTGATCCGTTATCTGGATGATGGCGGTGTGCCCATCGACAACAATCAGGTTGAAAACCAGATGCGTCCCTGGGCGCTGGGTCGCAAAAACTGGCTCTTTGCTGGCTCGCTTCGCAGCGGGCGGCGTGCCGCTGCTGTGATGAGTCTGATACAGTCGGCCCGGTTAAACGGTCACGATCCTTATGAGTACCTGAAAGATGTGTTGGCCCGATTGCCGACCCAGCAGGCCAGTGCCATTGCTGAGCTGCTGCCACACAGCTGGAGTCCGGAAACGGCTGTCAATGTGTGATGAGCGAACGCTTAC
>NZ_LWHM01000002.1 GCF_001642735.1 Pseudohongiella nitratireducens | reverse complement strand
TCTGTAAACATCCCTTAATTAGTGCCAACAGTTTTTAGAGGCCAAGGGTTCATTTTTCAGCCGAGCATATTCTGCTGGCGGAATGTCATTCAGTGACTCATGCGGCCGTTCTTCATTGTATTCTGTCAGCCATTGTTCTGTGATATTCCGAACTTCCGTCAGATTCCGGAAGACGTAAAAATCTAATACCTCGTTCCGATAGGTTCGATTGAACCGTTCAACATATGAGTTTTGCGTTGGTTTTCCTGGCGAAATAAATTCCAGGTGCACATTGTTTTCCTCTGCCCATTCGGCCAGTGCGACCGAGATGAACTCAGGGCCATTATCCAGTCTGACCTGCTCCGGATATCCGCGCCAAGCAGCCAGTCGATCCAGCGTGCGGATCACTCGTGCGGCTGGCAGATTCAGATCGATCTCGATGGCCAGAGCCTCACGGTTGAAGTCATCGACCACATTGAAGGTGCGAAATCGCCGCCCGCAGTACAGTGCATCGCTCATAAAATCAACCGACCAACTCTGGTTCAACGACTGCGGTACTGACAGCTGTTTCGGGTTGCGACTGGGTAGTCGTCGTTTGCCGCGTCGTCGCATGTTAAGCTTCAAAGCGCAGTACACTCGGTGTAATCGCTTGTGGTTCCATTGATGGCCCTCTCGCCTCAGTACGTGATACAGCTTTCTGAATCCGTAGCGTGGATAGCGTTCAACCGCCGACAGCAATGTTTCGATCACCTCGTCGTCCCTGTGGGTATCTGGCTGGTAATCGTACGTCGAGCGGCTCAGTCGCAGTGCTTTGCAGCTGCGCCGAACGCTGAGCCCATGCTCACTTACCAGATAATCGACAATACTGCGTTTCTCTGCCGGCGCTAGAGCTTTTTTTCAATGACGTCCTTCAGGGCAGTGTTCTCAAGCGCCATATCGGCATACATTCGCTTGAGCTTGGCGTTTTCCTCCTCCAGGGCTTTCAGCCGTCGGATGTCGGAGGCTTCCATACCACCATACTTCGATTTCCAGTTGTAGTACGTGGCATCGGAGATGCCATGCTCGCGGCAGACATCCTTGACCATCCTACCGCCTTCGACCTCCTTGAGGATCTTGATAATCTGGTGCTCGCTGAATTTCGTTTTTCGCATTTTCGGTTCTCCGTGGTTAACTACTATTATCCACAAGAACCTCTAAAAATCACTGGCCCAATTTTAGGGGAGGTTTACATTTCGAATAAAACCTCACCTTGGCGGCGATGCTTGTAGTCGCGCACCAGATAGCCATCAAGTGTGGAAGTATAGCTAAAGTGCCGTAATTTTATTTGGTGGGCTTGTGCGAGATTCATCCCTGTCTGTGATATAAAGAAAAGTAGCTCCGCCTCAACTCTCAGGTTGGCAAGAGGAAAACGAGTGTTCAATGTACGGTCAGAGATGAACCCGCTCTGGCAGGATAGTTGACACCATCTACTTTTACCAGATGGGCGGATTGAGAATATGAGTGGCGCGATTTTCACAGGAGCGTAAGGAAGCAGTTTTGAGCCGGTTACTGCCGCCGTACAACATGACGGTATCGGATCTGGCAAAAGTTGAAGGCATCAGCGAAGCAACCCTTTATAATTGGCGCAAGCAAGCCAGATTAAGAGGACGCGCCGTGCCGGGGCCCAAACCAAATAACACAGACCAGTGGTCAGCTGAAGCAAAGCTGGCCACGGTGATAGAAACAGCCACGATGAGCGAGGCTCAGCTTAATGAGTATTGTCGCCAGAAAGGTCTGTTCGTCGAGCAGGTAAAGGCCTGGAAAGAAGCTTCGCTGGCCGGGTTCCAAAGTGCCGAGCAGCAGGATAAAACGCTCAAGCAGCAGTCAAAGGCGGATAAGCAGCAGATCAAAAAGCTTGAGAAGGAGCTGCGCCGTAAAGAGAAAGCACTGGCAGAAACCGCGGCGCTGCTGGTGCTGCGAAAAAAGCTGGATGCGCTCTGGGAGAACAACGACGCGGACGACTGACCGCGCTGCCAGAGCGCCTGATTATTATAGAATTGATACACGAAGCAGTAGGCAGCGGCGCGCGACTGCACAAGGCCTGTGCTGAGGCGCAGATCGGCCTTCGTACCTACCGACGCTGGTATCAGGACGGTCAGGTTCAGGCCGATCAGCGCCCCGAAGCCATGAGGCCAGCGCCGACGAACAAGCTCAGTGACCAGGAAAAAGAGCAGATCGTAAATTTGTGCAACCTGACGGCCTTTGTAGACCTGGCACCGACGCAGATCGTACCGGCATTGATGGACCAGGGCGTATATGTGGCATCGGAGTCCTCGTT
>NZ_LWHM01000019.1 GCF_001642735.1 Pseudohongiella nitratireducens | reverse complement strand
GTCTCAAGGGCGCGCATTATGCCACAGAATCTGATTACCGCAAGCATAATTTGCAAAAAATTCGATATTTGAAATCAATTTGTCATCTGCGCGCTATATTCTGGTTGTTTGAGCTTTCGCTGCGCGCTTTTTGAAGTGATTCAAGACTCGATAGCTTAGCAAAACAATCAGGATCGTGCCATAGATAACGGCTTGAGATATGTCTGATCGTATAATCCATATCAGATGCAATAACGCCAGCACACCAGCCAGATACACAAGCTTGTGCAAAGTGCGCCAGCGGCGCCCAAGTAAGCGCACCATGCGCTTGGGCGATGTTGCCCCCAGCACAGCCAGAATCAACCAGGCCGTGAAGCCGACTGTAATATAAGGTCTCTCTAATATATCGTCGCCGATTTCAAACCAGCGGAGCTCCAGCAGAAACAGCGCATATACCAGCAGGTGTAAAGAAGCATAAAAGAGCGAGAACAAGCCCAGCGTTCGTCGCAAGGGTGCAAGCTGGGCAATACCAGTCAGCTCCCGCAGCGGAGTCACAGCTAAACAGAGCAACAGAAAACGCAGCGCCCAACGCCCCGTATCCAGCGCTAACTCTTTGGCCGGATCAGCCCCCAGGGTATTAAATACAGCCCCATATAACTGAAACACAAAAGGTACGCAGGCAGACCACCAGATCAACCTGCGAATCCACTTCCACAGAGCAGGATTACGACGCCAGCTCAACTGGCCGGTTGTTTTAGCATTCACCAAACGGCTTCCCTGCTATCAGCTTAGAAATTTCTGGCCAGATCCATGCCTTCATATAGATGTCCGACCTGATCACCGTAACCATTGAACATCAGGGTTTCCTGTCGCCCGGAGCTGAACAGTGTTCGTGGCAGACGCGTTTCCATATCCTGGCGCCAGCGCGGATGGTGAACATTCGGGTTCACATTGGCGTAAAAGCCATACTCCTGCGGTTGAAGCATATTCCAGGCCGTTTGCGGCTCAGTCTCGGTGAAACGGATACGAACAATAGACTTGATACTCTTGAAACCATACTTCCACGGAACCACCAGACGAATAGGTGCACCATTTTGCGGAGGCAGGTAGTCACCATATAAACCTACTGCAAGGAACGCTAGCGGATGCATGGCTTCATCCATACGCAGCCCCTCACGATAGGGCCAGTCGATAATGGCAAACCGGCTATTCTGAGCAGGCATTTGATCGGGGTCAAGCAGGGTCTCAAACGCGACATATTTTGCTTTGGAATTTGGTTGCGCCTTTTTAATCAGATCGGCCAAAGGAAAGCCCACCCAGGGAATCACCATCGACCAGCGCTCAACACAACGCAAACGATAAATACGCTCTTCCAGTTGCTGGGGCTTAAGAAAGTCCTCCAGATGGTAGGTTGCCGGGTTATCACACTCCCCTGCTATCTCTATTGACCAGGGATCAACCTCAAATTCCTGCGCATACCGGGACGGATCCCCCTTATCCATGCCGAACTCATAAAAATTATTATAAGTCACCACATCCTGATAAGGCGTGAGTGCTTCATTTGTCCAGAAAGCACCACCGCGCTCAGCGGCCTCGATATTCTGAAACTTGTCTTCCCACCATGCCGCCGGTGCACTTCGCTGCATGTTGGCCGGCGCCCTGGCACGCAAACCATCGCCTGAAGCAGCCATGGCGAGGCCAGGTAACAGGCTGGATATACCTGCCGCTCCCCCCAGCGCTGCAGCACTTTTCATGAATTCCCGCCGGCTGCGGTACACAGACTCCGGCGTAATTTCAGAAGATTTAATATCTGATGCGCGCTTGATAAGCATGGCTAGCCCCTTTTCAGCTTTTGTTCAGCGTTTTTAGCGTTCTTTACTAGCGTGATAGAGAATCAGTTTCACTGTCTTTTTCACCAGACCGAGCTTCCGTCTCATTTGGCTCAGCCCTTTCTGTTTTTTTACGGCGTGCTTTCACCTTCTTTCCCAACCCGATAATCGGGCCCGTAATGGCATAAACAGCACACATACCGAACAGCACTTCGTGCGGTCGTTGCGCAATGACAACCAACAACCCTACAGCCAATACGAAGACAACATAGGGAACGGTTCCCTTGAAATGTATCTCTTTGAAACTGTAGTAACGATAATTTGAAATCATCAACAGACCGGTGAAAGCCGTCAGCAACCCAGTACCCAGTGACATCCACCAACCCGGCTCAATATTGTATTTGTAGGCGACCCAGACGATAAAAGTCACAAGGCCGGCAGCGACCGGGCTTTGCAAACCAACAAAGAAGCGCTTGTCGGCCGTTCCTGCCTGGACATTAAAACGGGCCAGCCTGAGTGCTGCGCAAGACATAAAAATAAAACTGGCCGCCCAACCGGCATTACCCAGTGAACCCAATGTCCAACTGAAAACGATCAGTGCAGGCGCGACACCAAAGGACACCATATCAGCCAAACTGTCGAACTGAGCGCCGAACGCACTTTGTGTGTTGGTCAGTCTCGCAACCCGGCCATCCAGTCCATCCATGACTGCCGCAATCAATATCGCCCAGCCGGCGGCATTAAAGTTGCCATTAATCCCGGCAATAATGGCGTAAAACCCGGCGAACATAGCCCCTAATGTCAGCAGGTTAGGCAATAAATAAATCCCTTTACGGGTGATTTTTCGACCGTCTGCTTCAGCAACATACTCCTCATGCTCATCAATCGGAATAAAACTGTCGCTATCATTCTCAGGCAGTGTGCCTTCTTCTGCATTCTCATGCACTGATTCCATACTCATATTATTAACTCAATACTGTTGTATTTCATGGACTTCTTGTCACTGATTATACACACCAGCGTTATTTCTGCTCAGTTTCATTTACCCCTTGCGGCATCGCGATGGTGGGAGTCTGCAACCTGCCAAAACGCTTTAATCAGAGGGTTGCCGAGCCTTCTTTTTAATACACACAAGCCCACCGTAAAGGATTCCAGTCCCTGAAGCACCTCCAGCCGGTCGATCCGGTCCTGCAAAGGGCTGTTTTCCACAACAACCTGAGGCACGACTGCGATACCACAACCCAGACTGACCATACTGACCATGGCTTCGTGACCACTGACGTGAGCATATACTCTGGGTTTAACACCTTGCTCTCGAAACCATTGCTCAACACGGTCCCGAGCCAAACCAGCCTCAGGTAAGATCAAGGGAACCTGGTCCCAATTAAAAGAACCGCTTTTGCTGGCAGTACGAATATGGCGACGTACCGGGCAATCAGCAGCAGGGCCAATACCAATCAGGCGTGACCGGCCTAACTCCACAAATGCCAGGGGGTCAGGCAGTTTGGCAGGCAAGGCAGCAATCGCCAGATCATCTTTCTCATCAATGACACGCTGAAAAGCTTGCGCGGCATCACCAGTATGAAGTTGTATTTCGATTTGCGGGTGTCCCGCCCTGAACCGTTGCAGCATGGTATGAAGAAAACTGTAGCTGGCAGTCACAGAACAAAACAGACTTAATGTGCCATTCAACTCCGCCCTGTCACCCAGTTGCTCTAATAATAATTGCCGTTGCTCCAATGTGGATTCTGCAAAAGCCTGTAGTTTAACGCCAGCCTCTGTCTGCCTGACGGTACGCTTATCCCTCTCGAACAAAACCACACCCAACTCTTGCTCCAGGCGCTGCACTGCCCGTGTCAGGCCAGAGGGACTGATATGCAGTTCACGGCTACTGCGGGAAAAGTGCAGTGTCTTACATAAATGCAGGAACAACTTGAGGTCTTTTAGGTCCATAGTATCTCTCCCTGAAGAAACCCGGCAGCGGTGCCCTGTCAGGGCAACCTTAGCCAGGTCAGAGTCAGGCAATCTTTATTGCAATATATGCAATACATTCTTGCATATATATCATTTTACGCAACCATCAGATTGAGAGTATGATGGCGCCGTTTCTATTTATTCAAGCAACATAATGAGAATCTGGGGAGACTCATGAACTATTTCAATTCTTTACCACTTCGCCTTCAGCTGGAGCAGCTGGGCAAATGCCGTTTCATGAACACATCGGAATTTGCCGATGGTGTTGACCGCCTGCTGGGCAAGAAAGTGGTTATCGTGGGCTGTGGCGCCCAGGGCCTGAACCAGGGCCTGAACATGCGCGATAGCGGTCTGGATGTGAGCTACGCGTTACGTGAAGCGGCGATTACTGAAAAGCGCCAGTCCTGGAAAAATGCCACCGAGAATGCCTTCACTGTCGGCTCTTATGAAGAACTGATTCCAACCGCTGACCTGGTTCTGAACCTGACGCCAGACAAACAGCATAGCGCTGTTGTTAAACAGGTCATGCCACTGATGAAGCAGGGCGCATGCCTGGCTTACTCGCACGGTTTCAACATCGTAGAAGAAGGTATGCAGATCCGTGACGACCTGACTGTCATCATGGTCGCACCCAAGTGCCCAGGCTCCGAAGTCCGTGAAGAGTACAAACGTGGCTTCGGTGTACCGACACTGATCGCCGTTCACCCGGAAAATGACCCTCAGGGCGAAGGCCTGGAACTTGCCAAAGCTTACGCGGCAGCAACAGGTGGTCATCGCGCGGGCGTGCTGGAATCGTCTTTCATTGCGGAAGTAAAGTCTGACCTGATGGGTGAGCAGACCATTCTGTGTGGTGTTCTGCAAACAGGCTCCATCCTTTGCTACGAGCGTATGATCGAGCAGGGTGTTGAAGCTGGCTATGCATCAAAACTGATTCAGCACGGCTGGGAAGTTATCTCGGAAGGCCTGAAGTATGGCGGCATCACTAACATGATGGACCGCTTGAGCAACCCAGCCAAACTGGTTGCCAACTCGCTGGCAGACGAACTGAAAGACATCATGCGTCCGCTGTTCGAAAAGCACATGGATGACATCATTGCCGGCGAATTCAGCCGCGTCATGATGGAAGACTGGGCAAATGACGATAAAAACCTGCTGACCTGGCGCGAAGAAACTGGCGAGACCGCATTTGAGAAATCAACAGCGGGCGACATGGAAATCTCTGAGCAGGAGTACTACGACAACGGTATTCTGATGGCCGCCTTCCTGAAAGCAGGCGTTGAGCTGGCATTCGAAACCATGACAGCCGCTGGCATCATTGAAGAGTCTGCTTACTACGAATCTCTGCACGAAACGCCACTGATCGCCAACCTGATTGGTCGCAAGAAGCTGTATGAGATGAACAAGGTGATCTCTGATACGGCTGAATACGGTTGCTACCTGTTCTCGCACGCCTGTGTTCCTATGCTGAAAGACTTTATGACTAAAGTCGACACTGATGTGATTGGTAAAGGTCTGCAGCTGAGTGACAGCAATGTGGATAACGCTGAGCTGATTGCTGTTAACCACAGCATCCGTAACCATCCGATTGAGGTGGTGGGTCAGCGTCTGCGTAGTTACATGACTGCGATGAAGCGGGCAATCTAAAGCAGACAAACAGGTCAGTGAGCGGCCAGGGCATCATATTATATATTGCTGCTGGCCACTGCCTGCCGCCCTCACCCGGCAGCCGAAAACTCGCCTAACGGCTCAAACAGTTCGGCTGCTGTTTCGGGTGAGGACCGCCATGCAAAGCGTGGCCTGATTAGCAACAATATATAATATGATGCCCTGACCTTGTGCCATGTTTGTTGGCATTTAGGGGTAAAAAAAAACGGGAAGTGCGAATAGGCACTTCCCGTTTTTTTATAGCTGAAGCTGCCAGGTAACAGATTCAGTTTGAGTCACTGACGCTTTTACAGGCTAAGGACTTTGTCGCCCCTTGAGATGCCGGTGACACCGGTTCTTGCGACTTCAAGGACGGCGGCATTGCCCAGTGCTGCGATAAAGCTGTCCAGCTTATCGCTGGTACCGGATAGCTGAATGCTATAGACCGTTGGCGTCACATCTATGATCTGGCCGCGGAAAATATCCGTGGTACGTTTGATTTCAGCACGTTGGGCACCGGATGCTTTCACTTTTATCAGCATCAGTTCCCGCTCTACATGCGAACCTTCCGTCAGATCGACCAGCTTTACCACATCAATCAGCTTGTTCAGATGCTTGGTGATTTGCTCGATTTTCCGGTCATCACCAATGGTGGTAATCGTCAATCGCGACAGACTGTGATCTTCCGTTGGCGCCACGGTCAATGATTCAATATTGTAATTACGCTGAGAGAACAGACCTACCACTCGTGATAATGCGCCAGGTTCATTCTCCAGTAATATGGAAATAATGTGCCGCATGTCAGGTTCTCTCCGTTTTACTCAAGTACATATCTTTCATCGATCCGCCTTTGATCGCCATCGGATACACGTGCTCCGTTGCATCTACCGAAACATCAATAAAGACCAGTTTATCTTTAATGGCAAATGCCTCAGCCATTTTCTCATCAAGCTCGGACAGCTTATCGATGCGAATACCCACATGGCCGTATGCTTCCATCAACTTAACGAAATCAGGCAATGACTCCGAGTAAGTGCTATGCGAATGGCGCCCTCCATACTGCATGTCCTGCCATTGCTTGACCATGCCAAGCGCCTGGTTATTCAGGCATACAATCTTGATCGGCAATGCATACTGCATACAGGTTGCCAGTTCCTGGATACACATCTGAATACTGCCTTCACCAGTGATACAGACTGAAACAGCATCAGGGTAAGCAAGCTGTACACCAACGGCAGCCGGAAAACCAAAGCCCATGGTGCCCAGGCCACCGGAGTTGATCCAGCGCCGCGGTTTGTCAAAGACATAATACTGAGCCGCAAACATCTGGTGCTGACCTACGTCTGAGGACACATAAGCATTACCACCTGTAGCTTTGTAAACTGCCTGAACCACCTGTTGCGGTTTGATGCTGTCATCAGTTGAGGCCTCTACTTTCAGGCACTCTTTCTCGCGCCAGCCTTCAATTTGCTGCCACCACAGTTCAAGTGACTTACTGTCCACCTGGCTGTCGGACTGTTTGATCAAGTCGATCATCTCTTCCAGGACAGTGGATACGGAGCCAACAATCGGTACATCCGCTGTCACGGTCTTGGAGATAGAAGCCGGGTCAATATCCACATGGAGAATTTTTGCACCGGGGCAAAACTTATTCACCGCATTCGTGACACGGTCATCAAAACGCACCCCGATACCCAGCACCACATCGCTGAAATGCATGGCCATGTTGGCCTCATAGGTACCGTGCATGCCCAGCATACCCAGGAACTGTTCGTCGGTGCCCGGGTATGCTCCCAGCCCCATCAAGGTATTGGTCACTGGATAGCCCAGCATCCTTGCCAGTTCAGTCAGCAACTCTGAGCCATTACCCTGTATCACGCCACCGCCTGCATAGATAACGGGCCGTTTCGCAGCCAGCAGGATTTCCACCGCCTTCTTGATCTGGCCGGTGTGTCCTTTGCTGGGTACCGAATAGGACCGCATTTTCACAGAATCCGGATACTGATACTTAACTTTACGGGCAGGATCCGTCACATCCTTGGGTATATCGATAACAACCGGGCCTGGACGGCCAGTTGTCGCAATATAAAACGCCTTCTTCACAATTTCCGGAATTTCTTCGGCGCGCTGCACCATAAAGCTGTGTTTCACAATCGGGCGCGAAACACCCACCATGTCCGTTTCCTGGAAACCATCAGTACCGATCAACGAGCTGTCAACCTGTCCTGAGATAACCACCATCGGGATTGAGTCCATAAATGCCGTCGCAATGCCGGTAATGGCATTGGTGGCACCTGGCCCTGACGTGACCAGTACCACACCAGGTTTGCCGGTGGCCCTGGCATAACCATCAGCTGCGTGAGTCGCAGCCTGCTCGTGTCGTACCAGAATGTGGTCCACCTTGTCCTGGTTGAATATCGCATCGTAAATATGCAGTGCGGCGCCGCCCGGGTATCCGAACAGCAGCTCAACACCTTCGTCGTGCAACGCACGAATCAGCATTTCACCACCAGAGAGCAATTCCACTGTCTAAGCCTCTTTTCAAAAGATTGATATAACAAACATCAAATCGGCATACCGTATGCTTACGATATCCCGTTCTGTATGCGTGTTCTGTCATTAATATAAAGATTAAGGGAACTGTATAACAGCTCCGAAACACAAGCCAGACACAAGACGGTGCTGAACCAGCAAACCTCTTAAGTCCTGACTCATGCTGGCTTCATGCGCGGTAACGGTTGAAGCCATAGGTGGATGTTGTCTGACACCTAAGCATTAGTCCCGGGAAGACACTTTATGTCATACCCCGGCTAAAGCAGATTTGGGGAGGGGATTACCTTCTCAGTCTGCACTGTCCGCCTGCCCGAAAAAGGCAGGCGGATCAGAACCGATAATTTTCCCACGAATACAGGGATTGTCAAGCGCGATTACAACTTCTCTTGCTTGTCAAAGACCAGTTCGCCATCGTTGAGATCAATCGTGATAGTGTCGCCAGGAACATAGAAGCCCTGAATCACTTTCTGAGCCAAAGGATTCTCAACCCAGGTTTGTACGGCCCTCTTTAAGGGCCGGGCGCCATATACCGGGTCATAACCCAGCTCAGACAACCGGTCCAGTACCGCATCACTGACCTGCAACGCCAGATCATTGTCATGCAGCCGCTGACCCAGAAGATCAATCTGAATCTCTGCAATACCACGTATTTGCGACGCCAGCAGCGGATGAAAGACCACCGTTTCATCAATTCGATTGATGAATTCTGGCCGGAAGTGACGTGAAACCACGGCAAGCACATCTTCTTTTACCTTGGCATAGGTGGTCGCATCATTGATCAGATCATCACTGGATAGGTTTTCCTGAATACGGTCTGACCCCAGGTTGGATGTCATCACAATCACCGTATTACGGAAATCCACTGTCCGGCCATGACCATCGGTCAGACGGCCATCATCCAGCACCTGCAGCAGGATATTGAAAACATCGGGATGGGCTTTTTCAACCTCGTCCAATAACAACACCGAGTAAGGGCGCCTTCTGACCGCTTCAGTCAGATACCCTCCTTCCTCATAACCGACATAACCAGGAGGAGCACCAATGAGCCGGGCCACCGAGTGCTGCTCCATGAATTCGGACATATCGATACGAACCATGGCCTCTTCCGTATCAAACAGGAATTCCGCCAGCGCTTTGCACAGTTCGGTCTTACCGACACCTGTTGGCCCCAGGAACAGGAACGAACCATTAGGCCTGTTCGGATCCGAGAGCCCCGAACGCGAACGTCGCACTGCATTGGCAACCGCCGAAACAGCTTCATCCTGCCCCATCACTCGCTGATGCAGGGCATCTTCCATTTCCAGCAATTTTTGCTTGTCACTCTGCAGCATTTTCGAGACTGGTATGCCTGTCCAGCGCGCCACCACATCAGCAATCTCTTCTTCTGTTACCCGATTACGCAGTAATTTCATGTCCAGCATTTCGGCATGGGTGGACATATCCAGCGACTTTTCCAGTTTCGGGATAATGCCGTATTGAAGCTCAGACATACGGGCCAGGTCACCGGCACGTCTAGCCACTTCCAGGTCCGCCCGGGCTTGCTCCAGATTACTCTTGATCGATTGCGTGCCCTGCACAGAGGCTTTTTCTGCCTTCCAGATTTCATCCAGGTCGGCAAACTCACGCTCGACCGTTTTGATTTCATCAGCCAGTTTTTCCAGACGTTTCCTGGACGCTTCATCGCTTTCTTTTTTCAAGGCTTCACGCTCAATTTTGAGCTGAATCAGGCGACGCTCCAGCCGATCCATCTCTTCCGGCTTGGAATCAATCTCCATACGGATCAGGCTGGCCGCTTCATCGATCAGGTCAATCGCCTTGTCCGGCAACTGACGGTCAGGAATGTAACGCTGGGATAAACGTGCTGCCGCAATGATCGCGGCATCTGCGATCTGCACCCCGTGATGTACTTCGTAACGCTCTTTCAGACCACGCAAAATAGCGATGGTATCTGCCTCAGTAGGCTCATCCACAATGACTTTCTGGAAACGCCGCTCCAGCGCCGCGTCTTTTTCTATGTACTGTCGGTACTCATCCAGCGTTGTTGCCCCAACGCAATGCAGCTCACCACGTGACAAGGCAGGTTTGAGCATATTGCCAGCATCCATGGCACCATCGGCTTTACCCGCACCCACCATGGTATGTATTTCGTCAATAAAGAGAATGACGGAACCTTCCTGTTTGGACAGTTCTTTCAGGACAGCTTTCAGTCGCTCTTCAAACTCACCACGGAATTTGGCACCAGCAATCAAGGCTCCCATGTCGAGCGCAAGTATGCGTTTGTCCTTCAGGCCTTCCGGGACTTCGCCATTGATAATACGCTGCGCCAGCCCTTCGACAATGGCTGTTTTACCTACGCCGGGCTCACCGATAAGAACCGGGTTATTCTTGGTACGGCGCTGCAACACCTGGATGGTGCGGCGTATTTCACTGTCACGCCCGATGACGGGGTCCAGCTTGCCGCTTTCGGCACGCTCTGTCAGATCGACACAATACTTATTCAGTGCCTGATAACTTTCTTCAGCCTCAGCATCCGTGACTTTCTCACCACCACGCAAATTATCAACGGCATTTTTAAGTGCCTGCTCGGTGACACCAAAACTGTTAAGCAACTGCCCAAGCTCACCTTTATCCGCCATTGCAGCCAGCAACACAGACTCGCTGGAGATAAAGCTGTCGCCGTTTTTCTGGGTGATTTTGTCAGCCAGGTTCATTAACCGGCCCAACTCGTTGGACATGGTCACATCACCACCACCGCCTTCGACTTTTGGCAGCCGGTCGATGATCGCCTTGAGCCCTTTACGCAATTCATTCAGATTAAAACCCGTTTGAGCCAGCAAAGGCCGAACGGACCCGCCCTTCTGCTCAACCATGGCCTGAATAACATGGACGGGCTCAATAAACTGATTGTCCTGACCCAGCGCAATAGACTGCGCATCAGCTAATGCGGATTGCAACTTACTTGTTAACTGATCCATTCTCATAAAACCACCTCAATACCGGCACACATCACGACAGGTGACGCAGCAACACAGTTCTATATTCATAATATATAAATGGCGGCAGCAAATGAGAATTCAAGCTCGGATTGTTTGATAAAGATCAAATAGTCAGCAGGATTCGAGAAGAACAGCTGGCACGCTATGAGTTACTGCAATAGATCAGGCTGGCCATCCGCCCGGAAACGGCTCCATCGCGACGATAGGAAAACCAGTATTCACGATCACAGACCGTACAGAAATTTCCGCCAGAGACAGTTTTCACACCGGCATAATGCAACCGTAGCCGGGCCACTGCATAGATATCCATCAGGTATTTAGCTGTCGGGGATTCCCGGGTAAGCCGGAAGCAGGCAGCTACAGGTTCTGGATCCCTGGCCCTTGCTTGTTCAAACGCAAGAAAGGCAGCTCTGACCTCACCACCAACTTCAAAATGACAAGGACCAATCGCAGGCCCCAACCAACAGGTGATACTGGCCGGACTCCGCTTAAAAGTGAGCACAGTTTCTTCCAGTACACCGGCCAGCAACCCGCGCCAGCCAGCATGCGCTGCTGCCACCTGCTGACCGTCTTCCGCAGCAAACAGCACGGGCAGACAATCAGCTGTCAGAACCGTTGCCGCGATATTGGGCTGGGTAACAGAGCAGGCATCGGCGGTATAGACTCCCAGTCTGAAGCCGGGCGCCAGGCGCCTTTGACGTGACCTGGCAACTTTAGTTCCATGTACCTGTTTCAGCCACTGGATAGTGACGGCATCAGGCAGCCACCGCCGTAAACGATCACGATTGCGCCTGACATTGGCAGGCTCGTCGCCAACATGCGTACCCAGATTTAGTGAGCCATAGCCAGACTGGCTGACTCCGCCCTTGCGGGTCGTCACCATCGCAGAAACACCAGCCGGCAGGTGCCAGTCCGGGGACAGGACCTCCAGTTTACTGCCTGGATGACGGACCAAATTCATTATCAGCCGCCTCTGGCCTGATCTTGGGCCAGGTCACGTTCCAGCACGCCAATCAAGGCTTGCATATCATCCGGCAAAGGACACTCCCAGGTCTTCTCTTCACCAGTCTCCGGATGCACCAGCGACAGCTTCCAGGCATGCAGCGCCTGACGACGGAAACCTCGCAACGCATCAGCAAGTTCGGCAGATGCCCCGGCTGGAATAGCCAGGCGCCGACCATAATCGGGGTCACCGATCAGGGGGTTACGGATATGAGCCATGTGCACTCGGATCTGATGCGTCCTGCCGGTCTCAAGCTGACATTGCACACGTGTATGAGCGCGATAGCGAGCCAACAGCCGATAGTGAGTCACTGCATCCTTGCCATCATCTACTACAGCTCGCTTCTTGCGATGCACCGGATGCCGACCTAGCGGTGCATCCACCACTCCGCCTCCTGTCAGTACACCGACGACAACAGCCTGATAAAGACGGGTGACAGTGCGTTTTTGCAGCTGTTTCACCAGGCTATGGTGGGCTTGCAGGGTTTTTGCCACCACCATCAGGCCTGTTGTGTCTTTGTCGAGTCGGTGCACAATACCTGCCCGAGGAATCTGTTCCAGAGAAGGGCAATGATGCAACAAGCCATTCAACAGCGTACCAGCACGGTTGCCTGCCGCCGGGTGAACAACCATCCCAGCGGGCTTGTTGATGACAATAACGCTGCCATCTTCATAAATGATATCCAGCTCAATCGGTTCGGCTGCAGGCAATTCATCAGAAATATGCATTTCCGTGTGTAAATATAACTCATCACCGCTGAGCAGCTTATCCTTGGGCTTGCGGCTTTCTCGATTAACCGTCAGATCCCCCGCCTTGATCCACTGCTGCAGGCGAGCCCGTGAGAATTCATTGAACAAACTGGCAGCAATCTGGTCTAAGCGATCACCCTCCATTTCGAGGGGAACAGTTGCTTGCCGTTGAATAGTTTCGTGCATATCGGCTCCGGCCTTGGGTTATGACGGCTTGCTGTGGTTAAATAGCCGACCTGAAAACGTTATTATAGTCGGTTTCCGACGGATTGAGGTGTCAAGAAAGTGCGAAATCTGCTACTCATAGTCTTGCTGCTAGGCAGTGTCTCATGCTCTGTCTTCGACAGGGAAGAGCGAGACGAATTTGCGGCGCTGTCGACAGAAGAGCAATTCTATCGCACAGCGAACCGCCAACTGAATGCATCCAACTTCAGCGGTGCGGTGCGAACCTATCAGGCGCTTGAATCGCGCTTCCCTTTTGGTCAGTACGCATCTCAGGCACAACTGGAAATGATGTATGCCCAGTATCGAAGTGGTAATCTGGAAGCCGCGCGTGCTGCCGCCGACCGGTTCATCCGCCTGCACCCGGACCATGACAGCATTGATTACGCTTATTATCTCAAAGGTGTCGCCAGCTTCTCCGAAAACAGTGGTCTGGTCAGCCGCTTCCTGCCAACCGACGGCTCCAAGCGTGATATCAGCCGGGCCCGCGATGCTTTCAATGAGTTCTCCATTCTGCTGTCTTTGTATCCGCAAAGCGATTACGCCGCAGACGCACGGGCCAGAATGATTTTCCTACGCAATAACCTGGCACGCTACGAAATTCATGTCGCCAACTACTACATGGAGCGACGCGCTTACGTGGCAGCGCTGAATCGGGGCCGTTACGTTGTGGAAAATTTCCAGGGCAGCCCGGTGGTAGCAGATGCCGTATCCATTATGGTCGAATGTTATCTGCGACTGGGCCTGAATGACCTCGCCGATACATCACTGGCATTGCTGAGAGAAAATTATCCGGAGCATCCCACACTAAGTGATGATGGCGAGTTTATTGTTCGTAATCACGTCACCGATCCTTCTCTGCTGTATACCGTCAGCTTCGGCCTGCTGGGCAGCAACGTTGACGATACACCGCTTGCTCCCACCAAACGTCCAGAGCGCTCACTGGCGCCTGACACCAGCGGCCTGGAGCCACAAGGACGCTCATTACTGAACATCATCACCTTTGGTGCATTGGGTCGTAGCGCTGATGAAACAGTGACCCCGACAGAACCGCCTCCCGGCACCCCTGTCGAAGAATAAACCAGAATAAAGGGGAGCAGCGCCACTCTCAGGCGACTGCTCCTTTCTTATCATTAGGCTTTCTGTTACTGAGCTGGCTGGCTATACGAAGTTAGTGGCTTGATCGTAACGACTTGATTAATCGTAGTTACCGGCAAAGAAATGGCGTTCAATCAGTTCGATCAGGCTGTGAATGACTTTGATGTGCATCTCCTGAACCCGGTCTGCGTAATTGCTTTCCCCAACCGCCAGATCAACATCCGCCAGCTCCCCTAATTTAGAACCCGGCGCCCCTGTCAGGCTCACCACTTTCATGCCAGCATCCCGGGCTGCTTTACAGGCGTTAATCACATTTTTGCTACTGCCACTGGTACTGATGGCCAGCAATACATCCCCGGCCCGGCCTCTTGCCTCTATATAGCGGGAAAACACATACTCATACCCAAAGTCATTGGCGACACATGACAAATGGCCCGGGTCGCTGATGGCTGTAGCCGCCAACCCGGGGCGGTTATCTCGGTATCGTCCGGTCAACTCCTCAGCAAAGTGCATGGCATCACTCATGGAACCACCATTACCACAGCTGTAAATAGCATGGCCTGCTTCCAGGCTGCCTGTCATAAGCTGAGCCGCTGCAGCGACTTTTGCCAAGTTGCTTTCATCTGACACAAAACGATCGAGAAATCGCTGTGCATCTCGCATAATCTGTTCGACCTGCGCCTGCATACCTGCTTCTGTCATTTACACGACCTCACTTTTCCAGCCCTGGGTGATCGGATAACGTCTGTCACGCCCGAACGCCCTTAGCGTCAACCTGACACCAGGCGATGCCTGTCGTCTCTTGTATTCATTAATATCGATCAGACGCGCCACCTTGCCAACCTCATCTTTGTCGTAACCGGCTTTAACAATATCTGCCGTACTGTAATCCTGTTCAACATACAGGGAGATGATCTGATCGAGCCTGTCATAAGGAGGGAGGCTGTCTTCATCTTTCTGTCCCGGCGCCAGTTCTGCTGAAGGGGGGCGTGTAATAACCTGCTCAGGAATCGCATCTGCTTCCCCGGCCTCGGCTGCCACATTGTTACGGTAACGCGCCAGCTGGTACACAAGTGTCTTGCTGGCATCTTTCAGCACATTGAAAGCACCCGCCATATCACCATACAACGTGCAGTATCCGACAGCGACCTCACTTTTGTTGCCCGTACTTAATACCAGTGCACCAAATTTATTGGACAGCGCCATCAGCAAAATGCCCCGGCAACGGGCCTGAATATTTTGCTCGGTCAGATCAACGGCCTTGCCGGCAAACGGCGCTTCCAGTATCTCTGCAAAAGACTCATACGCCTTGTTGATCGGTAATATCTCATATCGGGTGCCCAGACGCTTGGCCTGCTCTGCGGCTAATGAAAGGCTCAGGTCAGATGTATAGCGATAAGGCATCATCACTGCTGTGACATGCTCTGCCCCCAGCGCATCTACTGCAATAGCCAGGGTCAATCCGGAATCAATGCCACCAGAGAGGCCCAACATGACATCTTTAAAGCCATTCTTATGTACGTAATCGCGCAAACCCAGCACCATGGCATCATAGCAGCGCTTCTCCAGCGACAGCCTGGTGGCCAATTCCTTGCCTGTTTCGTGCTGGCTTTGCACAGCGAACTGTCCTTGCCCGACCAGTGAAAGTGTCACCGGTACCATTGCTTCAGCAAATCCGGCACCGGGAACTGATACCTGCCCATTGGCATCTGCAACCATGGAATAACCATCAAACACCAACTCATCCTGGCCACCCACCTGATTCACATACAGTATCGGAATGGCATGTGCTTTAGCCCGATTTTCCAGCAAGGCAATGCGCTGTTCCAGTTTATCAGTATGAAAAGGTGAGGCGTTGATATTAACCATCAGTTGCGCACCTGCCTCTGCTGCCTGTCGCATAGGTTCTTCATGCCAAAGGTCTTCACAAATCGTAAAAGCAACCTGGCTACCAAACAACGAGACAACACAAGGCTCTTCGCCCTCAGAGAAATAACGTCGCTCGTCAAACACCTGATAATTAGGCAGGCACTGCTTTCGGTACCTGGCAATCAGTTTGCCGTGATCGATAACAGCTAATGCATTATAGAGAAGCTCACCCTCACTGTGTGGAAAGCCTACAACCAGACAGCCTGGCAAGTTAGCGTCACAGATTTGCTGTAGCGCCCGTTCGACGCGTTTGCACAATGCCGGCCGCAGCAGTAAATCTTCCGGCGGATAAGCTGTCAGGCTCAACTCCGGGTAAATCACCAGGTGTGCTTCGTGTTCCGTGATTGCCTGCTGCGCGGTCTCAATAATGCGCTGTGTATTTCCGGGAATGTCACCCACCAGAAAATTGAGCTGGGCCATGACCACATTAAGCTGATTCATGTACTGATTCCCTGCCAGTTAAATTCATTTATTACCTTACCCTCTCATCATTCCTGCCAATGACACCACTCTCGTATCAGGCATCAGATATGTTCAGCTCTATCGCTGGCGACTGCCACTTTGGACCCATTTGCGGCGCCCCCAATCCGTGACGTTCTGACTCCCGGTCATGTAAACGCATGACTGGGCTATACGGTGCTGGATCAAGCCCAGGCACTTCATTCATGACAATGTCCGCCAGCAATTCAGCAGAGGCCGGAGCGAGCACCAGGCCGTTGCGATAATGTCCGGCATTGACGGCAACATTCTGCAAACCTGGCAGATAACCAATGTATGGCACTCCTCTGGGGCTGCCGGGGCGCAGACCTGCCCAATGCCCTATTCGTGGTGTTGTCGACAAAGCCGGTAACATCGCCGTTGCCGAAGTATGCAGGTCTTCAGCTGCAGATGCCGTCGCCACTTTATCGAAACCTTCAAATTCCAGCGTGCTGCCTGCCAGAATCAAGTTATCATTTCTGGGGATCAGGTATCGTCCTTTATTAAGCACCATACCTTTTAATAATGGTTTTTCCGATTGATACAACAGCATCTGACCTTTCACGGGAGCCACCTGCAACACCGCCTGTGACTGCTGCAGCAGGTTACCGGTCCAGGCCCCGGTTGTCATGATAACCTGACCCATTTCCACCTTGCGGCTGCTGCCGCCCAGACCGAGTACAGCAGATTCTGCCCGACCTTGCGTGCAGTTCAGCCCAAGTAATTCACAATGCTCTGCAATAGATGCATTGGGATGGCTGGCAACATAATGCTGCAGTGCTTTTAATAACCTGGGGTTACGCACATTAGCGATCTTTGGCATCCACAACGCTTCGGTAAACCCGACGGCCAATCCCGGTTCCCGTGCATAAATATCCTCCGGTGACCATGAGGCCATTTCATGACCATTGTGCTCTGCCCAGGCTAATGCTCTGTCACTGTCATCCGCTTCCAGCATCATTAACCCGGTGACATTGAGTTGCGCATCAATTCCGGTTGAAGATTGCAGCTGTGCTACCAGCTTTGGATAGGCATGCTGGGCACGAGTCGCCAGCGCTGTTACCGCATCATTGTAACGCCAGGGGTACAGGGGAGAGACAATCCCGCCGCCCGCCCAAGAAGCTTCGCTACCAATACTGCCGCGATCTATGAGCATAACGCTGGCTCCGCGTTCCAGAAGCTCGCGTGTAACAAGCAAGCCGGAAATACCGGCGCCACAGACAAGAAAATCTATCAAAAACCCACCCACTCTTACTGGATCTGCTAATAACTCAACAAGAACATCAACGATGCCGAAGGAATGGTATTACCCATGCAAAATCACGGATGGACCTTGATTGAGTTGCTGATTGTGCTGGCTATTATAACAACTCTGACTGCGCTTTCCCTGCCGCAAGCCGATTATTCCTCACGCCTGACGTCCCGTCAGCAGTTGCAGCGCCTGGCAGATGGCATTCGGCTGGCCAGGTCCGAAGCGATTCTCCTGGGAAAGCCAGTCAGGCTCTGTGGGCTGGAAGCTGGTCAGACAGCCCGGTGTGCAGACGACTGGAACACTGGATTTAGCATCCTGGCTGAAGGTGATGTGATCTTTCAACATCGCTGGCAGTTTAATGGCAGACTGACCTGGCAAGGATTCAACCGGCAAAACTACCTGACTATTGATGAACGAGGCATGCTGCGCTATCAAAACGGCAGCTTCACATACTGCCCAGCCGACCTCGACAAAACCAAAGCGCAGCAACTTATCATCAACTCGGCAGGTCGAACACGGTTGGCTATTGACAGTGACCAGGATGGCATTCGGGAAACCAGTAGCGGCACCCCGATCACCTGTCACCAATAAGTCTGGGGCACGTAAAACACCACAGACTCATCTGACTGGAACCACACACAGCCATATACCGACCAGGTGTCAATGCGACGTTGCGCTCTGCCTATATCTGTCTGGACCTGTAGTTGTGAATCAAACTGACACCTTCCGGCTTCAGCTTCCGACACCTGCACCATCACCCCAGATGCAGGTGACATCACCTCCCAGAGAGCAACACCTTGATCCACCCCGTTAGCGCCGGGATAAAAGTCGCTACCGGTCAGGCCATTCTGCTGAATCCATGCCAGATCCTGTGTCACCTCAACAAGCACCTGCTCACGTTCTATGACACGCTGGAACAGACGTGACAGCAGTACAACCCGGTCCAGTTCTGACAACATTAATGTCGTACCAACGACCAGATAAAGCAGAGAAAATGGCAGCAACCAGCCTTGCTGCCTGACAGCAGTACAATGGAATGATTTTAACTTCTGCATGTTATCTCTTAACCCAAACAGACATCAGTTGTCAGCGCCAAGCTCTGATGTATCTTCTGGCTGCCCAGGCAGCGCACGCATATTACTGACCGGTAATGTAAGGTAGGAAACTGCAAAAGGCAGGGCCGATGTCTCATGCCAGTGAAATGCCATGCGAACACCCCGCACTGATTGAAACCCAGACACTTCCTGCCCAGGCAGACAGGACTGATCACAACGTCGCAGCTGCATTCGAGTCAGGCCCAGCAAAACCTCCTGAGAGTAACTCCAACGCTCCTCCTGCCATCGCTCCCGGTAATACAACCCACGAGATTCCTCGCCATCACCACGAGCATTACGACCCACATAGTATTGCTCAGTGAAATAACCACCGCAGCCATAATGACGAATCGAAATCACATCACTGTCTGCCACGGCCCGGCTCGGAGCGCCATCATCTCCAGCTCCCACCACTGACAAAGTGGACATATGTGGCAAACCCAATAAGGCATCAGCCTGTTCTGAGCGTTCAGTGTCACATTCAAATATTGCCCACGGCAGCCCCAGACGCAGCCGACGAAAAGCACGTTGCCAGGTTTGCCGAACAAGCAGTTCTCGCTCCCAGGCTGTAATCCGTTCACTCTGCATATTGTGGATATCGCTTAGCCACCCCACAGAGCCCAGCAACGCCGAAGCAACCAGACCAGACAAAGCCAGCGCCGTCAATAATTCAATCAGAGTGAGACCACATTGGTATGCTCTGCTGCGGTAACCTGACCGAGTGACAGCCCTGCAGCCAGTTTTCATTCCAATCACTCACCACTCCAGTCCCGGACAGCGCTTGCCGCCCGCTGACTTCACTTTGCCGTAAATAATCACAATAGTTACTGAGCAAACGCTGCCAGACAATTTCGTTATATGCATAGATCTTGAGCATTGCCACCAAGCCACTGCTAACCAGGGTCAGCACCAGCAACATTTCCAGCAGCACCATACCCCGCCGTTTAGATAGTGCGTTCATTATCCGTACAACCTTCTGTATAGCACTCTTATGCAGTCTAGCTGCCAGATTACTGCTTTGCAGGATGATCGGCGATCAAACAAAGGAATTGACAAGACTTTGGCACCTTGGCGCTGATTTCCCTATAATCGCCAGGCGCTCTGGCAAAACACCGGGAATCTTATGGAATACGATCCGCTATTGTTATTGGTACTGGCTGGCTTAGGCGTCATTGCCGGCTGGATAAACACACTGGCTGGCGGGGGTTCCAATCTAACACTTCCCATGCTGATGGTACTTGGATTGCCACCGGATGTGGCAAACGCGACCAATCGGGTTGGTGTCGTATTACAAGGTGCGGTGGCGGTCAGAGGCTTTCACCACCACGGCAAACTCGATACCGGAAATGTCTGGGCGATACTGTTACCCACACTGATTGGCGGAGCTATTGGCGCCATCACTGCCGCGCTGCTACCTAATGTAACCCTGAAGCCTCTGCTGCTGGGTACGATTCTGACCATGACTCTGGTGATTTTGATTCGTCCCAACTTTATTGCGCCACCTGCTGGTACACCGGTGAAATCCCCTTCCGAATCGCGCTCGGCATGGCTGGGCCTGTTTGTGGCCGGTATTTATGGCGGCTTCGTGCAGGCTGGTGTGGGATTTATCCTGCTGGCAGCACTGGCTGGCGGACTGCGTTATGACCTGGTCAGAGCCAACGCACTGAAAATGGTATGCACATTGGCTTTCACTTCCGTGGCGCTGGTCATTTTCATCAGCTTTGGTCAGGTTCGCTGGATACCCGGGCTGGTATTAGCCGTCGGCACCATGATCGGCAGTCACCTCAGCGTCAAGTTTGCCATTAACGCAAAACAGTCCACCATCAAATGGTTTCTTTTCGCGATGACATTGGTCGCTTGTGCTGCTGCGTTTATCACCTGAGCTGGCGAAGGCTTTCCAGCAGAATGACAACGGCAGCGCCACTGAATAAAGTGCTCTGCATAATGGCAACATGACCACCGTAGCTTTGCACGATATCGTTGACCACTGCCAGGCCAATGCCCTGCCCTTGCTTTAAGGTGTCCAGACGAACCCCTCTCTCCAGTACCTGTTGCTGGAGAGAGTCATCCACCCCGCCGCCATTATCTTCAATCAGCAACAGAGCCTGGTTAGCCGCCTTGCCTGTAAAGAAGTCAGGCGTATTCTCCTGAGGTAGTGCCTTTAGCATTTCAGCAACAGTGACTGAGCTGACCCGCACTTGGCCATTGCCGTATTTACAGGCGTTATCCAGCACATTACCCATCACTTCCATCAGGTCGCGCTCGTCGCCCTGGAACATTAATTGCGGATCAATATGCTGAGAAATCACAACCGGTTTCTCCCGATAGACCTTTTCCAGTGCCCGGCAAAGACCAGCGACCAGGGTGGCAACAGGGACATGGCGACTGAGGCTGGGTGAAGCTTCGCTTTTAACGGCGCGCTGCAACTGGTAGCTCACCAGCTGATTCATTCGGTCCAACTGCTCTTGCAGAGTTTGATGGCTGCTCGCATTGCGACTGTCAGTCTGTTTTAGGCCGCCAATATTATCAATCTCGCCCTGCATCACGGCCAGCGGTGTTTTCAGGCTATGCGCCAGGTCTCCCAGTGTTGTGCGATATCGTTGTTGCTGTTTTCTTTCCGTCTGGATTAACAGGTTTAAATTACTGGTAACCTGTTCCAGTTCCCTGGGGTAACGGGCCTGCAAGCTATCGCTGTCACCACTTTCGATGGCAGCCAGTTCCCGCGACATTGTGCGTAATGGCGACAGCCCCCAGCGCAGAACAGTTAATTGCAGAACCAGCAACAACACAGCCAGACCACCCAGCCAGGACCAGAGGCTACGCCGAAAATTGTTCACTTCCAGCAAATACAGGTCCTGACTTTCCAGCACGGTAAATAAAACAGGCTCCTCACGATTCTCCCAGGTCACGGAATAGGTGCTTAGAAAGTACCGGGTATCAGCAGAAAGCTGGACACGGTCAAAGCGTGTTTCACCGCGCTCCAGTGCAAAGTTCAGGATTTCCAGCGGAAGTTCAACATCCAGGGCTGATTGCGTCTTTAGCAGCACACCATCGTCCGGGCTACTGAGAAACCCATACAGTCCGGAACCGATCTGGCTGAACCTTGGCTCTTGCAGAGACTCACTGAAATAGAAGTCACCGTCTGCCTCGTCAACCGCAGCCAGCATCACGTAGATTTGTACGCGTAATTGTTCCGACACGCCAGCCTCAACACTGGTGCGAAAGGCACGGTCCAGTACCAGGCCGGTTAAGCCCAGGAAACTTGCCAGCAGAATAGCGACTGAGGCCAGTAAGCGGGATTGCAGGGAGTATGCAGCAGGCTGCCTCATCCTTAGCCCAGATCCCGAATCCGGTAACCCTGGCCACGAATGGTTTCAATTGGCTTTAATGATTGATCCGGATCGAGCTTTTGACGCAGACGGCGAACAAACACCTCCAGCACATTACTGTCACGATCGTAGTCCTGGGCATAGAGGTGTTCAGTCAGTTCGGTTTTAGAGATGACTTTGTCCCGGTTCATCATCAGGTACTCAAGCGTTTTGTACTCGAAGGCAGTCAGATCGACCGGCGCATCATGTAAAGTCACACGCTTTGCCGCACTATCCAGAGCAATCGGACCGCTGCTTAACACCGGGGAGGCATAGCCGGCAGCCCGCCTGACCAAGGCATTCAGTCGGGCCAGAATTTCTTCCATCTGAAAGGGTTTAACCACATAATCATCAGCACCTGCATCCAGGCCAGCCACCTTATCCTGCCAGTCACCACGGGCGGTGAGAATCAGAACCGGATAGTGCCGACCTTTTTCACGCATTTGTCTGATGACTTCAATACCGTCAATTTCCGGCAGCCCAAGGTCAATAATAGCTGCGTCGTAATCATACTCAACCGCGTGATAGAGACCAGTGCGGCCATCGCCAGCCACATCCACCACATAACCGGCTCCCTCCAGCGTCCTTTGCAGTTGCTGTTGCAGCAGACTGGCATCTTCAATGACCAGCAGTCGCATGCGAAACTCCCTGACTTGCGATTAGAAACGGTCTAACCTTCAATAACGACACCTGTCGCCTTGTCGATATAGACAGTAAAGATATTGCCCTCATTATCCATACGGATTCGAAAGCGTACACGACCATTCTGCCGAACTTCATTAATACTGATAACATTGCCTTCAAATCTCGCCCTGGCAATCTGTAATGCCTGACGCTCATTGACCGGCCCTATGACTTCCTGCGCTGTCTCGCCCTGACCAGAGGACTGGGCCACGACCTCGGCCGATTGGCTCGGCAAAGTGAAACAGGCAACTAGCAGCCAGCACACCGAGAATACCGATCGGCGAGCCACACGAGCAGATACCTGTATGGCCCGTCGCTGAGTTAGAGAGTGAAACATGCCTGGACCGCCTTTATTAAATACCGTTAGTACGTCAACCCGGACTGGATTGGCAACGGCCGCCAGGACGCTACTCAATATACAGTGGGGGTAATATCAATTCTTAATCGAATCTGGTCACCAGGGTCATTCTCAGTCTGAATCGCGTAAATTTCACCCGCGTATTCATATTTAACCTGGTAGCCAACCATGCGCTCTTCATCCCGGTAAACTTCCGAGACTTCGCAGTGCTCTACCATTTCGTAGCGAGCAGGCTCATGACGACGATTCGAAGCTACTATATCACGGCCAACTGAATGCCCCAACACGGCACCAACTACCGCACCCACGCGTTGGCTGGACTTGTTGCTGCCCAGCGCGTTACCAATCGCACCACCAACAATCGTACTTACCAGCACCGGTGTTTTACTCTCGCGTCGTGATGATTTTATGGCGACCTGTTCTTGCCAACAGGTTTCCTGTGGCACGGAAACCGTCACTGCCTGATATATAGGGCGAACATCTACTACGTCAGCGTAAACATATTGCGATTCCGCATGCACAGAAGTTGCAACCAAGCCTGCTACAGTGGCTGCTGCGACCATTTTAAATGTCTTTACCATTGTCCCTGCTGTTCGTTGACCTGCTTTTTTTGTGTTCATCTTGCACCTCTGAAACACTGGTTATCATCCTGTTCTCAGGATTTACAGTGACAGCATAGACGGGACAATCTGAATTCAGGCTGAATGCAAATGAAAATGAATGAATTCGGTTTGACAGTAGCGGCGTTGTGGGTACAATCATTATCTTATAACAAAATAACGAACAATCGCTCGAATCACTGAGCGATAACCAGACGTGTGAGTACCTCCATGATTCGAACCACTTTTGCGCCAACATTGGCTATAGCTTTATTAAGTACACCGTTTTTTTTCCTTAACCAGCAAACCACACCTGTTTCACTAATCCTGTCAGTTGTTATTGTTTTCGTAGCCAGTCTGTTAAGTGCCAACGCTTCCCTGGCTCGCTCCAAAGTAAATAAACCCACCCGCAAGCCAGCTAAACCACGCCGCAAAGTCGCTGACAATAACCGGGAACAAGGGCGGGTCAAATGGTTTAACACCAGCAAAGGCTTCGGTTTTATCACCAGAGATAACGGCGAAGATGTTTTTGTACATTTTCGTGCCATCCGTGGCGAAGGTCACCGTTCCTTGCGGGACGGGCAACCGGTTGAATTTGATGTCAGCCAGGGAGATAAAGGCCTGCAGGCCAGCGATGTGGTCGCGATTCAGCGTCACTAAGCTTTGCTGACAACCTGATGATCGGCCAGAGGGATTAACAGGTCCCTCAATTAATAGTGGGGTGGACGCTCGTCCACCACCTGACCACTGTGACTGGCACGTTGCTCCAGGTCAGTCATCAATTCCAGCAGTTTTTCCCGGTGCAACGCCAGTGCTTTTTCCAGCCGGGATATCTGTTGCTGCTGCTCGGCCATCACATCACTGAGAGTCTGTATGGTGTCATCCTGGAATGCCATACGGCTTTGCAAATCAGTGAGCTGGGCTTTTAGTGATTGATCATCCATTATTGTTGAACTCTATTCAATTACAAACGGTCTACGTGTAATATGCCAGACATTAAACCTGTCTATAATAACGGACATTTGATCTGGACACGATGAGCAGCGTTACCGGAACTCATCTACCAGTCATCCTCCAAGCCAGATAAAAGTCAGAGAAAAACCAGTTAAAAGTCAGATAACCTTTTTATATCAGTAACTTTCGGACCCAGTAGCTAATGCATGAGATAGAAAAAACCAATATCGATTCCGTCACAGCCAATGCCCCCAAGGACGAGCATGCTCCCATAAACTGGACCAACATGATCCTGTTTACTTCGACGCCGTTGCTGGCCGCCATTCTGGTGCCCTGGTACGGTATGGTATACGGTTATTCCTTGTATGACTGGGTCGCATTCATACTGATGATGGGGTTTTGTGGCATTTCCATCACTGCCGGCTACCACCGTCTATGGTCACACAAAGCTTACAAAGCGCACCCCATTTTGCGCGCCATCTTCGCCCTTGGCGGAGCCTGTGCCCTGCAAAATGATGTGTTCCACTGGGCATCGGATCACCGCCGACATCATGCCTTTGTCGACAACAATGATCGCGACCCCTACTCTGCCGGGCGCGGTTTCTGGTTTTCGCATATCGGCTGGATTGTCCGCCACTACGAAAGCAGCAAGGAAGATTTCTCTAACATCAAAGACTTGCAAAGAGACCCCATTCTTAGATGGCAGCACAAACATTACCTGGCCCTGGTGCTGATAATGAATATCGCCTTGCCCGCTTTCCTCGGTTACCTCGGTGGCAGCATCATGGCAGGCATTCTGCTGAGCGGCTTGCTGAGACTGGTGTTAAGCCAGCACTTCACCTATCTGATTAACTCACTGGCTCACATGTGGGGCAAACAGACGTTCAGCAAGAAAAGCTCAGCGCGCGACAACCCGGTACTGGCCTTACTGACCTATGGTGAGGGCTATCACAATTATCATCATACGTTTCAGTGGGACTACCGCAACGGCGTTCGCTGGTGGCACTACGACCCTACCAAGTGGTTGATTCGCAGTTGCTCCTGGCTGGGACTGACCAGTGACCTGAAGCGCGTATCCCCACTCATGATTGAGACGGCGCGCCTGGAAATGCAATACCGCATGGCCAGCGAAAAATGCAGCTCATTAGCCAATGCCGATAAATGGCGCGAGAAGCTGGAAGAAGAGTACCAGCAACTGAAAACAACGCTGGACCTCTGGGCGCAACATCGCCAGGAATGGTATGACAGCAAGACCTCCCAGTTGCACGAGCAATATGAACAACTGCATGAAAAGTGGGATCAGTTGGCGCTGCGCGACAAATACCGTGAAGTGAAGTACCGACTGAAGCTGCAACGCCAGCGCTGGCAGGAGCTGATGCAGAGTTTCGGCAACCTGCAAGCCGCCTGAACCTGATACCGGGATTTGAAACAGCTATGATTTTATTCAACAAATTCAGTCGTGCCAGCGTGATAATCAGCTTATTCGCCGTCCTGGCGCTGCCAGCGTTTCCTGCTTACAGCGTGGAAACCGGCCAGGCAGCTCCTGATTTCACCCTGCCGGGTGTCCGCCCTGAAGATCCCAGGACGACACTCTCTGAATTGCAGGGAAAAGTGGTATACGTCGATTTCTGGGCCTCCTGGTGTCTGCCCTGTCTACGCTCTTTGCCTGAAATCAATGGTCTGTATGAAAAATACCGGGACCAGGGGTTTGAGGTACTGGCCCTGACGATTGACGCACCGGTCAGTGACGCAGAGGAATTCCTGGCCGACCTGGAAACACCATTGGCATACACACTGCTGGCGGATGAAACGTCTGATGTCATGTATGACTATGGGGTACGTGGCATGCCCACGTCGTTCCTGATCGACCGTGATGGCAACATCCAGATGATTCACGAAGGTTATCGTGATGGCGATATCGAAGTGATCGACAACGCCATCCAGACACTGCTTTCAGCATCCGAGTAATCAGCTCAGCGAAAAACCGACAAGCGCAACGGCGGCGCATCCAGTGCCGCCAGTTGCTCGCGCAGCGCCAGCACATGATCTGACCAGAAGCGCTCGCTTTCAAACCAGGGAAAGTTCCTGGGAAATGCCGGATCCACCCAGCGACGCGCCAACCAGGCAGCGTAATGCATCATACGCATGGTGCGCAGCGGCTCGATCAGCACCAACTCCCTGACATCAAATTCATTAAACTGCTCATAAGCTTCGACAATGATGCCCAGCTGACGCTGCATCTGCATGTCATCGCCTGACAGCAACATCCATAAATCCTGGACGGCAGGACCGTTTCGGGCATCATCAAGGTCAACAAAGAATGGTGTATTGTCCTGCCAGAGGACATTGCCTGGATGGCAGTCACCATGCACCCGAAATATCGAGATCTGCCCTGCCACATCCTGAAAGCGGTCATTTAACCTGCCCATCAGATCCTGGCTCAGTGACTCATAAGCCTGCAGTAACGATAGCGGGATAAAATCATTCTCAAGCAAAAAACTGGCTGAATCCTCGGCAAAACTTTGCACGGAAAAGGCCGGCCGGTGTGTAAATGCTGCCTGCGCTCCGACACGGTGCACGCGCCCCAGAAACCGCCCGATGACCTCAAGGTGAGCATCCTGGTCAAACTCTGGAGCACGCCCGCGTTGATAGGGAAAAACGGCAAAACGAAAGGCCTCACCCTCTATCTGACAAACCTGAAGAGTGTCGCCATTAATTGACAAAGGCGCTACCACCGGTATCTCCAGGTCACTCAACTGCTGTGAAAACTGGTGCTCTTCCAGAATCTGGGCATCCGACCAGCGATCCGGGCGGTAAAACTTACAGACCAGCTTGTCTCCACCTTCCAGGCCAATTTGATAAACCCTGTTTTCATAGCTGTTCAGCGCAAAGACCTGACCATTCGCTTCATATCCCAGTGATTCAACGGCATCGAGGACTGCATCTGGCCCCAGAAACTGAAAGGGGTAAATCTGTTCATCGTCATCCGCCATTTTTTCACCTGTAGATCGAGTTTGCCGCGAGTATACTGTAAAATATCGGGCTGGTCTGGCAACTGACCGGAATAAGCAATCGGGTATTCTGCCACCAGCTACTCTACTTACTCATTATCAAGGAGTTCAAAGTCGGCATGAGCAATGCATCACGTCTTCAGGAATTGAATCAACGTCTGGAAGAGATTAAACAGCAACAGCTAAGTCTTGACCTGACGCGAGGCAAGCCAGCAACCGCCCAACTGGATCTTTGCAATGGCCTCGATGGCGCACTGCAAGGCGATTACCGCTGTGCCGATGGAACTGATAGCAGAAACTATGGCGGTGGACTGGGCATACCCGAGGCACGCGAATTTGCCGCCGAGTATCTGGACGCTAAAGTCAGCCAGGTCATGGTCGGCGGCAACAGCTCTCTGCAACTGATGTATCAGTATGTCGTGCATGCCTACCTGAACGGTGTCAGCGGACCGGAAAGCGCCTGGGTGAATGACGCCAGCAACGGTGAACGCATCAAATTCCTTTGCCCCGCGCCTGGCTACGACCGCCATTTCTCGGTCTGTGAATCACTCGGCATCGAAATGATCCCGGTTACCATGGACGAAAACGGCCCAGACATGGATCAGGTCGAATCTCTGCTCAAATCAGACCCACTGATCAAAGGCATCTGGTGTGTACCGAAATACGCCAACCCGAACGGTATCGTGTACTCGGATGAAGTGGTGGCACGCTTTGCCAGACTGGGCAAAATCGCCGGCGCAAATTTCCGCATCATGTGGGATAACGCCTATGCCGAGCACCACCTGGCCGACAACCCGCCGGAGCTGGCCAACCTGCTGGCATTGAGCGAAGCTGAAGGCACAGCAGCCAATGCCATTATCATTGGCTCAACGTCGAAAATCACGTTTGCAGGCGCAGGCATTTCTTTCATTGCCTCTGCTGAAGAGAATATCAAGAATTTCGTCGCTTACCTGGGGATTTCGACCATTGGCCCGGACAAGGTCAACCAGCTGCGTCATATGCGCTTTATCAAAAACATGGATGGTTTGCGCGAACTGATGCAGTCGCACCGAAACATTCTCCAGCCCAAGTTCGAACTGGTGCTGAAGCACCTGGATGAAGGCCTGGGTGATAAAACAGTGAACGGCAAGGCCATTGGCACCTGGACTCGCCCCCAGGGCGGATATTTCATTCTGTTTGATACGCAGCCAGGCCTGGCGACACGCGTTATCGAGCTTTGCGCCGATGCGGGCGTGAAACTCACACCGGCTGGCTCTACCTGGCCTTACAAAAAGGACCCGGCAAATACCAACATCCGCCTGGCACCCTCTTTCCCCAGCCTGGAAGAGATTGATGCCGCCATGCAGGTGTTTGTACTTTGTGTTGAAATTGCGACGCTGGAGCAGGCAGCCTGATCAGCGCATAGGCACCCGTATCAAAAAAATGCCCTGGCTGAGTTACTGACAGCCAGGGCTAACTTTGTTACCCCTTGATAACCTCTTGCGGTGCTCTTACCCCGATTGTTTCGTTACTTTAATTACCTGTCACGACGTCGAATAATCACACTGCGACGCTCTACATCCCGATAATTGCCTCGATGCCTGACATCTTTATCCACGTAGATGATTTCGCGATGCCGATTACTCTGCCAGCGGCCACGATTACCGCGGGCACTCTCACGATGCCGTGAGTGCTTGGCATGTGGATGGCGATGGCGGTCATGCCTGTTATATCGGTCATGCCTGTCATATCGGTCATGCCTGTCATATCGGTCACGCCTGCTATAACGGTTATGGTGTCGATCGAAGTGCGAATGCCGGATATTTTGGAAGTGAACCGAGCCTGGCATCAGTAAGCTGCCTATCAACCCCACTCCATCATTATGGTGCCTGTGATTGTGTCTATGATGATGTCTATCACGGTCATCGCTACTGTAAATCACCGTAATGTCGGCCGATGCCTGAGCGCTCCAGGCTGCGCCAGCAACGACTACCGCGATCATGGCAGCGACCCGCGCCAACCGCCCGGACTGACGTTTACCGGACTGAAGCTGGGTAATTTTTCCGTGAAACATAATTCACACCTCCCCGATTTGTATCAATGTCAGGGTCAGTTATACGCAATGACGCCTGAATCGAGACTGAACCGGGAAGGAGCTAGCGACGAAAGACCGGTTAAGGGAAGAAGGAAATCAACTGTCGTTATTACGCGTGCTAAAGGCGGGTGCCGGGAAAGGCATAACGTTGTCGCCACTGCTGATCTTGGCCACACCGGTTTTCTCAACTTCATCGATACGTATGATGGCCTGCAAGGGAATAAAGCTTCGCTTCACATCCTGAAATTCCATTTTCAGCTTTTCTTCACCTGGATCTACTACCATCTGGCTGCGTTCGTCGAACACAAACTCTTCAACTTCAATAAAGCCGTACAGCTCGCTTTGATAAACCTGGCGGGCAAAGACTTCGTAGACCTGGCCTTTGTTGAGGAAGGTGATGCGATAAACTTCCTGGCGAATTGCCATATATGGGGAACCTCTGGATCAAACTGAACAGAACCCGCTATTGTATCGCAAAGCCTTCTTACAGATACAGCATAGTAGGAAATTCCCTGTTATAATCGACCACTTTCCTGAATTTTCATCGAATTATCTCATGAGTATGCAAAACCAAAGCGGCGCACCGCGTAAAAAAGTCTACATCAAAACTCACGGCTGCCAGATGAACGAATACGATTCGTCCCGGATGCTCGACCTGCTGAAAGTCGAACAAGGCGCAGAAGTGGTTGACAACCCCGAAGATGCCGACATTTTATTGCTGAATACCTGCTCAATCCGCGAAAAAGCTCAGGAAAAGGTATTTCATCAGCTGGGGCGCTGGCGATCACTGAAAGAAGCCCGTCCTGATGTCAAAATCGCAGTGGGTGGCTGTGTTGCCAGCCAGGAAGGAGCTGCCATCGGCAAGCGTGCGCCCTATGTGGACGTCGTATTTGGTCCGCAAACGCTGCACAAACTGCCGGACATGCTGGACCAGGGAAAACGCGGCATCCCGATGGTGGACGTAACATTCCCGGAAATCGAGAAATTTGACCGCCTGCCGGAGCCCAGCGTATCAGGCTGTGAAGCCTTCCTGACCATTATGGAAGGCTGCAGCAAGTACTGCTCATTCTGCGTAGTACCCTACACCCGTGGTGAAGAAGTCAGCCGCCCTTTTGACGATGTGCTGGCGGAAGCCGCGCACCTGGCTGAAAAAGGTATTCGCGAGATCAATTTGCTGGGTCAGAACGTCAACGCCTACCGAGGCATGACCCATGATGGCCAATTAGTGGATCTGGCAACCCTGATAACTTATCTTTCTGCGCTCGAAGGAGTCGACCGGATCCGTTTCACAACGTCTCATCCGACTGAATTTTCCAGCGACCTGATTGACGTCTATCAGCATGTGCCTGAACTGGTCAGCCATTTACACTTACCTGTACAGAGCGGTTCAGACCGCATACTCAAGGCGATGAAGCGCGGTCATACTGCAGCGGACTACCTGGCAATCATTGACCGCTTAAAGGCGATTCGGCCGGGTATCAGCCTGTCATCGGATTTCATCATCGGCTTCCCGGGTGAAACGCACCAGGATTTCGAAGACACCATGAATCTGATTATTGAAGTTGGCTTTGATACATCTTTCAGTTTCATCTACAGTGCCCGACCCGGTACGCCAGCTGCAGAGCTCAGCGATGAAACCAGTGAGAAGGAGAAAAAGCACCGGCTCATGGTGTTGCAATCCCAAATTCTGCAACATGCTGCCGCCATCAGTGAGTCTATGGTCGGCAGCACACAGCGAATCCTGGTCACCGGACCGTCCAAACGGGGCATTAACAGTCTGCAAGGAAGAACGGAGAATAACCGTGTCGTAAACTTCCCATGTGATGATATCCGTCTGATTGGCCAGTTTGCTGAGGTAAAAATTCTCGAGGCCTACCCCAACTCACTGGCAGGCCAGCTTTAACTTGCTCTATACTTTCCATATATAGTTAAAACAGCATAGTCAAAACAGCCATTTTCATAACATATTAGGCGCAGATACTGACGCCGGAGGTAATTTTCCAGCTACATGGCAACGGAACAAAGCACGCAACAGCTGACCCTGGAGCCAGCCAGCACATCTCGTCTGGCTAATCTTTGTGGCCACCTCAATGAGCACTTACATCAAATCGAGAAATCGCTGGCAGTCCGTATCAGTCAGCGAGGTAATCGTTTTCAGTTAACCGGGAGCAGGCCTGCCATTGAGGAAGGCTCCCGCGTTCTCTCATCCCTGTATGAGCAAACCGCTGACGGCAACGGTCTGAGTCCGGATCTTGTGCACCTGACACTGAAAGAAGACGGTGGTCAGTTATTAACCGGGTCCGACCAGCCAGTCACGGATGACCCGGATCGCCCAGTACTGATTAAAACACCCCAGGCATCCATCAAGCCTCGTGGCGGCCATCAACGTCAATATGTGCAGTGTATTCGCCATCATGACATCAACTTCGGCATCGGCCCTGCAGGCACAGGTAAAACCTACCTGGCAGTTGCCTGTGCAGTTGAAGCGCTGATGCAGGATCGGGTCAAACGGTTACTGCTGGTGCGCCCGGCGGTTGAAGCAGGTGAAAAACTGGGCTTCTTGCCTGGCGACCTGGCACAGAAAATTGATCCGTATTTACGGCCACTTTACGACGCCCTCTATGAGATGCTTGGCTTTGAAAAAGTCACCCGTCTGATAGAGCGCAATGTCATTGAAGTTGCGCCCCTGGCCTACATGCGCGGCCGCACGCTCAATGGTTCATTCATCATTCTGGACGAAAGTCAGAACACGACCGTGTCACAGATGAAAATGTTTCTGACACGCATCGGGTTTGGCTCAACTGCTGTGATAACCGGTGATGTGACACAAATCGACCTGCCCAAAGGCACCCGGTCCGGACTGGTTCATGTACTGAAAGTACTCGATGGTATGCAAGGCATCGGCTTCAACTTTTTTGACTCCAAGGATGTTGTTCGTCACTCACTGGTACAGCGCATTGTCGAAGCTTATGATGCCTACGACAAGCAGACTACCGTGAAGTCGCTGAACCAGGATGCCAGCAATGACCGCGACCGTTGAAGTCATCAGAGATATCACAGATGAAGCAGAGCAACCAGACGCTGACACCATAGCCGCCTGGTGCCAGACCGCATTACTTGCCGCCGGCAACCTGAAACCAGTAGCAGACAATGCTGAAATCAGCGTCAGGATTGTCAGCGAAGCAGAGTCAGCCGAGTTGAATTCGCAGTATCGCAACAAAGCCAATCCAACCAATGTGCTATCCTTCCCCAGCGATTTGCCGGCATCGGTTGCGACCTTGTTGGATACGCTCCCGCTGGGCGACCTTGTGATTTGTCAGGCTGTGGTATCACGCGAGGCTGGCGAGCAAAATAAATCACTGTCTGATCACTGGGCACACATGGTAATCCACGGTGTGTTGCACCTGTTAGGTTTCGACCACCAGAATGACAGTGACGCTGAACAGATGGAAAACCTTGAAATTGACATCCTTAAATCACTTAACATCGCCGACCCCTATGAAAACAGGAGTATTCCGAGCACATGATCGACGAACCCCCGAGTAGTGAGCCACGCCAGCGATCCTGGATTGAGCGCATCGCGCAGGTTTTCTCTGATGAACCCACAGATATCAAAAGCCTGCTGGCCATGCTGCGCAGCGCTGAACAGGACCAGGTGCTGGACGCAGACGCTCTGAGCATCATTGAGGGCGCCCTGCAGGTATCAAGTATGCAGGTCAGGGAAATTGTCATTCCCAGACCGCAAATGGCTACTGTTTCCATACAGCAGTCTTTGGCAGAAATACTGGACATCGTTGTTGAGGCAGCCCACTCACGCTTCCCGGTTACCGGTGAAAACCCGGATCAGATCATCGGCATTCTGTTGGCAAAAGATTTACTGCCCCTGGCATTGAATCCGGAAGCTGAGCGCTTTAATTTAAAAGATATTATCCGGCCAGCTACCTTTGTCCCGGAAAGCAAGCGGCTCAATGTCCTGCTCAAAGAGTTTCGTGAGACCCGAAACCACATGGCCATTGTTATTGACGAGTATGGCACCGCTTCCGGGCTGGTCACTATTGAAGATGTACTGGAACAGATCGTCGGTGAAATTGATGACGAGTTTGACGTGGATGATGAAAGCTACATCAAGCGCCTTGATGACCAGCAGTACATCATCAAAGCACTGACACCGGTAGAAGACTTTAATGAATACTTCCTGACTTCCTTCAGCGATGAAGAAGCGGATACCGTGGGCGGTCTGGTTCTCCAGGAACTGCGGCACATACCCGAGCGGGATGAGTCGGTTGATTTGGGCGAATTCCAGTTTACCGTACTGAACTCAGACAGCCGCCAGATTCGGCTGCTCAAACTGACACTTCCAGTGGAAGTGGCGGCACGACTTCATGAACAGAAAGAAGCAGCCCAGCAAGTCAAAGATTCTTGAATATCAGATAAACAGACACAGTTGAAGGCAACAATGACGACACAAGCGGAAGCAACCTACCAGCCCCAGGAAATTGAGGCAGCCGCCCAGCAATTCTGGGATCAGGCACAATCGTTTCAGGTAACAGAAGACAGTGACAAGGAAAAATTCTATTGCCTGTCCATGTTCCCTTACCCCAGTGGTTACCTGCACATGGGGCACGTCCGTAACTACCTGATTGGCGATGTCATAAGCCGCCATCAACGTATGCTGGGCAAGAACGTACTGCAACCAATGGGCTGGGATGCTTTCGGCCTGCCTGCAGAGAATGCAGCTATCCAGCGTCAGGTGCCCCCGGCACAGTGGACCTGGAGCAACATCGACTATATGCGCAAACAGCTCAAACAGCTGGGCTATGCCTATGACTGGAGTCGCGAGCTGGCTACCTGCCACCCCGATTACTATAAATGGGAGCAATGGTTCTTTACCCGCCTGTTTGAAAAGGGACTGGTATACAAGAAAGAAGCCGAGGTGAACTGGGACCCGGTTGACCAGACAGTTCTGGCCAACGAACAGGTTGTTGACGGTCGCGGCTGGCGTTCTGGTGCGATTGTTGAACGTCGCAAGATCCCACAGTGGTTTATCCGCATTACCGATTACGCCCAGGAATTACTGGATGATCTTGACAAACTGGAAGAGTGGCCGGAAGAAGTCCGCACCATGCAGGCCAACTGGATTGGCCGCTCAGAAGGTGTCGAACTGGCATTCGAGGTTCAAGGCAGTGATGAGAGACTGACCGTCTATACGACACGCCCTGACACGCTGATGGGCGTGACTTACGTCGCCATTGCCCCCCAACATCCGCTTGCACTGCAGGCGGCCGAAAGTAATGCTGAACTGGGCAGTTTTATCGAAGCGCAGAGTCACGTCAAAGTAGCTGAAGCTGACATGGCGACGATGGAAAAACTGGGCATGGACAGCGGCTTCAAGGCAGTTCACCCGGTCACTGGTGAAGAAGTTCCCGTGTTTGTCGCCAACTTTGTACTGATGAGTTATGGCACCGGTGCCGTTATGTCAGTACCTGCCCACGACCAGCGTGATTATGAATTTGCCAAAAAATACGACCTGCCCATTAAGCAGGTGATCCGGCCTGCTGATGAAAGCGAATCGGCTAATCTGGACGAATGCGCCTATACAGCAAAAGGTGTGCTGATTAACTCCGGTGAATTTGATGGCCTGGACTTTCCGGCAGCTTTTGATGCCATTGAAAGCTGGCTGAAGTCGCAAAACAAAGGCGAAAAACAGATCAACTTCCGTTTGCGCGACTGGGGGGTTTCCCGTCAGCGCTACTGGGGAACACCGATTCCGATTATCAACTGTGATGACTGCGGATCTGTGCCAGTGCCTGAAAATGAACTGCCCGTGATACTGCCTGAAGACGTCAACATGGATGGCAGCGGCTCGCCCATCAAAAAAATGCCCGAGTTCTATCAAACCAAATGCCCCAAATGCGGCAACGATGCAGAGCGCGAGACCGATACGTTTGACACCTTTATGGAGTCATCCTGGTATTACGCACGTTATACCTGCCCAGACCAGACTGAAGCCATGCTGGACAAACGTGCCGACCACTGGTTGCCGGTAGACCAGTACATCGGTGGTATCGAACACGCCATCCTGCACTTGCTCTACGCTCGTTTCTTCCACAAGTTAATGCGTGACGAAGGCCTGGTCTCTTCGGATGAACCATTCAAGCGTCTGCTGACCCAGGGCATGGTGTTGAAAGACGGCAGTAAAATGTCGAAATCCAAGGGCAATACGGTTGAACCTGCTGAACTGATTGAGAAGTATGGCGCCGACACGGTCCGTCTGTTTACCATGTTTGCGGCACCACCCACTCAGTCACTGGAGTGGTCCGATAGTGGCGTGGAAGGCAGTGCCCGTTTCCTGCGAAAACTCTGGCGTATCTGCATGGAGCACATTTCTGTCGAAACAGCCAAGTTGGATCGCAGCCAGTTGAACGATGCTCAGAAACAACTGCGCCTGAAAGCACACAGTACATTGCAAAAAATCAGTGATGACTATAGTCGTCGTCAAACCTTCAATACGGCTGTAGCAGCGGTTATGGAACTGGTTAATGCGATCACCCGGTTTCAGGAAGAAGCCGATACCAGCGCTGGCAATAACCAGGCAGTGTCACGAGAAGCCTTGGAAATCGTACTCCTGGCACTGTCGCCGATCGTCCCGCATTTCTGCCACGTACTATGGCAGAAGTTTGGTCACCAGACAGCTATCATTGACGAGTCCTGGCCTGAGGTGGACGAGGAAGCGCTGGTGCAGGATTCGGTGCAATATGTTATTCAGGTCAATGGCAAGCTACGTGGCAAGCTCAGCGCCGCCAAAGATGCCGACCAGGATACGCTGATGGCCATGGCCAAAGAAGACGATAACGTGCAGCGTTTTCTCGATGACAAAACGGTTCGCAAGGTCATTGTCGTACCCGGCAAACTCATCAACATCGTGGTGGGCTAAGCTGATGGGGATTCGGCGCCTCATGTCTGCCGGGCTGATCATCGTGCTGATGAGCCTGGCAGGTTGCGGATTTACCTTACGTGGCAGTGATGACGGCTCGCTGCCTATTGATCGCCTGACGGTGACTTTTGCCAACAGTCTGCACCCCTTGCAAGCGCCATTAAGCCGATATCTGTCCAGCTATGATGTGGAACTGGTACCGCGTAATGCCAGTGATTTTGAATTACTGATTTCCAATGAAGCGATTGAACAACAGACGGTCAGCCTGAATACCCGCGCTGGTGCCGGGCAATACGAGCTGCGCCTGTCCGTTGAAGCGGCGTTGCATCTGAATGGCACATTGATGGCAGGCCCGGAGCTTTTTGAAGCCCAGGGGAATTTCTTCGAAGACACAGCCAATATCGGTGGCAGCCAGTCGGGCCGGGAGATTGCACTGGACGATCTGCGCCAGGAGCTGGCCCAGCAGATCGTGATTCGCCTGCAGGCCATCGAAATATGAAACTGAAGTTCGCCCAGCTTGCCCAAAACCTGCAGTCATCACTGCAAGGATGTTACTGGATAGCTGGCGATGAGCCGTTACAGGCGCGAGATGCCGCCGACATGATCCGCCAGGCAACCCGGGAAGCGGGTTTCAGCGAGCGGGAAGTGCACGATGCGGATCGCCAGTTCAACTGGGATATCCTCCATCACGCTGCCAGTAGCATGTCGTTGTTCAGCGATAAAAAACTGATCGAGATTCGACTTGGCAGCAAACCTGACGATACTGCCAGGAAAGCATTAATCGAATATCTGGAGTCTCCTCCCGAAGACACCATCCTGTTACTGCAAACCCCTCGGCTGGATGCTGCGGCAACACGGAGCAAATGGTTTCAGTCAATTGAAAAACATTGTGCCTTTCTGCCACTGTACGATATCGACCCGGGTCAGCTTAACGACTGGCTTCGTGCTCGTCTGCAGCGCTACCAGATGTCTGCCACACCCGATGCTATCCGGCTGATCGCCGAACGTACCGAGGGCAATCTGCTGGCAGCCGATCAGGAAATAGAGAAGTTCTATATGTTGTTTGGTGCCGGCAGCGAGCTCGACCTGGATGCTGTCAGCCAGAGTGTGACTGACAATGCCCGCTTCAACGTTTTTGCGCTGATCGAAAGCTGCCTCGCCGGCAATACCGCAAAAGCCCTGACTACCCTGCAACGCTTACGGGAAGAAGGCAATGAGCTGCTCTACATACTGGCGATGGTGGCAAGAGAACTACGGCAGTTACTGGCCATGAAGGTACAGATGGAACAGGGCTCGCCGATGGGCAGCGTGCTGAAATCATTCCGTGTCTGGGGAAACCGGCAACAGGCAGTCGAAGCCGCCCTGCAACGTCACAGCAAACAGTCACTGTCACGACTACTGGCCGGGCTGCACGCCATTGATGCTGGGGCCAAAGGCCTTCGCCCGGGGGATACCTGGGTAACCCTGGAAAAACTTGTCACTTCCCTGTGCACTAATCGTTAACAGATAAGCGGGTCGTTAACGGATAATCTGACTTATATACCGATGCGTGACAGCGTGGCTATCAGCTCTCTGACAATACGCTCAGCGACCGGATGGTTTGCGGCAAATCGCGCTTCCATATCAATTAATTGCTCCATCTCGGGGCTATTCGGTTCAGAATCCTCCAGCATCTGATCAATATTATTATCAAGACGGGTCAGAAGCGCGCGAGTCTCATCGTCCATTGACTCATTGCGGTTCAACTCCGTTTCCAAATTTTCTAACAACTGACGGATAGATTCCTGACTCACTTCCTGCTCCTATCAATAAAGTAACGCCAAACAAGCAGCGCTGAATGTAACTAACATCATACAACCATTCTCTATAGTAAAGCAGGCCTGAAGAATCTGGACAACCCTGATGCCAGTGAAAACCGGGACTTCCTGTTCCCGGTTTTCACCCAACAACAATGGGCATAACCCGGAATCAGCTGGTTTTGGTCATCACACGGTTGTAGGCACGCTGTTTCAGGCGACGCTGGAAACGGCGCTCACGGCTTTTATGCTCTGCCCAGTAACGTGGCAGGTTAAGCAATAATGACCAGCGTGTTGTGTAGCTGACACGAATGGTGGAATGGCTCTTATCGCCCGACATGAGCATCGGCTGGCCTTCGTAGATATCCTTGGCACCCGTCATGGCATGAACATGTCGGATATTCTTGTTGCGCTGGTTAGCCATCAGCAGAACATACTGCTTGCGGCACTTGAATGCATCCAGAACCAGGCGGGTCCAGATGCTGAACTGCTCTGAGGCGCTCTTCAATGAAGCGCTCATCCACAGTCCGTTAATTTCCATCATGTCGTAGCTGTCTTTCTGGAAAAACTCGTGGGACTGTTTGACATCATCCGGGACAAACATCAGACTGCGAAAAGCAGGTTTGGTGACCAGCATATAGCCACCCACCATTTCATCGCCTTTGAAACCGGCCACGAACTGACTGCGTTCCATGTAATCGTAAGGCAGTTTGACCCCGACAAAACTCTCGAAACGAGACAGGAAAAAATCGATTTCAGTTGTGTCAGTTAATGTTTTAAATTTGATTGCTTCCATTTTAATATCCTTGGTAGGAACATGCCTACTTGTTGTTGGTAAAGTTTGTACTGCTCTGATTGCTCACTCTGCAAAATAACGGCCTCTTCCCGTTTTGCGGACATCACATAAAAACCTGTCAGATAGGCAAGACTCAGCCATAGCCAAGGCCACCCAAACAGCAGCGAGCTGCCCAGCCAGGCAAGGATGTAAGAGACATAAAACGGGTGACGGAACACCCCGAATGGACCAGTTGTCACGATTTTTCCAACGCTTGTGCTGAAGGCAAAGTCGAGTGATTTTGCAGTGACAATCGACCACCAGAATAACACCAGCGAAAAGGCGTACAACACGAGACAAATATACAAGGGCAGTTTTGTGACGTCCGTCACAACAATGAAGCCATAAACCGTTGAAACCATCTGGACACCGACTGCAAGGTCGTAACTCAGCGCCAGCCAAAACGGGGTGCCCGAGTTCATTTTAAAGAAGGCAAAACGCCCCCACAGCAAACTCAACACAATCCCCAGGTACAACGCCAGCCCCAGATAAATCAACATATCCAACCTCTAAGTTATGAAATAATGAATTTTCAATGATTGGCGCCCGACATGCCTTTTGCTGCATTGCTGGAGCACCACATTTATGTATAATCATGTCACGCAATTTGTCGGCATAACAATATGAATAATTTTGAGCACTTATAATATGAATCAGGACAAGTACTCGGCATATTGCAGAGAACATGTCACTGAGTTCCGTGATGAATTGCGTGACGATGCCAGTTGGGCACTCAAAAACTGGCCAGCCCGGACCTCAGCATTACTCCTCCTGGTTTCCTCACTGATGACCTGGCAGAACCTGCTGAGCAGCAATAACCCTTATGCTGGCCAGGCACTACTGACCTACTCCATACCGATTCTGATCGTACTGCTGTTCCCCTGGGTCACGCTGCTGTTTTCAACCACCAGCAAACTCTCGCGTACCGTGTTCGACTGTTTTGTGTTCAGCATCTTGTTCGGTTTCTGCATGACACTGCAGCTGATCTTCCGGCCCGAATTAACGCAACAGGAGCAATCCAATTTTTACATTGCCCTGTCCGGGCAGATTAATTTTGTCATCCTGATGACAACCGCTTTCTCCTACCATACCCGCTTTGAAGTCACGCTCCTGAGAAACACTGTCTTTACCCTGCTGACCGTGCTGATGATCTACCGCATCAATGCGACCTACCTGACCCTTAATATCATGCAACTGATACAGGGCTATCTCGGTGGCATTATTGTAGGCTGGCTGTTTTTCCGTCGTATCCAAAGTCGTTTTTACTATAAGTCGGTTGATGCAGACACCCGCCAGCACCTTTATAACCAGTTATCCAAACTCGTCTACCCACATCAGCTGGAACGAATCAAGTCTGGGGACCAGTTGGAAGAAACCATGCCCGTGGCCCGCAGCGAGGCCATCATTAATGTGTTTGATATTATCCGATCAAGCGCTATCCGGCATGAACGCACTCAGAATTTTTTCCTCAATGTATTTCGGGCTTTCTCGCAGATTTGCATGATGGGTTACCGTCACAACCCGCTCAAATCCCGTGCCTTCCGACTGAAAGAAACCGGCGACGGTTTTATCAGCGCTGTGGGTTACCCTTTTATGACTGAGAAAAGCATGTCACTGGCCGACCATGCCGTGGATACCGCCTTGATGATGTTCAAGGCCTTTAATGCTGAGGTGGATCGCTTTAGCTACGGTCATCCGATTAAAGCCGCGATGGGGCTGGCGTTTAATACCGTGCAAGGGACATTCCAAAGCAGCGGTATCCGAGCCTACGACCTGTATGGAGACGCCCTGGTTCAGGCCTATCGCTACGAAGAGATGCGCAAAAACCCGAAAATTGCCAGCATCATGGATGACAGTGCCCATCAACAAGGCCTGCAGGACTACAATATACTCATCGTTCAGGAAGTGATTTTCAATTCACTTTGTGATGGCTACAAGAGCCTGTTTCAGCCAATCGACCTGAAAGCCATTGAGTACCCAATGCCTCAGGACCCCAATGCCCGATTTGTCTACTTCCACATTCTCCCTTAAGACCCGGGGAAGCAATCTGCACCATGATTGACAGCATTTCTGCGGCACTGCTGACAGCTTGGTAACACCCTGTCAATAGAGCTGGCATGAAACTGACATCAATTTCCGGTATAATCCGTCGCCTCAAGTCTTGATTACAGGAAACAAAATGTCAGATTCACAGGCAGAGCCATCGTCTTCAGGCCATACGGTCGAAAAAATCGGTGGCACTTCAATGAGTCAATTTGAAGCTGTGCGCCAGAATATCTTCATGAATCCCGCCCTTGCAGGGGATGTTTATCAGCGAATATTTGTGGTTTCTGCCTACGGCGGTGTTACCAACATGTTGCTGGAACACAAAAAGACCGGGCAATCCGGTATTTACTCACTGTTTGCTGACGCAGAAGACCAGACCAGCTGGCGCAAAGCGTTCAAGGAAACACGCGAATACCTTCTGGAGCTCAATGACAACCTCTTTGCCGATCATGGTGAATCTGAGCTAAAAAAAGCCAACGATTTCATACTGGACCGACTGCAGGACGCCGAAAGCGTACTGGAAGATGTCGCCAGCCTGTGCCAGCACGGGCATTTTGCCCTGTCCGATTACCTGCAGACCGTGCGAGAGATGCTGGCCAGCCTGGGTGAGATCCACAGTGCCTCCAATACTGCACAGCTGCTCCGCTTGCATGGCATCAACGCCAGGCTGGTTGATCTGTCTGGCTGGAACAGCGAAAAGCACCTCTCTCTTGACGAACACATCAGCCGTGCCTTTGAGGGCATTGACCTGAGCAAGGAGCTACCCATCGCCACTGGTTACAGCCACTGTGAAGGCGGCCTGATGGCTATTTTTGATCGAGGCTACAGTGAGATGACCTTCAGCCGTATCGCCGTTCTGACCGGCGCTCGCGAAGCCATCATCCATAAAGAATTCCACCTCAGCAGTGCCGACCCCGGTATTGTTGGCGAGACCAAAGCCGTGCCGATCGGTCGCACCAATTACGATGTCGCGGACCAGTTAGCCAATCTGGGCATGGAGGCTATCCACCCGCGAGCGGCAAAAGGCCTGCGTCAGAGTAATATTCATCTGCGCGTCAAAAACACCTTTGAGCCCGAGCACGGCGGCACGCTGATTACCCGCGACTACGTCAGTGACTCGCCTTGTGTCGAGATCGTAGCTGGTCGTCAGGGTGTTTACGCCATTGAGCTGTTTGACCAGGACATGGTGGGCGACCTGTCACATTATGAGAAACAGTTTCTGGCACAAATCACCCGCTTCAAGGCCCAGGTCATCAACAAGGACCTCAATGCCAATACCATCACGCATTATCTGTCCGCCAACCTGAAAACGGTCAAGCGCATTCAGGCAGCATTGGCCGACCTGTTTCCCGGCGCTGAGATTAATGTGCGGAAGGTCTGCATCGTTTCTGCCATTGGCAGCGACCTGAAGATCCCTGGCATGCTGGCCAGAACAACCCAGGCACTGGCCGATGCCGGTGTGGATATTCTGGGTGTGCATCAATGCATGCGTCAGGTGGATATGCAATTTGTCCTGGATGAAGACGACTACAACACAGCGGTGAAGGCCATGCACTCACAACTGGTGGAAGTCTATAACCACGGACGTGCTATCAAACTGGCATGAACCTGATGGATCCCGACAAGCTACGTGATGACACACCAGCCTGTCGGGATCTGATTCATTTCAATAACGCTGGAGCCTCATTGCAGCCAGCCCAGGTTACCCGGGCTCAACTGGATCACCTGGCACTTGAACAGAAAATCGGCGGTTACGAAGCGGCGCTGCAAAACGCCAAAGCCAGTGCCCAGACCTACACAGCCTTATCCCGGCTACTGAACTGCCATGAAAATGAAATAGCCTGCGTGGAAAGCGCCACTCGTGCTTTCCAGCTGTTAATCGCAGCGCTTCCGCTGGCGCCTGGCGATCGTATCCTGGTTAATCAGTCTGAATATTCCAGCAATTACCTGACCCTGCTTCACCTGGCCGAAACCAGACAGATTGCGCTTGTGTTCGTGCCGAATGATGAGTCGGGCAGCATTGATTTACAGCGCCTGCAGCAGGAGGCTGAAAACGGTGCGAGTTTGATTTTGCTCACCCACCTGCCCAGTCAAAGCGGCACCATCCAGCCGGCAGCCAAAGTGGGCCAAATAGCCCGACACTACAATATTCCCTATCTGCTGGATGCCTGCCAGTCCGCCGGGCACCTGCACCTCGATGTTGATGAGCTGGGCTGTGACATGCTGGTTGCCTCAGGCAGAAAATACCTCAGAGCCCCGCGCGGTACAGGCTTCCTCTACGCACAGGAAGCCCTGGCCAACCGAATGATACCGGCTGCCATTGACCTGCAGTCGGCTACCTGGCTTTCACCTGAAAGATACGAGATTGCGCCAGGCGCCCGTCGCTTTGAAGCCTGGGAGCATGATGTAGCGGGCCGCATCGCACTAGGCGTTGCCGTTAATTATGCCTTGTCGGTGGGTATGCCCGCGATTGAATCAAGAATTTGCACGCTGGCCGCCTCACTGCGCCAGCAGCTAGGCAAGATAGAAGGAATCAGTGTAGATGACAAAGGGGAAAACCTGTCCGGCATTGTGACCTTTCATGCCGAGACTCAGCCTGCGACAGAAATTGCAGCCTTGCTCAGGGAGTCGGGGATCAACACATCGGTGGTGCGGCAGCAAAATACACAGCTGGACCACTATTACCGACGACTGCCCGATATCAACCGGGCATCGTTACATGCCTACAATACGGAAGATGAAATCACCCGATTCTGTGCCGTATTACAGCAAATCATGTCTGTCAGGTAACAGAAATCACCCCAACAGGGTTTGCAGGTAGATAGCCAGAATGGCCACCGGCACCACAAATTTCACATAAACCGGCCAGATACGCCAGAACATCGTATGTTCTACGTTCTCACTGCCCTGCCTGATTTCCTGCAGTATGCCGTTACGATGCCAGATCCAGCCGGCAAAGATGGCAAAGAAGAAACCCAGTAATGGCTGGCTGTATTCTGTCGTCAGGGAAACCACCAGATCAAACAGGGTATCGAAGTTAAACACAATCAGCAGACTGATAGCCGTAATACCCAGGGTCAGCCAGGTACCGACCCGCCGGCGACTGGTGTTGTAATTCTCGACCACATAGGCCAGCGGTACCTCCAGCATGGAAATGGAGGAAGTCAGCGACGCAATGGTCATCAGGATGAAGAATGCCAGCGATACCAGTATCCCGGCCAGTCCAATCTGATCAAACAGTGCTGGCAGGACAGAAATAATCAGCCCGGGACCGGCGATCAGTCCTCCCTGTTCATCATAGATAGGCACGCCCAGATTCAATGCCACCGTCATGGCTGGCAAAATCAGCAGACCTGCTGTCACTGCCACACTGATATCCAGCAGGGTCACCATGCGCCCCAGAGCCGGCAGATTTTCACGCCGGTTGATGTAGGAGCCATAGATCAACATGGTGCCTACCCCCAGCGACAGGGAAAAGAACGCCTGCCCCATGGCACTGACCACCAAACCAGGCTCCAGCATCCGGGAAAAGTCAGGCACCAGATACATGCGCAACCCTTCCATCGCGCCATCCAGCGTGAAGACATAGATAATCAGGCAGACCAGAATAATGAACAGTGAAGGCATGAGCCGCGAGGCCCATTTTTCGATACCGTTACTGACACCAGCAGTCACCACCCACAGTGTCATTAGCATGAAGCCCAGGGTAAATATGGCATCTCGTACCACAGATCCCGTTGCCAGCCAGTCGGCGGCAGCATCAAACTGCAGCAGATTGGCCAGCGACGCCATGGTCATGGCCAGCATCCAGCCACTGACAATGGCGTAGAAGCTCAGGATCAGGCTGACGGTGATCATACCGGCATAACCGACCATACCGCCCAGAGCGCGTGTCAGCGGCCCTCTTGCCAGCCCTCTCAAAGCCGTCACCGCATTCGCTTTGGCATGGCGACCGATAATCAGTTCCGCCATCAGTGCCGGGTAGGCAATGGCAAAGGCCAGGACAATATAAGTAAACAGAAATGCCGCACCACCATTGCTGGCGGTATTGGTGGGGAAGCCCCAGATATTTCCCAGTCCGACAGCCGACCCGGAGGCCGCCATCAAAAAACCGAACCGGGAACTGAACTCACCCCGGGGCGCACTCATTCGTAGGATTCCAACTCGAAGCGCATCTGGCTTTCATCAATCATGTGCAGTACCACATTATTCAGTACGCTGACTGAACCGTTATTATTGATCTCCACTTGCGGAATGGCCACTTTCTGCTCATCGGGCAAATAGTTCGCCATACCTTCTGGTGTGATTTCCAGCGGGACCATGTTACCTGTATCCAGTTCAAAGATAACCCCACCGTCACCCTCGACCAGGTTGAACTGCATGCTGTAGTTACCCAGATCGCCCGCATTCACGTAGGCAGCCAGCCGGCCACTGCTGTACTCGAAAATATGCATGGCCGTACTGAAACGATCCACGCGGTAGGCGCTCATTAAGACCAGGTTATCAGTCTGTGGCAACCTGGTTGGATTATTGCGTTGAGGCATCTCAGTTGCTGCGCCACCGACACTCACCACTTCCAACCCGTTAATTTCATTAGCAACCTCCAAACCGTCACCCAGCACTCGACCAAACGCGGTAAACCCCCCGTTTTGCTCATCAAGGTTTTCGGAATTATCACCCAGGTTGATAAACCACTGACTGGTTGCGCTGTTAGGGTTACCACCCAGCTTGGCCATGGCAATCGTACCTTCTGTATTCGATACCACCGGCTCATTCACGACCGGGTCCTGTTGCTGGGTGTAAACAGCACTGCAGTTAATACCCGGCTGCGGCGCATCACTAACGCAATCGCCCAACCAGTTATAAGCCCCCATCTGAATCACAAAATTACTGACAGAGCGATGCACCACCGTCATATCGAAGTCACCTCGATCAACATAGCCGAGGAAATTGTTGACCGTATTGGGCGTCTGATCGTCAAACAGTTCCAGCGTAAAATCACCATACGTCGATGTCACCCTGACCAGCGTGTTGGCTTCGGCAACTGACCCTGCAGAGGCAGCCATCAGCATTGACAAGCCCAGGGCAATGCGCCGTGAGCTGCCTGCCGATACAGAATGGCTGCGCTTAATGATCGTGCCGGCAGTGAACTGCCTGGCTTTTTTGGCAATACTGAACAACATGTACTCTCCTGTTAACCTGTTAACTCGATTCCACTAGCCTGCTTGGCCAGGACTTTCGGGCAACTCGTGTTTGACGTCAACCCAGCTATAAGGCTGCAAACGCTCGATAATACCCTGCAATAATAATTTTTCCACTGTTACCATCAATGACTGTTCATCATCCTCAGCCACCAGGTCAATGAGCTGGGTCACCGCCAGGCCAGCATAACCACAGGGATTAATACGCGAAAATGGGGACAGGTCCATGGCGACGTTCAAACTCAGACCGTGATATGAGCAGCCGCGGCGGATACGCAAGCCGAGCTGGGCAATTTTGGCATCCCCGACATAAACCCCGGGCGCGTCCGGGCGCGCAGCCGCCTCGATTTTGAAAGATGCCAGTGTATCAATGATGGCTGCTTCGATCAGGCTGACCAGCTCTCTGACACCGACAGAAGCACGTCGCACGTTAATCAACAGATAAATCACCAGTTGACCTGGCCCGTGATAGGTCACCTGCCCCCCACGGTCAATCTGGATGACGGGAATATCCCCGGGCGCCAGCAAATGCTCGGCCTTGCCCGCCTGCCCCTGAGTAAAAACAGGAGGATGCTGCAGCACCCACAACTCGTCAGCAATTTCATCGCTCCGGGTTTCCGTCAAGTGCTGCATGGCGCGCCATACCGGTTCGTAGGGCTGAAGCCCAAGCTGGCGGATTACCAGCCGTTGTGCCGTCCCTGCTGGTGCAGCCACTTCGTTCACAGCACCAGTTTAACAGCAGGCAGGGTTTTCAGGTCGGTGAACAAGGTCTGCAAATGCTCTTTACCATGCGCTTCAATCACAATCGTGATTGACAGGTAGTTGCCCTTGGCACTGGGCCGGCTGTTGACATCATCACTATGTGTCTCAGGGGCGTGACGGCGAACTATCACCATCACCTCCTCGACAAAATCATCCGTGGCATGTCCCATCACCTTGATAGGGTAACGACAGGGAAACTCAATTTTGGGTTTTTCCTGTTCAGTGGAACTATCTGTATTGTCTGCTGACATGAAATCTCCAGCTTGCTCTGACTGCTTGTACTTGCACTAAATATGAATTTGAAATGTAAACCTGGCTGCTATCAGTTAAACAGTCCCATGATAAACAGCGTCAGTGCATCGATCAGCCGCTTCAGCCAGCCAGCACGCTCAACGCCTTCAATCGCAACGACATCTCCGCTGTAAAGCACCTCATCATCCAGTGTGACATTAACTGAACCGAGCACGGTGCCTGCTTCAAACCCGCCACGGATAAACTCTTCCGAATCCAGGGTCGCTGTCAGTTCATCAGCCCGGCCACGTGGAATGGTAATATACACTTCTTCATTTATTCCCAGTTCCACCGAATTCTCGGCTCCTGACCAGACACGAGCGGTGTTAATCACATCGCCAACATCATAAAGTTTATGCGTTTCGTAAAAACGGAACCCGTAGCTGAGCATTTTCTGGGTTTCCACCGCACGGGCTTCCTCACTGGCAGTGCCCATCACAACTGAGATCAGTCGCATGCCATCACGTTCAGCAGAGGCAACCAAACAATACCCTGCGCGATCCGTCCAGCCGGTTTTCATGCCATCCACTGAAGGGTCGCGGAACAACAGGCTGTTGCGGTTGCCCTGGGTAATGCCGTTGAAAGTAAATTCACGCTCAGAATAAATATCGTAGTGATCCGGGTGCTCCTGGATGGTCGCTCGCGCCAGCTTCATCAGATCACGAGCAGACATCAGGTTGGTATCACCGCTGGGGGTATCCAGACCGCTGGAGTTGAGGAACAGAGACTGATCCATTCCCAGTGCCTGGGCATGCTGGTTCATCAGGTCGGCAAAAGCTTCTTCGCTACCGGCAATATGTTCAGCCATGGCAACGCTGGCATCATTCCCCGATTGAATGATAATACCGCGCAACAGATCTTCCACCCGCACATAACTGCCCACATCCACGAATGTCTTGGAACCCTGGGTACGCCAGGCTTTCTCGCTAATGTAGGCCTGGTCGTCATAACTCATATTGCCATTATCAATTTCGACCTCGGCAATATAGGCAGTCATGATTTTGGTCAGACTTGCTGGTGGCAATGCCTCATCCGCATTCTCTTCCATGATGATGTGACCGGTGGTCGCATCCATAAGGATGTAACTGCTAGCCGCAACTTCCGGCGCTCGCGGCATAATGGATTGTGCCGCAGCTGGCAGGCTGCTGAATAATACCATCAGTGCTGACATAGCAACTGCAACATGGCGCCGCCATCCTGTCAGTTGCGGACCAGTACCAGAGTTGTGTGAAGCGTTGGCTGTAATTGTCATATCGGGTTTCCCAAGTACTTTAGAATCTTGTATGAATAGCTGGCGATGACCAGGCGATTATTCCTGAACGGTGAACGGCTGACCCAGTCCCGCACCGACAATCAGGTCAGTCACACGTCGCAATTCGTTGCTATCCACAATCGGGCCAATGCGAACCCTGTGCAATTGCTGGTTCGGGCCATCAGCCTGAATCGAGCGAATGAACACCGGGCGGCCGGTCATATTCCGTAAGCGGTCGGATAGTCGCTGGGCGGAGCTCAGGTCCGCAAAAGCGCCTGCCTGAAGATAACGGGCGGGACTGCTGTTTACTTCCATTACCGGTGCCGGTTCCCGACTGGCGGCGGCAAGTATACGCTCCTGGCCGGGCACAATGGATTCGACATGAACCAGCGCTGTGCCCTGATCCGCGAAGCCGAGCTTATAAGCGGCTGCGAATGACAGATCAATGATGCGTTCGTTATGGAAAGGGCCCCGGTCATTGACCCGGACAATGATACTGCGCTGGTTTTCGAGGTTGGTGACACGGGCGAAGCTGGGTATCGGCAATCGCGTGTGAGCGGCCGAGACCTGGTACATGTCAAAAATCTCACCATTGGAAGTGGCATGGCCGTGAAATTTCTCACCATACCAGGAGGCCAGACCCGTTTCCTGAAACCCTTCTTCACTGGCCATGACCCGATAACTGCGACCGTTGACGGTATAGGGAGAGCGGTTGCCCGCCATGGTCCGATTAATCGGCTCCGGTATGACGTCCTGAATCCGTGAAGGATCAACCGCAACACTGGGCGCACGATCCTGGCTAATGGAGTAGCGGCCAGCCTGAGAGTTGCCGGAGCTGCCAGAGGGTGGGGATACACTGCTACAAGCGGAAATCAGTCCACCCAGGATCAGTGCAATGACTACCTTGCTCGATGAATTCACGTTTTTGTCAGCGCCATGTTTGGAAATTAAACAACAGATTGCCTGATGTTAACCCAGTCACGGACTGCTTGTCAGCAGAAGTGCCTCACTGTCCTGAGATTCTTCCTGCTCCAGCCTGGGCAACAAGTAAGCATCCAGCACTTCCCGCGCCAGCGGACCTGCAACCGAGCTTCCGCCCTCGCCATTTTCAACAAAAACAGCCACAGCAATCCTGGACTCCGGAGAAGCATCAAAAGCGATAAACATTGCGTGGTTCAAGTGCTCATCACTGATCTCTTCCGGATCAATGCGGTTACCTCGCGAGTCAACCTGAACACCCACCACCTGTGCGGTACCGGACTTGCCGCCCATCGGGTACGCCAATGGCTCCTCTCCGGCAATGTACGGGTAAGCAGTCCCCTCATGACGGCGATGCTCGCGATCATAGGGTTTACTGACTGTATGCTCCATGGCGTGTCGCACATAAGCGATATCTTCCGCAGATGGCAGCAACGGCTGTTGCACAGCCTCACCATCGAAAATGGCTTCAGCAAACTCACCTTCGCCACCACTTTGTATCGCTTTGAGCATACGTGGCCGGACAAACTGACCGTGGTTGGCAATAGTCGCTGCGGCACTGGCCATCTGCAGGGTGGTGGCCTGGAACATGCCGTTTCCGAAGCCTTCCGGCGGTGTTTCACCGGGATACCAGGGCAGACCTTTGTTTTCCCGCTTCCATTCCGGAGACGGGACAATACCAACGGCCGCCTCCGGCACATCCAGCGCCTCGTTACTGCCAAAACCCCAGGTCAGCAGGTAATCATGGATCTTGTCGATGCCCAGCTCCACCGCAATATGGCTGAAGTAGGTATTACAGCTTTGGTAGATAGCACGCTCGAGATCAATCTGACCATGGCCTGACTTGTCCACCCACCAGGTCCAGTCATAGTAAGGGCGCGAACGGCCCTGTAAACGGTAGTAACCGGGGTCATTGATCACGAACTCCTGATCCACAACGCCATAATACAAACCGGCAAGCCCCATAATCGGCTTGATCGTGGAACCCGGCACACGGGAATTAATCGCACGATTAAACATTGGCGAGTGACGGGACCGGTTCAACGCCCCGAGTTGATCCCGGCTGATACCGGTCACAAACAGATTGGGGTCATAATCTGGTTTGCTGATCATTGCCAGAATGCCACCTGTCGAAGGCTCGATGGCAACAATGGCGCCCCGGCGCTCACCCAGTGCTTCTTCAGCTGCCATTTGCAGGGCGATGTCCAGGTGTAGCTGAATATCCCGGCCCGGTTCCGGATCTGTTCGTCCCAGCACCCGGGTCACACTGCCACGGTTATTCTTTTCGACGGTCTCAAAACCTACCGTACCGTGCAGCAGTTCCTCGTAGGTTTTCTCAATACCGGTTTTGCCAATATGATCAGTCGCACGATAATTGAGCGCTTCCTCTTCATTCATACCTTGCAGCTCTTCCCGGTTGATTTCCGAAACGTAGCCGATGGAATGAGACGTCCCCTGATCATAAGGGTAATAACGCAGCAGCTGTGCCTCTACAGCAATACCTGGCAGGCGGTGCTGGTTGACAGCAATTTTAGCAATCTGGTCATCGTCCAGTTTGATTTTCAGCGGCACAGAAGAACGTGGTACTGCACGGCGGTCCTGACGTACCTGATATTGTTGAATATCCTCGTCGGTCAAACCGATCTCGTCACGCAACAATTGCAATGACTGATCAAAATCTTCCGCCAGTTCACGTACGACTGTCAGGTTAAAAATGGGGCGATTCTCAGCAAGCAGACGACCCTGGCGATCATAAATCAGACCACGGGTTGGCGGGATATATTGAGAGTGAAGGCGATTGCCATCAGAGCGCGCAGAATAATATTCATGCTGGACAAACTGCAGATTGACCAGCCAGCTCACCAGGATGACGACCAGAAGAAAGACAACACTGACCGAGAAAATCAGCCGTCCGTTGAAAATTCTGGATTCTTTTTTATGCTCGTCTAGTCGGAATCGTTGTGCCATACAATCCTGGTCGCGGAACCATGCAAAAAGTGAAAGTCCTGAAGATAGACCCTGATTTTGGCAAATAGTTTACACCGCTATCAGGCTCGGTGGTAGGGATGTCCTGCCAATACGCTCCAGCCGCGATAAATTTGTTCGGCGACGACAATGCGCACCAGCGGGTGCGGTAACGTTAAGGCAGACAGTGACCATTTTTCATCGGCACGTGACAAACACTCAGCAGACAAACCATCGGGGCCACCCACCAGTAAACTTAACTGGGCACCGCGTTCCCGAATGTCAGCCATACGTTCTGCCAGTTTCTCTGTCGACAGCGACTTGCCCTGCACATCCAGCGCGACCACATAATCCTGATCCTGCACTTTGGATAACAGTGCCTCGCCTTCCTGTTTGATAATCCGGGCGGTGTCGGCGTTTTTACCCCGATGAACCAGAGGCAGTTCAACACACTCAAAACGAAAAGGCGCAGGCAGGCGCTTGCTGTATTCAGCCACCCCTGCCTCAACCCAGGCCGGCATTTTCGTGCCGATACCCAGCAGCCTAATTTTCACCGTCAACAGCCTCGTCTGCTGCCTCAGGGTCAGCATCCAGCGCTTTAAAATTCCACAGATCTTCCAGACGATACAACGCACGGGTCGCACCCGACATCAAATGCACGACAACATCACCAAGGTCCACCAGCACCCAGTCAGCTTGCTGACCGTGGCCTTCCACGCCTCTGACCTGCCCGCCAGCATCTTTCATCTTCACGGCCACTTCATCAGCTAGGGCTTTGATGTGCGTTGTGGAATTGCCAGTTGCAATCACCATGTGCTCCACCAGAGGCGTCAGCGATGACACGTCATAGTCTTCAATTTGCTGCCCTTTCATATCTTCAATGGCAGTTTTAACAATTTCCAGCGTTTGTTTGGTTTCCAACGATTTTTTCCTTCGCCATGCATGGGCGTTTATTCAATAAAAATTCAATACTTAACCATTTAAACAGTTGCGAACATGTTAATGCTCACGGTACAACGCATGTTGTTCAATGTAGGACAGCACAGCACTATCAAGCCATGAACTGTCTAATGCTTTACCGGGCGTTGTAGTACCTGATCCAGCACAATGGCTATCTGCCTTGTTGACAGCATTCGCCAGAGACGGTCTTTGCAGCAGCGCTTCACGGAGCATGGTCGAGGAGACCGGGTTATCCACTTCATCCAGTTGAAGAATATATCCCTGCTGCGCCTGAAACAGGGTTTCAACTGAATCCACGCCATATTCCAACAACAATGCATCGAGCTCAGGCCGGTAAAGTGCCTCGCCCTCCTCAGATCGCCGCGACATCACACAAATATGCGCATATTCAAGCAGTTGCCGCCAGTGATGCCATTGCGGAAGAGTACGAAAACTGTCTTCACCCTGAATAAAAACCAGGCTGGTAGCCGGAAACTGCGCTCGCATTTCGGCAAGCGTGTCTACGGTGTAGGACGTGCCTTTGCGCTGCAGCTCACGCTCATCAACCATCAGACCAGGCAGACCATCGATGGCCAGACGGAGCATATTGGCCCGATGTATGGCACCGGCGCTGGCACTGGCCTTGTGATTGGGTATGGCGCAGGGCACCAGTCTGACCTCATCCAGTTTCAATTCAGACTGGACCGCCAGTGCTACTTCCACATGGCCGCTGTGGACCGGATCAAACATGCCACCCAGCACGCCGACACGACGGCTCATTGCCGGATGTGGCCCTGTCCAAGCACAATGTATTTCTGTGATGTCAGCCCATCCAGACCAACCGGTCCGCGGGCATGGATCTTGTCGGTGGAAATGCCAATTTCAGCTCCCAGCCCATATTCAAAGCCATCGGCAAACCGGGTCGAGGCGTTAACCATCACCGAGCTTGAGTCGACTTCGCGCAGGAATCGCTGCGACCGGTCAAAATCCTCAGTGATAATCGACTCAGTGTGCGCTGAGCTGTATTGGTTGATATGGGCAATGGCTTCATCCAGTCCGCTGACCACTTTGATGGCCAGTACCGGCGCCAGGTATTCAGTTTCCCAGTCAGCCTCGCTGGCCGCGATGGCTTCATCGCCCAGGTAAGGCAGTGCCACAGGGCAACCCCGCATTTCCACACCGTGCGCATGATAACGCTCTGCCAGCAAGGGCAGCACAGTGCTGGCGATACCTTCGGCAACCAGTAACGTTTCCATGGTGTTACAGGTGCCATAACGCTGCGTCTTGGCGTTTTCCGCAACAGCAACTGCCTTGTCTACATCCGCTTTATCATCAATATAGACGTGACAATTACCATCCAGGTGCTTGATAACGGGCACACGCGCTTCATTGCTGATACGCTCGATCAGTCCCTTGCCACCGCGAGGCACAATCACATCGACAAATTCCGGCATGGTAATCAGTTTGCCTACCGCAGCACGGTCAGTGGTTTCCACCACCTGTACCGCTTCAGCAGGCAAGTCAGCCGCGGCCAGACCATGCCGGATACATTCGGCAATGGCCTGATTGGAGTGCCGGGCTTCCGAGCCACCGCGCAGGATCGCAGCATTACCCGATTTCAGGCAAAGACTGGCAGCCTCACAGGTCACATTGGGTCGTGATTCATAAATAATGCCAATCACACCCAGCGGCACACGCATTTTACCAACCTGGATACCACTGGGACGAAAACTCATATCACTGATGGCACCAACCGGATCCTGCAGGGCAACAACCTGGCGCAGGCCTTCTATCATGCCGTCTATGCGTGCCGGCGTCAGCGCCAGACGATCCAGCATGGCCGCATCAAGCCCTTTCTCACGACCCTGCTGCAAATCCTGTTCATTCGCCAGGTGCAGCGTCTCACGGCTGGCATCAATCGCATCAGCCATCGCCAACAAGGCGGTGTTTTTGGCAGCAGTCGAGGCGGCTGCCATTTGGCGCGATGCCTGACGGGCCTGCTGGCCAAGCCGAAGCATGTAGGCTTCAACATCCAACGTGGCATCGGCAACCACTGTGTTTTCTGATACAGCTTGCATTGTCATCCTATTAGTTTCAGAACCACTAATTTCGTAACCGCTAACTTCGCAACAGCAAAATTCTTGACGGCATTTTTCGCGAAAAGGCGGCTATTATAGCGGCCCAGGTGCGGTTACACCAAACAATCAGCCACCAAACCACCTCTGCGCAGACTTAAATCGCGTTCTGCAGCGCCATTTCCGCCGGATAGGGATGCATGTACCAGGAGTTGGCAATGTATTCATCAGGAAACTTGCGGAAGTAATGGTTCAACAAGGTAATCGGGACGATCAAAGGCACCGTACCATCCTGATACCGGGCAATCAGCTCTGTTAATTCCGCCTTGTCTTCCGGGGTCAGGTCGTTCTTCAGGTAACCCTGGACGTGTTGCAACACATTAACATGATCACCACGGCTGGCTGGCTTCTTCAGCGCTTTCATCAGGTCATAAACATAGTCTGCCGCAAATTCGGCCACTTCGGCCTTGTTGACCTTGGCCAGCTTCGGCCCCAGATCACGATAGGTTTTCTGGCAATGACTCAGCAGAATCAGCTTGTGACGGGCATGAAAATCGAGCAGCTTTTTCAAGGTCAGACCCGATGCCACCATATGCTTCCAGCGATCATAAACATAAACGCGCTGAATAAAATTCTCACGCAGCACGGAATCTCCCAGGCGCCCCTCTTCTTCCAGCGGCAACTCAGGAAACAGTTCCATAACGCGGGCGGCAAAGGCACCAACCCCGCTGCGCTCCGGCATACCGCCACTGTAGACTTTTACCCGCTCCATACCGCAACTGGGGGAATCCTTTTTAAGAATATAGCCACTCATGTCTTTCAGCCATTGTGCCTGTGCGTCCGCCGTTTCAGCCAGAGCTGGCGCATAATCGTGATCGGACTCGTCCTGGGGATCAACGACAGACAGTGCCTCACCTTCGCGCACAATCCGGATCGGGCGACGGGGAATGCCCAGACCGATATCCACTTCCGGACAAAAGCGGCGAAACTCAAAATATTGCCCCAGTGTTTGCTGAATATAGGAGTGACGTTTATGCCCCCCGTTGTAACGCACTTCATCACCTAACAGGCAGGCACTGATGCCCACCGGAATTTTGTTTTTTACAGCCTCAGACATAGATTCATTCTCTGTTTGTACTGCCAACCTGGGACGTCACTTTGTTATCTCTGTAACCGCTGTGGTCACCAAGCTGGCAGGTAATTTCCGGTTGCTGATCATGGTCAATTTTTCGGAACGGGAAAGTTGTTTTACCCGGTACTCCATCTTTAAGGCATTCCCTCTGTTACCAGCTTCGATACTGAAAACCAGTCGCAACGGCCCTCTGCCACGCAGGTAACGGGCTGTTTTGGCACCTTGTTGCTGGTGTTCACTAAACCGGCGCTGTACATCGGTACTCACGCCGGTATACAAACTACCGTCACCGCACTGGATCACGTAGAGCCACCAGAGCGCGGCGGTCTCACTTCCCTTTTCATCCATCGGCCTGGATTACCTTCCACTCTTTGTTGGCTTCATCGTGAGCTATACGTTTGTCTGCGACCAACTTGATCAGGTGCGCCAGCATGGTTTTGGCTGCCCAGGGCCAAAGACCCGGAGACACATCCTGATAAACCTGGCGAACCAGCGCTTCCACTGTCATAGCCTCACCGGATGTTTGCAGCGCGTTGAAAATTTTTTCTTCGCGTGCCAGACGATGCGCAATGACCCCCTGAATATTACCATCGGCGTCATCAATAATCTGACCGTGACCTGGCGCCAGCCGGTCACAGCGCATCCTCTGAATACGGCGCAGAGAGTCCATGTAAGCAGCCATGTCCCCGTCAGGCGGTAATATGACCGGTGTCGTCCCCTGCAATATGTGATCGCCGGTAAACAGCAGGCCCTCATCGGGCAGGAACCAGCAAATGTGGTTACCAACATGACCCGGTGTATAAATAGCCTGAATCTCGACATCAGCGATTTTCAGTACCTGCTGATCTTGCGGCTCAAGATCCGGCACAAACGTCTCATCCTGGTGCTGACTGTTGAGCGACGGCAACAAACCTACCAGGGACGCAGCTGTGGCATGGCGAATAGCCAGTGCGCCCGGGGAATGATCACCATGCGTATGGGTCACCAGCACACTGTCCAGTACATCATCTCCCAGCATGGACAGAATTCGCTGCCGGTGCGCTGGCACATCAGGGCCAGGATCCAGCAATATCCGTCTTGTGCTGCCAATCAGGTAAGTATTGGTTCCCGGCCCGGTCATCATGCCGGGGTTTGGACACAATATCCTGATAACAGGAATGCGCCGGGTTGGCACCCGAAAGACCTGCAGCATTTGCGTTTCCATATCAGTCATGCTGTCTCACTGTGGGTTTTGACTAAAACCGGTATTCGCCTCAAATTATCGCTCATGTTAGCCCTGAATATCAGTCATATCGACTTTCTGGCTGGTTTTTCAGTCCATTTCGCGTTATAACAGTCCACCTTTTTTGGCGACGGCCAAACAATCGATTTTGCTGCGGAAATCATCCGTCTGTCGGTTACTTCCGGTTATTTCGCTTAAACACCCAGCCTGACATAACAATGAAAAATACTGGCTAACGATCAGGGAACCCATCATGACAAAGATCAGAACCTACAACCAGATTTCATCCAAAGGCCTGGACCGCTTTGATCGCGCCCAGTACCAGGTCGGTGCCGACCAACAGGATGCCGATGCCATCGTGCTGCGCAGCCACAAGCTGGCCCCGGATGAGATTGAAAGCTCAGTGCGTGCCATCGCACGAGCCGGCGCGGGCACCAATAACGTGCCAGTGACTCATTGCACAGAGCGAGGCGTGGTTGTTTTCAACACCCCAGGCGCCAACGCCAATGCCGTAAAAGAACTGGTCCTGACCGGTATGCTGTTGTCCACTCGCGGCGTGATTCCAGGCATGGCGCATATCGCCAAACAGGCTGGCGGCAGTGACAATGCGGCGCTGTCGAAACAGATGGAAGCGGACAAAAAACAGTTTGCCGGCAATGAACTGGCTGGCAAAACACTGGGTATCATTGGCCTGGGCGCTATCGGCTCCATGGTTGCCGGTATGGCTATCGACCTGGGCATGACCGTACTGGGCTATGACCCGGCCCTGTCAGTTGACGCGGCCTGGAGACTGCCTAACCAGGTGCAGAAAATTGAAAACGTAACAGCATTGCTGGCTAACTCTGACTTTGTCACCCTGCACCTGCCCGTGCTGGACAGCACACGTAACCTGATCAATGATGAAATGGTTTCTGCCATGAAACCCGGCCTTTGCCTGCTGAATTTTGCCCGTGACGAAATCGTCGACCATGACGCCGTGATCAAGGGTCTGGATAACGGCCAGATCGGCCGTTACGTCAGCGACTTCCCTCGCTATGAGTTGATTGGCCGCGACGATGTCATCCTGACACCGCATATCGGCGCCTCAACCGCTGAAGCGGAAGAAAATTGCGCGGTCATGGCCGCAGAACAGCTGAAGGATTTCCTGGTCAATGGTAATATTCGCAACTCGGTGAACTTCCCGGCACTGTCTCTGGATCGTGTGCCTGGCGCAGAAACCGACACCCGCCTGGCAATAAGCAACAAGAACGTACCAGGCATGCTCGGCAAGATCCTTTCTGTACTGGCCGAGCAGGACATTAACGTGATCGACATGATCAACAAAAGCCGTGACGAAATTGCCTATACGTTGATTGACCTGGACAAGGCGCCAAGCAGTGCGGCTGCCGATGCCATCCGGGGCATCGAAGACGTTATCAACGTTACTGTACTTTAAGAAACCTCCGTTTAATTTTAGACCTCTGTTAACTTGGGAAGAGTAAAGATGAATCGCGTATACAATTTCGGTGCAGGTCCAGCCATGTTGCCGACCTCTGTCATGGAGCAGGCACAGAAGGATTTTCTGGACTGGAACGGCATGGGCTGCTCCGTGATCGAAATCAGCCACCGCAGCAAAGAGTTTGATGCCCTGGTCACCGAGACAGACGAACTGCTGCGCGAAGTGGCTGGTCTGCCAGATGATTTCGAAATCCTGTACATCCACGGCGGCGCACAACTGCAGTTTGCTGCTGTCCCGCTGAACCTGCTGGGTCTGAATCCGGCGCACAAGGCCGCTTACCTGGAAACCGGCAACTTTGCCGGTCTGGCCCGTAAAGAAGCCCAGCGTTTCGGCAATGTGACAGTGGCTGCGACCAGTGAAGACACTAACTTCAACCGCATTCCGGATTTTGATCCCAGCACGCTGGATGCAGATACCTCTTATGTCCACCTGACCAGCAACAACACCATCTTCGGTACGCGCTGGAACGAATTCCCCGACACGGGTGATATTCCGCTGGTGGCTGACATGACATCGGAACTGCTGTCCCGTCGTCTGAATTTTGACCAGTTTGGCGTTATCTTTGCCGGTCTGCAGAAGAACCTCGGTCCTTCCGGCATGGCCGTGGTACTGGTGCGCAAAAACCTGATCGGCAAGGCACTGGAGCAAACGCCCAGCCTGCTGAACTACAAGACCTATGCCGATGCACACTCCATGCCCAACACCATCAACACCTTCGCAGTGTACATGATGAACCTGATGCTGAAATGGCTGAAGGACCAGGGCGGTGTGGATGCCATTGAGAAGGTCAATGCGCAGAAGGCTGAGTTGCTGTACAACCTGATCGACAGCAACGACTTCTTCATCGGTACGGCTGACAAGGCACACCGCTCACACATGAACGTGACCTTCAACCTGGCTAACAGCGACCTGGACAAGCAGTTCGTGGCGGAAGCCGAAGCCGCTGGCCTGTACGCACTGAAAGGTCACCGCAAGGTTGGCGGTATCCGTGCCTCAATCTACAACGCCATGCCCCTGGCCGGCTGTGAAGCCCTGGCTGAGTTCATGAAGCAGTTTGCTGCCAAGCACGGATGAGCCGATACCGGCCACCGGCACCACCCAAGTCCAACTACCTGACCGCAGAGGGCGAAGCCCGACTGCGGCAGGAACTGGATTACCTCTGGCGCGATGAGCGCCCTCGCGTCACCCGCCAGGTCAGCGACGCCGCTGCCCTGGGTGACCGCTCCGAAAACGCCGAATACATCTACGGCAAGAAACGTCTCCGTGAAATCGACCGCCGCGTGCGCTACCTCAGCAAACGCCTGGAATCGGCCGTGGTTGTCAAAGACCCGCCCAGTGATCCCAGTAAGATTTACTTTGGCGCCTGGGTGACACTGGAAGATGAAGACGGCGAAGCACACACGTTTCGTATTGTCGGCCCAGACGAGATTGGTGAAAGCGAAGGCCTTATCAGCATGGATGCCCCGCTGGGCAAAAGTCTGTTCGGCAAGCAGGTCGACGATGAAATCCGGGTTCGCGCGCCTTCCGGTGTCACGCTATACTGGGTCACCGACATTCGCTACACAGACAGCTAATGGACCATATCAGCTTCCTGCTATTGCCGCAGGCGCTGGCGTCGAGTATCACCATATCCATGGAAATGCTCAATGCCGCCGACACCATTCACAGCCTCAAACAGCGCCAGCGCCCTGGACAGCTCACGCTGGTCACCGTTGCGGAAAGCCGCCGCCCCATGCAGGTCAATGCCGGTCTGACACTGCAACCTGCGGCAGCCCTGGCTGATGTCGATGATACCCACCTGATATTCATCCCGGCACTGTGGGGGAACCCTTCTGCTATCGTGCGCCGTCACCCGGAGATCGTCGCCTGGATACAGAAACAGTATGAGAACGGTGCCACTTTCTGCAGCGTCGGTACCGGCAGTTACTTTCTGGCGGAAGCCGGACTGCTGGATGAACGAGTCGCCACCACACACTGGCGATACTTCAAGGATTTTTCCCAGCGCTTCCCGCAGATACAGCTACAGCGCAAGCGCTTCATTACCCGCCAGGACAGACTCTATTGTACTGGCAGCGTCAATGCGGTGCGTGACGTCATGCTGCATTTTGTCGAACGCATTTTTGACAGTGCCGTTGCTGATGAAGTGTCACGTCACTTCACTCACGAACTCAAGCGCTCTTATGAGTCCCTGCTATTGCAGGCGGACCCCTTCAACAGCCACCACGACGAGTTGATCATCAAAGTCCAGGAGTGGTTGCACCGGCATTACGCCGACCATGTGGTCTTTACCGACGTCGCTGCCGAATTCGATCTCAACCCCCGCACGTTTTATCGCCGCTTTCGCCAGGCGACTAACCAGAGCCCCAAAGCCTACCTGCAGGAAATTCGCATCAGCCAGGCGCGGGAGCTGCTCAAACACAGCAATCTGGCTGTCTCAGAAATCGGCTTTGCCGTGGGCTACCAGGACAGCAGCTACTTTACGGAGCTGTATCGCAAGCGCCACGGGGTGACGCCGAATGCCTATCGGCGGCTGGTTAGGACGAAGTTGTTTAATGTGGAAGAGTCAGATTAACGCGGCGTTTGATACTTCTCCTTCCACTCACTATAAGGCATCCCGTAAACATATTCCCGCGCCTGATCGTAGTCGACATCCATGCCCTCTTCCTGGGCAGCTGCAGCGTACCACTTTGACAGGCAGTTACGGCAGAAACCGGTCAGGTTCATCATATCGATATTCTGCACCTCCTTGTTGTCGTCCAGGTGTTTCAGCAGACGGCGAAAGGCGGCGGCTTCGGCGGCTTGTTGGGCGTTATCACTCATGGGTATCTCCCTCTTAAAAAAACAGATTCATGAAACAAACAGATTCATTGCATGGAAAGTGTCGGCAAAAAAAGATAGCTGCTCCAGCCTAGCTGGCCTTTCACTTTCCTCCGGCCATTAAAAAACCGGGTGATGAGGCGATTATAAAGGAATCGTCGCTCTTTCACCCGGCTCTGTTGTTCAGTGTCAGCATTTACACAGGATAAATGTGCGTTACCTCACTGAGTGTTTCCTGCTGCATGAATATACTGTCGGCAGGAAAAACGCTTTCATGCGGCCTCAGCCGTAAGCGCTCTGATATTCTGGTTCGTCGTCAAGATCGTCGTCGACAACCATTTCTTCCGCCACAGCATCAGGGTTCTTGTGCACGGCGGCTTTGCGGTGTTTTTTATCCACGGATTTCAATTGTCGCTCTGCCGCATTAAAGGCATCACGAATGGCCACATACAGATCTTCGTGGGCATGGTTATCATGCTGTTCCTGGGTCACCATCACAGGCTTGTTGGGAGTTTGCAACTCCAGCGCTACAGAATACACTTTGCCTTTATGGTGGTTATTGTGCGGACAGTCCAGGACTACTCGGCCACCGATAATATCGCTACAGTATCGACGCAGTTTATCGACTCTTTTTTGCACCGCTTCGGTGATGGAGTCGGATTGTTCGATATTGTGATAAACAATTTGAAATTCATTGGACATAATTGTGTGTCTCCTGATCGTTTCTGTGACAAGTCAAAACAACACTTCTTTTTGTCGGTAATGTCCTCCTCTACATATTTCCCTATTAATATTTACGTATTTATATTTGCGCATTCCTGTTTACATATTTATGGTTGCGCAGACCTATATTTTTCAGGTCTTACTTCGGCTTTCTTCCCTCTCTCATTTTCGACTTCAGCGCTCGACGGCTGAGAGGATCACCTGGCGCTTTCTTGATTCACTCACTTCACATTAATAGCTGTCAGCCAGATGTGCAACAGCTAACGCATAGTTATTGGCACAGTTGTAGGACAAAATGGCGCGAAAGTTATCATAGGTCAAAAAAGTCGGACCGGTGTCATCATCCGGACGGACAATAGAGCCCCGGATATCGGATTGAGGCAGGTTACCGCCATCCACCCGGCGGAAGCCATCGGCCTGCCAGTCAGTCACTGGCTGCTGGATACTGTGAACCCGCAAACGGCTGCAGCCGTAGGACACATCAGCAGGTTGATGCCACTGTGCCTGACGTGTTTCATAGTCACCAGGCAAGCGGACTTCGCGCCCCCAGCGAATACCGGGCTGCCAGCCAGCCTCGCGCAGATAGTTGGCGATCGAGGCAAACACATCGGCTTCGGTGGTCCAGATATCCCGGCGACCATCGTCATTAAAATCAACAGCATACTGACGGAAACTGCTGGGCATAAACTGGCTCTGCCCCATGGCTCCAGCCCAGGACCCTTTCATGTCTGCATGCGAGATATGGCCTTCCTGCAGGATACGCAGAGCCTGCATTAGTTCGTTGCGGAAAAAATCGGCGCGACGCGGATCATAAGCCAGCGTGACCAGGGCCTGAATCACATCTTCACCGCCAGTGAAGTTACCGTAGTTGGTTTCTATGCCCCAGATGGCGACAATAATACGGGCAGGAACACCGTACTCAGCAGCAACCTGCTCCAGGATTTCGCGGTGTTGCGCCAGGCGTTCACGACCGGTCTGAATGCGCCAGTCGGTGACCCGGCGATCAAGATACATCTGATAAGTTTCGACAAACTCAGCCTGGTTGCGATCATTATCGACCACGCGTTGAATGGGGGTAACGTTCACCAGGGTCTGGTTGATGATGGCGTCACTGATACCTGCTGCGCGTGCCTCGTCGATAAACGACTGCAACCACCGCTGGAACTCAGGATCAGCTTGCTCACTCGAAGAATTTTGTGAGTTGGTATCGCCGGCAGTTTGATCTTCCTGGGCGTGTACCTGACCAATCGGCCATAAAAGGATGAAACAAATGGACCAAAAGGCAGTCCCAATTCTTATCATGCAATCTAACTCCTTCACTGACTTTCAGCCTACTCTTTTCTCTGGCATTTGATCAAGCGTTATTGGTGAAAACTGTTCTTGGCGAAAACAGCTATTGATTGAAACACCAGTGCCAGGGCTCGTAGCTGATGATTCCTGATCTCTCTTTTGGATAGGACAACGAAAACTGGAATTGTGCTGCATTTTTTTGCAACCAGGCAAAAGCACCGGTCTCCTCAAACTGGATTTGCAGCGGTGGTGTGTCCACCGTGGTAATGTCGAGTGCACGACCACTGTGGTGCTCGCTGTAGCCCGGAGCAGCATTGACAGTTAACAGTTCTGACAGGGCTCGCCCATCGCGAATTTTGCGACGCAGCAAATCAGCCTGATAGTAGTGGCTGCGAAAACCCGACACCGGCAACAGATCCACGCCATCCCCAGCGGCGGCTGAACGCATTTCCTCCCAGGCTTCCCGGGCTGTCGGTTCAAGACGCAGCAAACGACCGAAACAGTCCTCACCAACAATAGCCAGGGACTCGGGTTCAGCAAAGAAGATCAATCCGGTGATTTCAGCATAATCCGGCGGAATACCCAGACATTCATGCATTTCCGGCAGGGACAGGCCCTCGTGCAAGCGAGCCAGGCTCTGCTCATCCGGCGTCTCCAAACGCTGCAATGTCTCATTTACCATGTTAAATTTCCCATTAACCATAATATCAAAATATGACAATCCTTTATATTGAGTGTCGCATTTTGCCAATTGTCCGTCAGCCCAGGATCGACCAGACAGGATAGACTAGGAGAGAGATATGACCGCATTACCCGTCATTGTAGGATTTGGTGGCATCAACCCGGCTGGCCGCAGCTCCGCCCACCATGGCTACCGTCGACTGGTACTGGACAATCTCTCGACCGCAGATGCTCGCGACACCAAAGCCAGCCTGGCCAGCCTGATGGGGCTGTTGCACTGGCACAATGGCCAGTGGCTGAATACGCAAAAACAGCCGGTCGAGCTGGACAGCTATCTGACTGAGCTTGAGCCCATTCTGAAAGCTGGCACCCTGATTCGCAAGCTGGAAAATGACCGCTTCGACCCGAACCATATCCCCTTTCATAAAAAGGCCCGACTCACTGGCACCGATGGCGAATCCATCCGTTTCCGTATTCGTCGCAATCAGTTACCCGATCAGATACCCATGGGCTGGTTGATCAGCGATGCCGATGACGGGCAAGTCGATGTGGAAGTTCACAATGGCCTGGATGTACTGACCGAAAGCGTGCGCCCCAGCCCGGTCAATGCCGCCGGTCAGCTACCCAGCGGATTTGACCCCAAAACCCTGTACCAGTCACGCAACCACCCGCGTGGCTTGCAGATGACAGTGTTCGGCGCCAGCGATGCCATTCAGTCGCTGGGCTTTGACTGGGATCAGGTACTGAATCACGTGTCAGTCGAACAGATCAGCGTTTACGCCGGCAGCAGCATGAGTCAGCTGGACTACGAAGGTAATGGCGGCCTGATGCAGGCGCGCCTGCTGGGCAACCGCGTTTCGTCCAAGCAGCTGGCGTTAGGTTTTGCCGAAATGCCGGCGGATTTCATCAATGCCTATGTGCTGGGCAACCTGGGCACCACAGGTACCAACGCAGCCGCTTGTGCCACCTTCCTTTATAACCTGCGGCAGGCAATCCGCGACATTCGCAGTGGTACTCACCGCATTGCGGTAGTTGGTACCGCAGAAGCGCCGATCCTGCCCGAAGTGATTGATGGCTACACCACCATGGGCGCCCTGGTAAATGACAAAGCGCTACAGGCACTGGATGAGCACCTGGGGCTGACAGCACCGGATTTCCGCAGAGCCTGCCGTCCCTTTGGTCTCAACGCCGGCTTCACGCTGGGTGAGTCTGCGCAGTTTATTGTGCTTTGCGACGACAAATTGGCACTGGAGCTTGGCGCCAACATTCATGGCTCTGTGAACGATGTCTTTGTCAACGCTGATGGCTTCAAAAAATCCATCTCCAGCCCTGGTGTGGGCAACTACCTGACCATGGCCCAGGCTGCTGCAGCAACCGCAAACGTAATCGGCGAGAAAGGCCTGCGCGAGCGCAGTTACGTTCAGGCCCATGGCACCGGAACACCGCAAAACCGGATTACCGAATCGCATATTTTCAGCACCATGGCCAAAAACTGGGGTATCGAAAAGTGGCCGGTGACGGCACTGAAAACCTATATCGGCCACTCGCTGGCTTCTGCTTCAGCAGACCAGTTGGTGTCGAGTCTGGGTCTGTGGCAGTACGGCTGGATGCCTGGCATCACCACCGTCGACCAGCTCGCCGAGGACGTGCACACTGAAGGACTGGACTTTCTGCTGCAAAACCGTGAAGTCGGCGCCCAGGCCATGGACGCAGTGATACTCAATGCCAAAGGCTTTGGTGGCAATAACGCCAGTGCCTCAGTGCTGGCCCCGCACGTGACCCAGCGCATGCTGGAGAAACGTCATGGCAAAGCGGCCATCAGCGAGTGGCAAAAGAAAAATGAAGCGGTCGCGCAGGCAAGCCGCGATTACGATAGCGCCAAAACACGTGGCGAGACATCACTGATTTATCGCTTCGGTGACCAGGTAATCGATGGCATGGAAGACGGTGCGGTGGCCATGACACCTGATTCGATCAGCATCAAAGGTTTTGCACGCAAGGTGACTTTACCGAAAGACTCTGCCTACGCCGACATGCTGGAAACAGATAACTAACGGCGCTCAGCATCTGGCCGCCCCTCCCTGCCATCACGTAGGCGGCGTAAGGGTGGCCTGCGCTCTGTCATAAACTGCATAACACGGCGCCGCTGTTCCGCTGGCATTTGTACCAGCACATCAGCCAGTTGCTCGTGCATCACCTGCTGATAGTTTTCATTTGCCTGACGCAGGTCGGCCAGCGCAGCAACAGTGGCCGCCTTATCCATCGTTTCCGCCATCAACTCTCTGCTGACATTACGCTGCTCGCGGATCAGTTGCAGGCGTGCTGGGCGCAGCGCCTGATTCATAGTCTGCAGTTCTGGTAACAATGCCTGGCGCTGACCTGAAGCCAGGTCACCAGTGAGCCACTGCAGATTAACTGATTCTGAAGCCGGCGGGCGCTCAGGCTCAGGTCCTGGGCGAAAGATTCGACTCGATAACATACCCATCAAAAACAGATTAACGGCCAGTGATATCAACAAAATGCCAATTACGCGTTTATCAGTCAGCTTGATCACGGCGCTGCCTCCATCTCGTTCAACTCGCCCGCAGCGATGTCACTCGAAACATCGCCAAATGCCAGGTAATACCATTCGGTTTCTGCCGTCATGGTCATTTCCTCGGTACCCGATGGCAGCACTTGCCCTATTGAAACACCCAAAGCCATAGGCAGAAGTGCCAGAAATGCCAAGCGGCTCAGGCGCCAGTTGGCTGACAGCTGCTCAGGCCATAATGTCGCCAAAAGCTGCGTAACCAGCGTACTGACTGACTGGCGAGGGTATGTATCAGGAATGGCGTTCAGTCGTTGCTGCAACCCTGGGAATGACGGTTCGTCGGCAGCATGCTGCTTCAGCATCTCCGTCACCTCTGCTGTGTTATGCAAATCATCACCCTGGTGATCCATTGCCTTCCCCTTTCATTGAACGCTTTATTGACTGCCTGGCCCGAACAAGTAACGATTCCAGAGCCCGGACAGAAACACCAACGACTTCAGCTGCTTCACGGTTGCTCAGTGACTGATAGTGTACAAGCACCAGAGCACTGCGTTGCCGCTCAGGCAACAGCATCAAGGCCTCGTGCAGTAGCTGCTTGACCCGCTCGTCTTCAACAGGATCGCCAGACTCTGATGAATCAGCTCGGACTGAATCCTCACCTGGTAACAACGAAGGTGCTGAAGGCCCTGTTCGACGTAAATAGTCCATGCAGAGATTATGAGCAATCCGGTGTAACCAGGTGGTCAGGGATGCTTTTTCGGGCCGCCAGTCACTGGCCCTGGTCCATAAGCGAATAAATGTTTCCTGAGCGATATCTTCAGCCAGCGACTCATCACCCAGAAGCCGCCAGGCATACACAGCAATAGCGCGCCCATGGCGCGCTACGGCCTGTTGATAGGCTTGCTGATCGCCCCCGGCGATAGCGGATGCCAGCGCCTGATCGCTCAGCATAGGTCTCCTGTTGATTCCAGCGGTATCGATAGCAAGCCTGGTTGATTACTGCCCCTGACTGCGGCGCTCCATGATGCGTTCACGTTGATCATCGGACAGTCGTCGACCACGACCCTCGCGGTCCCGACGAGGCGGACGCAACTCATCTTCACTCAACAACTGATCACCGTCCTGGTCCAGGCGCAAAAATAATTGCTCCTGCATCTCTTCAGCGGTCACATTACCATCGCCATTAGTGTCCATACGATCGAGCCGGGGCGTTGGCAATGTCATGAACTCATCAAAGTCCAGACTGCCATCACCATTAGCGTCCAGTTCAGAAAAGTCGATTCGTTCAGGACGCGGCCCGTGCCGCCCTTCACCGCCTTCCTCTCCATCAGCCGCAACGGCCAGCGCAGGCACCATGGCTGCTATCACTGCAGTAGCGATGAAGAGTCGCTTCAGGGAAATAAGGTCTGTCATAGTAAGTCTCCTTGTTTTGACCTGCCCAGGCAGGTTTCAAAGACTTATACGCAGACCTCTTACAATTCCCGTCGGTCGGATTGATTTTATTTCAACCCGACCATTCCGGGACTTACTGATTAAGATCTTACTTCACTTCCACAGGCCGGGCTTCCATGATTTTGGCATGCCATTCAGCAGGGCCGGTCTGGTGGACCGAACTGCCTTCCACATCCACCGCCACTGTCACCGGCATGTCTTCGACTTCAAACTCGTGAATGGCTTCCATGCCCAGCTCTTCAAAAGCGACGATCTTTGCCTCGCGAATCGCTTTGGACACCAGGTACGCCGCACCGCCAACTGCCATCAGATATACCGCACGGTGCTTCTTGATGGCATCAATCGCCACCTGGCCACGTTCGGCCTTGCCAATCATGCCCAGCAGTCCGGTTTTTTCCAGCACGGTGTCAGTAAATTTGTCCATACGCGTTGCCGTGGTCGGACCCGCTGGTCCAATCACTTCATCACGTACCGCATCAACGGGGCCCACGTAATAGATAAACTTGCCTTTCAGGTCTACACCTTCAGGCAGGGACTCACCACGATTGAACATATCAACCAGACGCTTGTGGGCAGCGTCACGGCCGGTCAGCATTTTGCCGGACAGCAGCAAAGTCTCACCCGGCTTCCAGCTTTCGATCTCTTCCTGGGTGACCGTATCCAGATTGACTCGACGGGCCGTGGGACCAGCATCCCAGGTAATCTCTGGCCACTCTTCCAGTTTTGGTGGCTGCAAATCAGCAGGACCACTGCCATCGAGCACAAAATGTGCATGACGTGTCGCGGCACAGTTAGGAATCATGGCAACTGGCAGAGAAGCAGCGTGTGTGGGGTAGTCTTTGATTTTGACATCCAGCACCGTCGTCAGACCGCCCAGACCTTGTGCACCAATGCCCAGTTCGTTAACACGATCCATGATTTCCAGGCGCAGCTCTTCAATGCGGTTTTGCGGACCACGCGCACGAAGCTCATGGATATCGACTGGATCCATCAGTGACTCTTTGGCCAGCACGGCTGCTTTTTCTGCTGTGCCACCAATACCTATGCCCAGCATACCGGGCGGGCACCAGCCTGCCCCCATGGTCGGCACGGTTTTCAGCACCCAGTCGACAATGCTGTCACTGGGGTTGAGCATAACCATTTTAGACTTGTTCTCGGAGCCACCACCTTTCGCCGCCACCGTAATGTCAAGCTTGTCACCGGCCACCACTTCCATATGAATAACAGCTGGTGTGTTGTCCTTGGTGTTTTTACGCGCTCCAGCCGGATCTTCCAGGATCGATGCCCGCAGCACATTATCCGGGTGGGTGTAGGCGCGGCGCACGCCCTCATTGATCATGTCACTGAGGCTCATGCTGGCATCGGCCCACTGTACATTCATGCCGATTTTTACAAACACCGTCACGATACCGGTGTCCTGGCAGATAGGACGCTTGCCCTCTGCACACATACGGGAATTGATCAGAATCTGCGCCATGGCATCCTTGGCAGCCTGGGATTCCTCTCGCTCGTAGGCTTCATTCACGGCCTGGATAAAATCCAGGGGGTGATAGTAGGAAATATACTGCAGCGCATCGGCTACGCTCTGAATTACATCGTCTTGCTTAATGACTGTCATGAATGTGGTCCCGACTTTCCTAACCTGCTGTTTTTTAGCAGGACTGGGTGAGTGGTTGGAGAAAAACGGCAGGCAGTTTACCATAAACGGGACAAGAGACGCCGCAGGGCGTATACTGATCTTGCGAAGGCTAATGCTGAGACCCACGATTTCACTGCCCTAATCGGCACAAATTGTGACATTTTATATTTGGGACTTGATCCTGAATGCAATCAGGCTTAGCGTTAGCATCTGGGGAAAATAACATTCAGCTAGACCAGCTATAGTCTCCGTCAATCACGAAAACAAATGGAGAATCCATCCGTGAATGCCAAACTCACACGCAGACGATTTATTAAAGGCGTCATATTTGTTGGCGCAGCTGCTTCCAGTGGCGCCGGATTCTATCTCGCCAGTGCGGCCAACCGGCCAGCAGGTGGGGTAGAACGCCTTATCACTCTAAACATTAACGGTCGCTCGCGACGCGTTGATGTTATGCCACAAGAAACGCTGGCACACACCCTGCGCTACAAACTGGGTCTTACCGGCACCAAACTGGGCTGCAACCGCGGCGAGTGTGGTGCTTGTACCGTGCTTATCGATGATGTTACCAACTACGCATGCTCGACACTGACGCACATGGTCAAAAGTCGCCAAGTAACGACTGTGGAAGGACTGCGTGCGGCAGATGGAACGCTGCACCCTGTACAGCAGGCGTTTATCGAAGAGTTGAGCCCGCAGTGTGGTTTCTGTACCCCCGGCCAGATTATGGCGACCGTGTCCTTGCTGAAGAGCAACCCACGGCCGAGCCGCGACGAAGCGCGTAAAGCGTTGTCCGGTAACCTGTGCCGATGTGGAGCTTATGATCACTATCTGAATGGCGTGATGCGCGCCTCGGGGCAATTGTCATGACGTATAAATTACTTGGTAAAAACTTTACGCCGCCCGATATCGAAGCAAAGGTAACGGGTGCGGCTCGCTACGCTGAAGATTTCCGTAAAGAAGGCATGGTATTCGCACGGCTGTTGACCAGCCCGCTGCCCGCCGGCCGAATCATCAGCATCGACACATCTGAAGCGGAAGCAATGGAAGGTGTTGTTGGCATTCTGTCAACAGAAGACCTGCCACAGGCGGCGCCTCCGGCCAACCCGCCACTCGCTTCTGAGCACATCACCTATATTGGTCAGCCCATTCTGGCAGTGGCTGCCATCACTGAAGAAATCGCGGAAGCGGCCATTGAAAGAATCCGAATTGAGTTCGAGCGTCGTCCTTTCGTGACGGATCCCCTGGATACCCTGGTTGAAGGTGGCGCGAACCCATACCCGAACGGTAACACACTGATCCGTAACGCCGGTGCCGCCGCTGCAGGTACCACTGCATCGGGCACCGACGTTGGTGAGATCAAATGGTCACGCGACGCGATCAACGCTTTTCGTGCCGGTCGTGAGCCAGCAGGCGCCAACTACGGCGAAGAGTGGGAAATCGGTAGCGTTGCTGATGGCTTCGCCAACTGCTCCACTATCGTTGAAGAGCCATTCGTGACCATCGGCCAGCCTCACCACGCGCTTGAGCCGCGTACCGGTATGGCTTACTGGGAAAACGGCCGCTGCTACTTCCATGGCTCACTGCAAAGTCACACCATTGCAGTAGCACCTCTGGCAGGCATGCTGGGCATTGATCCTGCCAACCTGGTATTCATCAACGAATACACGGGTGGTGGTTTTGGCGGCAAGATCTTCCCTTACCCCATCATGGCGGTAACCGGTCATCTGGCGCGCAAGATCAACCGCCCGGTGCAGCTGCGTATCACCCGTGAAGAAGAGTTCTATATTGGTTCTGCGCGCTCAGGCATGCAGGGCTGGATGAAACTGGGTCTGAAAGACGATGGTACAGTTGGTGCTGTCGACATGATCGTTGTCGGTGACGCCGGTTCCGGTGGTGGTGCCAGCGGTGGTTCAGCTGCCGAACACGTATCACTGATGCTGCAACCCGAAACCATGCGCTTCCGTGGCGTCACCCTGTACACCAACACCACACCGCGTGGTGCACAGCGTGGCCCAGGTCAGAACGAAATGGCTGCCGTACTGGCCCCCATCTTCGACAAGGCAATTCGTCAGGCCGGTCTCGACCGCATGGAGGTGCGTCACATGAACGCGCCCATTAGTTCCGATACGGTTGGCCCACATCACACGGAACTGACCAGCGCATTCATGCCAAAAGCGATTGAAATGGGTGCCGAACTGTTCAACTGGAACGAGAAAAAAGCCCGTTCCGGCCAACGCAACGGCAACAAGGTAACCGGTATCGGTATCGGCATGGGATTCCACCCGGCAGGCGCCAGTGGCTACGACGGTCTGTGCCGCATTGGTACAGATGGCAAGCTCTACATGCATACTGGTGTTGGCAACCTTGGCACCTACTCTTACGCCTCTGTCACACGTGTTGCGGCTGAGACGCTGAAAGTTGACTGGGAAAACTGTGAAATCGTTCGTGGTAACACGGATCGTCACCTGCCTTACAGCACGTATCAGGCCGGTAGCAACACGATGTTCACAGAAGCCCGAACCAACCATCTGGCGGCACTGGATGCCATCCGTAAGCTGAAAGAAATTGCAGCCGCGGAGCTCGGTGGCGTGGCCGATGACTACGACATCGATGGTGCCCGTGTGTTTGCAACAGCAGACAACAGCCGTGGCATGACCTATGGCGAAGCAGCACAGGCAGCTATCAACATGGGCGGGGAGTACAGCGGTGAGACCTACCCTGACAACCTGAACGATGTCACCAAACGTGCCGTTGAAGGTCTGGCTGGTACTGGCTTGATTGGCGTCGTCAAAGACTCTCGTCATGAAGGTATGCCACCATCAATGGCTATCGGCTTTATGGAAATCGAACTGGATACCCAGACGGGCAAATACGAAATCGTTGATTACAGCTGCGTTGCAGACTGTGGCACGATCGTACACCCGATGGGCTTCCGTCAGAGCATGAACGGTGGTGGCGTCTGGGGTGTCGGCATGTCCGGCTACGAGCGTCACGTTTACGACCGTCAGAATGGTCTGCCTGCCAACGTAGGCCTGTACCAGGCACGTATCCCGTCCTATCTGGACGTGCCACTGACCAACAACGTTGGTGCGGTGAACGAGCCTGATCCACAGAGCCCTGTTGGTACACGTGGTGTCGGCGAGCCGGCCCAGGGTTGTGCCGCGGCAGCATTGACCAGTGCGATTGCTGATGCACTGGATGGTCACCTGTTCAACCGGGCTCCGGTAACGCCTGACATGATTCTTAACCATGTCGCGCAGAACGGGTTTAATACCGGCGATCTGAAAACGAATACATTCTGAGGGTAACACTATGCCATCTTATGACAACATGCCCGAAATGGAGCTTTATCAGCCGGTGCAGATCCAGGACGCTGTCTCTCTGGCAGCACGTCTGGCTGAACGTGGTTGGCTGGTTGGCGGTGGTCAGGACACCTACGGGTGGATTAAAGACCGCGCCAAACGCCCTGAAGCTCTGATTGACCTGACTGGAATCGAATCCATGCGCGGCATTCGCGAGACTGCCGACGGCATTGAGATTGGAGCCCTGACAACACTGACAGAGATCCACTCGAACGACATGATCCGTTCACAGTACGGTGTACTGGCCGAAGCAGCAGAAGCTGTGGCCAGCCCGCAGATCCGTAACGTCGGCACACTGGCCGGCAACGTCTCTCAGGACGTTCGCTGCTGGTACTACCGTCGCGGTCTGCAGTGCTACCGTGCCGGTGGTAACCTCTGCTACGCCGACACGCCGGAAGGCCAGAACCGCGAACACGCGCTGTTCAATGCCAGCCGTTGTGTGGCGGTCACGCCTAGTGACACTGGCCCTGCGCTGGTTGCACTGGAAGCGACCATGGTTATCAACAGCGAAAGCGGTGAACGCACTGTTGCTGCTGAAGACTTTTTCGTTGGACCCGATGTCGATATCGAGAACCCGACAGTTCTGCGTTCCGGTGAAATCCTGACAGCAGTTCGCATTCCAGCCAAGTGGGCTAATGCTGACTACTTCTATGAGAAAGTCGCCGACCGAAACGTCTGGGACTTCGCTCTGGTCAGCCTGGCTTCGGTCATGCGCATTGAAGGCGGCAACATCGCCGACTCACGCATGGTCTGTGGCGCGGTTGAGTGCACACCTCGCCGTCTGACAGCCGTTGAATCAGCTGTACGTGGCATGCCTCGCAATAAAGCCACCGCCGACTCTGTCGCCGGTATGGCCAGCGAAGGTGCACGTCCGCTGAACTTCAACCACTTCAAGATGCCATTGATGGATAACCTGGTTGAGCGGTCTCTGACAGCTTAATCCGGCACATTGATGGCCGCTGAGGCGGCTTGAATGTGAAACAAAGAAGGGTGAGATCCTCGGGTCTTGCCCTTTTTTGTACCTGCTCGTTTTGAATGGGGAGCGGCCAGGACATCATGGATCAAATGGCTGACGGCCACAGCACACCGGGTGACGCTCGGCGGGCGGAAACTCAGCCTGACGGCTTTAAACAGTCCGCCCGCTTTATCGAGCGACACCCGATGCGCTAAACGTAGCCTGATTGTCAGCCATTTGATCCATGATGCCCTGTCCTTGTGCCTGCCCTAGATGCCCTGCCGTAGCATTTTGATGCTTGCCACTCATTACAAAAGCTTCCATGGCCAATACCAGGCTTTGTCTCATTAACAACCTGATATCAAAACCCAAATAAAGTCCAGCCGCTGGCACAGTCAGAGGCCTCTCTGGGCATGCTCGTAGGTATCGCTGCCAGTCAGACCACGCATTGCCTGTTGCTACTCACCCGAAACCGCAACCGAACTGTCTGAGCCGTCAGGCGAGTTTTCGGTTGCCGGGGGAGTAGCGACAGGCAGTGGTCGGCAGCGATACCTACGAGCATGCCCAGAGAGGCCGTCAAAAGTACGACACGACGTTATTCGTCATCCATGGTAAAACGGAAGACATACTGAACATTCGGCACAGCAACCGGCTGCCCATTGACGACTCTAGGCTGGAAGCGGAATTGCGCAATGGCGGCCTTGGCGCTTTCGTCGAAGACTTGCAACGGTTCAGCATCCACCATGGAAATGGAACTCACAGGCACTGTACCCTCCTCCGAAACGGTAAACTTCACTTGCGCCCAACCCTCAATGCCTTCATCAGCAGCGGCAGGTGGATAGGCAGCTTCAACCTGATGCATCGGCCTGATTTCCTGGTCAACTTCACGAGGAGCAGGCTCTCTGGCTGCGCTGGGCGCTTGGGCGACTTGTTGGGGGCTGGCTGGTTGCTCCATCAAGCTCGGCAGGGCCGGTTGATCCACCTGGTTGGCTCTTGGAGGCTGTTCGGGCTGTCGCTCCTGCGCTGACAGTATGGGATTAAATGCAAGAACTGACAGCATTAACAGGGACAAGGCACTACTGCCCCAAATCGTCTTTTTCGTGAGTTGTGCATTCTGGTTAGTTTTCATTGTTGTCTCCTTTAACACTTGATTAAGTCGAGCTTTCAGGGTGTTGCGGTCGAACATAAGTTGTGCCGGCAACCAATTTGACGGTGATGGTTGCTGCTGACACTGTTGGCAGCTGTGGGCGACGCCCATCAGGCTTTCGGCATAGGTGATCTGGTCCCGTCCCTGGTTAACGACATCCTGATCGCAGCGGCTTTCAGTCACTGCCAGTAATCTGTTTTGTGCTAACCAGACCATAGGATTGGCCCAAAACAGTGCGCACAGTACATGCGTGAGCATCAACACTAGCCAGTCATTGCGACGCAGGTGGCAAAGCTCATGCAGCAAGACATCAGTCATGGCACTATCACTCCATTGCTGATGGTTTGCAGGCAATACGATAGTGCCCTGCTGCCATCCGAACGAGATGGGCGAGTCGATTTTCTCGCTAACCAGGATCCTGACTTCCTTCTTGATATTTAATTGCTGCACGCAGCGGTTTAATTCGAGCTCTAAATTGCACGACCTGACTGGCATAGCCGTTGACTGCAGTTGCATCAACCGAAAGTACGAGAACCCAAGTTTCAGTATCAGGTAGAGTGCAACCAGGGCGTATATACCAAGTGCCACAGCCACAAAATTCTGACTGCTGAAATTGGCTGACTGTCCGGCCATGACAGTCACTTCAAATACGGGTGAGACCACCCCGGTCAAGGGAGCTGCACGTTGCAACGTCAGGGAAAGTAAAGGCAGTACCGGTAACGCCAGCAACAGGAAAAATGCACACTGCCAGAGCACAACGGACATCACAGGTTGATATCCACGCAAATATTTTCTGGCGCCCAGTTCTACCACTGACAACACCCCCAGCACGAAAAGTGACTGAGCCAGCAATGCCGTTAAATAGCTCAACGCCGGAGAGGCCCCAATGGCGCTCAGGAAAAGATCGCTGCTGATCATACCGACCTCCCGTCTGAGCTCTGCTGACTCTTAGCAGACTCTTTAGATACCGGCTCTTCAGTTAAAGCAACCTCAGAGGCAGCACCTTCCCCGTCCTGTTGCTTCGCTTCTCTTTCTTTCGCTTCTCTTTTCTTCGCTGCAATAATATCTGCCAGTTCCTGCAATTCTTCATCAGAGAGATTCCTGGCAGACATATCCAGCAATGAGTTCACGGCCCGTAATGGCGAGTCATCAAAGAATGTCTGTAGCAGGTGGTTCAACGCTGACTTGGAGGCCTTTTCTCTGGTCTGCAACGGGTAATAGACATACTTGAGTCCACTTTCCCGGTGGGCAACATGGCCTTTTTCCACCAGCTTGCCAATCAGGGTGCGGACCGATGAGTAACTCGGTGCATCCTCCATCTCGGCCATGACATCTTTGGCACTGGCCTCTTCCAGGCGATACAGAATATCCATGATCTGTCGTTCGCGGCGGCTGAGTTTGTTGGGTTTGGTCATGGTATTACTCGCTATATATCTGAAACTGTTTCGCTAGACTTCATGTCCGGGTTCCCCTTAGATGGACAACCCGGATACCGGATGATATTCATTCTGCCTTCATGCGGTAGTTAAATTTATATTCCACTTCTGCCACGGGCACCGCCTGCCCATTGATGACATGCGGCTGGAACTGAAACTGGCGGACAGCGGCGATAGCACTCTGATTAAAAATATCTGAAGGCACCGCATCAATAATTGTGATGGAATCCTCCACAACTCTGCCTTGTACATCCACTGTGAACTTCGCCGTGGCATGGCCTTCAATACTTTCATCCGCTGCTTTCCTGGGGTAATAAGGCATGATGTCCGTAACAGGTAGCATCTCCTTATCAATGGGCAGGGCAACTTGCTGCTGAGCATCCTGGGCTGACAAAATCGGATTGAATGCCAGGACAGAAAGAATAAGCAAAGAAAACACACTGCTACCCCATACGATTTTTTTACCTTGCTGTGCGATCTGGTTACTTTTCATTGTTGTCTCCTTTAGCACCTGGTTAAGTCGGTTTTTAAGGGTTTTTCGGTCAAACATGGGCTGCGCAGGCAGTCCCTGGCTACGAAAACGCTGCTGGCATTGTCGACAACTGCTGGCAACCCCCAACAGGCTTTCGGCGTACGTGAACTGGTCTCTGCCGTGACTGACAACATCCAGGTCACAACGGTTTTCGGTAACTTCAAGTAAGCGGCGCTGGGCCAGCCAGACCACTGGATTGGCCCAATACATGGCACAAAGGGCGTGAGTGAGCATTAACGTCAGCCAGTCGTTGCGGCGCAGATGGCAAAGTTCATGCATCAACACATCTGTCATGGCGCTTTCACTCCATTGCCGATAATTCTCAGGCAACATAATGACACCTCTTCGCATACCAAATGATATGGGGGAATCTATTTTTGGGCTGATCAGGAGTGAAATGTTTTTCTCAATATTCAGCTGCTGAACCCGGCGCGTAAGCACACTATGAACAGCAGGGTCGTGCAACAGCTGTGCTGATGCGGTCAGCTGCAACAAGCGCACGTATGACCACCCCAGCTTCAGTAGCAGCAAGGCGATCACAGAAAAATAGATTGTCGTCGCCATCAGGGGAAAATCAAATTGATCAGGCATCGAGTTGAACTCTGGAAGTACTACCACCTCAACAATAGGGGAAGCCAGAGCGATAGTCGGGAACACTGCCAGCAGATTCGCTGCCAGAAACGGTAATAATGGTAATGCCAGAAGGACAATAAACGCAGACTGCCAGAGGGTATGAGGCAACACCGGTGTGTACTGGCCTGCATGCTGGTTTGCCAGTGTTTTCATGACAAACTCAGCCAGAAAGAATATCAAAAACACAAACAGCGACTGAAACAAGAGAGTCACAACAAAATTTAGTGCAGGCGTACCTGCTATTGCGTGAAGTAAAGCGCTGCCATCAACCATGATCGCCTCTCTTTTTATAAATTCGCTGGTTATATGTTCGCTTGCTGAATGTTAATTTTTTAACACTATGCTATATATTTAACACCTCTAAAATAATTGTCAAGCATTTGTGCTAATTTTTTAACACAAAGAGAAGATATCAATATGGAGAAGGTTCACTGACGTTTGCGCGCTTCCTGCACAACATCGTATGCATTAGTAATTTCCGATGCTTTTTTCTGCGCCATTTCACGCATACTTTCGGGTAGGCCCTGGCTGGCCAGTTTGTCAGGATGATGTTCGTTCATCAGCTTGCGGTAAGCCTTTTTGACTTCAGCATCGCTTGCCGACTCCGACACCCCCAGGACTTTGTAGGCATCAGCTAGCTGCTGAGCCGGTGCAGGGCCACCTCGGGCGCCACCAGCCTGCCCCATTCTCAGCATGGATTCCAGCTGTTCAACCTGAGATTCAGGCAAACCCAGACCCCGGCCAATGCGAATCAGCATTTCATGCTCAGCCTGATGGACCTCGCCATCAGCAGCAATCGCGGTTATCTGTACTTGCAAAAACAGGCGCATCAGCGCCGGATGATTCCCTGTTTTCTGACGAAAATTTCGCAGTTCGGCTTCCAGGTCAAAACCCGGCTCCTTGCCACGGTTAAATGCATTAATCGCTGACTGACGTTGCTCCGGTGAAAGACGTAACTGCTGGAACATATTTTCTGCAGCCTGCACTTCGTTCTGTGTAACGACACCATCAGCCTTGCAGAGCTGCCCCATCACGGCAAACATGGAGTCCAGATAAGCCGATTGCATGGCACGTAATTTGGGCCCCGCATTCTGCTGAAGCCATGCTTTTACCAGCAACCCCGCCACGGCACCAAACACCAGGCCAGCAGGCCCACCAATCATAAAACCTAATACAGCACCAACAATGGGAGCAGTTAACATGCGACTACCTTATTCAATGTTTGTTTATCTTCATTAAACCAGAGTCTGCCGACCGGAACGGCGGACCGTTTGACACGACTGTTCACAATATCGAAACAGTCGCCATTTAACCCTTCCAGTGTAAATGGCACGTCTGACGCTTTTGCAATACGCGCATTACACTTCATATGCCAGGACTCACCATGAACGGGTATCGCTGTACGCGGCAGGACCCACTGATACATCTGTTGCAGCTCGTCCGCATAAGGATGGCCCGATGCATGCAATGCCCGGTCACTTTGATCCGCTTGCACGACGCGGATCTGTCTGGCCTCCAGTTGAGACACCAGCCTTTCAACATCAGTTTCATTGCCTGGAATGGTCTTGGCACTGAAAATCACCGTATCACCTGGCTCCAGACTGATATCCGGATGGGTATCCAGTGCCAGACACTGCAAGGCTGCCCGGGGTTCTCCCTGGCTACCGGTGGCCAACAATAACACATCAGCGGCAGGCAGATAGCCTATGTCCCTGGGACTTTCGGGACGGAAGTATTGATCCAGATACCCGGCGGCACGGGCACAGCTGGCCATGTTCACCAGCGACCGCCCCAACATTCCCAGGTACCGGCCTGAAACATGCGCTACATTAGCCAGGGTCTGCAGGCGAGCAACATTGCTGGCAAAACAGGCCACGACAACACGTCCTTTGGCTTCCTGAACCGTTTTAAGCAAGCCTTCAAACAACTCCCCTTCTGAGACAGAATGTCCGGACTGAGGCGCATTGGTGGAGTCACAGACGATGGCGTCAATGCCCTGCTTGCCCGCGTTCAGGAAATCATTGTGGTCGATGGCAGGGCCGACAATCGGCGCAGCATCCAGCTTCCAGTCAGCCGTATGCAACACCCGTCCAGCTTCCGTTTCAATCAGGAGAGCACAGGTTTCTGGTGTGGAGTGAGTAATAGGAATCCAGCGGATATCAAAGGGTCCAATTGAGACTCTGTCAGTCGTGCTGACAATATGCACCGGAGCATCAATACCTTTCTGCCTTAATTTACGTAGCAGTACCTGTGCCGTAAATGGTGTGGTGTAGATGGGGCAGCGTAATTGTGGCCAGAGGTGTGCAATGGCACCGATATGGTCTTCGTGCGCATGCGTGGCAATCAGCCCGCAGAGCTGCTCGCTACGATTGCTAATAAACAGGGGATCAGGCATTTCTACCCGATTGAGACCATTGCTCATTTTCTCAAAGGTAACGCCACAGTCGACCATCAACCATTGACCGGCATGACCGTAGAGGTTGAGGTTCATGCCTATCTCGCCACAGCCACCCAGCGGAATAAACCAAAGGTCCTTGGTACCGGGGTTCAGCGACATAAATGATGAGGCAGAGAATGGAATGCTAAGGTGCGCGTTTCAGATAACGCCAGTAATACGTCCGACTTCATAGCGAGCATTATAATACGACTCAGACCAAACCGCGAACTCGTTGCCACTTGGGCCGCAATAAATCAGCTACCCGAATGAAGCCCAGTCGCCTGTCAGCCCCTGTGGTATAGTCAATCTAACATGACTGTCAGGTAACTGTCGGGTATCTGTCGTTCTTTTTCGACCCATGTTTTGTCATCGTTCACAGGCATACCGCAGGAGAGAAAATCATGGAAATTCGCAACTTACGGATGGTACGCGGCTGGTCTCAGGAACAGCTGGCAGAATTCAGTGGCTTGAGCGTGCGAACCATTCAGCGGGTAGAACGCGGCCAGCCATGCGGGATGGAAAGCCTTAAATCTCTCGCTGCGGTATTTGAAGTGGATATCAACGAACTGAAAAAGGATTCGGATATGACAGGTCAGATACCAGACAGCTCATCTTCACCCAGCGTTGAGGAACAGGAAGCCCGTAAGCAGGTAAAAGAACTCAAGGAGTTCTATATGCATCTGTTTACCTATGTTGTCACCCTAAGCTTTTTACTCATCGTTAACCTGATAAGCAACCCGGGTTATCTATGGGTTAAATGGACAGCCATCGGCTGGGGGATCGGCGTCATCATGCATGCCATGCATGTATTTGAGACCAGCAGCCTCTTCTCCAGCGCCTGGGAAAAACGGGAAATTGAAAAACGGCTCAACAAATAAGGCCAAGCCCTCTTCTGTAACGCAGTAACGCAAGACACCTCGTTTACCTCGTGAATGACACCACACAACGCCACCGCATTGACGGTACGAGGTGGCGAGTGCTATAGATGAACGTCTTCATAATGATAATGAACAGGAGTTCACCGTATGCACTGGCTTAGCAAAACCGCCCTCACAGCAGGCCTTAGTCTGCTCACCGCCTTTTCTCACGCACAATCCATTGACCTTGGACGGGGTGAATTGCCAGTCACAGTGCCAGATGATTACAGTGACAACACACCTGCACCGTTAATCGTGCTGCTGCATGGCTACACATCCAGCGGGCCCATTTCTGACCGTTACATGGGGCTGAGCGCCATCGCTGATGATTATGATTTCCTGCTGGTCGCACCGAATGGCATGCGCGAACCAGGCGGAGATGAAAACCCATACTGGAATGCCTCAGACGCCTGCTGCAATTTCTTCAGCACGGATATTGATGATAGCGCCTATCTACGCTCTGTCATTGAAGAGATGGAAGGCGAATATAACGTCGACCCTCGACGCATTTACCTGATAGGCCACTCTAACGGCGGCTTTATGTCCTACCGCATGGCTTATGAACATTCCGACAAGATTGCCGCTATCGTCAGCCTGGCAGGTGCCAATCACCTGGAGCAACGTACTGCGCCAGCCAATCCGGTAAACATCCTGCAAATTCATGGCACTGCCGATGAAACCATTCGTTACCAGGGTGCCGAAATCCAGGGCAACCGCTATCCCAGTGCTGTCGGCACTGTTCAGCGATGGGCTGCTTACAATGGTTGCGAAGCCCAGGGTAAAGGGCGTGAGCGTCGCGACCTGGATGCCAGCCTTCCTGGTCATGAAACCGGCGTTCTGTCTTTCAAAGCAGGCTGCAAGCCTGGTGGAGCGGTTGAGTTGTGGTCCATTACGGCGGGAACACACGTGCCAACCGTATCTGATACTTATGGTGCACAGCTGGTTGAGTGGCTCTATGAGCATCCGAAGCCTTAATCGACTGATACGATTAAGCACAGCATAAATAAATACTAATAAGACACAAAAAAGCCCCGCTAAATTGCGGGGCTTTTTATTTGGCTAAGCACTTGGTATATCAAGCAGCCAGGACGGGATTACTCGTCAGAACTTTCCTGGAACTCAACGTTTATATTGAGTTCGATTTCATCACCCACACCAAAGGCAACCATGTTATCCAGACCGAAGTCTGAACGGTTGAACGTGGCGTTAGCCGCGAAACCCAGTGTATAGCGACGTGTCAGGAAGTTACGGCCACCACCGTTGAAGTCGACTGTCATTTGTACCGGGCCAGTATTGCCCAGCAATGTCAGGTCGCCTTCAAACACAAACGTATCTTCGTCTACCGCTTCTACGAAGCTGGTAGTACGGAAGATGGCTTGTGGGAAGTTAGCCACATCAAACCAGTCATCACCCTGCAGGTCTTGTGCAAACTCTGGATTGTTAACATCAATTGACGTGGTATCGACAATCACTTCCAGGCTGGAGTTTTCAACGTTTTCCGGATCAAAATCCAGCGTGGCATCGAAGTCATTGAAGCGACCAACGTAGGTTGAGAAACCCAGGTGGCTGATCTTCCAGACCAGGGATGCGTGATCTTTATCCAGTGTGTAGGCACCACCACGCAGCTCAGCCACTTCTGTGTTGAAGTCAGGAGATACCAGGCGGTCACAGGAAACCAGCAAAGCGGAACCGGCCAGCAGCATGGCTGCTGAACGGTATTTACGAAACATTGTTGTCATCATTATCTTTTACCTTAAATCGTAATCGCCGCTGGCTTACTGCATTTCGGCGTATACATCGACAGCGACATTGATCTCATTCGGGATCGCTGACGTGTTAGCAAAATAGCCCTGGCCCACACCGTAGTCCAGACGCTGGATAGTCACTTCGCTGGTCAGGTTGAAGCGGTTGTCTTCAATGTTCAGCGTGAACGGGAAACGCAGCGGATGTGTCTGGTCACGAATGGTCAACTGACCATCGGCAACAAACTCGTTCATGGATTCCATTTCACAGGAATCAGCAGTGAACGTCGCAGTCGGGAAACGGCCCACGTCGAACAGCTCGATATCCAGCAGGTAGCTCTTGGTTTCTTCGTCATCAATCGCCATGTCTTCGATCGGAATCGTCACGTCAATCTGGCAATCTGCCGGACTGGTCGGGTCAATTTCAAACGTGGCATCGATGTTAACGAACTTACCAGAGTAAGGCGTACCAGAGTAAGTGTAGCTGAATACAACCTCAGAGCCCTCTGGGTCGATGACCCAGGTGGCTGCTTGAGTTGTGCTTACGCTGCCGAGCAGCAGGAGCGGCGCCAGGGCCGCTCGGTAAAACGATTTACGCATGTGAATCTATACTCCTGAAACTATCTGTTAGGGAAGCGTGTATACAACCAGTTTAGCAGGCTGTCCCTGTGGACTGACCACCATGCCTATGTACTGCTTGCCGTCATGCTCATAGGTAAATGGTTGACCAGTCTGCGTACCTGGCAGTTCTAACTCGTGCACGATCTCACCGGTTTCCTTATCGTGAGCACGGAACATTGGGCCACCGCCAACACCTTCGCCGGCAAACAGCAAGGTTTTGGTTAACAGCAGACCTGAACGGGTTTCAACACCGGTTCTTGGTACGTCAACACCTTCCAGCGCCGGGTTATTGGCAATCCAGTCGGGTGTATCCGCATTCGCCATCATCCACTCGTGCTCACCATCGTTCATGTCGATCGCTGTGATACGACCATACGGTGGCTTGATGATAGGCAGACCCATCGCACGTGGCACACGAACACCCAGTGCCATGCTGAAATCAACAGAGGAGCGCTGATCCTTATCTACCGAAAGCACTGTCGCTACCGTACGCGACGGTACGTAAAGCATGCCTGTTTCAGGATCCAGCGCAGCACCTTCCCAGTTCGCACCACCGGTTGCTGAAGGCAATGCCAGAGTACCCATGGTGCCGTCTTCAGCATCTTTCAGTGAAGGTGGCGAGTACAGGTTATCCGCCAGACGGAAAGGCTCAATAGCTTCCAGGGCAGCTTCCTTGATCTCTGGAGTCAGGTCATTCAGATCATCTTCACTGACGCCCTGACGATCAAATGCTGCAGGCTTGGTCGGGAAAGGCTGAGTTGGCGCGTACCATTCGCCAGGCACGTCGCCTGCCGGTACGGGAAGCTCTTCAATTTCCCAGATTGGCTCACCGGTTTCACGATCGAAGGTGTAAACAAACGACTGTTTAGTGACCTGCATGACCACTTTACGGCCATTTGGCAGATCAGCAAGAATCGGTGCTGCCGGGTTATCCCAGTCCCAGATATCGTGGTGAATGATCTGGTAGTGCCACTCACGTTCGCCGGTTTCAACATCAACGGCAACCAGTGATGTGGAGAACAGGTTATTACCAGGACGATCACCACCGAAACGGTCACCCGTCGCAGACTCTACTGGCAGATAAACCATGCCCAGCTCCGGATCGCCTGACATCGGCGCCCATACACCAGCGTTACCTGTAATCTCTGCACCTTCTGCAGTCCAGGTGTCATAACCGAAATCACCAGGAGAAGGAATGGTCTGGAATGTCCAGATATGCTCACCGGTACGCACGTCATAAGCACGTACATCACCCTTCACGTTGGAAGCTGAAGGTGGACGCATGGAAACAGCCATCGCCGGACCAACCACAACCACGTCATTCATGACAAATGGAGGCATGGATGAACCGATATCCAGATCATCACGACCGATGCCTAAACGAAGGCCCTGTTGCATATCGATACGACCATTGTCACCGAACTCAGGGTCAGGCAAACCAGTCTTGGCATCCAGAGACACCAGGTAGAAACCCGGTGTGATCACCAGGATTCGGGCCTCGTCACCATCACGCCAGATTGCCAGGCCACGGCCGGAACCTTTACGCGGTGCGTTATCGAATCGCTCGCCTTCCTGTGCGCGCCACTGCCAAAGTTGCTGGCCAGTCGTTGCGTCCAAAGCTATTACGTCACGCTGTGCACCAATCGTAGTGTACAGAACACCGTCAACTTCAAGCGGTGTAAAAGTCGCAGTAAATTCTTGCTGGGAGCCAAAGTGACGCGTATCAAATTCGAAAGCCAGTTGCAGGTCATCTACGTTATCTGCATTAATCTGGTCGAGCGGTGAATAGCGCTGAGCGGCCATATTGCCGTTGTAATCAGGCCAGTCCCCTTCCGCTACGGAGGTACCATGCTGCGCCCAGGCGGAGGGGGCAGCAGCCAGAATACCGGCACTGAGGGCCAGCATCTTTAATGAGTATTTACTTCTTATCATTCTTAACTCCCTGAATTCAGGTCTTAGTTATACTTATGTATCTCTTGATCGGCATACAATCCGGCCGTCGGAAATTCTTTTTATTATGTCATTCAACGATTCTGCGAGCTTCACTCTCACTTGCAGGTAGCTAAGTTTCATTCAACTTACTCCCAGCAAACTGAATACTCGCTGAATAAACAGATATGTGCTCTACAAGCCACCGGGCGCATTTTTGACCCGGATTTAACCTTGGCCAGCATAAGCTATCGCTGGCTCTGAGGCAACCCGAACAGATAGGAATTGTTTTCATTACCAATAATTACTTCGAGGGTTAAATAGCTAATTTTGTCCTCATTTGTCGACCAGAACAGGCTAAATAGAGGGATTCTCGCGATTGGCGACCAACCTGGTTGGCGACAGCTCATATCGACATACCTCAACAACCCGTACGACGGTACTCGATAAAATTATTCACTAGATTTATTTTTATAATCACTAAAAACAATATGACTCCAGATCTGTTGTATAAAGCCCATCACCCAAGCAATGATTCCCCCTATATAGTAACTGTCGCACCTGTTTTATGGGGAATCATTCCTGCCGCAGCAACCAGACAAATTCATCGGCCGGATGCCCTTTCAGCCCCCCCGGCATTTCTCCCTCACTCAGCAATGTCAACTGATAAGCTGGCTGGTAGCTATTCTCGACATCTGAATGGGTGGAAGAAAAAGGCGGCCCACTCATCAGGCTCTGATCATATTCAAAGGTAATCAACAATTGATCGGCGCTGTGGGTCACCTCTGTCATTTTCTTCGCGTATGATGCGCGCATTTCTGGAGGCAATGCCACGAACGCCGCCCGGTCATAGACAGCATCCACAGTTCCCAACTCGTCCACGCTCAAGTCAAACAGGTCACCGACATAGATATCAATGCCTGGTGCCTGATAGCACAATAATGTCCCAGCTCTGGAAATATCTGGCTCAAGTTCCAGTTCAGCAAATAACTGCTCGATTGCCAGTTCAACCAGCTCAACACCAACAACCCGGTAACCCTGGGATAACAACCAGGCTATATCCAGTGTCTTCCCACATAACGGCAAAAATATCCGATCGCCCGGCTCCAGACCCAGTGCAGAAATGTGCTCCACCAACAAAGGATTAACGTCCGGTTCGTGAAATCCAATTTCGTTTTTCTGCCACTTATCCTGCCAGAATTGTGCTTCCATTGTTACTCACACTCCATATCACGGCTGATCGAGAACGGTCCCCAGGTCTGGCAAACCGGCATCAGCTCCAGGGTATTCACATTAACGTGCGGGGGCATCGAATTCACCCAGAATACCGTCTCGGCAATGTCCTGGGCACTCAAGGGTTGCGTGCCCTGATAGACCTGACTGGCCTTTTCCGTATCCCACTTGAAACGGACATTGGAGAAATTTGTTTCACACATGCCTGGTTCGATGTTGGATACGCGTATGGGCTTACCCCGCAGGTCGGCACGCAGTCCCCGGGAAAACTGCTGCACAAATGCCTTGGTGGCTCCGTAAGCATTACCACCCGGATAGGGCCAGTTACCTGCTGTTGAACCAATATTGATGACATGCCCCGTTTTGCGTTCAACCATACCTGGTAACACCCGGCGGGTCACCCTGAGCAGCCCCATGATATTGGTCTGCACCATGGTTTCCCAGTCATCCAGATGGGCTTCGTGAGCGGGCTCCAGTCCCAGTGCCAGGCCCGCATTGTTGACGAGCACATCAATGTGCTGAAAAGCATCAGGCAGGCTATCAAAAAAAACATCAATCGAATTGCTGTCACTGACATCCAGGCGAGCCGCATAAACCTCGGTTACCGGTTTCAGCGATTCAGCCAATGCCGCCAGTTTGTCTTCACTTCGGGCAGCCAGAATGACAGCAAACCCATTTTCAGCAAATTTCCGAGCGACGGCTTCACCTATCCCGGACGAAGCGCCTGTTACCAGTACCACTTTATTCATATGATTCTCTGCTAATTCTCTAGAAACAATAACCAGGTTTTTATCCTAACGGCCTCATCATAATGACATCTCTTTGCAGGTCATTACCAACGGGGAAAACGTGATCGCCGACTTCTTCAAAACCAAATTTACGATAAAAGGCCATAGCCCTGGGGTTATGTTCCCAAACACCTAGCCAGGCAACGTCAGAGCCATGTTCCTTTAATGTGTTCAGGCAAACATCCATCAATGTTAGAGCAAGACCCTTGCCATGCCAGTTTCGATCAACATACAAGCGATGAATTTCACCAGGAGAAGAGCCACTCACACAAGACTCCACATCGGCCCAGCGAACTTGCGCATAGGCGATAAGCTGACTACTTTCTTCTGCTACCAAGGTAATAATACTGGGATTTTTAATTTCTTCTAACTGGATATCCAGGCCGTAGGTGTTTTTGCAGTGCAACTCCATGTCTTCCGCTGTATTGGTATCCGCAAAAGTATCACGAAATGTCTGCTCAGCCAGGTTTGCCAAAGCGATGGCATCACGCACAGTTGACATCCGAATGGTTGGCATGAGAGTTCTCCCTGTGATTATTACTAATAATGAGAGGTCATATAGTAATCAGAGAGCCTAGAAAGGGCAAAAGCGACTGCAATTGAATACTGGCAATCGCTTTTGCAGACCACTGAATACCTTATTCTCTATTTGGAGGTGGCGTATAAGCGTCCTGAATACCTGTACTCATTTCCAGCATAGCGCCGATATCCAGGTAACGGTTGTTACTCTTCGTGTAAGGCTCCCACTCGATCAAGCCTTCCACGCTGGGATCGCCGGTTTTGGCAAACTGAGCCTAGATTGTGGAAGCATGGTCAGCCACCGTCATATCCACCTCATCGGTTTCCGGCATATTGGAATCACAACCACCACCACCGGAAAGGAAGATCATGGTCGGTGAATCTATGCCCGTAGGCACAGAACCGAAAACATAAGGCAGTTCCAGCCCATGGAAGGCCACGCAGGGCTCATCCCGCCAGGTCTTGGGCACCTGCGAGAAGTTATACACATAGGTAGCTGAGGATGCGGTACTGCTGTGCAGATTGGCCATTTGCGGTACGCTGTATTCCAGCAGGCCCTGCTCACCGGCATTAGCGCCCACAATCAACGGTACATCATGTTGTCGACCTTCGCTGAATATCTGCGAAACCGGGTCGGGAATCACGTACCCATCAACCACGACATTGGCCCGGAAACCCACTTCGTCACTGGCACCGGCTGCGATAATGTCTTGCCAACTCGCCTCTCGCATGGCAGCCAGGACATCATCGCTCCCGGATGCACCCAGCGCTTGCGCCAGTTGCACACCTTTGGCTTCAGCATCTTCGAGCATGGTGATACGCTCAGGTGACGTCAGTGCCGAACCGCTTTGTACGATGGCCTTATGAAAAAGCCCCTCTGCCAGCGGTGTTGCCATTTGCGAAATTGTTTTGGTACCACCGCCAGACTCACCAAAGATGGTGACATTGTCAGGATCTCCACCAAACGCTTCGATGTTGGCCTGTACCCAGTCCAGCGATGCTTTCAGGTCAAGTGTCCCGTAATTGCCGGATGAGCCATTCTCATCCTCGGCAGACAGCGCCGGGTGAGACAAATAGCCAATCGGACCAAGGCGGCTATTGACCGTCACCAGCACGACCCCTTTGCTTGCCAGGGTTGGGTGCGTGTACGTAGTCGAGTTACCCGTACCAGTGGTCAGACCACCACCATGAAAAAAAACCATCACGGGCCGTTTGTCTTCGGTAGTTTCCGCATCCGTGACAACGTTCAGATACAGACAGTCTTCACTGATCGGATTTTCCGCGCCCATACTGCTTGAACCCTGTGGGCAACGATCCGGCCACTCAACCGCAACACGCACACCATCCCAGGGTTGGGCGGGTTGTGGCGGACGCCAGCGCAAATTGCCAACCGGTGGCGCCGCATAGGGAATACCGCGAAAGATAGTCGCAGAGACACCAACAACGTCATCAGTCAGTGTCTCACCGCGCACGGAGCCCCATTGCGTTTCAACGACATCGCCAACGGCCACTGAAGCAGCCATTACGGCTGGTGCTGGATCGGCTTCAGGCATGGATTCGGTAGTCGTACCAGATGTAGACGCTGATTGACCACCGTCACTGCAGGCCACCACTATCGCTGAAAGGAACAAGCCTCCCAGGACAGGAAGTTTCCGATTGTTCATATTACCCCCTTTGATTGAGTTATTCCGTTAAACACCTATCAGCGTAGGGTAACAAGGGGCAGGAATCTATATCGGTCATCGCGATTTTAGAACGTCTGGCAGTAATGCGCGGACGTATCCAGGCAGAGCTTGTGGGCACTGCTGTCAAATGGCGGAATAATCAGGTTCCGGCAGCACTTCTACTTCAGGCTTGGCAAATAAATACCCCTGAAACAGAGACACTCCCATTTCAGCCAACGCTTGCAGATCCTCTTTGCGCTCAATCCCTTCAGCGATGACTGTAATATCAAGAGAGATCGCTGTGCTGATAATGCCTTCGGCAATCGCACGTTTGACCCTGTCATCAGCGATGCCCTGACAGATTCCCATATCCAGTTTTATGATGTCAGGGCTGAACCGGCTCAGCAAGTTCAGCCCGGCAAAACCGGCACCAAAATCGTCAATGGCAGTGATGAAGCCACGGTTATGATACTCATTGAAAATGCCTTGCAGGTGGACAGGGTCTCTCACCGGTTCTGACTCGGTCACCTCAAACATGATCTGCTCAACCGGGAACTGATGCCGGGCGGCCTCTTCCAGTGTGGCTCTGATACAACTTTTGGGATCATAAACAGCGTTGGGCAGAAAATTGATGCTCAGGCGGGTTTTAATGCCCAGCCTGGCTGCAATCTCGATAGCTTTGACCCGGCAGGTCTGATCAAAGCGGTAGCGATTCTCATCAGTCACCCGCCCCAGTATTTCGCCTGCGCCAGAGCCATCCTTACCGCGTACCAGTGCTTCGTAGGCGTAGACAGAACGCGACTTAATATCGACGATCGGCTGGTATGCCATGGTGATTTCAAAGTCCAGTGGCGTGCTGTCACGGCAGAGCTTGCATCCACTACTGCTCGTATTGTTCTTTGCTTCCAATGTTAAGGCCTTCCGATTACTCGGGATGAGAGACAAAGATGAGTTCTTCCGTGGCAAAACCAAGCGACCTGGCTTTTTCAATAAACTGATCCATCAGTGCATCATCAACGGTGGGTGTTCGCGACAACAACCACAAATAAGAGGTATTGTACCCGGACACAAAGGCATACTCATACCCTTGCTGATCCAATTCAAACACAATATAAGAGCTGTAAAAAGGTCCGAAGAAAGAGACTTTCAGGTGACCGGTACTTTCATCTTCAACGAAATAGGCTTTACCTTCCGCACTTTGCCATTCGCCCTCTTCTTGCGAATACCCGCGATTAAGCACGGTAATGCCACCATCTTTGCGGGGTGAATAAGTTGCGGTGACCTGGCTGAGGCCATCTTCGAAACTGTGGTCCAGGCGGGCTATTTCGTACCACCGCCCCAGGTATCTATCTACTTCGAAATTACTGACCGGCTCTACGCCCTCAGGGGTTGCGGTGCAGCCACTCAGGGAACCCAGCAGCAACAACATCACCAGCAAAAACTTTCTCATCATCAACTCCTGACTCATCGTCAGCCACGGGACGGCATGAACTGATACCTGTATCGGCCAAGCCTGCAAACTATTAATAAAAAAGCGCTGAACCTGAGCAAGGTAAAGCGCTTTTTTATGCCTTTTTGTTAGATACGAATCAGAGACGCGAACGGGTCAACTCGATATCCGCATTGCGCCACTGTCCTTCAAACTGGCGTTTGACCAGTTGCGCTTCAGCTGTTTTACCTTGCGCCTCCAGCGCCTGGTACAGACCAAAATTGGCCCAGCCATTTTGCTGGTTCCACTCCAGATCCTTGCGATAGACAGCTTCAGCTTCTTCAGCACGACCGGCTTCCAGCAGGGCAGCACCCAGGTAGAGACGCATGGACTGAGACCAGTCGGGCGGCTCGGTGTAATTCAGGTTATCGTAAAACTCAACTGACTGCTCGTAATGAGCAATCGCTGAATCCAGGTCACCTTCAGCTTCATCAATTTCGCCCATCAGTGCATGCATGGCCAGGGTCAGCACATGGTCAGCTGGCGTCGGGCCGACGCCAACATTCACGTCATCAGCCTCAATCTGCTCGCGCAGGTTTGCCAGTTCTTGTCGCGCAGGCTCCATGTGCCCTTTGGCCACATGTGCACTGCCCATCACGTAACTGAGCATACCGCTGAGGTAAGGGGTAATCGCTTTGTCACGGTTATCCGCATACTCAGCATGTATTTTGTCCCATTGGCCAAACACCTTATCCATAATCCAGACATGTGCCACATTTTTCTGTTGGCGGCCATTGGCAACGGCTATCTCACTTGCATCAGGTGCATTACGCGCAGCCGCTTCAGAGGCGCCAGCATAATTGCCCTGCAACATGTTCGCATAACGCACAAAATCCAGCGCGTGACCGGAATGCGACTTGTGAGACAGCGGGTATGTGCCAATCAATGGAAAGTTAGTATCCCCCCATAACTCGGCAAATTGCTGGTCTACGATTTGTGATCGTTCATTGGTACGAACGGCTTTTTCATACTCGCCAACACGCAGGTAAATATGGCCCGGCATATGCACCATATGGCCCGAAATTGGTACCGTGGACTCCAGCTTCTGGGCCGCCGCCATCGCCAATTCTGGTTCAGCGGACGCTTCCATCAAATGAATATACAGGTGATTCGCTCCGGGATGATCATGATCAGCCACCATAGCAGCTTCAAGCGCCGCCTTGGCTTCTGCAGTGCCTGGTTTGGCTGAGCCGTCGGCATTCCAGTAATCCCAGCGCGTGGTATTCATATAGGACTCGGCAAATACCGCGGCAATATCCGGATCATCCGGATACTGCTCGTGCAAGCTCCGCATGGCATCCATGTAGGCCATATCACGTTCCCGATCATCCGGAATCGCATCCTTGTTATAGAGAACGAACAAGGCGTTAATCATGTCACGCTCTTTGGCTGTGCCATTGTTGGACAGTTCCAGCGCCTGACGAATGGCTTCCAGGCCAGCCCCCTGTGGGTCATCCGGCATGTTGGCGTAACGGCTGTTAGGATTGGGCCCAGCGGCGTGAGCCAGGCCCCAGTATGGCATCGGGCTATCCGGATCCAGGCGGGCGGCTTCCTGGTAGGAGGCGATAGACTCCGGGAAGTAGAAACTCCAGGCCATGCGCAGCCCCTGGTCAAAGAAGTCCTGCGCCGAAGGCTCATCAATGGATGTCATGCGGCTGTAAGTGCCGCCTCCAGGAACCAGAACAGCGAGTGGCTCATTCTGTGCCATCGTATCGGTCAGTGGCAGGAGCGATAAACCGGCCACAAAAAGGGTGAGAATTCGGGGCATAACTGCATCCTCTTTAGTTGTTGTTCTGCCAGTATACGCCAACGAGCAGGTGCTCGAATACGCAGTAACGATTTGTTGCATGGCATTTATTGATACACATCAATCGTTACTATTACTGATAACTCGACACAGATAATCTAGCTTGAATTATCCATGATGTCATTGGACACTCGCAAAGGACAACGCTAATGTGCTGTCTTAAGGGTTATTAGCCATAACAACATAAGCATTCGCCAAGGAATTAACCATGCACAGTCCGCTGAAATCCGCCATCCAACGCTCGCTGGCCGCAGCGATTCTACTCTCCCTGCCTCTGGCCGCAAACGCACAACCGGCCTCTGAGGGGCAGGACTGGGTCGACCTGGCCGTTCATAATTTTGGTGCACCTATCAATACCATGTGGGCGGAAGGTGAACTGTCGTTTGCTGATGACGGGACCATGGTATTTTGCAGTGCACGCGAGGACATGGCCGTCGCCCCTGGCGATCCTAAAGACCTCTATATCGCTAACTTCAACCCCGACACCGGCAGTTGGGACACCCCTGTCAATATGGGTATTCCCATCAATGCGGCCCCGGCAATGGATGAAGACCCACTTCGCATGGGGGATGACCGGGAGCCCTGGATTACAGCCGACGGACAAACCATTTATTTCAAGTCAGACCGCCTGGCCACCACCTCGCCTCGGAACAACAATGACATATTCGTCATTAACAAACAAAGCGATGGCAGCTGGAGTGACCCGGAACTGGTCGGCTACCCCATCAGCACTAATGAAGGTGATGAGCACTGCCCAGCCATATTACAGGACGGTGAAACGCTGTGTTTCGCGTCACGGCGAGCAGGTGGATACGGTGGTTCTGATATCTGGTGTGCCAGTCCAGACGGTGCCGGTGGTTGGCAGGATCCTGTCAATCAAGGGCCTAACATCAACACTGCAGCGGAAGAGTTCCATTTCAGTCAGGATGAGAGCGGCAGAGTGTATTTTACCTCGGCGCGCCCCGGCGGTTACGGCGGCATGGATATTTATAGTGCCATGCAGTTGGGTGTGAATGAATGGAGCGAAGCAAGCAATCTAGGGCCACAGGTGAACACGGCAGCGGCAGATATGTGCCCTGCTCTGCCTCCAGGTGGCAAAACCATAACCTGGTTCTCAACACGTCAGGATAACAGCCTCGGTAATATTGATATCTTCTGGACCAACAAAAGTAATATCAACACTGATAATTGATGATGCTTCGACCCGTTGCCTGCTTAATACGAAGCGGGCAACGGGTCGCCACCAAACCTTGTTATCCTTCAAATGTTTCCTGGACCGGCTCTTCAACCGCTTCGTATTGAAACTCGATACCGCCGATACGACCTGACACACGATTGTAAAACCACAGTCCGACTGCGGTGCCAAGGTACATAAAGATTCCCTGCATAAGTGGCATGGAAATTAACATTCCCAGACCAAAGCCTGCCATGCCTGGTTCTGCCCCTGCGGGAATTATCATGGTAAGCAGTATGAATGGCAGCATAATCACGAATGAAGCGACCATCGCAATAATGGCTACCACTTTTGCTGTTTGATGGACCGAAAATCTTTTTACCTGAATTTTCATTTCTATATCCCTATTTGTTATTAAACACTTCCTGCTTTAGACATCCTCAGGTCACCGATTGATCATCCAGAATTTCTTCAATCACCATGCTGATTCGGGCAATCTTTGCAGCGTCCATGGCATCGGGGTGGGGCGAGGCAAACTGGCCAGAGTCATTATCGAAATACAACCCATTGGCATCGGCAAACTCATCCGACAAAGCGGCTTTGACCAAAATATCCGCGCCAATCTGGATATCCGCACCATCACGCCCATAGGCTTCTTTAACCATCTTGGTGCCAAGCAAGGACCCTGGGTTTACCGCAACAATTAAAGGCCCCTCTCCCGCTTGTGATAACGCTTCATGACGGCTCCACATGGTCAGCGCCAGCTTGCTCTGGGCATAGACTTCACCATCACTGAGACTGCTCGGGCCACGCAGCGCATCGAGATCCACCGTCGATTGTGCAGCCGAGGAAATGTTGATGACCCGACCACTGTTGCCCAATAACGGCTCCAGCAACTGCGTCAGCATGTAGGGAGCAAACGTGTTGACCATGAAGCGTACATCCAGACCATCGGCCGACATGCTCTGAGAGGTTGCATAAACCCCGGCGTTATTAATAAGCACATCCAGATTACGGTGGTGTTCAAAGATACGGGTAGCCAACTCGTCAACATCATCTTTAATGGAAAGGTCGGCTTGATAGCTCTCAATCTGAGCATCACTGTTGATATCCAGCAATTGCTGGCTGGCCGCTGCCAGCTTGCTTTCACTGCGACCGTGCAGCAGGACATGATGCCCCAGTTCCACGAACTTTTTCGCAGCAGCAAGACCAATGCCATCTGTCGAACCGGTAATCAATATGGTCTTTGTCATTTGACTAACTCCTTGTGATTAACGATCTTAATGACAATGTATCTGTTAACGGGATAACATCATACTGCTGTTGATTTCACCAGATAACAACTACCCAATCAGCTATCTTCTGGCAGGTTTTCAAACTCTTTTTGCTTGCCCTCATACCAGTTATTCATCGCTTGCGGATCCTGCATGAGTACCTGAATACGCTGCATGGCTTCCAGGTGACCAGGATCCTGGATTTCCAGCATTTCCATACCATGTTGCTGTGCTTTTTGAGCGATTTCATCAAAGGTCTCTGCTTGAAATTCAGCATCACAAGCTCCGCCGAGCTGCTCACATGTCATCGTCTTCATGTTTTCACTCCTTTAATTAACCAGGTTGCGATTAATTCAGCTGATACCCAGTCACAATACCATCCTGATCAAGGTACACAACGCATTGGTACATATTAAGATTAAACACACTTTGCGCCACTATTTGCCGCCCAGTTGCTGTTTCTTCGCTCTGGTAACCCAACAGATTGGCTGTATCGAGTTGACGCCTGACACTGCTTTCTTCAATGCCGGAGATAAAGTTTCCGCAGAGATACACCACTTCCTTGCGGGCCTCATTCCAGAAAAATGCCGCGACCACAACAATCAGAAAAACGATAATCCAGACCAGCATCCTGACCAGTAAGCTATTCATGGATACCTCACACTATCGAGATAGTCATAAGAACGCTCTATCAACGTTTACAATGTATGTTTGGCAATATGCCTGGAGATTTCGAGGATTTCTGTCGAGCCAGTGAACTCAAATTTCACCATACCCAGTGCGGAAAAATAGACCTGTAATTCCGCATCGAGATCAAAGGTGCCTGATGTCTCTACTGAGTAGGCAACAATGTTCTTATAGGGGAGAGAGGTGAAGTCTTTCTTGCTGCCGGTCATGCCTTGCACATTAACCGCAATAATCCGGGCTGTGGTGAAAACGACACCATCACGCATGGATTTGTAAGCATCGATAATGTCTTCGCCGTCAATCAACAACTCCCTGACTTTGTCCGCATAGTCGGCGTTTTGCTTGAGTTTGAAGAAGTTCTTGTTCTCAAAATCAATCATGAGGGCTCCCTGCTAGTGTGTTAGTTCTGCAGGCAGTGTACCCCTCATTGATGATTTATTGCACTATTTTGGTGTGATGAAAGGGTCGGCAAGGACAAGGCGTCACTCTCCTGTACGGCTCCATGTACACATTTTCAGCCTTGTCCTCACCATTGAATTGACGGTGCATCATCACAACCCAATGGTTTGATGCACCGTTGTGTTAATCACGCATGCCAGTACGCATCGATGATTAACTCAGCACCTGCACCAGATCCCATGATGCATCCTGAGTTGCCAGGCCAACAATGGAGATCAGACCATACTGACCAAAGTCCAGGTTCACAATGTCGTTCTGCAGGAACTCGGCAGAAAGCAGGAAAGGCAGAATGTCGTCAACCGAATCGAAGTCATACCCGGTATCAAACACTAACCTGTCACCACCTGCAGCATCGAAATCCATAATTAATGCATCACCAGCCTGATGGTAAACAAAATGATCTTCTTCCTCTGTGCCGCGAGCCGGACCGTCCCCATTCAGCATAATGGTGTTGAAATTCAACACACCTTCATCACCCATCAATGGAGAGTCGTCGCTGACGACTCCATCACTGCCGTTACCAGAGCCGCCGCCATCACCATTGCCGCTGCCACCATTATCTCCGCCGTTATCACCATCGCCGTCCTCCGGGCCTGGCCAGTCTCCGAGGTCAGGAATCAGGCCGGTGCCAGCAAGTCCGTTAACCACTTCTTCGCCGACCTGCTGAACGACAGCAACGATTTCCATCACCGGTTGCAGATCTTCTGGATTAATCACTTCCTGATTTGTCAGTGCGGTCACAAACGTTTCCAATGACCCGGCAACACCTTCCAGAAATTCAGTCAATGAGGCAAAGACATCCAGGTTCTCGAACTCACCATTATTCAAACCGCCAGTGATTTCATCAATCAACTGATAGACGTCCGATAACAGGGAATCAACCAGGGCAAGACCATCCTCTTGCGTGAACTCAACCGTACCCAGCAACAGGTTTCTCAGCAATCCAGTGCTGCTCTGAGTGATATCAGTCAGCAAATCAAAGACGGGCTGCAGTTCCTCACCACCAGGGATATCGCCACCGCCACCCAGCGCATCTTCAACTGCATCACCCAGGTTAGAGAGGTTGAGCAACTCACTGACTTTAGGCAACAGGTCGGCCAGGACGGCTTCAATATCTCCGGTCTGCACTAACCCCAACTCATCAATGAGATTTTCCAGTGCTTCGCTGTAACTTGGCACACCAAGCAAGTCATCGAGTACACCTGGCAGAACAGGATCCTCATCACTGCCGCCCAATACATCGGTGACACCGCCTATCACATCACCATCCGGTAATGCAGGCTCACTGGGCTCTGTCGGTAAATCTGGCAGACCACCTACCAATCCGCCAACGAGGTCATCAATAAGGTTTTTGAGTACGTTATTTTCTGGATTCAATAAAGAGAGTGACATTGTTATTAACTCCTGATGATTTATATTTCAATAGCGTTGCACTGAGCGGTTGATTTCATCCCTGCACTGCAGCCAACAATCCGGGCCTGATGTTTCAAGACGGGGACAGGCTATGCGATAAAATCAAAAGGAGGTATCGGGCATACCTGACAGGAATCAGGCATAATCTGACAGGTACAATTTTCCATAGTGAACCGGCAAAACTGCCAGCCTCTGGCTGGCATTAATCAGAAGTGGATGAGAGCATGGGGTATTTTCTTTATGCAGCTATTGAATGGTGCCTTGCTCAAGCGCGTATTTTCGGAACATCAATCTCGTAAAAAGGAAGTAAAAAGGTTGTTGAAAGTGGTTACATCCGTATTGTTAATGAGCGCACTTTTGCCAGACTCTTTCGCTCAAGAGGGAGAAGTCTGCTCACTGGAAGAATGGCCTCAGGACATGCTGACAGCCTGGCAATCTCACAGCATGATTTCCAATGAGAAAACGTCGTGCTATGCAAAGCTTATTACGACCATGGATATTGCACGTGACTTGCGAGACCAGGTCATTGCTGAGTTTGACATCATTCTGCCTCGCGCGGCCTATAAAGTGGTGGGTCTGGACCCGGTGAACGCTGCCCTGGACGGCGTCGATCGTCCGATGGTCGGCGCCATGTATGTCAGCAGTTTTTTACCAAACAACGCAGCCATTGCGGTTGACTCTGCGCAGATACTGATAACTGAGCCCGACATACTTTTCCGTGTAAAAGACAGCGCGATTAACGATGCCAATACACTGGAAGACGCCCTGAGTCACATCGATCGGGTCTATGCCTTTATTGAAGTTCCTGCCCCGCTTTTCAACAATAACCCGCCTAACCCGTATCTCATGCAGGCCTCCAATTTATTGCCGCGATGGGGCGTCATTGGTGACAGTATTGCCGTGTCAGATTCCCCTGACTTTTTACGATCACTGGAATCGATGAACGTCAGTTTTATCGACGAAAAGGGTGAAATACTTGCTGAAGAGAGAGGCGATTACCTGGGTGGAAACCCGTTACAAGGGGTGCTGGAGGTCGTGAAAGAGTTACGCCGCCAGGGTGAATCATTGCAACCAGGCGACCTGGTCAGCTCAGGCTCTTACATGCCTCCCATCCCGGTAAAATCAGGCATGGAAACCGTCACACGCTATGAAGGCATTGGTGGTCAGACCCTCGAAGCCAGGGCATCCTATCGATGACATTAGTGTCGGGTTGACAGCATATCACGGAGGGCCGTGGGCAACATGGCTCTTGCCCTCTGTGAGATCGCTTGCTCGTGTCGCTGCCAAAGAATGCCTAGATAGATAATACCCAGACCGATAACCGTCAATGTGATCGGAAAAAGCCAGCTCTCCCTGAACACATCAAATGCCAGATAGCCCAGATAACCGCAACTGCCCAATGCCCCGAAGACGACAAACACCCTTCTTACCAGAATGGCGCCAAGCCCGATCATAATCAGGTTGATGCAAAAGTAGATAAACCTGGACAATTCATTGTTGGAATCCAGCAATGTCAGGCCATGTTCCCATCCATTCCTGCAAGCCATAGATAGCCAGCGGGACCAGACAAACCACAAACGTTGCACAAACCCCGGCAGGGATTGCCATTCCCTGATTACTAAGCCGATTAGTAATGGCAATACCAATCATGGCATAAAGCGCTGCGATAACCACGATGGCAGCGCCGCCAAAAGACTGCCAGCCCAGCGACATGAAAACAGTCATGGCACCTATGGCGACCAGACCACCCAGGTAATACAAAATATGAGTGAAAGAGAACTGCGGCTGATTTTCAGTTTGCTCGATAAAATACTGCTGCAGGGCTTCCACCTGTTCTCCGGTAATCAAACCTCTGGCTTCAGCCCCTTCCAGCATCTTTCGCGAGATTTTCATGATGCTCCATTGCCAGCGCTCTGTAGACGCGAGGCATTTTCTGTAATGCTGGTCAATCTTTCTTGTTGGCTGACATGACACCGACAATAACACCTATCATCAACCCCGCACCGGCCAAACCAGCCAGTATGATCACTGTCGCGCCAACAATCGCACCGACAACAAGCCCGGCAATCGTCCCAAGTATCAGACCAATAAATATACTCCAGGCGATGAACTTTCTCTTGCGGCCGCTTTTCTTTTGCTCGTCGTTTTCCATAACTTCCCTTCCTGACAACATTCGAATTAAAGGGTGTGACTCCCGGTTTTGGGAGAAGATCCATACTGATTGGTTTCCGGCTTAGAGTCCAGCACCATGAAAACCAGCATCACGATAGCGCCGATCAACGGCACGATGTAGATCAATATCCACCAACCTGTTCTGCCAATATCATGCAGACGACGGACGGTTACGGCAATACTGGGTATGAGAACAAGCAAGCTGAAAGCACCACCTAAGAGCCCAAATTCAGCGCCCTCGCTATAGGTGCCTGTCATTCGGTCCAACACCCCAAGTACCAACTGGACAAGGAATACAAACAAAACAAATTGCCAAAACTCTTTGCGGCGTGATCGGCCGGTAAATGTTGCGTACTTGTTAAACGGCTCAAGATACCACTTCATGTGACACTCCTTATTTGAGTGAATGATTATTGCCAGTCATACAGGGTCAAGACAGCAAACCTGATTATTTTATACCGCTTTTTTGAATGGCATTGAAGTGGCCAAAAGGCTAGCCGACACTCTGCAATCATCAGCGAAATGTTTTCAAACCTCTTTAGGCGTGCAAGGGGTTGAGTGAGAGCGGGTTGGTAAGCAGGAAGGATAACAAAGAGGAACACCCTGCAAGGCCGTAAAACCTTGCAGGGCATCTAAGTTGATCAGAACTCGAAACGCAGTCCCATGGTGTACTTGCGGCCGGCAAAGCTGGCATCTTCCACAAAGGGCGCATAGCCCTGATAGGAGACCTGTGGCTGATCTGTCAGGTTGCTGCCCGTCAGGAAGGCATGCAGGCTGTCGGAAACACTGTAGTGAATCTCGGCATCAACACGATCTTCGGCGGCATAGAACTCATCGCTCTCAATATCGCCACCCAGGCCTTCGATATAGTCATCACGGTAAGTGTAGTCGATACGAGCACTGAATCCGCCCCAGTTATACCCCAGTGTGACGGTGTACAGCAGCTCTGAGAAGCCTTCCAGCGGCAAATCACGACCGTCTGTGCGGTTCGGATAATTGGCATCACTTTCAGTCAGTGTCGTGCTCAGTGCCACGTTCAGGCCTTGCAGCGCGCCTGGCAGGAAGAACAGGTTCTGCCGGGCAATCAGCTCAATGCCATAGTTCTTGGCATCAGTACCGTTAACCGGACGCTCATACTCAAAATCACCATTTGTGACAGGGACCGGAATGCCGTCACTGCCTAACTCGTTAAACTCATAGGTTTCCGTGTAAGTGAAGTCAGCAATATCCTTGTAGAACACACCCACCGAGTACAGGCCGCCCTGCTCTGTGTAGTACTCAAGCTGCGCATCAAAGTTATCCGAGATCGCCGGTTGCAGATTGGCGTTACCGTCTTCGATATTACCTTCATCATCCACCCAGCGACCACGAGACAGCTCGCTCAGTCGCGGACGCGCATAACTGCGGTTATAGCTTTCACGCAGGATGAGGTTTTCGCTCAGCGCATGACGCAGGTGCAAACCTGGCAACACGAATCCGTGTGAATCACTGCGCGACACTGGCGTCACACTGGCCACGTCATTCAGGTAACTGACCACCTTGTTTTCGTTATCCCAGCCGTAACGTTCATAGCGAAGACCACCAATGATGGTGTGAATGCCAGTTTCAAAGGTACCCATGGCATAGACAGCAGAAATGGTTTCTTCCGCATCGTAGTCTTCCACGTTGCTGTCTTCCAGCGAGTCATCTTCAACAAACTCAAACAGCTCAGGATTGCTCTGCAGCATGGCCAGGCCGACCTGAGGCTGCACATCAAAGTACTTGGGCTTGCGGAAAATCACTTCATCAGTCGGTGTCAGAACCTGGGCATACGGGAAAGCGTCATCTGTCTCATACAAATTAACTGTCAGGTCCCGTGTCTGTGAACTCAGGCGATATTTAGCACCGGTTTTGAAGGTGAAAGCGCCACTGTCCAGAGCGAAGTTACGCTCCCAGTCCAGTCGCGCACTGAAAGCATCTTCCGTTTTTTCACCGTAGACTTTTTCCAGCTCGCCTTCGGTCATCAGACTCAGATCCGTTGAGTCAACACCATTGATCACATCAACGCGGATATCACCGTTTGGATCGAACACTTCATATTCAAAGATGAACCAGGGATCATCCGGTTCCATCAACATATTCATTTCGCTGTCGTCATGAATCTCGCTTTTGTTGCTCGAGTAAGACAGGTCGTAGGTAAGTACGTCGGCATCATTCTCATGGCTGCCACCGGCCGAGATGGAATACAGCGTATTGTCCTGATCTTCCAGCGTACCAATCCAGCCGCGCGAGCCTTCACTGTCAGCCGTGCCACGACCGTAGCTTGGCGTCAGCTCAGCATAGGTTTTGTCGCCATCGGCGTCATTGCCAAAGGCAGTATCAATGTCGATATCCGTTTCATACTTATTGCCCTGGCGCGAGTAAGTACTGACCATTGGCCGCAAGTAAAATGAATTACCTTCACTGATGCGATAATCAATGGAGCCACTGACGGTATTGGTTTTGGTCTCGCGAGTGTCGTGCTCAAAGTGAGTCGACTCCATGAACCAGACCGGGTCACCACCATAAGCCCCCAGCTTCAGTTCAGGGTTTGTTTCTGGTGAGACCTGGACCCAGTCCTGGTCTGCGTTACGTGAATAACGGTCCGTGTCATAACTGCTTACCGTCAGACTGACACCCAGATTGTTCTGGTCACCGTTAACGCTGAAAATATCTGAGTAAGAGAACGTACCGGACTGCCCCCAGTTACCAGGCTCTTCATTAAGCTGCCCTGACAGATCAACACTCATTTGTCGGCCCTGGCGCTGGAATGCGCTGCGAGACACCAGGTTGACGATACCACCAACAGCATCACCGTCACGATCCGGTGTCGGTGCCTTGATCACTTCAATCTTGGTCACACCATCCGCCGCCAGTTGACGCGGGTTAAAGCTGTTGCTGCCACCAGAGGAAGGCACACGATTGCCGTCCATCTGCACCGAGTTGTATTCGCCGGAGACACCGCGAATATTGATGCTGCCCTGCGAGCCATCCTGGTCCAGGTCGACACTGATACCAGGAAGACGTTGCATGGCCTGACCAATGTTGCCATCAACCATGGCGCCAAAGGACTCTTCCGAGATCACGTTAACAATACCGGCAGCAGTCTTTTGTTCGTTGATGGCGCGATCTGTACCTGTGCGCATGCCACGCACAGTGATCATTTCAATACCTTCCTGGCGATCCAGGTCCATATTGAATGTCGTCGTCTGGTCAGCCTGTACGGTTACTGTTCCCTGCTCTGGTTGCAGACCTACGTAAGTAATCACAACCTCGTACTCACCCGGTGGGATATCGGTGATCGAGAAGCGGCCACTGGCATCGGTATAGTCACGATAGCGCGCATCGGAGATAGTCACGATAGCGCCTTCCAGCGAACGGCCTGACCCTGATTCCGAGACACGACCTGTGAGCGAGCCTTCACCGGATTGCGCGGCAGCATGTGAGGCTCCCAAAACAAATGCCAGGGTAACAGCTCCCTTTTTGACACGCTCAAGTTCGCGTACCAGTTGCTTCTTTACAAATCCCTGGCGGATGGCTTGGGATTCATCTCGTCGCTCGATAGTCATGTATAGCCTCGATAATTCAGTATGAAAATACGGTTCTTATTCGACGGCGATACTAGTGGCAGGAGGTGTCGATTCAGTGACAAAGATGTGATCGTTCAGTGACAGGGCTGTCACAGTCGCAGCAACAACCCTGTTGGAGTAGTTTCAGGCTAGCTCAGTGGTTTAGTTCAGTGGTAATGCCATGTAGCGATTGAACCCTGAACCACCTTTTGAGCCAGCATCATAGACAAACCCGTAGACTGGTTCGCCTGCCTGGTTCAGGTGAACGGAACCGCGCACCCATCCGCCTTGAATGTTGTCAACGACACGCATCGGCTGCTGCCAGACACCAGGCTCACTGGATTGGGTATGATAGATGTCACGCGAGGCTTCTTCGATGAACAGCAAGTGCAGCACACCATTGTGATAAATCAGGTCTGCCCCGACCTGTTCGGAATCCACAGCACCTGTCACCACCGACATGTCTGAGATTTTGGCAAGTGCTGACAGCTCACCATCATGAGACAGACGACGCTCATACAACATGCCATCACTTTCACGGTAAACAATGATGCTATCGCCAGTTTCAGGATCGATAACCAGCGGTGCGATCGCACCATTATCGATATCTCGTGTGCCCAGGTCAGATGAAATCTGCTGACGATCGGTGAGGGTGTTGTCGGCACGCAGGTGGCGGACAAAGCCCTGACCATCCAGCGCCGTGTATGCCAGCGTTACCTGACCATCGTCTCCGACTGCCATGACCGGTCCTGACAAATCAGGGGCCATGTCGGTATCCAGCTCGCCGGGCTCAGTCCAGTTACCATGCACATCGCGGAACTGCATAAAGAGCTTGTGATCACCCGCATACAATGCCACCAGCGACCCATCCTGGCGCGCAATCAGGTCAGCATACTGGGTTGGTGGTTCAGCTGGCTGTGCGATCGACTCACTATTGACCAGCCATTGCCCGGCAGCGCCAGCCGACAGATCAAAGGCGTGGTAGAAGACTTCTTCGCTTTGCTGGTGAATCAGATGGATCACATCACCATGACGGGCAGCAGCCACGCCTTCCAGATCATCAGCGTCCGGGCGGTTCTCACCATCGACTTCACGCCAGCTATTGCCATAATCCGTCGAGATCATGGCCATGAAACGGTTGTCCGTTTCCGTTGGCTCCATAAAGAAATACAGCGAACCATTTTCTGTCTGGTAAGGGCCGATACGTCCTGGCGTTTCAATAAATGTGCCGCCCAGGTGACCGGGCTCCGCCGACAACGTCAGTTGCAACGGCTCAACACCCCCCAGTGGCTGACCGAGTCCATTGACCAGACGGAGGTCCACCGACAGCCCGTCTTCAGCAAAGGTCGGGCCATCCGAGAAGCGGCGAACCACCAGTGGCCACTCCCACCCCAGTGCATTACCGGTTTCACGCCAGACCGGAGTAGCGACTTCAGCGTTTAGTCCCAGGCCATCATCCCAGTCCTGTGTGGCTTCGCCCAGCAGACGTGTGGTTTCATCACCCGACTGATACGCATCAGTTTTGATGATGGACACTAATGGCGATGCCAGTGAAGGGTAAGGGAAGTGCGCGTAGCCGACCGGTTTCCAGGCGTCATCATTCGTGCGATATTGCAGGCTGATTTGATGACCGTCTGCTGTCACCTCGCTGGCCAGGACCTGTACACGCAACCGGAAAGGGCTGTCGTAGTGCAATGCCGTCATGGTGTTTTCAGCAGCAGCCCAGCCTGCGTCGGCATTCAACGCCACAGAGGCGTCACTTCTGACGCGATAGGCCAGCCAGTTCAGGCTGGGCGCGACTTCAGCTTCCTGTGCACCTTCCTGAGCAGCGCCAACTGACATGCTATTTGCCGCTAATAACGGCAACGCCACTGAAAAACAGACCTGTTTTAGCACACGGGTTCGATCTAATCTCATCACTTTACTTCTACCTGCTTTGACAATCGCTGCTTTACAGCGACCCATAATGAATTAGGCAGAAGGTACCAGACGGATCATGTCCAGCGTGTGACAGTGATATGACTACTCAGCCGCAGGCATTGCCGACATATCCATCCACATGGGTTCCCAGATATGACCATCCGGGTCAGCCAGCATGCGACTGTACATAAAACCATGATCCTGCATAGGACTGACATCAGCGGTGCCACCGTGCTTGCCCGCTGCGGTGTTCATGGCATCGACGCCTTCGCGGTCATCGCATGAACTTGCCACTGCCTTGTTATAACGGGACGCCCAACGTCATCAACCGTGACAAATCATTCCTTGTCACCGGCTGTCGTGGTAAACCGGTCATTGAGTTTCTGGATCAGGATGTCCGCGCTGGCAATCAGTTTGTCCAGTTTGGTTTGTGTGCGACCTGTCCAGCCTTGCGGCTTCTCGGCAGATAGAGGCGACCACCAGGCTTCCAGGTTCTTCTCAAACGCCATGGCCAGGCGCTTGCTGTCGTCTCCGGGCCGCTCTTCCTTGCGAATTTTCCGCAATACCGTGCGTCCGGCAAACAGACGCAGACGGGAATAAAGAAGATACAACACAGCCACGGTGACGCCGCCAATCAGAAATTGCAGCACCGGCGCACGGTTAGCCAGCGGCGTGAAGGTCAGACCATTCCAGTGACCGGCACTGAGGCTCCACCAGGCGAACGCGGCAATCAGCACGCCAAAGGTGACACCATGAAACCAGCGGGCCCGTTTGAACCACAACTGGCGTGCTTTGATCAGTTCCGGTACCAGCACGTCGCGCAAGTGCGTGCCACTGTGCTCAAGCAGGCGGGCAATGCGGTAAGAGCGATCCACATCCAGCTGCTGAATGCGTTGCTTGATCTCCTTAAGATCTTCATCACGTTTGGACTGCATGCGCTGCCGCATCTGATCGTCGGGAATAGGCAGTGATGCCTCTTCCGAGTAAATCCGGTAGAAACGACCCGCAGTCAGACCGGACTGAGCCATAGCGCGCTGCCAGGCCGCGACGACTTCTTCCGGGTTATCCTCACGCACCGTGTTGTCCATCTGGTTGAGGATGTAGAGGAACTTGTCCGAATCCGAGCGATTGATGGTGTTCGCCACCAAGTGCTTCAGGGTGTCGGTCATGGCACCGGGTTCCGGGTGACGGGCATCAAAGAAGACGAATACCAGATCCGACAGACCAATAATGTGATCAGTGATCAGCAAGGTAGCATCACGTTGCTTGTCGGCATCAAACCCGGGGGAATCAATGAGGATCTTGCCGCGCAGTTGCTCGGCCTTACAGGTTTTCAGGGCCAGGTAGGAATCGATTCGCTTACCTTCACCGGCCACACCGGATTCGATTTCCTGGCTGATGCGATAGAAAGGAAAGCGCGGATCGCTGTCCAGGGCCACACCGGGTAACTGCCGGGGCTCCTCTTCTTCGCTGTAGCAAATGACGGTGAATTTGTCGTCGACGGCCTGGTTTCCGGTGCGCTGGAGGTTACGGCCCAGGTATTCATTGAGGAAGGTGGACTTGCCCGCGGAAAAGGTACCCAGTACGGCGATCACCGGCCACCAGGAGATTTGCGTGGCATAGGAGTCATCTGCGCTCATAAAGCCCAGTTTGCGAGCCACCACGTCAAGCTCCTGAAAATGCTCCACCGCCTCGGCCAGCGCAGGATTCTCCTGCTCAAGATGGGTTTTCAGGCGTTTAATACGTTCTTCCGTTGCTGTCTTGGCCACAATACTTCCTCTTAGCAGCAGTCATTACATGCAAGGCATGGCGGTTGCTTCAAGACTGTTTTCAGGGCTGTTTCTGGACAACCTTTATAACAGTGGTGGCGCCAAAACCTTGATTACTGTTTTCCCAATCATATCAGACTTTAGCCTTATACGTTTCTACGGTTCTGCAAGGGATTTTTTCCATCAATCAGGAAGATCGGCTGTGACCGGACGGTCTGTCATCATATGCTGATGCTGCAGTACCATCTCCAGTACCCGGTCATGCGCCGCCCGATAGGACGCCCAGGTGTTTTCCACATAGATATCCGGCGTCAGGGAATCGACCTGGCGCAGCAGCAGCTTGTTCACCGGCCAGCAGTCATCAAACCAGCCGCAGCCATTAGCCAGGTCTGTCCAGGCCTTGGTGAGATAGAGCTGAATCCCGGAAGCTGGCAGAGTGGGATAGAACCCTTCCGCGCGAAAGCGAAGCTGATCGCCGATTTCACTGCCAACAATGGTCAGGTTGTCCGGGAGATAGCGCTGATACTGGCTGGCCGCGATAATACCGGCAGAGAACGTATTGGCGCCAACAAGCAGATAGAGCTCGCCCTGCTCGGGCACCGCCTCGGCCGTGGCACGGACAATGGGCAACACCTGAGTGTAGTCACCACCGCGATTAAAGCGAAAATCGACAATGATGTTGTCAGCAGCGGAGTCATCAATCAGATTCAGAACCCGCTGCTCCAGCTGATCCAGGGTTTCGTCGCTGTCAGCGAAACTGGCGTTCATGCGCAGGTATACCGCATTGAAATCAGGCAGACTGCCAACCACGTGCAGCCGGTCGCTTTGTTGCAGGTACAGCGGCAGTGGCTGATCATCGCTGAGCAGCGTTTCCCAGCCGGCAGTACCAAAGCTATCGTTACCGGGGAAGGCATGCCGGAAATCCCAGAACGGATCGCCGGGCATGGGGTCTTCATCGGCCTGGAGGGTCGCGGTGGATCTTTGACCATCAGGGCTTTCCAGAGCCAGTTCAACGCTGGCGTTATTGACCATCGCGCCCATCTGCGCGAGCGCAGCAGGTACTGAGAACAGCGACTCACTGCGGTAGCGGCGCCAGCTGTCTGTGCCCCCGCCGACAAACTCCGTCATGGCATTGAGCAGAGTATTGGGTGGCTTCCCGCCCATCAAGATAACTTTCTGCCCCAACAAGTCCGCATAGGCCGAGCGGGCCTTGACGATGATCAGGCCGTTGGATGTCCAGTGAAAGCGCACCGGCAAGTGATGCATCCAGGTTTCCAGCACCGTGGTATGAGCATTATCAAACACCGCCAGCGCCCGCATGGCGGTCAGCGTAACGTCGGTGACGCTCTCCGGCTCTGGGGCATTGTCCAGCACCTCATTGAAGGCGCCGCGCTGTTCTGGCGTGATGTCTTTTTCATTGAGCAGAACCACATCGCGCAGGTATTCCAGATCAGAGGCCAGGGTTGGCGACTCAGGCACAGGCGGCGTGATTGAAGAGGAAAAAAGCTGCATGCCGCCAGCGGAGACGAAGGCGATGCCGAGCAAAAAGGTGAAAATGCCATAGGCGATCAGACATTTGATGAGGATTGCTTTGATCCTGCGTTGTCGGCTCATACTGCTGGCGTCCCTGGCTAATAAAGCCCTGCTAAAACAAAGTCCATCATTTTACAGACATTAGGATTGGGGGAAAGTTGCCAGGCTGCCTTTGGCCAACAGAGAATTAGTCATACTGCCGGGGTACGTTGGAATAGGTGGTAATTTCCGGCTCAGGCAAAACCTCTGCACCGGCTTCCCGATCGGACCCAAAAATGGAGATGCCCAGCAACAGCATGAATAAACTGATCGCTGCGAGGTGGGGCAACAATTTGTTTAACGGCTTCATTGTTATTAATCTTCCTGATTGATCGTCGCTTCTAGCAGCTTCAATATAACCACTGACTTTGACAAGAAGCGGGCGAGATTATGTTGAATGATGGCAAATGTTCATTCTGCGTGCTTGCTCTGTTTGATACGTTTTACCTCTTTGACCATCCGGGCAAAGTCCTTACCCTGCTGCCGTTTTTGTGCAAGTGTTGCGGTGGCCTGGGCATTTTCGCGCAACAGTTTTTTGTAATTGCTCAAGCGCCGACTATCGATACTGTCTGTTTCGATCGCTTTCATAACAGCGCAGCCTGGCTCTGAGTCATGGTGACAATCGGCAAAACGGCACTGGGTGGCCAGCGCTTCGATATCCTTAAAAACCGTACTTAATGATTGGTCAACATCGGCAACGCGAAGTTCCCGCATGCCGGGCACATCAATCAGCAATCCGCCGTCAGGGAGCGTATGAAGTTGACGGTGTGTGGTGGTGTGTCGCCCTTTCCTGTCCTGTTCACGAATCTCACCGGTTGCAGTCAGCGTGTGCCCTGCCAGTGTGTTCAGCAGTGTGGATTTTCCAACACCGGAAGAGCCGACCAGCGCGACAGTGGTATGGCTGTCGATCCAGGAACGAACACCTGCAAGCGTGTCAGGGTCGAGCGCATTTGCTGTCTCAACAGCCACCCCGGCCTGTGTTCGGCGGGCACGCTGAACATACTGATCAACATCATCAGCCAGGTCGGCTTTGCTGAGAATAATGACTGGCATGGCACCAGCTTCTGCGCAAAGCGCAAGATAGCGTTCAAGGCGTGATTCCTTGAATTCTTCGTTGCAGGAAGTGACGATAAAAAGAATATCAACGTTGGCCGCGATGGGCTGAATCTCACTGCTGCTACCGGCTCCCAGGCGTTTGAAAAGACTCTTGCGTTCGAGTACATCAGTGATACGGGCGAGTGACGCATCCAGCAACACCCAGTCACCGACAGTGGGCCGGTCAGTCGGTTCGGCCTGGAGCAACGCTGGCGAAAGCTCGACAACTTTTTCGCCGGTTTCGGTCACTACCGTTAATCGGGAACGCTGCACGGCAGTCACGCGAGCGAGTTGTGTTTCCAGCAATGACACATCATTCAATTGCTGGATGAAAAACGGTACCAGACCGAGTTCCAGAAGGTTATTCATTATTGTACCTGCTCAACAAATGGATAAAGCGCTTGGTGGAGTCAGATTATTTATTGGCGGATAGCGTAACGCAGCAACGGGGTGGCTGGGTGTGATGGCAGGCACAGCAACGTTAAGTTGCATTCGTGTTTTAAGGTCACTGACCGAGCTGGACGGTAGCTGGACTTGGCCATCCAAAACTCCTATTCTCAAGACACCCGTTCCGTCAAACAGATAGAGAGGCCCGACATGTCTGCTCAGCGATTTCCCGCCCTGCTACTCATCCCTTTCCTCACACTTTGCTGGATAAACACTGCCTGCGCCCAAAACCCGCTAACACAGCACACCGTGACATCCGACGGACACCCGATTGCGGTCTGGGAGAAATCGGTACCGGAGCCTAAAGGTCACATCCTCCTGCATCACGGTCGGACCTGGAGTTCGGTACCTGATTTTGATCTCCAGGTGTCCGGCGAAGACCTGTCGCTGATGGAAGGGTTCAACGAGATGGGCTACAGCGTCTGGGCGATGGATGCGCGGGGTTATGGCGGCACGCCGGAGGATGCCAGTGGCTGGAACACACCGGACAAGGCAGCAAGGGATATGTCGGTGGTGCTGGACTGGCTGGAAGATCGCACCGGAGAAGCGATTAATGTCTGGGGCTGGTCATACGGTTCCATGGTGGCGCAACTGACAGCACAGCGTTACCCAGGAGACATTCGCAGTGTCACGCTGTTTGGTTATCCCACCGACCCGGATGTGGAAATCCCGATGGCGACCGGTGACAGTGAACCGGAGAATCGAACCAATACGGCAGAAGCCGCGGCCTCTGATTTTATCGTTCCCGGCTCGATCAGTGAGGCAGCCATTGAGGCCTATGTGGAAGCGTCACTGGCAGCCGACCCGGTCCGGGCAGACTGGAACCAGTTGCATCAATGGAATGCACTGGACGGTGAAGCACTGGATGTTCCTGTGCTGCTGTTACAGGCAGAATTTGATCCACTGGCGGACACGGATGCGCATGCGCGTTTCTTTGCCAAAATCGCCAACCCCAACAAGCAGTGGGTTGTGCTGGCTGGTGGTGATCATGCGGCATTGCTGGAAACACCACGCGCCCGGTTGATCAAGGCGTCGGTGGATTTTATGGAGTGGCTGGACTATTGATGAACACTAGTCCACCGACTGCAGGACGTCGGCAGTCAATTCAAATTCGCCATTGGCCGTGGCGACATAAGCGGAACCTGAAGAGATGGTCACGGACAGATCCATGGTGCGATCCACCACATTAGCCAGGGCCTCCAGCGGTTCCCAGGGGAAACGATAAACAGAAACATTGAGTCGGCTGAACTGGGGCTGCTGCTGACTCCACCAGACACTGGCCTTGGTATTGAAAGCATAGACACGCACCGTCTTGGCAATGCGGCTGGCTTTCTTGATACGATCAAAGGCCGGTTCACCCACATCAATCCACAGATCCAGAGTGCCGTTCAGGTTCTTCTCCCACAAATCAGCCTCATCCGAATCACTGAGTCCCTTGCAGAAAACCAGGTTTTCGCTGGCGTTGTAGCAAAACGCTAACACGCGAACCATCATACGTTCGATGGTTTCGGAAGGATGGCGGGCTACGGTCAGGTTGAGGGAGTCGTAGATGTTGCGGTCGAGATCGCTGAGAGCGATGGTGAATTTGTGGATGCTGGGTTTGGTGGCCATGGACGGAGACTCGCCTGATTGCTTAGGGGTGAAGGTAGCAGAAAGACGCGAATGTAATGGCTTTGCTGCAGCTAATCAAGGCAATCATTCGATACCATCCCCGGAGTAGCCGCCATAAGAGCTAAGCCTTGCCCATTCCTGGTGGCAAAATATCAAATTTTGGGATATCACTTGGGAATTGCGCCCAGCTCACCGCTTGAGAGGTATATATGAGCATGTTTGGCAGTAACTCTCTGCCATTTTGCAGGCAGGATGCAGCAACGCTATAGAAATCTCCCGCTTCACAGAATGCGGCAATCGTCGTACCGCAATCGCCGCAAAACAGGTGTTCCATATTTTTACCTGATGCACCTTTTCTAGTAAATACCAGAGGCTCCCCTTTCAGGAGCTTCATATTATCCTTGGGGTACCAGAGGCCAAACCACTTATCAGCGTTTGTGAGCTGCTGACAGGAGGAGCAATAACAGAAAACAGAATTTATTGGGTCTCCCTCGCACGTAAATTCCAGAGAACCGCAGGTACATTTTCCAATCGTTTTGCTCATTTATCTTCCTGTATTTCGTAGTAGGTAGCTCGGGTAGCGCCCTTGTTAATGGGCGCTGCGATGAGCAGCGTCCTCTATTGAACTGCTTGTTATTTGCCGTTTTCTAGGCCTATCAGTCGTCACTTTCAATGTCTTCAAATTTTGCTGCCATTGTCGGATTTCTTCTTGTAAGCTTTTTGATTGTCACGTCTTGCGCTTTGTCATTCGCCAAGCGAAGGTTTCTATCAGTACCAAGAAGTGCATCTTTTGTTTTCTGTAAGTGATCGATAGATTTATCGATCTCATCAATAGCTGTCTTAAATTTTCGAGACGCTAGATCAAAGTTTCTTGCAAACCCGGATTTGAACTTTTCCAGGTCATCTTCAAAGTTGGTTATATCAATATTCTGCTCTTTAACGAGAGCTAGCTCTTTCTTATACTCGATAGACTTTAAGGCGGCATTCCTTAATAACGTGATTATTGGGAGAAAGAATTGTGGTCGTACAACATACATTTTGGGATAACGATGAAACACGTCTACGATTCCTGTGTTATATAATTCACTTTCAGGTTCAAGAAGTGATACTAGAATTGCATACTCACAGTTTTTTTCTGTGCGATCTTTGTCAAGCTCCTTAAAAAAATCTTCATTCTTCTTCTTGGTTGCAGTTGTATCGCTTTCATTCTTCATTTCGAACATAATGGAAACGATTTCAATATCTGAAGAATCGATGTCTCGAAATACGTAGTCTCCCTTACTTCCACTACTTGCATCATTGTCTTTTTCAAAGTATGCGTTCGGGAAGGCTGTTGCGCGAATGCGGTTAAATTCTGTTTCACAATGCTGTTCAAGTGTTTCGCCAACCATCTTGGTTGATAATCTTGCCTTCATATCCCGGAGACGCTCGATTGCGTCGTCTCTGTCTTTAATTTGTGTCTCGTACTTATCTTTGAGTGACTTTTCAGCCAACTCCTTTTCTAAGTTTGATTTTTCTAGATTGTTCTTAAGTTCATCTCGTTCTTTTTCAATTGAGCTTATGGCTTCCGTGATTGCAAGTTTCTGGGACACTTCGTTTGCTTCAATTTGAGTATTTAGGCGCTGAATTTCAGCATCTTTCTCAGCAGATTTCTGTTGCAACTCATTACTAGTTTTTTCCTTGGCGAGTTCAATAGCACTTTGCTTTTCTCGCTCAGCAATTTCGAGTCTTTCATGAAGCTGTTTTTCAAAATCATTATCACGAACTTGTTTCAATATTTCAGCGTAACCAGCTTCGTCAATTTTGAAGGCCTTTTTACAGTTTGGGCATATTATTTCTTTCATTCCGATTTTATCCTTAAGGAGCTGGGTTACACATATCTTAAAAGGTTTTTAGGATTACCTTTCCTTCGCCGCATATTTTTTTCGTACTTTGGTGTTGATGAAAGCGTTCAGTCCTTCACCAGCAGCGGCTAATGCCTTCATGTGTTCGATGGCTTGTTGACCTGCACTATTATAGGTATATAGGTAGATTGCGCCGGTTGTGAACTGAACACGGATGTAATCAGGGCCTGTTTCATACATTGCTACACCGGAATCGCCATCTATATCTCTGTATCTGATCATTCTTTGTTCCTCGTTCAGAAGTATGTCAGTAGGGTTTAACTGAATTGAAATAATACTTTCTCATTCTGGAGAGATTATCCAATCGAGCGGCAGTAGTGGTGACTGTGATTGATATTTCATGTGCCAATTACGTTTCTGTCGCCTTCCTTTATACACTGATCGTGCCTTTACTTTGGCACTTGGTATGCAAGGCACATAACGCCTCAAACACCGGCGGAGCGTAGCGACGTCCGAGTGCTTTGAATTGTTATGAGTGGCCTGACACATTATATGACCTTAGACTCAATTACACTTCCGTCGTAGACCTGTGACAGAGGACGTAACTCTCTGAAAATCGAATAAGCCAAATCCTCCACCTCCTTAGTTATAATTTCTAGAGCTTCTTTTTTTGATTCATCATCAAAAATCTTTCTTGTGTCGTCTGGAACCGTAAGAGTATTCCGGTAGGTTTCAGAAGCATTTAGTAAACTAAGAAAGTCTCTTGTTTGCTCTACAAGTGCCAGTGGCATATAGCTGGGAACATTCAGTCTCTGATCCATATGATAAGCAATCCCCGCTAGATCATAGCTCGTCAGCTTCTTTGCTTTTCCTTTTTTATAATCGGGCATGTCAGCAACCAAGTTTTTCAGCAACCTAATTACTTTTTTTAAATTACCTGAGTACTGAGTATCTTTATCATTCACCCTAGCAATGTGTTTGAATGGAAAGTTTCCTAATAATCGATGCTCTTTCTTGTGATATATCTTTATGCCAATATCTCGTTCTTGGCGGCTCCTTTGATAGTCATGCGTGTGATACCAACAACTTGGCACTATATCCACTTTACGCTTTAAACTTCCACCCACAAGGGAAATTGACTTGCTGTTTGTACAATCTACATCTGTCTCATAATATCTGGTTGTTAATTTCTGCTCTGATTTATTCCTCAGCTCTGCAATTATCTCAACCATGGGACGGTTATCTGCAGCGTAGCAAGTAGACCCATCAAGTTTTGGTGTTTGCACCAGAATAGTGTCTTCACAAATTATAAGCATATCCACATCAGAATGACCTTCAATATGAATGTCTAGCGCTACCGATCCCTGAATTCTTTTAGTAGCGCCAATTCCTTCTGTTTTTAACATGCTTATCAATGTATCTGAAACGCGATTTCCTTCATTGATGGAAACTTTTGTAGATTCAGGGTTTACAGCGGACATTGACCCAATGGCATAACGAACTCCAGGACTCTCCGAAAGCTCCTCATAGGACTCTCTAATCCGGTAGTCTCCGGTATCCCAAGAATGAAAACCTTTCTCTAAAAGAACTAACTCTCTTGTACCTTGGCGTCTGTCTTTAAGCCTTTTAAGCCTTGCATCGAAATTGATCATTTTTGTCCTCTCTCAAGACTCATCAAACCGTAGGTTTTTCTTCCGCCACTATTAAAATATGTACCTTCCGCAGAATTCAGGGCCTTATCAAATTCAATTTCGCAAAAGCCTTTGTGGGAGCTTAATTCATGCGACTGATCTAGGTTAGGCTCATTCTTGTAGCTATAACTCAAAACCCAACCACCACGAACTCCACTTCTTTTGAAAAGAGTTGCAGTGTAACTTTCACTTTGGCTCTTACTAGTTTTTATATTTATAGAAATTTGCTTCCAGTTTTGTTCTATATCTAACTCAGCCGGCCACTCATATTTATTGTTGCCTTCCTCATCCAAAGTGCGGCCATCAACTTTCCACACTCCGTTCAAGTCAGGAATATTGAAAAACTGAACTTTCCAAATCCATTTATTAAAGAGCCAATGCAATCCAAAATATACTACGCCGACAGTAACTGAACCTTTTGTAAAAGCTTCCCATCCCGTCATGCTAGACAACAGGCTGCCAAGTTGAGCCACACCGCCAGCAAGAAGTATGGCTATCAATCCGAGCCAACGACCTATACCAGCGCGATCATGACCAAATATCGCATAATCATGCATTAACTATTCTCCTTTTGTAATCACTTACTCTGCTTACAAGTACTCATAACGCACTTTCATCAGCGGCACACACGCAGTGTAGTGGTCAAGTCATTTTGGCCACGGGTTTATAGCTATCCCAGTACCTCTGTTCTTTCTCATTTGGTGTTAATCCACCGTTGAATGAGTGCGGTCTGAGCTGACTGTAATAGCCATGGATATAATCACCAATACGCTGTTTGGCTTCCGTAAAATACCGGTAACCTGTGACCGGTACCCATTCTGTTTTTAAACTCCTGAAAAACCTTTCCATTGGACTATTGTCCCAACAGTTTCCGCGACGGCTCATACTTTGTTTCATCCGGTATCGCCATACTCTTTGCCTGAATTGACGACTGGTATAATGACTGCCCTGATCGCTGTGGAACATGATGTTCTGCGGCCGCCCGCGACTTTCATAAGCCATTGTCAGGGCCTGACACGTTAAATAGCTGTCCGGTGAATAGCTCATAGCCCAGCCAATTGGCTTTCGGGCAAACAAGTCAATAACAACTGCTAAATATGCCCAACGACTCCCCGCCCAAATAAAACTGACATCACCGCACCACACCTGGTTGGGATGCGAAACGGTAAATTCCCTAGCCAGTAGGTTAGGTATGGCAACATGTTCCTGCGCCGCCTTCTTGTATGCATGTTTGGGCAACTGGCAGCTGACTAAACTGAGTTTTTTCATAATACGCCCGGCACGATATCGAGATAAACTGACTGGGTGCGACTCGTCGTTGGTGACTATATCAGCGATAGTTCTGGCACCAGCTGAGCCTTGACTCAACCGGTGGGCAGTTCGCACTAAACTATGCAATTTGACGGTTTCCGGGTTGATACGTTTATCCCGCTTTTGCCAATACTTGAACGTGCTGCGGTGGACATCCAATACCTCGCACAATATTTTTACCGTATAACGGCGCTTATCGCTCTGACTCAGTCTCTCAACTATCGAGAGTGTTTCATGGAGTCCGACATCAACAGAGCTGAAGCCTTTTTTAAAATATCCTTTTCTAATTCAAGCCGTTCAACCCGTTTCTTTAGCTCTCGTATTTCTCTTTGCTCATCACTGATCGGGGTGCACTGAGCAGTGGTGCCTGAGCGCTCTGCGCGAAGTTGCCTTACCCACTTACCAATCGTTGAGTAACCCACTCCCATCGCATCAGCAGCTTCCTGATGACTGTAACCTTGATCGATAACCAACTGTGCTGTTTCGAGCCTGAA
>NZ_LWHM01000018.1 GCF_001642735.1 Pseudohongiella nitratireducens | reverse complement strand
AACGAGGACTCCGATGCCACATATACGCCCTGGTCCATCAATGCCGGTACGATCTGCGTCGGTGCCAGGTCTACAAAGGCCGTCAGGTTGCACAAATTTACGATCTGCTCTTTTTCCTGGTCACTGAGCTTGTTCGTCGGCGCTGGCCTCATGGCTTCGGGGCGCTGATCGGCCTGAACCTGACCGTCCTGATACCAGCGTCGGTAGGTACGAAGGCCGATCTGCGCCTCAGCACAGGCCTTGTGCAGTCGCGCGCCGCTGCCTACTGCTTCGTGTATCAATTCTATAATAATCAGGCGCTCTGGCAGCGCGGTCAGTCGTCCGCGTCGTTGTTCTCCCAGAGCGCATCCAGCTTTTTTCGCAGCACCAGCAGCGCCGCGGTTTCTGCCAGTGCTTTCTCTTTACGGCGCAGCTCCTTCTCAAGCTTTTTGATCTGCTGCTTATCCGCCTTTGACTGCTGCTTGAGCGTTTTATCCTGCTGCTCGGCACTTTGGAACCCGGCCAGCGAAGCTTCTTTCCAGGCCTTTACCTGCTCGACGAACAGACCTTTCTGGCGACAATACTCATTAAGCTGAGCCTCGCTCATCGTGGCTGTTTCTATCACCGTGGCCAGCTTTGCTTCAGCTGACCACTGGTCTGTGTTATTTGGTTTGGGCCCCGGCACGGCGCGTCCTCTTAATCTGGCTTGCTTGCGCCAATTATAAAGGGTTGCTTCGCTGATGCCTTCAACTTTTGCCAGATCCGATACCGTCATGTTGTACGGCGGCAGTAACCGGCTCAAAACTGCTTCCTTACGCTCCTGTGAAAATCGCGCCACTCATATTCTCAATCCGCCCATCTGGTAAAAGTAGATGGTGTCAACTATCCTGCCAGAGCGGGGTGGGCGCTCAAAATAGCTCCTGCTATTTTGTGAACCGGGGCTTTGCCTCACTCCCGTAGGAATCATTAGACAAACAAAAAACCCCATGCCTTGCGGCACGGGGTTTTTTGTTTGTTTGGTGGAGCCTAGCGGGATCGAACCGCTGACCTCAACACTGCCAGTGTTGCGCTCTCCCAGCTGAGCTAAGGCCCCGAAAATCTGGGTTCTGAAAGACTGACTGCCCCTCAGAGACCGCGCATTTTAGGCATGCCGGTCGGGGGTGTCAAGGAAAAACTGGGACTTTTGCCCCAGCCTCCCTTTCAACTAATGCCGCACATGGGGCCGCATTATGACCGATGTTATGAAGCTTCCGGATCGAAGCTGTCAAAGTCGCGATATTGTTTCTCCAGCCGCTTGGCTTCTTTTTTGGAAACACCGCCCAGAACGTTTATGGCATCACGTAAACGTGCTCGAGTGACATCTAGCCCCAGGGCCGTCATGGAGTCAATCACCGACACTGATACGGCTTTGCCGGTGACGGCAACAAAAAGCGGGAACAATGCCTCACGGATTTTCAGACTCTCGAACCCGGCCAGTTTCTGGCAGGCGCCAGAGATATGTTCGCGCTCCCAGGCAGGCAGCCCCTCAAAGGTCCACAGCGCAAATTGCAACAGACGTCGGGAATCTTCCAGCTGCAGGGATTTATGCTCGAAATCGGCTTCTGAGAGCGGCAGTGAGCCGCTGAGGAAGAAACCGGCCAAAGGAATCACATCACTGAAGCGCTCGACCCGCTCCTTGATCAGCGGAACGACCATTTTCAACTTGTCAGGGTTAAACGCCCACTCCGCATAAGCCTGCATAAAGGCTTCGTCATCAAAACGCTCGCGCAGGTACTTGCCGTTCAGCCAGTTAAGCTTCTCAACATCGAATACCGGCCCGCCCAGTGAGACGCGATCAATATCAAAGTGGTCGATCATTTCATCCACCGAGAACATTTCACGGCCATCTGGCATGGTCCAGCCCATCATGCCCAGGTAGTTCACTACCGCTTCCGGTACATAGCCCATGTCGCGATAGTAATTGATACTGGTCGGGTTCTTGCGCTTGCTCAGCTTGCTCTTGTCAGGGTTACGCAGCAGCGGCATGTGACAGAACTCCGGCACGTCCCAGCCAAAATGCTGGTATAGCAGAATATGCTTGGGCGTGGAGTTGATCCACTCCTCACCACGGATCACATGGGTGATTTCCATCAGGTGATCATCAACCACGTTGGCGAAATGATAGGTCGGCAAATTGTCAGACTTCATCAGTACTTGCATATCAATCTGAGACCAGTTTATGCGAATCTCGCCACGCAGACGGTCATTAAATACACACTCACCGTCAGTGGGGACTCGCATGCGGATAACTGAGGACTCACCGTTGTCGAGACGGGTTTTCACCTCCTCTTTTGACAATGACAGACAATGGCCGTCATAGCCGGGAGTCTGTTTGTTGGCCATTTGTTCGGCACGCACTTCATTCAGGCGATCTGCCGTGCAGAAACAGTGAAAGGCCTGGCCGTTATCCAGCAACTGATTGATATGCTCGCGGTAGATATCACTGCGCTGACTTTGACGATAGGGTCCGTGCGGACCGCCATTGTCCGGGCCTTCATCCCAGTCCAGACCCAGCCATTTCAAGGCATTGAGGATATCCGTCTCTGACTTTGCAGTGCTGCGAGTCTGGTCGGTATCTTCAATTCGCAGCACAAACTGACCATTGTGCTGCTTGGCAAAATTGCGGTTAAACAGAGCGATATACGCTGTACCGACATGGGGATCGCCCGTTGGGGATGGGGCAATACGGGTTCGAACTTGAGTCATAATACTCCCGGGAAAATACAATGGCTTCTGGCAGACGCTAACACTGGATTTCAATGAATGCATCTGCCAATCAACAATGACGCGGATTATAACGTGAAGCAGTTGTCCTGTCCGCGTAATTGCTTGCATATCAGCGCTGCGGACAGGATATTCGCACCGGACGCTAAGGTCGACATGCTGTTATAATGGCCGGATGACCAGAATCGATCCACATCGTTTTTCCATCGCCCCCATGCTCGACTGGACTGACAGGCACGAACGGTATTTCCTGCGCCTGCTGACCCGGCATGCCCTGCTCTATACCGAGATGGTCACCACTGGCGCCCTGCTCCACGGTGATCGCGCGCGACACCTGGATTTCTCCAGGGAGGAGCACCCGGTTGCCCTGCAACTTGGCGGCAGTGAGCCGGATGACATGGCCCGCTGCGCCGAGCTGGCGCAACAGTGGGGCTACGATGAAGTGAATATCAATGTCGGCTGCCCCAGTGACCGAGTTCAGTCCGGCAGCTTCGGTGCCTGTCTGATGGCAGAGCCTGAGCGAGTCGCGGCCTGCGTAAAAAGCATGCAGGCTGCCTGTGATATTCCCGTCACTGTAAAATCCCGCATCGGTATTGATGAGCACGACAGTGAAGCCTTTCTTCAGCGCTTTGTCGATACCGTGGCGGAAGCCGGTTGCGACACCTTTATCGTGCATGCCCGTATCGCGATTCTGGCCGGGCTCAGCCCCAAGGAAAATCGCGATGTTCCCCCATTGAAATATGAGCGGGTGCACCGGCTTAAGGAACGTCACCCTGAGCTGAAAATCAGCATCAATGGCGGCCTTAAAACCCTGGCAGCATGCCAGGCTCAGCTGGATAAGGTTGATGGCGTGATGATGGGGCGCGAGGCCTATCAGAACCCCTATATTCTGGCCAGCGTCGATCAGGACATCTTTGGCAGCATTGAGGCTGTTCCTGCCCGACAGGAAGTGATGAAGAAATATCTGGCCTATGTGGCTGACCAGCTCGCTTCAGGCACCGCCCTGCAGCACATGACTCGCCATATCCTGGGGCTTTACAAAGGCCAGCCAGGCGGACGGCTGTTCCGGCGCCACCTTAGCGAGAACGCTCACCGCAAAGGCGCCAGTATCAGCGTACTCGAGGATGCTGTCGCACTGGCGGAAGCCGCCATTGAGCGACAACAGCAGGCAGACGCTGAAAACATGGTCACGCCCGCCGAACAATCCACGCAATTGCAGACAGGAGTGCAGCATGCTTAGTCACCTGAAATCCTTCATGGATAAACATCTCAGCGTCCCCGAAAACGAAAGCAGCGAGCACCAGGCGCACCGGCTGCAAATCGCCAGTGCTGCTTTGATGTTTGAATTGATCCGGACAGATCATGACGTCAGTGACGCGGAAGTGGCACAGTTGCGGGAGATTATGCAAACACAGATGTCGCTATCGGACAGCGAGGCTGATGAACTGCTGGCGCTGGCTGAAGAGCGCGCCACAAAGTCTGTTTCCCTGTATGAGTTCACCAGCCTGATTTGTGAACAGTATGACCACCCGGAACGGATCCGACTGATTGAGAACCTCTGGCTGATCGCCTACAGCGACAAACACCTGGATAAATACGAGGAAATGGTGATTCGCAAAACGGCAGACCTGATCTACGTATCACACAGTGATTTCATAAAAGCGAAACTGCGCGCCCGAGAAGCCAAGGGATTAAGTTAAACCTTAATCCCAGCCTTCCCAGCCATCATCCCACTCTTCTTCCTCGGCTTCACCATCACTGACATCATAGGCGCGCTGCTGCAAATACGCTTCACGCATAAAGATGTACGGGTCCCCCATCAACAGGGACTCTCCTACCAGTGCCTCGCCTCGTCGGTTGATCTGGTCAAGCACAAACGCCGAGTTGCGCAAACGCACATTATCCTGGTAATTCAGGGGATTTGTGGCGGTATCAACACCCAGTCCGAAAGCATCCCGGAACGTGCTGGGGCCAAAGAAAGGGATGACGATGTAAGGTCCTGACTTGATGCCCCAGGCACCCAAAGTCTGACCAAAATCCTCATTATGCTTGTGCAGTCCGGCTTTTGATGCCAAATCAAGCACGCCAACAATACCGATGGTGGTGTTGATAACAATTCGTCCCGTATCCGAGGCGGCATCACCAAACTTACCTTGCAGTATGTTGTTAGCAAATACCCCTATGTCATCGATATTACTAAAAAAATTATCAACACCTGTGCGCACTGGTGCTGGCATGTAACGGCGATAGCCAACAGCCACCGGACGCAACAGATGCTTATCCATATAGTCGTTAAACGCATGAATACGCATATTGATCGGCGCCAACGGATCTTCAGTCTGCTGGGCAGCGACGGTAGAACTGAACGTCAGACTAACCATGAAAGGCAGGCTGGCGAGCACAGAGCGATACTTCATAGATTCAAACCTGGCAATACTGCCTCAAGTTCGTTCAGGGTGCCGTATTATCGCAGAATGCATTACGCATGAATATCCCCCGATTGGGCAGCATCCAATCGTTTCTGCAAACGCTTTATCGACACCGGATATTGGGTTCCAAGTTGCTGAGCAAACAAGGAAACCCGTAATTCCTGCAAACGCCAACCAAAATCACTGAGCGCATCATTGCCCGCTCCCCCCTGGGCTAACCATGATTTGAACAGACGACTGACGGCTTTAGCCGAGTCAGCATCTTTTTCGGGCTGCGCCGGTAATTTCTCCAGACGCGACTCTATCGCTTTCAGGTAGCGCGGATACTGAGACAGACTATGTTCGGGTACCCCTTGCGGGAAATCATCGGGGAACAGGTAATCCAGTTGTTCCTCTATATCCGCGACATTCTCTGGAAAACGCGATGACATATCCCGTAACCGGGAACGAATGGCAAATCGCTGATCAATGCTGTTTTTAAGGATACGACCCAGCCGCTCTGCCGTATCCACCAGCCCTGCCCGCCCTCGTGACAATCGGGATTCAAACTCTGCCTTGGTGCGCGGTACATCGGAACTGGTAGCAAACTGAAGCCGATAGCAGCTGATCAAGGCATGTTCCTGCCAATCATTGGCCTGGGCAATCAGTTTCAGCCCAAGTGCTTTGGCGACAGTAGCGAACTGTTTGCCGATCATTTGCCGCTGCTGCGGGGTTCGCAAGGCATACAGCCTGGCCAGCCCTTTTGCAGTGACTTGTTCTGCCTTTGACGCCGTTTCCATCAAGGTCACAGAAACGCTGTCGCCGTCATCACATATAGCAGGATAACGGACAAAGGTAATACCGTATTCCATGGTGACTGAATGTGGCAGTTCGCCAAATTCCCAATCCTTGATGCCAGAGCATTCCAGCTCATGTCTGGGCATGTTCTGCTGATGGCTTGCTGTCTCTTTACTAAACTGTTTCTTAAGCGCCTTCAGGTTCTGGCTGGCCTTGAGCAGTTTGCCGTCGTCACCCAGCAGTTTGATAGTGGGCCTGAGATGTTCTGGCACGTTGGTTTCTTGCCAGGCGTCAGGTGGTAAATCGACCTGCCGCAGACGTTTGGCCTGCTCTCTCAGCAATGTCAGAAGCGGCGGTTTATCTTCCACCCTCACATTGGCAAGGGCCTGCTGGACAAACTCCGGTACCGGCACCAGCTTTTTTCGCTCACCCTTGGGTAAACTTTTAACAATGGCAATACAACGCTCTTTTAACAGCCCGGGCACTGACCAGTCGATATCTTCCTGTGTCAGTTGCGGCAGCAAAGCCAACGGCACAGTCATGCTGACACCATCATCCTGCTGGCCCGGATCAAAGCGGTAGTCCAGTTTGAGCTGGTTATGGTGCACGGCAGCCTGGTCCGGGAAAGCCCGCTGGGTTTCTTCACTGATTTCGCGCGCCTGCACATCGGTTTTCTGCATGTGTAAAGGCGTTTGTCCGGGGTTCTTCTGTTTCCGGCTCCAGCGATCAAGTGCAGCCTGTCCGGTAATATTTTCAGGCATACGTTGATCGTAAAAATCAAACAACTGATCTTCACTGACCAGAATATCAGGGCGGCGCTCTTTCTCTTCCTGAGCTTTGATCTCGCGGATCAAACGCTGATTGTGACGGTAAAACGGTGCTTTGAGATTGACCTGACCGGTTAACAGTCCTTCCCGGATAAAAAGTGTACGGGCCGCATGCGGATCAATCGAGGAGTAGGATACCCTGCGTTTTTCCACCAAGCGCAACCCAAACAGCGTGACTCGCTCATAGGCCATCACTTCACCACGACGACGCGACCAGTGTGCCTCGAAATACTCACGTTTAATCAGGTGCTGTCCGGCCTGTTCTGCCCACTCGGGCTCGATACGTGCCGCCTGGGTAGCAAACAGGCGACTGGTCTCAATCAATTCGGCGCTGACTATCCATTTGGGTAATCGTTTGAACAGTGCCGAAGCCGGGAAAATGCTGAACTTTCTGCCACGGCTGCCCAGATACTGACCATCCTTGAGTTTTTGTCCCAACTGGTTCAGGGAGCCGGCCAGAATACTGCGATGAATTGATTCGTAGAGCCCCTTGATGGTCTCCTCATCCCAGTCCGGTTTACGATTGGCTTTCATGCCTGACTGGTTACACGCCAGCAATAACTGACGGTGCGTCTCGCGCCATTCTCGTAATCGCAGCCAAGACAAAAAGCTGCTTTTGCAGAATTTGCGGAACTGGCTCTGCGACAGTTCCTGGCGCTGGTTCTCGACATCGTTCCACAGTAACAACCAACCGAGGAAGTCTGATTCCGGGTGAGCATATTTGCGATGCTGCTCTCTGGCGGCATCGCGTTTATCGGCTGGCGTATCTCGCGGGTCCTGAACACTTAACGCGCTGACAATGACCAACAGTTCCGCCAGGCAGGCCTGATCATTGGCTTCCAGCAACATGGCTGCCAGGCGTGGATCAACCGGCATGCGCGCCATTTGTCGGCCTTTGTTGTTAATCTGGCGGTTTTCATCCAGCGCCCCCAGTTCCTGCAGCAAACGATAGCCATCATTAACGGCCCTGCGCTCCGGTGGATCAATAAAAGGAAACTGGTAAATATCACCCAGTCGCAGCAACTGCATCTGCAGGATAACCGCGCTGAGATTGGTACGCATGATTTCCGGATCGGTAAATTCGGTGCGGCTGTTGAAATCGTCTTCGCTATACAGGCGATAGCAGATGCCGGGGGCGACACGCCCACAACGACCGGCTCGCTGATTGGCGCTGGCCTGGGAGATGGGCTCGATGGGCAATCGCTGGACTTTGCTCTGTACACTATAGCGGCTGATACGCGCCAGACCGCTATCTATTACATAACGAATGCCCGGGACGGTCAGCGAGGTTTCTGCCAGATTGGTCGCCAGGACAATCCGCCGACCACGATGTTCAGCAAAAATGCGCTGCTGCTCTTTAGCTGAAAGTCGCGCGTACAGGGGCAAAATCTCAGTATCGGCGAGCTGCTTTTTGCGCAAGGCCAGGGCCAGTTCGCGGATATCACGCTCACCGCTTAAGAAAACCAGCACATCGCCCGGGCCACTCCGCTGCTCGCGCTCATGCTGACGAATAGATCTCAGCGCCGTCATGACCCCGGTCATCAAGGGATCATCATCATTATCATTCGCAGTATTCTTGTGGGCTACACTTTTGGCGGTGTTATTTTTTTCGCCCTCGCCCTCTTCCCCCGCAACCTCTTCCCCCTGCTGCGCCGGATCCAGATAAACAATGTCGACCGGATAGGATCGTCCGGAAACACTGATAACGGGAGCATCGCGGAAATGCCTAGAGAATTTATCTACATCAATGGTTGCCGAGGTGATGACAATTTTAAGGTCCGGTCGTTTGGGTAACAGCCGCGACAGATAGCCCATCAGAAAATCGATATTCAGACTGCGCTCATGCGCTTCATCGATAATGATGGTCGAGTACTGCTTTAGCATCCGGTCGCGCTGGATTTCTGCCAGCAGGATGCCGTCTGTCATCAGTTTAATGCAGGTAGACTGGCTACTGTGATCGCTAAAACGCACCTGGTAGCCCACTTCTTTGCCAAGTTCCACACCAAGCTCTTCAGCGATGCGGTCGGCAACCGAACGGGCAGCCAGACGCCTGGGCTGTGTATGGCCAATACGTCCGTTCTCGGCCAGTCCCAGTTCCAGGCAAATTTTGGGAAGTTGGGTGGTTTTACCAGAGCCGGTTTCACCGGCGACGACAACCACCTGATTGTCACGTATGGCACGCGCAATCTCTTCACGCCGCTCGCTGACCGGCAGCTGCGGCGGATAGGTAATGCTATAACTCATTCAAACCCAGTTTCGGGAACCCCGGCTAAAGATGTCGGGGTTCCTCTTAATATCAGCTCTTGGCTTCTTCCTGTTCCCGGAGCTCGCGGCGTAGAATCTTGCCAACATTGGATTTTGGCAGGTCATCAACAAACACAATTTCACGAGGGACTTTGTATGCCGTTAAATTTTCCCGGCAGTATGAAGTCAGCTCATCCAGAGTCAGGACATTATCTCGACGCACAACAAACAGCTTTACCGACTCCCCGCTTTTCTCGCTGGGTACACCAATCGCTGCGCTTTCTGCCACGCCGGGATGCGAGTTTACAACTTCTTCCACCTCACTGGGAAATACATTGAAGCCAGAGACATTAATCATGTCTTTTTTGCGGTCAACGATGCGAATAAAGCCATCTTCGCTGATTTCGGCATAATCACCGGTCTTGAACCAGCCTTCTTCATCGATGGATTTGCGCGTCGCCTCTTCATTTTGCCAATAGCCTTTCATCACCTGGGGGCCACGCACCAGCAACTCGCCCTTGGCATTAAAGCCCGTATCCTGGCCTTGTTCATCCACGGTTTTTACATCTGTGCCAGGGACAGCGATACCCACGGTACCAATGCGAACATCGTCATGCGGGTTGATACTGACCACCGGTGAACACTCAGTCAGACCATAACCTTCATATACCTGGCAGCCAGTGACCCGTTGCCACTCCTCTGCCACCCGGATTGTCAGTGCCATGCCGCCCGAACCAGTAAAGCGCATCTTGCTAAAGTCGACCTGGTCAATATCTTTGTGTCGGCACATCGCCAGAAACAGCGTATTGATACCAACAAAGCCATTAATTTCCGGGAGCGACTTTAATGTCTTGATCAAATCATCCAGATCGCGCGGGTTGGGGATCAGTACATTATGATTACCGGCATAGAAGCCCGTCAGGCAATGCAGCATAAAGGCATAGGTGTGATAAAGCGGCAATGGCGCAATGATCGTGTCACTGCCATCATTGATCAGATACTGGCTGACACTGCGTAATTGCATCATGTTATTAACCAGGTTGCTGTGCGTCAGCATGGCCCCTTTTGCCGGGCCAGTGGTGCCACCGGTATAGAGAATCAGAGCCAGATCATCACGGTTTCGGGCGCGGTCTTCGGTTCTGCCAACCTGGCGGTTAGCTTCAGCTGACTGCTCGGGCATGGTCGATAAAATGGATGGCAGCGAATGTGTGCCGGGGATGCGCCAGGACGGCACCATGCGCTTCAGGTAGCGCACGGCCAGGTTCATCAAAGTCCGCTTGGGCTGAGGCAATATATCCGCCAGTTGCGTGGTAACAATGCACTGAATGTTGGTTTCAGGCAGAATTTTCTGCAGGTTATGGCAGAAGTTTTCGAGGATGATAATACCGCGAGCGCCCGAGTCCTTGAATTGGTGCAGCATTTCCCGGGATGTGTACAGCGGGTTGGTATTAACAATAACCAGCCCGGCGCGAGCAGCAGCCACCACTGCGATGGGAAACTGCAGAACATTAGGTAACTGAATAGCAATACGGTCGCCTGCTTTGAGGCCACTGTTATTGATTAACCACTCAGCCAGCTGGGCACTTTTAATGTCCAGTTCGCGAAAGGTTATTTGATGACCCAGACAGGAAAATGCCGGGTTGTCAGGATATTTTTCAAAACTGTTTTCGAACACTTCACGGATAGTCTGAAAATTCTCAGGATTCAGATCTTCCCGGCTGGACATTGCCTCACTTGCATACATCGTTATTATTCCTCATTAGTGTTCTGCCCTAACGTGCAAGGTATGACATGGCAGACTCCAGACCGGTTACGGTCATGGGAAACATCCGGTTTTCGATCAGCTCTCGGACAATACCGATCGAATAGCCATGTCGCCAATAACTCTCATTCACCGGGTTGATCCAGGCCACTTTGTCAAAGTGCTCGGTCATGCGCTGCATCCACACAGCACCCGGCTCTTCATTGTAATGTTCGATACTGCCACCTGCTTCGGTAATTTCATAGGGGGCCATAGTGGCATCACCCACAAATATGATTTTATAGTCAGGTCCATACTTGTGGATCACATCATACAACGGCGTTGTCTCTGTATGACGTCTGCGACTCTTTTTCCATACCGATTCGTAGATGAAATTATGAAAATAGAAGTACTCCATATGCTTGAACTCTGACTTGGCAGCAGAGAACAGATCTTCACACAGGTGCACATAAGGGTCCATGGAGCCGCCAATATCAAAGAAGAGCAGGACTTTTACGGCATTATGCCGTTCGGGAACCATTTTGATATCGAGCAGACCGCCTCGACGGGCAGTTGAAGTGATGGTGTCGTTAACATCCAGCTCCTGCTCAGCACCACTGCGGGCGAATTTGCGCAGTCGGCGCAAGGCCATTTTTATATTGCGGGTACCAATTTCGGCACTGTCATCCAGGTCCTTGAACTGCCTTTTCTCCCAAACTTTAATGGCGCGCCCTTCCCGACCTTCAGACTGGCCAATTCGAATACCGGCCGGGTTATAGCCAAACCCGCCAAAGGGAGATGTGCCACCTGTTCCAATCCACTGATTACCACCCTGGTGACGTTCTTTCTGATCTTTGAGTCGTTCCCGGAAAGCTTCCATGACCGCATCAAGGCCGCCCATTTTTTCGATCATGGCGCGCTCTTCATCCGTAAGCGCCGCCTCAAACTCCTTGCGCAACCATTCTTCCGGCAGATGGATATCAAGTGCCTTATCCAGAATCGCTACCTGCTCAAAAAAAGCAGCGAAAGCCTTGTCATACTTATCAAAGTGCTTTTCGTCTTTGACCAGACAGATTCGTGCCAGGCGGTAGAAGGCATCAGTATCGGCAAAGGCATACCCTGCCTGAAGGCAACCATAAAGATTGAACAGTTCGGTCAATGAAACGGCAATACCATGGTCACGCAATGTCAGGTAGAAACGAATCAGCATGATTTCATCATTCCAGGGACATGAATGACTGTGTCATGACCGCTTGGCGCGATGCATGAATGCGAGTTTCTCAAGCAAATGGACATCCTGTTCGTTCTTGAGCAAAGCACCGTATAGCGGAGGGATGGCTTTTGAAGCGTCTTTATCCTGAAACACGGATTCAGGCAGATCGTCTGACATCAGTAACTTCAGCCAGTCAATCAATTCAGAGGTAGAAGGTTTCTTCTTCAGGCCCTGTACTTTGCGGACATCAAAAAAGACATCGAGGGCATGGCTTAGCAGTTCACTCTTAATATCCGGGTAATGCACCTGGACAATATCCTGCAGGGTATTGCGGTCCGGGAACTGGATATAGTGAAAAAAACAGCGGCGTAAAAAAGCGTCGGGCAGTTCTTTTTCGTTATTACTGGTAATGATGACAATCGGACGGTGTTTCGCCTTGATCTGTGTCTGCGTTTCGTAGACATGAAACTCCATCTTGTCGAGTTCGAGCAACAGATCATTGGGAAACTCAATGTCAGCCTTGTCGATTTCATCAATCAACAGCACAACCTGTTCTTCCGATTCGAACGCCTGCCAGAGTTTGCCTTTGAGGATATAGTTGCCGATGTCATGAACCCGGTCGTCGCCCAGTTGGGAATCACGCAGGCGAGAAACGGCATCATACTCGTACAGACCTTGCTGAGCGCGGGTCGTGGACTTGATATGCCAGGCGACCAGCTTCAGCCCCAGTGAGTCGGCAATCTGTTCAGCCAGCATGGTTTTACCAGTGCCCGGTTCACCTTTAACCAGCAACGGTTTTTGCAAGGTGACTGCAGCGTTAACAGCCATCTGCAGGTCTTCGGTTGCGACATAGCTGGCTGTACTTTGAAATTTCATTGCCGGTGCTGTCCCGGTCATGCCACTCCCATTATCACTCACGGCGCTTCCTGATATCTGATCTGGATTGAATTAGTTCCGCTTGGCTCGCGCGCGGAAAATCGTCCAGATCAGTGATAACACAATCCCCAGCCCTATCGCCAGTACCAATGGGACAGCCGCCCTGATAAATGCGTCGCCTCCCAGGGTAATCATATCCAGGGCAATCACCATCAAGGCAGGCGCCATCAGATCCGAATCAGCGGCGACATACCAGGGTGTAAAGGTTACAGCCAGCATGATGCCCCGCAGCGGATTTGCCAGCCACTTGTAAGGAATTTTGCCGGTCGCCTTATAGAACAGGATATAGCAAAGCGTGCCGGCTACCAGGTACACGCCCCAGCTAGTCAGGTATCCGTAAATATCCAGCATCAAATTATGGCTCTCATATCGTCCTTGCCAGCGGGCAGTCAGAGGATGTTAATGACTGACCCAACGAATAATGTGTTCTTCTATTCCATCCTCGGAGACATGCGAATCCGGAATCACCTTGCCGGTCACCGATATATCCCGCTCATCCATTAAACGGCGATTGCCCGCGATGAGTGGATGCCAGTCTTCCAGCGGCTTTCCATAATAGCGCAATTTATAGGCACAAGTGGACGGCATCCAGTCAACCGCTTCCTCAAGTATCTCCGGGTCCATCACCAGGCAGTCGGGCACCAGTTGTTGCCGGGTCTGATAGTGCCGGCACTGACAAGTGTCCTCATCGAGGTACTGACAGACGACTCGGGTGTAGTAAAGCTCAAGGTCATCATCTTCGTCCTGCAATTTATGCAGGCAGCAGCGTGCACAGCCATCGCACAGTGCTTCCCACTCGCGGGATGTCAGCGACGTTAACGGTAACTCCCAGAATTTATCTCTCAGGCCAGCCTGGTTTCCAGGCTCATGCACTGGCAAATCGGCCAGTTCACGATCCTGGTCATTTACCAGCTTCGCAACACCTTGTTTCAACCCCTTTGCCAAAACCTTAAGCCTCTTCAGCCGGTTGATCCCGAAGCGCCTCAAACAGCGGCTTTTTCAACAGGTCACGACGCCAGCCATCGACTCCGGCAGGCCAGACCAGACGCTCCTCAGACTGACAATGCATGTTGGCTTGCAAAAATTCAATCAGTACTTTCTTCCTGGCCAGCAGTTCAGCCGCGATACCAGCATCTTCCGCTACCTGACTGACGGCTCGTTGCAACCGCTTAACAGCCGGCCGGAGCGCAGGCGGCAAAGGCTGACCAGAGGTGGCTTTAAGCGTTGTTGCCAGCGCATTAAACTGTGGCGAAAGCTCAGCATCCTGGTGAAGGATCTGCAGTACGGCATCGCCATCGCGTTGCTGTAGGGATTTGCTGACATCCTTGATTGCTGCCAGCGCCTGTCTGTCCTGAGGTTTTCGTTGCACCAGCAGAATCAGTTCGGCATCTTTGGCAATCCAGTTACGGGGCTTATTACGCTGACGAGCCGTGATTTCCCGCCAGATCACCAATTGCTGCAATATCGCCAGTTGCTGTGGGTTCAGTCGCCAGGCACCGCCGACGTTGATAAACAGGGTTGGCCACAAGGCGTCATCTTCGTTTTGCCAGGCAATATCGAGCATTTGCTGGCATTCATCCTGCAACCAGCGCAAATAGCCTTTCTCGTCCAGCTGTTGCCGCAATGTCTCGTAAATGGAAGGCAGGTAATGCACATCCAGCGCCGCGTAATGCAGCTGTCGTTCACTCAGCGGCCGAGCACACCAGTCTGAACGTGTCTCGCCCTTTTCCAGCTCTACGCCGATGAGTTCTTTGACGATATTCAGGTAACTGAGATTAGCGCCATAGCCCAGGAATGCCGCTGCTTTTTGCGTATCAAACATAGGTTCGGGCAACTGACCAAAGGTGTGCTGCAACAGGACCAGATCCTCAGATCCTGAATGCAGTACCTTGGTAATCTGCTGATCGGCCAGCAAGTCGAGAAACGGTTGCCATTGCGTCAAGGTCAGCGGGTCCAGTAAAAATATACGCTGGCCATCACCTATCTGAATCAGTCCCGGTTTGGGATAAAAGGTATTGGTGCGAACAAATTCGGTATCCAGTGCCAGCACGCTGGCACGTTGCAGATAGGCACAAGCCTTGGCCAGTTCAGCATCATCGACTATATATTGCGAATCGGGCGGTTGGATGGCTGATGAATCCGATAAATTTTGTGGTACCTGATCTGTCATTTGAACTGCTGCCGGCCGTTGAATGCATGGGTAAGCGTACCGCCATCGACATATTCGAGTTCGCCACCCATTGGAATGCCATGGGCAATACGGGTCAGTTTTATTGATTGTTCAGCGAGCAGGTTGGCGATGTAATACGCCGTCGCCTCGCCTTCTACTGTCGGGTTATTAGCCAGAATCACTTCTTCTACCGGTTTTCTGGCGACCAGCTCCATCAAGGCATCTATGCCTATTTCTTCCGGGCCTATGCCGTCAATCGGAGACAGGTGGCCTGTGAGCTGAAAATACAAACCCTGATAGCTGCCGCTTTGTTCAATTGCGAGCAGATCTGCCGGTGAACCCACTACACAAAGCACGGATTGATCCCGGCGCGGATTACTGCAGATGCCGCATAAATCTGCTTCGGTCAAGGTATGGCACTGCTGGCACTGACCGATATTTTCCAGGGCATCTGCCAGCACTTCGCTAAGCTGCTTGCCGCCATCCACATTGCGTTGCAATAAATAGAATGCCATCCGCTGGGCCGATTTGGGACCAACACCGGGCAACACACGCAGTGCCTGAATCAGGTTTTGTAATAGTGGACTAAGCATCAGAATGGAAACTTGAATCCTTCTGGCATCTGGAAACCAGAAGCCATCTGACTCATGGTGTCCTTGTTGGTCTCTTCCAGCTTTTTAACAGCATCATTAAATGCTGCAGCCACCAGGTCTTCAACCATCTCTTTGTCTTCTTTCATGACGTCAGGGTCGATCTCAACACGTCTGACATCATAACGACCACCGACTTCAATTTTTACCAGGCCGGCGCCTGATTCACCGATTACGCTTCTTTTGGCAGCCTCTGCCTGAGCCTCCTGAAACTTCTCTTGCATTTGTTTAGCTTGTTTCATTAACTCATTGATATCTGTCATTTCTCAATCCTCATTTCTTCAATACTTGCATCAAACCTGGCTAATAACCCCATGACCCCGGGGTCTGCCTGAAAACGGTTTTCCAGTGCCGCAATGGCTTCTGCTTTTTCACGGCGGCGCCGAGCTGCGGGCGTTTCAGCTGTCACTGCAGTCACAGTGACCTTAACCTTACAATCTCCTGCCAGTTTTTGCGTCAGCAAGCTGGTCAGGGCATTGTTTTGGTCAGCAGAATACAAGGCTGACTGCGTTTCATCCAGCAGCAAATGTATTTGATCCGCTTCTATCTTCTCCACCAGGCAATTCCAAAGCAAGCTGGGAGCGATACCGTTCATGCCGATAGTCTGTAATAACTGGTACCAGGTTTCTGTGTCAGTAAGATCAGTCAGTCCAATTTTGCCAGGCAAAACCGGTTTCACATCAGATTCCCGCGGTGGAATTTCACGGCTCTCTTCGTGATGCGCGTGCGCCTGACCAGATGCTGACTCATCAGGTGTCGTGTCCCTGGCTGGCACCTGGCTGGATGATGGTTGCGATGACTCGCGGAATTCTTCGTATGCCGATGCAGGTATCGGGGACTCTGCATGGTCAGACTCCCAGGGTGCACCTTGCTCATGTGTTGCAGAAGGCGGTGCCTTAGGGGCGGTTTTAACTGACTCGGCCTGCTGTTCCTCAGCAGGCCGCTGCTCCACAGACAATACCGTCTCAGATTCTGGCTCTGGCTCTGGCTCTGGCTCTGGCTCTGGCTCTGGCTCTGGCTCTGGCTCTGGCTCTGGCTCTGGCTCTGGCGATTCAGTATGAGGGTCGTTCTGTGGCTGAGTTACAGCGGTTGGCGATTCAGACTTTTTTTTTATGTCATTGCTGGCTGTCGCGTCCTCACCACTGCCTTTCGCGTGATCTACGCTACCATGAGATCCGGCGAAAACATCCGGGCTAAAGGCCAGCATGCGCAACAAGGCCATTTCAAAGCCAATGCGTTTCTCACTGGCATTGGTGAGTTCCTGCAGCAGTTGTACACAAATCTGGTAGTACAATTGCACATCATCAGCCGAGAAACGCCCTGCCAATTCCATCAGGCGTTGCTGCTGACCATCGTCATTGCTGACCGCCGCCGGAACGGTTTGTGCCAGCGCCAGGCGATGCAGGGTTTTCTGCAACAGCGTCGCCAAGGCTACAAAATCCGGATTTTGCGTGGCAGCTTCTTCGACCTGTGCTAACAGGCTTTCCCCATCGCGCTCGCTCAAGGCATCCAGAATGCTGTATATCCGCTCAAAGTCAGGCGTGCCCAGTAATTCTGCGACTGCATCAGCCTTAACCACGCCCTCGCCAAATGAAATGCACTGATCCAGCAAGGTTAGCGCATCACGCATACTGCCGGCGGCAGCCTGCCCCAGCAGCCACAAGGCTTTTTCTTCGTACTCAATGCCTTCAGCCGTCAAGACTGACTGCAGGTAATTGGCGACCTGTGATGGCACCAGGTTCTTCAAGTGGAATTGAAGACAACGCGACAGCACGGTGATCGGCAATTTTTGCGGGTCAGTGGTTGCCAGCAGAAACTTAACGTGTGGCGGTGGCTCTTCCAGGGTTTTGAGCAAGGCATTAAAACTGTGCGTGCTCAGCATGTGAACTTCGTCGATCAGGTAAATCTTGTAACGACCACGCGATGGTGCGTACTGGACATTCTCCAGCAATTCGCGGGTATCTTCGACTTTGGTTCGTGATGCCGCATCCACCTCAATCAGGTCGATAAAGCGACCACTCATGATTTCCTGACATGTTCCGCACTCACCACAGGGGCTGGACGTGACACCGGTCTCACAGTTCAGGCAGCGCGCCAGAATACGTGCAACGGTGGTTTTACCAACCCCCCGGGTACCGGTAAACAGATAAGCATGATGCAGGCGTTGTGCATCCAGTGCATGGATCAGCGTGCGCAGTACATGCGTCTGACCAGCCATTTCCTTGAACGTGAGTGGGCGCCACTTTCGCGCCAGTACCTGATATGCCATGCGGTTTCGCTACTGAATAATGTCAAAGGGGCATTGTAAGGGAATCAGCAAGGGAGTGACAGACTGTGCTGGCAAGAAATGACGGTGATGCCAGTATCAGGAGGCTACACAAGAGGAAGCTACGCAAGAGATAGTTCAGACAGGAGGGATCGGTTTGGAGATACCTCCTGCCAGCCACACCACGGCACATGAGTCCGTCGCTACCGTTGCTCCCTTCCGGGCCTGGCGGGGTTTACGACATATCATTGCGCGGGGACCGACAAGAGGTACCATAACGCGTCTCACAGTCTGGGCGACTGTGGCTGCAACAACCCGGTTAACACCGCATCAATGCAGGGGCGGCATTATGTACAATATCGCCGGGCGATTCAAGTGGATAATGTGACGGGCACTGATCAGTTTTCAGGCAGTGGTATCGAGCAAAGTGCCTATTTGCTGATCAGCGGTACTGAAAACCTTTGCAGAAGCATTGAACAGATGTTGCTGTTGTTTCATGCCGACCAGCGCCGTGTTCATGTCCTCACCGGCTGGTACCGGGTGCACAGCATTAGCTGGCGAATTTGCAGCTACCGGCTTGGCCACACTGGCATTGGCAATGTCCTGTGCAGAACGCGTCATGCCCTGATAGGCAGACTGCATGCCATTCGAACCATATGTAAACGTCGATGAAATCATAACAGCATTCTACTCACTCAATAGCACGTCTGTCACGCAGGATCTGCAGAGCCGCAGAAACCGGCAGTTGCGGGTAGCGTTCAGCATTCACCCCCCTGACATCTGAAGCTTTAAACAATGCGTTATAGACCGCTTCCTCTGTTGCCTCCACGGCTGCCTGGAACAATGGTGTCATTTCGCCATTCGGCCAGTCAGCAATACGACTCAGCATGGCTCTGCGTGCTGTTGTGCGTCGAACCGATTCGGCGGTTGAAAAAGCCAGTGCGTAATCCCCTGAACCATTGGACATTGCTGAACCGGTTCTGCCCAGCCCCAAAAAAGAGCGTTTGGCCAGCCTTTCAAGATTACGATCTGACAGTGGTGCGTCAGTCGCAATGATGATCATGACAGAACCATCCGGTGAGGCTTCCTGGGCGACACGTGCTGCTGCAGTATTCAAGGCCTCTGCGTTTATGGGCACGCCCATGATATGCAGCTCTCCCCCATAGTTGGTCTGCACCAGCACACCAACAGTAAAACCACCATTTTCATCTGGCAATACCCGAGAACTGGTACCAACGCCCCCTTTCCAGCCGAAATTTACTGTGCCCATTCCAGCACCGATGCTACCTTCCTCAACCGGACCGCTAACTGCCTGGTTAATGGCCTCAATGGCATGCTCGGGTTTAATGGCACGTAAGCGAATATTGTTGATACGTCCGTCATTGGTCTCACCCACCACCGCATTAACGGAGCGCACCTGCTCATTGCCAGGTTGTGCCAGCGTCCACTCAATGGTGCCCGCAGCGGCCTCAGGAACTGACAGCGTGTTGGTCAGCAGAACCGGGGTTTCCAGCTCACCCAGTTCGATCACTTGCGTCGTGCCCATCATTTTGCCGTAGCCATTGCCCTGCGCATACCCGGCTGGCACCTTGTTCTGATAGAGGTTATCGCCATGCGGCAAAATCGCTGTAACACCTGTGCGAATGTCATCACCCTCTATCAGGGAGACATGCCCCACCTGCACGCCCGACACGTCTGTGATGGCATTGAGTGGACCTGGCTGATAGATACCTGGCGCTACCCCTGCTTCTCGGGCACGTGGGTCGTTGTCATTTGCAATGGCATTTGAGCAAACGACAGTCGAAAGCAGCACGGCAGTCAAAACGCGGATACAAAACGGTCTACGATCAATTTGATAGGAAGACTGGAAAATCATTTGAATCATAAGCTCTGAGTATTGTTAAATGTTTGTCGGTCATTTTCATTGGCAGCTTCCCGACACTCCCCCCGGATAGCGTACTGACCATTTATGGAAGATGAATCAAGTTCCAGATAGCCATCCCGGCAATAACCGGTTTCAACCAGCTTCAGTTCAAGCTGCTCTTCTATTGCATCAAAGTTGAGATCCATGCCCGGTCCTCCGCCTGACCTCATGGCACCAGGGCCTGTGCGCCTGCTCTGCTCTTCGATATCATTCAATCCAGGCTCAAGGGTTACTGCATCTCTTGCTCCCATTGGGGCTTTGCGGATAAGGCGGTAAGTGAAAAATTTTGTGCCATTATCCAGGATTTCGGTTTCGAAGACTTCGTCAAACTCCGAAAGCCTGACCTGGTTGCCTCCGCAACTCAGGAGAAACAACGGTATCAGGAGCGAAACAGCTTTCTTAGTAAGTTTCATGGTTATGATTCTTGCTCATCAGATATTTTCTTGGATAACTGAAGGGTTTTGGAGTTCTGCGTCTTGCGCGATCTCAGTTTGATATTCAGCATTTCGACAATAAAGGAAAATGCCATCGCAAAATACACATACCCTTTCGGAATGTGCACATCAAACCCTTCGGCAATCAAAGTAAAACCCACCAGAATCAGAAATGACAGCGCCAACATTTTAATGGTTGGATTCGCATCGACAAAATCGCCTATTGGTTTTGCAGCAATAAGCATAACGCCAACTGAGGCGATAATAGCGATGACCATGATACTTAAATGGTCGACCAGGCCAACAGCAGTAATGACCGAGTCCAGCGAAAACACAAGATCAAGCACAGCAATCTGTACGAGAATGGAGGCAAAACCGGAAGCAGCTAACTGCTTCTTTGATGCCTCTTCAATTTCAAAGCTGCCATGGATTTCATGTGTGGACTTGGCAAGCAGAAACAAACCGCCAGCAACCAGAATAATGTCCCTGCCCGACACCTCCTGCCCAAACACGCTAAACATCGGTTCAACCAACCCCATCACCCAGGCCAGGCTGAATAGTAGTACCAGTCGAGAAATCATTGCCAGGGATATCCCGATCTGTCTGGCTTTACCGCGTTGTTGTTTAGGCAGACGGCTGACCAGAATCGAAATAAAAATAATGTTATCGATACCGAGCACAATTTCCAGTGCCATCAATGTGGCCAATGCTACCCAGGCTTCCGGACTAACGATCCACTCAAACATCGTTCACGACACCATTAATATTGTTAATGACTGATTCTACAGTTTATGCCACTCATTTAGCATGTGCCGTAGGCTGAGGTATTTCGGACTTGCTGACATTTTCTTTTTCCACAATCTCATCTGCCCGGCTGCGATCCTCCGCCGTAGCATCTATTCCCTCATTTTCAGGAATGGCTTTAGGCGAAAACACCAGGGTGGTCAGTAACGGAAAATGATCTGAACCAATGGAGGGCATTCTCTTAATCGTTTTGACGGTAAAGTGTTCGCTATGGAAAAGGTGGTCCAGGGGCCACCTTATAAAGGGGTAATCGGCATGGAAGGTGTTGAACATGCCCCGCCCAATACGCGGATCAAGTAACCCGCTAATCTTACGAAACAGCCTTGTGGTTTCTGACCAGGCCACATCATTCAGATCACCAGTCACCACAATAGGCTGTGCACTGTCAGCAATGCTTTTGGCGACCACGATCAACTCGGCGTCACGTTCCTGCGACTCAGGGTTCTCCGTCGGGCTTGGTGGAGAGGGATGGAGAAAATGGACACGAACACGAACTCTGTCAGAGAGCCGAACGGATGCATGCATTGAAGGCACACCATCTTCAACCAGGTAGCACGTTTCTGTTTCAGTTAAAGGAAGCCTGGAATAAACATGCATACCATACAGGTTATCGAGTGGACATTTGATAGTATAAGGCATGTCATCTTCAAGCACGCTCAACTGATCTTGCCACCATTGATCCGATTCAAGGGTCACCAGAACATCCGGTTTGTGCTGTTTGACCAGGGATATCAGAGCCTGGGAATTACGATTAGGGGTCAAGACATTGGCAGTCAGAATCTTCAGACTGGGTTTTTGAGAGTTTTTTTCTGCTCTTTTCACTTCTCTTGGAAACAGAGGCGTGTATGGCACTATCCACCAGGACTGCCAGAACAGGCAGAAACCGGAGACGCAAATCAGCAACAACGAAGATGGTCTGGTTATTTCCAGAACAAGTAACTGGAATATCAATAGCAATATTGCAGCAATAGCGATCTGTAAGCGAGGAAAGTCCAGCCCTCTAATGAGCCAGTGAGTGTGATTGGATATCGGTAGCAAAGTCGCTATCAACAGGAAACATGTTAAAAGCGTGAGGGTGGGCAACAACATGTAGATATTCCAGATTCAGAGTCTCATTAGGCCCATGAAGCGACTTGACTCCGATTTCACGGACACGTTAGAAAACCCCATCATAGGCATATGCCGTGCTAATGTCGAACAGTGACGATAACGCCCTGTTATCTTCCGCCTGATACGGCCATTCACCCTCCTCGACCTGTTCGAGATCAGGCAGTCACACCAAATAACTGCCCCACAGCTGCGGTTAATAACATTGCAAAAGCCCCCCAGAAAGTGACTCGCAAAGCCCCTTTCATCATACTTGCCCCTCCTGCTCTGGCAGCCAATGCGCCCAGTAATGCCAGGAAAATCAATGATGCTGCTGCCACAGGTAAAATTAACTGTTGAGGTGGCCCTAAATATGCAATCAGTAAAGGCAGAGCTGCACCAACTGAAAAAGTGACAGCTGAAAAGAAAGCCGCTTGTATGGGTTGGGCACTGTTGTTGTCCGGTATACCTATATCATCTCGCACATGTGCGCCAAGTGCATCATGCGCCATTAGCCCTTCAGCCACTTGCTTTGCAAGCTCCGCATCCAATCCCCTGGCTTCATAGATGTCAGCAAGTTCTGCTAATTCGGAGTCATAGTCTTCATCTAACGACCTTTTTTCCAGTGCTATATCCGCGTGTTCTGTATCTGATTGAGAACTGACAGACACATATTCACCTGCAGCCATTGACATCGCACCAGCTACCAGACCAGCAACGCCTGCCAAAAGTATGTTTTCCAAACCGGCATTGGCTGCGGCAAAACCTATGATTAAGCTAGCAGTCGAGACTATACCGTCATTAGCACCCAGCACTGCTGCACGAAGCCACCCAATACGATGGGAGCGGTGTTTCTCCGAATGTGTCATAAACAGTTCCCTGCCATTAAGCTCTCTTGGTTGCGCTAATGAGCAACCATGGCCTTTCGTCATTCATTTGCGGCAAATGACTGACTTTGAGCCAACCATAGCCAGAGCAGCAAATAACACGAATAACATGATGTCTCAATCTTTCTGCCCTGGGCAGGTTGAGACGCCTAGTGGCAGATACAATGGGCACCAGCCCATAGCAGCTGTCGCCACAGGTATAAGACCAATCACACCTAACCAGGACTGGAAGTAAAACCCGGCACTAATGATACCCAGTCCGAGTATGATTCTTATGACACGATCAATTTTACCGATATTACATTTCATAATAGAATACTCCAGCGGTGTAATGGTTTGATAGTCTTCATGCGTCAGTTTGCCTTGCGCTTTCAGACACAAGAAAAAATGCTGACCAGTTCGCTCGATTCCGATGGATATCCCGTGTCTTTTAAGCATGGTGAAAACTCCTTGGTGAAATGAAAGACTGGTTACCGTTTAAACTTTCACTGACTAATAACTATTCCAGGCATGTGGTCATGAAGCGTTCTCAAGGAATTGAAGTACGTAAACTAATTGCACCTCTGATCTGGCCTTCAACGTAACCTGTCGCCATATCACCCGGATAATACGCTGCCAGGGCTGAATGCACTTCCTCGTTGATAATTTGGCCATGACAGGTTAAACAAAGTGGCATGACAGGCTGCGCCTGCATAAAGCGGTATTCACTATTGACGACAGCAGAAGACTTGATTGTTGAGCCCGCTTCACCGGCTCGTTGGCGTTGATCAAACGCTTCCAGCACTTCTTTCTCCCAGCTATCCGGTTCTGCTAACGCCAGATTGCGAGGTTTTAAGCTGACTCGCCTGACGGACCAGCCTGACTCATCGCTTAATTCCGCAGCAATCTGAGGCGCACGTACTGAGCAGATCTCAATGGCCTGGGTAGGCCCACCGGTTGCCATAGCTGACTGGAGTGTCGGTAGTAAGGTATCAACAAATTGCTGGGAAATGGCAGATGCCTGCCTGTCCAGTTCACTGTGGTCGGGCGCGGGCGATTGCCTGCAACTTGCCAGACTTATCGTGGCCATTCCTGTGAAAACCAGATACGACAATCTTTTTAATGTCATCATCAGATCAACTCCACATTGTCTTTATATTGATAACATACAGGTTATGGGGAGACGGAATCAGATTTATATCAATTTTTTGTCATTAAACTGCTATGTCAAACAACCAATCGACCCTCTATCGGGTTCTCATCCCTCCCGGGAGTCACTTTGGCATGCTTTAGATTGATAGTGCCAGGGGCTGGCTGTGAAGCTTGTTTGATATGGCGGAGAGGGAGAGGATTGATCGCTTTAGCCTAAGGGCTAAATCGACCCTGCGGGCTTCGCGCCATAGGCGCTCGTCTTTGGTTGCTGCGCAACCAATCGACCCTCTATCGGGTTCTCATCCCTCCCGGGAGTCACTTTGACATGCTTTAGATTGATAGTGCCAGGGGCTGGCTGTGAAGCTTGTTTGATATGGCGGAGAGGGAGGGATTCGAACCCTCTCTTTTGCCTTTTAATTTCAGTATGTTACTGATTTTCATGGACACTTACAAGACACCCGGCGACACTTACCGCCATCCAGCGCCATCTACTGGGACAAATTTGGGACAAAAAGAAGGGGCACCAGTGGCACCCCCTAACATGGCGTTTCAACCTTCGATTACTTGCGCTTTTTGGCCTTGACTACCCGGCCACCCTTAGCAAATCGATAGCCCTTTTTCAGACGACCGTTACCCTTTACTCCACGCTTTGCCATACCTTCCCCCTTAGCTGTTATCTAATGCAGCCTGCCATTCCAACCGGCTGACCCGTTTATCAATACGCCAGAACATCAGCAGAATAGCCACCGTTGCCACGTCACCGGCACCGGCCAGCAGTTTGAATAGTTCTGCTTCCATCACTCGCGCCCCTTCCTGAAATACATATAAGTGCGATCACCGAAAATATAGAACGTGACCATTTGTGCATAGCTGGCCAGTGACTCTGATATTTCAGGTTCTACGACCAGCCAGAACGTGGACAGATATCCACCAATAATCATGACTGTTGCCACAGGCCGCTGTAATGCCCTGATGTTGTTCACCCACCCGCTGACGTTCGGTGCCGCCTTGTCAATCTCCGCAATTACCTTTAGGCGATCAGTCTCTGCCGCCATCAATGCAACGACTTCATTCACGTTTGCCGGTTTCGCCCCGGCTCCACCGGTAAACTTGTTGAACAATGCCCGGACGCCATCGGCGGCAACGGGTATCAGTGCTGGGACAACGGTTTCAAGTAGCATAGCGGCCTCACGTTGCCCGGTTCAGTGCATCTTCAATGAACTGATCAGAATAAGGATTCTGGCCGTTCTCATGTTTGATAATTGCCTTGACCAGTGGCAAATAGCCATCATTAAACCGTGTTGGTATGTGATATGACTGCCAGCCGGTTAATTGCTGGACATGCGCAATGTATGATTCAACGTCATTTGCATCACGGCCTTCAGCCGGTGCATACGTCTCGATAATCTGACGAACAGTCACAACACCGCGATTACGATAGCTGTCTATAATTTCGCCGATGGCATCAATGCCGTCTGCCGCATCACCGAATATGACGAACCCGTCAGGATCAACACCGGTTTTACCGTGCCACGCGTTCGACTCAAAGTGTTTAATGTTGCCAGGGTTGTTGTTCCTGATCCCTCGCGGTACCAGTAATTTTCGCGCCCCATAGGTTCCGACCAGCATAAGCCCCCCAAGTATCAGAACTGTTTTCAATGTTGTATTCATTGCTAAGCATCCGGTGTGTAATACATCAGGCAACCCCTGACAAAATTCTGGCCAGCCCCTGCCGCCATCGTTGTCGCCGTGACTGCTGTCGGCTCTGCATTCGGTTCTGTCCGATACAGCGATATCTCGGTACTATTCTGAGCCATAGCGATATTTGGAAACGCAGTGCTGAAGCCCGTTGCATAAACAGCGCACGCGGCCACATTTGGAACCTGTGTCTGTACTGCGAACGGCAAATTGGTAATTCTGGCGCTACCAGACGGCGAACTGTTGGTTGAACTTGTTGCAATAGCAAAATGCAGGATGACCAAATTGCCAATTTTTGTGTACTTTCCGGCTGTCAGACCGTCGAAAACATCCCAAGAGCCAGACGTAAAAACCCACTGCGGAGACCATGTACCAGTAGTTACTTCAATTCGGCCTTGTAACGCAGTAATGTCACCAGCGATACCTGCCAGCAACGCTGACAGATCATCAGTGCCACCGATCCCGGCTTTATCAGCTGATATAAAATTCTTACTCTGCATTGGTCTCGATATCCGCAACGCTGGCCGCTGCAATCTCAGCCAGTATCTGGTTTAGTGTTTTCTCGCCGTCAGCCTCAACTGACAACGGGTGACTCATGAAGCTGACACCGCTGCCGCCGTCACCCATGAACTGAAAATCAACTGTCCCGTGCTCCGTGTTAATGCAAAGCACATCAATGGCCGGGTGCGATTCAACGCCGGTATTTACTGTTAATGCCATCGCTTTATTGCTCCCCAACGAAATAATGAATAGTGAACTTTATGGTGCCGGTGAACGCTGCTGAAGGTGTCCACAACAATTCACGGTTTGTGCCGTCTGTTGTCCGCTCAGAAAGTGCCAGCCGGTTGCTGCCTTCAATCAGCCCGGTGTTTTGTTCCAGTGTGCAATAACGGTCATTGTCCGCACTGTCACCCAGGGTGCCATCAATTGGCTTCCCTTCAATCACTGCTGTCACGCGTTCGATTTCAGCACCTTCAGGGAGAATGTCCTGATTGCTGACAAGGTATTTTGCAGATGAATCACCGCTCCATGTCAGTGTTGCTTTGACCTGGCGCAAGCCTTCTGGCTGCGGGATGATATTCGCGCCTCTTGCAGGCAACAGCGCGTGATTGCCGTTGCCGCTGGAGTCGAGGACTTGGCCTGTGTCTGACTGGGCGTCGGCGGCGTTGTAGTGGGCGGTGATGCCGATATTGCGCGCCTCAAAAAAATCAAATTCGACAGAACCGCCAGAGTTGACCAGCCTTACATAAAACCCTCTTGTGTCTTGTGTGTGATAAAAGTCGATGTATCTATCAAAAGACCCCTCGCCAACAGTCCCATATATCTCAGTTGCAGACCAATTCAGAATTTGCATAGAGGTCCCGACTAGCGTGCCTTTTATACGCAATCTAGTTATGTATGGCGAGGACCTTATAGGATATTGTTTCCTTTTCCCGCTGTTTCCCGAGCCAACGGTAAATCCAGTAGTATTAGTGGCGGACACTGTGCCCAAATCAGTCCATCCGGAAGTAAAATCAAGTCCGCCAACTATATCCACCTGACTCGCCCTAACAGCATCAGCCAAATCCGGCCCATTGATTGCCAGCGAGAGGGCTTCTGTTGAGGATAGGGCGCGGTTGTAGCGCAGCGTTTCAAACCATGAGCATTCAGAACGAACAGAGTCAGTGCCCATGAAATACGCGTTGCCAGTGTTGCTGATATCGACAGTTGCGGCGGCAGTGATTGATACCGCATCGCCAAGCTGTGAAGCGTCAATGTAGAACGCGGCAGACCCAGCAGCAGAGGCGGTCTCGCGTGTCAGCGAAACGCCACTAAGAATGGCGCCATCTGCATACACGGCAGGAATCACAGCAGTTGATGTGACGTCAAAAACTGTCACACCACCGACAACAGCGGTATAGCGTAGATTGCCGCCCGTTGTCACATAAAAATCAGTGTAGTTTGACGCGTCCTGATATTTGTAATCAAGCCGCACAGCAGCGTCTGGCGATACATCGGCAATATTGAATTTGCTGAAAAGCGAGTGATCATTCGTGCCGTTATCAAGCTGCGCGTTGTCCAGAGCCATGATGCCACGACTCCCACTACTCGCCCCAGTCATAGCAACACGCACAGCCCTCGCCAATGGCACGACCTGGCGTTGCAGCGTTGCCACCTTCCCGGCCTCAGCCGTCAGTGAGTCATTGAGTGTTGATTGGCCGCTTTCCAGCGTTGTCAGATCAGCGTCAACAGTGGATCCACCGCGCCCGATTCTGGCCGCGCCGGTTGCAAGTTTTAGGATGCCTAAGACGTTGGTTGCAATACCCATTTACACCGCCTTATTGCCGTTCATGCGTGAAACTGTCACGTTTGTGGCACCTGCACGGATGGCGTATAGCGCCCCGGCGTTGTAGAACTCTGCCGTTTGACCAGGGTTAATTTTCAGCCCCTTGCTGGTGGTCACGGTTGCATCACCTACACGGACTCCCGTGTCTGCATCTTCCGGCACTTCGATGTAAGTGTATTTTTTGTTGGCACCTGCCGCTGACACCAGTGTCGCGGAATTTGTGACTGTAACGTCTGCCAGTGCTTCAAATTCGTCTGGTGGTGCGATTACCGCATCAATGTAGAATTGGCCGTCTACCACGTCCACGCGTAGCGGAGTGGTGTCATTGACGGTGACCTCAGTCCGGTCTGCTGGTGGATCATAGTCGCCGGTTCCGTAGAACGCACGGATGGTGTTTTCTTCCGTATGCAGATTCTTGATCTGGATCAGGTCGAAATCTTTTTTGGGCAGGTTTGTGAGACGTGACACATTGTGCGTCTCGATTACCTTGTTGTTTTTGAATAGCTGGACTTCGATCAGCCCGTCAGCCTCGTATAAATACAGGTAATTTGCGACACCCGTGGGTACCTTTAATTTCTGGCCGACTGCCAGTGCAATGCTGCCCGTTCCCGCACTCATGAATTGCCGTCCTGTATTTTCTTAACGATCAACTGTGACACTACCCCGGCAATAATCATGCCGGTGACAGTGATTGCAAATTGCTTCCCGCTCATGACTGCCCCGCCATTCGCCATGCAACCAGTCCGATACCGAGGACTGCTACCACGGCAATCATCTTGTTGACATTGGCATTGATTGACTCGCCGCCGGTCTGGACGGCAGTTGCCAGTTCGGTGATGGCACCCAACTGTTCGGAATTCATCTGAGCCTGTACGGCATCGCTGGCCTGCAATGAATCGGTCATGGCTTCCACAGTGTTATTCACTGTGTTGAAACCGCTTGTCATGTAATCAATGTTCTGCTGATTGAGTTCACCCGTCAGGCCAACCACGTCCCGCGCTAACTCAATTGAGTCCTGGCTGATCAGGGTATTACTGTCAATGGCAATGCCGGTTGTTTTACTGGCATCAGCAAACGCGGCCTGAGCCGCCAGCATGGCTTGTTCCTGCTGAAACGTGCTTTGCTTGATGACATCAGAAATCAGATTACCGGCACCGGTAACGATGTTGCCGCCAAAATTGAGCATATCCCGGAATACATCCCCGGATGTGCCAAGTGCCTTATCAACGGCATAGTCAATGCTGTCTAGTGAACGTCCAGCAACATCCTTGCCAGCATTAATGGCATCAAAATCAGTCTGGCTTTGATCAATCACAACCGTATGTGACCCGCCTTCGCCGGAAACATGAACCGGTGATACTGGACCGGACGTGGACTGACCGCCGACCGTATTTGCGCTCGTTTTACTTGAACTGCTACTGCTTGAGTCCCAAAGTGCCATTACTTACGCCCCAGTAACCAAACCGTGCCGACCACCGCCGCACCGATCACAAATAATTGTGCTGTTGAAAATGCCCCGCCGCCGGTCGAATCGCCAAAGTTCAGCGTGTTCTGAGTACGGCCAGAGTCCGCGCCGGATGAAGGGGAAATTGTCAGTCCCCCTGATCCGCCTGATAACAAAAAATCGGGAATACCTGGCACACTCACTTGATCACCCCGTTCTTTTTAGCCAACCAATAGCCGCCGAACCCGACACCGGCAACGAGCGCAACTTTCGTCACGCCGTCCGCGGTATCTGACAGGCCATCGCCAATGAATTTCACACCAGCACCGGCAGCAAGGAATGCGATTGCGTATGGCAATACTGGCATTCATCCCCCTTAGCTATACGCGTAAACGATAATGCCAGCCGCCACCAGCAAACCGACACCGGCAGCAAGGTGCTTGTTCTGCACACCGGATATCAACTGACCGCTGACAATCGTCGTGCCGTCATAGTTGGTGCCCGTATTAACGTGCGGAAAACTGGCCGGGTCATTGTTGCCACTGGTATAACCGAGTGGCATCCCCCGCTTCAGCGTTTCAACACTTAGCCAGGTGTTCGATAGCGTTTCAAAGATGTCGGCAATGGTAGTGCCGACACCTGTTGGTGCGCCGATAGTTTGCTGTGACATGGATCACCCCCGGCTTATGCTGCCGCCTGCTGGCGTGGTCGAACGTCCTGCACGTATTCAGTCAACGCTTCAATGTCGTTACTGTCAGACGTGGTGAACGTAAACCGCAGTGACTCCACCGAATACGTATCCAGCAAATCAGTGGTGTTCGATTGCTTTACGTTCGGGTCATACACATAGCAGGTGCTTGAAGTGGGCACGGTTTTTCCGTTGCGCTTCAGACGACCATCGTTAACCGCTTTTGGCAGGCCACGCTTGCCGAATACGGCTTTACGATCCTGTTCAACTTCAAGGTGCGTGATAGCACCATAGTTGAATACGCGTTTAATGAAGTATCGACCTGGGGCTGGCCCACGACGAAAATTGGCAAACTGGTTTTCACCAATTTTTGTGACCGGAATAGTCTCAGGCAGAATATACAGCTTGAACTCTTCAGGTCGGTTTGCGCTGGTTTCGACATACAGCGTTGCTGTCGGCGTCACTGGTGTCACAGCGCCTGCAATTTCCAGCGAAATCACAACACGGTCAGTGGGTTTAGTGACCAGACCGCTCATGATTTCACCCTGCAAGGTGCGCGCCAGTGGATCAGAGAATGACAACACAAACTGATCGGCTGTTGCTGATCGGTTGTCATACCCTTCACGATCCAGCATCTGGGTACCGGTGATTTCAACGCGCTTTTCATTGTTGATTTCAATGACCAGCGTGAACTCATCAGCTTCCAGATTGGTGTTAAGTGTCAGTTCTTCGATGGTGGCACCACCATCAATGAAAACCTTTGGATTGCCACCGGCAGCTACCGCGCCTTGGAAGTCCAGAGATTCAGCAAAATTTAATCGACTAGGCATGGTTTCCCCCTCAGCCCAATGCACGGCGAACGCCGTAACCCAATACAGGCACACGGTTGTTGCTGGCATAAATCAGCGTTGCTGATACTGCTGCCATTAGCGCCAACTGCTGCCAATTCACATTAACTTTCATAGCTACCCCCGTGCCGACTTACAGCCAGCCAGTGCCGCCATTAGCGAATTGCTTGATGCGATCACCGATGATCGGCAATTCGTTATTGCTGGCGTACACCACTGCAAGGCTGACGCCTGCGATCAGTGCAATCTGTTTCCAGTCCGCTTTCATGTCTGTCCCCACCCCGTTAATCGGAAATCTAAAATAAAAAAGCCCTTGCAGATTCTCGATATCCGCAAGGGCTGTAAAGTGGAAAATTGGGGGTTAACCTATAGGTTAAAATTAATCAGATTTTTTTGTATTTCAGCTGAATTGTGGTGGCTTCCCGGCCTTTTTTCCGTCTGAATTGCAATGGCTTCAGCCTGTATAAATCGTCCGGTGTGCACCTGGCTATGCGTGACATCTCACTGACGCGGGATGGTGTGCAAGTGTCGTTAGGGTAACCAATAAAATAATTCTCAGTCTGGCTGAAAACCGTTTTGCTGATTTCTTCTGACCGCTGGCTGCACCAATGGATGATACCGCCGTACTTACGCGCACGTCTGAATAGCTGGCCGCACCATTGGGACGCTTTGCCCGGGGAGTTTTGCACATCGGCCAGTTCTTCAATGATGATATATAGCAATCGCTGGCCGTCCAGACATTCCCATACCAACCGGCAGAATGATTCAAACCGGGACTGTGATACCTCACCCGCCCACGCAAGCCGAAAGCCCTTGCCGGACTTCATGCCAGCCACCACCGCCCTGACGAACTTACTCCAGTCATCAAAGTGGGTGGCTTTGTGGTCGTTGTCTGGATCCCATAGCAAAACACGGGCACCCTTTTTCGGAATGTCCGTGTTCTGCTTTAGTGCCTGGCTTTTACCGTAGCCGCTACAGGCAATGTAACCTGTGTGCCGGTTCGGTAGACTTGGATTTGCTCTGATTGCCATTAAGCCGCTTTGTCCTGAATGTATCCCATATCATTCGCCGGTTCCGGTTGCTTCTGACGCTTTCCGGTATCGCTGCCGGTTTCCTGCTTCTCAGCTTCCAGCCGTGCACGTTTAATGCTGGCATCCTGCATGGTGCGAGGCAGTACAATAACCAGTGCCGTCATGATCAGCGCCGCTTCAACGCCACCATTGAACGAAGGCATGTATTTATCCAGCACCGCCGCCAGTGCCGCGCCTAACTGCTCCGCTTCATGGTCTTTCAACTGCCAGTGTTCACCCCGGCGCACCGCTGCCGTGGTGAATATGACCGTCACCAGCCCGGTGCACATCATGGCCGATGATTCATCGGACTGTTCTGCCGGTGGCTTGCCGGTTTCACCCGCTGGCATTTCACCTGGGTTGAAATCGGTTGCCTCGTTTATCAGGCTGTCCAGCCCATCAAACTGCTGCTGTTCTTCAGCACTGACTGTGCTTTGTTCCTGCGCTTCTTCACTCATGCCGCCCCCACTATCGCCGCAATTAATCCGAGTCCTGCACCCAGCCAGATTAGCCCCTTTTTGCTGTTTTCTGGCTCCGCTTCCGGTTTTTCTTCCGGTATAAAATCCGGTTTAGTCACCGGTTCATTGCCGGTTTCGGATACCGGCGCAACCTCGCGTGATTGCTGGCTTTCCCGGTCTGGCTGACCGACCGCCGCCCGGTTGCGCTCATGCAGCGCCGCCAGCTTTTCCCGGTACTCTTCCAACGGGTAGACATTGGCCGGTGCATCCGGTTTGCAATCCGGTCTCCATTCGGCCTCATAATAGAATCGTGATTGCATCATGCGGCCATTCTCCTGACGGCAACCGCACCCGCAACGCTGGTACAGACTGCCCCGCTTTCCTGCAGCCAGATGGATGCTGCCACTCTCGCCGCAATCTGGACACTGACGGGTGCCCAATACCGGTTTATCCACCCTCGCCATTGCTTCCCCCTTCGCCTTCAGCCTTGACCCGTTTCAGTAACTCTGCAACCAGTTGAATTGCACTGACTGCCGTTGACCTGGCTTTAATCGCGTTTTCCGTCCGGCGGATATAAACCGGCGCATTGTCCAGTTCATAAACTAGCGCCTTGGCTTGAGCCAGACAGATACGCGATTTTTCGATGATTTCAGCGTTGTTCATGCTGCTGCATCCTGCGCCAGTAGTTCGGCCTCGATTTCATCACGCTTGCGCCGCCATGAGACCACCTCGCGCTTACTGGCTTCGCGCCGCAGTTCTGTCCATGACATTTCTGCATAACGGTTTGTGGCCGGTTCAGGCTGGCTGACCGGCTCCGTTGTGGACTCGTTTACTTGCTGCATTCTTATGCTTCTTCGTGACATTACTTTTCCCCTCTCACGTTGTAAAACCAAAAATTCCCGTAACAAAATTTCATACGTTCTCGCTATCACCATCAATCGGCACCACTTCCACATCAGGTTCATCATTGCCGCAAACCACGCAACCGCAGCACCAATAAACAACCAACCCAGCCAGCCGGTCACCTTATGGCCTCGACGTTATTTTGCCGACTGGCTGGAGGTACTTCCCGCAAGAACATTTCGCCTCACCGCCCGCGTATAACCATCTGTGAACATGCTTTTTCTTTACCGCTTTCTTTCCCGTTTTTTTCTTCACCCCAACCCCCCGTACAGTTATTGACACAAGTCCGAGAGCGCCGCTACGCGGCACCGATCCCGAACCCGACCTGATACAAATTAAATCCCGGTTTTGGTTTGCTTCTAACGTGGCTGGTAATGTGGTCAATCTGGCGCACCGTCCAGTCCCAAAGTCTGGTAACCGCTGCACACCCCTGACCTATTAGGCCAACTATCCGGCCTGTAACCGGTTCGCCATACCGGTTTTCGTACTGTTTAACCGTTTTTTCGGTGGCAATGCACAGTTCCCCTGTGTCCGTGTCCAACTGGTTAACCCTGACTATTTGCAGCGCCTGTCCGCGCCCTGACCCCATCAGGAGACAGAACGCGCACCAGTTGGCCGAGTCAGCCGCTTGCCGACACTCTTCGATAATCCCATCCTCTTCACCTTGCAACCGGCGCAATTCACGCCAGACCGTGACTGACGGGCCACCTATCTGCTGGAACTGCCGGATACCGTGACAGGATGCCCAGGCATCAATCCGGGCTGCACTCAGCTTCGCGTCATGACCATACAGGTCATCATGCAACTTGAATCCATCGACATTTTTTGCGACATACTTTGCAATGTAACCGGCTGCTGATCCCTTCGCTGGGTCAATGCTTACAGCTTTGAACCGATTACGCTTCGCCCCCGGTTCTTCACCATCTTCCTGTAGAGCATATCTAGTAAAAATACTGCGGATAGTGCCAATGTCTGAATAATCACAGAACAAAAGGAGATGCCAATGAGGGCACCCATCGTGATGTGGCTCTGCAACCCGAAACCCAAAAACTTCAATGTTACGGCGGTGCAGACAAGCCCTAATACGACCCCACATGTCAGTAAGATATTCATGCGCTTCTCTGACTGTCGATTTATTCCATTTTTCATTGGGAATTCCCCTATCAAGTGTTGAGTGATATTTAGATGGGCAAGTGATGGTGTAGAACTCCCCCACCTTGCCGGTTGATTGCGCCAGTTCCTCAAACCCGCGCATTCTAGTCATCAGTTCAGCCCGTTTGATTTCCGGGTTACTGATACCCAGTGCGGCCAGTTCATCCAGCGTATAGGTCTGGCCAATGTCGTTTTCGGCTTCCAGCCGCTGCAAGAGTTTTTTGTTTCTGGCTTTCTGCTTGGTTCGTCTCTTCAGGGTGTCGTCACTGCAATAAATCTCACCCTTGTTGTGAACCAACCGCCAGCTACGAGCTAACTCGTCAACTTCCCTTGCCTGAATCCGGCGCACCTGACGCCGCCACCATTTTTGGCACTCTGTCCGGGCAATACCTGGAGCCAAACCAAACAGGTCATTAGTCTCAGGGAATTCCAGCCCGTAGCCTTCGAGTATCTTGGTAATTTTTGCTACTGCCGTTTGTTCATCATGGATACCGGCCAACCGACTGCACTCATTTGCACGGCGCTTGCACCAACCCACTATTTGGTCATCATCCCAAGACAGCTTCAGATCACCGCGCTGCAATCGCTGACTGGCTGCATTCAACGCCCGGTTTGCTTCCACATAACCGACACGCTTTGCAATTTTCATGTATCCACGTTCTAACGTCCGTCCTAACTCGACGTGACGCGCAATGTGTTTTTTTCTGAATGCAATATTGTCCGGGTGGTTAATCCCGGCAGTGAAATTTTTATTAGCCATCGGTTCCTGTGCCTTGCGACTCGTTGAATGTTTGCGCCCTATCTTGGGCAGTGTCGTCATCGTGGATCATGTGACAGAACGCCCCGAACATTCGCATTTGCTCAATTATCAGCCGGGCATCACTGACCGGCACGGAATACCAGTGCACTTTTGCACTGCCGGTGCCTACTCGTGCCAGTTCACAGATTTTTTGGCGGTGGTGTTCGGTGAGAAGCAACCAAACGTGCGCCATACGGTGGTATGGCGTCCGTTCGGTAAATCTGACTGTCTTAGGTTCCGGTATCATTTACTAGACCCACCACCCAAATACCCTGCCCTTTGTTCGCGTTCCCAAGCGCCCAGAGCATTAAGCAACTCGTCAAGTGTTACCTGGCCTATTGGTTTATCCCCTACCTGCTCAATTAGTATCTTCGCCACCCTGAGAGTTTGCCGCCAATCCATTTTCACCATCAGACCCGCAGCCATTACGAAGTGCATCATTTCAACGTGCTTTTCGTGATGTTGCGCCGACTGGTCAACCAATTTTTCAACAGCCAGTTCCTGTTCTTTCTTATTCATGATTCAGGCTCCGTTAATCGCTACCGGCTTAGTCTGGGGTGGACGAATGGGGAAGAAGCTGCCATTTCAGCCAGCTTCACCATGTTGATGTACTTTTTTGCTCGACTGGTGGCGGAGTCCTCCAGATTGAATGACTCAACTGGGAATTCCCCACGCTGGATACGCTTCTGGACTGCTTTCAAAGGGATTCCAGATAAATCTGCAAAACGCTCAGGTGTCAAAAAGGGAGAGCCGTCAAGATGAATATGGATATTGTTGGACGCCATTTTCTGATACTCTTTTCTGTTGTGGTGCGCCATGGCCGTTACTGTCTGCCAGTGCGCATATTTGTACGCTCAAATAAATCCTACATGTGCAAATCTGTACGCACAAATAGATATTTTATATGGATATTGGCGAAAAGATAAAAAAAATGAGAGAGGCCGAGTCACTGTCGCAGTTCAATTTTGCTGTTGAGACAGGGATAAACATGGGCACTCTGCGTCATTATGAGGCGGGCCGAACTGTGCCCGGGGGCAAGGAACTGCTCAAAATCACACAGAATCCTACATTTACAAAATACACTTTATGGTTGATGACTGGTCAAACAGCACCTGAAGCAGGCCAAATCAGCCCAGAGATAGAGCAGTCTCGAACCGCGTAAATGGGATAGCTGGCACGGATGCCGGTTATAAGGTGGCGGCAAGGATTGCTGATAGATGGTTTTCTAACACCTAAACAGGAGGTTTTATCATGCGCGTTATATCACTATGCATTGCTCTGCTTTTCCCGGCAGTTGCCCTGGCTGACACTTCAGGAGTCTGGCAGACAACCATTGATGGTCAGACAGACTTTGTTACAATCCACCAGAAAAACGACTGGATGATATACGCTCAACTCGACCCAGTTAATGGTACTTGGGAAGCACTTGAAGGCAGCGTTACTGACAACAAAGCCACCCTCAATGTGATATACGGCCCCGGTACAGCCACAATTGAATTGACTTTCACTTCTGAAAACGAAGCATCAGCCACCATCGTTAGTTGTCAATCACAGCCCGGTTTTGAGTGCAACCTGAGTGATGGTGCCACCATCCAACTTGTTAAAATATTCTGAGGTGCCGCCGTGAAACTGTCCGAACTCATAGCAGAATTGCAACGCATTGCCGAATCAGTGCCGTTTGACAGTGAGATTGTGACCGGCAGTGACTGGAATCCCCAGCACCTTGAATCCGTGCACCACGAACCCCCGTACACCTTCCTGACCTTCACCCACGATGCCGAAGAAAGTTAACGGCAAATGGCGTGTTGACCTCAGACCGCAGGGGCATCAGGGCAAGCGTATCCGCCGCAGCTTTGACAGCCGCGCTGAAGCCCTACGGTTTGAAGCATTTGTCACCAATGAAGCCAGTCAAGGCAGAGAGTGGAACCCCACCGCCCCGGACAACCGGCGCTTTTCCGACCTGGTTGAACTTTGGTATGAAACACATGGCTACTTTCTGAAGGAAGGGAAACGCCGCCGCTCTGCTCTACTGGCTGTCGCTGAAGCCATGAAAGATCCTATTGCGGCCACCATGACCGGCATGGACTTTACCCGGTACAGGAAAAACAAGACGGTCAACGGCAAGCCAGCCAACCCGAAAACGCTTAACAATCACCTGGGTTACTGCAATGCCGTGTTTAATGAATTGATCCGCACCGATCACATCAACTATGACAACCCTTTCGGCAAGATCAGACCGGTAAAACTCTCTGACCGGGAATTGTCGTATCTGAGCGCCCCACAGATCACAGAACTGCTTGCAAAGGCCAAAGCCAGCCGCAACCCACACTTGTACCCTATGTCGCTGCTCTGCCTATCCACAGGCTGCCGATGGGGCGAAGCGGCCAACCTTACCCGCAGCCGGGTGAAAAATGGCACTGTGACGTTCACAGACACGAAGGGCAAGCGCAATCGAACCATACCGATCAGTGACCAGCTGGAAAAAATGCTATTGGCTCACAACCGGAAAGGCGGTGACAGGCTGTTTACTGACAGCAGTATGGTGGCGTTCGACCGGCTGGCACTCAAACTGTCATTCAAACTGCCCACCGGCCAGAGCACCCACATATTGCGCCACACCTATGCAGCGTATTTTGTCCAGAATGGTGGTGACATTTTGACGCTCAAGGACATACTGGGTCACGTTGATATTAAGATGACAATGCGCTATGCCCACCTTGCACCGGATCACCTGGCGCTTGCCAAGACCATTAATCCGGTAACTGGACACAATTGGGACAATCAGGAATTATAAAATCTGTAATCTATTGATTTTATAAGGGGATTTTGGCGGAGAGGGAGGGATTCGAACCCTCGAAGCCTTTCGACTTACACACTTTCCAGGCGTGCTCCTTCGACCACTCGGACACCTCTCCGTTTCAAGGCGCGTAATCTATAACAGCGGAGCGTTGATTACAAGGCAAACGTGCGTTTTTGCGGGTTTTTGGCAGTTCGTTAATGGCTTCTTGCCGGGCCGGATGGGCTTATTGGCGGATCAGGCGTGGCAGTTTTATGGAATCGGTGGATTCGGTGCTTCTGACCGGGTTGATTTCGATGCCGCCGCGGCGCAGGTAGTTGATGCTGACCGTCAGACAGTCAAGGTTGAATGTGTTGAGCAGGTCATTGAAGATCATCTCTACGCAGTGCTCGTGAAAGCCTTCGTGCTGGCGGTAGGAAACGATGTAGCGCAGCAGATCGGGGTGTGAGATGGCTTGGCCGCTGTAGTCGATCAGGATGCTGCCCCAGTCGGGTTGACGGGTGATCGGACAGTTGGAGCGGAACAGGTGGCTGTAGAGCTGTTCCTGAACGCGACCGGTACCCTCTTCTCCTACGGATTCTGCTGATTTGAGCAGTGCGACATCGGGCTGCCAGTTTGTGGCCTCAACGGTCGATGTGTCCAGGTTCAATGTATCAAGGCCAAGTGTGTCTAACAGGACAGCTGAGTCGGGCATCAGGCCGGTTTCCAGTACCTGGGTATCGGGGCCGTGGAGCGTGACCTTAACATCTGCCCCGGCGGCCTTGGAGAGGTCTGTTGCGATACACTGCTGCACCTGCTCTGATGAGGCAAAGGTACTCTGGTTCAGCGAGTTGAAATAGAGCTTCATTGATTTGGATTCAACGATATTGGGGCTCTGACAAGGCACGTAGATGTTGGCGATTGCTACCTGTGGCAGTCCGCTTTCAGAGAGCCAGGACAGCTCGTAGGCGCGCCAGTGGTCATACCCCTTAAATGGCAGGTCACTCTCGTTGACTCCGATGGCTGCACGATTGGCAGCGCGCGCAACAGGAAACAGCTGCGAAGGATCGTACTGTTGAGGGTAATCGACCTGTTTTCCAAGTGGATTCTCTGCCATCTGCAGTTTACCTTTAATGTCTGAGCCCGGTGCCGCGACGCAGCAGCACGATGGCAGTCGTAAACAGAATACCACTGAACAGGAAAAGCATGCCCAGTGCCCACCAGACATTCACATCGCTGCTACCCAGAATGCCGTAACGGAAGGTGTTGATCATATACAGCACCGGATTAAGCGCGGAAATCCACTGGCCGAATTCAGGCAGCAACTCTACTGAATAGAACACGCCGCCCAGGTAAATCAGCGGTGTCAGCACAAAAGTCGGGATGATGGAGATATCATCAAAGGTATTGGCGAACAGCGCATTGATAAACCCTGCCAGCGCAAAAACCATCGCAGTCAGCAGTACCACCAACAAGGTCAGACCGATATGCTCAATATGCAGATCGGTAAAGATAAAAGACATGATAGTAACAATCATACCGACCATCAGCCCCCTGGCCATACCGCCGGCAACGAAGCCGAGCAGAATGACATAATTGGGCACAGGTGAGACCAGTATTTCTTCAATACAGCGTTGAAATTTATTGCTGAAAAAGGACGATGACACATTGGCGTAGGCATTTTGTATCACTGCCATCATGATCAGGCCTGGCACGATGAAATCTATATAGTTATACCCGCCCATTTCACCAATGCGCCGACCAATCAGGTTGCCAAAAATCAGGAAATACAGGCCGATGGTAATCGCGGGTGGCACCAGCGTCTGTAGCCAGATACGGGTAAAACGGCGCACCTCTTTCACCAGAATGGTCTGGAATGCGATAAAGATATGGCTGTTAAACATCAGCACCCTCCTTTTTATTCAGGCGCTTCTGCTCTTCGCTGACTGATTCAGTCTGCGCCTGTGATTCGCGACCATGCTGCAAGCGTGACAGGAATAATTCTTCCAGACGGTTGCTCTTGTTACGCATCCCTTTCACACGAACGCCCTGATCTGTCAGTGCAGCAAACAACGCATTGATGTCGTGACTGGCAGGCATGGTAACTTCAAACGTATGCGCATCAATCCAGGTTGACTGGATTTGCTTGTCATCAAATTGTGGCGCAGCAGAGACTTCATTAATGCAATCAAAAATCAGGGTCTGTTGCTGCAACTTGCTTAACAGGCTGCGCATGCTGGTGTTTTCAATAATTTCGCCGTGATTGATGATGGCAATATTGCGGCACAGGTGCTCAGCTTCTTCCAGATAGTGTGTGGTCAGAATAATCGTGGTGCCATTGCGGTTGATTTCCTGGAGAAAATCCCACATGGAACGGCGCAGCTCGATATCAACGCCGGCGGTCGGCTCATCCAATATCAGCAGTTTTGGCTCATGAACCAGTGCCCGGGCAATCATCAGGCGACGCTTCATACCACCGGACAGCATCCGCGCACGATTGTCACGCTTATCCCACAGGTCCAGTTTTTTGAGGTACTTCTCAGTGCGTTCACGGGCCAGTTTCGGGCTTAGCCCGTAATACCCTGCCTGGGTTCGGACAATGTCGCCCACCTTTTCAAACTGACTGAAGTTGACTTCCTGGGGCACAACACCAAGAGAGAGTTTGGCTTCATAGACGTGCGTGGCAACGTCTTTGCCGAAAATCTGGATATCGCCGGAGGTCAGACGCACCAGCGTGGAGATGATGCCGATAATGGTGGACTTGCCGGCGCCATTTGGCCCCAGCAACGCGAAGAAATCCCCTTCAGCCACATCCAGGTCGACACCCTTCAGCGCCTCATAGCCGTTGGCATAGGTTTTTTTCAGATTGCGAATCGATATGGCATGCTGAGCACGATCGGTCATGGTTGGCACCCCGTCACTTCGTTAAACGTAGAATCCACAGGTTGCAGGCAAAAAAAAAGCCTGGCAAAAGCCAGGCTTGGAATATGGCGTCCCCTAGGGGTTTCGAACCCCTGTTGCCGAGATGAAAACCCGGTGTCCTAGGCCTCTAGACGAAGGGGACAGAAAACTTTGTTTCCTGCCTTGTTGCAGAAAGCGGCGCGAATTTTAAGTAGATGCTGCGTCGCCGTCAAGTATTTTTTTAGTTTTTTTGTAAATACTTATTTAATGAATTCTCATTGAATTCTGGCTTATTCAACCAGTCCTACTCTACATGAGTTTGCAGAAAATTTCTGGTGAATAGTGCGCTGAGACCCTCGCCTCAGTGCGGAGCGCATAATAGCAAAAGCTTTCCAGGAGGGATAGTTAGAATTGTTAAAAAATTGAAAAAAATTGTCAGCTTCCTCTTTGCTGGGGTTCTAGCCGCTCAAAACAGCGCCTGGAAAACTCCAGACCGGGAAAAGGCAACACAAGCGGGTGACTCATGGTATCTTTAGCAAAAACAACTATCCCAGCGATTAGAGAGACAAGGAAAGAAGCCTTTCATGTTCCTGTATTTCATTTTTGTGCTACTAGCCATCATCGCCATTGTGGTAACTGTGAAGCTATTGCATAACCATCAGCAACGCGCTTTGCAAGAGCGTGCCAATGAAGATTTGTCTTTACCCCCGGTAGATCCCGACTCCATCCCCGAGCGAGATGGGTTGGAGTGGGAGGAAGAAAACACCCCCAATATACGGGATCGATCACCTGGCCGGGTAGATTCACCCCCTGTAACGGGTGAAGAACAAAAGTCTGAGCCAGAGTCAGAGCCAGAGCCAGAGCCAGAGCCAGAGCCAGAGCCAGAGCCAGAGCCAGAGCCAGAGCCAATAATAGAGCAACAACAAGGTGATTTGCTGTCAACTCAGGATGACGCTACTAACGACCAGGCCTACTCCGCCACCACAGATTCAGGTTCAGGTTCAGATGCAGGTTCTACAGACTCAGCTTGGGATTCAGATATAGAGTCAGCGCAAGAAGAGGTGCTGGCCCAGGAATCCCCTCCCCCAGCAGGTTCAGATAAGACAGATTGGAAAGAGCATGTTCAGGCGCTGAAAAATGCCAATCAGTTTGATGAGGCCTTGAAGGCATGTCAGGTTGGCTGGCCCCAATGGCAAAGCTATCAGCAAGCTGCCATTGTCTGCCGGGCTGCATTTCGACAACCCGATTTACCGGAAGCAGAGGCCGAAAGCTGGCGTGAAGCACTATACCTGCTGGCAACGCATGCCAGCTTTTTACACGACAAAGTTGATGGCATGGAAAATTTAAGCTGGCAGCGGCTGGAAAAAACGCTCGCAGTTGAAGATTTACGCAACCTGGACAGTAACTGGCAAGAAATCGGTTACCAGCAGCTTCGTCTTCTCAACAAGACCGATTGCCGCCTGTTAAGTAAGTCCTGGGGTGAGCCAGAGCAACACCAAAGCGCGAAGCATTACTACAAAAGCCTCTTTCTGTCTATCACAACTTCTTGACGTAGTTCTAATTTTCATGAGAACCTTGCGCCATTAATTGACACGGGTTTGTCAATTAATAGTGCCATCAGGCTTATGTCCATGGAAGTGTGGCCGATAACTCAAAGTGAATCAGCGGTGTATAAAGCAATTTGACATGATTTTCACCGCCACTTAGGTTTTCACCGATCGCACGATTAGGCAGGGATATGGGCATGAGCGCGAGTGATAATCGAGACCGTTCGAGCAGCTCAGGCTTGGATTCGCAGCTATTAAAGCAGGGAATCAAGCAACTGGAACTCGAAATACAGACACTGACAGGCTGGCTGCAAGCCCTAGGTCCGTCAGAGGCTGAACCACGTCTCGCATATGAGGATATGTTACGCAGTCGCCGTGAAATGCTCAGCACGCTGCAAAAACAGGCCGAACGCATGGACAGCGCTTCAGAACACAGCGAAAATCCTGTCACTCAACCCAGCAATTCCCATTAGATTTCTACGGACCCCTTTTGTCATGCCCGACGTCGTAAACGCTCCGCAGATGCGTATTATGCTGGATCTGCAATCCGCCATGAATCATAAAGTTGATGCCAACTGGATACAGGCCGCCTACCCCTATCTGCGCGCTGTTGTCGTGGAAGCGGCAGAAGCCATTGAGCATCACGGTTGGAAATGGTGGAAAAAACAGACCCTGGACCTGCCGCAACTACAAATGGAAATTGTTGATATCTGGCCAACTGCGTGATGATGGGCATTGACACACAACCACCGTAGTTTATGCTATGGACATTTAATGCATTTCTAACGCAGGTAATTTACATTTCCTAATCCACAGCCACCAATAGGTAAGTTTGAGACTATGAATTTCCTGGTGCTTTTCTATCCCAAAGAGCACTGCTCATTATCATATTTCTAAGGTTCACAAATCGCTAACCGAGGAAAACAATGGCTCAACTGGAGGCAATTTTTCATGTTCCTAAGCGAGCGATTATTTCAACCGGCAAAGTCCATTGGGAAAATCGAACCTCTGCTAATCCAATAATTGGGTTGCCTCAAATTTTCTGGGATGACGGACATCCTTGGCCAGAAGCTAATCATTGGGCTTACGACAAGATGCTTTCCGGTGGTGTTAAATTAGCCACCATACAGAACCTCATGGCTCACTTGCACAAATATGCGTCATGGCTTGAAAAGACTACCCTTGATTGGAGGAATTTCCCAACGCGAAAATCAGAGAGGGTATTAGTTTTATATCGCGGTGCATTAATTGAAGCACGTAATGCAGGAGATATTAGTCCCTCTACTGCAACCGCTCGAATGAGATCCGTCATTGTAGTGGTCAAGTCATTTTGGCCACGGGTTTATAGCTATCCCAGTACCTCTGTTCTTTCTCATTTGGTGTTAATCCACCGTTGAATGAGTGCGGTCTGAGCTGACTGTAATAGCCATGGATATAATCACCAATACGCTGTTTGGCTTCCGTAAAATACCGGTAACCTGTGACCGGTACCCATTCTGTTTTTAAACTCCTGAAAAACCTTTCCATTGGACTATTGTCCCAACAGTTTCCGCGACGGCTCATACTTTGTTTCATCCGGTATCGCCATACTCTTTGCCTGAATTGACGACTGGTATAATGACTGCCCTGATCGCTGTGGAACATGATGTTCTGCGGCCGCCCGCGACTTTCATAAGCCATTGTCAGGGCCTGACACGTTAAATAGCTGTCCGGTGAATAGCTCATAGCCCAGCCAATTGGCTTTCGGGCAAACAAGTCAATAACAACTGCTAAATATGCCCAACGACTCCCCGCCCAAATAAAACTGACATCACCGCACCACACCTGGTTGGGATGCGAAACGGTAAATTCCCTAGCCAGTAGGTTAGGTATGGCAACATGTTCCTGCGCCGCCTTCTTGTATGCATGTTTGGGCAACTGGCAGCTGACTAAACTGAGTTTTTTCATAATACGCCCGGCACGATATCGAGATAAACTGACTGGGTGCGACTCGTCGTTGGTGACTATATCAGCGATAGTTCTGGCACCAGCTGAGCCTTGACTCAACCGGTGGGCAGTTCGCACTAAACTATGCAATTTGACGGTTTCCGGGTTGATACGTTTATCCCGCTTTTGCCAATACTTGAACGTGCTGCGGTGGACATCCAATACCTCGCACAATATTTTTACCGTATAACGGCGCTTATCGCTCTGACTCAGTCTCTCAACTATCGAGAGTGTTTCATGGAGTCCGACATCAACAGAGCTGAAGCCTTTTTTAAAATATCCTTTTCTAATTCAAGCCGTTCAACCCGTTTCTTTAGCTCTCGTATTTCTCTTTGCTCATCACTGATCGGGGTGCACTGAGCAGTGGTGCCTGAGCGCTCTGCGCGAAGTTGCCTTACCCACTTACCAATCGTTGAGTAACCCACTCCCATCGCATCAGCAGCTTCCTGATGACTGTAACCTTGATCGATAACCAACTGTGCTGTTTCGAGCCTGAA
>NZ_LWHM01000017.1 GCF_001642735.1 Pseudohongiella nitratireducens | reverse complement strand
GGCTCTACCCCATTAACGGGGGATAGCACTCATTAAACCCTGTTCACAATGCCATCCCACCCACAGTGGGCCAGCACTCGTAATCGATAGTTTTCAAAGTTTCTAAAACCATACGCTCTCCTTGAGATCATTTCCATCTTGTTGTGAAACCCTTCGGTAATACCGTTGCTTTTACTAAAGCGCCACATGGCGACAATCGGTTCCATCCAAGAGGTTAATGTCTTGGCCAATGCCTTCAGCGGACTGTCTTTCAGTTGTTCCAACAGCGCCAGATACTGTGGCAGTTTTTGCTTCATTCGTTTGACTCTGAGGGTTTTGAGCAGGATAAAGCGCATCAGCCTTTGCTTGATCAGGTACAGCTCTTTCAGGACAGGAAACTCGGCCAGGTAATCCATCAGTTTTGCGTGCTGTTCATCGCTCAGATGCCACTTATGTCGGCGCATCAGACTGAGTAGCCCGCGGTTTTTTCTGCCCTCCTGGTGGTGCTGTTGCCACAGTTTCAAAAAGTGCTGATTGATCAGTCGCACGACATGGAAACGGTCGGCAACAATCTTGGCATTGGGGAAGTGTCGTCGGGCAATACTGCGATAGGTTTCTGACAGATCCATGACCACGATCTGCACCTGATCTTTGCCTTCAACCCCTTGTAAATAGCGGCGTAGAGACGATTCTGAGCGCCCCAGTTTGACATCAAAGACCTTACGGTTGTTCAGGTCGACGAGAGTGGTGGCGTAGCCCTTTTTACGGGTAAAGAAATGCTCATCAATGCCCAGCACCTGAGGACAGGGGCGTCCGCTCATCTCTGAAGTTCTCATGCGAACCCGATACTGATACCAGCGCTCGATGGTGGCAGCGCTGATCCGATGTGTCAGTGAGAGTTTGCGCTGGGTGATACCGCCGTCATGGGCTTCAAAGACCTCCAGTCGGAAGGCTTCAGAGGCGCGGTAGCGGGGTCGAATACCCAGGAAAGGATGGCGAAAATAGCGGTGACACTTGAGACAGCGGTACTTGGGTACGCGCAGGTGCAAGGTCATTACCTTATTGCCCAGCCGGGTGTGTTTGACGGTGCGCTGATGGGTGGCTTTGATGTGTAAATGCTGGTGCTGACAGTGCTTGCAAAGTGGTCGTCGTGCGGGACTGGCCCACACTTCGAGGTTCTTCTGATGATCTATCCGTTCAATCTGAAGCTCAGGTATGCCTATAATTGTGCCTGCGAGGGACATCGGTGTTCTCCATTAAAGTGATCGTCGCAAAATCAGTTTAATGTAATGCCGGTGTCCCCCGTTAATGATGTAGAGCCCACCCTCCAAAGATTATTTCAAACAGGTCATTTGTCCTTCTTCTTATAGCTTATTTCTACTGTATTACCCTTCAGACTTATTTCGACTATTACTCCAATCTATTTTCCTGCTCTACTATTGGCTAAGTGCCAAGATAACCAAGCATGCAGTACTAATCAGATAGTCGTGGGTACGGCTATGTTCATCTATTTTATGTTGTGACATCTGGCATATTGAGGTAACAACGAGTTAAAGTGATTGTTAAAGAAATATACGTGCGGAGTTAGTGTGCAGTAGAGTAGAGAATGCGCGCATGCGCACTACAAAAATTTTATGGTTAAAAGATGAGAAAAGAGTACTTTCACGGATTTTTAGATTGGATAGCAGGAGGTGCTGGAGCTGCTTCATTGGCTCTATTTTTGTTCGTTCCTACATTAAGCAATATTGATATTGGCCATCAAAACTATGCCACCCACTTTTTTTTAGCAGCCATACCTTTCCTAGTTTTCTCTTGTGCCTTATCTCGTGTAATTTCTTCTAAAAATAAGAGTACTGATAAAACAGATAATATTCTTGTATTCCTGGTGGGATTGGGTGGATTACTATTGATTACGGGACTTTGGTTTTTGTGTAAGGCTATGGGTAACCAATTGGTAGGTACGTTAGGTATCACATTTGGTATATCATTTATCTTATACCAACAAGCCACAGAAAGTATTTTAAAGCCATAACAAGGCAGTGTTGTCGCCTTCGGCTGGGACTACCATTCCGCTGGCGCTCCATGTCAGCCCCAAACTGCGGCGTTATGCAAAAGAGAGGTGAAAAATGAGTACTAGAAGAATCAACGTATTTATTAGTCACGCTTGGTCCTACTCCGGGCATTACGAATCTTTATCAGGTTGGATTTTTGATAAAAGCTGGAGGTCGGGGCAGGCATCACTCGACTTCAGAGACTTCTCTGTCCCTAAAAATGATCCAATACACGATGCGAAAAATAATTCAGAGTTGAGAGATGCCCTGTACGGGCAGATTAGGTTGAGTCATGTAATCGTTATTCCGACGGGAATGTATGCAAACTACAGCAAATGGATTCAGAAAGAAATTGATGGTTCAAAGAACTACAACAAGCCGATCCTAGCCGTGAATCCATGGGCTTCTATAAGGAGGTCTAGCGTAGTGGCGGCAGCAGCTAACAAAACAGTGGGCTGGAATAAAAAAGGTGTTGTAGGAGGGATATGGGACCTGTACAACAATGTGTGAAGTGAAGGTAACTTCTGAAGATCTTCCTGGTCTCTATCAATCAGCAAACAGCTGCTCTATACGTGCTCAGAAAGTTTATTTTAATTCCCTGAAGTGGTACCTGCTACTCTTGATTGTAGCAGCGATCCTTCCTTTTCTAGCAGAATCCGATGCTTTGGGCGCCCTAGCCTCTGCGGTTCTTTTTCTGGTTACCTTGGGCATCTTAATTTTTCTAAGAGTCAAACGTCCCGACGATATATGGTACAACGGCCGAGCCGTCGCTGAATCAGTGAAAACCATTAGTTGGCGATTGATGATGAGGGCTGATCCTTATCATGATGCGGATACGCTAGATAACGTATCAAAAAACTTCATTCATGATTTAAGACAAATTCTTTCTCATAACGAAAGCTTGTCGCATTCTCTGGAGGCGCGATCAGGAATCAAAGAGCCGATTTCAGATCCAATGAGGGCATGTCGGGAGTTGCCGGTTCAGGATCGGTTGGCTGTATACAAAAAGTACAGAATACAAGATCAAGCCAGTTTTTATTCAGAGAAGGCTGAGTTCAATAAAAGGAGAGCTGCTCAATGGTTCTGGTCTTCCGTAATTTTACACTCGTTTGCGATCCTGATGCTTTTGTATCGCATAAAGGACCCTTCATTCGTATTTCCGGTCGAAGTCGTAGCAACCGCGGCGGGTGCCGCACTTACCTGGCTCCAAGCCAAGAAGCATAATGAACTTAGCTCAGCGTATTCATTGACGGCTCATGAGATAGTGCTCATAGATGGAGAGATTCTATCTGTAAATGATGAGCAAGAGTTGTCTGACTTTGTGGTTAGTAGCGAAGCCGCGTTTTCGAGAGAGCACACACAATGGGCCGCTCGTCGGATTGATTAGTGCATAACAAATTACTGCACGCGGATAAATTACACGTTGTGCTCTTAATTTACCAGTGAGCAAAGCGTTATATGCACGGGAGGGCACAGTGCAATTGATTAAAATCTGGATGTCCCTACTAATAGCCTTCCTAATAACGCTTACTGGGTGGGGAACTTTCTTCGTATCGGAAACAGATTACAAGATTCTAATCTTTGGAATTGTTGGCGCCCTTATTACAACTATCACTTCAGTTTACTCAATTACCCTTGCTCACAACAAAGCAAAAGAAAGGGAAATGGAACTATTAAGAATTAAGGAGAAGCAAAAAGTTTTCCAATACTTCTACAATGCTTACTTCGACATAATAGCTAGCTATAAGAATGACAACGGCGGAAAAGTTACGCCAAAACTTATTTCCAATATGATGGAATTTAAAAAAGGGTTGATGAACTGGGGTAGTGAAGAGCTAATTGCCAACTACCTAGAATTTGATACCAAATCACAACAACCCGCCGATCCGACAGACCCATATAGAATCATTCGTGACGGTGATAAATTTCTAAAAGACTTGCGAAAAGACCTAGGCTTCGAGGATAAGAATAAAGTAAATATTATGAGTATTATTCTTGATGCTGAGGCTAGAAGAAAGTTTGACAAAAGCTCATAAGGCAGATAGCCATTAATTCAATTAAGGACTCAGCTAGCTGCACCTATTAACCAAGGCGATAATTTTCACAAGGAGTCACCATGACTTTTTCAGACATGTTAAATGACAACATCACCCTTCTGAAAAAGAACGGTGATCGAGTAGATGGCATCAAAGCCAGTGTTCAGTCTAAGAAGATCTTCATCAATCGGTCTGATGTTTTGATCGAAACTGGGGACCTCATCCAGCGGAAAATGTCGAATGGTGGAGAAGAAGCCTACGAGGTTATCGACCCTGGCTTTCATGAAGGTTTCGGTGGTATTGAGGCACACTACCAAATGACCCATCGGAAACTTGGCCTGCCAGAAGCCAAGGCGGCAGTCCAGAGTATTACTTATAACATTTCCGGGTCAAACGCTCGTGTTAATAATCATTCCACTGATAACTCAGTTAACACATTCAATATTAATCCTGATGTCGCAGAGCATATTTATATGTTACGGCAGGAGGTGAAACGTGTTTTACCTCAGCAGGACCAGCAGCCGGCTCTTGAGGTAGTTGATGCTATTGAAAGTCAGTTCGAATCAAGCACACCAAGTAAGGCTGTAGTAAAAACGTTACTGGGTGCTTTGCCGAGTGCTGGTAGCATTGCATCTATTGGCTCGTTCCTTCTCTCAGCACTGGGTGGCTGAGGTACAAATTAACAAGTGCAGGCAAGGGGCGCTGCTGCAAGCGTTATGCGCCTGAATGGAGAACTCAGTGCCACAAAGTATAAATTATTTTGTTTCATACTCTCATCGAAACAAGAGAATTGTTGCTGACTTCCTTGATCGTCTTTCAGACGTATTAGCACCGTCCAAAGCGTATAGCTACACGCGATGGAGTGACCATGATCTTGTTCTTGGTGAGTATTGGGAAAGTCAAGTTTTAGAAGCTATCAACGAGTGCGATTTTGGCATGCTACTTGTTAGCCCAGCATTTCTTGCGTCCTCATTCATATCAGAGAAAGAACTCCCAAAGTTTGTCTCAGGGGAAAAAGCCTGCGTACCTGTAATGGCGCAAGCCATTGATTTTGAGCTTCACGATCTTAAAGGCCTTGAGAAGCGACAAATATACAGATTCGATAATCCCGAGTTTGCGCAGCCTAGGGCTTACGGTGAATGCAGCGAGGCACAGCGCGACGCCTTTGTTCTTGATCTCTTTCGAAAGCTTGAGAAGAAGCTTTCGGTCAATGTTCCTCAAAGGTCCAATACGTCTACCATAGATCAGGTAATCGACTTGCGGCTATTTGAGTTAGCCTCAAAAGCTTACAGAGTGCGCGGCACACCAAAGTACTTTCTAGATTCCCAAAATCTTACAATACAACAAAAATCTGAACTATACGAACGTGTTATACTTGCAGAACGAGGCCGCTCAACTAAGAGTAATCCGTATAGTGCGGACGACACATAACCATTACATACAGTGCGCGCCTTCAGCGTCGGACGCAGCTAGCGATGCGCCGCTGAAGAAACGGTGTTAGTGCTCGAAACGTGAATACATGAATGTAATATCAGAAAACAATGAAGTCTTGAATGCCTCAGTTTCGATCCAAGAGATTGGCGGAGTATTTGGCCTTGTTATGGAGTCAAGAGGTGGAGCTAGAGGAAAACCAAACGAAAGAAATACTGATTATTTTCCCGCGCTAGACGCATTGTTGGTAAGGCTTGGGAATAGAGGGCTAGATAAGATACGTATTCACATTGTTTCTTCTAAGGCTTTGACCATATGGAAGCCAGATGAACGAACAATTGAGGTAGACGGGAATCGTGATATTTCTCTCAAAGGCACAGATCTAAAAGAGTTACGAGGGAAAATATCTAAAGCCCAGCAAGAGAAAAAGGAAGACCCTAATAGTAAAGGTGGAAATCCTACTAAGCGTATCTTGATTGAGGCGAACCTACCAGAGGGCGTATGGAAGGAAGTCATTTTTGGCTCTGATGCCACGACGATACCGATATCAGAGGATGACGTAGAAACAGATGCCGAGGAGTTTTCGCCTGAAGACGTGGAAAAATCTAAGGAGAAGATATCAAGGGCTGTGGCTCTTCGCAGAGGTCAGCCGAAATTCCGTAAAAAGCTCCTCAATATGTACGAGTGTACTTGTGCGGTGACAGGCACTTCACTTCCACCAATTCTTGAGGCTGCTCACATTGTTCCATATATGGGTGAGAAGACTAATCATGTAACAAACGGAATCCTTTTGAGGGCTGATATACACACGCTTTTCGACCTAGGGTTATTGGGTATAAGCCAGAGTTACGAGGTGGTGGTTTCGTCATCGATGAAAGAAACCGAATATGAAGCCTATAACGGTAGAAAGATTAGGCTTCCAGAAAATGAGGCGGAATGGCCGAGCTTGCCTGCACTCAAAACTAGGCCTTTGCCAAGTAGGCACTAACAAGGTGCTGTTGTTGGACAAATTTTCCGCAGAGCGCAGCGTTGGGCGTCATTGTAAGATTCAACAGAACTTGAGGCGAAGAACGAAATGATCAACATTCGCGGGATTAACGAAAAGTCATCGGAGTACAAAGCGGCAAAAAAGCTTGCAAACCTTGCTCTTGATGCCATCCCCTATCTTGACGACGAGCCGCAACTAGTTCTGGAAATCTATGTTTCCCCACAATGCTTTGGCCAAGCGAAACGAGATGTTGACTTGCTAGTTGTGTTCGCCAATTATTCAAAATCGCGCATCAAGTCCAAGAGATTCGGTCATACTATCCACTCGTTTTGTGCCGCCGTCGAGGTAAAGGATCATTCACCAGATCAGGTGCGTTTTGATGGCAATCGATGCATTGTCAAATATCGGGGCGAAGATCACGATGCGACGGAACAAAGCGAGGGGCAGCGGTATGCAGTAATGAGTTACATCAAGAAACACAACAAGAACAAGAGTTCGCCTTGGATTACCAATCTCATATGGTTCCAGAACGTTCCCTGCTCGGTTGTGCCAAAATCCAACAATAATATTCTGGGCTGCGACATTACGTGGGACGACCTGATGGACAAGACTGCAATGCTGACGGCTCGGAGCGCTGAAAAGGACGTAGCCTGCTTTTCATCCCGCAGATATCTAAATAGCACAACGGCCGTATTCTCGAAGGTCATCGAAACTTCAAACATTGACCGCAAGCGACTTGAGACGATTACCAGGTCTGTTCTTGACCGATCGCAGCAGCAATATGCAGAAAAGCTTGGGAAGCAGCTTCTGATATTCAGAGGGCGCGGTGGGACTGGAAAAACTGTGAGGCTTATTCGATTAGCTTATCAAGCTTACGATGAGCTTGGTTTGCGTGTTGTTCTTTTAACTTACAACAAAGCTCTTGTGACCGATCTGCATAGGCTGCTTGTATTGCTTGGTGTAAGAAATTCTTTCGGTGAGGGCGGCATTGCTATTAAGACCATTCATAGCTTTGTGCATGAGTGGCTTGTCGCGCTTAACCTCATGCAGAAGAATGAGCCAAATTTCTTCGATAAATATGAAAGGCTAAAAGATTCTGCCCTTGAATTTATAAACACTGACACTCTTTTTGGGAGCGATATTGAAGAAGCTCGAGCCCGGAATAGTGCGAATCTGACCTGGGATCTGGTTCTAATCGATGAATCACAAGACTGGCCCGGGAACGAGAGGGACTTGCTTTATGCGCTCTATGGCGCCCATCGTGTAATTATTGCCGATGGCGTAGATCAGTTTGTACGGGGGGTTGAGAAAATTGACTGGCGCTTAGGCATCGATAGTGAAAAAACACAAATTGTCCCTTTGCGCAAGAGCTTGCGCCTTAAGTCAAGCCTTTGCCAAACCGTCGGCCATTTCGCAGAAGAAATTGAGTATGGCGACTGGAATCTAAAACCTTTGCCAGAATCTTACGGAGGGCGGGTTCTTGTAATTACAGGCGACCCTTTATCACAGACTTTTCATAAGCGTCTTGCTGCAACCTTGAGAGCTGATGGCAATCAGCCGATCGATATGCTTTTGTGCGTTCCGCCAAGTTGGGTCAAACCCAAGGACGATTCCGGAGGGAAGCAATCTATTGTTGCAAAACACTACCTCGAGTGGGGTTGGGAATGCTGGGATGGCACCGATCCTGATGAGCGGGATGAGTTCCCTACCAGTGCACAGCAATACCGGATTGTACAGTACGAATCCTGTCGTGGCCTAGAAGGTTGGATCGTTGTAAATTTCGCTTTGGATGAGTTCTTCGAGTACAAGAAAGAAACTGCGGAATTTAGTGAAGCCGAAGAGGCTGATATGTTCTTTGAGACGGAATCTGCGGCCCTTGAATATGCAAAGAAGTGGTTGATGATTCCGCTAACTCGTGCTATCGACACATTGGTAATTCACATTTCCGATTCGGATTCTTACATTGGCAAGGTGGCTAAAGAATTGCAGCGTTCTCATCCAGAGAACATCGAGTTTCATCATTTTTAGCGCAGTGCGATGACGCCCAACAAATCGTTTCAGTGAACGTTAGACCCACAACGCACTTTTGGTTTCGCAAAAACACGCGTCGCCTCAAACGTCGCTGAACTCAGGCGTTATGAGTATTAGAAGAATAGAATGTTGGTAAGCGTCCGGCCATCACACCTTGATCTGAGGTGCGCCGGATTGTAACAGTGCGGTTATAGCAACCTGTAAGCTGTTTATGTGTGCCAATTAATGCGAAGAATCTTCGAGAGGCAGAGGATCTGCTATTACGCTTGGTTGTTGCCGATAGATACAGCCCCGTCATCCAAGTAGTGGGTCTGCGCGCCCAAAGTTTCAGTTGCGTCGCGCATTCATTTACCTATTCTTCCACACATATCTGAATGCAATAGTTTCGCACGCACGGACCTGTGCGGAGGGTGGCGGATAACTGCCACCCCTACCGAGGCCGCAATGACGTCATAAAGAATAGAAAGCCATCCCAACCAAAGCGTTAAGCCCGAGAACCTTTATCATCCCAATCTTGAGGTAGAATACCGCCAGTAGCGCAGCGATAGTCATTAGTAACGAGGGTATATCGATCGTGCTCAGCACAGGCACATCTACCGTCAACCCATAGGCATGGATTTCACGCACTTCGAATAGCACGTGCATCGCGAACCAGAGTGCAAGATTAAGGATGACACCCGCCACTGCCGCCGTGATTGCCGCGAGGGCTGCTGAGAGTGCCTTATGGCCGCGTAAGGTTTCAATGAAGGGGGCGCCTAGAAAAATCCATAAGAAACAGGGCACAAATGTTACCCAGGTAGTCAGTACAGCGGCGAGTGTCGCAACTGTATAGGGGTTCATAGCCCCTGGATCCCGGAAAGCCGCCAAAAAACCGACAAACTGGACCACCTGAATCAGCGGTCCGGGGGTTGTTTCCGCCATGCCCAGACCGTCAAGCATCTCTTCTGGGGTCAGCCATCCAAAGTTTTCCACGGCCGCCTGGCTCACGTAAGCGAGAACAGCGTACGCGCCCCCAAAGGTCATCATCGCCATCTTGCTGAAGAATATGGCTATCTGGGTAAAGACATTGTCCAGCCCCACCGTCTGGATTAATAACACAATTGGTCCAAACCACAGGATCAGCAGAATCAGTGATATTCGGATGGACCAGGCTATGGTGGGTTTAGCGTGCGCCGGTATGGTGGCGCCTAGTGCTGAGTCCTCATCGGACAGACCCTCTCCTTGCTTGCCATGGCTGGCATCAATGACAAAGGCAGGCATTCCGGCACGGCCACCGAAATAACCTATTAGCGCTGCCGAAAGAATAATAAATGGAAACGGTATGCTAAGAAAGAAGATAGCCACGAACGCTGCAGCTGCAAGACCCAGCATGACATTATTCTTCAATGCACGGGAACCGATTCGCACAACGGCGTGCAGCACAATGGCCAGCACAGCAGCTTTGAGGCCAAAGAACAACCCTTCAACTGCGCTGATGTTGCCATAGAGCACATAGATATAACTGAGCGCCATAATTGAAAGGAATCCTGGCAGCACGAACAGAATACCGGCAGCGAGCCCTCCTTTCGTCTTGTGCAGCAACCAGCCGATGTATATCGCGAGCTGCTGTGCCTCTGGTCCAGGCAGGAGCATGCAGTAGTTCAGAGCATGCAGGAAACGGTTTTCGCCGATCCATTTCTTCTCCTCCACCAGAATCCGGTGCATCACGGCGATCTGACCGGCGGGGCCGCCAAAGGACAGTGCAGCGACCCGCATCCAAACCCATAATGCTTCAGAAAAAGGTATGTTATGCCCGGCGGTTCCTGGAGCGCCATCTCCGGCTTTAAGCTCGCGAGTGTCCGTCATTGCAAACCCTTCCTTTTGAAATACCGATACAGGTCGGCGAACACCACTGATCCGCGTCGAATACGCTCGTCGTCATCAGACGTCGACAGGCAGATGCTGGTGATCAAGGTTCTTATGCCAGCGACTTCTTCTCGGGCGAACTTGCCGTCTTTGATGTCTATATCATGAACAATCTCTGCGATTGCCTGCAGGGCAGGTACATCGATGCCGGCTCGCGACAGAAGTACCTCGAATGTGCAGTTATCACCTTCATGAGTGAATTCGGCCTCAAACATATCAAACCGCAGTTCACCATCCTCAGGGATGTAACCTGTGGCCGCCACGAATTTGAGCTGCATCTCCGGATCGATGAAGCGTCGTATTAACCAGGCAGAAGCAATTCGGTCTACATGTACGCCTTTGCGTGTCACCCAAACGCTACCTTGTGGAATGGCTGAAGACGCGGTTTTTTTAACCTCATTATCTACTTTCTCCGTGGCATTCTTGAGATTATCTTCGAGAGCCGAAAGCAATCCCTCGGCCGCTTCACGGCCATTTGCCCCAAAGAAGTCGACTGCCTCAATTTCTATTAGTTTCTTGCGAAGGCGAACAATTTGATTGCGCACATCCTCCGTTTCCTGCTCTTTATCGTTCTTGATTGCTTCGTCAAGCGCGCGAGCCTCTGTTGCCACAGCGTCGTAGTCCGCATCTCTGGCCTGATCAAAAAGTTGACGAACCTGGGCATCGGTCAGACCATCCACAAATTGTGTCTCACAAATCATGCCTTCACCGCTTCCTTCCTCGATCTCGCGCAGTAACCACTCGTAGTCCTCCAAAGACTCTTCGTTCGCGGGAAGGGCATAGACGGAGTTTTTGACAGCAATCGCTCCTATGCCCTGCAGTCTTCGCCAGACTTTGACCCTCAAATAAGCCGGTTTCGAAGGTAGCTGGAATATCAATAAAAGCCATTTTTCTCGGTTGGCCGCCTGATTTTCGGAGATTTTTTCGCTCATATGTAGAATGTATCTTCAGTCATGGCCGTAAGCAACACTTGTATCATCGAAATGATGAGTTTATCCTCCAAGATCTCACAAGCATATGTAAGGAGCAATCCAATGCGAACGCTATGCACTACAGCTCTCATTTCAGTTTTAGGACTTGCCATCAATCCTGCAAGCGCACAGGTTGACTGGCCTGAGGTGGGCGAAATCTTGGCTCGGCCTGTGAGTGGACAGGCTGAGGAAGTCCACCGTTTCGGTTTCCCACGCACGGATCTCGAGGTGGTTTTAGACGGCATTAATGTCATGCCGGGACTTGCCCTGGGCACATGGCTCGCTTTTCACCCCAGCGATGATGATAAGGTCATGGTGATGGGAGATCTTGTTCTGCTTGAGGATGAGGTAAACCCGGTGATGAAGCGGCTCGCCGAAGGGGGTGTGGAAGTGACAGCTATCCATAACCATTTGCTGCGCGCCCAGCCATTCCCGATGTACATGCATGTGGAGGCACATGGTGACCCCATAGAACTGGCCAGAACCTTCAGGGATGCCATTGCGCTTAGCGAAACGCCCATGGACAATCCTGCAGCAAACAGCGCTGAGCAAGGCCTGGGTTTCAACAGCGAAATCATCGCGCAGGTGCTGGGGCATGAAGGAAGTGCCGACGGCGGTGTTTATAAAGTCAGCATTCCCCGTGCAGCGCCTATCAGTGAGGATGGCATGGCCCTACCCGCAGGAATGGGTGCTGAGATTGCGATAAATTTCCAGTCTGCCGGCGGCGACGAGGCTGCAACTACCGGTGATTTTGTCCTGACAGCGGAGGAAGTCAATCCAGTTCTGCGAGCTTTACGCGACAACGATATCGAGGTCACCGCGCTGCATAATCACATGCTTGAGGAGGAACCTCGGCTGTTTTTTATGCATTTCTGGGGAGTGGGCGCACCGGAAGCGCTGGCAAGGGGGCTTAAGTCGGCCCTCGACCTGGTGGATGTACAGTAGCAAAAGCATGTGAAGACAAATGCCTGCATGTGGAGGCAAGCCCGATGACCCAGTGCAGCCCGAGTTTCTACCATTGCCCTGTAGCTATGGAGGCGCGATATTAATGGGCATTTGGCCGAAATGCAGTCTTCGACATACGGTACCGATACCGGAAAGACATGAAGAGAAATCTGACCTCCCGCGCGGAGCGTCGTGACCGCAATGTTCAGGCAAGAATCAGCATGGCGTTTTAGGAGCCGTGTGTCATGAATACCTATGATCCAATCTAGCAAAGTCTTACTTTAAAACTAACTCGTTACGAGGATTATGCATGTTTAGATTATCAGCAGCGCTGCTTGTCAGCCTCTTCGCGGCCAGCTCGGCTCAGGGACAGGATGGGAATGTCGAGCGCGGCCAAACAATATTCGAGTCAGAATGCGCCAGGTGTCATGTTCCCGCCGAGATGGATGGCCGGCTTCGAGCACGCTGGATAGGTCGCACGGGTGACGAGTTGTTCAATCAGATCCGAACGACCATGCCAGCAGAGACTCCCGGCTCATTGACCAATACCCAGTATCTTGATCTGACCGCATTTATTCTCCAGTCGAGCAATATCCAGATCCCCAATGGCCAGATTTCAGCCAATGCTCTTGCCGAACTTCGGATTAACCCTGGCGTCGCTGAGATGACTCAAACAGGCAGCCAGCCGTGGACTCATTACAATGGCGATGAACGCTCAATTCGCTACTCGCCGCTGGACCAGATCAACCCTTCCAATGTGGACGCATTGAAGATTGCGTGGACGTTCGACACCGGTCCCTTCGGCCCACGGCCAGAGACAGTCAGTGTCACTACGCCGCTGATGGTTAATGGCACGCTTTACTCAACGGCAGGCGCCACTCGCAATGTGGTTGCATTGGACGCAGGTTCCGGGCAGATCAAATGGACGTGGAATCCGCAGGAAGGGCAACGGTTTGAAGATGCTCCGCGTAAAGGGTCTGGCAAAGGTCTGACGTATTACAACAACAATGGCCAGGAAATTATTTTTACTATTACACCTGGGTATTTTCTTGTTGCTTTGGACGCTCAGACGGGTCGGCCAATAGAATCGTTCGGTTCCGACGGCTGGGTGGATTTGCAGCAGGGCCTGCGTCTTGGCCCAGGGCGTGACGATATCGATATCGGTATGTCCTTTATGCCACTGGCAATTGATGGTGTTGTGATCACTGGCGCAGCACATCTTGTGGGCATGCGCCCAATTGCCCGCGAGAACGTAAAGGGAGATATCCGTGGATTTGATGTCTCGACCGGGGAGCTTTTGTGGACATTCAAAACCATTCCGGAGCCTGGCGATATTGGCTATGATTCATGGATTTCCGGTGCAGATTTTACCGGTAACGCCGGAGTTTGGGCGCCCATGTCTGCCGACAGCGAATTGGGGCTGGTCTACTTGCCAGTAGAATCTGCAACGGGCGACCGATATGGTGGTGACCGGCCTGGCAATAATCTTTTCTCCAGCTCGACGGTCGCAGTGGATTACAAGACGGGCGAAATGAAGTGGTACTTTCAAACTACCCATCACGACATCTGGGACTGGGATACGCCTTCGGCGCCACTGCTGGTCGATTTGCCGGATGGCACTCGTGCGGCAATCCAGACGTTAAAACAATCGCACCTGTTCATGTTCGATCGAAAAACCGGTGAGCCACTGTTCCCAGTCGAAGAGCGCCCGGTACCACAAACTGATGTGCCAGGTGAATGGACTGCCGCAACACAGCCATTCCCCCTACTTCCTGCTCCTTATGACCGTCAGGGCTTTCAAGAAGACGACCTTGTCGACTTCACCCCAGAGATACACGCGAAAGCGATGGAGATAGCTTCTGATTATCGAATGAGCGAGTCCCCATTCACGCCGCCCTCTGTTTTCAAAGGGCCAGATGGCACGCTTGGAACCTTGCTCCTGCCCTCTGCTACCGGCGGATCGAATTGGGAGGGCGCTGCTTATGACCCAGATACGGGCATCATCTACGTTCCATCCAGAACAGCAACAAGCGTGATGGCACTGGTCAACGATCCTGCAGCCTCCAGCGTGGCGTATATCCATGGTGGTGGTACGCCTCCCAGCATCGAAGGAATCCCCCTGGTGAAACCACCTTATGGGCGTATCACTGCAATCAATATGGTCACGGGTGAACATGTTTGGCAGGTTGCAAATGGCGACACGCCAGATGAAATCGCAAATCATCCCTTGCTTGAAGGCATCGACATTGGACGTACCGGCAAGCCCACTCGGTCAGGCTTGGTGTTGACCAAATCACTCTTGTTTGCCGGCGAAGGTGTAGGCGGGAGCCCGGTCCTTTGGGCATTGGACAAAGCTACGGGATCTGTTGTAGCTGAAATAGAAATGCCAGGCACCGTGACAGGTGTCCCTATGACGTATATGCACAACGGCAAGCAGTATCTGGTGATGGCCGTAAGCACGCCCGGCAGCTCATCCAGAATTGTTGCCTTAACTCTTTAATGAAAATCTCGTAATGGTATTTATATCCGGGGAATTGATATGGTAAGCAAGCAGGGTCGGAAGCGGTTAGGGTGTATCTATGCGGACCTTCAACCAGATAAAGGATGCCTCCACGACCAACATTGAGCTTGCCAAGCACTTCCCTGGGCAGCTCAATACCCAACGAGCTACCGACGTGTGTCAATTTGGCCTTAATCATGGAGTCCGTTTTCGTAACACTCCAGCCATCAAAATTTAATAGCGGCTTCCTGCTGCCAGTTGTGTGGCAGTAGTTTACTAATGGCACTGGCCTTGTGCGTTGGCAACCTGGCCAGCACATCTTTCAGATAGGCGTAGGGGTCGTGCCCGTTCAGTTTGGCTGATTGTATCAGGCTCATGACTGCAGCGGCGCGTCGTCCACTGCGAAGCGAGCCGGCAAACAGCCAGTTGCTGCGACCCAACGCCCATGGGCGGATCTGGTTCTCAACCTGATTGTTGTCGATAGGCACAGCCCCATAATCCAGATAACGGGTCAGAGCGCTCCAGCGTTTTAAACTGTAATCGATAGCTTTGGCTGTAGCAGTGCCATCGGGCACCTTTTGCCGATGGGCGATCAGCCAGGTGTGCAAGTCATCGGCCAGGGGTTTGCCTTTTTGTTGCCTTAGTAAGTACCGCTGCTGCGGATCCAGGGCTTTGGCCTGACGCTCGATCTCATAGAGCCTGCCGATCTGCTCCAGCGCAGTGGCTGCCAATGTACTTTTATTCGTTTCGTGCAGTTCAAAGAACTTGCGACGGGCATGGGCCATGCAACCGATCTCGGTGATGCCCTGGCCAAAGCTGGCTTTATAACCGCTGTAATCGTCGCAGATCAGTTTGCCCTGCCAGCCCTCAAGGAAGCGGCGGGCATGTTCACCGGCGCGGCCTGGTGCAAAGTCATAGACCACCGCTTTGGTGTCGGCATAAGGCGTGGTGCAGTACGCCCAGATGTACGCGCGGTGGGTCTTTTTCTTGCCCGGTTCCAACACCGGCACTGGCGTTTCATCGGCGTGTACCACCGGGTGACTCAGAATGGTGTCTCGCAGTGCATCAGCCAGCGGTTGTAAGGCCTGGCCGCAGCGGCCGACCCAGTCAGCCAATGTGGAACGGGCCAGTGTGTAGCCGGCCCGGCCAAAGATCTGCTCTTGGCGGTACAGCGGCAGATGATCAGCGTACTTGGCCACCAATACATGGGCGAGCAGGCCGGTGGTGGGCAGGCCTTTGTCGATCACATGCGCCGGCACCGCCGCCTGGGTCAGTGTTTCACACTCGGTGCACACCCACTTGCCACGGATGTGCTGCTCAACACTGAACACGCCCGGGGTGTAGTCCAGTTTCTCGCTGACGTCTTCACCGATGCGCTTTAACTGGCAACCGCACTGGCACTGGGTGTTATCCGGCTCGTGACGTATCTTTGTGCGAGGCAGCTCAGGTGGCAACGCCACACGCTTGGGCTGTGCTTTGGGTTTGTTGCTGATGGGTTCATCTTTGATCTGATCAGCCCACTCCTGCTCGATGGCACTGGTATCGGCATCGATGATGTCCTCTAACAGGCTTTGCTGCAGAGGGCTGAGCTTCTCGCTGTGTTTGCCGAACTTCAAACGGCGCAGCAGCAACAACTCGTGCGAGAGCTTGGCGTTGACCGCTTCCAGGTGCCGGTTTCGCTGCTCGGCGGTCACAGTGCGTTGCTGCAAGGTTTGAAGCTGCTGCTCCTGCTCAGCCGCACTGCCCATCAGTTGGGCAACCAGGTTGCGCAGCTGATCGGCATCGAGTTTGTTCAGATCAACTTGAGTCATGCCGTCAGTATGCCACTGACCAGCGCTCACTTCGATACGCTTAATGGGTGATAGCATTTATCGCAAGGGTATGATTCGATACAACTTACAGGATACTGATGACACCGGCTTCACCGACTCGCTGCCAGGGCAGACCTTGAACCAGCGCACTGAGCTGCTCATCGCTGAGCGCTAGTTGCGGTGCGCGCCAGGACTCAGCCCAGTGGAACTTGCCGCGGTTGAGCCTGCGGGCACATAGCCAGATGCCAAGGCCATCGTGGATCAGCACCTTCATCCGGTTGGCGCGTTTGTTGGCGAACAGATACGCGCAATGCGGCCGGGCACTGCCAAACACCTGCACCACCCGGGCCAGCGCCGTGTCCGATCCGGCGCGCATATCCAGCGGCTCGGTGGCCAACCAGATCTGATCGATGCGGATCACTGCAGCAGTTCACGCAGCAGTGCCAGGCAGCGATCAGTTTGTGACACCGGCCAGCTGATGTTGATGCTTTGCTGGCGATACGGGATCTCCACACGGATCGCTTCAGTATCAGCAGCGCGCCTTACTGGTGGCGCCGGTTGCACCGGTGCATTGGTGTTGATCGGTAAGGCGACAAAGCCAGGTGCCTTGTGAGCACTTTTGCTCTGCGCCAGGCGTATCCATTTACGCAGCATGTTGGCGTTGAGGCCGTGCTCCAGCGCGATGCGGGCCACCGAGGCGTCAGGTTGCGAGCAGGCGGCAATCACGTTTTGTTTAAAGGCCTTGGTATAACGTTTGCGCTTCGGGGCGGGAGAGACTACGCTTATTTCGTTCATGATAGGTGTCCGCTTAAAAATAGGTGGACACTATCGAATCAGGAGCACATCGATTCAAGATGTGATGCCCGGACGCTTACGAATGTTGAGAAACTACTACACATAATAAAAGTCCTGACCTAAACCCCCGGAACTTCCCACCCCAACCAATGTCTTCCCTAACAATCCCCTCAACTCCGAAGACATAACCCATGAATAAAGCAGTAGCCCTTGGCATTCTTTTCCTACTAACAACCTGCACTAACCCAACCCCAGAATCCATCCAACAAAACCTAATCCCAGCCGTAATAATCGGCAACCAAACTCCCACATACCCCATTCAACAAAGAATGGAAAAATACAACACCCCAGGCGTCAGCATCGCCATCTTCAACAACAACCAAATCACCTGGACCGACACCATCGGCTATAGCGACGCCAACCAACAAACACCCCTAACAACCAACACAAAATTCCAGGCCGCCTCAATCAGCAAACCCCTTACCGCACTCGGCGTCCTAAAACTCACACAAACACACAACCTCGACCTCGACACCGACATCAACCAATACCTCACATCCTGGCAAGTCCAAAACCCCTTTGACGAACCCGTCACCATCAGACGACTCCTCAACCACACAGCCGGTGTCAACATCAGCGGTTTCCAAGGCTACCCAAAATCCGACACCATCCCAGACACAGTCAGCGTCCTCAACGGCCTCGGCAACACCCCAGCCATCGAAGTCATGATCACCCCAGGCAGCCAATTCGCCTACTCAGGTGGCGGTTACACCATCCTCCAGCAACTCATAGAAGACACCACCGGCACCAGCTTTCAGGACTACTTCCAGAAAGCCATCTTCCAGCCACTCCAGATGACTGACAGCACCTTCAACCAACACCCAGAAAACACCAGTCTTGCCCACGACCAACAAGGACAACCACACCCCAACGGCTGGCTTATCTACCCAGAACTCGCAGCCGCCGGCCTCTGGACCACACCCACCGACATCGCCAAATTCGCCATCGCCATCCAGAACGCCCATCAAGGCAAACCCGGCGCCATCATCCCCCAATACCTCGCCAACGCCATGCTCACCCCACAAAACAACTGGGGCCTCGGCGTCGGTATCAGAGAAGAGGGCACAGACCAATACTTCTTCCACGGCGGTGCCAACCCCGGTGGCTACAAAAACATCATGGTCAACGCCTTCAACGCCAATGCAGGCATCGTCGTCATGACCAACGCCGAACAAGGCAACAAACTCCACGACGAACTCATCCGCGCCTTCTCAGCCCACTTCAACATCAACGTCCTGCAACCCAGACACATCCAGCCCATCCCACTGACCGATGAGCAGCTTGCCCGCTACACCGGCACCTACCAATACCGGGAAGCCGGCGACTACTACCTCACCATGACCCAGACAGAAGACAACCAGCTTGTTCTCCACGACCCCAATGACGGCATGACCAATACTTTTCTACCTGTTGATGACACTACCTTCGTTGAAATCGAGGAGGGGTTTGAAATAACGTTTGATAGAGATGCAGAAACCAATGCTGTGCTAAGTGTGGATTACAACGGGGCTTATACGTTTCATAGAGTGGATGACTTGCCAAATTAACATCTATACTGTTAACTACAGTTGACAATTTGTCATTGGAAGGAACAAGGCCAGATATACAAGACGGTGAGTTAGCGGCTATGGGTATCAAAACAACACGCTGGGACTCAGCAGAACATCTTAAAACAGAAGAAGATATTCAATTATATCTCGAGGCATGCCTCGAGGAAGCGGGTGATGACCCTTCGTTCATTGTGCATGCATTGAGTGTGATCGCCCGTGCCAGAAACATGAGCCAACTCGCACGAGATATAGGGTTAACCCGAGAAGGGCTTTATAAAGCGTTATCACCTGAAGGTAACCCAACATTCACCACCGTGGCAAAAGTAGCTAAAGCGTTGGGTTTGCAGATTACTGTACAAACATCTCCACAACCTGCAGCGAAGTGAATGTGTAAATAATACAGGCGAAATACTCCTGCATTTAACACACCATCCTCGACCTTGCGGTGAATAATACCTATAATCACCTTAAATTATGCGGTGATTAATATGTGGATTCACGAACAATCCGACTGGCCAGATTTCTCCTGGGATGCCAAAGCGCTGACATCCAAATTAGCCGATATAGGACACCGTCAGGGGCGGTTACTTGGCAAAATGGAAGGGCTCGGCTTTGAACTCAAACGTGAAGCCAGCCTGCGTACACTAACCAGTGACGTGGTCAAATCCTCCGCCATAGAAGGTGAAAACCTGAACCCGGAAGAAGTTCGTTCCTCAATCGCCCGCAGACTGGGAATCGATATAGCAGGGATGATTCCCGCAAGCCGGGATGTAGAGGGCATCGTCGAAATGATGCTGGACTCTACCCAGAAATTCTCTCAACCATTGATGAGAGAACGTCTCTTTGATTGGCACGCCGCATTATTCCCGACAGGCCGTAGCGGCATGCAAAAAATCACAGTTGCCGATTGGCGTACGATAGAAACAGGCCCAATGCAGGTAGTTTCAGGCCCTGTGGGTAAAGAAAAAGTACACTTTGAAGCGCCGGCTGCCGAACGCCTGGAAAAGGAAATGCAGACGTTTCTTGCCTGGTTTGACAATAGTGATGATATTGACCCCGTTATCAAAGCAGGCATTGCTCATCTGTGGTTTGTCACCATTCACCCATTTGATGATGGTAATGGACGAATTGCCAGAGCCATTGCTGACATGGCGTTGGCACGTGCGGACGGTACACGGGAACGTTTCTACAGCCTGTCAGCTCAGATAGAGACAGAGCGTAAGCACTATTATAATCAATTGGAAAAGCAGCAGCGCGCGACACCTGATCTGACAGACTGGCTATCATGGTTTCTGGACTGTCTCGGCCGGGCTGTTGCCAAAGCCGAAACCACGCTTGGCAATGTGCTATTCAAAGCAAGGCTCTGGGATAGTATCAATCAAAGACCCGTGAATGAACGTCAGCGGTTGATCATTAACCGAATGCTTGAAGATGGCTTTGAAGGATTCATGAACACCTCCAAATACGCCAGGCTGGCCAAATGTTCAAATGACACTGCTCTGCGCGATATTCAGGAATTGAAAGCAAGAGGTGTTTTCATTCAAAATCCGGGAAGAGGGCGCAGCACCAGTTACCGCTTACCGGATCAAATTGAAAGATAGCAATCCTGCTGTTTTGCAGATCGCCTTTTTGCTTATTCATAGCAAATGCATCATTGCGCTTCAGGAAACTGCTCTTTCTGATGGAGTACCCGTAACACATGAATAATATCTTCTATCACTACATAGGAAACAATCATTGAAACTTCCGGAATGATCAATAACCGGCCAGCTATACCTACTCTTTCCAGGCCCATTAGAGGCTGTTCCAGTAAATTTTCAACCTTGGCTTCGATGACTAAATCCGTTTTCTCTGCGACAACGGGATTAAACGCATACAGAAACTCAAATATCCTCTCTCGATCATCCAGTGAGCTTTTTTCCCATACGATCATTTGCCCGTTTTATTCCTTATCTTCATTTTTCGAGCTTCCATTTGAGTCTTCGCGTCTTCATGAGGGATGAACTCGCTATTACCAGCATTCAGTTTTTCAAATGCCGCATTCACTTGCTCGCTCAGCCATTGATCATGCGCCATGACTTTTCGCTGCTGCTCAGCGAGTTCTTCAGTCAGTTCCCTGTACGCATCACTCAGCGTCCGTCCCTGGCTCTCAGCCATTAATTGCGCCAATCGTTTGGTCTCTTCATCAACTCTAAACTGTATTCGGGTATCCATAGTTGCACCATACATTTTGTGTGTACAAATGTTAGCACAAAGGTGGAAATGGCAACAACTGACCAAAAACAAACCCTATATCGCTAGTATAGATGGTCAAATCGCAGGTTACGCCGATTTGCAGGACGACGGTTACATCGATCACTTCTTCGTCAGTGCCCGTCATCAGTCCCAAAGTGTGGCCACGGCACTCATGGATACCCTGCTAAACACCGGAGCAGGACACGAACGCCTGTATGCCCATGTCAGTATTACTGCCAGGCCTTTCTTTGAGAGGAAGGGGTTTGCGGTGGTTTCAGAGAGTGTGGTGGTGCGTGATGGGGTGGAGTTGAAGAATTACATTATGGAAAGAAATCTCTAAGTCGAATTGTTTTCACTTTGACGATATCTATTTTAAGTGAATAAATTCAGTTAGATAGCTAAATTATGTAGTTTTCAAACCGTTCGTCATGGCCCTTCCTGCAACACTTGATAAGTTAATTAAGTTAAAATTAGTAAATATATTTGACTTAATTTGTTTATTGAGTATTATTAAGTCAAAAAGGAGGGTGATATGTCAACTTCATGTGGCTTAATTTCAGATATAAGAGCAGCAATACAATCAGCAGCATTTTTGATTTCAAAAGAAGGAGCAGAAAAAGCAGCGCACTCAGAACTTGTTCAGAGTTTAGTGCTCCTCTCACAGCTCGAAAAAGAGCTTACTGAAGACTCACCATCAGCCATTGTTTCCAAAACAACGACTTCAGGTTCTAGCGTTACCTCACCACAAGAAGAGAAAAGCAAAGTTGAAAAGAGGGTTCCCAAGTGGTTTCGAAACCCTCAACAAATTAATAGCAAAATTTTAATGCGCTATTTGGAACTGTCTAAATCAGATCCATTTCTGACGCAAAATAAACTCCGTGCAAAGTGCGAAGACATCAAGGACTTCGATGGTAACTACAACCAGATGAAAAACTTTGGTCCGAAAAATCATGGCAAAGTATTCGAAGAGAACGGTGGTTGTATTGTGCTATGGGAGCCGGTTAGAAAGTTCATATTGGAGCAATATGAGCATAGCGTCGGTAATGACTCAGTCAAATAAGAAAGGTGTCTTTATGAACTTTCAAAGGCTGATCTCACAACTCTCCCAATTCAGGTTCCGGTGTGGCTGTGCTGAAGTGTATTGTTCGACCTGCGGTGGTCGAGCTGCTGCGTTGAATCAGAATATGAACAGTGATCTTGAGCACGAAATAAAACAGCACATGGAAAAGATGACTTTAGATGACCTTATCGAAATGAAAGATTGGGGAGAGTATCTAAAGCGAGAGTACAAACAAGAAGTTCATAAGATTGTTGAGCGAGAGGCTGAAGGAGTTGATTCAACCGATATCACCCAACTTGATATGTTTTTGCTACATGGAAGAAGGTTTGCCAGGAGTTCGCCTGCTTATCAAAAGATGCTCACTGAAGGCGTCAGTTTAGCCAAAAAAAACAAGGATGAATCTCTGATAGAAACTGTTTTACTTGCTCTTGGAGAGCGCGCCGTAGAATATCAGGATTTACTTGAAGTTGCCTTGGAAAAATCCAGAAATAACAAGAATTTACACCGTGTATTGTACAACAAGCTTAGGGAAGCAGTGCCTGAAGTTCGAGGGTATGTTGGAAAACCAAATAATCGCTGAAAAATTGTACTGTTGGGAATAGCATGGAAGAGCATTCATTAAATTCGTCGTATCGAGAAAAACTTATAGAACACTTATTTATTGGCGAACTGCTCAAGTTGTCGTGGATCAAGAAAGACTACTCAGTGGAAGTATCGAAACCCGAAGTTGATAACTCTGGTTATGATCTGATCATTGAAGCAAATGGTTTTCTTAGACACGTGCAATTAAAAACCGCGTTTGTTGGAGCTGAAACTTCCCGTCAAAACATTCATGTGTCGTTAGCTAAAAAGCAATCTGGTTGTGTGGTTTGGATATACTTCAATCAGGATACTTTAGAATTGGGTCCTTTTCTTTTTTTCGGTGGTCAGCCAGGCGATCCTTTGCCTGACATTAGCAGCTTTGAGACAGCCAAACATACCAAAGGGGATTCGAGTGGTTTAAAAAAAGAAAGGTCTATGTAGTGGCATAGTGAATTTGGCCACCTAATCAGAGCTGCTATGATAGCAGCCATAGCAAATTAGGTGACAAAATGACAAAGAAGAAAGGCCCCAATTTCAGCCCTGAATTCAGGCTCGAAACAGCACAGTTGGTTATCGATCAAGGTTACAGTCATCAGGAAGCTGCTGATGCGATGGGAGTGGGTTACTCAACGATTGGTAAGTGGGTAAGGCAACTTCGCGCAGAGCGCTCAGGCACCACTGCTCAGTGCACCCCGATCAGTGATGAGCAAAGAGAAATACGAGAGCTAAAGAAACGGGTTGAACGGCTTGAATTAGAAAAGGATATTTTAAAAAAGGCTTCAGCTCTGTTGATGTCGGACTCCATGAAACACTCTCGATAGTTGAGAGACTGAGTCAGAGCGATAAGCGCCGTTATACGGTAAAAATATTGTGCGAGGTATTGGATGTCCACCGCAGCACGTTCAAGTATTGGCAAAAGCGGGATAAACGTATCAACCCGGAAACCGTCAAATTGCATAGTTTAGTGCGAACTGCCCACCGGTTGAGTCAAGGCTCAGCTGGTGCCAGAACTATCGCTGATATAGTCACCAACGACGAGTCGCACCCAGTCAGTTTATCTCGATATCGTGCCGGGCGTATTATGAAAAAACTCAGTTTAGTCAGCTGCCAGTTGCCCAAACATGCATACAAGAAGGCGGCGCAGGAACATGTTGCCATACCTAACCTACTGGCTAGGGAATTTACCGTTTCGCATCCCAACCAGGTGTGGTGCGGTGATGTCAGTTTTATTTGGGCGGGGAGTCGTTGGGCATATTTAGCAGTTGTTATTGACTTGTTTGCCCGAAAGCCAATTGGCTGGGCTATGAGCTATTCACCGGACAGCTATTTAACGTGTCAGGCCCTGACAATGGCTTATGAAAGTCGCGGGCGGCCGCAGAACATCATGTTCCACAGCGATCAGGGCAGTCATTATACCAGTCGTCAATTCAGGCAAAGAGTATGGCGATACCGGATGAAACAAAGTATGAGCCGTCGCGGAAACTGTTGGGACAATAGTCCAATGGAAAGGTTTTTCAGGAGTTTAAAAACAGAATGGGTACCGGTCACAGGTTACCGGTATTTTACGGAAGCCAAACAGCGTATTGGTGATTATATCCATGGCTATTACAGTCAGCTCAGACCGCACTCATTCAACGGTGGATTAACACCAAATGAGAAAGAACAGAGGTACTGGGATAGCTATAAACCCGTGGCCAAAATGACTTGACCACTACA
>NZ_LWHM01000016.1 GCF_001642735.1 Pseudohongiella nitratireducens | reverse complement strand
GTCCTCGTTTTATCGGGTGCTCAAAGAAAAAGGACAGCTACACCACAGAGGCAAGGCACATGCGCCGCAACGTAAAACGGCACTGAGCACACATATTGCCAGAGCGCCGTGCCAGGTGTGGGTTTGGGATATAACCTATCTCGCCTCCCAGGTCCGTGGTCAGTTTTTCTACTTGTACATGTTCATGGACGTGTACAGCCGGAAAATCGTTGGCTACGAGGTGTATGAGGTGGAATGCGGTGAGCATGCGGCAGCACTATTGCAGCGCTCACTTTTAAGTGAGCAGTGCTTTAACACGCCGCTGGTTCTGCACTCCGACAATGGTTCGCCAATGAAGTCTCAGACACTGAAAATAAAACTGGAAGAGCTAGGCGTGATGCCATCGTACAGCCGGCCGCGAGTGAGCAACGACAATGCTTATGCAGAGTCGGTGTTCCGAACATTGAAATACCGACCACAGTGGCCGTCAAACGGGTTTGTGGATCTGACAGCAGCCAGGCAATGGGTTGAACGGTTTATCTACTGGTACAACCATGAACACAAGCACAGCAAGATCCGGTTTGTGACACCGCAGCAGCGGCACAGTGGTCAGGATCAGACGATACTGAACAATCGTAAAGAGATCCTGGAGCGAGCAAAACTGAATACGCCGTCACGTTGGGGTAGTCGACCAACCAGGAACTGTACGCCGGTCGGAGCAGTGTGTTTGAATCCGGAAAGAGACGATCAGATTATCAGTGCGGAGAAACAGGCCGCGTGAAGAAAAAGGTGTCAACTATCTTGAAAAACACCGGTATCTCCTCGGCAGTAAAGTCGGTGATCTGTTCAACCGGCCAGGTCATCATCCTGGAGGCCACCCTGGGGTCCCGGAAGTATATGCTGCCGCATTCAGGGGCTTTCAGGCTGATGTAGTAAACACCACTGAAATGACAGTTGGCATGATAGTGGATTTTATTGGACGCCCCTGGCGGACTGACATTGGCCCATGCCTGCAGGTGATACGCCTGGCCGGATTTGAAATGCAGGGATTCACCGATGCGTTGGCACACCTGTAATATACGGCGGTTGATCTCCTCGAACGCGGGCAGGTTCTGGAGAGTATTCGGACTCTGCCATCCCTTCACATTGGTATTGTCTACCCCCCTGGGGTCGATATCCTGCAAGGCTGAAACCTGATTCATCAGCTGTGAATTGAATGCCTTGTGATCGTCAAGCAGGGTTGTCCAGACCACGCTGGGAAATAAGGGTTGAGAAATTATTTTCAAGTGGTTTTCCTTATGCCGGTATACCTTTTGACTCGGTGTTGACCCCGTGTTTTGTGGGCATACCTGAAGATATATTCCAATCAATCATGAGTCCAGTGTGAAACACGAAAAAAGGGGTTATTACTAATAAAAATAATAACTTGGGTGTAAATTAAAATGTGAGCACATTCATTGTTTTGAATAGTTGTTACAAAGTATTGCAATTTATCCTCTGTGAGAACATTATTCGATCGTTCCAGATGTGTTGTAGGAGCCGGCGTTACTTTAGGTGACGAGAGTGGTTTTCTCTGCATCAATCGCAATGCCAATGTTGTTTCGAAAAAAGCTAGATAATAAGAATACTTAGGAGCGATATAATGCGATTCAATATTCCCCATAAACGTAGACTGTTGTGTACTGCAATTTCCCTGTCACTGATTCCCCTGGCCACTCAGAGCTTTGCTCAGGAGAGTGAGATGGAAGTGGAAGAAGTGGTTGTAACCGGTTCTTTCATTCGCCGAAGTGAAGGTTTTACCCAGGCTTCTCAAATCACCCAGATCACTGCGGATGATCTGGCTGCACAAGGTACACTGAACATTGGTGAGGTCATGCAAAACATGTCCTTTGTCGGTGGCCCTTCATCCTCCATCACCAACACCATTCAGGGCACGACTTCGCGTAGCTCCAGTGTTGACCTGCGGGGGCTTGGTCCGCAATCCACCCTGACCCTGATGGATGGAAAACGTATAGCCGACGAAAACGTTAACGTAATGATCCCGACGATTGCCATACAGCGAATTGATGTGGTGGCTGATGGTGCTGCTGCACTATATGGTAATGAGGCTGTTGCTGGTGTGGTCAACTTCATCCCTTACGCCACATACGATGGCCTTAAACTCGAGGCCTACGGTGAACAGGATTCCCGTGGTGACTATGACGAGCAATCCATGCAGATGCTCTGGGGTGGTGACATTGGTGATCTTGATGTTGTACTTGCCGGACAGTCCGTACCAACAGTCGTCTGGGCTGGGATGAACGCCCCGATCTGGCCCAGGCCGGTCTGAACTATTCTTCGAATGCACCAGGTAACTATGTGGTACCGGTTCGTGATGAGTTCGGTCAGTACACAGGCGCCACAGCAAACCAGGCGGATCCGAACTGTGCCCCTGCGGATCAGCGCAATTCCTATGTGGCGGGTGCTAACAACAACCCATACGGCATGCTGGTGGGGTCAACCTGTTACTTCGATTTCGGTGATACCCGAAGCTATCGTGAACCGACGGATACAACCTCTTTGTTCGTCAATGCCACCTGGGATGTCAGTGATGATCTGACGTTGAAATTCCAGGCGTTTAACTCACGCCTGTACCAGGTGGCTTATACCTCCACGTCAAACCCGGGTAACTCTCGTATTGGCGAACTAGGTGGACTCAGGGGTGAACTGCCAGGTAACCCTTTCCTGGCAACAAACTCCGCTGGTGAGCAGTTGTACGGTGTCGACACGAATGGTGATGGCGTGCCCGATCGCGGCTCACAGGATCTGAATAATGATGGCCTGATGGACTATATTGTTTCAGGTACGACGCCAAACGGTGTGTTACTTCACGAAGACGTCAAGGCCAGAACGCTGCGACCAATCAACAAAACCCATATCACTTCTGATGGTCATACCGTCGATGGTGATAACATTTCTGATGGTACCGACCACAACCGTCGATTAATGCTGCAGGCGGACTTCGCAGTGCCGTTCCTGGACGGCTGGGAAGGTATGGCGGCCTATGCGCAAAGCTCTCAGCGTCTGCGTTACATGTCTAACCAGAACTTCGATATTGAAGCGATGAAACAGGGTGTCCAGTGCGATGTGGTTAACGATCGTGACGCCTGTTACAACCCATTCTTTGTGGTTGATGAGGCAGATAATAACTCCATTCATGTCATGAACGCTGTGGCTGCTCGCTCAAAAGAAATGGAAGAGACCTGGCTGGATACCATCGACATTGTCCTGAACGGTGAAGTGCCATTGGGCGGTTTTGAACTGCCCGGCGGAGCAATTGGGGCAGCGGTTGGTTACCAGCGTCGTAATGACAAATATACCAATACGCCTTCTGTCCATGAGATCCGTGGTGATACCTGGATTGGTAGCCCGATCCCGGAGAACATCACGTCCGGCAGCCGTGAAGTTGATGCCTATTTCATGGAACTGGCAATTCCTGTTCTCAGCAATGTTGAAATTGAGGCGGCAGTACGTCGGGAAGATTTCAGTACCGGTCAGGAGTCAACTGATCCGAAGTTCGGTGTAACCTGGGCGGCAACTGACTGGCTGAACCTGCGTGCAACAACCGGTGATGCGTTTATTGCCCCAACAATTGACCAACTGCTGGATCCGGTAAGTTGTGCGTTGTCGACCGTAACAGATCGATTCTCGTCCTTCTCAGCATTTACCACCGCATGTTCCGGTGGTAACCCCGATCTGGAGAACGAAAGATCCACCTCCAAACAGCTGGGTTTTGATCTGGCGTTTGGTGAGTTCGACCTGTCAGTTACCTGGAACGAAACAGATTTCGAGAACCGAATTGTGGGTATTACGGGCCAGCAGGTAATGAATGCTGATTTTGAAGCATTCAAGGTCTGGTCCGGATTCACCGGTAGCGGCGTCGGAGCAGGTAATCAGCCATCCATGGAGCAGCTTGAGGCCTGGTTGGCAAGTGGTTTGAGCAACCCGGATATCATTCGTGATGAGTCTGACCTGGGCACCATTTTGCAGGTTACCTCACCTGGCAGTGTCAATGCCCAGAGCGTTAAAGTGACGGCATACGACATTCAGGGTAACTACACTTTCGGTTTCCAGGATTGGGGTGATTTCCGTATCAACCTGCAGGCTACCTATATAGATGAGTTCCTGTATCAGGATGATGAAGACAGCCCGGTTCTGGATGGTGTTGGGCAGACCAACCTGTTGACCGGAACGGCACCTGCTTTGCCAGAGCTGAAAGCGAACCTGAGCCTGGGTTGGGTGATGGGCAATCATGCGGTTACAGGTATTGTACATTATGTGGACGAAGTCGAATGGGATGGTACCAACTACACACCCATCATTCAGCGCTTTGCCAACACCAACCCTAACCCGAGTATTGTCGGTGGCAAAATCCGTGCCTGGACTGACTTCGACCTTGCCTACACCTACCGTGGCATTAACCTCTTCGGTGGTGAAATGGGCATCAGTGTCGGTTCACGTAACCTCTTTGATCGCGAGGCGCAACGGACACCTGACTTTGCCGGTGTGATGGGCGAGATGCAGGACCCGATGGGGCGTTCATACTACGCACGACTGGTTTACGACTTCTAAGTCTGCAAACCTTGAGCTTGCCTTGCCTGCAGTATTCTTGTTTGCAGGTAAGGCAAATGACCGGAAAGCAATGACCGGTAAGAGAGGCCCGCCGGGAACCTTATGAAAAGGTCTCCGGCGGGTTTTTTTCTGCTGCGACTTTAAGCGTTTCGGGAGCTTTTTTTCTGTAAATATTTGGCAGGAATAATGGAGAGCAATAACAGTGCGCCGGCAATAACGTAGAAAGGAATGCCACCACCTTCACTGTCAGGTGCACCATCATCAGGTGTGGAGCCAGTGTCAGCATGATTGCTTGCCGAAGAGCCATCGAGGGTTAGCAGCACTTCCACAGCGTGGCCAGTTTCATCGCGAGCTGTAATGCGGTATTCATGTCCGATAACTCCGGCGGCGGAAAATCCACCGGCTGCATCAGTCGTGAGAGTTAGCTGTTCGGTTTCCGGCGCTGTCAGATTGTCAATCGTGACCGTTTCCGCAAACCAGGGAGCACCGTCTTCATAAACAACCTGTCCGATGATTCGGCTGCCGTCCGGTGACATCCGGATTTCCAGGCCATGTGCCCACGCCTGCACCGACGCTAGTAATACTCCCATCGATAATATAACGCCGCACAAGAGTGATAGATTTTTTTGTAACCCGCTAGCTGACATGATTCACCTTTGTCGATTCTATAAATGTTCTGTATGAAAGTTGTTGGCGATGGCGCACCGCCCACTAATGCCTGTGAAGGGGGCCGCCATCATGACTGTGCCAGCCTTCATCTGCTGCGGGCTCAGATGCTGGCGCATGCTCGTGGATCAGTCCCGCCTCATGAATATAGCCGTGCAATTGGAACAGCAGCAAAAGCATACCGGTAAAGATGAGCCCCGCATTGACGACACGGCTGATGACCGGCCAGAAATCGACCTGGCGCCATGCCTGGATGGCGAAGCCCATGACCACCAGCGCTGCAATCTGGCCGGCCTCGACACCAACATTAAAAAGAAGAATTTTGGCTAACAGGTCAGGGTCACTGGCCAGCGTCAGGTCCTGAAGACGGGCAGACAGTCCGAAGCCATGAATAAGGCCAAAAATGAAAACCATGACCAACAGGTTCGGTGCTGCTGTACCAATCCATCGGGGGAAACCATTGAGGTTTTCAAACCCTTTATAGGCAACAGTGACAGCAATAACGGCATCAATCAGATAATGGTTGGCCGTTATGCCTGCAAAGGTGGCGAAAGTCAGGGTGATGGTATGACCGATGGTAAAGGCTGTGACAAATTTGAATATGTCGATGAACCGGCTCAGGAAAAACATCACGCCGAGCAGGAATAGCAGGTGATCATAGCCGGTGAGCATATGCTCCGCACCGGTCCACATGTAGTCCAGGTAACCGCCCTCGCTCATGCGGATGCGGGCCTCTTCAGAAACATCGTGAGCGGCAGCAATACCAGGCATAAAGGCCACGATTAGCATGAGCAGAGATGAAATGATGCTCGCTCTTTTGCAATTGGCCCCTGAAAAAGTCGGCAATAGACGGTTACAGCTGGGTGCTCTCATAGTGACAAAAAATCCTGTTATCAGTCTTGTTATGGAAATGCGTTGAGCATGTTTTAACAGATCACAAGACTAGCAAGACTGTGAGGTCCGGAATAGTCTTTATGCAGAGCATTCCTGCTGCCATTGTGAAAGTGTACGAGTGGCAATATCCGCAGAGGTCGGGGGTGCACATTAAATTAGGAAATGCTGCTGACAGCTGATCGGTTTTTATCCAGGAACGGGGTTTCAATTTGTCAGCGCCAGGGTAAGGGGGATGAAAATCAGCGCGGCAGCTGCGATACCCGTGCCGGGAGAAATCACAAAAGCGCTGACTAACAAGGTCATCAGCACAACTGCTGCAATTCGATTCAACACGAGCGTCATTTTTTGAACATTCTCACTGCTTTTGTAATGCCTGAGCAGGGAGACAGCGCCAATGATGCAAAGCGTGATGCAGTAAACAAGCGCTGGCCACAAATCATGGTCTGACAGTGCATACCAGGAAATTCCGATAAGCCCGGCGAACACCATTGAGCAGTGCATTATTATTTTCATTGTAGTCTTATGTACTCTTGCTCTGTCTATTGTTGTCCTGTTACTTCTACTTTGTGTTGGGCTTGGCTAACATTATGTCAGACCCACAGCATGCATTCGATCTTCCCCTTGGCGATCGTAAAGTGCCTTTAAATTCAAATTTATGCAGTCAAAAGGCCAAAAATGGCCTGATATTGAGTTCAGTGGAATGACAATCGGTTGCCAATCAGCCATTATATGTTCAGCAACGCCATAGCATGGTTGTTCGTCAGGCGTCTTCTTCTACCTCCCAGTTAACAGGATGTGCAGATTATGATGAGTATGCTTCTTCCGGACCGGTTACACTTACTTTCTATCAGCAGGCTTTCACTCGCCAGACTGTCTTTGATCGCTGCTGCTTCTTTTGCCCTTGTTGCCTGTGGCGACTCAGGCAGTGAGCCAACCAGTACGTCGCCCAGTGCTGAGAATAACATGGAGACGGTATCTGCCCCAGCCGCCGTTGAGGAAACGGAAGAGACGCTGATAGCTCGCGCCCAGGCAATACATGAGCGGGTGATCACACTGGATACACATGTTGATATCAATGCCGATAACTTCGTATCCGGCAACAATTACACCATGAGCCTGGATACGCAAGTGACGCTGCCCAAGATGGAAGACGGCGGTCTCGATGTCGCCTGGTTCATTGTCTATACAGGACAGGGCGAGCTTAATGAAGAAGGGTATGCTGCGGCCTACGCCAATGCTATCGAGAAATTCGAGGCGATTCACCGTCTGACTGAAGAAATTGCACCTGACCGGATCGAGCTGGCCTATACATCGGATGATGTTCGACGCATTGCCGCGAGCGGTAAAAAAGTGGCCATGATCGGCATCGAAAATGCGTACCCGGTGGGACTCGATCTGAGCAATATCGAAGATTTCCATCGCCGTGGCGGACGCTACATGTCCCTGGCTCATAACGGCCACAGTCAGTTTGCTGACTCCAATACTGGTGAGGCCAATAACGATTATCTGCATAATGGCTTGAGTGATTTGGGGCGTGAAGCGGTGGCGGAGATGAACCGCCTGGGCATCATGGTCGATATTTCTCACCCTTCCATCGATGCGATTTCGGAGATGCTCGACCTTTCTGTCGCGCCAGTGATTGCTTCTCATTCATCAGCCAGAGCGTTGACCGACCACACCCGTAACCTTAGCGATGATTTATTGATGCGTGTGAAGGAAAACGGCGGTGTCGTTCAAACAGTTGCGTTCAGCAGCTATATCAATGAAGAGCGCCGGGTGTTCCTGGCAACAGAACGCCAGCAGATCATGGAAGAAAAAGCCCGTGAGTATGGCTTTGAAATTCTGACCTCTGAAGAGATTGATGCGCTGGAGCCCATTGCCCAGGAAACGTATCAGCAGAACATGCGACGACTTTTTCCTGAAATCGAAATGCTGGCGCCCAAAGCAGACGTGGAAGACTTTGTCGATCACATTGATTATATCGTGGACCTGATTGGCCTGGAACATGTTGGCATCAGTTCAGACTTTGATGGTGGTGGTGGCGTCATGGGCTGGAACGATGCCTCTGAAACGTTCAACGTGACCCTGGAGCTGGTACGACGCGGCTACACCGAGGAAGAAATCGGTATGCTCTGGAGTGGTAATACACTGCGTGTACTCGATGAGGTTCAGCGCATTGCTGCGGAGATTCAGGCGGAAGCCTGAGCGGTATGAGTCAGCCCGGTGCGGGTCACGCTTGTGTAATTGCTAGCATAACCTGGCCGCGAGTTACTAGGATAACTTGGCCGATATGTAATAAACATAAGACTATTCAGTATTTTAGCACGTTCGTATCGGTGCACACTGACAATCGATTCCGTCTTCTTGGACTGCTTCTACCCAGTACCTTAATAAGAGTTCTTGATGTACATGCTTCACGCCCGGTCTGGACGAGAAGACGGTACGCGACATCTGCAATGCCTGCGCCGAATTCCTGAGGCGCTGGCACCGCTTCGAGACGCCCCGCATCCTCGGCATTGACGAGTTGTACCTGAAGTTGTCAGTAAGAAATTGGACCTTGAAGCCAATCAGTCTTCTGAGTCTTCTAGCACAAACGTTGCCCACTGAGCACAATAATTCTCCCGATAAAGTACCTTGCCCGTATTCATGTGAAATTGCTCGTCGATTTCTGAAAGGTCACCACCTGTTTCCAGAAGTCTTGCCTTGTAGGTAGCCTTTTGCCGTAGCGGCTCCGTGGCGACTTGCATTAAATGCTTGTTGCAAAGCCTCCTCTTCCGAGACCCCGGCCATCTTTTGATAGACACGCATATTCTTAATCATTATCCCTGCAATCGCTTCCATTTCACCCATCTGCGCGTAGAAGCTACATTGCATGATTTGTTGGGCTTTAAATGCGTGCTGCATCCGCAGATCTGGATCTTCTGCTGTTTTAACGTCATTGAGGTATCGATTGGGATCACTGGCTTGAGCTGCGCCAACAAACACTCCCGCAACAATAGCTATCATCATATTTATGAGCATGTGTTTCATAGTTTATGCGCCAGACAGTCTATGCATTTAAGTAATCGTATCGATCAACCTTCATCGGCTCAAATGCTTTGTGTGCTAATTGCTGAGAGACGGTTAGTTTCCAGATCCGCACCTGGCTGCACAAGAGATCGAGCAGAAATTTGCAATGAGAAGGCAGTTTCTATCACCGCAGTTCACCACCCGACTCAGTGACTTACTCTCAATTTATTGTATATAAAACTACCCTCTGATTAGGAAGATGCGTCTTACCGGTTGACATACCGAATGTAAGACGCCAAAGTTATAGGTGTATGGTAGTGATTCTTCTGCTTGGAATTTTCGGGGATTCCTCTCCGATTGCTAAAGCAGTAACGAAGCCCCGGCATGAGAATCCTTGAGGTAATGGAAAATGATTAAAGGCGAATCGACAGTAAGCGAAAAAGGCCAATTGGTTATCCCTCGGGAGATCCGGCAGGCGCTGGATGTTCAGCGGGGAGACAAGCTGGCATGGGTAATGGGTGACGATGGCGTTCTGCGGGTTACGGTGGCCAAGGGCGACCTGATGGCTCTGAGGGGCCGGATTAAGAGTGGTGGCCGGTCTGTCTCTGCCGAGGAAATGGATGAGGCCATTAAGGCCGGGGCGGTCAGCGAGTGAAAGCCCTGGACACTAACGTTCTGGTTCGTTTCTTGGTTGATGCTGAGGGCGACCCCGAACAGCACTGCATTGCGGCGGGTTTCATCGAGACCCATTGCACGGCGGAATCGCCCTGCGCTGTCTCAACCATGGCGCTATGCGAACTGGCCTGGGTTCTGCAACGAGCATACAAGGTACCCAGGGCCGATATAGCCGACCAAATAGCTGCGCTCCTGGATGCACAGCAACTGGTGGTCGCTGACCGCGAGCTGGTGCGCCGTGCCTTGGTCGATTATCGCCAGTCTGGCGCTGATTTCCCGGACCATGTGATTGCCTGGCTCGGGCGGGCTGCCGGCGCCGATGTAACGGCGACGTTCGACAAGAAAGCCGGTAAAGCGCCCTTGTTTCAGTACATCGGTGAATAAGGAGCCTGGGGTAGAGCCGACTTCTCGCTAGACCCCAAAGGAGTGTGGTGGGCCCAGCAGGACTCGAACCTGCGACCGATCGATTATGAGTCGAGCGCTCTAACCAACTGAGCTATGGGCCCTTTGTGTGCTTGAGCTGTGATGCACAAACGCGAAAAGAAGGCGGATTATAAAGTGCAATCCAGCAACATGCCAGTCAACTGGCCAATTTCGGACGATGTTACTGCTGTCAGGCTTTCGCTCCTGATTTCTTCCAGGTTATCTTTGTCTGCGTTTGCTGTCAGAAGCGCAGTCTCGTTTGTTGTATCCATGATCTCAGTATTGATTGCCAGAATGCCCAGCGTGGCCTGTGCGCTTAAAAAATCAGCAATTAGCCACTCCAGCGCCAACACTTGCTGGAGCAGTTTTCCCGTAACGGGTTGCAGACATCGTTGTACTTCTGCTTCTGTGTCTGCCGGTGGGTGGCGCAATGCCCGGGCCAGTCGGATTAGCTCTCGGTGCTGGAACTGGAGAAAATCAAAGTGAGGCGTCTTGCCGCGACTGACTTGCCGCATCTCGTTTTGCAGCAGTTGGAACGATGGCCGGAGAGCGCGGGCTGCTTCGAGGTATGCTTGGCGGTGAGACGTGCCGGCTGCGGTAGCGGTATCTGAATTCGGGTGTTTTCGGGTGGTGACGAGTTCGTTGATTTGTTGCCAGTGCGTGAGTCCATAGGGCCTTCCGGTCAGGGATTTCAAGAAACTTGCGATGTCCTCGACTTCCCGGGGTGAAAGTTCACGGGCCAGCTGAAAACGCCCCATTTCCTGAATAACGGTGCGCAAGCTGGATTCGCTGCCATCGTGATAGTACGGCGGCGTCATGGCGACATTGTGCAAGCCGGGGACTTTAAAAAAGTGACGATCCTTTGCTCGCCCGGAGCGTTCCGCAAGGCCTTCATCATTCATATCAGCTTCACGCACTTCAGGGTAATAGGGGAGTAGCGTGCCCAGGCGTTGATATGAATTACCGCCCAGGTTAATGCCATTATGGCACTGTGTGCATCCGACTCGTTGAAAGGTTTCCCAGCCCTGCAGGGCTTCTTCGGTGATGGCACGGGTTTCGGAGCCTGAGGCTGAATGGCCGTTTGGCTGGAGCTGGGTGCGAAGGTACTGCTGGAACGGGCTGTTGGTGACAGCAAAGTTGATAGCTTGAAAATGTGCCAAGGCATCCTGCATGTTCTCTAGCGAGACGCCATCAGGGTAAATGGTCTCAAACGCTTCAACGTACTGATCATCATTCTGCAGGAATGACAGAGCTGCATCCCGGGTGCTGGCAAACTCCAGTTCACTGATAACCGGTTCTATTGCCTGGTCCGCCAAGGTGATCGATCTGCCATCCCAGAACTGACGAAAGCTGTACAGGGTATTAAACGTGGTCAGCGCATTGAACCGACCCATTGCCCGGCTCACGCCAAGAGGAACGGGCCGGCCGTCAGTTCCGCTGATTGGGCCGGCATGGCAACTGATGCAGGCTGCTGTTCCGTCTGAGGACAGCAGGTTTTCATGAAAAAGATCATTGCCCAGTAAAAATTTCCCGGCATTAATGTCATCCGGCTTGATAGCAGGGATGGGGCGAGTGATGGCGTCAGCCATGCTATGGCTGGCATTAACTCCGATTGCAGCGGGCTCGCCCAGTGCATGTTGAAAGCGCCGCCATGCTGGATCATCGGGCTCTGTAGCCTGAGAAACCATCGCCTGCGGCAAGGTAATCATCAGGGCTAGCAACGGTAAGAACTGCGTCTTTGCCCATTGAAGGTTTGTGCTGGGGAACAGAAATGTCATGCCGGAAATATAATCTGTTTGCCTCCATCGGCCAAGGTGCGAGAGCAAATAACACAACATTATCCTGATGTTAACTGACCTGGCTCAATATTCCCCGGTACTCCTCGCGACCGCCAGCCCCTGGTCCTTTTCCTCATAAGGGTTGGGCCGCAGTGCGGAACCCACAATCATGCCCGCCAGGCTGAAAGCCAGGCCAACGAACTGTGGCTCAAACGGGATATCCGGGTAGGTGAACTCCAGCAGCAGCCAGCTTCCCAGGCCCAGACCAATGGACCAGGCGCAGCCGGTATTGCTGGCCTTGCGCCAGAACAGCCCTGCCGTCAGCGGGACAAACACGCCGGCCAGGGTAATACGATAGGCGTTTTCCACCATGCTGTGGATATTGCCGTCTGAGGTGCTGGCATTGATGACCACCAGTACCGTGAATACCGCAACGGTGAGCCGCGTGTAGAGCAACAGCTTGCTGTCAGTCATCTCGGGTAGAAAGTTGCGCAGGATGTTCTCTGTGAAGGTTACAGACGGTGCCAGCAGGGTGCCGGAGGCTGTGCTCATGATGACCGAGAGCAGGGCGCCAAAGAACACCACCTGCAGCCAGGTCGGCATGTAGACTGCGACAAAGGTGGGCAGCACCAGTTGTGTGTCGTCGGCCATCAGGCGCGCGGTCAGTTCCGGGTCAATCAGGCTGGCACTGAATGCCAGAATTAACGGGATGGCCGCAAAAAAGAAATAACCCAGCCCGCCTATGGTGGTCCCCCAGACCGCCACGCGCTCATTACGGGATGTGTTCACACGCTGAAACACGTCTTGTTGCGGGATCGAACCCAGTGCCAGGGTAAACAGTGCTGCCAGCCAGCCCAGCAGGTCCACCATGTCTAGTGTGGGCAACCATTCCAGCTTTCCGGCCGCTGCCGCCTCACTGATAACGTAGCTGACGCCGCCAGCCATATCACTGGCGGTTGCTGTCACCAGCAGCAGGCCAACCACAATCACCACCATTTGCAGGCAGGTGGTCACTGCAACCGACCACATGCCGCCCAGCAGCGTGTAAGTGAGCACCACGGCCGCGCCAATCAGCATGCCAGCCTGAATGGAAATCAGATCATCGGAGAGCACATTGAAAACCAGTCCCAGGGCGGTGATCTGGGCAGACACCCAGCCCAGGTAGGAAAGCACAATACAGAAAGACAGAATCATCTCTGAACGCTTGTTGTAGCGCACATGAAAATAGTCGCCCAGGGTCAGCAGGTTCAGCCGATACAGAGGCAGGGCATAGATCAAGCCAAAAAGCACCAGGCAAAGTGCAGCGCCTAGCGGGTCGGAGATCAGCCCACGAAAGCCTTCATCCAGAAAGGTGGCCGAGATGCCCAGGACGGTTTCAGCACCGAACCAGGTGGCGAACACCATGGCGATTACCATGGACATGGGCAGGCTGCGCCCGGCGGTAATGTAATCGTTAGCGGAGTGAACGCGGCGGGCGGCGACGACACCGAGGCCGATGGAAAACAGCAAATACAGGACAACCAAGGTGAGCAACATAAACGACCCCTGAGTGTGGTTGAAAAATATCGGGATAATTCATACTGGTCTGTGGCCGTCTGCCCATTGCAGACTCTGTTGCCGCCAAGGGCGGATAATATAATTGAATTTTCTGGAAGACAAAGTCTTTTTTACAGCAAAGGAGCAATAACAGCTGTCAAAGATCAGTTGCACCAAAATGGCGCTTTCCTCAGCCAGATCATGGGGTTGGCGTCGCTGACCAATAGGGTGTTTTCAGCCCCAGTGCGACGTCGGAATTAAAACGACGCTCAGGCGCTTGCCGATAATCCGCCAGTGCCTTGCTCACCAGCGGTGCTCCCAATAACAATAAAGGGAAGTTCAGGTACACCATGGTGATATTGGTCAGATCAGTAATGGTCCAGAGGTTGCCCAGTTCCAGACCGGCGAGTACGGTAAAAGCGCCAAAGGGCACAAAGAACAATGACCCAAGCAGACGTATCGTCAGAATAAACCGGTGCGAGCGCGAGATAAGATTGGCGGCAATTTCGGCAAAGGAGATCATGCCGAGCAATGTTGTGAAGGCAAACAGTGCATAACAGGTAGCGAGAATGATCGTAATGGCAGAGATGAGTCCTTCTGGTGTCAGCGCCTGTACCGAACTGATGTATGTGCCCAAACGATCAGCGCTCAGTGAAGCCCAGGCTGCGCTGGTTTCAGTATCGGCCCAAAGATGAGCCAGTACAACAATAAACCCGGTTAAGGTACAGATGATGATGGTATCGAAGAACACGCCCAGGCTTTGCACCAGCCCCTGCTCACAAGGGTGCCGGGTGTCCGCTGCTGCTGCTGCCATGGTGATCGTTCCCTGACCGGCTTCATTAGACATCAGTCCGCGACGCACACCTTCGGCAATCGTAGCACCAATGGCACCACCAAATAAGGCATCAGGGGAAATCGCCTGGGTGAAGACCAGAGCAAAAAAGTCTGGCAGGGTCGTCAAATTGATCAGCATGATGATCAGTGAGATCCCGGCAAAAATGACGGCCATCACGGGAACGATGACGTTGGTGTAACGGATCACGCGGTGAATGCCACCGAGAATCAGCCAGGCACAACTGGCGATCAACAGGATAGCAATGGTGACGTATAGTGGCGACTGGCGGGAGACTTCCATACCCGACCCGGTTTCTGCCACCAGGCCAACCGCCGTGAATACATTAAATGTTTGGGCTGGCACGTTGAACAGGGCGTAGGTAATAAACGCAAGCGCCAGTACATAGCCGAGAAAACGATGATTGCCCAGCAGACGTTGGCCATAAAACGGCATACCACCAACAAAGGTATCATCCGCTTTTTCTTTGTAGATCTGCGACAGCACCGATTCGGTAAACGCCGTTGCCATACCAAACAGCGCCGCCACCCACATCCAGAATAGCGCACCCGGGCCGCCAACACTGATCGCTCCTGTCACCCCGACAATATTGCCCGGTCCCGCCCGCATCGCCAGCCCCAGCAAAAAAGCGGCCAGTGAAGAAATGCCCGTCGTATGCTGTTGCTGTCGCATCATGATCGGAATCGCCCGCGTTAATGCCAGCCACTGCACGCCACGCATGCGAACCGTAAAGTAGATGCCGGCACCAAACAGAATCAGCACGGGCAGAGATAGGTTGCCAAGAACAGGAATCTGCTGATAGAAGGGAAATTGCGTGGGGAAGGCCCAGACAGCGTCAGAGAAGGGGCCAATCAACCCCAAAAGGTAATCTATGCCTGCAAATATCTCTTCCACCCGGCGGAACCCCCTGCACTGCTGTTGTTTTTATGCATTGAATGTAGCACTGATTCTTTTCCTGAGCCAATACCACCTGTCTGGGCTACGTCATAGTTATGCTGTGCAGACTCTGTGCGACCACTTCCTTTAGCCCAACATCCGGCGTGCGAAAACTCGCCTGGCGGCTCAAACAATTCGCCCGCTCTTTCGGATGTTCGTCAAAAGGAAAAGCGTGGTCTGATTGCCCAGAGTCTGCACAGCATAACTATGACTTGGGGTGCCAGGAATCAGGGAAATTGACGTTCGAGTCAATAGGTGGCATTGGCTCAGGAAAAGAATCAGAGTTGGGCGACTGCCATTATTTATGGGCACGGTATGGGGGCCCCAAAAACACAGCCGACGCAGCACAAGGTCAGGGTGTCATGAATCAGGTTTCAGACAATCAGATCACGCTTAGCATTTCGGGGATCGCTCGAAAACGCGGTCGAACTGTCTGAAGCCGCAGGCTGAGTTTTCGACCGCCGAGCGATCCCCGAGATGCTGTGGTCGTCTGCAACCTGATTCATGACACCCTGACCGCTCTCCGTCAAAGTGCAAACCACCCGCCCAGAAACAACAAAGGAGCCAGAAGGCCCCTTTGTCATTCAGCGTCAACTCAACGCCATGTCTGAATCAGCAACCGATCACTGCTCATCCAGGAAGCTACGCAAATGATCCGAACGCGTTGGATGACGCAACTTACGCAGCGCTTTCGCCTCAATCTGACGAATACGCTCGCGCGTCACATCAAACTGCTTGCCCACTTCTTCCAGGGTATGGTCCGTATTCATATCAATACCAAAACGCATACGCAGGACTTTGGCTTCGCGAGCAGTCAGGCTGTTCAGCACTTCCTTGGTGGCTTCACGCAGGCCTTCTTCGATAGAAGAGTCGACCGGTGATTCAACCGTGGTGTCCTCAATGAAATCGCCCAGGTGTGAGTCTTCATCATCACCGATCGGCGTCTCCATGGAGATGGGCTCTTTAGCGATTTTCAGCACACGGCGGACTTTGTCTTCCGTCATGTCCATGCGCTCGCCCAGCTCTTCCGGGGTAGGCTCGCGGCCTTTTTCGTGAACCATCTGACGGCTGATACGATTCAGCTTGTTGATGGTTTCGATCATGTGTACCGGAATACGGATGGTGCGTGCCTGGTCCGCAATAGAGCGGGTAATGGCCTGACGAATCCACCAGGTGGCATAAGTCGAGAACTTGTATCCACGACGGTATTCGAACTTGTCGACCGCCTTCATCAGACCGATGTTGCCTTCCTGAATCAAGTCCAGGAATTGCAGACCGCGGTTGGTGTACTTCTTGGCAATCGAGATCACCAGGCGCAGGTTTGCCTCTACCATTTCCTTCTTGGCGCGACGTGATTTCGCCTCGCCAATAGACATGCCACGGTTGATTTCCTTAATGTCGGAAACCGACAGGCCGGCGTTTTCCGCCATCACGGCCAGTTTGCGCTGGCTACGGCGGACTTCATCAGCCACATCTGCCAGTTTGGCAGCCCAGGGCTCTTTCTTTTTCAGATAAGGGTCAATCCAGGCTTCGTCAGTTTCATTGCTTGGGAAACTGGTGACGAATGTTTTGCGTGGCATACCGGCTTCACGAATACAGAGATTCATGATGGTGCGCTCGTGACGACGCACACGGAACAGAGCGACGCGGGCAGAATTAACCAGGTTATCAAACAGCTTGGGTGTCAGCTTGAAGGTTTTGAACAGCTCGCCCAGCGCATCCAGTTCAGCGCGGGTTTTCTTGTTCGCCCGACCGTTCTTTTTGATAGCGGCTTCAGTTTTTTCAAACTGCTTGCGCAACTCTTCAAACTTCAGACGGGCTTCTTCCGGATCCGGACCCGAGGTTGTTTCTTCCTCATCGTCATTACTGTCGACAGGAACGGAATCATCATCGTCACTGCTGTCGCTGACAGCACTGGCTGAAGAGGCGGCTGGCACGTCGTCATCGTCTACTTCGAGGTAGCCGGTGATAATGTCAGTGAGGCGACGCTCTTCGGAGGCGACCAGGGCATATTCGTCCAGTACGTGCTCGACCACGCCGGGATAAGCCGCCATGGAATGCATTAGCTCACGCAGGCCTTCTTCAATGCGCTTGGCAATGACGATCTCGCCTTCGCGAGTCAGCAGCTCTACTGTACCCATTTCACGCATGTACATGCGTACCGGGTCAGTGGTGCGTCCAGCTTCGTTTTCGACGGCAGCAAGCGCAGCTGCAGCTTCAGCCGCGGCCAGTTCGTCAGTGCCACTCTCGTCGTCGCCATCGTTCAGCAACAAAGAGTCGACATCGGGCGCGGTTTCGAATACCTTGATGCCCATGTCATTAATCATCTGGATAATATCTTCAACCTGATCCGGGTCGGAGATCGTATCGGGGAGATGATCGTTGACCTCGGCGTAGGTCAGATAGCTTTGTTCCTTGCCTTTGGCAATAAGCGCTTTCAGGCCGTGTTGAGGAGAACTCAGGCGCGAATCAGACATAGCTTCCCGTAATTTGGTGTGCAAAAGGTGGCAAAAATAAAAATCAGCCGGGCATTATAGCGTTTGAACTGCTATCTTGCCAGCCTGATTTACCTATCTTCCGGACCGGACTCCGGTTCAGAATCAGAAGACCGACTTCTCGGTCGAATTTGTTCAAGCCATTGGCGACGCTGCGCTCGCTTTCTGGCTTCTTCCTGTATGGTCTTGATGATAAAGATGAACTCTTCCTGGCGACCAGCTTCAGGAGTGATTTTCTCATCTCCCAGCAATTGCGTTACCCGGTTGCCGCCCTGGCAGCCATAACAGTGACCAACCAGTGTCGGTGTATCTATATGGGGACGGCTGCGGGCGAATTCAATCAATTCAATTAATAATTTGATATTGGGTAGCCCGACTTCTTTCAGTGTGGCGATATCAATGCTGTCCAGTTGGGCCAGTTCTGGCTGTTGCAGCAACAATTCTATGGCCACCATGTCGGCGGGTTTTTGTACGCGTGACTTAACCGTCAGCGGTTTGCCCTGTTGTTTCTCGCGTGCCGGGCCGGAACGATGGGTTGCATCATCCAGCCAGGCAGGTGGCTCTGGCGTGTCGGGCTGGCTGGAATCGCCCTGGTTGATAGCTGGCGGCTTGGCTGGAGCCGTGTTGCCTAACAACTCCAGTAATGTGTCCCTGGAGGTGTCAGTTATGTCAGCCGTGCGATCCAGCATCAGCCGTTGAAACAGACCTTTGGGCAGGCTTTTCAGCAAAGGCATGGTTTCTTTGAACAGCCTGGCCTTGCCGTCGAGTGTGCTCAGGTCGTTTTCTTCTTCCAGGTGCCGGAAGAAATAGTCCGACAGGGCGCTTGCGCTCAGCAGACGTTTTTCAAAGGCTTCGGCGCCTTCCTTGCGAACCAGGGTGTCCGGATCTTCGCCTTCTGGCAGGAACAGAAAGCGAATTTGCCTGCCATCTTCCATCACCGGTAGGGCGACACGCAGAGCGCGCCATGCCGCGTTGCGGCCGGCATCATCGCCGTCAAAACAGAAAATCACTTCAGGTACGATGCGGAACAGCCGATTCAGGTGATTGGCATTGGTGGCAGTGCCCAGTGTGGCTACAGCATAATTGATGCCGTGTTGCGCCAGTGCCACCACGTCCATGTAGCCCTCTACCAGCAAAAAGCGCGTCGGTTTGCGCAAAACCTGGCGGGATTCGAACAGGCCGTAAAGCTCACGGTTTTTCTGGTAGACCGGTGTTTCTGGCGAGTTCAGGTACTTGGGTTTGTCATCACCGAGTACGCGCCCGCCAAATGCCAGTGTTCGGCCGCGTGCATCACGAATCGGGAAAATGATGCGATCACGAAAACGGTCATAGTAAGGTGATTTTTCAGCCAGCCGGTGATCGGCCTCGCGTTTGATGACCAGGCCGGCTTTTTCCAGCGTTTCTACCGGGAGCTGATAAGGTTCCATGGCTTCCAGCAGGTTTTCCCAGCCCGGTGGAGCCAAACCAATGGCAAAGCGCTGGGCAATCTGGCCGGTCAGGCCGCGTGCTTTTAAATAGCTAACCGCGCGTTCGCGACTGGGGTGTTGGCGAAGCTGTTTCTGAAAAAAAAGACTGGCCTGATTCAGCGCGCTGAGCAGTTTCTCATGCTCGCCGCGTTCCCCTTTGCGCTGATTGCTGTTACCACTTTCCCTCGGGACGCTCAGGCCGAGGTCGTTGGCCAGGGACTCAACAGCTTCAGGAAACTCCTTGTGATCGAAGTCCATGACGAAGCCGAGGGCATTACCGCCGGCGCCGCAGCCAAAGCAGTAGTAAAATTGCTTGTCAGGTTCGACGCTGAATGAGGGGGTCTTTTCCTGGTGGAACGGGCAGCAGGCCGAGTAGTTTTTCCCGGTTTTGCGCAATTTGACGCGCTTGTCGATTACCTCAACGATATCGACACGACTCAACAGGTCGTCGATAAAGCTTTGCGGAATCAGACCAGCCATGGCGGACTCCGGTGAAGTATCAGTTGGCGTTTAGTCGGGACTTGATTTTCTGGCTGACGGCGGACATATCGGCTCGGCCAGCAACCTGGGGTTTGACCGCACCCATGACTTTGCCCATATCGGGCATGCCCTGAGCACCTGTGTCGGTGATGGCCTTGGAGATAATACTGTCGAGTTCCGCTTCGCTTAGTGCGGCAGGCATGAAGTCTTGCAGGACTTCTATCTCTGCTTTCTCTATATCGGCGAGGTCGTTGCGGCCAGCATCTTCGAACTGACGAACCGATTCGCGGCGCTGCTTGATCATTTTGTCCAGCAGCGCAAGCACGCGCGCGTCGTCGGGGTCGATACGTTCATCGACTTCGACTTTCTTCACCTCTGCCAGAGCCAGGCGGATTGTGCTCAGGCGTGCCTTGTCTTTGGCGCGCATGGCATCTTTCATGGCTTCAGTCAGCTGTTGTTTCAGGGCGCTTTCTGCCATGGTTGAATCCTGTTTTGACTCGTGATTGAGGTTTCGCTGTCGCGTGACCGGTTCGCTATGACTTGCCTGGCATTGTCTGCTAAACAGGCAATCTGTACTGATACTGGATCAGTGCAGGCGCTTATCAGTACAGACGTTTAGTGCGCTTGTTTTCGCGAGACAGCTTTTTCAGATGACGCTTCACAGCAGCCGCCGCTTTACGCTTGCGTGCAGCTGTTGGCTTTTCATAAAACTCTTTGCGACGAACTTCGGCCAGAATGCCGGCTTTTTCGCAAGAACGCTTGAAACGACGCAGAGCGACGTCAAACGGCTCATTTTCTTTCAGTTTAACCGTTGGCATAGTGTAGAGACACCTTTCCATTCAAATTTAAAGGGGCGCATATGGTAATGCGACTTATACATAAATGCAAAGACATTTATGTGTTGAGCCGTAAACGTTTGCAGCCAGGGAGGTATTAATCCTGTCTATTATAGCAGCTAGCGGCCTTATAACTGCAAGGAAATGCTGACAAGTCGGCAGTAAAACCGCATTTAGCCATCAGCGGAGGCGGGAAAGTTGGCGTCAATGCCTTGCCTGCCGTATCATTCTGATCTTTTTCCGACAGCTGAAATCATGCGTATATTGGGTATAGAAACATCCTGCGATGAAACCGGCATCGCCATTTATGACAGTGAGCAGGGGTTGCTGGCCGATGCCTTGTACAGTCAGGTGGATATGCACGCCCGCTATGGCGGGGTCATCCCCGAACTGGCATCTCGCGATCATGTGCGTAAGGCATTGCCGATGATTCGTGAGCTGATGCAGAGTCATGACATCGACAAGTCGACCATAGATGGTATCGCCTACACCGCCGGGCCGGGTCTGATTGGAGCGTTGCTGGTGGGGGCTGCACTGGGGCGTTCGCTGGCCATGGCCTGGCAGGTGCCGGCCATCGGTGTTCATCACATGGAAGGCCATTTACTGGCTCCGATGCTGGAAGCAAACCCGCCAACGTTTCCTTTTGTTGCCTTGCTGGTATCCGGCGGACATACGCAATTAGTCAGCGTTAAAGGCATTGGTGAGTATCGGTTGCTGGGAGAATCACTTGATGATGCGGCTGGAGAGGCCTTTGATAAAGTCGCCAAAATGCTTGGGCTGTCATATCCGGGCGGGCCGCGTGTGGCTGCATTAGCTGAGCAGGGCACACCAGGGCGGTTTGTCTTCCCTCGGCCGATGACCAACAGGCCGGGGCTGGATTTCAGTTTCAGTGGTCTGAAAACCTTCGTGCGCAATACCCTGCAGGATCTGTCTGATGCCAATGAGCTGACGGATCAGGCCAAAGCGGATGTGGCGCTGGCTTTTGAAGAGGCTGTGGTGCAGACACTGGTTATCAAGTGCCGCCGTGCCTTGCAGGAAAGTGGCATGAGATCATTGATCATTGCCGGTGGTGTGAGCGCCAATCTGCGTTTGCGAGCCGGGTTGGGAGACATGGTCAAGAAACACCGCGCTGAACTGTTCTATGCGCAGCCGCGTTTTTGCACCGATAATGGGGCCATGATTGCCTATGCAGGGTGTCAAAGACTCAAAGCCGGCCAGCAGGAAGCATTAACCATCCAGGCAAAGGCGCGCTGGAATATGGAAAGCCTGCCACCCTGTCAACCATCTTCATTCGGGAGTCAGCATCTAGTATGAGCGACATCGTTTATATCCGTGAACTTGAGATCAATACGGTCATTGGCATCTATGACTGGGAACGTAAAATTCGCCAGACAGTCAGCCTGGATCTCGATATGGTGACAGATATTGGTGCGGCTGCTGCGGGGGAAGATATTGAGCAGACACTGAATTATAAAGCGGTATCCAAGCGGCTGATCGCTTATATTGAAGCGGCTGAATTTTTGCTGATTGAGACCATGGCTGAAAAAGTCGCTGAACTGGTGTTGGCCGAATTTCCTACGCCCTGGATTCGGCTTCGGGTGGGCAAGCCTGGCGCTGTCACAGGAGCGAAAGATGTCGGCGTTATCATAGAGCGTGGGGAACGCCCGCCACGCTTGCCAATGTAACCTGTGCAATGCACAGTTATTGCAGGCAGACCCGAGATGGCAAGTCAGCCTGGTAAACAGGCCAGGTCAATTCGTTAAGCAAACAAGTCAGGCAAACAGCATGTCCTTTATCACCCTCAGTCTGGGCAGTAACCAGCAGCCAAAACGTTATCTGACGCTGGCACTGGACGCCCTGTCAGAGCATTTCGGTGAGTTAACGCTGTCGCCGGTGTATGAAAGTGAGGCGGTTGGCTTTGACGGCGATAACTTTCTGAATATGGTCGTCGCACTGCAGAGTGATATGCCCCTGTGGTGTATACGGGATGTGCTCAAAGCGATTGAAGATCAAAATGGCAGGGACCGGAGCCAGAAACGCTTCTCAGGCAGAACGCTCGATATCGACATTCTGACCTGCGATGACTTGTCAGGCGAGTTCGATGGTGTTGTCTTGCCGCGGCCTGAAATCACAGAAAATGCCTTCGTGCTCAAGCCACTGGCTGATATCTGTCCCTTACAGCTTGACCCCGTTAGTGGTAAATCCTATGCCACACTCTGGCAGCAATATGACCGGCCACAACGACTGTGGCCGATCGAATTCCACTGGCATGACCAGGCGCTGTCAGGCCGTTGAGTCCGCCTTCTCTGCTTCAGGTGCGATGACTTCAGGGTGTTCAGGGTCGGCTTTTTTCGCGTAAAAGACATGTGGTCCGACCACCACGACAATCGTAGCCAGTCCTGCCAACAACCCGGTCCAGGGATCAAATATAGAGAAGGCAATGGCCGTCAGCACCATGGCGCCGCGCTCCTGGGGATCCGTTACTGTGTTCAGTGCCAGCGTGGCGCAGGCAAAACCGGTCAGTAACAGCGTCACTGCCAGGGCAATTGGCAGCAATGGCTGTAAAGTGGTGACAATCGGCAGCACGATAAATAGCAATGGGAAACCATAGACGTAATAGGCAGAGATGCCGTCAAATATAGAGTCCATTTGTTGCCGGCCGGTTGCCCAGCGTTTCAGCACAATCACCTGAATGCCTGTCCATAAGACACCTTGCGTACCAAAAAAAGGGGCGACGACTGCCATGATCGCATTGCGGATACCCGTGGATAAGTGCAGACGGTTACTGTCGACGTCGAGCTTTTCATCGGGGCGTGCGTCCTGGGCATTCTTGACCATTTCTTCGCCTGTGACCACATCGCCGAAAAACAGGATGTAAGTAATAAATGCCAGCGGCAGGGCTTCAACGAACATGGCGGGGCTTGGCCAGCCGATGACCAGCGGGCTGGCCTTTTGCCACAGAGATGCAGTCAGTGTTGGTACATCCAGCAGGCCGTTGCGGATGTTGAAATCCATTTCTCCGGTGATAAGACCCACAATGGCTGCGACGAGAAACGCTGGCAGCAAACCCAGCCCGGCAATTTTGGCCAGCATGGGGCGCTGTGCTGCGATTCGCTGGAAAGGTTTGGAAAAGGTCAGGAACATGCACAGTGCCAGCGAGGAAATGGCAGCAATGGGCGTGCTGTTCAGCGCGCTGGCTGCATCGGCCGGATCGAAAATTCGCAGAAAAGCCGCGACTGCTGCTCCAAGAATAATGCCGCCTTTCAGCACATTGGGTACCCAGGCGACCAGTTTGGCGCCCATCCCTGTACCGCCCAATATCAGCAATAAAGCAGCGAAGTTCAGCGATAGTGCAGTCATTAGCTGAAACTGTTGCTCCGGTGTGTTGCCGCTACCGAGCACAAAGGCAAAAATAAAGGGCAAAGCGGGCGTTAGCCATCCCGGGGCCACCGGGTCGCCGAAGAAAAACCAGGCAGAGGAGATTAGCAAGGTATGGTACATGGCCATGGTGACCGCTTCTTCGAATGTTAATCCGAACGATGCGGTCATGACCGGCACCAGCGCCAGCCCTGTGGCGCCGGCAACACAGATACCTTGTAGCAATTCAGGTAGTGCGAACCGGGCGTGGATAAATGGGATGCGGAGTACAAAGGGGCCCCACTTCAAGCCCGGTTGGATCTGACCGTCCTGCCGATTGCTAGGCATAGCTGTGTATCCTTTATTAATATTATTGTTATTGGTGTTATTTTTTATTTGTATTATTTCAGGTACAACAGCTTTGATCTTAAAGCATGCCGCTTTGTAGCAGCAAAGTGATTCGTCTCTGTAGAAAGGGGTTCTAGCCCGTTAGACGGCGACCACCATCAACGCGAATGATTTCCCCCGTCACGTATGTAGCTTGTGTTGCCAGAAAACAGGCAGTAGCAGCAATATGTGAAGGGTGGCCAAGTGTGGCCATAGGGATGCCGTGTAAGATGGCCTGTTGTGACTCGCTGCTGATATCCTCAGCCGATTCGGGCCACAGGATGGCGCCTGGCGCAATGGCGTTGACCCGGATGTCGGGTGCCAGTTCACGGGCCAGCGAACGTGTCATGGCCAGCAGTGCCGCTTTGGCCATCGTATAAGGCGTGTGGGCGCTCAGTCCGGCTTCTGCATGGATGTCTGTGATGTTGATGATACATCCCTGGCTTGCCTGTAAAGCGGGCGCTAATGCCTGGCTGAGGAACAGGGGAACTTTGGCGTTACTGTCCATGAGCGCATCCCAGTGCACCTGGGTAATTTGACCCACAGGCGTGGGGAAAAAAGCACTGGCATTGTTGATCAGCACATCCAGGCGTTGCCAGGTGTTCAGGGCTTGCGCTGCCAGCTTTTTGGCATCTTCTGCTGAGCTCAGATCCTGTTGTAGCACCGCCGCTGAGCCGGACCTGCTGTGATTGCAGGCCTCAGCCAGTGCCCTGGCCTCATTCAGTGAATGCCGGCAATGGATCAGTACCCGATACCCCCGGGCATGGAAGTGACGAACGATCTCAGCGCCAATACGCCGGGCAGCACCAGTGACAAGTACGACGGGGGAGTCAGAGGGTTGTGATGTGGTCATGGTATCGCTTCTCGGCGTTTGTCCCCTGGTGGCGCTTTGCGACTGGTGCGCGCTGGTACGGCATCAGGTTTATAAGGCGTGTTTTTGCAATAATGACGAATCGCTGACAGCCGTGCTTCACGAAGTATCGACTGGATATGGGGGCCCGCCACTTGGCCCTCCGGTACCGGGAAGCGTTCCAGCAGTTCAGGCACGGCAATGCCTTTGCTGGCATCCAGTGCTGCCTGGAAGTGGTTTGCTTGCAGGTAGGGTATTTGCTCAAATCCGGTGCGGCCACGAGAATCGGCTTTGCAGGCCAGTAAAAATTGTTGGAAGCGCTCCGGCCGCCGAAAGGCATCCAGCTTTTCCAGGGTTTTTAGCAGAGTCGAGGGTTTGAGCGACAAGGCCCGGTGTACATGCGTGTGGAATTCTGAGGTCAGACAGGCCAGTTCGCTGGCGCTGCGAGGCACTTTCAGGCGCTGGCACAGGGCTTTGATCGGTTTGAGTCCCAGCGTCTCGTGTCCACGGTGACTGGGCCACATCTCTGCTGGTGTTTCGCCTTTGCCGAGATCATGAACCAGTGCTGCAAAACGGACATCGGTCTCCTGGGTCAGCAGGCAAGCCTGTTTCAGGACCATCAGTGTATGGACGCCGGTATCCACTTCCGGATGCCATTGCGGCGGCTGTGGGATTCCGAACAGTCGGTCCAGTTCCGGCATAATCTCCTTCAGCGCTCCGCACTCGCGCAGGACCTCGAAAAACACCGGACAATCATCATGCTGCAAGGTCTTGTGCATTTCCTGCCAGATGCGTTCTGGGGTTAGCGCCTGTAATTCTCCGCTCTGGCTCATGTCGCGCATCAGGGTCATGGTTTCTGCGGCGACCTCAAACCCCTGGGCATGGAAGCGGGCGGCAAATCGGGCAACACGCAATATACGCAAAGGGTCTTCGGAAAATGCCGGAGAAACATGACGCAGCAGGCGAGCATCCAGGTCTCTGGCGCCTCCATAGGGGTCAATCAGGGTGCCGTCATCAGCTCTGGCCATGGCGTTGATGGTCAGGTCCCGGCGTTGTAAATCCTCTTCCAGGGTTACGTCCGGGGCGGCATGTACCACGAAACCTGTGTAGCCCTTGCCAGATTTGCGCTCGGTGCGGGCCAACGCATACTCCTGGCCGGATTTCGGGTGCAGGAAAACGGGAAAGTCTTTTCCTACAGGCGTGTAGCCAAGTGAGATCATGGCCTCGGGAGTGCTGCCGACCACCACCCAGTCTTTGTCGGCGCCTTTCAGCCCCAGCATTTCATCCCGGATAGCGCCGCCTACAAGATATGTGTTCATGTCATCAGTCTATCAGACGCTGAACAGCTTGTGGTCTTCCAGGCGCATCATGGTCAATTCGCGCCCCCAGACACAGCCGGTATCCAGGGCATGAACGTAAGGGTGGCCGGTGATGCCTTCCAGGGCGGCCCAGTGGCCAAACAGGATATGGGTTTCCGGCGTCAGCTTCTCAAAAATGAACCAGGGCTCGAAGCCTTTGGGAGCCTTGTTAAGGCCTTCCTTGATGGTGAAATCCAGTTTGCCGCCTTTCTTGCAGAAGCGCATACGGGTCAGGTAGTTGGTAATCAGCCTGAGACGGTCATAGCCTTCCAGAGAGTCTTTCCACTTGCCAGGCTCATTGCCATACATATTGATCAGGAATTCACGGAAGTCCGGTCCGCTCAGTGCCAGTTCGACTTCGGCAGCCAGTTCCAGGGTTTTCTTCAGGTCCCAGACAGGGGGGACACCGGCATGAACCATCAGGTAATTGCGTATGCCGGCCTCGGTTTTCAGACTGTCATAGTGGACCAGAGGTTTCTGGCGCAACCATTCGGCCAGTTCATCGCAGTCAGGTGCTTTGAGCAGTTTGTCGAGAGTGTGACGACTCTTCATGGTTGCCGGGATACAGTCGTAGTACAGCGAAAGGAAGTGCAGGTCATGGTTGCCCAGCACAACAGTGGCTGCATCGCCAAGGTCGCGCAGGAAACGCAGCGTATCGAGAGATCTTGGACCCCGGTTAATCAGGTCGCCAACACACCAGAGTTCATCACCACGATCGGGCTGAAAGTCCACTGAGTCCAGGAGCCGACGCAGCGGTTTGTAACAGCCTTGAATGTCACCTATGACATAAATAGACATTAATGTACCGAATGGGGTTGTGATAGCAGAAATGCCGGGATCGGTGTCTGCATTCGGGTGCCATCAGTTAATTGCATTTCATAACTCCCCTGCATGGTACCAAATTCTGTCGGTATAACAGCCCCGCTGCTGTAAACAAATTCCTGTCCGGGTTCAATGGTTGGCTGTAACCCGACCACGCCCGGTCCCTGAACTTCTTCAACTTTGTCATTGTCGTCTTTAATGATCCAGTGCCTGGAGAGCAGTTTGACCGCCTGGTCGCCAAGGTTGCGGATTGTAATGGTATAAGCGAATGCATATTGCGACTCGCCGGGGTTGGACTGCTCCGATAAATAGCGGGTCCGGACCTGAATGTGGATGTCATTACTGTTCATGATTGGCTAAACGCGTTACTGAGTTGGACAAATTCTTCGACTTTCAATGTCTCTGCCCGCCGGGACAGGTCAATAGGGAGGTCGGCTTCAGGGTGCTGCTTGAGCAGAGGTTTCAGGCAGTTGCGCAGCGTTTTGCGGCGCTGGGAAAATGACTCGCGTACCACGGTCTGAAACATAGCCGGATCCTGTGCTGGGTGTGTAATGTGCTGCCGCGGCCTGAGTCGCACGATCGCAGAAGTCACCTTGGGTGGCGGATTAAAGGCGCCGGGTGGAACATCAAAAAGAGCGTCGACCTGGCAGTGGTACTGAATCATCACGCTCAAGCGGCCATATTGCCCTGTCCCGGGTTCGGCTGCCAGTCGCTGAACCACCTCTTTTTGTAACATGAATATCATGTCTTCAATGCGATCCGCATATTTCAGCAGATGAAACAGACAGGGCGTTGAGATGTTATAGGGCAGGTTGCCAATCACGCGCATGGACTGCCCGGCGTTGCTGTCACCTGAAGGTAGCAGTGTGTTCAAATCAAACTTGAGAATATCGCTGCGGTGCAGCTGGAAGTTGCTGGCGCTGGCGAAATGAGGTTCCAGCCAGTCGGCCAGGTCGCGATCCAGTTCAATGGCGTTGACCCTGGCACCGCTGGCGACGAGGAACTCAGTCAGTGCCGCCTGGCCGGGGCCAATTTCAACAATAAGCTGATCCGGCATGGGATAAATGGCATCGATGATGCGCTGGATGATGCCGGGGTCGTGCAGGAAGTTCTGACCAAATCGTTTGCGGGCCCGGTGTGCTGGAGGGGACTGACTCATGAGGGTTGTCCTGATTGATGTCTGGCCATCTGTATGGCGGCATTAATGGCAGTCACTAAGCTGCCAGTGTCAGCTGTACCGCTGCCAGCCAGGTCGAGTGCGGTGCCGTGGTCGACTGAGGTGCGGATAATGGGCAGGCCCAGTGTGATGTTGCAGGCAGCGCCGAAACCCTTGTACTTCAATACGGGCAGGCCCTGGTCATGAAACATGGAAAGTACGGCATCCGCATCAGCCAGGTATTTGTTAGTAAACAGCGTGTCGGCAGGCAAGGGGCCATTGAGTTGCCAGCCGCGCTGCCGAAACTGCGTCAGCACCGGTGAGATGATGTCGATTTCTTCCCGGCCCAGGTGCCCGCCTTCGCCAGCATGCGGGTTGAGGCCGCAGACCAGTATCCTGGGTTCCTGAATGCTGAACTTGTTGACCAGGTCGTTGTGCAGAATTTCGATGGTTCGGCTAAGTGAGGTTTTGGTAATAGCGTCGGCAACGTCACGTAAGGGTAGGTGAGTGGTTGCCAGGGCGACCCGAAGCCCTTCTGTTGCCAGCATCATTACAGTCTGATCGACCTGGCACTGCTGAGCCAGGAATTCGGTGTGTCCGCTAAAGGAGAAGCCGGCATCGTTGATGATGCCTTTATGAACCGGGCCGGTGATCATGGCGGTGAACTGACCACTCTGACAGCCGGTGATCGCGGTACGCAGTGTCTCCAGAACGTAGGCCGCATTCCGGGTATCGAGCTGACCGGGAACCGATTCTGCATTTAGCTCAACCGGCCAGACGTACAGCGCGGGTGGTGCGTCTGTTGCATTTGACCGGATTTGCTCACTGATATTGTCAGCAGGTGACAGCGTGCGAATGTCCACTGTCAGCCCAAGCTGCAGCGCCCGGGCTGTCAGCATGGCGGGGTCGGCTATGGCTATCAGACTGATGTCTGGCGAGGGCAGAGAACCATCGCTGACATATTGCAGTAGCAAGTCCGGGCCAATACCGGCAGGCTCACCGGGCGTGATAGCAAGTATGCGCATTATTGTCGCTGAATCAATTGATATATTTGACGTAGGCTTCGTCGCGCAGCTCCAGTATCCAGTTTTCCAGCTCCAGTTCGAACTTGCGGTTACGCAGGGCGTTCTCTGCTTGCTGGCGGCGGTACTGGCGGCTGAGATCCTGCTCGCGTCGTCCCGTCACTTCCGCGATATGCCAGCCAAAGCTGGTACGGAACGGTTCACTCAGTTCACCCACCGGTAAGGTGGAGATGCGTTCACCGAACTCGGGTGGGAAGCCGTTGTCGTTAACCCAGCCCATGTCGCCGCCACCAACCACGGTCATATTGTCATCGGAATACTGACGGGCCAGGACATTGAAGTCTTCGCCATCCAGGATGCGCTGGTGTAGTTCGTTGATCAGGCGGCGAGCCTGCTCTTCGGTACGAATCTCGTTCGGTGCGATCAGGATATGCCGGGCTTCAGTCTGCGGTACCAGCCGTCCTTCGTCGCCGCGAACATTATTCAGGCGGATCACGTGGTAGCCGTTAGAGCTTTGCAGTGGTTCGTGTGTTTCGCCGATACGCATGTCGGGCACGACGCTGGCAAACAGCGTTGGCAGGGCATCGGCTTTACGCCAGCCCAGTTCGCCGCCACTGACAGCAATACCTTGCTGCTGTAATTCTTGGCGCAGTGTTGCAAAAGTTTCGCCATTATTGGCGCGTTCAGTGACCGATTCCGCCAGTTCGAGACGCTGTTCGCGCATCGACTCACTGACATTGTCATTGGCCGGTATCATGATCTGCTCGACCATGTAGTCGGGGGCGATCGCGCTGCGCCCTGCTTCTGAATTCAGATAGTTTTCGATTTCCTGGTCTGTGATGCTGATGCGACGGTTAACCATGCCACGTTGCACCTCATTGATGGACATCTCTTTGCGGATACGCTCGCGAGTTTCGAGGTACATTCCCTGAGAGTCCAGCGCGTTGACATACTGGTCGAAGGTCATGCCGTTGGACTGTGCAATATCAGTAATTACCCGGTTCAATGTGTCATCGTCAAATCGAATACCAACGCGTTCAGCCATCTGTAACTGCAGGTTTTCGACAATCAGATTCTCCATCACTTGTTCGCGCAGTTGTTCAGGTGGTGGCATCTGGGCGCCCATTTCCTGGATACGCTGAATCATTTCAGCCTCACGGGCATCGTATTCACTTTGCAGTATCACGCCGTCGTCGACAATGGCAATGACACGATCCAGGACCTGGCGCTGGCCGTGTGCGGTTCCGCTGGCAAACAGACAGGCCAACAGGATCGACCAGACAATTTGCTGTCGGGGGAAAGAAAGAAACCGCTTAATCATCAATACCATACTCCTTGAATCCGGGGATGCCGTTTGTCAGCAGATTGCTCAGGCTGCCGCCAGTCAGGTCACCCAGACCCAACAACGTCAATTGAAAGAAAACACCTTGGTTTTGGCGGGTATCCTGGGCGAAAAATTCATATTCATCGACCCAGTCACGCGCGACGAGGCGCATGATGGCGCAGCAGTTACTGTATTCGACACCCGCGAACGTTTCAAGGTTCCTGCTGTTGCTGTGATCGTAGTTCCAGCGACCAAACACTCGCCAGTTATCATTGACCGGCCAAACCGCTGAAAGATCTGTTTGACTGATGACGGGGTCAAGCCCCGGGGGCGCCTGTAAAAAGACGTCTGCCTTTTCCCGGTAACGGTAAGCCAGATTCACAATGTGGTTAGCATCGCCATGATAACGCAATGCGATACTGCCCTGGTCGATATTGTCATTTTCCTGATCCCACTGCAGGTCGCCAAATAACTGCCAGTTAACACTGGGTCGGAAACTGCCTTCCATCACCAGGGCCGAGCGGTCCGTGTCCAGTGGTTGCAGAATCTGCCATTGTTGCAAGGGACTGTTCAGTGAAACGGTGCGGTCTTCAAAATGGAATATCTGGCCAATGCTGAAACGGGCGCGCTCCAGGCTGCCGTTATCCAGAATACGTGTGGTCACGGCTGCGCTGATCTGGTTGGCATCGCCGACACGGTCCTGGCCACTGAACCGGTCGTAGCGGAACAGTTGATTAAAGTTAAAATTCAGCTGGGCGGTATCGAAGGTTGGCAGGAACTGCTGGTCTTCGCGCTCGCTGAATAGATAGTACAGCCGCGGCTCCAGCGTTTGGGTGGCTTCGTTGCCATTAAACTGCAGTGGCCGGTCAAAGATCAGGCCGCTGTCCAGGCTGAAAACACCGACACCGCGATCCGGATTGCCTGGAGTGCCGATAGCCTGCTGGTCCAGCTGCCAGTCGGCATAACGGTACCGAGCCGTGGGCTCAATAAAATAACCGGGCTCCCGAATCGGCAGGCTGACCCAGGGTTCCAGCGTGTTACGTTCGCCGGAAACCAGCGCGCCATTATTGATCTGTTCCGTGCTCAGCAGGCTACGATCCAGGGAGCGATCAAAACGGACATGGCTGGCATCAACACCATAAGTCAGCCCCTGGTATCCGCCGAAGTCGCCTGAAACACTGAGTTCTGGCAGGCGATCAAAGGGTTTGTTGATATCAATGGAAGCGACATAAGGGTCCAGTATTTCGATGCGCTGGACACGTGTTTCTGCCTGCCAGTTAGTGTTTTGCCAGGCCAGCACCCCTTCTTTATTGAGGTGCGTACGGCTTTCCACATTGAGGTCCTGACTGCCCAGGTCGCGGAAATAATCAAAGTCGCTGACTGCACTGAAATCGATATAGCTGCGCCAGTTATCTCCGATCAGGCCTTCATGTTCGAAACCGGCAAACCAGCGCTGTTTGACCGGGGCCGTGTCATCGCCAATCTGGTCAGTTGTGGCACCGTCGTATGTGCTGTCGTTTGGCAGCAAGGCCAGGTTCGCGGTATTCATGGACCAGTCAGCCAGGTAGCGGAATTCGCCGCTGACCATGGCGCCACGCTCTGTCATGATGCGAGGGGTCACGGTGGCATCATAGTGAGGGGCGAGGTTGAAATAGTAGGGCACGGCAATATCAAGACCATTGTCCCGGCTATTGCTCAGCGATGGCGGCAATATGCCCGAGACCCGCTGATCTGAAATCGGAAACTGCAATGTATAGGGGTAGTAAAATACAGGTACATCCTTGATGCGCAAGGTCAGCGCTGAGGCGTAACCAACACCGTTGGCATTATCCAGCTGTAATCTGCGTGCCCTGACCACCCAGAACGGGTCGTAGGGTTCACAGCGGCTGAATTCGCCATTATCCATGGTCAGCATGCCGGTTTCACTGTTATATGCCAGATTGCTGGCGGTGCCATGAATCTGTGTTTCATAGGTTACATAGGCCGCCTGGTCAACCAGGTTGTTGCCGCTGTTCTGATCCAGTTCAGCGCCGTTGCCGGTGATTAAAAAGCCGGGTTCCCGAAAGATCACATCGCCCTGCAGCGTCAGGATGTTGGTATCCTGGTTGAGGTGGGCACCATCACTGGCTTGAACCGAGCGGTAGCCTTGCTGGACATTAACGGAGCCGTCTACATAAAACTGGCCGGGTTCCGGCTGTCGTACCGGTGACTCAGTATCAATTTCAGTGTCGGCTTGATCGGGTTCAACCGCAGAATCCAGCCCCGGTGGTTCGATAAATTCGCCACAGCAGGCAGGGCGCAACCCTTGAGCATCCTCCCCAGACATGGCATCACGGCTCTGCCAGTCCTCCAACAAAATCGTCAGTTGTTCGGTGCGCTGGGTTGCCGCTGCAGGCTGAGCCAGCAGTTGGTTCGGTAACATTTCGCCAGCCAGCAGAATAGCGATGACGACAGCAAGACGGCCAGTTTTGCGGCTGGCAATAGCCTCATAAGTCAGCATCGTTTTCTCTGCGCGGCGATCAGCAAATTTGGGTTGGCGCGGCATGTGGTGGGTAATCCGGATATGGGTAACACGTAATCAGGCGAATGCATGATAATTCATTGAGGTTTTGATATAAAGCCAGAGCCGGGCAGGGAGTGGAATATTTGCCATCTTTGGCAGTATCTCTGATATTACCCGGGTCAATGTTGTATGGAACAGACATGTCAAAAAATGAAACAGTGATGAAAAACGCAACACAGTCTGGTGATGAACGTCAGGCTGCTTTGTGCGAATGGGCACAACCGGTGCTGTCAGCGTTATTGCAACGCACCCTGCCAGCACCGCCGGCAGCGCAAAGTTTGGGGGGAGATGCCAGCTTTCGACGTTATTTTCGCTATATAGATACCGATACGGCGCAGTCCTTTCTGCTGGTTGATGCACCGCCTCCTAATGAGGATGTTGCGCTGTTTGTGCGTGTTGCGGCTGAGTTCCAGGCGACGGGTATGCGAACGCCACGGATTTATGAGGCGGATCCTGAACAGGGGTTCATGCTGCTGGAAGACTTCGGCGACAGTCTGTTCCTGCCCCGGTTGCAGTCTGCCCGGCAATCCGGTCAGGAGCATGTAGCAAACAGTCTGTATGAATCGGCGATGGCCAGCCTGCTGGATTTGCAGATGGACAGTTGCGCTTCGCCATTACCTCCCTACGATAATGATCGTTTGCTGGGTGAAATGCGCCTGTTTGATCAGTGGTTTTGCGGTGAAATGCTGGCGCTGGACCTGGAGCCGGAGACGCAGCGCATGCTTGATGATACCTGGCGGTTCCTGGCTGAGGCGGCAATAGCGCAAACCCAGGTTCGGGTTCATCGGGATTATCATTCTCGCAACCTGATGGTGATTGGTGGCGATGTCAGTGCTCGTCCTGGGGTGATTGATTTTCAGGATGCGGTCATTGGGCCGATCACTTACGACCTGGTGTCGTTGCTGAAAGACTGCTATATCGTCTGGTCCCGGTCACAAGTGGAGCATTGGTTGCGCCGCTATTATAGACAATCATGTGAGCGCTCACTTCTAGCGAAGCCCCTGCTATTCAGCGATTTTTTTCGCGACTTTGAACTGATGGGTCTGCAGCGGCATATTAAAGTACTGGGCATTTTTTGTCGTCTGGCATTGCGGGATGGCAAACGCGGTTATCTGGGTGATTTGCCGGTGGTGCTGGACTATGTGCAGCAAACCGCGCGTGCTTATCCGGAGCTGGCGACGTTCTCTGACTGGTTTGAGCGTGTTCCGTTACCGAAGATTAGTGAGCGTTTGCAGCAGGAGTCTTGCTGAATGAAGGCAATGGTATTGGCGGCTGGCCAAGGGCGACGTATGCTGCCACTGACGGAGACTGTACCCAAGCCGCTGCTGGAAGTGGCTGGCTGCCCGTTAATCGAGTGGCAGATACAGTCACTGGCGCGAGCCGGCGTCAGGGATCTGGTTGTTAACCTGCATTATCTGGGTGAGGCGATTCAGGCCAGGCTGGGCAATGGTGAGCACCTGGGTGTCAGTATTGAATATTCCACAGAAGACGTCTTGCTGGAAACCGCAGGTGGCATCAACCAGGCCTTGCCTTTACTGGGCGAAGCGCCCTTTATTATTTGTAATGGTGATGTCTGGACAGACTTTGATTATCAGAAGCTGGCGAGTCTGAGTCTCCCTGACGGCCAACTGGCTCACCTGGTTCTGGTGCCGAATGCGAAACACCATCCCGGAGGGGATTTCTGGCTGGATCAAGAAGGGATGCTGTCCTCTGTCCGACCGAATGAGGTCGAAAACACCTGTCTGGGCAAATACACTTATGCCGGTATTGCCCTGCTGTCACCAGCCCTGTTTGCCGGGTTGCCCTCAGGGCCACAACCTCTGGCACCCTTGCTACGCCAGGCCATGGATGCAGGATGCGTTAGCGGTCAGTTATTCCAGGGCCAGTGGGTAGATGTTGGAACTCCCGAGCGCCTGGCGCAACTGAACCGCCAACAGACATGAGTTTTTTGTGAAAAAGCGTTAAAATGCGGGATTAGACCACTTTCCTGATCTGTAAGGCCGGACTACCTGTATGAAAGATTTTTTGATTGCCCCCTCTATCCTTTCTGCCAATTTCGCCAAACTGGGTGAAGAAGTGGATCAGGTGCTGGCTGCTGGTGCCGATGTTGTGCACTTTGATGTGATGGATAACCATTACGTCCCTAACCTGACAATCGGCCCTATGGTTTGTAAGGCCTTGCGTGATCATGGTGTGACAGCGCCTATTGATGTGCACCTGATGGTGTCGCCGGTTGATCAGATGATCCAGGATTTTGCCAAAGCCGGTGCAAGTATTATCAGTTTCCATCCCGAAGCCAGTCTGCACGTCGATCGCTCTCTGCAGTTGATCCGTGATCATGGCTGCCAGGCCGGACTGGTACTGAACCCTGCTACCTCGCCGGACTGTCTGGAATATGTCATGGATAAGCTGGATCTGATTCTGGTGATGTCCGTGAATCCCGGTTTTGGCGGGCAGTCCTTCCTGCCATCAGCGCTGGATAAATTGCGCAAAATCCGGGAGATGATTGATCGCTCCGGACTTGATATCCGTCTGGAAGTCGATGGCGGTGTAAAAACCGACAATATTGCCGAAATTGCGGCTGCGGGAGCTGACATGTTTGTGGCAGGCTCAGCGATTTTCAACAGCCCCGACTATAAAACAACGATCGATGCCATGCGGCAACAGCTGGCTTCAGCCAGCACGGTATAAGACGACAGGGAGTCAGGCATGAGCCGAAGTCAGACCGAGCAAATTTCCATGTCGGCCCGTTCATTGAATGAGGCTGACCTGAAAAAACTGGCCGCAGACGGTTATGACCGTGTACCGGTGGTTCGTGAAGTGCTGGCAGATTTTGAAACGCCGCTGAGTACTTATCTGAAACTGGCTGATGCCCCGTTTTCCTACCTGTTTGAGTCTGTCCAGGGGGGCGAAAAATGGGGACGTTATTCCATTATTGGTTTGCCTTGCCAGACCATTCTGCGTGTTCGTGAAACGACAGTCGAGGTGGTTTGTCAGGGCGAAGTGATTGAGCAGCATGAATCGGCAGATCCGTTTACGTTTGTTGCCGAGTACAAGCAGCGGTTCAACGTGGCGCCGCTCAAAGATGTTCCGCAATTCAGTGGTGGATTGGTTGGTTACTTCAGCTATGACACAGTTCGTTATGCCGAACCGACATTAGGGCCATCACCTGGTACGGATGAAATCGGTACACCGGAAATTCTGCTGCTGCTTTCCGAGGAAGTGGTTGTGTTTGATAACTTGCGCGGCACCATTGCCATGGTCTGCCATGTTGATCCTTCGCAACCCGATGCGCTGGCGCAGGCGGAAAAGCGCCTTGACGAAATAGAAGGCGGACTGGCGAAACCATTGAGCCTGCCAGTGATAGAGCAGGACAGTCGGGAATCGTCGACTCAGGAGCAGGATTTCAGTTCCAGCTTTCAACAGGCACCTTTCGAAGCGGCAGTCGACAAGATCAAAGAGTACATCCTGGCTGGTGATACCATGCAGGTTGTACTGGCCCAGCGTATGTCGATTCCTTATCAGGGGGAAGCGATACAGGCCTATCGGGCTCTGCGCTACCTGAATCCCTCGCCATACATGGTGTTTTTTAACATGGAAGATCATGCCATCGTCAGCGCCTCCCCAGAAATTCTGGCACGGGTGGAAGATGGCAATATCACCGTTCGCCCATTGGCGGGGACACGTAAACGCGGCAGTACTGAAGCGGAAGACCTGGCGCTGGAGCAGGAGTTGCTGGCTGATGCCAAGGAAATTGCCGAGCATCTGATGCTGATTGATCTGAGCCGCAATGATTCCGGCCGGGTTTCCAAAACCGGCACTGTGACGGTGCCGCGGAAAATGTTTGTCGAGCGGTATTCGCACGTCATGCATATTGCTTCCATTGTTGAGAGCGAAATTCGCGATGACAAAACGTCACTGGATGTGCTGAAAGCGACGTTACCGGTAGGTACCCTGAGTGGAGCGCCGAAGGTGCGGGCGATGGAAATTATTGACGAACTGGAACCGGTCAAACGTGGCATCTACGGTGGTGCCATGGGTTATATAGGCTGGCACGACAACATGGATATGGCGATTGCCATTCGCACTGCCGTGATCAAGAACGATACCTTGTATGTGCAGGCCGGTGCGGGCGTGGTTGCAGATTCGGTGCCACGCTCTGAGTGGGAAGAGACCATGAACAAAGCCAGGGCAATTTTCCGCGCAGTGGATATGGCGCAGCGTGGTTTGACACTTTAAATTTTCAGTTAAGTCAGTTGCTTCTGTTGTAATGGTTGAAGCTGAAACTTTCGCTTAACATTTATTGGAACGATTATGAGCAGTAAACCCCAACAGCGCATTCCCAGTGGTAGCAAGTTCACCAGCGACCATGGGATTCGTGCCATCAAGGACGGTGTCAAACAGTCCTCCAGGGAAGGGGTCAATGAAGTATTGCGTAAACCAAAGTGGTTGCGTGCCCGCATGCCTGGCGGCGAGCGCTTTGATGCCGTGCGGGAGAATGTACGCGAGCACAAATTAAGTACGGTTTGTGAAGAATCACATTGCCCGAATATTGGTGAGTGCTGGAACAACGGTACCGCCACTATCATGGTGATGGGGTCAGTCTGCACTCGCGCCTGTAAATTCTGTGCGGTTGATACGGGCAACCCCGGGGGCTGGCTGGATGCCGATGAGCCTGAGCATGTGGCTGAGTCGGTTGAGTTGATGGGGCTGCGATATATTGTGCTGACTTCGGTTGACCGGGATGACCTGGAGGATGGCGGGGCTGCTCATTATGCGGCCTGTGTCTCGGCCATCAAGGCGCGAACGCCGCAAGTCAATGTGGAGGCGCTGACGCCCGACTTTGATGGTATTGAGGAGTACGTGGCGCGTGTTGTAGATTCCGGGCTGGAAGTATTTGCCCAGAATGTAGAGACCGTGGAGCGACTGACTCACCCGGTGCGTGATCCGCGTGCCGGTTATCAGAAAACACTGGATGTACTGGCTTTCGCCAAAAAACACCGTCCTTCTGTCCTGACCAAAACCAGCCTGATGCTGGGCCTGGGGGAAACGGATGAAGAGATCCTGAAAACAATGGATGATCTGCGTGCTATCGGTGTTGATATTTTAACGCTGGGTCAGTATTTGCAGCCAACGCGTAATCATCTCAGCGTAGAGCGTTTTGTCAGCCCGGAAGAGTTCAACCGATATCGGGAAATTGGTTTGGAAAAAGGCTTTATGGAAGTGGCATCTGGCCCGATGGTGCGCTCCAGTTATCGTGCAGACCGGGTGTTTGAAAAAAATAACCTTGGCATGCCTTTGCCTGAAGTGCCGGTAAGCAATGCTGCGCCTGTCAGTGAGGATTCGGACAGAATTCCATTACACCACCTGTCCTGACTCCGGTAACAGGTGGTTCGCTGCTATTACCCGGTTGCGACCACCTGCTTTGGCTTCGTACAGTGCGCGATCTGCACGTTTAATAGTGGCTTCTATTTTCTCGCCAGGCCGATATTCCGTTACACCAATCGACACCGACAATGAGTAACTCACAGGCAGCTCTTCTATCACTGCCTGCCGGGTCGCCTCGCAAAGTCGCTGCCCTGTGGCTTCGGCAGCCTCCAGTGCAGTTTCCGGCAATAGCACCAGAAACTCTTCTCCTCCAAAGCGACCGATAAAGTCTTCCTGACGTAGTGTGCGGCGCAGTTTTGCACTGAGCTTTTTGAGTACAGCATCGCCGATGTCATGACCAAAGCTGTCGTTGATCTGCTTAAAGTTATCGATATCCAGCAGGCCAATGGACAGCGATTCGTGATCTTTGTCACGACGGTCAGCCTGGTGGGTGGCGCGCTGGAATGTCTGCATCAAGGCCCGACGATTCGGCAGGTCGGTTAACGGGTCCAGTGATGCCATTCGCTCGAGTTGTTTGTTCTGGGCTTTCAGTCGACTGCGCATATTGACCAGTTTGCCGCCCAGGTAAGACACCAGGTAAATCACACTGGCATAAGCAAACATCACCACCACCTCTACGCGCCAGTCGATACGTTCAGGTGCACCGACTTGCAGAGCCAGCAATAAAGCCAGATAAGAGGCGAGAATGGTCCAGCCAACATTCCTTATTGCCCGGCGCCGTAATGAAAACATGCCAAACACCATGGTGCCTGTGGCAATCAGCAGGAAGACGGTACGCGCCTGGGCGTTGGTAATGAAGTACATGACAAACACCGCGGGCAGTAAGGCGCAGACAATTTGTAGCCCGGTCAGGCTGGGGTCATTGAAATGCTCATTAAAGCCACTGCGAATCATCAGGTAGAAAAGCACATTCAGCAAGACAGAGCTGCAAGCAAAGATGATGGCAGGGGCAACAGGCAGTAGTCCCAGCAGATACAGGGCAAAGACAATCGTGGTTGTGCAAAGGTGACTGCCCACGCCCCACTGCAGTCGTCTCAGACGAAACAGCTGGACATGCTGGTGGCTATGATTGTTATCTTTTCTGGTCATAGGTGGACAGCCAGGCCCCTTACATTATGTTGGACGGAACTAAGTGCTGCTTTATCAACATAGTACACTATTACTGTGTTTGCTGTTGTTGTTACGGTGCGGCTGTGACTTATGACCTATGCGACAATTCACAGGCCTGTGTGATAATGATGAAAGCATCAAAAACCGGAGCTGCCACATGGAAAAAATTCGCGTCATGATTGCCGAAGACCAGAACCTGGTCAGGCTGGGTATTTGTAGTCTGCTGGGATTCAGTGAGCGGATTGATGTTGTTGGTCAGGTTGACGACGGCAGCCAGGTTGTTGATGGCATTCAGCAGTATCGTCCGGATGTGCTGCTGATTGACATCCGAATGCCCAAGATGACTGGCATTGATGCTTTGCGCGCAATGCGGGGACAAGGTTGTATGGTACCCAGTATTATTCTGACCACATTTGATGACAGTCAACTGGTTCGGGAAGGCATAGAAGCTGGCGCGAAAGGCTATTTGCTGAAGGATGTCTCCATGGATAGCCTGGTGGACGCCATTGAAAGGGTTCACGCCGGAGGCACACTAATGCAGCCGGCTATAACTGAGCGAACCCTAAAAGGACTGGCAAGTCTGGAGCGGCGCTTTGAAGGTTCAGCTACGGAAGATCTGAGTGAAAAAGAACTGGAAGTACTTCGGCTGATGGCCGGAGGCTTCAGTAATCGGGAAATTTCCAACACCATCCACAAATCTGAAGGCACGGTAAAAAATCAGGTCTCCTCCATTCTGGACAAGTTGGGTGTCAGGGACCGAACCCAGGCCGTATTACGTGCCATTAACATGGGGTTGATCTGAAGCGTGCTGCCGTCATACGTTGGGCAGCAGCCGAAACGCCTCCAGGGCTTGTTCGCGACTCGCTTTCAGGTTAACCATTGGTGAAGGGTAATCCTTTCCCGGGGTGAAGCCGGTTTCTTTGGCAATACGGTCGGGTAACAGCCAGGGTTCGTGAATATACTTGCCGGGCAAGTTGCTCAACTCTGGCACCCAGCGTCGAATGTAATCTCCAGACGGGTCGAAGCGCTGGCTTTGTCGAACCGGATTAAAGATGCGGAAATACGGTGCGGCATCGATACCGCAACCCGCCACCCATTGCCAGTTCATGCTGTTGTTGGCCGGGCAGGCATCAATCAGGCAGTCATCAAACCAGGCGCGGCCGTCCTGCCAGGGTTGCAGCAGATTCTTTATCAGAAACGACGCTGCTACCATTCTTACCCGGTTATGCATGTAACCCGTCTCCCACAATTCCCGCATCCCGGCATCCACCAGGGGGATACCGGTTTCACCACGTTGCCACTGCTTTTGTTGGGTAGCATTGCTCTGCCAGGGGAAATAGCGAAACTTTTCGTTTACGGGCTCTGTCGCCAGCTCAGGCAGGCGGTATAGCTGACAGAAGGCAAATTCACGCCAGATCAGTTCGCGCAGAAAGGCTTCGGCGGCGTTTTCCTTGCCCGCGCTCAGGGCATGTGCCTGTGTCGTTTGCCAGATACGCCGGGGGGAAATCAAACCGGCCTGAAGATAAGGCGATAGCAAAGAGGTGGCATTGTCAGCAGGAACATCCCTGCCGTTTTCATACGCGTCGAGTGTCTTCTCAAGGAAAGTCTCCAGCAGTTTCCCGGCGTCCCGTTCACTGATGTCCCAGAGGCCATGTAATTTCGCCTCCCAGCCGATTGCTGATCCAAGAGGGAGGGCCTGGATAGCTTTTTTACCCTGGCATTGCGTTAACCGGGTAGGGCTGCCGCCAAGATTGACAGTTGCATTGACCAAGGCAGCAATGTCCAGCGATGCTGGTCTGGGCAGCGGTTGTGACACCGCCAGTTGACTGCGGACATGGCGGTAGAATGGGGTGAAAACCCGATAATAGTCACCATCCTGCTTTTTGGTTTGCCAGGGTTCCCATAACAGGCTGCCATTATAGGATTCAACGCTGTAGCCCTCGTCTTTCAGTGCTGACTTCAGCCGACTGTCGCGTTCGATTCGCCAGCCCTCATAACACCGGTTCCAGGTGATGTGCTGGCACTGGAGCGCAGCCAGTAATTCAGGCAGCAGTGTAGCCGGGTTCCCGTTCAGGACAATCAGTTTGTCATCAAGCGATGCCGATAATGCTAGCAAGGACTGCTGCAACCACCAGGCGGCAGCACTGCCCTGGGCGGGGAAAGTGGTGGTGTCATCCAGTATATAAACCGGAATAATGCTGCCTTGCTGGCAGGCGTGATAGAGGGCAGGGTTGTCGTCCAGTCGTAAATCCTGGCGAAACCAGACCAGGGTGGTATCTGTCATAACTGCTTTCCATGTGCTGTCATTTGCTCAGGGCGGTTGCCTGAATGAGGTGAATTTCCAAGACGAAGCCCCTGTGGGACGCTATTATTGTACGGTTAAAGTACAGCAATGGTTTAAGTTGTGGGCAAATTCGGAGAGAATATGCCGCTTGCGAGTGAGGATGGCCGTCCATGATTTTAATGATAGATAACTACGACTCTTTTACCTATAACATTGTCCAGTACCTGGGCGAGTTAGGTGCAGAAGTGGAAGTGTTTCGCAATGATGCGATTACACTGGAGCAAATCGAGCAAATGGCACCGGAGAAAATTGTAGTCTCGCCCGGTCCCTGCACGCCCTCTGAAGCAGGGGTTTCGATTGAAGTCATTAATAAATTTGCCGGTCTCATTCCTATTCTGGGCGTTTGCCTGGGACACCAGGCTATCGGTCAGGCGTTTGGGGGCGATATTGTCAGAGCCCGCCAGGTGATGCATGGCAAGCTTTCGCCCGTTTACCATGCCGATAGCGGTGTTTTCAAAGGGCTGCAAAACCCTGTCACGGTGACGCGTTATCACTCTCTGGTGATTGACCAGAAAACCTTACCGGATTGCCTGGAAGTCACTGCCTGGACGCAGCGCGAAGATGGCAGTGTGGATGAAATCATGGGTGTCAGGCACAAAACACTGGCTGTTGAAGGTGTTCAGTTTCACCCAGAGTCAATCCTCAGTGAGCAAGGCCACCAGTTACTGAAGAATTTTCTGGATACGCAAAAGTGAGACGATTGAGGTTGTCTCGATAACAAGGAGATACGCATTCATGGACATACAAGCAGCCATTCGACAGCTCGTTGCCGGGCAGGATCTGAGCGACGCTGAGGCCAGCCACGTGATGCGGGAAATCATGACCGGACAATGTACTGATGCGCAAATCGGTGCTTTCCTGGTTGCCCAGCAAATCAAGGGTGTCGCAACCGCTGAATTGCTGGGTGCGGCGCGAGTGATGAGGGAGCTGGCGACACCGGTACAACTTGGTTCTCGTGAACATCTGGTAGACACCTGTGGCACGGGTGGTACAGGTACGAATACGTTTAACATTTCTACCGCCTCCGCCATGGTTGCTGCCTGCGCTGGCGCACGGGTCGCTAAACACGGCAACCGCGGTGCAACCAGCAAAAGTGGCAGTGCAGATGTGCTGGAGCAGGCTGGCGTGAATCTCAGTATCAGTGCTGAGCAAGTGGCGCAGTGCCTGGATGAGTTAGGGGTGGGTTTCATGTTTGCACCCGGCCACCACAGCGCTATGAAGCATGTGATAGGGCCACGGAAGCAGATTGGCGTGCGCAGCATTTTCAATATGCTGGGGCCTTTGACTAACCCGGCCGGTGCACCGAATCAGGTGATGGGCGTGTTTGATGCTGTGTGGATTCAGCCTGTGCTGGAGGTGCTCAAAGGGTTGGGCAGCGACCATGTGCTGGTGCTGGCGTCGGAGGATGGTCTGGATGAGATCAGCACTGCCGCCACGACCCATGTTGGTGAACTGAAAGATGGTGTTATCTCAACTTATGAGATAACACCTGAGATGTTTGGCATGCCATTACGGTCTGATTATCAGGCATTGCAGGTTGAGTCACCCGAACAAAGCCTGGTTCTGTTGCGCCAGGCACTGGCAAATGAAAACCTGGAAGCGACCGATATTGTAGCTCTCAATGCCGGGGCTGCCATTTATGCTGCAAACCTCACAGATGACTTGTCGGCCGGTGTCGAAAAGGCGAAAAGCATACTGGCAAGTGGTGCGGCGTTACAAAAGTTGAATGATCTGGCGACATTAACCCGTTCATTTTCCGAATAATCTTTAGAGAAAGACAGGATCCGTTGTGACAGGCACGACTATTCTAGACAAAATCCTAGCGACCAAGCAGGAAGAAATTCAAGCCAGTACATCCCGTGTTTCGCTGGCTGACCAGGAAGCAATGGCGCAAAAAAAAGCGGATGAGCGGCGGGGGTTTGTTGCTGCCATGGATGCGCGGATTCGTCAGCAGCAACACGCTGTCATTGCTGAGGTTAAGAAAGCTTCACCCAGCAAGGGGCTGATTCGGCCGGACTTTGACCCACCTCTCATTGCCAGCCAGTACGAAGAGGCGGGTGCCTGCTGTTTGTCTGTTCTGACTGATCAGCCATATTTCAAGGGCCACAATGATTACCTGGTTGCTGCCCGGGCTGCCACTCAGTTGCCAGTGTTGCGCAAGGATTTCATCATTGACCGCTATCAGGTGGCTGAAGCCGGAGCGATCGGGGCAGACTGCATTCTGTTGATTGTCTCGGCATTACCAGAGGCAAAAATTCGTGAGCTTTCAGCGGTAGCAGCCGACCTGGCACTGGATGTGCTGGTTGAAGTCCATGATGAGGCTGAACTGGATATTGCCTTGAATTGTGGCTTCAAGCTGATCGGTGTTAATAACCGTAACCTGCACACATTTGCAACGGATCTGGAGACTACCTTGCGACTGGCAGAGCGTGTGCCTGACGACCGGTTGTTAGTCACGGAAAGCGGAATTGCCACTGCAGAAGATGTTAAGACCATGACAGATAAAGGTATTTATGGTTTTCTGGTGGGTGAAACATTGATGCGGGTACCAGATCCACGCGACGCCTTCAGGGCTTTATTTGGTTGATATTTCAGCGATTAAGTCCTCGCCTGTGACAATCAGATGACATTTTTCAAGTTCTCGTAAACTTCGCGGCTGATTCGCCGATAACGTCACTATAACTGTGACTGATAATTGAATCGGCTGCGCTATGCTAACCAGCGAATATTTTCTTGTTGTTTTCCTGCTGGGCCTGATGTGTATCGGGCTTTGGGTAGCGCAGTGGGCGTGGCAGCAGCAACTACTCCATTACCAGACCCTGCAGGTGCTGATTTCTCTCGACAGTCGGCGCAGGCAGCTGTCAGAGGCGGTGTCTGCGCTGCAGCAGATGGATATTCCGGCGGATATTCTGGTTATGCTGTTTCAGGCATTGGCGGATGATATTCGTCAGATCCTGCGACTGGACCCACGTCGCGACGATTTGAGTGAGGCTCTGCAAAAAGCCGAACAGGGTGCCAGGCAGCAGGGGCAAAGCAATGGCGCGGGTAGCGCAGCAGTTGCGACTGAGCAGGAGTTAATGGTGGCTCAGCGTCATATTCAGCGTGCCTTGCGAATATTTATGGAGCTCTATCAGGGCGAAAAAATCAGCGCCAGCCAGTATCAAGGTGCCAGGGATAACTTGCGATTGCTGGGATTAAGAATTGCCGTTAACTCTTCGCTGCTAATGGCGCAGCGTGCAGTTGACCAGGAAGACGGTATCAAGGCAATGGCCTGTTTCCGCCGTGCTGAAAGTCTGCTGGGTATGCGTGGCTTACCGGCTGCCGAAAAGCAGGAGAAGCTGGACTATATTAAACAGGAGCGGGAGCGTCTGTTCAGTGAGCGCAGCAAAGGATTACTGATGTTGACTGGCAATGATGCCTGACCGGTTATCGTGTGCCGAATACCACTATGGTATGGCCGTGAACTGATATCAACTGCTGCTCTTCCAGCGTCTTTAATACCCTGCCAGCCATTTCGCGCGAACAGTTAACCAGCCGGCCAATTTCCTGGCGGGTGATTTTAATCTGCATCCCGTCCGGGTGAGTCATGGCACTTGGCTCGCGACTGAGGTCAATCAACGTGCGCGCGATACGACCGGTCACGTCATAGAAAGCCAGATCCCCTACCTTACGACTGGTGTTGCGCAGTCGTTTTGCCATCTGCTGGCCCAGCGTAAACAACAGGTCAGGGTGCTGCTGCACATAGTTGTTGAACTGCTCATAGCTGATTTCTGCTATTTCACAAGGTGTTTTGGCCCGGCAGCAGGCGCTGCGCGAGTTGCGGGTGTCGAACAGTCCCATTTCGCCAAAAAAGTCGCCAGGATTCAGATAGGAAAGGATCACCTCGCGCTGATCTTCTTCTTCCAGGTAAACAGAGACCGTGCCCTCAACAATGTAGTAGAGCGTTTGGGGAACGTCTCCTGCATTGATAATGGCCTGCCCGCGCCCATAGGGGCGTAAGTGACACTGTTGCAGAAATGAGTCTAAATCCTTGATGTGCGGAGTGATGGCCATCAATGCCATGTGCGTTATCTCCTTGCTAAGGCCCGGTTATCCAGCTCCGAGACGACTTTGGCCTTGATTGTAACCCAGCTTGCTGCACACTGCTAACAGCAAACATCATGACTGTGGTAGTCTTGCGCTCCCTCAAAGACATTATGAGTTATATATCCAGGAGGATACATGAAGGCTACGGTGCGCTGGGTGAATAATGCCATGTTTCTGGGTGAATCCGGAAGTGGTCACACGGTGGTAATGGACGGTCCAGAAGATAGTGGCGGACGCAACCTGGGTGTGCGTCCGATGGAAATGCTGTTGCTGGGCACTGGCGGCTGCTCCTCGTTTGATGTGGTTAACATCTTGCGTAAAAGCCGGCAGGATATCGTCGACTGTGTCGTTGATATGGAGGCAACACGAGCTGATGGGGTACCTGCAGTTTTTGAAAGTATTCATATGCACTTCAAGGTGACTGGCAATAACCTGAGTGAAAAGCAGGTAGAGCGGGCAGTTCATCTGTCAGCAGACAAATACTGTTCGGCGTCGATTATGCTTGGTGAAGCTGGTGTGAAGGTGACTCACAGCTTTGAGATTGTTACGCCCTGATCGTTTGCTGGTGCAGTAATTCAAGGTCGATGGCCTGAAGCAAATAATTCAGGCTTTTGGCCGGTACGTCAGTTTCTGAGTCATGCTGTGAGAGGTATTCGCACAGCTCCGCAAAGTTCTTGCCCTCCTTAAGCAGAGAAATGAAGCCGGCAAATGTCGGGCTGACCTGTTGAAAGTGCATCTTGTAATTCTGGCGACGAATTAACAGGTGCCGGGGGTGCTGGTCAGTAAAAGCAGGCACCGGGAAATCGGCGCCGCCCGGTTTGGCGCCAGGTTGTTTGCGATAGTCCTGGATCTTCAGCCAATAGGTTTCCAGGTCAAAGTCTACCTCCATCAAGGTCCAGTCTCCGGTATCAGTCCAACTCAGCTTAGCCCAGTCTTCTGCAGGGTTGTTTTGCAACTGCTCTCTTGAGTAGTGAGGTAAATCCGGGTTCTCAAAAAGTTCGACCAGGCGTGTTTCCAGCGCTATCAACTCCAGTAATGCCGGCAGGCCACGATACGGGTCATGTTGTCGACAATAGGTTAGCAGGTATGCTCCCAGTTGGCTCATGGGGCCGGGCTTAGGAGGGTGCTTCTCAAGGTAGCCTAGCCACAGTTGCTGGTGAGCGGCATCGCCCAGCGTGTAATAAGTGACCGGGTAGAGTTCAGAGGCCGCCTGCAGTAATCTTCCTCGGTAGGCATTCTGGTATATGCCCAGCGCATCGTTGACTGATAACTGCTGGTGCGGCGCCATCAGCTTTTCCGCTTCTGTCGGAGCAGCAGAGCCGGGGGTATCCACTATCCAATGCCAAAAGGCAGCCTGTTCTTCCTGCCAGGTCATGACAATTCCTGCAGGGCCCGGGCTTGTAATTGCCGGGCATGGTCAAGCTCTTTGATCAGTTCGGTCATCTCAGGGATATCATCATCTCTTTCCAGCAAGGTTGCTGTTTTGCCAAAGCGCTGACAGGCATGCTGGTAAAGCGCCCAGACCGGATCACTGACCGGGTGGTCGTGAGTATCAATAATATGTGTTGTATTGTGCGTGTGACCGGCCAGGTGAAACTGCTGTACGGATTCAGGCGCGATGGCATTTATCTCGCGGTACGGATCCAGGCCGAGATTAAAACTGCTCACATAAACATTATTGACGTCCAGTAGTAAGCGGCATCCGGTTTGTTTCGTCAGTGCATTGATAAAGTCGGCTTCTGTCATGTCGGCGGACTGAAACTGTAAATACATCGAAGGATTTTCCAGAACCACCGATTGCTCAAGATAATCCTGAATGCGGGATACCTTGTCCGCCACCAGGCTGAGTGTTTCCTGGTTGTAGGAGATGGGCAGCAGATCGTGCGAGGTGTGCCCGTGCAGCCCGGTCCAGCAAATATGGTCGGAGATCCAGGCAGGCTCTATTTCCCGGGCCAGGTCACGTAGTTTATCAAGATAGGCATAATCTGGCGCTTCGTCGCTGCCGATATTGAAGGACAGACCGTGTAAAACGATGGGGTAGTGTTCTCGTACCTGGCGCAGGATCGCGCGAGGGCGTCCGCCGGGGGCAAGGAAGTTTTCAGTTATCACCTCAAACCAGTCCACTTCAGTGGGCTGCTGATTGAGTACCTGATCATAATGCGGGCTGCGCAGCCCAAGTCCGAAACCCAGCATGTGAATGCTCAATAGAGAAGGGAGTTGCGTCAAAAACGCCAGGCATGAGCCTGGTCAGGGGTAACTGGCCAGGCTGGCTGCCTTGAGATTACAGTGAGGACAGAACTGTACCGCCAAGCTTTTCACAAAGCTGGTCAGACAGGGCTTTTTCGCCACTGTAAATGCCAACAAATCCGATACCATGGCAGGTATTCTGTCCAGCGCCATTCGGATTGTCATTGCCTTTACAGGCACTTAGGCCCGCACAGGTGAACACGTCATTACAGTAGGTGACTTTGACCGCATCACCTGCAAGGCTGGCTTCTGCTGGTGCCGTGGCTGCAGTGGCTTCTGTACCACCAGCGAATTGACACAGTGCCGCTGAAAAAGCATCGTTACCGCTGGAAATAGCAACAAAGCCGCTACCATCGGTGTTTTGCCCGGCGCCTGCAGCGTTGCCAACGCCGTTACAGGCGCTTTGACCTGCACCATGCAAATCCTGACAAACGCTGATTTTGACGGGTTCTTCGGCATTGTTGTTGCTGACATCAATGCCTGCGCCAGCATGCCCAGCCATCATCAGGGCGGCGGCCGCTGTGGCCATGGAGATTCCATCCGTCTTTTTCATTGCTAACCTCTTTATTGCAAAGCTATTCATTGCAAACTCTCCCGGTGATCCGCCTGTATGGCCGATCTTGCATAGTTGTCATTGTGCATGCCCGGGACTGAATCCCGGCTTAATCGCATGACGGGTCGCAGCATTGCTGTGATATGACGTTATGTGACTCTGATTATCGATATATTACTTGTTAAAACAAGTCTCTGCGTCAATTTGTCACATGTTTGTGGAGCATGTGTTGAGTTCTGGCTTCCAGTCGATCCAGCCGCAACCGCAAGGCTGTCAGTTGTTCCTGTTGTTGCCGGAATGCATCGCGTGCCGGAAAAAGACCGGATTCGTCCCGGAAATATTCACGCATGTTGGCAGGGCCATGACGTTGCACCTGTTTCAGCCCCTGGCTGAAAGGTGCAGAGACTATACTCAGGGCTTCGACAGCCGGATGATCGAAAAAGTCACGCCAGTCCAGGTCGAGTTGGCGCAGTACGCCGTAGAATGCGTGCAAGCGATGCACATCGCCGCGCACATCCAGCCCCGGGTCGTACAAGGCTGATGCCGGCTCCGGATGAAACAGCAGGCCCAGCAGTGCTGTTACGTTGCCGGAAAGAACGGTATCGGCTGAATCGGGTTTATGACTCAGAATCTGCAATCGATCAGCGTCAAGGGATAGTGCAACCGTCGACGTGTTATGCACCTCCAGCTGCAGGGTATAGTCACCGCAGGCATTGTGCAGCTTCTGAATGATGGCCGGGTCACGGGATAAAAACTGTGCCAGCAGTAAGTTAATGGGACGTAATAATGTGAAGCTCAGCAAACCCATGGGTTAACGTTTAAAGCCAACATGGATAGCACTGATGCCGCCAATCAGGTTGTGATAGCGGCAGTCAGCAAAACCGGCCTCTTCCATCATTTCCTGTAGTGTTGCCTGGTCAGGGTGCATGCGGATGGACTCAACCAGGTATTGGTAGCTGTCGGCATCGCCGGTCACGGCTTTGCCAGCGACAGGCCATAGCCTTGACCAGGCGTCATAGGCCTTGCCCAGCAACGGGTTCACAGGTTTGGAAAACTCAAGCACCAGGGCTCTGCCACCTGGTTTCAATACCCGATACATGGAACGTAATGCCTGTTCTTTGTCAGTGACATTACGCAGGCCGTAGGCAATGCAGATGCAATCAAAGGAATTGTCGGCAAAGGGCAGGCATTCGGCATTAACCTGGGAAATATTGACGTTGCCGGATATGCCTTTGTCGAGCAGGCGGTCGCGCCCCACATCCAGCATGGAAGCGTTAATGTCGGCGAGCACAACATGCCCTTCATCACCTACCAGTTTGGCAAACTTCATGCTGAAGTCACCGGTACCACCAGCCAGGTCCAATACTTGTTGGCCTCGGCGTACGCCGCTTAATTCGACGGTGAACTGTTTGATAATCCGGTGAGAGCCCATAGAAATCAGGTCATTCATCAGGTCATAGCGTTTGGCTACGGAATGAAATACCTGGCCTACACGCTCGGCTTTCTCACCCTTAGGCACAGTTTCATAGCCAAAGTGGGTGGTTTCGCCGTTTTTGTCGGCATTGGTATTGATAGCTGTCGGGGTTTCTTCTCTCATCTCTGATCCCTGTTGTGGGGATCCACAATGTTAATGACTTGCACGGCATTGCGCAATTCGACTGTGTCGTCATCACGGTTTTTGCCGGCGTTCTTTAAGCGTTCAAGATACTGTTGCCAAAGTTGCTGCTGGTTTTCGCCAAGTGAGTGCAGGTATTCCCAGTGATAAATACCGGAATGATGTCCGTCGCTGAAGAACAGCTGAATGGCGTAGTGGCCAACAGGCTGTATGTCATCAATGGTGACATGGCGTTTGCCGCTGACCAGTTCACCCGGGCTGTTGCCGTGTCCCTGCACATCGGCTGACGGGGCATGGACACGGAGTAATTCGGCTGGTAGCTGAAAGTGAGTGCCGTCAGCGTAATCCAGCTCCAGCACCGCAGTGCGGCGCCGCAGCCGGATGTCAGACGGCACTGTCATCAGAGAATAAACCGGCTGAGATCTTCGTTGCCAGCCAGGTCGCTCAATTGCTTGTCGACATATGTGGCATCGATAGCCAGTGTCTTGTCATCGCCAACAGAAAGATCCGCAGCACTGAAAGAGACTTCCTCAAGCAAGCGTTCCATGATGGTATGCAGGCGTCGGGCACCGATGTTTTCGGTGCGCTCGTTAACTTCCCAGGCTGTTTCGGCCAGGCGACGAATGCCGTCTTCGGTAAAGTTGACACTCAAACCTTCAGTCGCAAGAAGTGACCGGTATTGCTCAGTCAGCGATGCGCGAGGTTCGGTCAGGATGCGCTCGAAGTCCTGTGCGGTCAGTGCATCCAGTTCCACACGAATTGGCAGGCGACCCTGTAGCTCAGGAATCAGATCGGAAGGTTTGGACAGGTGAAAAGCACCGGAAGCAATAAACAGAATATGGTCTGTTTTGACGCTGCCATATTTGGTTGTCACCGTTGAACCTTCAATCAACGGCAATAAATCACGTTGCACGCCTTCGCGGGACACACCGCCCTGGCTGCCACCGCCTTCGCCGCCACGCTCGGTTACCTTGTCGATCTCGTCAATAAAGACGATACCGGTTTGCTCAGTCACTTCGATGGCGCGGGTTTTGATTTCTTCCTCGTTGACCAGTTTGGCCGCCTCCTCGTCTTTCAATTGACGGAAGGCAGCTTTAATCGGCATGCGACGGTTACGTTTGCGACCCGTGTTCATGTTGGAGAACATATTCTTCAACTGGCTGGTCATTTCCTCCAGGCCAGGTGGAGCCATGATTTCCACACCGCCCGGGTTGTCACTGACATTGACCTCAATTTCCTTGTCGTCCAGTTCCCCTTCACGCAGCTTTTTGCGGAAGATCTGGCGCGTGGAGGATTCCTGGTCGCGCTTGCCGTCTTGTTCGCTGACGTCAGTGCCGCTGCTGTTTGTGTTGCTGTTGCTGGCGGGAGGCAGCAGGGCATCAAGAATGCGTTCCTCTGCTGCATCTACAGCGCGGTGACGTACCTTGCGCATCTCATCTTCGCGTAGCATTTTTACAGCGACATCGATCAGGTCGCGAACAATTGATTCGACGTCGCGACCGACATAGCCCACTTCGGTGAACTTGGTGGCTTCAACTTTGATGAACGGCGCATTGGCCAGGCGTGCCAGACGTCGGGCAATTTCGGTTTTGCCGACGCCGGTAGGACCTATCATCAGAATGTTTTTCGGCGTGATTTCCTGGCGGATGTCGGCGTCCAGCTGCATGCGGCGCCAGCGGTTACGCAGTGCAATAGCAACAGCTCGCTTGGCCGATTTCTGGCCGACAATATGTTTATCCAGTTCAGACGCGATTTCGCGCGGTGTCATGATACTCATGCGGTAAATCCTGTATACCTTTTGATTGAGCCAGCTGTCTCAGGCTGGCGGTAGTCATCAATAGTCCAGTTGTTCGACGGTGTGTTCGTGGTTGGTGTACACACAAATGTCGGCGGCAATACCCAGGCTTTTTTCGACAACATCCCGGGCGGGCATGTCTGTGTTGTGGTAGAGCGCCCGGGCAGCAGAAAGTGCAAAGGAGCCGCCGGAGCCAATGGCCATCAAGCCGTCTTCCGGCTCGATCACATCACCATTACCGGTGATGATCAGCGAGGCATCCTTGTCAGCGACGATCAGCAGTGCTTCCAGGCGGCGTAATGAACGTTCCGTGCGCCATAGTTTTGCCAGGCTGACAGCCGCTTTGACCAGTTTGCCGTGGTGCTTTTCCAACTGCTCTTCAAAACGCTCAAACAGTGTAAAAGCATCCGCTGTGCCGCCGGCAAAACCGGCCAGTACCTGGTCTTTGTATAGTCGTCGCACTTTTCGGGCATTGCCTTTCATGACAGTGTTGCCCTGAGATACCTGCCCGTCGCCGCCGACAACAACTGTGTTGCCCCGGCGAACCGATACGATGGTCGTTCCGCGGTATTGCTCCAAACCCTTTCTCCTTGCTAAACGCGAATTACTTTGGGGATTGAATACCTAGGTTGGGGCATTCCTGGGAGATTCAAGGCTTGGCAATGCGTTGTTAAAAGGGGGGCGTTTGTTTGCTCTCAAGGTGATCGCCAGCAGCGGTTATTCGCTGCTGGGAGGTGACAGTGTGATTCGCATGGTATCGATGCTGTTGCTGCGCAGGATTTGCTCTGCTCTTAGCATGTCGTCGCGTGAGGCATAAGGCCCGGCCTGAACAAGAAACAGGGTTCGCCCCGGCATGCTTTCCTGCCGGATTTGTGCGCTTAATCCCAGGTTGAGCAGACGGTTTAACTGGGCCGTTGCCGTGTTCTGCTGGCGAAACGCACCAGCTTGCAGCATATAGCTGCCGCTGCTAAGGGAGGCGGGTACATTCCTGGCTGTCGCCGTTACGGTAGCGACGGTTTCCTGCTGCGAGGAAGCGGTTTCGGTCTCAACTTCTGCGCTGCCTGGCTCTGCTGACTGTTCTGCTTGTTGGTCGCGGGGTCGGGCACCTTCGACCGGGGTGACGTCGACAACGACCTCATAGTCAGGTAGCTCCCGGTAGAACTCAAGCTGTAATCGAGCTGCTTCACGCTGTAACTCGTCAGTCAGTTCATCGCTCTCACTGGTGGCAGTTTGGCTCGGTTGGGTGGAGTTTCCGGGTTGCTGGTTGTCGCTGGCCCAGTTTTGTCCGGGAGGGGGCGGTAGCTGACCACTCATATACACGAGCATTGCTATAAATAGGCCAACCACAATACCTGTGAAGACGCCGATCATTAATATGACGAGCCCCGAAGACTTCGGTGGCGGGTTACTCTCAGCCAGTGGTGTGCGGCTGCGGCGTTTTGCAAAATCCTGATCCATGTTCGCTATTATCCCTGTCCCCTGATGAGGCGGTCAATTACCCTTTTCAATTCGAAGTCTACAGCATGTCCAGCGGGTCGACATCAACTGACCATCGAACCCGACGGCTTTCGCTGCGTCCTTCGAGGATCTGGCAGACGGGCGTCAGCAGCGACTGTAAAACAGACCGCGATGAGCTTTTAAGAATCAGATGTTGTCGATATCGGTTGGCCCGCCTTTCCATTGGCGCGGGAAGGGGGCCGTGAACTTCAATGTCATTAAGCTGTTGTGAATGTATCTGGCTGTTGATGACCTGTCTGGCGAGAGTCAGATAACGCTGCGGTGCTGCCATGCTGACAGCTTCGGCACGGATGATGACAAGATAGCCATAGGGCGGCATGGCTGCCGCCTCTCTTTCGTTTAACAGCGTCCTGGCCAGGGCATGATAGCCGTCGTGGACCAGCGTTTGCAGGCTCTGGTGCTCAGGGTTGGACGTTTGTATCAATACCTCGCCCGGCTGGCTGGCGCGCCCGGCCCGGCCTGCCACCTGAATAAGCATTTGTGCCATGAACTCCTGACCGCGAAAATCAGCACTGAACAGGCCGTTGTCGGCATCAAGTACGCCCACCAGGGTGACCCCGGGCAGGTGATGGCCTTTGGCGATCATTTGCGTGCCAACCAGAATACAGGGCTCACCATTATTGATCTGCTTGAGGATACGCTCCAGCTCTCCTTTACGTCGGGTGGCATCCCGGTCAAGGCGCAGTACGGGCGTATCCGGAAATGCAGTGGCAAGTGCGGACTCACACTGTTCTGTGCCGGTGCCGCCAGTTCCCAGAGATTTACCCTGGCAGTCAGGACAGTGGTCGGGGACGGGCTGGCGGGTTTCGCAATGGTGGCAGCACAGGTGTGGGGGTTTACGGTGAACCGTCAGGCGTGCGTCGCAGGATGGACATTCCGATGTCCAGCCACAGTCTTCACAGTGCAGAACCGGTGCAAATCCGCGACGGTTAATAAAGATCAGTACCTGGCCGCCCTGTTTCAGGTGTCTGGCCGTTGCCAGCAGCAAATCGCTACTCAGGCCGGCCTCGCTGAGTTGTCTGCGCGTGTCTACCAGTTGAAAGGTTGGCATGCTGGCTGTACCGGCGCGCTGGGTCAGTTGGATGTGCCGGTAACGCCCGGTGTTGGCGTTGTAGAGCGATTCCAGGCTGGGGGTGGCCGAACCAAGGATGACCGGTATGGATTCATGTCGCGCCCTGAGCACAGCCAGGTCGCGTGCTGAGTAGCGAAAGCCGTCTTGCTGTTTGAATGAAGCATCATGTTCTTCATCAATGATAATCAGGCCGGGCTGTGCCATCGGTGTAAAAAGGGCCGAGCGGGTGCCGATAATAATGCGTGCGACACCGCTGGCAGCTTCCAGCCAAGCGTTGAGTCGCTGGCGCGGGGTCAGTCCAGAATGCAGGATGGCGATGGCGGCACTAAAGCGCTGCCTGAATCGTTCAATGGTCTGGGGAGTCAGGCTGATTTCCGGCACCAGCATGACAGCCTGTTTGTCCTGTTTCAGGATGTGGTCAATACACTGCAGATATACTTCGGTCTTGCCACTGCCTGTCACTCCGTCCAGCAGAAAACTGTTGAATTGTCCGCTGCTGTCATTGACTGCCCGAATGGCTTCATTCTGCTGACTGTTAGGTGTGGGGATATCCGTGTCGGTTGGTGTTATCTCCGGCTGTGACGGATCGCTGTGATGACTGCGGATGCTGGCTGCGGATTTTTTTCGCAGCCCGGCAGGCAACAGACTGTGCAGGGCGTCACCAACCGGGTGCTGGTAGTAATTAGCTGCCCAAAGCCATAGGTCGAGCAGATGAGACGGAATCAACTCGTCGTGGTCCAGTACTTCAGTGATGGGACGCAGTTGAGATGTTTCAATGTCAGACTGGTCAACGATTGCGACGATGATACCGGTGAGCTCACGCGAGCCAAACGGAACCCGCACCCTGATACCAGGCTGTACGTGTGTGTTCGCGGGTATCAGGTAATCGAACAGTCTGCGCAGTGGTGAGGGGACTGCAACCCGGGCTATGCCTGAAGCGGGATGGGATTGTTGCGGTGTCCTGGCTGGCATGAAACTTCCGGGATTTTCGAATGGGTGCGGGCGCGCACAAAACAGCATGAACAGTATAACTGGTTTTAGCGCGGAGCGGCTTGCATTATACTGCCTCATTGAAGCTGCATCAGACAGCAGAAATGCAAGTGGCGGGGTAAGAATGGCAGATCAATCAAATTCGAATACATCGTCTGGAGATCAACCGGGCATGGAAAATGACCAGGGAATGGCGCAAGGGAATAAGCCGGTAGCAGCGGACGATCGTTCAGTTCGTTGGTCACCTGAAGAGTGGCGTGCAGAGTTGTTGTCGCTGAGGCAACAAATTGACCGCCTGGACCACGGGCTGGTGCTGATGCTGGCCAATCGCTTTGCGTTGACCCGCCGTGTCGGCGAGATCAAGGCGAGGGTTGGTCTGGACTCATTTGACCCCCAGCGAGAGGCCGAAAAAATTGCTGACATACGTGAGTTATGCGGCCAGCATGATGTGAACCCTGAACTGGTGGCTGATATCCTGGCGCAGATCATGCGTGAAACGGTCAGGAATCACGACAAGATTCGATCCAATTTGCAGGCTAAGCCCTGATTTAAGCAGTCTGTGGGCGTAACAGGCTTGCACAATCGCGATTCTCTGTTAAAATAGCGCCCCTTTTTCCATAGTCTTGGTGCTGTCAAGGCCACTTTGAGATAACAAAGTGAGCTATTACAGGCCATGCAGCAGGTATGGTGCAGAGTCGAATCTTCAGTATCGGCTTTGTGGCGATGCCGCACATTTATGAGGTAATACCATGAAGGCCGACATCCATCCAACATATGAAGCTTTAAAAGCGACATGCAGCTGTGGCAATGTAATTGAAACACGCTCTACCATGGGCGGTGACATTCTGCTGGACGTTTGTTCTGCATGCCACCCGTTCTACACTGGTAAGCAGAAGATCGTTGACAGTGCAGGTCGTATTGATCGCTTTAACAAGCGCTTCGGTAACCGTAAGGTCTAACTGGCCGCTGTTACTGATAGCGAGCATTGCTGGTGAGCTGATTGCTGACACCAGAATGCAACGAAAAATCCGGCAAGGACGACCTTGACCGGATTTTTTTTGTCTCGCAATTACCAACACACCTTCATACATGAAATGATGTCCTGACCGTCCCGAGGTGCTGTGGTCGCCTGCCATCTGAACTAGGATGTCCTGCCCAACCGACCTAGAAAATAATCTCTGTCGACAGGGATTCATTGCTGTTTGTTTCCTGCCGGTCATTCCGACTGGGGCTTATGGTGTTGCGTTGATTGCTCCCGGGTGCCGTTTCAGTCAGGAAAATCTCGAACATTGTATTGCTTTGATCGGGTCGGGCAAGCTGGCCGCTATCCTCATCGATCAGTCGGTCAACCAGTCCGGGCGGTCTGGCAACGCCGTGCTCGGGCCGGCCAGCCAAAGCCTCTTTCATGTAGTCGATCCAGATCGGTACGGCAACCGTTGCACCCTGTTCGGATTCACCCAGCGATTCGGGTTGATCAAAGCCAACAAACACACTGGTGGCAATATCACGGTTGAAGCCTGTGAACCAGACTTCTGCCGGGCCATTTGTGGTGCCGGTTTTGCCCATCAGGTCGGTACGGTCGAAGGCACGGTTAACCGGTCGGCCACTGCCTTCTTCCACGACTGTGCGAAGCATGGTGCTCAGTACATAGGTCACGCGTTCATCGGTGACCTGTTCGCCTATGATAATGTCGTTGGCCTGGGCGGTATTGCCGCTTTCGGCTGCAGTTTCGGCATTACTGACCTGCGGCGCAGGTAAGCCTTCGCCATCTGTTGTTGACTGCCGACCCTGACTGAGACTCTCGCTATCGACATCTTTCCATCCGGTACACAGTTCGCAGGCGCGAGGCGGGTTAGCCTCAAAGATCACGCCGTCGAAAGTCTCTATTCGTTTGATTAATGTCGACTCCAGTTTGTGTGCGCCGTTGGCGATCATGCCGTAGGCAGTTGCCATTTGCAGAGGCTGAACATCCTGGCTGCCCAGCGCTACGGTCAGGTCACTGCGCGGGAAGCGGTCAACATCAAAGCCAAATCGGCCGGCAAAACTCAGGACCTTTTGTGAGCCTAATTGATCAAATAACCGCACCGCAGGAACGTTACGGGAATCTTTGATTGCGTTGCGAAGGGTCAATGGTCCTACAAAGTTGCGCTCGTAATTTTGTGGGCGATAGTCGCCTCTTGCGAATGGCGCGTCGTTTATCAGTGTTGCCGGCGTGTAACCATTTTCAAGTGCTGCACCGTACAGAAATGCTTTAAACCCGGAGCCAGGCGGGCGGGCGGCTAATGCACGGTTGACCTGGCTGTGATTGAAGTCATAGCCACCAACCAGTGCAAGAATGTCTCCGTTGTCTGGAGATACTGAAACGATGGCACCTTCGATCTCGGGAAGCTGACCGAGTTCCCAGTTGCCATTATTACCCTCGCGTACCCGTACAAGGTCACCGACGGTAGCGACATCGCTGGCGACTTCGGGTGGTGGCCAGGCGTTGTTGCGGGAAATAAAGGGTCTGGCCCAGGACAGGCCTTCCCAGTTGATGCTGATGGTTTCACCGTTTTTCATCAGTACGTCAATGCTGCGCTCATGGACAGCTGTGACAAAGGCGGGGTGCTGATTACCTAAAACCGGGACGACATTTAATTCTTCCTGCCAGCGTTCTTCCGGCGAACTGCCAGTTGCTGGAATATTGGTTTCAGGGCCACGGTAGCCGTGGCGGCGATCATAGTAATTCTCCAGGCCGTCTACCAAAGCCTGGTTGGCTGCAAGTTGGAGTTCGCTCTGTACGCTGGTTGTGACCTCGATGCCCAGCCGGTAAATGTCGTCACCATATTGCTGGAACAGTTCCTGTCTCACCATCTCTGCAACATAAGGTGCAGGGACTTCAATGTTGCGGTAGTGACGTTGCGCAACGATGGGTTCAGACAGTGCGTTATCGCGCTGACTGCGATCAATCATGCCTTGGTCGAGCATTTTGTTGATAACGACATCACGCCTTGTTTTGGCGCGCTCAGCATCTGTGACAGGATTACAGATGGACGGGCAGGGCAGGACGGATACCAGGGTTGCCATTTCTCCCAGCGTCATTTCTTGCAGCGACTTATCGTAATACACAGAGGCCGCTGCACTGATGCCATCCGCGCCCTGACCGAAATAAACCAGGTTGAGATAGAGTTCGAGAATTTCTTCCTTGCTCAGTTCCTGTTGCAGGCGTAACGCAAAAGGAATCTCTTTGAGTTTCCTGGCGTAGACATTGTCGCTGTCAAAGGAAATATTGTTGGCAAGCTGCATGGTGATGGTGCTGCCGCCACCGAGGTTCACACCACGGATGAAACCGTAAAAGCCACGCACAAGACTGCGAAAATCAACGCCAGGATGGGAATAAAAACGGGCATCTTCGCTGGCAATCAGTGTGTTGATCATCAGAGGCGGGATGTCCTCATAGCGAACGGGGTCCCGTCTGACACCGATCTCTTCAATCAGTTTGCCGTCAGCCGTCAGAATTCGCAGCGGTGTTTCCAGCTGTACATTGCGATAGGAGTCGAGGGAAGGCAGCTGGGGTGACAGGTAAAGATAGGCAGCAGAGGCTACCATAAAGACGCCGCTCAGGCAGAATACGCCAAACCAGGTAATCCAGATAAACAGTTTTTTCATGTCACTCGCAGAGCTTGTATTGATAAGTCATCTGTATCAGACGAATAAGTATATACCGCATTCCATCTCATTGCTTGTTGTGGCCTGTATCAGTCTCACAATTCTGTCAGGCAAAGTTGACAGTTTTAAGCTAAACCCTTGAGGAAGGTCAGGCATAAAGGGATAGGTGAGTGATAGGTATTCAGTTGGATGGTGATGGGTACAGCTTGGTCGGCAAGCGTTCCCCGGGTCGGTGGAGGCCGTTCCGGCAGTCTGGGTCCGGTTCTTTTCATTGTGAAGTGGGTGTTTCAGAGTCGGACCTGCCTGCAGTCAGTAAGTGTTTGCTGTCTTTGATTGGACCGGAAAATAAGGCCTCTCTTTGTCTGGGGCCAGGTCTGGTCAAACGTTTTGAATTCACGGTGCCTGCCGAATTTTCAGCAATTAATGTCTATACCTGGGTAGAGCAGAACCTCGAATCCTGGATGGGGGAAGCCCCTGCAGACTGTTATTTTGACTATGTGCCAGCGACTAAAGACAACCGGACCGACTTCGTTCTGTATTCAGCCGAACGCTCATCTGTCGACCAGTGTCTGATGCCGCTTCGCAATGCTCACCTCAGCATCACGCGACTGGAAGTGGCTGAGCAGACTTTGCCCAGGTTGTTTTCTGATCTGGTCTGGAGGGACATCATGCTTGCAGACATTGGTGCCAGGGACACACATATCTACACAATCTCAGCAGGGTGCTGCCAGTGGCTGGGAGCGATCAGGTCACCCCTGCCGAACAGACCTGAGCATGAGGCTGTCGAGATATTTCAAGCGGGTCTTCAGCGGCTCATTGTTTCGCATAATCGTTCACCGGCAACGCTTGTGCTGGCAGGTGTGGTGGCAGTTGCAACTGCGTTGAGCCATTGGCTGCAGCCAATGCTTCCGGGTACTGATATTAGACTGGTACAGGAGGTGTCCGGTATTCCAGGGGAAGCCTTGCTGGCCACTTCTGCTGTCTTGGGTTAGTTCCCTGGGAAAAGCCAATGACGATTAATCTATTACCCTGGCGAGAAAGTTTGCATGCCCGAAGAAAGCAGTTCTTGGTCATTGTATTCACTGTAACGATACTCGGCCTGGTTTTCGCTGTGCTGGTTTGCCGGGTTTTGATGACCAGGCAGGAAGCTGCCTGGGGTGAAGAGACAGAAAGGTTGCAGAATAAGGTTGTCATCATTAAAGGGTTGGGGCAGCAAATCCAACCCGAACAGAGTAACGAAGATAACCTGCTACGGCAGATACAAACACGGGAGAATGACGCCAGTCTGAATCGGGTAAATGATCCTGTCTGGCTGTCGTGGTTGCGCGATGGATTGGCTCACCGGCGGCTGCAGATCACAAGCTGGCTGGCGGCACCGGGGCAAATTGAGATTCACCTTCAGATCAGTGATCACCGGGCGTTTTCCGGCTTAGTCGCTAAAATCAATGAATTCTCTTGGCAAATGGCTGAATTCAACACCAACGGAGAGGTAATGAATGTTGTTATCAGGACGCCGGCAGTGGATCAGGGAGCTATTTAACCGTTTCCTGGGAGGTGACGCTCTTTGGCACCTGTCGTCCAAGGCGTTCCTGGCTTTGCCCCTGGCGCTTTGCTGTGTCTCCCTGTTGTGTGCCGCCGCGGGAAGCTATGGGCTGATGATTTTGCAAACGCAGCGATTTCAGGTTGAGTGGCAAGCGCAGCATGGGCATTTTCAGGAGGCTGCAGGACAGCTCATGCCGGCGCTGGGGCAGGGCAGCTGGCTGGGCATAACCGTCATGCCAGCACTCGCTTCACCCTTGCCTGTACCGGGCCTGGGGGAGCGCTTTGCAGATATGAGAATCCTTTCCCGGCAGATTAAACGCCATCAAGTCACATCACTAAAAATTGAGCCGGTGGCTGGCGAGGGCTTAAGGCGCAAGTATCAACTTGAGTTTCACGCTGATGCCAATAATTGGGTCAGTATTTTGTCAGACCTGTCGATGTTGCCAGGGGTGCAATTACAACAGCAGAAGTGGGCTGGTGACGGTCAGGCAACATTGCAGGCTCACCTTATAGGGCATATTCCGGCAGCAGTGGTTGGGCAGGTGGGTGGAGGTGATGGTGAAACCCGTCTGTTATTGAGGGATGGGCGCCTTCAGCGTTCAGCAAAGCCGGGCGGGAGTTTTCAAAATCATGCACATTGATAAATCAGGTGGTTGGCTGAGTATTTGTTCCTTAGCGCTGGGGCTTCTTCTGGTGACCCTGGGCCCAAGTGACGTATTGGCAGCAGATACGGTGCCAGAGTCAGGCATCAGGCCGGATGAAGTCTTGCAGCCGCTGTTTGCCAAGCCGGGCTTTTCGCTGCAAGTTGAGGACGTGGAAATACGTGCATTACTGGCCTTCATTGCTGAAGAGTTCGGTTGGCAACTGCATTTGAATATCAGCGAGCACCAACTGCGCCGGGTGGTCAGCATGGCGGTTTTTGAGGATGAACTGGAGCAGGTGCTTTCAGCTATTCCCGACTCAGCTGCGGAGAAACTGGCATTTCAGTTACAGCCCCTGACTTGCTGGTGACGCTGGAAAGTGAAGGTGACGCCAATGAGGTGAGTAGTGCGGCTGAGCCAGGAGTGCCGGAAAGGCCGGTATCACTGTCAACCCGTTATTACCGCGTGCATTATGCTGACGCGCTGTCCTTGCTGGCGCTGATAAAAGAGACCTCAGGTGGAGAAGGCTGGCTGTCGGAGCGGGGCCGGGCGCAGCTGGATGAGCGAAGTAATACGATGGTCATAACTGATGAGCCAGAGAGGCTGGCTATGATTGATGTGTTACTGTCAGAGCTGGATGTACCTGTCAGTCAGGTGTTGGTGGAAGCCAGGATTATCAGCGCATCACTGGATAGTGCGCGCCAGTTGGGTGTGCACTGGCAGGCACTTGAGTTGAATGATAGCGCAGCGCAACCTTCCGCTGGCTCGACCGGGCAACGGTACCTTGCCACTGCAGCTACGACAGCCACCGCAAAGAGCAGTCAGCCTTCAGGTGACTGGCGTCTGGGGTTAGGTGACAGTCTCCAGCTTCAGGGTGGCTTTGCGACTGACCGTTTTCGGTTGGAATTGGATCTGGCCGCCATGCAGGCGGCCGGAAAAGTTGAGCTGCTGGCCCGCCCCAGTATTATGACACGAGCGAATCAGCAGGCCAGTATTCAGTCTGGTGTCAGGGTGCCATATCAATCACAGGCCGGTGGTACAGCTGGCGGGTCGGTCACGCAGTTTGTGGATGCTGTCCTGTCACTTTCGGTGTTGCCGCGAATTACTCCCGATGGCCAGGTACATATGGAACTGGAGGTCAGGCAGGATGCAGTGGCCGCCGGCAATTCCCCGGTTCCGGCTATCAATACCAATACCATCGCAACGCAGGTCAGGCTGGAGAATCATGATACCTTGGTGCTTGGCGGAATATTCAGCGATCAATTACGTGAAAATGAGGCCGGTGTACCCGTTTTGAGCCAGTTGCCAGCTGTTGGCCGGTTGTTTCGGCAAACCCGCCATTCTACCCAGCGCTCTGAACTATTGATTTTTATCACGCCCGTAATCATACCTGCGCATTGATTTAACCGCGATTCAACGGTAGATTGCCCGCTCGCAGTTTTTTGAGCACAATTCTGGCATGAGCAAGCCTGACAATATATTTCTGGTAGGCCCTATGGGGGTCGGTAAAAGCACGATTGGCCGAATGCTGGGTACGACATTGCAGCGACCTTTTTATGATTCTGATCGTGAGATTGAAGCCGTTACCGGAGCAGATATTCCCTGGATCTTTGATGTTGAAGGGGAGGCCGGGTTTCGCCAGCGAGAAATAAGAATGATTGACCAGCTATCCGCGATGAACGGGATTGTCATGGCAACCGGTGGTGGAGCCATATTGGCCCCCGAAAGCCGGCAACGCCTGCATGAGCGTGGTTTCGTGGTATATCTGAAAGCCAGTATCAATCAACAGTTTGAACGAACCAGCAAAGACAAGAACCGGCCATTGTTGCAAACTGCCGACCCTCTCACCAAGATTCGGGAACTGATGAAGTTGAGGGAACCACTCTATATTGAGACCGCGCACCTTGTGATTGATACCAATCGCCGGGGGCCACGCTCTGTTGTGCAGGAAATCATTCGCAAAGTAAGCAGTGTCAGTGATCAGTAGTACTGGCAGAACGTCCGACTAAATACGGGAAACAGAACCACCATGCTAGATATAAAAGTTGATCTGGGAGATCGAAGTTATCCGATTTTTATTGGCTCTGACCTGCTGGGCCAGAAGGATCTGCTTAAGCCCTTTATAGGTGGTCAGCAGGTATTGGTTGTCAGTAATGAAGTGGTTGCCCCTTTGTATCTGGATAATTTGTGTGCAGCCCTGCCGGATATCGATGTGGACACGTTGGTGCTTCCTGATGGTGAGCAGACCAAGTCTCTGGAGACGCTGAACCTGATTTTTGACAAGCTGATCGGTAATCGGCATGAGCGCAGTACGACTGTGATCGCTTTGGGTGGCGGTGTGACCGGTGATATGGCAGGTTTTGCCGCCGCCTGTTACCAGCGTGGCGTGAACTACATCCAGGTGCCGACGACTTTGCTGGCGCAGGTGGACTCATCGGTAGGTGGAAAAACAGCAGTTAACCACCCACTTGGCAAAAACATGATAGGTGCTTTCTACCAGCCTCAGTGCGTGATTGCCGATATTGCCGCACTAAAAACCTTGCCCGGGCGAGAGTTGCAGGCTGGTATGGCAGAGGTGATCAAGTATGGGTTGTTGGGTAATTTTACTTTTTTCGAGTGGCTGGAGACGCATATTGACAGTCTCATGGCCGGTGACAGCGACAAACTGGCTGAAGCCGTCAAAATCTGCTGTGAAGAGAAGGCACGTATCGTGGCAGCAGACGAGCGTGAGGGAGGGCAGCGAGCGCTGCTTAATCTGGGGCATACCTTCGGTCATGCCATAGAGGCTGCTATGGGGTACGGCGTTTGGTTGCACGGTGAAGCGGTCGCGACAGGTATGGTCATGGCGGCTGATTTGTCCTGGCGCATCGGCCACATCTCACAGGCTGACGCCCAGCGGGCTAAGCACCTGATAGAGCGAGCCGGCCTGCCGGTTGTGCCGCCGGCTGATATGGATGCGGAGCAATTTCTCTCCCTGATGTCAGTCGATAAGAAAGTTCAGGCTGGTCACATTCGTTTTGTGCTGATGCGTGAATTGGGCGATGCCTATGTTGATGCCAAGGTTGATGAGGTGTTGCTACGGGAAACTTTAGCGGCCGGTGAGCGGCTTTGTCAGTGAATTGCGTGTATCATACGCACCACTACTTTTAGCGAACATGACAGATGCCGCCGCGAAATCTGCAGAGTTGATTTCGGGCAGTCAGCCAGTTTAAGACCAGGAGCCAGACGTGACAGAACTGAAGAATGACCGATTCCTACGAGCACTAAGCGGAGAGGCTGTGGATGTTACGCCGATCTGGATGATGCGCCAGGCCGGGCGATATCTGCCTGAATATCGGGCAACTCGACAGCAGGCTGGCGATTTCATGAGTCTTTGTCAGTCACCTGAGTTGGCCTGCGAAGTTACCATGCAGCCTCTGCGCCGGTACGCCATGGACGCCGCCATCCTCTTTTCGGATATCCTGACTATTCCGGATGCTATGGGGCTGGGCTTGTATTTTGAACAAGGTGAGGGGCCAAAGTTTCGCAAAACTGTGCGTTCCGAGGCCGATGTTGCTGCTCTGCCCGAGCTGGATGTCACCTCCGATCTGGCCTATGTCATGAACGCTGTGTCGCTGATCCGTCGCGAACTGAATGGCAGCGTGCCATTGATTGGCTTTACCGGTAGTCCGTGGACACTGGCAACATACATGATTGAAGGCAGTGGCAGTAAAGATTTCCGTAATGCCAAAGCGTTGATGTATGACCAGCCTGAAGTGATGCATGCACTGCTGGACAAGTTGGCAGACGCAGTCACCAAATATCTCAATGCCCAAATCGCTGCAGGCGCCCAGGCTGTGCAGATATTTGATACCTGGGGCGGTATTCTCTCTACGCCTGCCTACCAGCAATTTTCTCTGCAATACATGAAAAAGATCGTTTCAGGTCTGACCCGTGAAGCGGATGGCAGGAAGGTCCCGGTCATCGTATTCACCAAAAACGGTGGCTTGTGGTTGCCAGAAATTGCTGACATTGGCTGTGATTGTGTGGGTCTGGACTGGACCATGGAGATTGGCAGAGCCCGTGAGCTGGTTGGCGACCGGGTGGCGATACAGGGCAATATGGACCCTTCCATCCTTTATGCCTCTCCTGCCCGTATCCAGGAAGAAGTGAAGCGAATTCTGGCCTCTTTTGGTCACGGCAATGGTCATGTCTTCAATCTGGGTCATGGTATTACGCCAGAGGTAAACCCGGATCACGTGACTGCCTTTGTTGATGCTGTGCATGAGTACTCTGCCCAATACCACCAGTAACTGGTTGTCAGATTGCCCTGTTGGCGCCAATATTGCGCTGGTGGGGCTTGGCGCCAACTTGCCGGCCGGACAGTCTGGGCCGGCGGAGACGTTGCGACAAGCCGTGGCGGAAATGCGTCCGCTCTCATTGCTAAACCCGCTGGTTTCACCTTTTCTGGTCACCGAGCCTGAGGATTGTCCTCCGGGCAGCCCGGTGTTTATGAATGCGGTTGCATTACTGTGCTGCTCAATTGATATCAAGCCATCTGGATTGCTGGCGTCCCTGCTGGAAATTGAAAGCAGGCTAGGCCGCAAGCGCACCGGGCTGCGCAATGAGCCGCGTGTCCTTGACCTGGATCTTCTCGCCTTTGCAGATGAGTGTTGTCACAGTGAATTTTTGACTCTCCCCCATCCTCGGGCTCACCAGCGTCGGTTTGTGCTCGAGCCCTTGTCAGTGATTTGGCCTGATTATCAGTTTCCGGGGCAAACTCAATCGGTTAAAACGTTACTTGGATCACTTTGAGCCGCTTGAACGGGCAAATTAAAGCTGTATACTGAAAGGCCGGATCAAATAAAGAATTGACGTACGGACACCGCCACCAATGACAGCCTTGCGACTCATCACGGCCAGTATTTTTACAGCGACAGTGTCGTTGTATGCGCCTGCGCTTTTAGCACAGGAGCGGGTCACAGGGTTTCAGGGGCATTCTGTTGAGGAAGCAGGTTCCGGTCAGCTGGCGCTGGATAGCTTGTCCCCTGAAGGGTTGAATCTGGAAGCATTTCCGGCACTGAAAGAAGTTGTTGATGCCTTGTCGCTGGATAGATCCCTTTCCGGTGAATCTATGGTAGATGTGCTGGCCAATCCGGCCGATTCGCGAGGTCTCGATGTTAATGCTTCCTATGTATGGGAGTCTCCCCGCTTCGGACAATTCGTATTAAGCACCAATACGACCTACCTGTACTCACCTGTCAGCGATCTTGTGGGTGACAGTCAGGAGTTGCGCTTCGGTAATCGTAGCACCCCCTCAGAAGCAGCATTGATGGGTAATATCCCTTCACTGAGCAGTAGCCTGACCTTTACCTGGCAGTTTGGTAATCACTCTGCGACAGCTGTGACCAGCTACGCCAATCAGTCCGATCTTCAACAGGGTCGGCTTAATCTCGATTCATTGAATCTGGAACAGCTGAATGAGCTGGTAGGTCAAATTGCAACGCTGGATCTGCGTTATGGCTATGAGCTGAAAACAGGTGATCAAAGCAGTGCTTCATTCTCTTTTGGTTTGCGCAACCGCTTCGATAACCAGCAACGTCTGGTGCCTGCCGCAGATGCTGCCATCAATACCGAGCCTGAGCGAATGGCTTACGGTACGATCAAGTACCAATTCTGAACGGCCACTCTGAACGGCTACTTAGATTAGCTGCCATATTTTTAGTCGCTAAACCCTCCAACATTGTGCGCGACCTGTCTCACTGGCAGGCATTGTAAATCGCACTGGTCAGTTTGCTGAGTTCCTGCGGGCTGATGATATAAGGCGGCATGATGTATACCAGTTTGCCAAATGGCCGAATCCATACGCCTTGCTCTGTCAGCTTTGACTGAAGACAGGCGGCATCAGGCTCGCTCTCCAGCTCCACCACCCCAATAGCACCGAGTACTCGCACAGATTTTACTGCAGGGAGTTGACGGCAAGGCGTTAGCTCCAGATTTAGCTGATGTTCAATGCGGCTGACGTTCGCTTGCCAGTCGCTGCTGAACAGAACTTCCAGGCTGGCCGAGGCAACCGCACAGGCAAGCGGGTTAGCCATAAAGGTGGGGCCATGCATCAGTGGCAGCCCGCTGGCAGAAATGGTTTGGGCAATTTTCTCTGTGCACAGAGTGGCGGCCATGGTCATGTAGCCCCCGGTCAGAGCCTTGCCTATGCACATAATGTCTGGCGAGATGTGGGCATGCTCACAGGCAAACAGCTTGCCGCTGCGGCCGAACCCGGTGGCGATTTCATCGGCGATTAGCAGAACGTTGTGCTTGTTACACAGCTCGCGTACCGCGCCAAGGTACTGTGGTGAATAAAAAAACATGCCGCCAGCGCCCTGTATAATTGGCTCTAGCACAATGGCAGCCACTTCTTGCTGGTGAGTCTCCAGCATTTGAGCCAACTCGGCGATGTCACCCGGATCCCACTGGGCGTCGAAAGCAACCGTCGGTGCAGGCGCAAACAGCTGGGGTGTTAAGGTTTCAGCGAACAAGTGATGCATGCCGGTCACCGGGTCGCACAGCGACATGGCGCCAAAGGTGTCGCCATGGTAACCGCGGCGCAATGCAATAAATTTCTTCTTTTCAGTCAATCCCTGGCTATACCAGTACTGTATGGCCATCTTGATTGACACTTCGACTGATACGGAGCCGGAATCGCAGAGGAAAACTTTTTCCAACCCCTCGGGTACACATTCCAGTAGTTGGCGGCATAGCCTGATGGCCGGTTCATGAGTCAGGCCACCAAACATGACGTGTGCCATGGATTTTGTCTGATCGGTCAGTGCCTGGTTCAATCTAGGATGGTTGTAACCGTGGATGGCGGCCCACCATGAGCTCATACCATCTATCAGTTCCCGCCCGTCTGCCAGAGTCAGTCGGCACCCGCTGGCTGAGGTGACCAGTTCCACTGGTTGCGGTGACATCATGTCAGTGTATGGGTGCAGGAGGTGATGATAATCGGTGTCGAGTAAAGAGAGGCTGGCTTGCTGCATATAGGCTGGTGTCGTTGAGTTGATGAGGAGTTATTGCGAATCCGGGCTGTTACTGCGAGCGATAGCCCAGACATCTATGAACGGCACCTTTGCCTGGCGCCTCAGTATGCTGGCAAGCTCCCTGGCCGTGCTGCCAGTTGTTACAACATCGTCAATGATGGCGATGTGCTTAAAACATGTCAACCTGGACGACCCGTTAAGTGAAAACATCATGCCTTCATTTTTAAGTCGCTGACGCCGGTTCAATGCCTTTTGAGGGGCCAGACTGGCACGGCGAATGATGGAGTCGGACAGGATCGGAGTGCCTAGCTGTTTGCTAAGTATCTTGCAAAGTTCCAGGGACTGATTGAAGCCTCGCAACCCAAGGCGTCTAACGTGTAATGGCACTGGCAGGAGCACTTCCGGGTAGTGTGTGTGATGACTGTAGTGTGCACAGAAAGTGTCGCTGAGTATTTTGGCCAGGCTGTAAAGCGCAGGAAAATTGCCGTTATCCTTGGCTTTGTGGATCAAGCCGGGGATAGAGTCTTGATAGGATAATGCGGCACGACATAATGAAAAGTCTGGTGGAGACTGGCGACACCGAAGGCAAAGTCCATTAGAAAATTCACTGATTTGGTCCTGGCAAATCCTGCAGCCAGGTGGCTGCCAGGGCAGTTCATCCATGCAGTTTAGGCAAATACCGGAAGAGGCTGAATGTGGCAGGTGGCAGATTTGGCAGGCAGATTGCAGGGCGCTGATGGCCAGAGGGGTAAGTGAGCGGTATCCCTTTTTGATGCTCTTATGTAAACTTATTATTGTTTTATAAGTTGACAATGTGCTTGCCCTGCCTAGAATGTCGCCTCAGTTGTTATAGCAGGGTTTATTGCCACCAGGAGTTGTTATGTCATTAGCGCAAAGGAATCTAAGTGAAATTCATAGCCCGGAGGAGGGTGTTCAACGCGCACCTGCACCAGAGGAAGCGGCTAAGCCGGCTATTCGCCATGATTGGCATCGGGCAGAGATTCAGGCGTTGTTCGATATGCCCTTCATGTCTTTGTTGTTTCAGGCACAAACAGTGCACCAGCAGTATTTTGACCCCAATCAGGTCCAGATGAGTACCTTGCTATCCATCAAAACCGGTGCTTGCCCGGAAGATTGTAAATACTGCCCACAAAGTGGCCATTACAATACCGGGCTGGAAAAAGAGAAGCTGATGGAAGTGCAGAAGGTTGTGACGCAGGCTCAGCAGGCGCGTGATAACGGTGCTACCCGCTTTTGTATGGGAGCTGCCTGGAAGCACCCGTCGGAGAAAGACTTTCCGGCTGTATTGGAAATGGTAAGACAGGTCCGGGACCTGGGAATGGAAACCTGCATGACATTGGGTCGCCTGTCAGAAACACAGGCGGAAGCCTTGGCCGAAGCTGGACTGGATTACTATAACCACAACCTGGATACCTCGCCGGAATATTACGCGGACATTATCACCACGCGAACCTATGAAGAGCGCCATGAAACTCTGTCCTATGTCAGGGACGCTGGCATGAAAGTCTGTAGTGGTGGCATCGTTGGCATGGGTGAGAGCGCTGAAGACCGGGTAGGGTTACTGCAACAATTGGCGAATATGCCCGCACATCCGGATAGCGTCCCGATCAATAACCTGGTCAGAGTGGCAGGTACGCCATTGGCTGACACGCCGGAAATCGATAACTTTGATTTTATTCGTACCATTGCTGTTGCACGTATCATGATGCCTGCCTCGTATGTGCGGCTTTCCGCAGGCAGGCAAGAAATGAATGATGAGATGCAGGCGATGTGCTTTATGGCAGGCGCCAACTCAATTTTTTATGGCGAGAAGCTGTTAACTACGCCACTGCCTGAGGAAAGCCATGACCTGCAGTTGCTTAAACGCCTGGGGATGCAGCCTGAAGCGCGAAAGTGTCAACCTCAACCGCGCACTTCTGCTTTCTACTCGGCAATGTAAACGATGTCGTTAGTAGAACCAGCCAGCCAGACCGGCCAGGAGAGCCAGGGTAGCCGGGCCAGTCAGCGACTGAAGGCAGAACTGCAGCAGAAGCTGCAATATCGTGCTGAGCAGAATTTGCTTCGGCAGGTGCTGCAGCGCTGCGGCCCTTGCCAGCCGGATAGTCTTTTTGGTGATGGCCAGAAACGGGTTAACTTCTGTAGCAATGATTACCTGGGGCTGGCCAGTCATCCTGATGTTATTCGGGCTATGCAGGTTGCTGCTGAGCAATATGGCGTCGGTAGCGGGGCCTCGCACCTGGTTACCGGTCACTGTCGTGTTCATGATGAGTTGGCAGAAGCGTTAGCTGATTTTTGTGGCCGACAGAAGGCGATGCTGTTCAGCACCGGCTACATGGCGAATGTCGGTGTGATTAATGCGTTGACCAACCCGGGCGCGCCGATTTTTCAGGATGCGCTCAATCACGCTTCATTGCTTGATGGAGGATGGTTAAGTCGTGGTGACAGCCGAAGGTTTGCCCACCGTGATACCAAAGATCTGGAAGCCATGCTCATTCGGCATCATTGCGATAGTCGTGCCCTGATCATCACCGATGGCGTGTTCAGTATGGATGGTGATCTGGCGCCGCTTCCTGAGCAGGTGGCGTTGGCGGACAAATACCAGGCAACTTTGATTGTGGATGATGCGCACGGTATTGGCTGTCTCGGTGATACCGGTGCTGGCACCTTGTCCCATTTTGGTTTAAGCGCCTCGGATGTGCCTGTTCTGGTCGGCACCCTGGGAAAATCACTGGGTACTGCAGGTGCCTTTGTGGCAGGTGATGAGGTGTTGATTGATTATCTGACCCAGTTTGCCCGGACCCATATCTATACTACTGCCATGCCACCGCCATTGGCGGCGGCAACGATAGCGGCCCTTGCCTGTCTGCGTTCAGAGACCTGGCGGCAACAGCGTTTGCAGTCACTGGTCATGCGTTTCCAGCAAGATGTTGCGAACCTGGGGCTGAACATTCTGCCTTCGCAGACGCCCGTTCAGGCTATCGTTCTTGGGGAGGCCGATCGTGCGGTCAAGGCAAGTGAGTATCTTCGCGAGCAGGGTGTGCAAGTGAGCGCCATCAGGCCGCCCACGGTGCCAGCCGACAGCGCCAGGTTACGAGTCACATTTTCCGCAGCACACACGGATGAGCATTATGAGCGGCTACTTGATGCGCTGGCTTCATTGCCTGATGATCTGCGTGGTTGAGGATTTGAATGGGAGAATCTAACGCAATGGCGGCAAGAAAAGCTTTTTTTGTAACAGGCACTGATACCGAGGTAGGCAAGACCCTGGTCTCTTCCGCATTATTGACGGCTGCTAACCAGCTTGGCAAAACAACGGTCGGGATGAAGCCAGTGGCTGCTGGGTGTGAGTCAGTTGACGGGCAGTGGCGAAATGAAGATGCCCTGGCATTGATGGCCTCAGCATCACTTGAGTTGCCTTATGAACAGGTGAACCCGGTGGCTTTACCAGCCGCTATTGCGCCTCATCTTGCGGCGGCTCAGGCCGGCAGGCGTTTAAGCCTGGACCGGTTAACGGGGTTTTGTCAGGCGATCATGATGCAACGAGCAGATCTGACCGTAATTGAAGGTGCGGGCGGATGGCGGGTACCATTAAATGAGCGGGAAATGTTGTCAGGGCTGGCGTCACGTATGCAGTTGCCCGTCATACTGGTGGTCGGTATCAGGCTTGGCTGTATTAATCATGCCATATTGACAGCTGAGGCGATTCGTCGTGACGGGTTGCCATTGGCGGGATGGGTGGCTAACCACCTGTCAGCACCTGATGAGGTGGCCGAGCAAAATGTGCAGACGCTGACCTCAATGATGCCTGGGCCACTGCTGGGCGAGGTGCCCTGGATGGAAGCTGCCAGTGTTGAAACTGCAGCGCAAGCACTCTCTCTTCGGGCCTTGCTCGATTAACGCATTGCCTGGCAGGTTTGTCGGGCTTTCCATCTGCTTCCTTTTGGCGGTACGCTAGTGGGACGTGAGCTGTGGTCACCGAGCTTGGCACACGACCCACTCGCTATTACGATTGCCGTTGAACAGGGAGCTGACCGTGTTTGAATATCGCGCACCGCTTAAAGACATGCAGTTTATCCTGCATGATGTCTTCCAGATTTCCAGCCGTTTTACTGACCTGAATCTCAATGATGAACTCAGTGAAGATCTCATTAATTCCGTGCTGGAAGAGGCTGGCAGGATTGCTGAAACGCTGATGGCGCCCCTGAATCAGTCAGGCGATGAACAGGGTTGCCAGTTTGAAGCGGGTCAGGTCACTACACCTGAAGGGTTTGTCGATGCTTACCGCACGTACGCATCTGGCGGCTGGATCGGGTTGTCAGGGGATCCGGAATACGGCGGTCAGGGGATGCCGAAGTTGCTGACCGTTTCCATTGAGGAAATGATGATGGCAGCAAACAGCTCGCTGGCACTTTATGCCGTGTTGACGGCAGGCGGTGCACTGGCCATTGCCAGGCACGCCAGCGAATCACTTAAACAAACCTATTTGCCGAAACTCTATGATGGTAGCTGGTCCGCCACGATGTGCCTGACTGAGGCGCAGGCTGGCACAGATTTGTCCATGTTGAAAACGCGGGCAGAACCAGAGGGTGAGGCGTACCGGATAACCGGTAGTAAAATGTTCATTACCGGTGGTGAGCATGATCTGACGGATAATATTGTACATCTGGTGCTTGCCAAGCTACCTGGTGCGCCGGCAGGGGCAAAAGGTGTCTCTTTGTTTCTGGTTCCTAAGTATTTGCCAGAATCGCCAGATCAGACCAACGGCGTCAGTTGTGGTTCTATCGAGCATAAAATGGGTTTACTGGGATCGGCAACCTGTGTGATGAATTTTGACCAGGCCAAAGGATTTCTCGTCGGAGAGCCCCATAATGGTCTGGCCTGTATGTTTACGATGATGAATTACGAGCGTCTGACAATTGGTTTACAGGGCCTGGCACTGGGAGATGCCTCCTACCAGGTGGCTGCCCGGTATGCAGACGAGAGGCGGCAGGGCAGATCTGCCAGAGGGACACAATCGCCGGATGACGCTGGCGATTCCTTGTTAGTGCACGCCGATGTAAGGCGCATGTTGTTAACCATGCGAGCCAATTCAGAGGCGGCACGGGCATTGGCGGTGTATGTGGGCAGTCAGCTGGATATTGCTCACTATCACCCGGAAGCAGAGTCACGAAAAAAAGCAGAGTGGCGTGTGGCAGTGCTGACACCGGTAGCCAAGGCTGCTTTTTCGGACCGGGGGTTTGAGGCGTGCGTGCTGGGTCAGCAGGTGCTCGGCGGGCATGGCTATGTTCGTGAATGGGGGCAGGAACAAAAAGTCCGGGATGCGCGCATCGCACAAATCTATGAAGGTACTAACGGGATCCAGGCGCTGGATCTGATGGGGCGCAAGGTCGTTTATGACCGGCAAGGGATGCTGGATGACCTGATTGGGGAAGTTGAGTCATTCGCGCAGGAGTTGCCAGGCAGTCAGGCGCCATTTGCAGAGGGGCTGCAAAACGCCCTGTCTGATTTACAGGCGGCAGTGGCTCATGTGCGCTCGGCGTCTGTGGAAATGCCTGACGAAGTTGGCGCTGCTTCGGTGCCTTTTCTGGACCTGTTATCTATTGTGATGTACGGCTACATGTGGGCGCGAATGAGCATGACTGCGCAGTCGAAGCTGGATAGTGGTGAAGGTGACAGTGATTTCTGTCAGGCGAAAATCCACGTCGCAGACTATTACCTGCGACGCTGTATGCCAAAAACACATGCGCTGCGAAAAGAGATAGAAGCTGGCAGCGATAGTGTCATGTCGATGCCGGCGGCACTGTTCTGATTATAAGGCGTATTGTAAGGCGTAAGGTGATAACTGTTAGGTTTTGAATCAGGTGTTTAGCCTTAGATAGACCAGGTCAGTTGTCGCTGAAACCGGGTGCGAATGCGCGCTATAGGTTCATCGGGTGAGCCAAAGATTGCCAGAAACCCATCTTCCACGGGAACCACTTCGCCGCGCAGTTCGCTATCTTGCAATTCCACCTTGCCACGGATCGGGTGGTGGTTGATGAACATAATAGACACCGGTCCGTGTTCGCCACGTATCACCAGGTGTGTGCCGCGTTTGTCGTTGCCCATCAGACGGCAGAACTCAGCAAAGGTCAGGTTCATCTCGTTCGCCACATCCGCAAAAGAGGCAAAGCTTGCCCCGGTTTGCTGCATGACCTCGCTGGCAGATGACCAGGGGATATTGTTATCGACATTATAGAACCGGCTTTCTGCATGGACGTGGTTGAGCAGTGAGTTGCCCAGCGCCATATCTGCTGCAGTCGGTCTGCTGGTCAGAACGGTGAAACTCAGTGACAGGGCAATCAGCAAAGATGCAGCGATGGCTGCCGGGCGACTGAAGCGCTGCCAGTGTCGCCGGGGTGCCGGTACTGGTTTGTGCGTCTCGGCCGTGTTTTCGCCATTACTGCTGCTCTGGGTGCCATTACGTTTTAGGCGATCCTCCAGATTGGCTGGAATGGCGATATCCTGCAGTGTCTGCTCAAGGCGATATTCCAGGGCCTGCAGCTCGCTGACCAGACGTTGTCTGTCAGGGCTGGCATCTAATGCTGCCTTGAAATCCTCACCACCATCGCGCGGATTGCTGTATGCGCGTTGATTGAATTCCTGGTCATTCATGTGTCACTGACTCTCTTGCTGGGTTGTCGAGGCATCACTGGGTGTTTCACTTGTTAATGTGTCGCGCAACTTGCTACGGGCGCGAAACAGTCGGGTCATTACTGTATTACTATTAAGATCGAGAATGCTGGCAATTTCTTTCCCGCTGAATCCGCCAATAACCTGCAGCAAAAGCGGGTCGCGATAGTCGCTTTCCAGCCCAAGAATAGCCTGGTGCAATTCCTGGCGATCCCGGAACTGATCGGGCTCACCGCCTTTATCTTCAGCCAGGCTGGCATCGGTGATATCGACCAGTTCAGGTCGGTACCGCTCATACATACGGGCATTCTCACGCCGCAATATGGTAAACAGCCAGGCTTTGGCAGCGCTGCTTTTTTGCAGGCTGTCAAAGGATCGCCAGGCGCGCATGAAAGTCTCCTGCACCAGGTCTTCAGCAATATTGGCATTTCGCGTCAGCCAGAATGCATAACGATAAACGTCCTGGTAATAGGAAGAGACGATCGACTCGTAAGCCTGTCGGCGCTGATTGTTGGTTGAGACCGGTTGCTTGTCCATCTTATTTCAATGCAGTTCCTGTTGCTCGGTAGAGTAGCGAACTCTAAAGCTGTTGGCTAATACGAATAGCCGTTATAATGACCGGTTCATCGTCTGGTCGGGTTTCATGTACCATGGATCCTCTCCATACATCTTAGCTTAAAAAAGGGTTGTCATGATAAGGATCGCGATTGCCGGTGTAGCCGGTCGCATGGGAAGAACATTAGTGCAGGCAGTGCTGGCTCGTTCTGGTGACGCGCAGGTAACAGCAGGTACAACGTTAAAGGAAGATCCTCAATGTGGTCAGGACATCGGTTTGATTGCTGGTGCAGGGGCGCTGGAAGTTATCGCAGTAGATTCGCTGTCTGCCTGTGTTGATGATTTTGACGTGCTGATTGATTTCACTTCGCCTGAAGCAACGATGCAGAATGTGGCGTTTTGCAGCAAGCATAGCAAAGCGATCGTGATCGGCACGACGGGTCTGAGTGACGAGCAAAAGTCAGCGCTTGAGCGCGCCTCAGCATCAACGCCAATCCTGACGGCACCAAACATGAGCATGGGCGTTAATCTGACCCTGCGCCTGTTGGAGATGGCAGCAAAGGCGTTGGGGGATGATGTCGATATCGAAATCGTTGAGGCGCATCACCGCCATAAAAAAGACTCGCCATCCGGTACGGCATTGCGTATGGGGGAGGTCATTGCTGACAGCCTGGGGCGTGACCTGAATGAGGTGGCCGTCTATGGGCGTGAAGGCATTGGCGATGAAAGAGACCGTAAGACCATCGGTTTCGCGACGGTCCGGGGTGGCGACATTGTTGGCGATCACACGGTAATTTTTGCTGGAGAAGGCGAACGGCTGGAAATCAGTCACAAAGCCAGCAGCCGCATGACCTTTGCCAGTGGCGCGGTCAGAGCTGCTATCTGGCTGGGTAGTCGCGGGCCGGGGTTGTATTCCATCGATGATGTTCTGGACTTAGATGCCAACTGATGCGAATCCGCCGTAGACAGTGAGGGCGTCTATTTCGTATAATTTCCGCTCAGTATGAATATCACTGAGCACACATGAGACAGAATACCTAAAAGCGGAATGAGAGCGAGCTTTCATTCCGCTTTTTTTCGCCTGTCTTAACACCCGGGAGAGCACATTGAACAGTCCAGCAGTTCTAGCCCTAGAAGATGGAAGTATCTTTAAAGGCAAGGCCCTTGGCATGCAAGGGGTAACCAGTGGAGAGGTGGTTTTCAACACCGCCATGACCGGTTATCAGGAAATTCTGACGGATCCGTCGTATGCACGACAGATCGTGACACTGACCTATCCGCACATCGGTAACACGGGTGTGAACAAAGAGGATAATGAGTCAGAACGTGTCTGGGCATCAGGTCTGGTTATTCGTAACCTGCCTTTGATGGTCAGCAGCTGGCGCAGTGAGAGTAATCTGGATGAGTTCCTCAAGGCTGAGCAGGTTGTCGCCATTGCCGAGATAGACACTCGTCGTTTGACTCGATTGTTGCGCGATAAAGGCCCTCTGAATGGCTGTATCCTCAGTGGCGCCGAACTGGTCGAAAAAGGCGAGTCCTATGCCATTGAAAAGGCCAAGGGGTTCCCCGGGCTGAAAGGCATGGACCTTGCCAAAGAAGTTTCCACCACTCAGCAGTACGCCTGGAATGAGGGCGAGTGGAAGCTCGGTGAAGGCTATGCGGAGATGCAGCATGACAAACCTTTCCATGTGGTAGCCTGGGACTACGGCGTTAAGCGCAATATCCTGCGGATGCTGGCTGAGCGTAATTGCACCGTGACTGTTGTGCCTGCCCAGACCCCGGCATCGGAAGTGCTGGCGATGAACCCGGACGGCATTTTCCTCTCCAACGGTCCTGGTGATCCAGAACCTTGTGATTATGCCATTGCTGCCATTAAAGAAGTCCTGGAAACAGAGATCCCTGTGTTTGGTATCTGTCTTGGCTGTCAGTTGCTGGCGCTGGCCTGTGGTGCGCAAACACTGAAAATGCAACTGGGGCATCACGGTGCCAATCACCCGGTACAGAACCTGGATGATAAAACGGTCATGATCACCAGTCAGAACCATGGCTTTGCGGTGGACGAAGCGTCGCTGCCAGCCAATCTGCGTGCCACGCACCGTTCATTGTTTGACGGGTCGCTGCAGGGCATTGAGCGAACGGATAAACCGGCATTTGCCTTCCAGGGTCACCCTGAAGCCAGTCCGGGGCCACATGATATCGCTCCACTGTTTAATAAATTTGTCGACCTGATGACGCAGCGCGCTGCACGTTAATGCACGCCTGCCGGGCTTACTCAACTCAGATACGGTTTACTTATGCCAAAACGTACAGACATCAATAGTATTTTGATCATTGGCGCCGGGCCAATCGTCATCGGCCAGGCCTGCGAATTTGATTATTCTGGCGCCCAGGCCTGCCAGGCGCTGCGCGAGGAAGGTTATCGCGTCATTCTGGTCAATTCGAATCCGGCCACGATCATGACGGATCCGGCCATGGCGGATGCCACCTACATTGAGCCGGTGACCTGGCAGATTGTGGAAAAAATCATTGCCAAGGAAAAACCAGATGCCATTCTGCCCACCATGGGCGGTCAGACTGCGCTGAACTGTGCGCTGGATCTGCAGCGTCACGGCGTACTGGAAAAATATGGCGTGGAAATGATTGGTGCGACCGCAGAGGCGATTGATAAAGCAGAAAATCGCGAGCTGTTTGATCAGGCCATGAAAAGGATCGGCCTGGAAACGCCAAGACATGGTATGGCGCACAATATGGACGAGGCGTTTGCGACGCTGGAAGAGATTGGTTTTCCCTGCATTATTCGTCCCTCCTTTACCATGGGGGGTACCGGTGGTGGTATCGCCTACAACAAGGAAGAATTTGTTGAGATCTGCAGCCGCGGTCTGGAGTTGTCGCCAACCAATGAGCTGCTGATCGATGAGTCGCTGATTGGCTGGAAAGAATACGAACTGGAAGTGGTTCGGGATAAGGCAGATAACTGCATTATTGTTTGTACCATTGAAAACTTTGATGCCATGGGTGTCCACACGGGTGATTCCATTACCGTAGCCCCTTCGCAGACCCTGACTGACAAGGAATATCAGATTCTGCGCAACGCTGCCATCGATGTGTTGCGTGAAATTGGTGTTGAAACCGGTGGATCCAACGTGCAGTTCGGTATGAATCCGGAAAATGGGCGGCTGGTGTTGATTGAGATGAACCCGCGCGTGTCCCGTTCGTCAGCACTGGCTTCCAAAGCGACAGGGTTCCCGATTGCTCGCGTTGCTGCGAAACTGGCAGTTGGATTTACGCTGGATGAATTAAGCAACGAAATCACCGGTGGTGCGACACCGGCCTCATTCGAGCCGACCATCGATTACGTAGTTACCAAGATTCCGCGTTTTACCTTTGAGAAGTTCCCGGAGACCAGTGACCGAATCACCACGCAGATGAAGTCGGTGGGTGAAGTGATGGCCATTGGGCGCACGTTCCAGGAATCTTTACAAAAGGCACTGCGAGGCCTGGAAGTCGGTATTAGCGGCCTGGACCCGATTCTGGATACCGGTCTCAGTGATGCCATGGATCTTCTCCGTGGTGAGTTGATGGACGCAGGCAGTGACCGGATTCGTTATATCGGTGATGCGTTCCGCCAGGGGCTGGGTGTGGATAAAGTCCAGGAACTGACAGGTATTGATCCCTGGTTTCTGGCCCAGATCGCAGACATTATCCAAACTGAGAAACAAGTCAGCGGCCAGGCACTGGAAGTGCTGGATCGTGATGCTATGTACTCACTCAAACAGAAAGGTTTCTCGGATGTCAGGCTTGCCGCTTTGCTGAATGTCAGTGAAGAAAAAGTGCGTGAGCATCGACATGGTCTGGGTGTCAGGCCGGTTTACAAGCGTGTTGACACTTGTGCGGCCGAGTTTAAATCGACCACAGCATACATGTACTCCAGTTACGAAGAGGAGTGCGAGGCAGAGCCTTCTGATCGCAAGAAAATCATCGTGCTCGGTGGTGGCCCCAACCGTATTGGCCAGGGTATCGAGTTTGATTACTGCTGTGTTCATGCGGCGCTGGCAATGCGTGAAGATGGCTATGAAGCCATTATGGTGAACTGTAACCCGGAGACAGTGTCGACAGACTACAATATTTCCGACCGACTGTATTTCGAGCCGCTGACGCTGGAAGATGTGCTGGAAATTGTGGAGATAGAAAAGCCTGAGGGCGTGATTGTTCAGTTTGGTGGTCAAACACCGCTGAACCTGGCTACGCAGCTGGAGCAGGCGGGTGTGCCGGTGATCGGTACCAGCCCGGATGCAATCGACCTGGCAGAAGACCGGGAGCGTTTCCAGCAGATGATTCAGAAGCTCAATCTCAAGCAACCGCCTAACTGCATCGTGCGCAGCGTCGAACAGTGCATTGAGGAAGCCGAGCGCATTTCCTATCCGCTGGTTGTTCGCCCCTCTTACGTGCTGGGTGGCCGGGCCATGGAGATCGTATATAACGAGGAAGAGCTCAACCGCTACATGACCAAGGTGGTCAAAGTGGGCAATGACAGTCCGGTGTTGTTGGACTCGTTCCTGAATGCCGCGATCGAACTGGATGTTGATCTGGTCAGCGATGGCAAAGACGTGGTGGTTGGGGCGATCATGCAGCATATTGAGCAGGCAGGGGTTCACTCTGGTGATTCAGCCTGCTCTCTGCCGCCGTACAATCTGCCGGCAGAGGTACAGGAGCTGGTGCGTGAACAGGTCACAGCCCTGGCCCGTGAGCTGGGTGTGGTCGGGTTGATGAATACTCAGCTGGCTTACCAGGACGGTGAGTTGTACATCATTGAGGTCAACCCTCGCGCATCGCGAACTGTGCCATTCGTATCCAAGTGTATTGGTACCTCACTGGCCAAAGTGGCGGCCCGTTGCATGGCCGGCACATCGCTGGCAGAGCAGGGCTTCACCAGGGAAGTCATACCTCAGACATATGCTGTCAAAGAGGCGGTGTTCCCATTCAACAAATTCCCGGGCGTTGACCCGATTCTTGGGCCGGAAATGAAGTCCACTGGTGAAGTCATGGGGGTCGGTAAAACGTTTGCCGAAGCGTTTGCCAAGTCACAGATTGCCGCAGGTGAAGAAATCGCCCGTGAAGGCACTGTATTTATCAGTGTGCGTGATGCAGACAAGGCGAAAGTTGCTGATGTGGCGCGTCGCTTCCATGAACTAGGGTTCCGCCTGGTTGCGACCACGGGAACAGCGACTATTATTGAGTCGGCAGGGCTGCCGGTGAAGCGGGTTAACAAAGTGATGGAAGGTCGCCCGCATATCGTGGACATGATCAAGAATGAAGAAATTCAACTGATCGTCAACACGACCGAAGGCAAACAGGCGATTGCCGATTCCTCGACTATCCGGCGTACCGCACTTCGCCACGATGTGTTCTGCACAACTACGCTGGCAAGTGCCAGTGCGGTTTGCGATTCACTGGAATTTGGTGATCAGCTGAACGTCTACACACTTCAGGAACTGCACAAGCAGGTGGCTACCCAGTAAATTGGAGGCCGCCCGGGGGTTTGGTTGAGAGCAGCCTGTAGCTCCCGGGTGGCTGGACAAGTTCAGGGTTTAGTCGCATTATAGGGTCAGACATAGATTTTTTGGTGCTGGCGGGGCTTTCGCAAGAAAGTCCCGCCCGTATTTTTTTTGTTTGGTGATTTTTGCATTCGAAGGATTTTGGGAGTGCTATGAGAAAAGTTCCAATGACAATGGCAGGGGCTGAGCGCCTGCGTTCAGAGCTGCATGAGCTCAAGACCGAGAAGCGTCCGGCTATTATTGAAGCGATCGCTGAAGCGCGCGAGCACGGTGATTTAAAGGAAAACGCGGAGTATCACGCGGCCAGGGAGCAGCAGGGTTTTTGTGAAGGGCGAATCAAGGAAATTGAAGGCAAGCTGGCTGATTCCGAGATTATTGATATCACCAAAATTCCTGTCAGCGGCAAAGTCATCTTTGGGGCTACTGTCACGCTAATAAACCTGGATACGGAAAAAACCGTCAAGTACCAGGTTGTTGGCGAAGATGAGGCTGATGTTAAAGCCGGAAAAATTTCGGTTGGCTCGCCGATTGCCCGTGCCATAATGGGCAAAGAGGTCGGTGAGGAAGTCGTCGTTAATGCGCCAGGTGGTGAAATCGAGTACGAAATCGACGAAGTTGAGCACATCTAGCTCATATCGCCCTGATCCGGCAGCAATTGCTATTGGTGCCGGAGAAGGTTTGACAGTTTGGGGTTCGGCTCTTTAGCGGCCCGGTACAGGACGGCAACATTACCAATACGCTGTACACATTCGGCGCTGGATTGCAGGCATAGCTCATCGGCGACTTGCTGGCGCAGTTCCCGATCACCCAGCTGGATTTTGATTTTTATCAGTTCATGGCGTTCCAGCGCCTGGTTTAGCTCCTTGATAATATTCTCTGTAACGCCGTCACCCGCGATGGTCAGTATCGGACGTAACTGATGTGCAATTGTGCGGAGTTTTTTAAGTTGCTGATTGTCCATTGTTTTCTTGTCGGTGCTCATGGTGCGGATGCCTGTAGAAAGAAGCAGGGGGAGGCTTGACGTGGTAATTGGTCGCCGTTGCGGGCGCATTGTAGGACAGCATTTCTTGGACAATCAAGACTTCTATCTTGTAATATCGAAATCAGCCCCCATCTTGATGTGAGAACAGACAGTCACGCAGAGACATTGCGTCAGCTTTCGACTGCCCTCGCCTTCCCGGTGACAATCAAGACACGAAAAACAATGATTCGGGGCTTGAGGGAATGGCAACGACCGTTTTGGCGGTCTACTGAATGACCAGGTTGGCGGTCTATTTGTTAGTTTGAATGAGAAAAGGGGGTTTCCCTTGAACGATATGGCAAAGAATTTATTACTCTGGATGGTGATTGCGGCAGTGTTGTTGACGGTGTTCAACAATATTAACCAGGAGCCGGCCACCACTCAGGTCAATTACTCGGAATTCATTCGTGAAGTACGTGACGGGCAGGTGCGCTCTGTCAATATTTCCGGCGTGTCAGTCAATGGCGTGCGAGGAGACAATTCCCGCTTCACCACCACGATTCCCATGATTGGCGATCCTCAGCTGATGGATGACCTGTTTGCCAATGGCGTGGAAATCCGAGCTTCCGAGCCGGAGCGCCAGAGTCTCTGGACTCAGCTCCTTGTGGCGAGCTTCCCGATCCTGATTATTATCGCGTTGTTCTTTTTCTTTATGCGGCAGATGCAGGGAGGCGCTGGTGGCGGCAAAGGCGGCCCAATGTCTTTCGGTAAGAGCAAGGCGAAGCTGCTGGGTGAGGACCAGATTAAAGTGACGTTCTCTGATGTCGCTGGCGTTGATGAAGCCAAAGAAGATGTTAAAGAGCTGGTGGACTTCCTGCGAGAGCCTGACAAATTTCAGCGTCTGGGTGGCAAGATTCCTCGTGGCATCCTGATGGTTGGTCAGCCTGGTACCGGTAAAACCTTGCTGGCCAAGGCAATCGCCGGCGAAGCAAAAGTCCCCTTCTTTTCCATTTCCGGTTCGGATTTTGTGGAAATGTTTGTAGGTGTGGGTGCTTCGCGTGTTCGTGACATGTTTGATCAGGCCAAGAAACAGGCGCCCTGTATTATCTTTATCGATGAGATAGACGCGGTAGGTCGTCACCGTGGTGCTGGCCTGGGTGGTGGTCACGATGAGCGTGAGCAGACACTGAACCAGTTGCTGGTGGAAATGGATGGTTTTGAGGTTAATGATGGCGTCATCGTGATTGCTGCAACCAACCGTCCAGACGTTCTGGACCCTGCGTTGCTGCGTCCTGGTCGATTCGATCGCCAGGTTGTAGTCGGGCTGCCGGACATCAGAGGTCGGGAGCAGATCGTAAAGGTTCACATGAGCAAGGTGCCGGTATCGGAAAACGTTAATCCGGCAGTTATTGCCCGTGGCACACCAGGATTCTCGGGTGCAGACCTGGCTAATCTGGTTAACGAGGCTGCTCTGTTTGCCGCCAGGGGAAGCAAACGCCTGGTGACCATGGAAGAATTTGAAAAAGCCAAAGACAAAATCATGATGGGCGCAGAGCGCAAGTCCATGGTTATGTCTGAAAAAGAGAAAAGTAATACGGCTTACCATGAGGCGGGACACGCCATTGTGGGTCGCCTGGTGCCTGAGCATGACCCGGTTTACAAGGTCAGTATTATACCTCGTGGCCGGGCTCTGGGTGTCACCATGTTCCTGCCAGAAGAAGATCGCTACAGCCTGAGCAAGCGTGCGCTGATCAGTCAGATTTGCAGCCTTTACGGTGGCCGGATTGCAGAGGCCATGACATTGGGCGAAGAAGGTGTCACCACAGGTGCCAGTAATGATATTCAGCGTGCTACAGAAATGGCTCGCAACATGGTGACCAAGTGGGGTCTGTCTGAAAAATTGGGGCCGTTAATGTATGCCGAGGATGACGGTGAAGTCTTCCTGGGTCGCTCTGCCGGTCACTCTCAGACTCATCACTCTGGCGAAACTGCCAAGCTGATTGATGATGAAGTTAAGAGTATCGTGGATTACTGCTACAGCACAGCTGAGCGTCTCTTGCATGAGAATCGCGACAAGCTGGAGCTGATGAAAGATGCCTTGATGGAATATGAAACCATCGATGTCGAGCAGATTAACGACATTATGGACGGGCGAAAACCGCGCCCGCCAGCAGATTGGTCGGATCATGATGGTCCTGGTGCTGGCTCTGCCCGAAGTGAGAGCGAATCAGGTGCTGCCGAATCGGACAAGCCGATTGGTGGTCCGGTAGGTGAGCACTGAGCAGGCGCGGGATACCGGCATGGACAGCCACCGCAGTTTTTCGGGTGATATTTCGGCGGCGCAGCGCTTGTGGTGCGCCGGGCAATGGCTGGAGCTGAAACAGCCGAAGATCATGGGGGTGTTGAATGTCACCCCCGATTCTTTCTCTGACGGTGGCCGTTATCGGTCACCGTCTTTTCCTTCCCAGTCTGATTTTCGTATTTCCCTGGATCGCGCTCTTGCAAGCGCTGAGCAAATGATTCGCGACGGGGCTGCATTGATTGATGTTGGCGGCGAGTCAACCCGACCCGGTGCAGAGCCTGTGTCTGAGCAGGAAGAACTTGACCGGGTAGTTCCTGTCGTAGAAGCCATCAGTAAACAGCTGGGTGCACTGGTCTCTGTTGATACCAGTACTGCTGCCGTTATTCGTGAGGCTGCTCGGGCAGGCGCAGGTATGATTAATGATGTCAGGGCTTTGCAGCGCCCCGGCGCCCTCGGTGCGGTAGCAGACAGTGACATGGCTGTCTGTCTGATGCACATGCAGGGTCAGCCTGAGAGCATGCAGGATGCGCCTTTGTATGACTCTGTTACTGACGAAGTGATTGGATTCCTGGAGGGGCGGGTTGCAGCCTGTGTTGAGGCAGGTATTGCTGCTGAGCGTATCTGCCTTGATCCTGGTTTTGGTTTTGGTAAAACCGTTGCCCACAACTATGAGTTGTTGTCGGCATTGCCAGGAATAAAACAATTGGGCCTGCCGTTACTGATAGGCCTGTCGCGCAAATCCATGATTGGTGCCGTGACCGGGCGGGATGTGTCAGAACGATTGGCTGGCAGCCTGTCCGGTGCCTCATTGGCGATGTGGCTTGGTGCCGATATCATCCGGGTGCATGATGTTGCTGCAACTGTCGATTGCGCCAAGGTAGTGACGGCGTTGCGCGAAAATGCCGTGTCTTTTAACCCGATTTAGGGTGCCCCCGGATATGAATATTATTAGAACAGTTAGGGATCAGTCATGAGTGGAAAAAGGGAATCACAAAAGCGTTATTTCGGTACCGATGGTATTCGGGGGAGAGTAGGTGATTTTCCGATTACACCTGACTTTGTGCTTAAGCTGGGCTGGGCTGCAGGCAAGGTATTTGCTGAAGGCGGCAAACGGGGCAAGATTCTGATAGGTAAGGATACCCGGATTTCCGGCTATATGTTTGAAGCAGCACTGGAGGCTGGTCTGGCTTCGGCGGGAGTCGACATCCACATGTTAGGGCCAATGCCCACTCCGGCTGTGGCCTATCTTACACGAACATTCCAGGCGCAGGCAGGGATTGTGATTAGTGCCTCGCACAATGCTTATCCGGATAATGGCATCAAGTTTTTTGCAGGGGATGGCCGTAAGTTGCCTGATGAAACAGAGTTGGCCATCGAGTCTTACCTGGAAAAAGAGCTCACGACGGTTGAGTCCAAAGATATCGGCAAAGTATCCAGGATTACAGATGCTGCCGGACGCTATATCGAGTATTGCAAAGGGACGATTCCCGGCAACATCGTGTTGCAAGGCCTTAAAATTGTGCTCGACTGTGCCAATGGCTCGACCTACCATATTGCCGCTAATGTTTTCTCAGAGCTGGGTGCCAGTGTAACGACAATCGGAACGTCTCCCGACGGTCTCAACATCAATAAGCAGTGTGGTTCGACAGCCCCGCAAAAGCTGATTGAAGAAGTCCTGTCGCAGAAAGCTGACCTGGGCATTGCCTTTGATGGCGATGGCGATCGTGTTGTGATGGTCGATCACATGGGTGTAGAGGTAGATGGGGATGAGATTCTTTACATCATTGCCCGTGACCGGCGTCGCAGGAATGTCTCTTTTGGCGGTGTCGTAGGGACGCTGATGAGCAATCTTGGATTGCAACTGGGCCTTGAGGCGCTTGATGTTCCTTTTGTGCGTACAGATGTTGGTGATCGTTATGTGATGGAAGCGTTAAAGAAAAACGACTGGACACTGGGTGGAGAGTCCTCAGGTCACATCGTTTGCCTGGATGTATCAACGACCGGGGATGGTATTGTCTCGGCGCTGCAGGTGCTTGTCGCAATGATTCAGTGTGATGCATCACTTCATGATCTGCGTTCAAAGATGGTTAAAATGCCCCAGACCATGTGCAATGTGAAAGTGGCCGACAAGCAGAAAGTCATGACTGACGCCAGTATTGCAAAGGCGGTGGCTGCGCACGAAAAAGAAATGGCCGGTCGCGGTCGTGTCCTTTTGCGGCCGTCAGGAACAGAGCCAGTGGTCAGGGTGATGGTTGAAGGTGATGATGCCAGTGATGTGAAATCGCGGGCCGAAACACTGGCAAGTGTTGTGGCGTCAGTCGCTGGCTAGTGGCTGGAAGCTAAAGTTTCAGAACTTTGCGCATGAGCAGCGGGGCCCTGCTCGGTTTGCTTGCAAGGTTGGGGTAAAATCGCTATAGTGGCGCCCCGTTTTGTCGACGGCCGTTTTAGAATAAGAGGCACAGCAAGTACGATGCGTCGAGCTCTGGTTGCAGGTAACTGGAAAATGAATGGCAGCCAGGCCAGTATCAAAAGTCTGGTGTCTGATCTTTTGCCGGTGTTAGCCAATGGCATCAATGGTGTTGATGTTGTGGTTTGCCCGCCCTATCCCTACCTGGGACAGGTTGCTGAAGCTGCATTTGGTAGTGAGATCGTACTGGGTGCGCAGGATTTGTCGGAAGAAGCATCGGGTGCTTTTACCGGAGAGGTGTCGGGCAGTATGCTGTCTGATTTCCGGGTTCGATTTGTGCTGGTAGGGCATTCCGAGCGGCGGGTTCGCTGCGGGGAAAGTGATGAGCTGGTAGCGAAAAAGTTCGCTGCCGCACAAGCAGCTGGTCTGATTCCAGTGCTTTGCGTTGGTGAGTCGCTTGATCATCGTCAAAGCGGACATGCAGAGGATGTCGTGGCCACGCAAATGACTGCGATTATTGAGCAGTGTGGTGTTAAGGCTCTGGAAGACGCGGTTATTGCTTATGAGCCAGTCTGGGCAATTGGTACCGGGCAGGCAGCAAGCGCGGAAGATGCGCAGTTGATGCATGCGTTTATTCGTCAGGTGGTTGCGCAGTTTGATGCAGGCGTCGCCTCTGGTGTACAGATTCTCTACGGTGGCAGCGTTAATGCCGATAATGCTGAAGCATTGTTTGCCTGTGAGGATATTGACGGTGGTTTGGTCGGGGGTGCGTCCCTGAACGCCAAAGATTTTATACGAATTTGTCAGAGTGTGAGCTGAATTATGGAGACGCTGGTAATAATCGTGCACGTGATCGCAGCCATTGCGATCATTGGTTTGGTGCTGTTGCAGCAGGGCAAAGGTGCTGAAACCGGAGCAGCTTTTGGTAGTGGCGCCTCCCAGACTGTGTTTGGTAGTGGTGGTTCAGGTAACTTCCTGACAAGGACTACCAGTCTTGCGGCTGTTGTCTTTTTTGCCACCAGTCTGGTGCTGGCAGTATTTGCCAAGCAATACAGTGTTGGTGCCAGCGATGGTGCGGCCCCGATTGTAAACCCGGACTTGCTGCAGGAAGAAATGCAGTCTGATATACCGCAAGTATCCGCGCCTGATGCGGATGCAGCTTCTGATATTCCTCAAGTGAATACGGCCCCGGACAGTGCGCCTGACGCTGAGTAATACAGGTATCTGAATTGCCGAAGTGGTGGAATTGGTAGACACGCTATCTTGAGGGGGTAGTGGCCTTATGGTCGTGCGAGTTCAAGTCTCGCCTTCGGCACCAAAATATCGTGGTGGGCTTTCATGTTAAAAGCTGGGTAGTGGCGTAAATAGTCGCCTGGACACATGATTTAACTTGACGAAAGCCATATCATTACATACAATACTGACCCTCGATTGACGGCACGCCAGATCGTCAATACGTTTAGAATTCGCTCTTTGAGTAACAGTTTAGTTGCGGGGTGGAGCAGTCTGGCAGCTCGTCGGGCTCATAACCCGAAGGTCGTAGGTTCAAATCCTGCCCCCGCTACCAATTAAGTCGCAGTAGGTTTATACCGGGCTGCACTGGAAAGGCCCCCTCGATGGGGCTTTTTGTTAGGTCATCCAAAAAGGATGGCGAGTAATATCGGCAGTTGAAAAGTTGAAAGACTGCCAGGATTGCCGAATGGCTCGGGTACCGGATCTGTCAGTGATTACAGGCAGATGGTTAGGCCGGTGCCATACAAACGTATTTTGTAGTGGGCCATTGGCCCACTTTTTGTTTGTGCAGCGAAAATATTGCACAGGAGACAGAAAGCAGACGTGCAAACTGCAACAGAAAAGCTATCGGTTATGCTTCAGCCCGCTATTGAGGTGCTGGGGCTTGAATTGTGGGGAGTTGAGTACCTGACTAAAGGTCGCTCGGCTCTTTTGCGTGTTTATATTGATAGTGAAGAAGGTGTGACCATTGATGACTGCGAAAAAGTCAGTCGTCAAATTAGTGCCATACTGGATGTGGAAGATCCTATTGCAGGTGAGTATACCCTCGAAGTGTCTTCCCCGGGTCTGGATCGCCCCCTGTTTGCGGCTGAACATTACACAGCCTATGTCGGTGAAGTCATAAATGTACGTCTGAGCAGCCCCATCGATGGGCGGCGTAAATTTAAGGGTGTGCTGAACTCAGCTGACCCGCAAAAGATAGTCATGACCGTTGATAATCAGCCGGTTGAAATACTGTTTTCTCAGATTGAGAAAGCCAATGTTGCGTATTGATGCGTGTGTTTCGATAGTAAGGTGACACTACTATGATGAGTAAAGAAATACTGGCAGTAGCAGACGCCGTCTCCAATGAGAAGGGAGTGTCTCGGGATGTTATTTTCGAGGCCATCGAAACTGCGCTGGCAACAGCTACCAAAAAACGCTTTGACGATGAAGATGTTGTTTGCCGTGTCGCTATTGATCGCAAGAGCGGCCAATACGATTCATTCCGGGTTTGGCAGGTAGTCGCTGATGACGAAGTCGAGTCGCCAGAGAGCCAGCTGCCATTGAGTGAAGCGAAAGAGCGTGACGACAGTCTGGATCTGGGTGATACCTGGGAAGAGAAAATTGAAAACGTCGAGTTTGGTCGTATCGCGGCGCAAACTGCCAAGCAGGTGATCGTACAGAAAGTTCGTGAAGCTGAGCGTGACCTGGTTGTTAAAGAGTATCAGGATAAAGTTGGCGAGCTGGTATCAGGTACCGTTAAGAAAGTCACCCGAGAGAATGTTCTGGTTGATCTGGGTGGTAACGCCGAGGCTGTGCTGACACGAGACCAGATGATTCCGCGTGAAACGTTCCGTACAGGTGATCGCATCCGTGCATTGTTGCTGGACGTACGTCATGAAGTTCGCGGCCCGCAGCTGTTCCTAAGTCGAACAGCGCCCAACATGCTGATCGAACTGTTCAAGATTGAAGTCCCCGAAATTGCTGAAGAAGTGATCGAAATCCGTGCTGCGGCGCGCGACCCGGGATCACGGGCAAAAATTGTTGTCAGCACCAACGATGGTCGTATCGATCCTGTCGGTGCTTGTGTGGGTATGCGCGGTTCGCGTGTACAGGTCGTTTCCAATGAGTTGGCGAACGAGCGCATTGATATCATCCTCTGGGATGACAACCCTGCGCAGCTGGTTATTAATGCCATGGCGCCGGCTGAAGTTGCATCCATTATTATGGATGAAGACAGCAATACAATGGACGTTGCTGTTGAAGAAGACAACCTGGCCCAGGCGATTGGTCGCAACGGCCAGAATGTCCGCCTGTCAGCCGAATTAACTGGCTGGTCTATCAATGTGATGAGCATTGAGGAAGCGGAAGAGAAGCAGCAGCAAGAATCCAGTGGCTACATTGAATCTTTCACGGCGACGCTGGATGTCGACCAGGATGTTGCTGAGTTGCTGGTACTGGAAGGCTTTACATCCCTGGAAGAAATTGCATATGTCCCCATGGATGAACTGCTCGAAATTGAGGGCTTTGATGAAGATATCGCAAAAGAGTTGCGGGATCGTGCCCGGGATGCACTGCTGACACAGGCAATTGCATCTGAAGAAGGACTTTCCAGTGCGAATCTGGAAGCAGACCTTCTCAATATGGAAGGTATGGACGACGAATTGGCAATGGCTCTGGCAGGTAAAGAGATTCTGAGTATGGAAGATCTGGCAGAGCAATCCATCGACGATTTGATGGATATTGACGGCATGGATGAAGAGCGTGCCGGCAAACTGATCATGACCGCTCGCGCACCTTGGTTTGAGTAATCAACGGAAAGGCGAGAGCAGACAGGAGTAACTAGATGGCAGACGTAACAGTCGGTGAACTGGCCAAAGTAGTTGGCGTGACTGAAGATCGGCTTCTGGCCCAGATTAAAGAGGCTGGATTGCCGCATAAGCGTGCAGATGAACCGATCTCCAACGAAGATAAAAATACGTTGTTGCTGTTCCTGCGTCGCAGTCATGGGGCAACGGCGCAGTCTACTGATTCGGCGCCTCGTAAAATTACACTGAAACGAAAAACTGTGGCTACCTTGAAGAGTTCCGGACAGGGGCGTGGTAAGACAGTTAACGTGGAAGTGCGCAAAAAGCGTACCTATGTGAAGCGTAGCGAGCTGCAATCGGATCAGCCTGAGCAACAGGAAGTTCCAGAGCAGGCGATCGAAGAAAAGCTGGCTCAGGAAGAACAGGTAGTGGCCGCAGAAGCGGCTGTCGAGAATAAGCCAGACATAGCTGAAGAGTCTCCCGCGGTTAGTGAAGGTGCGGAAGAGCAAAAAGCGGCTGGTGCCGAGGCTCAGGAAGCTCAGGCAGAAACCAGTGAAACCGCCGATCAATCTGCGCAAAAAGAGGCGGCAGAAAGTGATGCCAAGCCGGTAGCTGCCGCAGATGACAAACCTGCAGCCGCTGATAAACCGGCAGTATCTGATGTGCCGGTAGAACCACAGCCCGTACCGGATGATCGCTCTGATAAGACGCGTAGCAAATCCGGCAAGGCGCGCTCAGTTGGCAAACAGAGCCGAAAGGAAGACCTGGACGAGAAAGACGACAGCAAGAAATCCAACTTCCGCAAAAAAGCGGCTGGCAGCAAGAAGCCGGGTAAAGGTCGGATGGATGACTTCGTTCTCGAAGGTGACTTTGATCGCGGTGGCCGTCGTCGTGGCGGACCGCGCAAAAAACAGCGTTCCCAGCAACACGGTTTTGAAAAGCCAACTGAGTTTATTTCCAAGGAAGTCATCATTGGCGAGGCGAATACAGTCTCTGAACTGGCCCAGAAAATGTCGATTAAATCGGCAGAGCTGATCAAGACGTTGTTCAAGATGGGCGTTATGGCAACCATCAACCAAACCCTGGATCAGGATACCGCGACACTGATTATTGAAGAAATGGGTCATACTGCCAAGTTTGTGTCCTCGGATGCGATTGAAGATGATCTCTACGAATCAATTGCCTATGAAGCTGGCGACCAAATGGTGTCTCGTGCACCGGTTGTGACAGTTATGGGGCATGTTGACCATGGTAAGACATCACTGCTGGACTATGTCCGTAAAGCATCTGTCGTTACCGGTGAGGCTGGTGGTATTACTCAGCATATCGGTGCTTACCACGTAGAAACCGAACAGGGCATGGTCTGTTTCCTGGATACACCCGGACACGCTGCATTCAGTGCGATGCGCTCGCGTGGTGCCAAGGCGACTGACGTTGTTGTACTGGTCGTAGCTGCAGATGATGGCGTTAAGCCTCAGACGGAAGAAGCGATTCAGCATGCACGTGCAGCTGAAGTCCCGATTGTTGTTGCGATAACCAAAGTCGATAAAGAAGATGTTGATATCGATAAGGTAACCAGTGAACTGGCCGCGAACGATGTGATTCCGGAAAGCTGGGGTGGCGATATTCAGTTCGTTAATGTATCAGCTCATACTGGTCAGGGTATTCCGGAATTGCTGGAAGCCATTCTCCTGCAGGCTGAAATTCTGGAGCTGAGTGCCTATATTGATGGCCCTGGACGCGGTGTGGTAATTGAGTCACGCTTGGACAAAGGCCGTGGTCCGGTTGCTTCCGTACTGGTTCAAAACGGTACGCTGAGTGTCGGTGATATTGTTCTGGCCGGGCATGAGTATGGCCGCGTACGTGCGCTGATTGATGAAACAGGTCAGTCAGTGAAATCTGCGGGCCCATCGATTCCGGTTGAAGTATTGGGTTTCAACGGTGTACCAGAAGCAGGTGACGAGTTTGTTGTGGTTGCTGATGAGAAGAAAGCCAAAGAAGTGGCTGAGTTCCGACGTGAGCGAACCAAAGACAAAATGGCCGCTCTGCAGCAAGGTAACAAGATTGAAGCCATGTTTGCCGGTATTGGCAAAGAAGGTAAGAGCATTCTGAACGTTATCATTAAGGCCGATGTTCGTGGCTCAATGGAAGCGATTACAGGCTCACTACAGAAACTGGGTACTGATGAAGTTGAAGTCAATGTAGTAGCGGCCGGTGTTGGTGGTATCTCTGAAACCGATGCTCACCTGGCGGCAACCTCAAGTGCCATGATGATTGGTTTCAACACGCGTGCCGATAAAGCAGCACGTGAAGTAATTGAAAACGAAGCGCTAAATCTGCGTTATTACAACGTCATCTACGATGTGATTGATGACGTGAAAGCGATTCTCGGCGGCATGCTGGCACCGGAAATTCGTGAAGAAATTCTGGGTGTTGCAGAAGTGCGGGATGTCTTTAACTCGCCGAAGTTTGGCCAGGTTGCTGGTTGTATGGTGGTTGAGGGTACTGTGCATCGTAGTAAGCCAATCCGTGTACTTCGCGATAACGTTGTGATTTACGAAGGCGAGCTGGAATCACTGCGCCGCTTTAAAGACGATGCCAATGAAGTCCGTAACGGCATGGAATGTGGTATTGGTGTTAAGAACTACAATGATGTAAAAGTCGGTGACAAAATCGAGGTGTTCCAGAACATCGAGGTGGCACGGACACTGTAATGGCCAATATGACGCCGCGTGCACAACGGGTTGCTGACCAGATACAGCGAATTCTGGCAGATCTCATTCAGCGAGAAATCCGCGACCCACGCCTGGGCATGATCTCAGTGACAGGCGTTGATGTCAGTCGGGATTTCTCTTATGCGACGGTATATGTCACGGTGATGAGTTCTGGTACTGGTCGCCACAATATTGGTACCCGCCTGCAGGATATGCCGGTGGAAGACCAGGATGATATAAAGCAAAACCTGCAGATATTGAACCGAGCTGCGGGTTTTTTGCGTGGCCAACTGGGACGTTCGCTGACATTGCGAGTGGTACCTAACCTGAAGTTCCGGTATGACGAAAGTATTGGTGAAGGTCAGTATCTGTCTTCCCTGATTGATGATGCCGTATCCAGTGATACAGAGCACACTGACCAGGGCGACAGCGGGGAAAGCTAAGTTGTCTGCAGGCAGAAAACGAAAAGGGCGTCCCGTTGACGGTATATTGCTGCTGGACAAACCTCAAGGGCTGACTTCGAACGGCGCTTTGCAACGGGTCAAACGTATTTTGCAAGCCGCCAAAGCTGGACACACGGGAGCTTTGGATCCGTTAGCAACTGGCGTGCTGCCATTATGTTTTGGTGAAGCCACCAAGGTCTCGCAATATTTGCTGGAGTCTGACAAGGGTTACCAGACTGATATCAGGTTTGGAATCCGTACGGACACGGCGGATGCAGAGGGTGAAGTGATTGCTGAGCGCCCGACAGATGATCTTGATGAAACCAAAGTCGTCAATGCGTTGTCACAGTTTCGGGGGCATATTAAACAGTTGCCACCGATGTATTCGGCCCTGAAACACAAGGGGCAACCGCTGTATAAACTGGCGCGAGAAGGCAAAGAAGTTGAACGCAAGCCTCGCCCGGTTACGATCCATGAGCTTGAGCTTGTGGCTTTTGAAGGCGACACGGCAACACTGAATATCCGTTGCAGCAAAGGGACTTATGTGCGTACCATTGCTGATGATCTGGGAGAGGCGCTGGGTTGTGGCGCTCATGTGACCCGATTGAGACGTACGCTGGCGGGCAGTTTCCAGTTAGAAGACTGTATTACGCTGGCAGAGCTTGAAGCATTGGCAGAGCAGCAGGGTAGTGACGCTGTAGAGGCTTTGCTAAAGCCCGCTGACCTGGCGATTTGTGATTGGCCTGCAGTGAATTTGCCGGCGGCCAGTGCGGGTTTTGTGAAACATGGCCAGGCTGTCATGGTCACAGGTTTGCCTGAACCGGGTACGCTGGTTCGGTTATATAATGAAGAAAACAGGTTTTTCGGCATTGGTGAAGCGCTTGACGATGGTCGTGTGTCACCACGCCGTTTAGTGAAGGAGCAACCCAGGTAACTGTTAATATGCACGGTTATACTGGCTGGCATGGGATGCCGAATTCAATAGATGCATATTTTTTGGAGAAAGTAACATGGCATTAACGACAGAAAAGAAAGCTGAACTCGTAAAAGAATTTGGTCGTGGTGATAACGACACGGGCTCCCCTGAAGTACAGGTCGCTCTGCTGACAGAGAACATTAACCTGTTGCAGGGTCACTTCCGTGAGCACAAGCACGACCATCACTCCCGTCGCGGTCTGATCCGTATGGTAAACAGCCGCCGTAAACTGCTTGACTACCTGAAAAAGAAAGATGTCGAGCGCTATGCTGCACTGATCAAACGTCTGGGTCTGCGTCGCTAAAACGACGCGCCGTCTGAGACAGATGAGCAGCGAATAAGAAAGAGACTCTTGGTGAAGAGAATGTAACTGACAGATTGCCCGGGTCTCATACAAGCAGGAAATACGTATGTTTAATATAGTTAGCAAAACCTTCCAGTACGGTAATGATACCGTCACGCTGGAGACCGGCAAAGTTGCACGTCAGGCCACTGGCTCTGTTGTCGTGACCATGGGGGATACCCAGGTCCTGGCAACAGTAGTAGGCAAGAAGACAGCCAATCCAAACGCTGATTTCTTTCCACTGACAGTCAATTACCAGGAGAAAACGTATGCCGCCGGCAAAATTCCCGGCGGCTTCTTCAAGCGGGAAGGGCGTCCGACAGAAAAGGAAACACTGGTTTCCCGTCTGATCGACCGTCCTATCCGGCCACTGTTCCCCAATGGCTTCAAGAACGAAGTTCAGGTCATTTGTACGGTCATCTCGGCCGACAAGAAGAATGACCCTGATGTTGTCGCCATGATTGGTGCCTCAGCGGCGCTGGCCATTTCTGGTATTCCCTTCGCTGGACCAATTGGTGCCGCGCGGGTAGGTTTTGATGCTGATGAGGGTTACACCCTGAACCCTGATAGCGAAGCCCTTGAATCGTCTCTGCTGGACATGGTTGTTGCGGGTACTGAGTCAGCGGTATTGATGGTTGAATCAGAAGCTAAACAGCTGACAGAAGATCAGATGCTGGGTGCGGTTCTGTTTGGTCACGAAGCCATGCAGTCTGTCATTAAGGCGATCAACGAGCTGAAGCAGGAAGCTGGCAAGCCGGTTTGGGACTGGCAGCCAGAAGCCAGCAATGAAACGCTGGTCAATGCCGTTTCTGAAGCGTTCACGGCAGGTATTACTGAGGCCTACCAGATTTCTGACAAGATGCAGCGCTATGACGCACTGGGTCAACTTCAGGAGCAGGCGGTAGAGCAATTTGCAGATGAAGAAAACGAAGTCACTGCAGACGATGTTAAAGCTGTGTTTGGCAAACTGGAAAAATCAATCGTGCGCAATCGCATCATTGATGGACAGCCACGTATTGATGGTCGTGATACCCGTACAGTTCGACCGATTGAGGTTGAAACCGGTGTGCTGCCTAAAGCTCACGGTTCTGCCCTGTTCACACGCGGTGAAACCCAGGCACTGGTAGTGACCACGTTGGGTGCAGTCCGTGATGCGCAAATGATTGAAGGCCTGGACGGTTCGCGCAAAGAAGCGTTCATGCTGCACTATAACTTCCCTCCTTTCTGTGTGGGTGAAACAGGCTTTATGTCTGGCCCTAAGCGTCGTGAGATTGGTCACGGTAAGTTGGCCAAACGTGGTGTTCAGGCTGTTATGCCGTCAGAAGACGAATTCCCTTATGCGATTCGTGTCGTCTCCGAAATCACGGAGTCGAACGGTTCCAGTTCCATGGCCTCGGTCTGTGGCAGTTCTCTGGCCATGATGGATGCCGGTGTGCCAATTACAGCGCCTGTTGCCGGCATCGCTATGGGTTTGATCAAAGAAGGTGAGCGTTTCTCTGTGATCACTGACATCCTGGGTGATGAAGACCACCTGGGTGATATGGATTTCAAAGTGGCTGGTACTCAGACTGGTGTCACTGCGCTGCAGATGGATATCAAGATCCAGGGTATCAACGAAGAGATCATGGAAATTGCCCTGAATCAGGCCCTGGAAGCGCGTTTGCATATCCTGGGTGAGATGAATAAGGTGATCGACAAAGCCCGTGAGACGGTATCCGAGAATGCACCATCCATGGCCACTATCAAAGTGGATGCTGACAAGATTCGTGATGTGATCGGTAAAGGCGGCGCCATGATCCGTTCTATCACAGAAGAAAGCGGTGCATCGGTTGATATTGATGATGATGGCAACATCCGCATCTATGGTGAAGACGCTGATTCACGTGATAAAGCGATCGAACTGATTGAGCGTATCACGGCTGAAGCTGAAGTGGGTCAGCTTTATAAAGGCAAAGTGGCACGTATTGTAGATTTCGGTGCATTCGTTACTATCCTGCCGGGTAAAGATGGCCTGGTACACATCTCACAGATCTCCAGTGAGCGTGTTGAAGACATCAGCGAGTACCTGGAAGAAGGCCAGGAAGTTGTGGTCAAAGTACTGGATCTGGATGCACGTGGCCGCATCAAACTGAGCATCAAAGAAGTCAGCGACGAAGAAAAGGCCGAGTTTGCGGCTGCAGCTGGCTGATTTGCCACGCGACTCCCTGTTAAGGTGAGACTCGTCACTCTTTGAAATTAACGGCCGCCTGAAGCGGCCGTTTTTATTTGCCCGGTGAATAGCACAAGGTCAGGGCATCATAGCTCAGAGGACAGACAGTAAGACCACGTCTAGCCTATCGTATGCTGCTCGAAAACGCGGGCGGATTGTCTGAAGCCGACAGGCTGAGTTTCCGCCTGCCGAGCGGCATACGATGGGCTGTGGTCGTCTATCCTCTGAGCTATGATGCCCTGAGCGCTACTGCCTGGAATTCTGATTGCAACAAAATGAGTGAATGATGCCCAGAGCACGATGCCCAGAGTGTTACCTAGCTGAAAGTCGCTGCCTGTGCCACCTGGTACATGTGGTTGATAATGAGCTGCCGGTGATTGTGTTGCAGGATCCCAGGGAGTCACGCCATGCGTTGAATACCGTCAATATTGCTCGCCTCGGATTGAAGAACTGCACAGTTTTACCGATCAAGCCGGGTGAAATTGATTCAGGTCACGAATTATTGATGTCTTCGTTACCTGATAATGCGGCCTTGATCTACCCGGGTGATAATGCTGAAGTCGTAGCGTCATGTGGCCCGGTTAAGGTAAATGGAAATGCTCTGGTATTTATTGATGCCACTTGGCGGCGTAGCAAAAGAATGTTTCTGGAGCAGCCCGTTTTGCAAGCATTACCGCGATTTGAATTGGGTCAGGTGCCTTGTCCCCGGTATACCTTGCGTAAGTCACCCGCTGGCAATGCTCTGTCGACACTAGAAGCTATTGTTGAGGCCCTTTCCTGCCTGGATAGCCCTCGGTTTGATCAGTATCGTCGTTTACTGGCAGCTATGGATTACATGATTGACTACCAGGCAATGGGCATGGGACCGATAACTTATATAAAGAACTACCGATGATAAGCCGGAATATTGTTGTTTTCCGGGGATATTTTTCTTCAAAAACTATGCATCACCAGGTGACAAGACGTTTATTTTTTAATAATGTGAACCCGGTCTAATAATTGTTCTCTGACCAAAGCATCAAGATTGCCAAATCTATGCTCAGGATCAACAATAGGCAGTTGATTCTTTTGAAGAATTTCGGGTCACACCCTGACGGCCTGAACCGGCCCTGCCAGTCGCTTCAACACGTTCGTGTCAGGATCGGATATAAGAATTTCGTCTGCAAGCCAGCCTGGGGGAGTCAATGCAGTACAAAGGCGCGTCAACTACGATGTATAGCAAACTGACGCTGTTTGTCCTGCTTGTTTGTACACTGCTGGCTTCTGTTTTGCCGGCAGTCAGCTATGCTCAGGCGGTTTCGCCTGGCTTGGCCAGTGAAAACCGTTTGGTGCGTGTGGGTGTATACGAGAATCCGCCAAAGCTGTTTCTAGATACGGAAAGCCAGGCTGAACCAGCCCTGGGAGGCATACTGGGGGATGTTTTTCATCGCATTGCGGCGGAGGAAGGCTGGCAGGTTGAGGTTCATCCCTGCCAATGGAACGATTGTCTGTTGATGCTGGAATCGGGAGAAATCGATCTGATGCCTGATGTGGCTCGTTCCTCAGAACGGGAACAGGTCTTTGACTACCATCATACACCCGCCTTATTAAGCTGGTCACAAATTTTCAGTACCGGCGAAGTATCTCTTGCAACACCTCTGGATCTTGACGGGCACCGTATTGCAGTGCTGCGTGGTTCCATTCAGCAAAGTTACCTGACGAACCTGGCAGAAAGCTTTGAGCTTGATGTGGACTGGGTATTGTTTGATGACCTTTCCGTGGCGTTCGATGCGGTTGCGGAACAGCTGGTTGACGGTGTGGCATCCAATCATTTTTTTGGACAGATTGAATCAGTGCGTCGAGAATTGACGGCCACTACCATCATCTTTTTGCCCAGCCAGTTGTACTATGCGGCTGGAGAAGGCAGGGGTGAGGCCCTGCTGCCTGTCATTGATGGTTATTTGCAGCAATGGCGGGCGGATGAGAACTCTCCTTATTATCAGATTATCAATACATGGATGGCATCCAGTCTGGGGCAGCGTTTCACGACGCTTCAGTGGGTCGTCATCTCGGGGCTGATTATTTTGCTGATGATAGCCACCGCCGTGACTATTGCGCAACGCTTAATGGTGGCAGATAAAAGTCGGCAGTTGGCCACAAGTGAAGAGCAACTGCATACCATCCTCAATAGTGTAGAAGCTTACATCTATATCAAAGACAAAGATTTCCGCTATCAATATGTGAACCGGAAATTTTGTGAAATGCTGGGCAAACCGGCCAGCCAGATTATCGGGCGAACCGATAACGCTTTCTACGACGATGCCACTTGTAACCGGGCTCGCCGCAGTGACAGTCGCGTTATCAATAAAGGTGAACGTGTAGCAGAGGAGGAAGCTGCGGTCTTGCTGGATCAGCAGTCTCACACGTTGATCTCGGTCAAACTTCCGCTGCGCGATACAGAGGGGCAGGTGTACTCTCTCTGTGGTATATCAACAGATATTACTGAAGACAGACAGATTCGAAACCAATTACACCAACTCGCCTACTTTGATCCGCTCACCGGCCTGCCCAATCGCAGATTGATACTGGATCGATTAAGGCATGCCCTTGAGACACATGAGAAAAGTGGACACGAAGGTGCGCTGCTACTGGTCGACCTGGATAATTTCAAAACTGTGAATGACACCCAGGGGCATCACCGGGGTGATTTGTTGCTGCAGCGGGTAGCGCGCCGGATTGAGCGTGGTTTGCTGAGTAGCGATACCGCAGGTCGTCTCGGGGCAGATGAGTTTGTCATTATTATTGAAGATCTCGCACAGAACCCGGCAGAAGCCAGGGTAAGGGTTAAAGAACTAGCTAATGCGCTTCGTTTGCAATTAAATCAGCCTTTTGAGCTGCAGGGGGGCGAATATAATAATACCGTCAGTATCGGTGTGGCGATGTTCACAGATGCCGAATGGGATGGTGATGGTCTGCTTAAAGCAGCTGACCTGGCACTTCAGTCTGCCAAGATTGGCGGCCGTAATGCTATCCGGTTTTTTGATCCGGATATGCAGGTTGAGCTGAATCGTCGCAGTACAATTGAAAAAGCCTTGAGAAGAGCGGTCAATAGCAATCAGCTCTCCCTTTATCTGCAGCCGCAAGTTGACATTGAGCGCCACATTTTCGGGGTTGAGGGTTTGTTACGCTGGGAGGATCCGATACTTGGATTTGTACCGCCCAGCGACTTCATCCCTGTTGCTGAGGCGAGTGGCCTGATTATTCCATTGGGGGAATGGGTGATAGAGCAGGCTTGTGAAATCCTTGCCAGGTGGAAGCATGACCCTATTCTAAAGAGTGTAAAGCTGTCGATTAACATCAGCCCCCGTCAGTTTCACCATGCTGAGTTTGTTAGCGTCATAGAAAAACAACTGGAACACCATCAGCTTGATGGCAGCAAACTGGAACTGGAAGTGACAGAAAGCCTGTTGATTGAAGACATTGATATTACTGTGTCTCGGATGAAAGCGCTGGGTAAGCACGGTATTCAGTTTGCCCTGGACGATTTTGGTACCGGCTATGCTTCGCTGGGTTATCTTAAGCAACTGCCATTGGCTTTGCTGAAGATAGATCAGTCTTTTGTTAAAGACCTGTTGACTGACAACAATGATGAGGCAATTGTGACGACTATTCTGGCACTGGGCAGCAGTCTCGAGTTGGGGGTCATTGCCGAAGGTGTCGAGTCCCGTCAACAGGTCAGTAAACTGGAATCCATGGGATGCCACCTCTTCCAGGGATATTTATACGGACGTCCTGCACCCGCGGAAGAGTGGCAAAGAAAGATTATTGATAATAAAGGTTTTGCACCAGAGCCACTGAATTTGAAAGAGTAGAGTGCTGGTAAAACTAGTCGGATTCCTCAGGCAATACCGCATTGTGGTAAATATTCTGCACGTCATCCAGGTCATTCAGCATCTCTGTGAATTTTTCAAACAGTGCTACATCATCGCCGCCGACGTCTGTGGTGGTTTGAGGTAAAAACTGGATCTCGTCGGTGTCCAATTCAATGTCGCCAAAATTGTCACGAATGGCTTCGCGCGCTTTGGCGTACTCGGTATGTGGGGCAAAGATGGTGATGGTGCCGCCTTCATTCTCAATATCAGTGACATCCACTTCTGCATTGAGCATGGCCTCGAGCACACCTTCTTCGTCATCACTGCTGAACGCAAAGATTGCACAATGGTCGAACATGTGACTGACACTGCCTTGAGCGCCAATTTTACATTTTGTCTTGGTGAAGCACTGCCTGACGTCGCCAAAAGTGCGGTTAGGGTTGTCTGTCAGGCACTCGACGATCACCATGCAGTTGCCAGGGCCAAAGCCTTCGTACCGGGCAACGGAAAAGTCCTCGCCAGCGCCACCCTGTGCTTTTTCAATCGCCTTGTCGATAACGTGGGATGGCACCTGGTCTTTCTTGGCGCGCTCCAGCAGACTGCGCAGCGAAAGGTTGCCGTCAGGGTCTACTCCGCCAGATTTGGCTGACACATATATTTCGCGAGCGTACTTGCTGTACACCTTGGTTTTCGCGGCGGCCGTTTTGGCCATGGACTCTTTTCTGTTCTGGTAAGCTCTGCCCATTGTTGGTACCTGTTACAATGTTGCTGCAAAAAGCCGAATAATACACGCTAGTGGGTCGTGCGCAAAGTTCTGCAACAGATCTCTTCACCACGACCCATTAGAGGTTGGTAAAATCCATGTCATTCAGCAAGTCCGGGCGGGCATTCGCGTGCCAGAGATATCTCTCGACAGTCCGGTAATTAGTCAGGGTGTGCTAGTGCAAAGTCAAAGAGACAGTCAGCATTCGGGGGGTGGGCAAGATCAGGCAGCGCAGCCGGTGGTCTGGTTCTTTTTCGGTTTGTCAGGTGTTGGCAAAAGCTGGGTTGCAGACAATCTGGCCCGATACTATGGCTGGCCTGTCTATCATGCCGACACTGACCTCACTGCGGAAATGCAACAGGCATTGGCAGAGTCCCGACCTTTTACGCCAGCCATGCGTGACCGCTATTTTGAAAGGCTGGCGAAATTGCTTAAAAAGCGGCTGTCTGATGCTGATGGGCATCAAAACATCCTTGTTTCTCAGGGGGCTTATAAGAAGAGCCATAGAGAATATCTGGCTGCGCAAATACCGAATTTCCGGGCTGTGTGGGTAGACTCACCGGTGTCGCTTTGGGAACGCCGGATTGAAAACCGTCAGGAAGGTATCAGTTTAAGCAGCGCACGCGCGCTACAGGGCGATTTTGAACCACCTGAAGAGGGTGCAGACCGTTTGCTGAATAATGCTGACTTTGCTCACGTGCTGGCCCAGTTTCAGGCACTCTGGCAGCATCATGCTGCCATGGCGGGAACAGGCCCTGACTCATAGGCAGCGCCTCTCGAGGCTGTTATGATCGTATCAAACAAATAATAAACAGCGATTTTCCGATGAACTGTCTGTCAAATTACCTGAGGTGCAGCGCCCTGCGTTACAGTCGCTCTGCCTTGCTGCTTTTCCTGATGCTTCTTGCTGGCTCCGCTGTTGCTCAGCAACGTGGCCTGTCCCCCCGGTATCAGGATGCCAATGATGACCTGGTCGCTGATAACCCGGCCTTAAAAGAGGACTGGCGAGATCCCCGAATTCTGGTCTTTGCCTATACCCCGGTGGAAGACCCTGCTCTCTATGCCCGGGTCTGGGACGACTTCATTCAACACCTCAGCGATGCCACCGATAAGGAAATTCGTTTTTTTCCCGTCCAGTCTAATGCTGCCCAACTGGAAGCCATGCGAGCAGGGCGTTTACATATTGCCGGATTTAACACCGGCTCTACCCCGGTTGCAGTGAACTGCTCCGGCTTTGTGCCATTTGCCATGATGGCGGGTGAGAATGGGCAATACGGCTATGAAATGGAGCTGATTACCTATCCAGGCAGTGACATTAACTCTCCCGAAGATTTACGTGGCAAAAAGCTGGCATTTACCTCGCCAACATCAAATTCAGGGTTTAAGGCGCCAGTGAGTATTCTTGAGGGAGAATTTAATCTGACTGCCGGTGTGGATTATGAATCTACTTATTCAGGGAGCCATGATAATTCCATCCTTGGCGTTGTGAACGGAGATTACCCGGCAGCTGCAGTCGCAAATGAAGTACTGAAAAGGATGGTCGGACGGGGTGTGGTTTCCGAATCGCAATACCGCATGGTTTATCGCTCCCAGACATTCCCGACGACAGCTTATGGCATTGCGCACGATCTTGCGCCGGCACTTGCCAGCAAGATCAGAGCAGCATTTTTCGACTACGACTGGGAAGGCAGTGCGCTCGCCGCAGAGTTTGCTGATGCGGGCATGTCACAGTTTATTCCTGTGACCTATCAGGAGCATTGGTCGCTGATACGTGATATCGACCGGGTTAACGACACCACATATTATTGTGATTAGTCAGGTGAAAGGCAACCGGCTATAGCGGTGCAAAATAATAAGGAAATCTGCATGCTGGAACTGAAGGGCGTTTCCAAACGCTACGCTGGTGGTGAACTGGCACTGAATAATGTGAGCTTCAATGTGGCGGCTGGCGAAGTGGTTGCCCTGATTGGTCCTTCTGGTGCCGGTAAAAGCACGCTGATTCGCTGTATTAACCAGTTGGTCCAGCCAACTGATGGTCAGGTATTGTTGAACGACAGCCGTCTTGAATTGTTAAAAGGACGGCAACTGCGGATGGCCAGGCGGCAGATTGGCATGATTTTCCAGAATTATGCACTGGTAGAGCGCTTAAGCGTTATGGAAAATGTATTGTCTGGCCGTCTTGCCTACGTCGGGTTTTGGCAAAGCCTGTTGCGTCGCTACCCGGCTGCCGATATCAAATACGCGACACAATTACTGGACAGGGTCGGCCTCAGTGAGATGCTGGATAAACGTTCAGATGCCCTCTCCGGTGGACAGAAACAACGTGTGGGCATTGCCCGCGCACTGATGCAGCGACCTGCTTTACTCCTTGTTGACGAGCCGACAGCCAGCCTTGACCCGAAGAGTTCACGGCAAATTATGAGGCTGTTATGTGAGTTGTGCAGGGAGCAGAATCTGGCCGCTATCATCAATATCCACGATGTGGCTTTGGCACAACAGTTTGTCAGCCGGGTTATTGGCCTGCAGCAGGGGGCTGTTGTGTTTGACGGCAAACCTGAAGCCTTGTCAGAACAGGTGTTAACAGACATTTATGGCCTGGAAGACTGGCAGGAGCCCGCAGATGACTGACATCTCAGGCAAAGATGTCCGCTTGAACGCTGCCCGGCAAGGGGTCTGGAGGCCTCTGCCGGTTATCGGGCAACGCTGGAAACGGCTCACCTTAAACGCCGCAGTGCTCGTTTATCTTGTTCTGGCAACATCGAGTATCGAGGTCAATTGGGCCCGTGTTTCACAGGGCATGGATCGTGGTCTGGACTTTGTTGCATCTTTTACCCGTCCTGACTTTATGTCTCGCCTGGATGAAATTGGTCTGGGCCTGCTGGAAAGTCTTACCATGACATTTGTCGCGACAGTGATAGGTACCGTGCTGGCCATACCGGTAGGTCTGGGGGCTGCAGCAAATATGGCACCCACTCCGGTGTACCTGTTTTGTCGGGCTGTCATTGCCATTTCGCGCACTTTTCAGGAAATCATTATTGCCATTCTGTTTGTCACCATGTTTGGTTTTGGTCCACTTGCCGGGGTAATGACACTGGCTTTTGCGACGTTGGGTTTTACTGCAAAACTGTTGGCAGAAGATATCGAGGATGTCAGAAAAGACGCACTTGAAGCGGTCAAAGCAACCGGTGCTGGCTGGTTACAGTGGGTTAACTATGCGGTGCAGCCGCAAGTGATGCCACGCTTGATAGGGCTTAGCATGTATCGCCTGGATATTAATTTTCGCGAGTCGGCAGTGATCGGCATTGTGGGTGCGGGGGGGATTGGTGCAACGTTGAATACGTCTATTAACCGATATGACTATGACACTTCTGCTGCCATTCTGATCTTGATTATTATCATTGTACTGCTCAGTGAATACCTCTCTGGCCATATCAGACGGTGGACTGCCTGATGCCTGTCAATTATTTAAAAAGCGGTAGCGTCAGTTGGCATCCTAAAAGCCGCAGGCAGCGTTTGATCGCCTGGGGGCTCTGGTTCTCAGGTCTGGCATTATTCTGTATTTGCTGGAGGGTCATATCGGAAAATACTATTTGGGAGTTTCTGTATGATGCTGACGAGCAAGCACTGAGTTTGCTGGGGCGGATGGTGCCACCTGACTGGCAGGTGACAGGATCTTTGCTGGCGCCGCTATGGGATACGATAAATATCGCTACCATTGGTACCTTGCTGGGACTGCTCATTGCATTTCCTTTGGCGTTTCTGGCTGCCCGCAATACCAGCCCCCATCCGGTTTTGCGTGGCTTTGCTTTGCTGGTAATCGTTAGTTCCAGGTCTATCAACGCGCTGATCTGGGCGATGTTGCTGGTTACCATTGTCGGGCCCGGGGTGTTTGCCGGAATGCTGGCAATTGCACTGCGCTCTATCGGGTTTCTGGGGAAGTTGCTTTATGAAGCCATAGAAGAAGTTGAGGTGGGGCCTGTTGAAGCTGTGCGTTCCACTGGGGCAAGCCCGATGCAGGTCCTTCAGGTCGCTATATGGCCGCAAATCAAACCCGCTTTTGCCGGTATCAGTGTGTACCGTTGGGATATCAATATTCGTGAATCTACGACATTGGGGCTGGTCGGCGCTGGTGGTATAGGGTTGGCTATGAATGCGGCAATCAACAATCTGGCCTGGGCTCAGGTGGCAACCGTCTTTGTGTTGATCTTTCTTACCGTGCTGCTGTCTGAGTGGGTATCAGCCAATGTGCGAAGGCATGTCAGTTAGTAGATTGGTGGCTGCTTAATCCCCGGTAACGGGCAAACGGATATCCACAGTGAAACCATTTTTTGTGTACCAGGAAACCTTGCCGCCGGTTTCCTCAACACGCTCCTGGATACCTTTCAGGCCATTACCTGGCTCTACTTTTTCGCGGGCCACGCCATTATCGCTGATGCGCAACTGGAAATCGCTGTCTTGTTGGTTGAATGTAATCAAGCATTCTGAAGCATTGCTGTGTCGTAGCACGTTAGTCAGTGCTTCCCGGGTGCATCTCAGCAGTGTTTCAGCCTGATTTATGTCTTCCAGCTGTGCTTCAAAATCCAGTTGGACCTGAATGCCTGGTAAGTCACTGATCAGTTTCTCAATAGCATCTTCAAACTTGATCGGTTCATCTTCACGCAGCTCACTGACGGCTGTGCGTAAGTCGCTCAAGAGTAACTTGCCCAGTGCCAGCGCCTGTTCGACCTTTTGCCGGCCATCACCTTCCGTGATATGTGTAGCGACCTCAAGCTGGAGAATTTGTGCCGTTAAATGGTGACCCAACAGGTCGTGAAGGTCACGGGCAATTCGCAGTCGTTCTGATTGACGGGAATGCTCGGTCAGCAATTCGCGTGTCGCGAGAAGTTCACGGTTTAACGCTGCAGTTTCCTCCCTCAGCACTTGCTCTCGCCTTGCCCGGTGTGTCGCGATAACGGCAAACAGATGGAACAGGGATAATGTGACTGACCCGGTCAGCGCTAACATCAGGCTGGTGCCTTGCCAGTGAAAAGTCTGGCTAATAGTGAAAACACTGACGGCGCCGGCCAGCAGCCAGCCAGTTGTTCGAATCGGCAGAGTTTCGGCGACTTGAACAATCCAGACGATGCCGAGGATCGCAATGAAGCTGATGTTAACGAGGAAGTACAGGCTGACAATTGTCACTGCTTCCAGGCTTAGCATAAGTAGTTTGCGGGGGCGGAATCGCTGAACCCAGGGCTGAGTGTATAAAAAGAAAAGTGCCAGGTTCAGGCCAAACAGCGAAGTGGCCAGAGCCATATGGCCGGGCCAGGGTTCACTGGACTGACCGAGCAGGTAAACACTGAGCATACTGACAATGACCAGTACGGCAGCCCCAGTCAGATTTTGAGCCCGGTCACTGTTCCAGAAAGAGTCCATGGGGTGTGATTCCATTATCTTGCCAGGGGAGTTAAGGTTGCGTCGCAAAGCCAGTTCTCTCAATCGGTTTTCCTGCTATCCATACCTGCTCAAGTGACCGTGTCAGGTTGATATCCTGCAATGGATTTTCGGAAAGAACCAGGAAATCGGCCCAATAGCCTGCCTGCAAGCTGCCGACACCTTCGAGAAAGGTGCAGTTTGCTGCCTGGGACGTGGCTGAACGGATAATATCTGCCGGAGACAGGCCGGCGTCTTGCATCATCCACATTTCCATGTGTTCAAAATACCCCTGAAAACGGGCAGGTGGGCCACTATCTGTACCCATGGCAATGGTCACCCCGCCTTCGTTGAGGCGCTTAAGATTCTCCATGGCGGTATTGAGGGCGGTTTTATAATGTTGCGCAGATTGACTGTTCCGGATGGCCTGTTGGCGGTCCTCGTCGCGCAAAGCTGTCAGCGTATCAGGCTCTGCGTTGGCAAGGAAAAACGGGTCAGTGAAAAATGCGGGTTCGTTTTCATAGACAAACGTAGAAACCTCTCTCGTGAGAGTGGGGACATAGCATACGCCGGTCTCATTGAGCAGGTCGATAAAAGCCTGATCGACGCTGGTGTCGCGTACACTGTGAGCAAGCAAATCAGCACCAGCCTCGACGACGGCTTTACTGTCTTCCAGATAATAGGCATGAACGGCCAGCGGAATATTGTGGTGACTGGCACGTTGACTAAATGCACGGTAAACATCGGCAGGCATTTTGGGCGTACGGCCCAGGTTGTCATCAACGCGGACTTTTATGAAATTCGGGTCCATGGCAGCTGTTGCGTCAACGCGTTCTATCGCCTGCTCAGGGGAGCTGGCTGACAGGACCGGACCAGCCACGAACAGCCTGGCCCGATCAAGAGCCGGTGTGGCCTGTTCGTCACGAAGGGTAAAGCCTTCTGCCTGGTCATCACCCAGGCTGACAACCGTGGTGACGCCATAGGCAGCATACAGACGCAGTTGGCGAATCAGGTTTTCGCGACTGTAGTGTCCGTTTTCCAAGCCGCGAACATTCCCGGCATGGCCATGGGCATTAACCAGTCCCGGCATGAGGGTTTTGCCATTGAGGTTGATAATGTGAGTGTTGCCCGGCAGCGTAATACTGGCGGATTCGCCTACCGCAGTAATACGTCCCTGCTCAAAAACCAGGGTGCCATCTTCAATGGCGGGCTGGTTCAGCCCGGTAATGATTCTGGCGCCGGTAATGGCTGTCGGCGAGGTCTGAGCGAAGCTGTCCGCAGGTAAGGAAGCAACGCCAGCAGAAATAATCAGAGCACGTGAAGTATTGCGAATTAGTGCCCTCAAGGCCGTTGTCAGGCGGGTGAGGCAACTGGGGGTGGCTGTCAGCATAGCCCTCTCCTGTATCCCTGGGCAGGGGTTAAAGCTGGATTATGAGTTTCAGCTGTCATAATAACAAGTTATGGAAGAATTACACTGCTTTGTAAACACCCATTTGACACTGGTGGGTAAGTTATAGGTTAATGGAATAAGCCCTGGACGGGCGAATAAATGAATAAGAAGAGAGTTGAACTATGGAATTTATGCAGAACTTTGAATTTTCCACCGAAGCGCTGACGGCGATGGTGATGACCTACGGCGTACAGCTGGTAGGTGCTATTTTCACCCTGGTCATTGGTCTGTGGATTGCCAATATTATCCTGGGTGTTGTGCGCCGGATCCTGGATCGCTCGAAAGTCGACCAATCCCTTTGCTCTTTCCTCTGCAGCCTGGTGTCTATCCTGCTTAAAGTGATGGTCTACATCACCGCGCTCAGTGTGCTTGGGATTGAAATGACGTCATTCGTGGCAATTCTGGGTGCCGCCGGCCTGGCCGTAGGCCTGGCGCTGTCAGGCACATTACAGAATTTCGCCGGTGGTGTAATGATTTTGTTTTTCAAATATTTCAAAGTCGGTGACTTTATTGACGCCCAGGGTTACATGGGTACGGTGAAAGAGATCCAGATTTTCGTTACGATTTTAACGACACCGGATAACAAAACCATTATTTTGCCGAATGGACCACTGGCAACGGATTCGTTGACCAACTTTTCTGCACAAGCCCAACGTCGTGTCGACTGGACTTTCGGCATCGCTTACGGAGATGATGTCGATAAAGCATACGAAGTGCTGGGGCGGTTGATTGATGAAGATGAACGTATTCTGAAAGACCCGGAACCTTTTATGGCGGTTTCTGCACTGGCAGACAGTTCTGTCAATATTGTGGTACGGGTCTGGGTAAACGCCGCGGATTATTGGGGCGTGCACTTTCGAATGAACGAGATGGTTTACAAAACGTTCGACAAGGAAGGTTTGAGTATTCCGTTTCCACAGCGCGACGTTCACATACATCAGGTCACTGCGACCGAGATAACGAGTGAAACTGGGAATTAGTTCACTTAAGCCACTAGAGAAGGGAGAAACCCTATGAAAAAAGCAATTCGTTCTGTATCAGTATGGATGTTGGCACTTGTCTTTACCGCGGGCATCGCATTTCAGCCCAGTGCCATGGCCGCTAATGAGGGTATGGTAACAACACAGCAGTTGTTGTCACAGCAACAGCACAGCGAAAATCTCGCCAAAGTGAATGCGTTCATGTCACAGGAAAAGGTTCAGCAGATGCTGACAGAGCGTGGTGTGAATGTTGAAGATGCCAAGACACGTATTGCCGGTCTGAGCGGTGCAGAGCTGGAACAGCTGTCTCTGCAAATCGATGAATTGCCAGCGGGTCAGGGTGCTCTGGGTTTCCTGTTATTCCTGTTGGTTTTCTTCATGCTGCTTGATATTGCCGGTGTAACAGACATCTTCCCCGGAGTCTGATTCATGCGGTTCAACTGGAGCGCCCGGCAGCGGGCGCTCCTGCTTCTGCTTTTTGCCCTCCTGCAGGCCTGCGTGGCAACTCCGCAAACCGATGCCTTGCTTCAGGGCGATGATGGTACGCCGGTTGTTCAACCACGAATTTACCTTTCCTCCACGGTTTTCTATCCGCAATCACAGTATCAATGCGGTCCGGCTGCGTTAGCGACAGTGCTGACCGAGTCGGGTGTCTTGGTAGAACCAGATGAACTGGTTTCACAGGTTTACTTGCCGGAGAGACAGGGTAGTCTGCAAGTGGAAATGCTGGCGACCAGTCGGCGGTATGGCCGCATCGCATTGCCTTTAGGTGGACAACTCACGGATCTGATGCAGGAGCTGGAGCAGGGAAGGCCGGTACTGGTGATGCAGAACCTGGGCCTGAAGAGCTTGCCGCAATGGCATTATGCAGTCGCTGTCGGGTATGACCTGGCAAATGAAGAGATTTTACTGCGCTCTGGCACGGTAGAAACGCTGAGAACCCCAATGACAGTTTTCGAACGCACCTGGGCCAGGGCTGATCACTGGTCAGTGGTTTTGCTGGAACCGGGAACGTTGCCAGTGAACAGTACTGCTCAACAGTATTTTACGGCGCTGGCCAGCTTTGAACAGATCAACGAAGATACCAGCGAACCTGCCTGGAAAGCGGGGTTGGAGCGTTGGCCGGAAAGTGAATTACTGGCTATGGGGTACAGTAATTTATTGTACCGCAAAGGCAGGTTGGCTGTTGCAGCTGAAATACTGGAGTTGTTATTGCAACGTAACCCCGACTACCAGCCCGCCCGGAACAATTTACAGCAAATTCGCCAGCAGCTTGATGAGCCCACTGCAAATTAAAAAGTTTCCAGTGGGAAATACAGTCCGAGTCTGACGCTGCTTGCTTTTTGATTGTAATTAATCAGGGCTTCACCATACCCGTTGTAATAGCTCAGAAAAAATGCGGAGTTGAGCCAGGGGCGGCGATAACGGATATCTGCCTGGTAGCTGTAGGTGCTGACGTCATGACCGCGATGTACCTTAAATCTGATCAGCGTCCTGTCGTTAGGTTCATACTCCAGGGAGACCTGGCCTGAACCCAGGTAGTCCTCAATGTCATCATTCTGCCAGTCGGTACCGATGACCTGCCATAACTTGAACCCGAGTCGCAGTTGCGGGAGCAGGTGGTAGGTCTTCTGCGCATAAATGCGATCCCAGCTGCGCGAATCCAGCCCGCCCAGTCCATTAGACTGATGCTCCAGGCCGACTCTGTCGACGTAGGGAAAGTCACCAACCAAAGGGCGCCCCGGCTGAGTGAAATCCCAATAGACTTCCGGGTTGTAATTATGCTCAGTAAAAGGTGAAGAGTCGTCTGCAATATTCCACCAGGATAATTGCGAATAGCCGAAACGCAGTGGGTCCAGAAAATCCAGCAACTCATTCTGAGAAAACAGACTAAAAGAAAGGCCCAATGAAAACTTGGTATCCAGTTGTTCTCCGCTAAAAGGTACTGAACCATCATCCATACGCATCTGACCAAACGTCAGATAATTATCTTTATAGGGAGTGAAAAACCACTCACTGTCAGTACGTTGGGTGAGCGCAGTGTCGGCTGGGAAATTGTCTTCGGAGCTGGTCTGGTCATCACCGGTCGTTACACTTGAATTGACTTCAGTGGTAATCAGTGTGTCTTGGGTTTGCAACTGGGCGTGGCATTGCTGGTGCAGCTCTGCAATGGTGAGTTGCAAATTCTCAGGCTCCAGCACAGCTTGTTGAAGACAGGTTTGAAGTGCCGGACTGTCACCTGATGCTGGGGAGAACGTTTGATCTGCTGATACCGGTATTACAACACCAAACCCGAACAAGAGGGACAACAGATGTGTATACTTCGTTTCCATGGTTCCTGGCCTGCCTCGCGCTAAAATAGGCTGTGAGTGCAGGCATTCTACTGGATAGTGATGATCAATCACATACGCAATACGGGGAATGTGATAATGAAAATGATAGCTCGAACCTGCTCTTTATTATTAGTTGCTCTGTCAATGAGCGTGACGGGGATTGCCATGGCACAGCCGCCTGGTGACGAGCGGCCACGTGTGAGTCCGCCTCAGGGTCGCTTGATCGGAGAGCGCTCTGACCGGGACCAACGTGTGGCGGTCTACAAGGGGATACCCTATGCTGCGCCACCGGTCGGTCAGCGGCGCTGGCAGCCACCCCAGGCTCCGGCTTCCTGGTCAGGGGAGCGTGAGGCGGACAGTTTTGGTCCCAACTGCATGCAGCAGTCATATCCTGAGGGATCTTTTTTCTATCGGCCAGCCCGGCTGAGCAGTGAAGACTGTCTGTACCTTAATGTCTGGTCCAAGGCATCGGCTGATGAACGCAAACCGGTCATGGTCTGGATTCATGGCGGTGCACTGACGCGGGGCTCAGGTGCCATATCTACCTATGACGGTACGGAACTGGCGGCAAAAGGTGCTGTTGTAGTGACTTTGAATTACCGGCTGGGTGTGTTTGGCTACTTTGCACATCCGGAACTGGTCGCTGAGTCGCCGAATTTCTCTGCTGGCAATTATGGCATTCTTGACCAGATTGCTGCTTTACAGTGGGTACAGGACAACATTGCTGCCTTTGGTGGTGATCCTGATAATGTCACTATCTTTGGTGAGTCTGCAGGCGCCTGGTCGGTGAACTTTCTGACAGCCTCACCGCTTGCGCAAGGGCTGTTTCACAAAGTGATTGCCCAAAGCGGTGCCAGGCTTGATACCCGGGTGGAGCTCGACCGGCAAACCAGCGCCGGTCCCTCTGCGATCTCTGCTGGGCAAGAACTGGCAAGTGTGATCGGCGCTGCAGACCTGGCAGAATTACGCGCCATGCCGGCAGAGCAATTATTAAATGCCAGTCAGTCGGCAGGTTTTCGTACCGATGGTATCGTTGACGGCTGGGTGATCCCCGATCAGCTGTATTCACTTTTTTCGCGGGGGCAGCAACACCCGGTTCCCGTTATGCTTGGCTTTAACAGCGATGAAGGCACAACGCTGGGTGCAGCAGCAAACCTGCCAGCTAATGAAGCGGAATACCAGGCGCGGATGCGTGCTGTTTATGGTGAACTGGCTGAGTTGGTGATGGATGTGTATCCTGCCGATAACATCAGACGTTCCGTACTCGACAGCTTCAGGGATACGACGTTTGGCTGGAATATGGTGACCTGGGCCAACCTGACCCGGCATGTCAATCAACCCGCGTACCTGTACTTCTTCACCCATCACCCGCCAGGAGCCACTGAGTCCGGGCTTGGTGCATATCATGCGTCAGAGATAGCTTATACATTCAATAATGCGCATACCTTGCGTGGTGATACCTCGGCATTTGACTATCGTCTGGCGGATATCATGTCTGACTACTGGGTGAGTTTTGCCCGAACCGGTAAGCCAGTATCGCCAGGGCAGCCAGCCTGGCAACCTTATTCCAATGCGGCGCGTCATTATCTGCAGTTTGATAAGGAGGTCAGTGCCGGGCAGAACTTGCTGCCTGATAATTGGGCAGTGTTGGACAGGGTGATGGACCGTCGCCGTCAGTCAGTCAGCGACTGACTCGGGCAGTTTGCCACAATAATATCGGCCAGTGCCCGGGTTGCCGGGCCTGCCGCATCTGTGGCAGCCACCATCAGGTAAAGTGTCAGGTGGCGCTCTGCGCCCCAGGCCAGAGGCAGCATTTTTAATAAGCCATGATTCAGCTCTTCTTCTATCCAGCTTTGTGGTAAAAAAGCAAACCCCAGCCCCGCCTTGAGCACTTTCACGGCCGTTGAAAAATGACTGACTGTCCAGCGCTGTTCCGAGCCGAGCCAGCCAGCATCCTGGTTTCGTCGAATACCGGTATCGCGCAACACAATTTGTCGCCAGCTTCTCAGTTCATAGTCATTGATAGCGTCCCCATTTTCGCGGTTGAATAAAGGGTGTTCAGGATGGGCGACCGGTATCATGCGGCAGCTATCGACCGGGGTGCCAAGGTAACCCACAGGCACCTGGCCACCAATCACCAGATCAGCCTTTTTTTCCAGTAACATTTCCACAGTGCCAGAGAGCTGGGTCTCTAATATGCGCAAGCGTGTGGAGGGAAAATCCTGAGAAAATTGCTCCAGTACTGGCACCAGCGTTGTGGGTTCCATCAGTCCGTCGACAGCGAGAGTCACTTCAGATTCCAGCCCACTGGCAATCATATTAGCCACGTCCTCCGTTTCTCCTGCCTGGTTGAGCAGAAGCGTGGCGCGGCGGTACATGACATGACCCTCGTCGGTCAGGACAGCTTTACGCCCTTGCAGTTGCAGCACGGGGGCGGGCAGCTGTTCATTCAGTTTGGCAACGGCGTAGCTGATGCTGGACTGGCTTTTATTAAGGCGTTCTGCAGCACCAGCAAAACTTCCTTCTTCTACGACGGCCTGGAAAGCTGCCCATTGGTCCAATGTAATTCTGGGTGATCTGTACATATCAAAATTCTAGATTGTTTGCAGGGAAAGATTGCGTCATTGTATCAATATATTGATTGTAATATGGGCCTATATTCAGATGATAACGGCCAATGTGCCGATTGGGAGGTCGCAATGACTGTTTTAAAAAGTGTTCAGACAGTGATTCGGGCACAACCTGCTTCAGATGGGGATGGTGTGCAATTAATGCGGGTCTTTGGCGGTGGCATGCATAAACCTGACATGTTTGATCCTTTTCTGATGATGGATGAATTCGGTTCCTATGAAGCCCAGGATTATATCGGCGGTTTTCCTTCGCATCCGCATCGTGGGTTTGAAACGATGACATATATGCTGGAAGGTCATATGGAGCACCGTGACCACATGGGTAACATCGGTGATCTGGGGCCTGGCGATGTGCAGTGGATGACGGCAGGTGGCGGTATTGTCCACTCGGAAATGCCTAAACAGACAGAAGGACGCATGCGAGGCTTTCAGATTTGGCTTAATTTGCCGGCCAAATCCAAAATGCAAAAAGCAGACTATCAGGACATTGCTGCCGAAAAGTTCTCTCTGGCTGAGTACACCGGTCTGTCCGTCAAACTTATTTCTGGTGCAGTCACGGTTGATGGCAACCCGGTATCAGGGGTTGTCCAGCGCCCGGATACTGAGCCGGATTTTGCCGATATTATGATGTCGGATGACAGCTGGCATGAACTGGTTCTTGAGTCAGCCGGCAAGACAGCGCTGTTATATGTGTACGAAGGCGAGTTATCTCTGGAGGGAAGCGAAAAGCTGCTGGCTCCCGGCGAGCTTGTCTTGCTGGATCGAGAAGGTGATACACTGCGATTTCGCGGCAGCCAGGGAAGTCGGATCATTCTACTGGCCGGCAAGCCTCTGAATGAGCCAATTGTGCAGTATGGTCCTTTCGTCATGAATACGCGTGAAGAGATCGAGCAGGCACTACGTGATTACAATAGTGGGCAATTCCCTTAATTCTTTAATGGAATATAATTATCAATAAATATTCTTTTAAGGAATATTGAGCCTTGGGTATACTCCCTGCATTGACAAACAACCAAGGTGATTTTTGTGGATTGGCAGGCCTGGCTTTCATTAGCGCTGACCCTCGGCGCGTTATGTACATTGATGCTGACCAGGCTGGCGCCGCATGTGGTGCTGTTAAGTGTCATGGCAGTCTTGAGTGCCACCGGCATACTGGCCCCTGATGAGGCGCTGGCAGGCTTTGCCAATCCCGGTCTGATTACCGTGGCGGCCATGTTTGCTGTGGCGGCCGGTTTGCATGCCACCGGTGGTATCGACCTGCTGGTGAACCGCTTTCTGGGTAAACCGACGAGTGTAAAATCGGCTTTGTTGCGGTTGTTCCTGCCGGTTATTCCGCTAAGTGCTTTTCTGAACAACACCCCTGTGGTGGCAACCATGATTCCGGCGATTGCTGCCTGGTCTCGTAAAACAGGCATATCCCCGTCCCGTTTGCTAATACCGTTGAGTTATAGCGCTATCGTTGGTGGCACGCTCACGTTGATTGGCACCAGTACCAATCTGGTCGTGGCCGGACAGTACGAAGCCTTAACCGGTAATGCTGACTTCAATATTTTTTCGATCACTCTGGTGGGTATTCCGGTGGTGATTGTTTCTGTGTTGTATATGACATTTTTACTGCCGCGCTGGCTGCCGGATCGTAATCCACACAAAGCATTCGAGAATATGCGCGAGTTTACAGTGGAGGTCGCCGTTGACCCTCATGGGCCGCTGGTTGGGCTCACGGTAGAGCAGGCTGGTTTGCGAGACCTGGAAAGATTGTATCTGGTGGAAATCGGTCGTGATGAAACCGTGGTGACAGCTGCACCTTCAGAAGAAGTATTGCTGGCGGGTGACCGCCTTGTCTTTGCGGGTGAGACTGATGCTATCGCTGATTTATTGCGTATCAACGGCATTACAGCATCAGTCGGCGATAGTGCGCCTTTGATGGAGCATCGTGATGCACGACGACTGGTGGAAGTTGTGGTTTCTCAATCTTGTGCCGCTGTCAGCGAAACCGTGCGCAGCAGCCGGTTCCGGGACCGTTACGGTGCTGTTGTCCTGGCTGTTGCCAGGAATGGCGAGCGAATACCCGGGAACCTTGGCAATATCATCATTAAACCGGGTGACACGATGTTGCTCGAAGCCCGACCTGCGTTTGTCACCCGACAAAAATACAATAAAGACTTTCTGCTGGTCAGTGATCTGGATCGGCAAACGCCACGCCACAATAAAGCGGGCCTGGCGTGGTTAATTCTGATCCTGGCTGTTGCTGCAGCTGGGTTGGGCTTGACCAGTATGCTTAACGCCGCACTAATAGCGGTTGGTGCCATGCTGGCAACAGGCTGTCTGACTGTTGATGAGGCAGAGAAGAGTCTTGATTTACCGGTGCTACTGACCATTGCCGCGTCTTTCTCTTTAGGTGTGGCGCTGGAGAAGACCGGGGTGGCGCAGCAATTTGGTGCCGGGCTGGTTTTCATCAGCCAGGGCAACCCGGTTCTGTTGCTGATCTTTATGTACGCTGCGGTTTCGCTGTTAACAGAAACCATCACCAATAACGCTGCCGCTGTGATTATGGTGCCATTGGCTTTAGCCGTGACTCAGCAGGCTGGGTTGGATCCGGAGCCCTTTATGCTGGCAATCATGATTGCTGCCTCGGCCAGTTTTGCGACTCCGCTGGGGTATCAGACCAACCTGATGGTTTATGGCCCTGGTGCTTATCGTTTCAGTGATTTCCTACGGGTGGGTGTGCCGATGAACCTGCTGGTGGGAGGGATTGCGCTGATTTCACTGGTGTTGCTCTATCCTCTCTAGGCCTTGGCTCACAAGACAGGGATAGAAGATCATTGCAGGAGGCAGAATCAGAGCGCCACTCTGCTCCGCTTGATTGACAGGCTCATGCAAGCGGAGCAGACACTGTTGCGGACGTATCAGTTCACGGAAAATACGTAAACGGCATTGCCATCACGTGGCGGATTAAGGTCTTGAGCAACGATACGTGGCACCATTCTGGGGCTGGTGCCGCCATTGGCAGTCGTCACAGCGATATATTGTTGGCCATCAATGCTGAAGCTCAGAGGATGTCCCTGGACAGCGGTTCCAAGTCGCGTTTCCCAAAGAATTTCCCCGTTTTCGACATCAAACGCCCGGAATCGTCTGTCCAGGTCTCCGGCAAATGCAAGGTTGCCAGCTGTGGACAGTACACCAGTGATAAATGATGCCCGCTGGGTATAGGCCCAGGACTCTTCCATGGTTGCCACATTAAATGCTGCCAGTTTCCCCAGGTGTCCCTCGGTATCGGGCATTTCGTAAAAGCGTCGGTTTGATGCCAGTCCGCCCGAGCCGGGTTCAAGTGCGACTTCTCGGGCCCGGTTGTCTAGACAGGTTTGGCTCAGCGGCATGATCAACTGGTTGCTGGGCTGGTGATAGCTCATTGAGTGCCAGTTTTTACCGCCGGCACTGCTCGGACAGGCAGGTACCCACTCATCGAGCTGTGCGTTGATAATGTCATCCCGGTAAGTGACTGCGCCGGTTTCCGGATCAATATCAGTAAAGACGTTTTGAAACACGGTTTCTGCATACCCCAGGAATTCGCCTGTTTCCCGGTCGTTCTTCCACAAAATGCCATGTTTGCCTACCGACAGCACCAGTTTGCGACCGTTGTTATCAACCAGAACGCGTTCGAATACTTCATCCAGATCCAGGGCTTCGCCGGGAACGTGTTGAAAGTGCCAGACCAGTTCGCCAGTTTGCGCGTCCAGAGCCAATGTAGAGTTGGTATAGAGCCCGGCATCATGGATTGACATGTGGCGGCTCGGTGGTGCCCAGGGTTTGGCTTGCGCTACGCCCCAGTAAGTCAGATCCAGTTCCGGATCATAACTGCCGGTTATCCAGGTTTCACCGCCAGCACGATACAGGTTGTCCAGTTCCCCCCAGGTGTCACCACCAGGTTCGCCGGCCTTGGCAATTGTATTAAAGCGCCAGGCCAGTTCACCGCTCCGGGCTTCATAGGCACTGATATAGCAATCCTCAGGAATGTAGCTGGCGCAACCAGCCAGGCCGATGACAATCTTGTCGCCAGCGATCAGTGGGCCGCTCGAATTTTCAAACCCTTTGCTGCTGTCGGCAATTGCCACTTCCCAGCGTAGCTCGCCGGTTGCCGCATCAAGTGCGAGCAACCGTGCGTCGGTTGTGGCCTGGATCAGCAGGTCCTCAAACAGTGCCACATTGCGCATGTCCTCACCGGTGTCCGGACCGGCGGTGTACTCCCAGATTAGTTCACCATCACGGGCATCCAGTGCCTGAACAATATTGCCGGGATTGATAAGGTACATAATGCCGTTGTAGACCAGCGGTGCGGGCTCAGAGTCGCCCAGGTGCATGTTCCATACCCATTCCAGTTGCAGATCTGCAACATTGTCGCGATTGATCTGGTTCAGGGGGCTGTAACTCCAGGCTTGCGGGTTACCGCGCCACATCAGCCAGTTTTCCGCAGACGGATTATTCATTTCGCTTTGTGTCAGCGGTACAAAATCTGTGACTTCACCGGCGACGGTCACGCCTGTTTCAGGTTCTTCCGCCATTGCCGGGAAACTGGATGACTCAGCAGGAGCACTGGCTGGCATATCTGCAACAAGGGTGCGGGTCTCTTCGCTTAGCGGGTTATCGCCAGGCTCTATATTATTCGACTGTAACAGGAATGCTGTCACATTCAGATAATCTGACGTTGATAGCGCTTCGCCGCCGGCAGGCGGCATACTGGTGCTGATAAGCTGATAAAGTGCGTGAACATCCTGTGACTGCCAACGGTCAGCAAAGGCAGTGCCCAGCAATGCGGGGCCTGCACCACCGCCTTGCAGGTCGTCACCGTGACAGGAGGCGCATTGCGCATTATACAGGGCCGATCCCTGATCGGCCTGGTTTTGCGTATAACTGGTGACGCTGTCCGAACTGTCTTCTGAAGAGGGAGCACATGCTGCAAGTGCGGTAACCGTCGCGACACTGAGTGTGCATAAGAGGTAACGCGCGGGTTTCGATGAGTATCCGTTAGTTTTGAACATTAGCATCTGACTTACCGTTTGTTTTATTGTTGTCTTAAACTCTATATGATTCACTGGTTCGAGTATAGATGGCAGGGTATCAGACACGATAATCAGAGCCTTTGTTACGAGAAGATTCCTTGAAAGTGTTCAGTTATGAATGCATACAAACGGCATCAATGAATTTCAGTCAGCTAAGGATTTGCACAATGAAATTGGGGCTAAGGGTGGCCATTTTGCTGATGTTGCTGCACATACCTGTAGTTGCATCGGCGCTGGAATTGAACAGTTTCCCTGGCGGCGCCGTGCCAGGTGTCGAAATGGTTATACTGGATGACCCGGAAGGGGATCTGTCCTTTGCCGAGGCCAGGCAAAGGCTGCAAACATTTGGTCAGAGCTGGGTTGCCCCAGGCCAACCTAACATGGGGTATCGCCAGGGTGCGATATGGGTTCGTGTCGAACTGGAGAATCAGTTTCGCGAACAACAGCAATGGGTTGCCTACAGCCTGTTTTCACAGCTTTCCCAGGTGGATTTTTACTATCGCACGGCTGATCAGCAGTGGCAGCAAAAAACGGCCGGCAGTGCGCTGCCATTTCGTGCCCGGGATCTCACTCACCGGAGTATCAATTTTACTTTTCCTGTATATCCGGGAGAGTCGCAGCAGCTTTATTTTCGGATAACCTCTGACGGGTCACTGCAGTTCCCACTGGCTTTGGGAAACCGTGATTATTTCAGTGGCACCGCGCAACAGTCACTCTTCACTTCCGGGCTGTATTTCGGCTTGCTGGCGATGATTTGCATCTACTGCCTGGCGGTCTGGTTTAGCAGCCGTGAACCCTCGTATCTTAGTTTTGCCATGTTGATGATCAGTGGTGCCATGTACACACTGTCATCAAAGGGAATCGCGTTTCAATACCTGTGGCCTGAAAGTCCGGGCTGGGGTAATAAGGCCGCCAGTTTATTTGCTCTGATGGCAGCCTGTGCTGCTACTGATTTTTTCAGGAAATTTCTGACGCTAAACCATTTGGACCGCAGGCTGGATCAGATAGCCCGTCTTTATACCTGGCTGACCGGGGCAGCCGCAGTGCTTTGTCTGTTTATGCCTGCTTTGATTGTCAATCGTGTCTCTTTGTTGTTTGCCTTCATTGGTGTTGGTATCGCAGCGTTGTCGGGTTTGCAGGCAAGACGACAACAAACTCGGGCCGCCAATTATTTTATGTACGCCCTGGTGGTACTGCTGGCGGGTGTTTTACTGGAGATCGCGCACCGGTCCGGAGTCATTCTGCCGCCATTGCTGGCATACAATGGGCTGCAGCTGGCAAGCCTGATTGCCATCAGTGTGCTGGCGCTGGGGTTAAGTGATCGCCTCAAGAACCTGATGGAAAGCTACCGTTCCGCCCAGGAGGCTGTGTTGCTGGCCAACCAGACCAAGATCAATGCCTTGCAGGAAGCAGATAACGTCAAAGAAGAGTTCATTGCGAATGTCTCGCATGAGTTGCGAACACCATTGACAGGTATTATTGGTCTGGCAGAGATTATGCTGGCTGAAAAGGATAGTGGCTTGAATGTCACCCAGCGAGAAACCCTGACGCTAATGAAGGTTTCAGCACAACGTCTGTCCAGCCTGGTCAATGATGTTATTGATTTTTCAGCAATGAAGAATGGACAGTTAGAGTTAAAGCAACATGATGTTGATCTCCAGAATGTCTGTTCTGTTGTCGTCAGGATGACGCGTCCATTAATTGGTGAAAAACCCATCAAGCTGATTGAACGCTATCCGAATGAACGGTTACTGGTTGCCGGCGATGAAGACCGCCTGCAGCAGGTGCTGTTTAACCTGGTTGCTAATGCTGTCAAGTTTACCCCGCATGGTTCAATCACCATTTCAGTGGAAAGACTGGATGTTGATGTTCGTGTTTCGGTACGCGATACCGGTATCGGCATCTCAGATGAAGAGCAAAGTAACATCTTCAAGCGCTTTTACCAGGTTGATTCTGATGGTGCGAGGGAGGCTGGAGGCACCGGGCTCGGATTATCAATTTCCCAGCGGCTGCTTGAATTGCATGATTCCGAAATTGTTCTGCGTAGCAGACCCGGAGAAGGAGCACTGTTCTATTTCGATTTGCCCCTGAAACATCGGGCAAACCGTGATGAAGCGAAAGACATTGTGGCGGAGACAGAAGGCGAGCCGTCGTTTATCGTCCCCGAAGAGCAGCAGGCAGGCCTGGCTGAAGCTTTACAGGCAAGCGACCTGCACAAAGTTGACAGACGAAAAACACCACGGGAAGCCACGGACTCTGATCTCGATGAGGGCAGTGCCAATAGTAACAAAGGCGTGATACTGGTTGTTGACGATGAGTATCTGAATCTGCGGATTGTTGAGTCACATTTGTCGCCGCAATATGAACTGGTGACAGCACTAAGCGGAGCTGATGCGCTTGAGGTGCTGTCGACGAGAAAGCCAGATCTGATGATATTGGACTTGATGATGCCTGTAATGACCGGGTATCAGGTCTGCCAGGTGGTACGTAAACGATACGATGCCGATGAATTGCCCATCATCATGTTGACCGCAAAAAACCGGGTGGAAGACCTGGTGAAAGGGTTCAGCATGGGGGCGAATGACTATATTACCAAACCATTCAGTAAAGAAGAGCTGAAAATTCGTGTCAATAAACAGTTTGAATTGATGCAGTTGCAACAGGTAAAGCGCGATTACCTGAGGCTGAACTGGCAGCTTAAACGTTATCAGGAAAGCGAGCATAAATTACGAGAGAGGGAACAAAGGCTCGCAGCGTTGCTTGATGTAACAGGTGACCCTATTATGGCGATCGATGAAACCGGGTTGCTGATTTTTTGCAATCACGCCACTGAAGTTTTACTTGATATTGATGCCAAAGAATTTATGCAGCAGTCAGTTAACAGGCTTTCTCACCATCTGATGGAACGGTTGCCTGACCTGGCCGGAAATATTCGCTTCCCCTTCCGGGATGAAGTCCTTTCTTCTCCCGACGATCCTGCCTATCAGGATTATGAACTTGGTGAGAAACGTGGAAGGTACTGCCTGCTTACGATCAGCATGCCTGACCAGGAATTCTTCCTGTTGGTGTTTGAGGATGAGGCGACCCGACGCACTGACTCACTTGAAACTGTAGATGGTGGTAATAGTGCTGCGACTTCAAACGAAGAATCTGTCCCTTTACCGCCAGCAGCACTCAGCCTGCCCCAGATTGTCAGTGAGATTAATCGCAATGTAGAGCGTACACATAAACTCGGTGAGTACCTGGCGCATATCAAACCGGAAGATCTGCAAAATCATCGCGAACTGATTGGCGAGTTAAAACATATTGATGCTTTGATCGGAAAGCTTTCAGCTACCATTCAGGGTGATGATGACGAGTACATGGAAGAAATGTATCGGGAGGCCCTGGTAAAAGTGATGCAGGATTGTCACTTCTACTGGCAAAAAGTGACCGGAGAATCCATTATCGACCTGGCAGAGAAAAGCCGCATCTGGAGCGTCAGTGTAGATAATGGTCGCTTGCGAACACGTTCCATGAATCGGTACCTCAGCCTTGACAAGTTACCTGCAAATCCTCGTTGGCGACAGGTCGCCAGGACAGCTTATTTTGTCATTTCCAAGGTCTCTCATGATGAGGAAGCACGAAATGCCCTGGAGGCCTCTGTTGGTCGATTACAGGAACTGGTGGAAGAGCGTGCTTTGAACTAGGGAGCATAACAGTCCTCACGGACATTGAATAACTGGCAGTATGTTTGAACAGCAGGTTGGCGACTATGCAAATAATAATGACAACACGCCCGCTGCATACACTATTACTGGTATTGAGTTGTGTCGTGTCAGCCAGCAATGGTTTTGCGCAATATGGCGCCCCCGACGGCGAATGGCATACCTGGGGCGGAGATGCCGGGTTCACACGTTATTCACCCCTCAATCAAATCACTGCTACCAATGTGACAGAGCTGCAGGTTGCCTGGCGTTGGCAGGCTTTGCCTCTTGGCAACCGGCCTGATAGCAATATGAAGTCAACACCATTGATGGTTGATGGTGTACTTTATGTCCCGACCGGTGAGCACCAGGTAGTTGCTCTTGACCCCGGGTCAGGACAGGAACTTTGGCGATATACTCCTCCGCCCCACGATGCACCGCCACGCGGCTTGTCTTTAGGCAGCCGCTCATTGGCAGTCTGGCAGAGCCAGAATCAGAGACAAACCCGGATTTTTCATAATACCCTCGATGGCAGGTTGCTCTCAATTGACGCCCGGACCGGGCTGGCTGACGCTGATTTCGGAGACGGTGGTGTGATCGATCTGCGTGAAGGGTTATACCCGGATGGCAGTGATGCCGATTCGGTCGGTTCCTCATCACCTGCCGCTGTCGTTGGCGATATGGTGGTCGTTCAAGTCGTTGGCCGTATTACGGCCGCGAACACAACAGCTACGCCGGGGCACATTCGTGCCTATGATGTGCGTACTGGACAGCTGCGCTGGCGGTTCAATACGATTCCCCAGCCAGGGGAGACCGGACATGAGAGTTGGCATGGTGATGCCTGGTCTTATACAGGCAATGCTGGTGTCTGGTCGATGATGAGTGTGGATCCTGAAACCGGCTATATTTATTTGCCGGTAGAGGCTGCCTCGAATGACTTTTATGGCGGCCACCGGCCTGGCAATAACCTCTTTGCCCAGTCGCTGGTATGCCTGGATGGGCGAACCGGTGAACTGGTCTGGTATTACCAGTTGACTCACCATGGGCTCTGGGATTACGACCCGCCTTCGGCACCGATACTGGGTGATGTGACGGTCAATGGCAGACCCATCAAAACTGTAACTCAGCTCACCAAGCAGGGCTTGAGTTTTGTCTTTGACCGCGAGACCGGAGAGCCTGTCTGGCCCATTGAAGAGCGCCCTGTTCCTCAGAGCGAGGTGCCAGGTGAACTGTCATCGTTGACGCAACCTTTTCCCAGTCGTCCGGAGCCTTATCTGAGCCTGGGCTTTCACGAGGATGATTTGATTGATTTCACGCCTGCTTTACGCCAGGAGGCATTAGCGATTGCTGGACAGTACGTGACAGGGCCACTTTATACGCCACCAACACCAGTACGTGAGGGTGGCACACAGGGGACCTGGGTAAACCCGGGGTACCAGGGCGGCAGTAACTGGAACGGCGGAGCATTTGATCCTGAAACTGGCCATATGTATGTCCCGTTGCGCAAGGCTCCGATGATCGCCAGCCTGGGGGAAGCGGATGCAGCCCAGACTGACTGGCGCTATCTGCGCGGGCGCTCCATTTTCATACAGGGGCCGCAGGGGTTGCCCATCATGCGGCCACCGTGGAGTCTGGTCACTGCTACTGACATGAATCGGGGACAACATGTCTGGTCAACCAATATTGGCCCTGCTCCCGCGTCAGTGCAGTCACACCCGTCTTTGCAAGGTCTGGATCTCGACTTCGACAGCATGGGATATCCTATGATCCGGCCATCGCCCTTGCTGACCTCAGAGCTGTTGTTTTTAGCCGAAGCAGGGCACCTTAGTGGTGATCCGGGCGGTCCGATGTTTCGCGCCTATGATAAACAAAGTGGTGAAGTGGTAGCGGAGATTGAGTTACCAAGTAAAGCCAGTGGTGCCCCCATGACGTACTGGTACCAGGGGCACCAGTATATTGTTATCGCTGTGGCAACGGCAGAGCATCCTGCCGAACTGGTTGCACTGGCATTGCCATCTGCACCCCGCCACTGGTCTGCGGATCGTGAACCTGCAGTCATTGAGATAAGGAGCCAGCAACGTCAAGCTGCCACGGAACCAGAGCTATCTAGTGAAGAGGAAGAGCAGGGGCGACAGCTGTTTGCCCGGTATTGTGTGAGCTGTCATGGCGATGACGGTAATGGTGTTTCAGGAGGCACTGCGCCAGGGCTTGGTTCGCAAACAGAAGTTGAATCCGTGACTGCAATGATCAGGCGTGGCGGGGTAGAAATGCCGGCTCTGGAGTCGCAATTGACAGATGGTGAAATTGAGTTGCTGGCAGAATATGTCGTTACCAGACTGGCTGGGAGGTAACAGCCCGCCGGAAGTGCTTTGGTTAATACCCCCTGTTGTGAATCCAACTGATACCTGTCTGATCCGCCAGGCCGTTTATTGGGTGTTACTGCATGTTAGTATGGCTTCATTACCGAATCGCCAGATGCAAGGAGTGAAGTATGCAATCGGATGCCGCGGCCATACAGGAATTCAGTCAGCGCATTGCCAAAGAGGCTGGCCACCTTATGGTGGAGAGGCTTAAGGCAGGTGCTGAGTCGCTTGCAACCCGCTACAAGGCGTCAGGCAGTGAGTTGGTGACTCAGGTCGATGAAGACGTGGATGCGTTAATCAGCCTGGCGATTCAGGAGGCATTTGCCGGCCATCGTATTCTGGCTGAAGAATCCGCCCCGGATACACAAGGCCTGAGCCAGATTCAGGAGCCGTTATGGATACTTGATCCGATAGACGGTACCGTGAATTATGCCCACGACCACTCACACTCCGCTGTTTCAATTGCCTGGGCCTGCCAGGGAAAAGTGTTGAGCGCAGTTGTTTACAACCCGTTTACTGACGAAATGTTCACTGCCCTCAAAGGGCAGGGGGCTTATCTGAATGGGCGTGCGATCGAGCCCTCAGGTGTCAGCGAAATGAAGCGGGCACTGTTTGCTACTGGCTTTCCTTATCAGAAAGATAATCTGGCCCCGCTTATGGAAAGAATGTCTGTGATGCTATCGAACTGTGCGGACTTGCGAAGGGCCGGCTCCGCTGCATTGGATATTTGCTGGGTGGCGATGGGCAGGCTTGATATTTACTATGAAAATCTCAGTGTATGGGATTTCGCCGCGGCACAGTTAATTGCCCGTGAGGCCGGGGCCGTATACGGTCACTTTAAAGAGATTCCACCCGGGGTGAACCCGGAATTCCATGATCGTCATATTCTGGTTGCCAATTCCCAGGCCATGTTTGACAGGGCGCATGCCATGCTCTCGGCCTGCCCTGCCGGCTGATTCCCTAGTGATCATCCTCCGGGTACCAAGTTACCAGACTGCTTTATTCATCGGGGCCATACGTTGAAAATTGACCGGCGCCTTCTTCCTGGCAGAGTGCCAGCCAGTTTCTCAGCCCGGCACTGCGATATTTTTGCTTGTGCAGAATAAAATAAAACTGCCGTACCCAGTCACGCTGCGGGGCATAGAGCGGTAACAGGCTGCCGCGACGAAAGGCTTCCTGCAACGTGATGGTCGATAGACAGCCAATGCCCAGGCCTGCTTCAACTGCACGTTTGATGGCTTCAGTGTGTTGTAGCTCCAGTCGGACCTGAATCCTGGGTGCCAGTCCGTGCATGGCTCGCTCGAAGGCCTGGCGTGTTCCCGAACCTGCTTCACGGATAATCCATTCAGCATGCAGCAGGTCATCATCGGTCAGTGTCGGTCTGCCAGCGAGGGGGTGGTCGGGGGCGCAGAACAGGCTCAAATCGTCGTTACGCCATGGGATGACATCAAGGTTGGTATCCTGCAGTTCGCCTTCAACCAGGCCGATATCCAGTTCGAAGTTTCTTACCTTTTCCGTGATCGACGATGTGTTTTCAACCGTCAGCTCCACCCGTGAACCAGGATAGCGGCTCATAAACTCTGCCATAATAGGCACTGCCAGATAATTACCAATGGTGAGCGTGGCGCCGACTTTAATCTGGCTCGACTGGCCTCGCTGCAAGAGAAGTCCTTCAAATTCCTTCGCCTGGCTCAGCAGCGCTTCGGCATGGGGGCGGAGGCTTTTGCCAAAGTCATTCAACTGCAGTCTTTTGCCAACCCGGTCGAAAAGCTGAATCCCGAAGCGTTGCTCCAGGTCTTTCAGTGAGGCGCTGGCGGCAGACTGGGACATCGCCAGGCTGTCAGCGGCCATGGATACGTTTTCGTGAAAAGCTGTCGCCAGAAAAACTTCAAGATGCCTCAATGTGTAATGCATGCAGGAGTCCTATATCGGTTTTATCGATAATACATATTGCTTTAATTTGTTTTGCTTGTATAGAGGGCTGCGTTATGATGCCTGCCAATTCGAGATAGATGTTGAAAAACTGATTAAAAAGAGGTGTCGCATGGCCGCAATATCCAAGCAAACTGTCACCAGTGTTCATCACTGGAATGACTCACTATTCAGCTTTACTACAACGCGTGACCAGGGGCTGCGTTTTGAGAACGGACACTTTGTCATGGTTGGCCTCGAAGTCGAAGGCCGTCCGCTGATGCGAGCATACAGTATTGCCAGCGCCAATTATGAGGAAGAGCTTGAGTTCTTCAGTATCAAGGTGCCTGATGGTCCGCTGACTTCCCGTTTGCAGAACATCAAGGTCGGTGAAGAGTTGCTGGTGAGTGCCAAACCGACGGGTACACTAATCGCAGACCACCTGCTGACTGGTCGTAATCTGTACCTGGTTGGTACGGGTACAGGTCTGGCGCCCTTTATGAGCATCATTCGTGACCCTGAAACGTATGAGCGTTTTGAAAATATTGTGCTGGTACATGGTGTGCGTAAAGTCGAGGACCTGGCTTATCGTGAGTACATCACCAATGAACTGCCAAACAACGAGTTTTTCGGTGATCTGATTCAGGAAAAGCTGATTTACTACCCCACCGTTACCCGGGATGATTTTGAAAATCAGGGCCGTGTCACTGATATTCTGAAAGACGGCACCCTGGCCAAGAAGATTGGTCAGCCGCAGATTGACCCGGCACATGATCGCTTTATGCTTTGTGGCAGCCCGTCCATGCTGAAAGATATGGTTTCGATACTTGACGAGGCAGGCTTCAAAGAGTCACGTCATGGCATTCAGGCCGATTACGTTATTGAGCGAGCATTTGTTGAATAACGGGACAGCGACGAAGGTCTGTACACTGATCGACAGAAAGTTGTGTTGATCCGAGTTCAGCCAGGCAAAAAAAAGCCGCAATGTGAATTACATTGCGGCTTTTTTAATGGTTAGGTCGAGTCTGATCAGCTCAGGAAATAACCAATCAAGCAACCTTTGGCGTCAGGAATATCGCTCATGTTCACTGAGCCGCCAGCGATAATCGTATCCAGCGCATTTTTCAGGTAGTGGTTCTCTACCACTGTGCGTTGGGTTTCATAACCCAGGCCATCATTGATTGGGCCACGGAACAGCACTTCCTGGGTTCTTGGGTCAATAATGAAAGCTTCTGCTGTTCTTTCTGCCCCTAATGAGCGGCCAACAGACTGATCCGCATCTTTCAGAATAGGGAAGGTGATATTAAACTCTTCCGCTTCATTTTTGATGCGTGGAATATCATCCTGGATAAAAGAATTCAGCATCAGGAATTCGATATTCTGCTGCGAATACTCTTTTTCCAGTTTTACATATTCAGGTACCGAAAGTCGTGCAATCGGGCAGCCTGAGCCATGCGTGTAGACAACGATGTAGTCTTTATCTGCATAGTCGTCCAGCGAATGCATGTTTCCGTTTTGATCTTTAAGCTCAAATTCCTTAATGGACTTCAAGTAATCTTCAGCGTGGCTGAAAACGGACACACTTGCCAGCATGGCAAGTAAAATCAGTGACTTGAATTTCAACATAGCAAACTCCTGTGTTGCTCTCCCAAACCTTGAATGTCCTGCACCAATACGGTCAGATACGTCAGTCTGGATTTGATTGCTTTTTATCTTTGTTATAAACAGCTGCGAATATTGGCTTCTTCCTTCTTGGCTACTAATACAACAATTATCCGCAGTTATAGCAAGTCTGAGATTGTGACGAATTGTGATTGTATTGTCTGAAAGAACGCGCAATTGGCATTGTAAGTCTATGATAGTTATTGTAAATGCCAATTTGTCAGTTATCGGGCAAGTGTTCGGTTTTTCAGTCGAATAACAAGCGATATGCCGTATGACTTGCGGCTATGACATTTTTTCCACTAAAGCTGTATAGTTTCCGCATCTTTTTTCACAGATTGGGATGGTTTGAAACAGATGCTTCGATCAACTGTCGCGCGTCGTTATTCTGCGCTGGTATTTCAACGACCTTGGCTGGCTATTGCCCTGGTGGCTGTGTTGCTGGTAACGCTGGGATATTTTGCCCAGCGGTTCCGCCTGGATGTGTCAGCGGACTCGCTGCTCATGGAAGGCGACACCGAGTTGGAATACTCACGTGAGGTGAACCAGCGATACGGTGTGCGCGACTCTGTAACTGTTGCGTTTACACCGAAGAACATGGATTTGATAAGTGATCGCTCACTTACCATCATGTCTCAGATTCGTCAGGACTTGCTGGCCATGGAGCGGGTTGAATCTGTCGACAGTCTGCTCAATGTACCTTTGTTTGGTGATACACCCCTAACCGGGATTTCCGAGGATTACGACACGCTGGCTGACGAAGGTGTTGACCGTGAAGCGGCTCGGCAAGAGTTGATGAATAGCCCGGTGTTCCGCAATGCCATTATCAGTCCTGACGGCGAAACATCGGCCATGCTGGTCAGCTTTGCAGCAGATGAACGTTACACTGAACTGGTCAACCGGCGTACAGAGTTACGTAACCTGGCAGAAGAGCAGGAGCTGACCGAGGCGCAAGCCGAAGAGTTGCAGCAGGTCAGTGAGACGTATGACGAGTACAGTGTCGAATCAGCTGAGAGGCGGCACCGGGACATAGAAGAGATTCGCCAGATCCTGGCAGAGTATCAGGACGAAGTTACGCTGTATTTAGGCGGTGCACCAATGATCGCAGATGATCTGGTGACCTTTGTACAAAGCGATCTGGCGACTTTCAGTATCGGTGTATTTGCCTTTATTGTGGTCGCGCTGGGTCTGATATTCCGTCGCTTTCGCTGGGTATTTCTGCCATTGAGCTGTTGTGCTGTAGCAGGTGTGATAGTGGTGGGTATACTGGGCTTCATGGACTGGCGGGTGACGGTTGTTTCATCAAACTTCCTGTCTTTGCTGCTGATTATTACTATCTCACTGACGGTACATTTGATTGTCCGTTATCGCGAATTACGTGCTACCCGGCGTTTCAGCAGCCAGCGCAGGATCCTGCAACATGCCGTACTGGTGATGTTCAAGCCTTGCCTTTATACCGCGCTGACAACAATCGTGGCGTTCGGGTCTTTGCTTGTGAGCGGGATCAGTCCCATTATTTCCTTTGGCTGGATTATGGTCATGGGCGTTATCACCGCCTTGATCATTGTGTTCCTGCTGTTTCCAGCCTTGATGTCTTTGTTGCCGCCAGAAAAAGTACAACCTTTAAAAACCGCCAAGATCAATGTCACAAACTCTCTTGCCAAAGTCACTGAACATGCTGGGAAGGGCGTGTTTTGGGTCTTTGCGCTGATCTTTGTGCTAAGTGCTGTTGGTTTGACTCGGCTGCAGGTGGAGAACAGTTTTATTGCCTATTTCGATGAGGACACCGAGATCTACCAGGGCATGAAACTTTTCGATGAAAAGCTGGGTGGCACGCTGGCCTTTGATGTGGTGGTCCAGTTACCTGAAGATGCAGGATTTGATGACGGTTTCGATGACTTCGACGGCGGTTTCGATGATGGCTTTGATGATTTCGATGACGCTGGCGCAGATGACGGTGCGGATAACGCCTACTGGTTCACTGCGGATAAAATGAACCAGCTGCGCAATATCCACGAATACCTGGATAACAATCCGCAAACCGGTAAGGTACTTTCTTTCGGTGCTGTCGTTCAGTTAGCAGAACAGCTCAATGGCGATCAACCGGTAGACAGCTTTTTGTGGGCACTGCTGTACTCTATGTTGCCGGATTCGTTGCGAGAAACGGTGCTGACGCCCTTTGTGTCAGTAGAACACAATGAGGCTCGTTTTAATGTACGGGTGATTGAGTCTGACCCCAACCTGAACAGAAATGCCTTGATTGAAGGCATTGAAACTGGCTTGCAGGAAGAGTTCGGTTTTGCCCCGGATCAAGTGCATGTCACCGGTACGCTGGTACTGTACAACAATGTTCTGCAAAGTCTGTATCAGTCCCAGATTCTGACGCTTGGCGTGGTGCTGGGCGCGATTATGCTGATGTTCCTGCTGTTGTTCCGGTCTTTAAAGATTGCCATTATCTGTATTATCCCCAATATCATCGCGGCAGCCCTGGTGCTTGGCGTGATGGGCTGGTTAAGCATTCCGCTGGATATTATGACCATCACAATAGCCGCCATTTCCATCGGGATTGGTGTGGATAATACTATTCATTATATGCACCGCTTCCGTCGCGAGTTTCACCGGCTGGGCAACTATAAAGAGACGATGTACTACTGCCATAACAGTATTGCGCGTGCCATGTATTACACGTCACTGACTATCGTTGCCGGCTTCTCCATTCTGGTGCTGTCAAACTTTAAACCGACGATGGTGTTTGGGCTGCTGACCAGTATTGCCATGCTGGTGGCCTTGCTGGGCGCGTTGACGTTGCTGCCACGGTTGTTGATCAGCTTTCAGCCGCTGGGGAAAGAGAGTTATCCCGGCCACAACTCGTGATATTATCGCGAGCAGTTTTTTTGTAACCGAATATTGATTGGAGTTTTCACTATGACAAATGTCTTGTCCGGATCAGAACAGTCGTCTAAATCTTCGGCGAAATTTCTGGAGGAGAAACTTTTTAAATCCCGGGCGGTGACCATTTTTGGTGAAATCAACGACACCATTGCCCGAACAACCACTGAGCGCCTGCTGGCCCTGGCGGGAGAGAGTGACGAGCCGATTACCCTGTATATCAGCTCGCCGGGTGGTCATGTGGAGTCTGGTGATGTGGTTTACGACATCATCAAGTTTATCAAGCCCGTTGTACGGGTCGTGGGTACCGGCTGGGTGGCCAGCGCAGCAACGAATATCTACCTGGCCGCCAAGAAAGAGCACAGGTTTGCTTTGCCGAATACCCGCTTTCTGGTGCATCAGCCTTCCGGCGGGTCACGTGGCCGTGCTTCTGATATAAAAATACAGGCTGAACAGATTGTAAAAATGCGTGAACGTATCAATCGTCTGATTGCTGATGAAACAGGGCAACCATACGAGCGGGTCGCAAAAGACACGGACCGGGATTACTGGATGACAGTCGAGGAAGCCATTGATTATGGCATCGTCGGTAAATGCATCCGTCAGTTTAACGAACTGGGCTGATGCTGGGTTGATAGTCCACCCGAGTCAGAATCGCGCGCTGGCTCTGCGCCAGCGCGCATAACATATGGTACTCGGGCATGCAGTTAATGGGCTGCACCAGTGCCGTGTCTGGGTCTGTCAGCTGTACCAGTAAATTGGCCGAGACACCCTGGTATTCGACATTGATATAACCTTTTCCGTCTCGAATTTCTCCAACTCCAGGCGTCCAGGGTAGTGTTGCCGGCAGCACCGGTATCACCTCAAAGCTGTTTGTTGTGGCGTCCACCTCGATCATAAAGTTGAACGCTTCAATGGCCCAGTAGCCATTCCAGTCAGGCTCGTTTGCCTCCAGGGTTGAATACCCACCTCCTAAAACCACCAGGATTGAAAACACCTGAGCCAGGATCATCTTTGGTAGTGGGGCTTTGCAGGTTAACCGCTTCATACTCCTCCAGCATGCCTAGTGATACAGTCACAATGGTGACAGTTGTGAAGATAATAGTGTAATGAAATTTGTCAGCAGCAGGGAAAAAAATGCCGGAACTGAAAGGAGGGAACTGTTCCGGCGAAGAGGGATTAATTAAGTTGGTAGTAGCTTATTAGATAATGATAGATAAAATGGATTAAATGTATTAAAGTGATATTATAAATAAATCGTACTTTGGTGTTTGAATGAGCCATTTACCGACAACAAAGCAACTTCGCTACTTTGTCGCACTGGAACAGCATGGGCACTTTGGTAAAGCAGCTGAGTCCTGCTTTGTCTCCCAGCCAGCCTTCAGTGTAGCTATCAAAGAATTAGAAAATCTGCTGAATATTCAGCTGGTTGACCGAACCAATAAAAACGTCACGATAACCAGTCTGGGGCGTGATGTGGCCCGGCAGGCGCGTGTTGTACTTCGCGACCTGGAGGATTTGGTGGATATGGCCAAAGGGAATCAGGCACCACTAACCGGGCAGCTGAAGATGGGGGTTATACCTACCATTGCCCCTTTCCTGCTGCCCAGCCTTCTTCCAGCCTTGCGGGAGTCCTACCCTTCATTACGGCTGTATCTGAAAGAAGATCTGACTGAGCGGGTGTATGAACGGTTAATGGAAGGCGAACTGGATCTGATTCTGATCGCTTTGCCCTATGACCTGAGAAATGTGGCCGAAATGCCTTTGTTCGACGATCACTTTTTTCTTGCGCATCACGAGCACAGCAGATTTTCCACAGAGCAGGCAAGTTACGCCACTGAACAATTGCCCTCTGACAGCATATTGCTACTCGAGGATGGTCACTGTCTTCGTGATCACGCTTTGGCGGCATGCAATATCAAGCATGCAGATAAAGTCAGCAGCATTACTGCCACCAGTTTGCTAACACTGGTACAGATGGTTGATGCCGACCTTGGGGTGACTTTCCTGCCGGAAATGGCAATCCAGTCACCGCTGCTCAAAAATACACATATCAAGACCGAGCCACTGGAGCCTAACAGCTACCGGCAAATCGGCCTTGTCTGGCGCAAGGCCAGTACCCGACACGCAGAGTTTCAGATGCTGGGTGACTTTATTCGTAACCACTATCGTCCAGTGTGAAGCGTGGTTGAAGTGAGCTGAGTTGTCTGACGACAAGGGTATTGCCCTATTGTCGTCAGACACACACAAGCGACCTCTGGTAGGCAGTTTGCGCTATCGCACAGGCGTCAGGCCGAACGGGCGCCGTCTTCCTGTGGGGTGGGCAGAAACTGATAACGCTTTAGCGGCAATTCCCGAATACGTTGCCCGGTCAATGCGAACACAGCGTTGCTCACGGCGGCTGCAATTGGTGGCGTCGCCGGTTCACCCAGCCCACCGACAGGGGCTCCCGGGCTTTCCAGCAGAATGCTCTCAATGTCGGGGGTTTCTGACAGTCTGACCATCTCGTAGTCATGGAAATTGCTTTCCTTGACCTTACCGTCTTCGATGCTGATCTGTCCGTACAGGGCTGCGGTTAATCCATAGATAATTCCGCTTTCGACCTGGGATGCGGCGTTGTCCGGATGAACCACACGACCACAATCCAGTGCGCAAACGACTTTTTCCACTTTGACGCTGCCATCGTCACGCAATGAGATCTCAGCAACCTGAGCAACAACGCTGCCAAAACACTCCTGAAGGGCGATACCTTGGGCGCGTCCCTCGGGTAAGGGCTGTCCCCAGCCTGCCCGGTCAGCAGCTTCCTGTAATACCCTGCGATGTCTTGGTTTGTCGGCCAGCAAGGACAGCCGGAATGCCAGTGGATCCATTTGCTGTTGCCAGGCCAGTTCGTCGGTAAACGATTCCAGGAAGAATGTGTGCTGGGAATGGGCTACGCTTCGCCAGGCACCAAAAGGTACATGGGTTGGGCTTTCCACATAGCGAATGTTCTTGTTAGGCACACCGTAAGAGATATGTGCTGCTTCTGCCGGCTCATTTTTACCAATATAGATATTTTCCCAGGCGTTCAGATTGCCGTTGCTGTCGAAGCTGGCCCGGAACCGGCTGGTGACCGCCGGGCGGTAATAATCCTGTCGGGTATCTTCCTCACGGCTCCATAACGTTTGCACCGGCACATCGAACTGCATGGCAATTCGGGTTGCCTGTTCAATGGTGTTGGTGGAGGTAGGCAGGCGGCGTCCAAAGCCGCCACCAAGGTAACAGGCGTGAACACGAACCTGATTCTCATCAACCTCAGCTACGCCAGCAACCTGGCCGCGAATGCCCAGGTTATCCTGGGTGCCTGTCCATACATCAATGCCGTTATCGGTGACATGGACCGTACAGTTCATCGGCTCCATGGCGGCGTGTGCCAGGTAAGGAACGCGATAGCTGGCAGTGATCACATTGCTGGCATCACTAAGCGCGGTATCAGCGTCTCCTTCGACGACGTCATCATGACGTTCTTCATTATCCAGCGCCACCTCATAGCCAGCAAAAATTGAGTCGCTGGTCGACTGGTCATACTCTGTACCAGCAAAGCTCACATCCAGCGCCTGCACCGCCTGGCTGGCGCGCCAGTAGTTATCAGCGACTACTGCGACTGCATCTTCAAGCTCAACAACAGCCTGAATGCCACGTCTTTGCATGATGGCCGCTTTGTTATTGACTGCAGCGAGGGTGGCTCCGAACACCGGTGCGTTCAATACGGCGGCATAAAGCATGTTTTCCGGTTGCGCATCAATGCCAAACTGCGCTGTCCCATCGACTTTGGCCGGAATATCTGTCCGGGGGATTGAACGTCCCATCAGAGTAAATTGATCGGGCCGCTTCAGGACGGGGGCACGAGGTGGTTCCAGTTGAGAGGCCGTGGTAGCCAGCTCTCCGTAGCTGATGCGACGACCGCTGCCACTATGCATGACAAAACTGTTTGCAGTCTCCAGTTCGGCTGCAGGTACACCCCATTGCGCAGCAGCACTTTCTACCAGCATCTGACGAGCGGCGGCGCCTGCTGTTCTCATGCCGATTTCGCCCGTGAAGCGCACGGAACTGCTGCCCCCGGTAATTTGCATGTTCATGATCTGGGCCGCTTTCAGGGTTGCATAATCAGCCATGCGATTGAGGAAAGAGGGGATGGTCACGCCCATGGAGGTCGCGAACCCTTTAACCAGCACGCCGTTGGCAAATTGATCGTCAACTGGCGCTTGTTCAACGTTGACCAGATCCCAGTCAGCATCGAGTTCATCAGCCGCCATCATGGGCACAGAGGTTAGGACACCCTGACCCATTTCCGAATGGGGCACGTAAATGGTAACAGTATTGTCCTGGTCAATGCGCAGCCAGGTGGTCAGGAATGGGCTCTCTGGGGAACCAAACTGTTCATTGGCCTGCTGGTGTCGACTGGGGCGGGTGGCGGCGTAGCCCATCAATAAGCCTCCGCCAACGACTGTGGCGCCGACTAAAAAACCGCGTCTGCTAATGGAAGTCATACATTGTTCTCCTGCGCTGGCGTTGCCGCGGGATCGAATTGCTGAACGCCGCCAGAGCGGCGCTGTTCTTGTAAGCTGGCAATTGCGCGCTTGATACGAGGGTAGGTGCCGCAGCGGCAAATATTACTGATCGCCCTTGCCGTTTCGTCCGCAGAGCTTGAGTCGTTGTTATCCAGGTGGGCGGATACTGCCATGATCATTCCGGACTGACAGTAGCCGCACTGCGGGATCTGGTGTTCGATCCAGGCTTGCTGGACATCCGTTAAACCCTCTGCTGACAGCCCTTCAATGGTAGTAATGGATTGTCCCTGCACAGCACTTACGGGTGTGACGCAACTGCGCATGGCGTTACCGTTTACCTGCACCGTACACGCGCCGCAAGCCGCAATGCCACAACCGAACTTTGTTCCAGTTAATCCCAGTTCGTTCCGCAGTGCCCACAGAAGTGGCATATCGGATTCAATGTCGAGCCGTCTGGTTTCACCGTTGACAGTTAGCTCAATCATGACTTTTTCCTCTTTTTAAATAGTTGCCTGCCGGATAGCATAGTGATCCAGGTCAGTGCAGGCAATGGCGATACCGTGAACCGACTGTGATGATGCGACAGTTTTACTGGTATCGCCACAGTTATTGCTGTGGCAAGCTGATTTGTCGAAGTCGCTCGTCAGTTTAATTCAGGCATTCGACGTATCGAGCATTGACCTGAAAAGTGAACCGGTTCAAAGTATGCGTCTTGCATGCCGTGGTAGCGGTTAGCCAGAATAGTCAGTTGCAAAGCTGGTTGTTGCAGTCGGCGGGTTTGGTCCGTTTTGTCAGTTGAGACGGGCAGGTTCGTCATGAAAATCATAAGGAAACTGAAGAGGAATCAAAATGATAAAACGATTTGGATCGTTGATGGCAGTCACACTCGTCGCGCTACTGCTCGGAGCCTGTGCCGGTATGTCGGCCCCGCACCCTGCTGTAGGTAGCTGGCAGCTGACTATTGATACACCACTGGGTGCCATGAGCTCTGATCTGGCGGTACATGAAGACCTGACAGGTACGATGTCTTCTCAGGATCTGGGTACGGCTCCTTTGAGCCAGGTCAGCCTGGCTGACGAGAACATGCTGAGCTTTGCCGTTGAAGTTGATGCGCAAGGCACAGTCATGGTTCTGGATTTCAGCGGTGTTGTTGCTGGTGATACGCTCACAGGTAACTTCGATACAGATTTCGGTGCTATCCCTGTTACGGGTCAGCGCATGTAAATACTGTAGCAGACTGGAGCGCTAACAACGCCGCTCCAGTCTGTGTTGCTGTATTACCCTAAGGCAGGTGCCTGTGTCCCAGTCCATGAAGAAAAAACAGGGTTCAGTCAGTCTGGTTGTTTTTCTCTGGCTCTTGTCTGCCTGGCTTATGCCTTTGCAGGCCCAGCCCATTCGCGCCCTTCAACAGGGTAACGATTCCACTTCCCGCCAATCGGCTCCAGGACTTGCTGCTGGTCAGATTGTTGACGAGGTAGATCTGGCTGGCGAGTTTGCTTTTGTACGTGTGCAGTACGATTCCTATTTTCGTGGTGGTTTTGGCTATGGCCCGTGGTCTGTCGACTTTCCTGATGCGGATCGCAACTTTCTCCGCGGAGTCGCCCGACTCAGTCATGTCAGGGTAATGCCGGAGCCCATCGTGTTGCGACTGGATGATGACCAGATCTTTGAGTATCCCTTTTTGTATGCGCTGGAAGTCGGGCGTAATGGTGGCCCGTTTTTTACACCTCCCGAGATCAATAACCTGCGAGAGTATCTGTTGCGTGGTGGTTTTTTGCTGATTGATGATTTCTGGGGAACCCGGGAGTGGGAAGCTTTCGAAAACTCCATTCGTATGGTGTTTCCGGACCGGGAACTGGAGAGGCTGGCACCGGACCATGAGATATTCCGGATTTATTACGATACCCAGGGTCCGCAGATGATTCCTGCTTTAGGCAACCCCGACAATATGGCTGAGCGCGATGTCGATACAACTGCTGTCTTTGCCATACGTGATGATGACGGGCGGATTATGGTATTGATCAATTGGAATACAGATATGGGTGATGGCTGGGAGCATACTTACCACCCACGCTACCCGACCCGATACGCCAATCTTTCCTATCAGATGGGCCTGAACTATCTGATCTACTCATTAACTCACTGATAAACAGCGAGTCGCCCGCCAACAATCTTAAGCCTGGCCTGATGCCTGATCTTATCAGGTTGCTTTGTGTCGCTTCGGGTAGTCCAGGTCGATCATTTCTGCCATGGAAAATTCCAGGTTGCTCCAGCTTTCGATGGGAATCTGTAGTTCAGCAACACAGCAGGTTGGCATGTTATCGATTCGGGCAGAGGTGCAAAGGTCATTGAAAAAATCAGTCAGTGCCGGGTTGTGGCCAACCAGTAAAATACAGTCAATGTTGTCATCCTGGTGCTTTAACAGGTGCAACAGGTGGCCGCTGCTTGCCAAATAAATCTGACGTTCCATATGGATGAGGCCAGGAGGGATGGCAAGGTGTTTGGCAAAAACCTCGGCTGTGCTGACTGTGCGTAGTGCCGGGCTACAGAGGATACGCTGGGGATGGAGTTCGCGCTTAAGTAACCTTTCTGCCATCATGGGGGCGTCACTGCGTCCGCGTTCATTAAGCGGGCGGTCAATATCGCGCTGTGCCGGATCATTCCAGCTGGATTTAGCGTGTCGAACCAGAATCAACGTTTTCATACGGGCTCCTGCCGCTGTCCACTGCAGCCATTGTAACGGCTCCGGCTAAGAAAACATACCGTTAGCAACGAATACACCAGAGAAATATCGCGACACTGTTAACAGTTCCTGGCTGGACATTAGCGGATGAATTGCTCAGAATTTGCGCTTTTAAAATCAGAGACTGAGGGTTTCTTGCATGGTAAACAAGATGGGTAAATTTCTGGGAACTGCTGCCGTAGCCGCTGTGGCGTCTTTCTATGCCTCCCATGGTATGGCGCAGGACTGGGATTTGACCACACAACTGGAGTTGGGTGCGGTGTTCACATCCGGTAATACGGAAGATGAAAATATTCGTTTTAAAGGTGAATTTGATGCCGTCAGAGATGCGTGGGCCTATGCATTCTCCATGGATGGTTTCCGCTCTTCGAAAAATGATGAACTCGCTGCGCAGCGTTTATACACAGTAGCAAGCGCAACCTATAACTTTGATCCGGACAACTTCATTATGGGCCGGGTGGCGCATGAAGATGACCGTTTTAGTGGTTACGACAGCCAGTCTGATGCATCAGTGAGTTATGGTCAGGTATTACTGCGTAACAGAGAAGATATGGCCTGGCGTTACACTGTGGGTGCCGGTGTCAGGGTTTCCCGTGGTGCAACTGACAGTGGTGATGATTTCGAAGAAGGTATTCTGCGTTTGGCCACAGAGTATAATTGGGATATTTCGGACAATGCGCGCTTTATTCAGAATCTCAGTGTGGAAGCAGGTGACCGGTCAACCATAGCGCGATCGGAAACAGCGATCGAGTCAGACATTATGGAGAACCTTTCTATGAAGTTTGGCGTTAAGGTACGTCATCAAACCGAAGTCCCTGTTGCTCGCAAGAAAACCGACACAGAAACAGCAATTACATTGCTGTTACGATTCTAAATCAGAGATAAAATGGAATATCGACAGCCGCTGACATTGGCAGAAGCACTCAGGCTCTTGCGGGATGCAGTGGCTCCGGTTCGGTTGCTGGCCGGCGGTACAGACCTCATCCCTTTGATGAGAGAGGTCTCCAGCCGTCCTGCCACGCTAATAGATCTTAAGTCCATCGCTGAGCTCTCTGAACTGTCTCTGCATGCTGATGGCAGTGCAGTGATAGGCGCTGCACTGCCTGCAATAAAAGTGACTGGCAACCAGGCACTGCAGCGTCTCTGGCCGGGCGTTGTGGAGTCCATCGCAATGATGGGGTCCCGGCAAATACAGTCACGGGCTACCCTGGGGGGAAACATTTGCCATGGTTCGCCAGCGGCAGATACTGTCCCTGCTTTAATTGCGGCTGGCGCCAGGTGCAGAATCTGTAGCATTCAGGGCGAACGCATGGTGCCCGTTAATGAGGTGATTACGTCTCCGGGCAAGACCTGTTTGCGCCAAGGAGAGATCCTGGTCAGTGTGCACTTGCCGCCTCGTCCGCCACGATCAGCGGATGCTTATTTACGAATAACGCCGCGCCAAAAAATGGATGTGGCCGTTGCCGGTGTCGCAATCAATTTGATCCTTGCTGATGATAGTGTTGTTGAGCGCTGCACGGTAGCGCTAGGTGCCGTGGCGCCAGTGGCATTTGCGGTGCCGGAAGTATCAGAGATTATGACGGGTAATGTCATTGATGAGGCGATGGTGGCCAGGTTGCAGCGTGCCATCCGGCAAGCGTGTCGCCCTATTGATGATTTGCGTGGTACCGCCGAATATCGTACTCATGTTGCCGGTGTGCTGGCAGTGAGAGCTTTTAAGCAAACATTGCAGCGAGCTCTGGAGCGCAAGCCATGACGCAAAGCAGGAAGTTGTTGAAACGAAAGTTCACCCTGAATGGCCAGCCGCAGGAAGTGGATGTTGACGGCCATGAAACATTGCAACACTTGCTTCAGGAGCGTTTGCAGTTGTCAGAGTGTCGCCGTGGCTGTGATAGAGGCGACTGCGGCGTCTGTACGGTGATGCTGGATGGTCAGCCTGTTTATGCCTGTCTGGTTATGGCTGCCGAGGTTGATCAGTCCATCGTTGAAACCGCTCAGGGGCTGTCCGCTGCGAATGCCAAATATCAGCGGCTGCAGCGCGCATTTCAGGAGCATGCCCTGACACTGTGCCACCTTTGCCGGCCGGGCTTGCTAGTGTCGGCCAGTGCATTACTGGGTGAAAGACCTGCTCCATCACAGGAGCAGATAAGAGCTGCCATCTCTGGCCATCTCTGTCGTTGCAGTGGCCCTGACCAGGTGGTTCGGGCCGTCCTGGCAGCGGCAGACGGTGGCAAGGTTGAAACATCATGACCTCAACTGCTGCCACTGTAAATGCATTGATTGGTGGTGTTTTGCGCAGCCCTTTTGCGCATGCCAGGATCAGTCGGCTTGATACCTCTAAGGCCTGGGCTGTTAGTGGCGTTAAAGCCGTCGTGACAGCTGGTGATTTTCCGGACAAAAGCCAGTTGCAACAGCCGAAAAACGTTTCGGTTAATCTCAGCTATTTGCTTCAGAACCTGATAACAAAAGATAAAGTGTTTTATGAGGGACAGCCGATTGTCGCTATTGCGGCTGAGGACGAAGCAGCTTTACACGCTGCATTGTCGGCGATTGATATTGAATATGCGGTATTGCCTCATGTTATTGATGTGCAAAGAGCCATGGAGCCTGAGGCTCCCTTATTACATGAAGAGCTGTTTACCGCCGGAATTCAGCCTCCTCCCAGACAGGCGTCAAATGTCGCTGCCCGACTGGAGCGGTCGCAGGGGCAGGCAGGCCAGGGCCTGGCAAAAGCAGACATCCGGATCGCTGAGGAGTTTACAACGGAGGCTGTCTATTCCGGTGGCGTTGAACTGCCTTTCTGTGAAGTGAGACTTGAAAATCAGGGGCAGTACCGGGTGACTGGTAATGGCGGGCCACCCGAGATTTTGCGCCCGGTGCTGGCTGCCTTGCTGGATATACCTGAGTCAAAGATTGTCACTGATTCGGCCGGCGACCCAGGTGATATAGCGACCGGTAATCTGGTTAACCTGGAGCCCTTTGCAATATTGCTGGCGCAGAAAAGCCAGCAAGCAGTTGTCATGCAGACCAGTCGCGAGGATGTATTTCGCTCAACCGGAGCAATGCCTGGTAGCTACATCAGTATGCGCCTGGGTGCCGACCGCCAGGGAGCGTTGAAAGCAGCAGAGGTGGTTATTTGCATGCAGGCAGGCGCTTTCCCCGGAGCCCCTCTTCGCAAGGCCTGTGAAGGCGTGTTGGCTGCGTACCAGATACCTGAGTACCGTGTTATCGCCTATGATGTAGTCGTGAATCGACCCATGGTGACAGATTGCTCTGCTTCTGCCGTCGCGGCTGTTTCGTTTGCACTGGAAAGTTTGCTGGACGAATTGGCCAGGAAACTGGCTGTGTGTCCGATACAGCTACGACTGATCAATGCAAGATCGGAGTCGACTCAAGATGTCGTGCTGGATCGGCATAACAGTGACCTGGCGGCAGCATTGCAGGTAGTCCAGTCTCACTCCCATTATTCAGCTGCTTTAGCAGAAAATCAGGGGCGTGGCTTTGCTGCCGGCTATCTTATATGTGATCAAGGCCAGGTGGTGGCTCCCTGCACACATATCTGTGACGTTGAGGTTGATAGTGAAACCGGGCAGGTTAGGGTTTTACGTTATACAGCGGTTCAGGCAACAGTTGAAGAGTGCATATCTGTTGAAGAGTGCATATCTTCAGCCAAGGCTGACTCCCTGAACGTGGCAACCAGCAACATTGAGGCTGGTGTTTGCATTGGGCTGGGCAGAGCATTGAATGAAGCATACGTGTTTGACGAAAATGGCAGAATGATTAATGCCAGTTTCCTGGATTATCGATTGCCCCTGGCTTGCGACATGCCAGAGGTTGCCGCTGTTTTTGCTGGCGATCGCGATACACCGGGAGTTGCCGGAGAAGCGCTGACAAAGGCATCCATGCTGCCACCTTTGGCAGCGGTCGCAAATGCCATTGCTGATGCCACCAGTGCGCGTATAACATCATTACCCATGTCCCTGCCTGTCGTGCTGGCAGAGACGCAACGCCAAAAATGGAAAAAACGCCTGAGACGTCGATAAAAATCGTGACGGCTTGCCAGTTCCGTATGGACATGAGGTCTATTGCGGCTGGAAGGACAATACTGATGACCGGAGCAAATCAAATTGAGATCAGGCAATGACAGGGGGAGTCTATTCGTGCATTCACCAAAACGGAAATTGTTTCTCGATCTTGTAAGGTCAATCTTTCGGCTAAACAGCCTGTTATTAGCTGATGGCGATAAAATGGCGGAACGTGTTGGGCTCACCAGTGCTCGCTGGAAGGTTATTGGTGTTGTTGCCTTGTCGCATGCCGGCATGACCGTGCCCGCGATTGCCCGGGCACTGGGGCAGTCGCGACAGGCGGTGCAGCGAATTACTGATGTGATGAAAGATGATGACCTGATTATCTACGCAGATAATCCACGCCACCGCCGCTCGCCGCTGGTGCAACTGACCGATCATGGGCAAGAGATTTATAGCGCTTTGCGTTCGGTGCAGGACCCCTGGGCAATCGGTCTGGCTGATGATGCTTCTGTTGATGAGCTGGAAAGTGCGCTGCGTCTCATGCAGCGTTTGATCAACCGCATGGAGTAAATATGGCTTACCCGGTATATCGAGTAGATCAGGTGCGATCGCTGGATGAGCAAACTATTGCTGCTGGGACGTCTGCATCAAGCTTGATGACAGAGGCCGGGCGGGCAGCTTACCAGTGCCTGCGTCGGTACTGGCCGAAAGTAACCGCGGTATGTGTGCTTTGCGGACCAGGCAATAATGGCGGTGACGGGTATGTGCTGGCGCGGCTGGCCGCTGAAGGCGGATTATCATGCACCGTGGTTGTATTAGCGCCACAAAAGGCAACGGAAGGCGCTGCGGTTGATGCCAGGAAAGCCGCTCTGACGGCAGGGGTTGTAGAACAGGCATTGCCAGAGGGCCTGGATTCCCAAGCAGACACAGAGCAGACGGTCTTTGTCGACGCCATGTTCGGGGCGGGTTTTCGCGGCCAGCTTCATGAGCAATTTGCCATTGCCGCTGATTGGCTGTCCAAACGGCGACCCCGGGTGCTGGCGCTGGATATATCCAGTGGTCTGAATGCGGACACTGGCGTTGCCAGTTCTAATACAGTGCAGGCAGCAGTGACAATAACATTCATTGGTTACAAGCTAGGTCTGTTGACCGGTGCCGGGCCGGAATACTGCGGGCAACTGGAATATGCCGCGTTAACCGTACCTGATGCCATCAGGGGCGCGGTTCAGGCGCCGGTTCAATCGCTGGATTTCCCGGATGTAATGCAGCTTAGGCCTCGCCGAACGCCCTCTTTTCACAAGGGGCGGGCAGGCAAAGTACTGATTATTGGTGGCGCCCCTGGTATGGGGGGCGCCACGATCATGGCCGCAGAAGCGGCGTCCAGAGTTGGGGCGGGTACGGTAAATCTTTTTACCAGCCCCGAACATGTTACTTCGGCACTGGTCCGATGTCCTACTGTGATGGTGAGTGGCGTGGAGCATCCGGTTTTATCAGAACAATTTGCCGATTCTGAGGGGGCGGCCCTGCTGGAGAGCATGCATAAGGCTTCTGGCGCACTGGTACTTGGTCCGGGGCTGGGGCAGGGCGCCTGGGGGCAGTCCTGGGTCTATTGGTTGAAAGCCGCCAGCACCAGGCCATTGGTCCTTGATGCAGATGCATTAAATATCATTGCCTCACTACCGAATCCTGAACAGTACTTTCATTCCGTTAATGCGGCTGGGTTGGTGATCACTCCGCACCCCGGAGAAGCCGCCCGTCTGCTTCATGTCAGTGTTGCCGAGATCCAGAATGATCGCTATGAAGCTGTGAAGCAACTCGTTAAGCTAAGTGGGGCGCTGGTTATCCTGAAAGGTGCTGGAACCCTGGTGGGGTGGCTGGATGCGGGCGGGCGGCTGCGGGTGGAGGTTTGTCTGGCGGGTAACCCAGGCATGGCAAGTGGTGGCATGGGCGATGTACTATCCGGCGTTCTGGGCGGGCTGCTTGCGCAGGGACTCAGTTACGTGGACGCTGGACGGCTGGGTTGCTGTTTACATAGTGAGGCCGCCGATCGTTTGACGCAAACGGAAGGTCAGGTTGGTCTTCTGGCGACCGATTTGCCCCCCATGATTCGATATTTGTTGCATGTGAAAGAGTCTTAGTATCGTGAGCGAAAGAAGTGGAGTAAGTGCTTGCTATCTGGCCGATGATTCGGAAACAGAGCGTTTCGGTGCGGCACTGGCAGGTTCTGTCAAAGGGGGCGGGATTGTCATTTATTTACAGGGGGACCTGGGTGCCGGTAAAACTACGCTAAGCCGTGGCTTCATTCGCGCGATGGGGCATCAGGGGGCTGTAAAAAGCCCGACCTACACATTGGTCGAACCTTACGAAAATTTTGACTTTCCTTTGTATCATTTTGATCTTTATAGACTATCTGAGCCTGAGGAGTTAGAATTTATCGGCATTGATGAATACTTTGAACCCGATGCGGTGTGTCTCGTTGAATGGCCCGATCGGGGTGTTGGTATCCTGCCTGCCTGCGATATGTCATTACAATTACAGGATGCCAGTGGTGTCCATCGCGTTACTGGTGAGCAGGGAGCAAGCGGTGGTCATCGGGGACGTATTATTCGTTGGGAACCCAAAAGTGAGCGTGGCCAGGTGGTTGCAGACAAACTCGCCGCCACATTGAACCAATCAGGGCTGATAAAATGAACCCAGTGAAACGTTGTACTGGTGGCATCATCAATATCCCTTCTATTGTGACATTACTTGGCCTGTTCCTGGTCATGCAACTATGGGCTGATCCGCTTCAGGCCAGTGAAATTGAAGCGTTGGCGATTCGCTCGGAAGCCGGTTTTACGCGGGCGGAATTTGAGCTCAGCGAATCCGCTGAATATAGTGTTTTCGTCCTTGAAAATCCGGACCGGATTGTCATCGATTTTGCCAGCACGACTTCACAGGTAAATACCGCAGGTGTAGTGGTTAGCGGTACTGCTGTTTCCAGAGTTCGTAGTGCGGTCCGAAATGGTACCGATACCCGTGTTGTTTTTGATCTGACCCAGCCGCTCAATCCCAGCAGCTATCAGGTTGCGGCAGGTAATGAAGAGTCTCCCCGGCTCGTGATTGACATGTTTCCGCCGGGGGTTGAGATCCCTGTGGTGGCAGAGCGTAACCGTTCACTGGCCCCGGACAATGCGGTATCTCAACGCGATATTGTTGTGGCCATTGATGCCGGGCATGGCGGCGATGACCCAGGTGCTATAGGTTATGACGGCAGGCTCCAGGAAAAAAATATAGCGCTTGCCATTTCACAGGCAATTTTTGAGCGGTTACAGACCGTTCCTGGTTATGAGCCGGTCATGATCCGCGATGGCGATTACTATGTTCGCCTGCAGCAACGACCTCAATTGGCCCGCGAGAACAGGGCGGACATCTTTTTGTCCATCCATGCTGACTCATTCCGGACCCAGCGCGCAGAGGGCGTTACCGTTTATGCGCTATCCCAGACGACTGCTGAGGATGAAAATATTCGCCGGGTCACTGAGAAAGAAAACTCGGCCGATCTTCTGGGGGGCGTAGCCGGGGATACCAGCTTGCGGGAGTTCGAGGACGATCTGGCGCTGACACTCCTTGATATCTCCATGGCATGGAGTATCGAGCAGAGCATGATAGCAGGCAAGCACATCTTATCAGCTGTAGGCGGCGTGGCCCGTTTGCGCCGCGATGAGCCCCAGCAGGGCAATCTGTGGGTATTGCGTTCGCCGGATATTCCTTCTCTGTTGATTGAAACCGGCTACCTGTCTAACCCGGATGAAGCCCGGCAGCTTGCCTCGTCCAGCTACCAGAACCGGCTTGCAGATGCGATTGTGAATGGTGTGATGAGTTATTTTTACGAACGTCCGCCAGAGGGGACGATGGTTGCCTGGCAGAAAGCCAAAGGCCAGTGGCCGACGGGTGAATATATTGTTCGTCGGGGGGATAGCCTTTCCGAAATCGCAGCGCGGTTCAACGTATCGCTTGCTACGCTTAAAGCTGGGAACCGCCTGTCAGGTAACGTAATACAGGTAGGGCAGAGGTTGGTGATCCCTGCCGCCACCCCAGGCATGCCAGTGGCTGCTGCCGAGCATACCATTGCCCGTGGTGAAACTCTGTCAGGAATTGCAGAGCGTTATCGGGTTTCTCTTGCCCGCTTGAGAGAGGCGAACAATCTGCAAAGTGATACAATCCGAGTTGGACAGGTGTTGATTATCCCTTCCTCCTGAGTTGCTCAGCGTGACTCAAACAGCAGTATCAGGCCTCAGTGCCAGGTTAATGTACATCAGCCACCAAAAAGACAGCAGGTTCAAGCATGCGCAGGATTGCACTTCTCAGTCAGCGACTGGCCAACCAGATAGCCGCCGGTGAGGTCGTCGAGCGACCCGCATCGGTCGTGAAAGAGGTGCTGGAAAACAGTCTGGATGCCGGTGCCAGCCGGGTTGATGTTGAGGTTGAGCAGGGTGGCACGAAACTGATCCGGATTCGTGATAACGGTGTAGGCATTTATCGCGATGATCTGGCATTAGCACTCAGTCGGCATGCCACCAGCAAGATAGTCGACCTGAATGATCTTGAGCAAATTAACAGTCTGGGTTTTCGTGGCGAGGCGCTGGCCAGTATCAGCTCAGTATCACGTTTGACGTTAACTTCCCGCCGAAGTGATGCAGAGGACGAGAATGGCTGGCAAGTCGCTGTTGCCGGGCAGGAGATGACCGCTGAAGTGACGCCTGCCGCGCATCCCGAAGGCACCAGTGTCGAAGTGCGAGATCTGTTTTTCAACACGCCTGCGCGCAAGAAGTTTCTGCGCAAGGAGCAGACAGAGTTCAATCGTATTGATGAAGTGGTCAGGCGGATAGCATTAAGTCGCTTCGATGTGCATCTTAGTCTGCGCCACAATCAGCGCACTGTTCACCAATTACATGCCGCCAGCTCATTGCAGGAGAAGCAGCGCCGTATCGGCCTGCTTTGTGGTCCAGCGTTTCTGGAGCATGCGGTGCATATCGATATAGAAGCGGCCGGGCTGCGGTTATGGGGGTGGGTTTGCCTGCCCACTTTCTCGCGTAGCCAGCCTGATCAGCAATATTTCTATGTTAACGGCCGAGTCATACGCGACAAACTGGTCTCGCACGCCATCAAGCAGGCCTACCGGGATGTACTTTATGGCGGCAGGCATCCGGCGTTTGTACTTTACCTTGAGCTCGATCCGGCTCTGGTAGATGTCAACGTGCATCCGACCAAGCATGAAGTGCGTTTCCGCGATCAGCGCCTGGTGCACGACTTTCTCTTTCGCTCCCTGCATAAAGCACTGGCTGATGTCCGCCCGGATCATAATATGTCATCAGCAGACGGGCATCAGGCTGCGCCGGGAGTCGAACCAGCGTTTAGCAATGAACCTGCCGCTGTTCAGAGCAGGCTTGGGTTACGGGTCGACCAGGAAACGGGAGAGTTGCTTGGTCAGGGTGATGGTCTGGCCACAAATGGTTTGCCGGGCCATGATGCTTCTGGCAATCAAGTCGCCGCATCCGGTGTCGGGAGTGGTTATGCTTCGCCCGGAGATCGTGGCGGATACCGCTCTTCTGTCTCCGGTTTTGGCCAATCAAGAGGAGCGCCACCGGGCGTTCTGGCTGATCAGTCGGCGGTTTATCAACAACTGAGTCAGGACGCGGAAATTCCTCCGTTGGGGTTTGCTGTTGCACAGCTGCATGGCGTGTATATCCTTGCCCAGAATGCGGAAGGTCTGATTATTGTCGATATGCACGCGGCACATGAGCGCATTACCTATGAGAGGATGAAAACAGCAACAGACAACCAGGGCATGAAAGCTCAACCATTGCTGGTGCCACTGTCGATTGCTGTCAGCACGGCCGAAGCCGATTGTGTGGAAGCTGAGCAGGCGGGGTTATCAGAGCTGGGGTTCACCATTGAACGCGTTTCGCCGGAATCCATCCTGGTAAGGCAGGTGCCGGCATTACTTGCCAGGTCGAATGTTGAACAACTGGTGCGGGACGTGCTTGCTGATATTCAGGAGCATGGCCGTAGCGACCGCATCACCGCCTACCGCGATGAATTGCTGTCGACCATGGCCTGTCATGGCTCCGTGCGGGCCAACCGTCAGTTAACTGTGGCAGAGATGAATGCACTGCTGCGCGATATGGAACGCACAGAGAGGAGCGGTCAGTGTAATCATGGTCGGCCCACCTGGGCTTATCAAAGCATGTCTGATCTTGATAAGCTGTTTTTGCGTGGTCGATAAGGGATGAACTTTGACGTGGAAGCAGCAAACGTTCCGGTGGTTTGTCTGATGGGGCCGACAGCCGCCGGCAAAACCGATCTGGCCATTGCATTAAGGAATTATGGTCCTTTTGAGATTGTCAGCGTCGATTCGGCACAGATTTATCGCGACATGGATATCGGGACAGGAAAGCCGGATGCAGAAACGCTGAAGCGTGCGCCACACCGGCTTATCGATATTCTGGATCCGGTTGAGCGTTACTCTGCGGCCCGGTTTGTTGAAGATGCGCATCGGGAGATTGCCGAGATTCGGGCACAAGGCAGTATCCCTTTGCTGGTTGGCGGCACGATGCTCTATTTCAAAGCACTTCGTGACGGCCTGGCAGCGGTGCCAGAAGCCAGTCCTGCCATTCGTGCTGATATCGAAGCATTGGCAGAAACCGAGGGCTGGCCGGCGGTACATCAGGCTTTGCAGCAAGTGGATCCGGTTTCTGCCGCACGCATCCATCCCAATGACCCGCAGCGTTTACAGCGAGCTCTTGAGGTGTACCGGGTTAGTGGGCAGCCACTTAGTCAGTGGCATCAGCAGCAAACGCAGGGAACTCCTTGTGGTCCTGTCTGTCATATTTCTGTCCAGCCGCGAGAAAGAGCACGGTTGCATGAAAAAATTGCCCGGCGCTTTCATTTAATGCTCGATGCTGGCCTGGTGGCAGAGGTGGAGCAGCTGTATGCACGTAAAGACCTCGATCCGAGCCTGCCATCGATCAGAAGTGTGGGCTACCGCCAAGTTTGGCACTATCTTTGCGGTGAATACAGCTATGATGAAATGGTGGAAAAGGGTATCATTGCAACGCGCCAGCTGGCCAAACGTCAAGTAACCTGGTTGCGGAGTTGGGGGGCAGTCTCGGATTTTGACAGCGAAAGTGCTGAAACTTTAGGCGAAGTCTTGAAATTGCTGCGAGCTGCCTCCATAAAGTAAAAAGCTGTAGATAACTGACAGAATCAGGCTGATATCTGTCAATGGAAGTCGCTGGACGGAACCAGTTTTCTGGATTGCACGGTAAATTGCTGAAAAATTAAGGAGAATATCAATGTCAAAAGGGCACTCTCTACAAGACCCTTTCCTGAATGTGCTACGTAAAGAGCGCATCCCTGTTTCTATTTATCTGGTAAGTGGCATTAAGCTGCAAGGCCAGATTGAGTCTTTTGATCAGTTTGTGATCTTGCTGAAAAATGCCGTGAATCAGATGGTCTATAAGCATGCTATTTCAACCGTTGTTCCTGCCCGGACGGTAAAAATACCGACCCAGGGTGGAGAACTTAGCCAAGACGATGATGCGTCGACGCCAGGTAATATTGCCTGAGTGAGGACTTGATTGTTTTTTGAACGACCTGAAGGTGGTGAAACCGCGGTACTGGTTCACCTCGATCTGGACTCTGAACGGGATCAAGAAGATCCCGTCGAGTTTGAAGAACTGGTCAGGTCGTCAGGATCCGACCCGGTTTGCTTTATCAAAGGCAGCCGCCGTTCCCCCGATGCCCGTGCCTTTGCCGGACAGGGTAAACTGGAAGAAATTGCCAGTGCCGTCCGCGAGCATGAGGCGGAACTGGTACTTTTCAATCACACCCTGTCGCCCAGCCAGGAGCGTAACCTCGAAAAAGCCCTGAAATGCCGGGTGCTTGACAGGACAGGGCTTATTCTCGATATTTTTGGCCAGCGCGCCCGTACTTACGAAGGTAAGCTGCAGGTTGAACTGGCGCAGCTTCAACATACCGTTACCCGCCTCAAGCGTGGCTGGACTCACCTTGATCGTCAGAAAGGTGGCGTGAATTTGCGCGGCGCAGGTGAAACGCAGCTGGAAATGGATCAGCGCATGATCCAGCAACGCATGAAGCAGATTAACAAGAGTCTGGAAAAAGTGCGTTTGCAGCGAGAGCAGGGGCGGCGTTCGCGCAAACGTGCGGAAGTGCCTGTGGTTTCTTTGGTAGGGTATACCAATGCGGGTAAATCGACGCTGTTTAATGCCATGACGGAGGCCAATATTTACGCTGCCGACCAGTTGTTTGCTACGCTGGACGCGACATTGCGCCGTATTCAGGTGCCCTCATTTGGCGAAAGTATTCTGGTTGATACCGTGGGTTTTATCAGCCATTTGCCGCACAAGCTGGTTCAGGCTTTTCGCGCGACCCTGGAAGAAACCATCCAGGCGGACTTGCTGCTACATGTTGTGGATGTCTCCAATGACAACCATGACTTCTTTATTGAGCAGGTTCATGAGGTGCTGACTGAAATTGGGGCAGATGAAGTGCCCTGTATTCAGGTGCTTAACAAAATTGATTGTGTCGAGGGGATGCAGCCTCGCATAGATCGTCATGAAGATGGCAGCCCCGCCAGGGTATGGGTATCAGCCAAAGCCGGGCTTGGTCTTGACCTGTTGCTTGAAGCAGTGAGTGAATGTCTGGGGAAAGACGTTATTCAGACCTGGTTGTCTTTGGCACCGGAGCAGGGGCGTCTGCGAGCCAGGTTATATGCCCGGGGGGCGGTCATATCAGAGCGTACCGAAGATACTGGGAAGTTGATGTTGCAGGTAAAAATGCCACGTAATGATTATGAACGCCTTCTGGCTGAAGATGCCTTGCATCAAGATGCTTGATGTCGATTGGCAGATCGCTGGAATTTGCGTGGAAATCACTGGGTAATTGCATAAAATTTCGTTAAAATTGGCCGGCATTTGCTGGTTATGGAGTAAACAATGGCTTGGAATGAACCAGGTAACAAGGGCAATGACAACGACCCCTGGGGAAGTGGGGGCGGAGGTCGCGGTGGTGATCAAGGTCCACCGGATCTGGACGAAGTACTACGTAAACTGAACAAGCGGCTAGGTGGCCTGTTTGGTCGTAAAGGTGGTGGTAGTAGTGGCTCCAGTGGTGGGTCAGGATCATCTGCAGGACTGGCCGGGATCATCGTCGTGGTGGCGGCTATTGCCTGGGCGGCAAGCGGTTTCTACACCATTGATGAAGCCGAACGTGGTGTTGTCATGCGCTTCGGTGAACTGCGTCCCGAAGTCGTCATGCCAGGTCTGCGCTGGAACCCGCCATTGATTGACAGTGTGGAAAAAGTGAATGTGTCGCGGGTCAATACCCGCTCATACTCGAATGATATGCTGACCACAGATGAAAATATCGTTACCGTGGCGGTTTCAACACAATATGTCGTCGAAGATCCCATTGATTACACTATCCAGGTGCGAGACCCGCAATTGGGGCTGGATCAGGCGATTGAGTCTGCTGTCCGCCACGTGGTTGGTGGTACTACCATGGATCAGGTGTTAACCCAGGGGCGTGCCCAGGTTGCTGCGGAAATCCGTGAACGTGCACAAAGCTACATGGAAACCTATGGTACCGGCATCATGATTACCCAGGTTAACGTCGAGAATGCGCAACCGCCAGAGGCGGTACAGGCCGCATTTGATGATGTGATTCGAGCACGGGAAGATGAGCAGCGAGCGCAGAACCAGGCGTTGGCCTATGCCAACCGGGTGATTCCGGAAGCTCGTGGTGAAGCACAACGCATTATTGAGCAGGCCAATGCTTACCGCGATGAAGTGGTTAACCGGGCAGAGGGTGAAGCGAGCCGCTTTGACCAATTGCTGGTTGAGTATCAGCAGGCTCCCCAGGTCACACGTGAACGTCTGTATATCGATGCGATTGAAGGTGTCCTCGCCAACGCCAGCAAGGTGCTGATTGATGCCGAAGGCAGTAATAATATGATGTACCTGCCGCTGGACAGGCTGATGCAGCAGACCGGCAATAGCCAGTCAGGTAGCGGGGCGGGCTCACGCCTGCAACTGAACGATCAGCAGATCCGTGATATCGCTGATCAGTTGAGCTCTCAGTTGAACAACCAGAGCAGCTTCGACCGTTCGCGTTCATCACAAACCTCGACAAGGAGACCGTAATCATGAAAAGTATTGTTTCTGCCGTACTGGTACTGATTCTGGTTATCCTGGGTTCAAGCTCACTGTTTGTGGTCAAGGAAACTGAGCGCGCTGTATTGCTGCAATTTGGTGAGCTGGTTCGGGCCGATATTGAACCCGGGCTGCATTTCAAGCTGCCTTATGTGAATACCGTCCGTAAATTCGATGGTCGTGTTCTGACCGTCGATGCCACGCCACGTCGTTTTCTGACACTGGAGCAGAAAGCGGTGCTGGTTGACTCTTACGCCATGTGGCGTATCACGGATGTGGAGCGTTTTTATACAGCCACCTCCGGTGATGAAGCTCGGGCCCGAAGCCTGTTATCGCAGCGCATCAACGATGGCCTGCGAAACAAGTTCGGTGAGCGTGATTTGCAGGAAGTGGTATCCGGTGAGCGTGATGCATTGATGATGGAGCTGACTGATGAGCTCAATACCTACAGTGGTGAAGAGTATGGTATCGCTGTCATTGATGTGCGTGTGAAGCGTATTGACCTGCCTGACGACGTGCGCTCTTCCGTTTATGAACGTATGACGTCAGAGCGTCAGCGTGAAGCACAGCAATTACGTTCACGCGGTAATGAGCTAGCAATTGGTATTCAGGCGGATGCGGATCGTCAGGAAGCAGTACTGCTGGCAGAAGCCAACCGCGATGCCGAACGGATTCGTGGTGATGGTGATGCTCAGGCAGCTTCTATATACGCTGAAGCCTTTACCAAGGATGAAGAGTTTTACTCATTCACCCGCAGTCTGAACTCCTACCAGCGATCATTCTCTTCGAAAGGAGATATCCTGTTACTGGAGCCGGATAGCGATTACTTCCGTTACCTGCAAAATGAGCAGGGACAGGGACAACAATAAGATATTCCGCCCGATAGCGACCGCTGTCGGGCGACCTCCGCATAGAACCAAAATACACAGGGTATTGATATGAAAAGCGCTGACCGCTGGCTTTTGCCTGAAGGGGTCGAGGAAGTTTTGCCGCCCCAGGCACTTAAGCTGGAAACGTTGCGCAGGGATATACTGGACCTGTACCAGAGCTGGGGTTACGAACTGGTTGTAACACCACTGATTGAATACCTGGATTCACTGCTGGTTGGCTCCTCACATGACCTTGATTTGCACACCTTCAAGTTAACTGACCAGATGAGTGGGCGCATGATGGGGCTGCGGGCGGATATTACGCCACAGGTTGCCCGTATTGACGCCCGCAACATGCATCGCAATGGTCCGGCAAGACTTTGTTATGCCGATAGCGTTGTTCATACCCGGCCACGCGGCCTGCTAACCTCACGTGTACCAATTCGCATAGGCGCTGAACTTTTTGGCTCTGCCTCAGTGAGTGCGGATGTTGAATTGATTGTGCTGATGTCGAGAACATTAAGCCAGGCCGGTATTGGCCCGCAGCATATTGTACTGGGGCATGTGGGACTGTTTCGCGGCCTGGTTGCAGCGGCTGAGCTGGAGGCTGAGCAGGAGGCCGAACTGTTTGATGCAGTGCAACGCAAGGCCTTTGCGGATATTGATATCTGGCTGGATGAGCAGGTAGAGAATATTAATCTGGCGAGAATGCTGAAGGGACTGTGCCGCCTCAGTGGTGACATAACAGTGCTGGACGAAGCCGAGCAAGTATTGGCGCATGCACCGCCGCAAGTCAGGCAGGCGCTGGACGAGCTACGGAAAACGGCGGAAGCTGTGCAAAAGCGCTTGCCAGATCACTCACTTGGATTTGATTTGTCCGAGTTACGGGGTTACCAATATCACACCGGTACGGTGTTTGCCGCCTATACGCCCGGTTATGGCCGTGCAGTGGCCAAAGGTGGCCGGTACGATGAAATCGGCCAGGCCTACGGACGAGCCAGGCCAGCGTCTGGTTTTGATGCGGACCTCAAAATCCTGGCGCGGCTAAGTTCGCTCGAGGTGCGTCGCCCGGCATCCATTCTTGCGCCGGATGAAGATGATGCTGCGCTGCAAACCATGGTCGAGGACCTGCGTCGACAGGGCGAGGTTGTGATTACTCACCTGGATGAGGGTGAGGCAGATGCAGCGCTGCTTAAAGAGCTGAGCTGTGATCGGCGCATTGTCGCGGCCCCGGAAGGTGGCTGGCAGCTGGTTACTATTTAAGTTAAGAGATTTTTAATTGCAAACAGAGAAATTGAATCATGGGTAAAAGCGTTGTTGTATTGGGCACACAGTGGGGAGATGAGGGCAAAGGCAAAATTGTTGATTTGCTGACGGAGCAGGCTGCCGTTGTGACACGTTTCCAGGGTGGTCACAATGCCGGTCACACGCTGGTCATTGGCGGCAAAAAAACAGTCCTTCATCTGATCCCGTCGGGCATTCTTCGTGACGGTGTTACCTGTGTCATTGGCAACGGTGTTGTCATCAGCCTGGAAGCCTTGATGAAAGAGATCCAGGAGCTGGAGAGTGAGAATGTACCCGTTCGTGAGCGACTGAAAATCAGTGGCGCCAGTCCGGTCATCCTGCCCTCACACGTGGAGCTGGATCAACAGCGCGAAAAACGCCTGGGCGACGGTAAAATTGGTACGACCGGTCGTGGCATTGGCCCGGCTTATGAGGACAAGGTAGCACGTCGCGGTATCCGTATTGGTGAGCTGTTTGATAAAGAGCACCTGGCTGAGCGTTTGCGTGATGTGATGGAGCTGCATAATTTTATGCTGCGCAATTACTATCAGGCAGAAGAAGTTGATTTCCAGAAAACCCTGGACAGCCTGCTGGCCTATGCTGAGCAGATTCGTCCCATGGTGACAGATACAGTTGACCTGGTACACGCGCACCGCAAGACTGGCGACAATCTGATGTTTGAAGGTGCACAAGGCTCCTTGCTGGATATTGACCACGGTACTTATCCTTTCGTGACATCGTCCAACACCACGGCCGGTGGTACGGCAACGGGAAGTGGCTACGGCCCCCTTTATCTGGATTATGTGCTGGGTATCACCAAAGCTTACACAACACGTGTGGGTTCAGGCCCTTTCCCGACAGAACTGTTTGATGAAGTCGGTACGCACCTGGCAGATGTGGGAATGGAGAAAGGTGCTACAACCGGTCGTCCACGTCGCTGTGGCTGGTTCGATGCTGCGGCAGTGAAACTGGCCATCCGCATTAACAGTGTATCCGGTATTTGTCTGACCAAACTGGATGTACTGGACGGCCTTGAGACGATTAAGGTTTGTGTTGGCTATGAAGGACAGGATGACGCCACTACGGGTTTGATGACTACGGACCAGTACTCCGGTCTGAAGCCTGTGTATAAAGAGTTATCTGGCTGGAGTGAGTCGACTGCAGGGGCCAAGTCGCTGGATGATCTGCCCGAGAACGCCAGGGCTTATATTCGTTTCATTGAAGAGGTCATTGAGGCGCCTGTTGACATTATTTCTACCGGACCTGACCGGGATGAAACAATCGTTCTCAGACAGCCTTTCGATTAATCATTACTGGCCCGGTCGTGGATCGGCGCTGGGCGTGAACCTTATGCCTGCCAGTCCTTGACGTGCTCAGGAGCTGCCATGGATTTACTGACAATGAATACACTGTTTCTCATTGGCGCCTTGCTGGTGGGATTCAGTGTACTGGTCAGTGCCCTGTCTTCCCGTTTTGGTATCCCTATCCTGGTCATTTTTCTGGGAGTCGGGATTCTTGCCGGTGAGGAAGGGATTGGCGGCATCCAGTTCGACGATTACTCACTGGCCTTTATCGCCAGTAATCTTGCCCTTGCCATTATCCTTTTTGATGGTGGTATGCGTACCCGGGTTGCATCGTTCAAGGTAGCCCTCTGGCCAGCATTATCGCTAGCGACAGTGGGTGTTGTCATTACTGCCGGCCTGACCGGTTTTATGGCTGCCTGGTTGTTTAACCTTGACTGGATTCAGGGCCTGTTGATCGGTGGCATCGTCGCTTCCACTGATGCTGCTGCCGTATTCTCCTTGCTGGGGGGGCGCAATATCAACGAGCGGGTTCGCGCGACGCTCGAGATTGAGTCCGGAAGCAACGACCCCATGGCGATCTTTCTGACCGTTGCCTTGATCGAGGTGCTGGCCAGCGTTCAAAGCAGCCCTGACAGTCATCTTATTTCCATGTTGATCATGCTGGTTCAGCAGTTTGGCCTGGGCATTCTGCTGGGTGGACTTTCCGGTTTTCTGTTATTGCACCTGGTAAATCGCTCTGTCCTGGCCAATGGCCTGTATCCGTTACTGGCACTGAGTGGCGGGCTGGTCGTTTTCGCCACAACCTCTATGCTGGGTGGCAGCGGTTTCCTGGCGATTTATCTTTGTGGTCTTTATCTGGGCAATCGACCACTGCGCAGTCGCGCATCCATCCTCAGTGTATTTGACGGGCTGGCCTGGCTGAGCCAGATCAGCATGTTCCTGATTCTGGGCTTGTTGCTGACACCATCAGATCTGCTGCCAATCATGCTGCCCGGGCTGGTGTTGGCGTTATGGATGATCCTCATTGCCAGACCACTTGCCGTGTTGGGTAGTCTGGCGCTGTTTCAGCGCTTCAACTTGCGGGAACGGCTGTATATCTCATGGCTGGGCTTGCGTGGCGCGGTGCCCATTATACTCGCGGTGTATCCTGTCATGGCAGGACTGGAAGATGCGCAGCTGTATTTCAACTTGGCGTTTTTTGTGGTGATGGTCTCCCTGGTTGTACAGGGCAGTTCGATACCACTGGCGACACGACTGGCTCGGGTGAAAATACCCTCACAGCCGCAACCCATTTCGCGCGCGGGGCTGGAAATACACCCAACCAGTGACTGGGAGTTGTTTGTCTACCGCCTGGGGCCGGAAAAATGGTGTATTGGCCGAGAGTTGCGAGGTTTGCGAATGCCTGAAGGGACCCGCATCGCAGCACTGTTCCGTGGACGCGAATTATTACATCCCACAGGTAGCACGCGGCTGCTGGCTGATGACATTCTGTGTATTGTTGGCCATGAGTATGATCTGCCCGCGTTAGGCAAACTGTTTAGTGAAGCACCAACACGTGATGTTGATGAGACGTTTTTTGCCGACTTTGTCCTGGATGCCCAGGCTAAAATCCGTGATCTGGTGCCTATTTACGGCCTCAAGCCAGATGAAAAAGTGGTGGAGCTGAGTATTGGTGATTTCCTGACACGTCGTCTGGGAGGCAAGCCTGTGTTGGGAGATCAGTTCGAGTGGCAGGGTTTTATCTGGACAGTGGTAGATATGGCTGATGGCCAGGTTCGGAAAATCGGGATGAAGCTGGCCCGGTAGCACAGGGGATTTTCATGATGCTGGTAATGTATTTCAGATGAGATACACTGCCAACTCGACTACCCTATGATCCATACAATAATAATTGAATGTTGAAAGTAAGTTGTAGATAAGTACCAGTAATAACAATAGAAGAGGATAATCTATGTCGATCTCAAGTCTATGGCGCCAAAGTATCGGTCTGTCATTAACACTGTTTTTAAGCGTATCTGCCAGCGCGCAGAGCGACTATACACCGCCCAGCGAAGCCCCCGATGACTGGGGTCCTATTTCGATAATGCAGGAGGAAGTGGAATACCCCTATCCTGTTGAATTTCTGGATGTGACACATTTTGGTAAAAACGGCAAAATGGCCTATATGGATGTTGCGCCTACCGGACCAGCCAATGGCCTGAATGTCATGCTGTTCCACGGCATGAATTTCGGTGGTATCGGGTTTGCGCCAACCATTGAAGCACTGGCAGAAGCTGGCTTCCGTGTTGTCGTGCCGGACCGTGTGGGCTACGGCAAATCTTCAAAGATGGATATCCCTTATAACCTGCATATTTTTGCGTCTGACAGTAAGAAACTGTTAGATCACCTGGGTATTGAAAAAACCGGTATCGTGGGTCACTCCATGGGTGGCATGCTGGCAGCCCGCTTCACCATGACCTATCCCGAAACAACCACACATATGGTGCTGGTCAACCAGATCGGTATGAACGACTCTCGCCCTGGTCGCCCATGGACAGACATCCATGAGCGAGCCGCGCAGCTGGAAGAGTCCACTTCCTATCAGTCTATCCTGGCGAATCACATGCGCTACTACAATGGCGCGATCAAATCGGAGTACATGGAATTCGTGCGCATCCAGTATGGTCAGTTGATGAGCGAAGAGTGGCCATTACTGGCTCGCATTCGCGCCTGGCAGCAAGGCATTCTGTATTTTGATCCGGTCGTTTATGACTGGCAGCATATCGAAACAAAAGCCATCTTGTTAGGTGGCCAGGATGATCGCCTGTCCCCCGGGTTCGCAGAGCGCTCGCAATACATTGCCGAAACGCTGCCAAACGCGGATATTCACCAGTACCCAGGCATCGGACATAACCCTCACCTGGATCTGCCGGAAGAGTATCACGCCGACCTGGTCGCTTTCCTGAGCTCTGACCCTGATACGGCGGCGACGGACTGGTAAGTCCAAAGCAAAGCCAATAAAAAATGCAGCATTCATAGCTGTGCAAGAAATGACACAATCACAAAAAAGGGAGCCAGCATAGAGCTGACTCCCTTTTTTGTTTTGTTTGTGCACCAGGTCGGGCTCTATTCCCAGTGAGCGCGAAAACAGCAAACATGGCACAAGGGCAGGGCATCATAGATCAGAGTGCAGACAGTAAGACCGCGTTGAGCATATCGGGCGTCGCTCGAAAAAGCGGGCGGACTGTCTGAAGCCGTCAGGCTGAGTTTCCGCCCGCCGAGCGACGCCCGATGTGCTGCGGTCGTCTGCACTCTGGTCTATGATGCCCTGACCGCACCCCTCACCCGAGTTTTCGACCCCCTGGCGAGCGATGCTAGGCAGTGGGCGGCTGCGACACTTGAGGTTGTGCCCTGACCGCCGACTACCTGACCACTACAGCGCTAAGCTCACAAATCAAAATCCAGCGACACATAGAACTGTCGACCGAAAGGATCATCAACCCGTGTCTCCATACCCCCTGCCTGTGGCAAACGCTGGGCCATGCGATCAAACACATTATTGATGCCCACAGTCAGTCGCGCATCCGCTTCGACCAGTCGATCGACTGAGAAACGGTAGGAGTAGCGTGCATCCATTTTGGTGATAGCCCGAATCTTGGGAAAATCAGCCAGGTCATAGCCAATGGTTGACGTTGTTTCATCATAAATCATTTCATCCAGGTAACGTGTCGTAATACCGGCAGAATGATTCATGTTGAACCAATTAAGGCTGAAGGTGCCTTTCCACTTGGAGATCGGTGGCGCAAACCCTGTCGCAGAGTTGGAGAATCCGCGAGCATCCTGAATCGGTGAGGTGGGTGATTGCTGATATTCCCAACGGGTATAGTAGTTGCCATTCAGACTGACACTGAAGTTACCCCAGTCCCGGTAGTCAAAGCCGTAGCGCATACGCAGATCAAAGCCTTCCACATACTGGGCCGCATAGTTGACAGGTGCCCGGATGATGGCATCAACTCTGCCGTCGGCAAAACGCTCAACCAGCGGGTTGGGGTTAGCCAGGACCCAGGCGACCCCCTGGACCACATGGTCCGGGTTGCTGGTGTCATAGGTGTCTTCGGTAAACGAAGTGGCCGCCAGAAAATCCTGGAACTGAACAGCCGTGACCTCATCACTGACCAGTGACTCGATTTTGTCAACGTATTCAATTTCCTGGTAATCCAGATTGATACTCAGGCCGTCAATAGGCTCCCAGGTCACACCGAAGTTAACGATCTCGGACGATTCCGGCAACAGGTTGGGATTACCTGACGAACAGCTAGGGCGTCCATTCATGGATTCGCCGGTAATCGGATCCGGGTCATCATCAGGGACATCGGTACAGTTTTCCTGGATCGCTGGCCGCAGTTGTGTGGCCGATGGTGCCAGGAATGATTCACCATAACTGGCACGCAGCGAGAGGCTGTCTCGCAGTTCCCATAGCAGCGAGGCTTTGGGCTTGGTGGTGCTGTAACCCAGGGTGTAGAAGTCCTCGTGTCGGGCAGCGGCCTTCAGGCCCATGGAGCCCATGAAGGTGTCCTGGAAGAAAGGGATCTCCAGCTCAACAAAGGCGGAGCGTACATTGGAGTCGCGCGCCTCAATCGGGTCAATATAGGCAGTGATGTCTGAAGTCAGGTTGTCACGCGCCACGGCCAGCGGGTTATTGTTGCTCCAGTCACGTTCCTTACGGAATTGAAACCCTGCAGCCGCCAGAATTGTACCGCTTGGAATATCAATGACTTCACCATTGAAAACGGTATCCCAGTAAGCCAGGCGGGAACGGTCGACCTCATAGTAGTTCGGCACTACCAGCCAGTCTACCAACTGTTGGCTATTATCAGTTACGCCAGCGATGTAGTCGGGTGATCGGGGGTCTGCTGAACCAAAGGGATTGAACCATTCGTTCCCGTTCGGTCCCCCCTCTCCGCGCAATGCGGCTGACATCCTGGTCAGTGAATACGCATCATCGTAAATGTCACGACGGTATTGCTGGTAACCGACCCAGCTTTCACCCTGCCAGGTCGTGTCAGCGATATCGAATGTGCCGCCGAACTTGTAGGAATCGGTGTAATAGGAATAAACCGTTCTCATGTAACCGTTGCCTTCCGTGACGCTGGGCAAGGTGCCAATTTTCGTGAACGGGCGCCAGAAATATGGCATGACGTCACGACTAAACGGGTTAGCCGGGTGGTTTTCCGGGACTCGGAGCAGTTGCTGGTTTGGTCTTGGTGTGACAGCGTTACTGGGTGAGCTGACCAACTGGGATTCTCTGTAGTTATGGCTCATCTGGAATTCCAGTGTCAGCCAGTCAGCTGGTTCATAGGTGAAGTTGTTGAACAGCGTATAATTGACGGACGGGCGGGCGAAGTCCTGCCACTCTCCGTAATATAGAAAGCAACGATTCAACGAAGCTGGTGTACCACTGGGTAAGGCTCCAATCTGGCCTAAATCCTCATTGCCATCGTTAAAGGTTTCACAGCTGGGGTCACGAGCACTGCCTTGGCCGGAAAAAAAGTTATTCCAGGTTTGCCATGCACCCGGGTTGCCATAGGAGGAGTCCTGGTCAGCAATCCTGAGATAGCGAGGTCGCTCCCCAGCAGTCAGTGCAGTTCGATCTGAGTACTCAAACGCACCTACCCAGTTAACACCAATGTTATCAAAGCTCAGGCCTGTCATCAGTTCTACGGAGCTTTGTTCGGTACCGCCACGACCGTCGCGTTTGTAATAGGTTCTGGCGCGGACCCCTTCAAATTCTTTATAAGGGATGATGTTGGCGACACCTGCAACGGCATCGGCGCCATACAGAGCGGCACCGCCATCGGTAACGATTTCAATGGTTTGCTGGGCAATGCTGGGCAACAGGCTGGAAACAGCACCAGCATTGGCGGTACGACGGCCATCCATCAGGGTTAACGTGGAATCAACACCCAGGCCGCGCAGGTTGAACCGGGCAGAGTTGGAATCCTGCTGACCGTCACCTGCATCCAGGGTGTTGGCGACTGTGTCGATGTTTTCCATGTAGGGCAGGTCGCGGATGTATTCGCCCAGGTTGGCTGCACCTGACTGCCAGATGTCGTCTGTGGTAATGGTTTCTATCGGGGATGCATTGGTGAACTGACTGTTGCGAATAAACGAACCGGTAACGACGACTTCCTCTATGTCGCCTTCGGATTCACTGTTTTCCTGTGTCTGCTGAGCAAATGACTGGTTGGCGGCAATAATACTAAGCGTCAACAGCAGCGTCTTCGCTGGTTGCGATGGTTTCATAGTCCTCTCCGTTTTACTATTTTTATTGTGTAACGCTGCGGACAACTATGATGAATCTTTTCTCGCACCGCCGGTGTGATAGCAGGCCTGGCGATACGTCCTAGCCAGTTCTTTTTATAGTTGAAATCCTGCAATCCGGGCTAGGCTAAAGGTAAAAGATAGAAATAAGAATGCAGTCGATCAGCAAATTCGGTAAGTGGTAATGAATCCGCGCCAGGGTGTCGGAATCCTGCGACATTCGATTTAGCGGTAGGGAGAAGATATAATGTGCCCTAATATTGAATTGGGAATATCGTCAATAAAACTGAATAAGTTCAGCGTTGTTGGTATTTTTCCATTCGTACCAGAATATGGAAGAACCTAATAAGGAAGTAAGCATGTCAGACGACTCTTTTAAAGATAGTGCCCTACGCTATCACAGTGACCCGGTGCCAGGTAAACTGGCCATTCGCCCCACCAAACCTCTGGCCAACAACCGGGATCTTTCCCGTGCCTATTCTCCAGGTGTGGCATTTGCCTGTGAAGAAATTGCCAGTGATCCCAGGCAGGCAGCAAACCTGACGGCCCGGGGCAATCTGGTAGCAGTGATTTCCAATGGTACGGCGGTTTTAGGTCTGGGTAATATCGGGCCTCTGGCAGCCAAACCGGTCATGGAAGGTAAAGCGGTACTGTTCAAAAAGTTTGCTGATATTGATGTGTTTGATATTGAAATTAATGAAACGGATGTCGATAAACTGGTTGATATCATCGCCTCTCTTGAGCCGACATTTGGCGGCATTAATCTGGAAGATATCAAGGCACCGGAGTGTTTTCTGGTCGAGCGTAAACTGACTGAGATCATGAACATCCCGGTGTTCCATGATGATCAGCATGGCACAGCCATTGTTGCAGCTGCAGCGGTATATAACGGTTTGCGTCTGGTCAATAAGTCCTTTGAAGAGATCAAGCTGGTTGCCTCTGGTGCCGGGGCTGCCAGTATCGCTTGTGTAGAGTTGTTACTGAGCATGGGCGTGAAAAAAGAAAATGTGCGAATGCTCGACCGCAACGGGGTCATCTATCAAGGCCGTGAAGCAGGCATGAATCCCTGGAAAGAAAAGTTTGCCGTTGAAACTGATGATCGCACCATTGAGGATGCCATTGTTGATGCAGACCTTTTTCTTGGGCTGTCAGGTCCAGGGGTGCTCAATGCTGAGGTGGTGAAAACGATGGCCAGGGATCCTCTAATCCTCGCCATGTCCAACCCGATTCCCGAAATCATGCCGGAAGATGCCAAAGCGGCACGACCTGATGCGATTCTGGCCACGGGACGCTCGGATTATCCCAACCAGGTCAATAACGTGCTTTGTTTCCCTTTCATTTTCCGTGGGGCACTGGACTGTGGGGCGACCCATATCAACGATGCCATGAAGCGGGCAGCCGTTAAAGCGATTGCTAATTTGGCTATGCGAGAGGTGTCTGAAGCGGTTGCCAAAGCTTATATTGATGAAGAGTTGAAGTTTGGACGTGAATACCTGATCCCGAAACCGTTTGATCCACGTCTTATTGAAGAGGTGCCACTTGCCGTTGTTAAGGCGGCAATGGAAAGTGGAGCGGCAACGAGACCGATCGAAGACCTTGAGGCCTATCGTCACAAATTAAGTGACTATGTGAACAGCAGTCGCCTGTTTATGCAGCCAAATATTAATGTAGCAAAAAAACACCCGGCAAAAATTGTTTATGCAGAAGGCGAAAATGATGATGTCCTGTTATCGATGCAGGCGATTGTTGATGAAGGTGTTGCCCGGCCTATTTTGATCGGCAGACAAAATGTTATTGAAGAAAAAATGCAGGCCATGGGGCTGCGTTTAGAGCCTGGTAAGGACTTCACTGTTTTTAATGCTGAACAGGCTGATCTCCACGACCGGTACTGGCAGCATTATCATCAGTCTGTTGGCCGCTCTGGCGTTGCCGCAGATGCGGCACGGTCTGCCGTGTTAAACAACTCAACTATTCTGGCGGCGGCAATGGTGTCGCTGGGTGAGGCCGATGGTATGGTTTGCGGCAAAGTAGGCCGCTTCGATACGCACCTGCGTGATATTCGCCCCATTATCCGCTCGACCAATACTGAAGGTCGGCTTTCTTCTATTTGTGTGCTGCTGCTGGATGATGGTCCGCTGTTTCTGGCTGACCCATTTGTCAATGTGAATCCGGATGAAGACGGTATTGTGGATATTGCCAAAGATGCGATTCACTTTGTCCAGCAAGGTTTTGATATCGAGCCGGTGGTGGCGCTGGTTTCGCATTCCAATTTTGGGACCTATGAAGATGAGTCTGCCTTAAAGATGAAACGGGCAGCAGACAGATTACGGAATGAATTACCTGATGTGCAGATTGATGGGGAAATGCATGCGCTGACGGCATTGAACCAGGACTTGCGTGATTCGGTTTTTGAAGGCGCCAACATCAAAGGTCGGGCGAATGTATTGATTATGCCTAACATGGATGCCGCGAGCATTACCCTGGGTATGTTGCGATCATTCACCAATGGCCGATTGATCGGACCTTTCCTTAATGGTATGGAAAAGCCGGCGCATATCCTGATTCCGTCGGTATCCGGACGTGGCATTCTCAACCTGACCGCACTGATGTCAGCTGACATTGTTCGTCGCGCTCAGCAGAAGCGTTAATATCTGATTTATGAAGAGTTGATTCATCGCCGTCCACGCTGTGGCAGGGTGAATGGCGATGAATGGTTCAAGCTGACAGTAAGTAAACCAGTTTGTAAGAGAGCTCAGTTAGTCAGCAAGTTTAGTGAGCTTGAAGGGCTATGCTATGGCTTTTCCACCACTGCTGCGACTCCCATACCGCCCGCTGTACAGATGGAAATGAGCCCGCGGCCCTTGCCCCGTTCTTCCAGAATTTCAGCCAGCCCACCAAGAATGCGTGCCCCGGTCGCAGCGAAGGGGTGGCCGAATGCCAGTGAACCCCCTTTGATATTCATGCGCTCCCGGTCGATGCTCCCCAGAGGTTCTTCCAGGCCTAGTTTGCTCCGGCAGAAGTCGGGATCTTCCCAGGCTTTCAAGGTGCAAAGTGCCTGGGCCGCAAATGCCTCATGGATTTCATAAACATCAAAATCCTGGAGAGTCAGCCCTTGTTTTTGCAGCAGTTCACTAACTGCCAGTGTTGGTGCCATCAGAAGGCCTTCACCACCAACAAAGTCGACAGCACTGCTGCGACCACCATTCAAGTAAGCCAGAATAGGGAGTCCGTTTTCTTTTGCCCAGGATTCACTGCACAGCAGCACCGCGGCAGCACCATCTGTTAATGGTGTGCTGTTACCTGCTGTTAAAGTGCCATGCTTACGGTCAAACGCCGGTCGTAGAGAACCCAGCTTCTCCATGCTGCTGTCGGCGCGGATATTGGTATCGCTGAGAATCCCCTGATAAGGGCCAACCTGGGCATCAAAGAAACCACTGTCATAGGCAGCACTGGCTTTGCGATGGCTTTGTAGTGCCAGTTCGTCCTGCTCGTGCCGGGTAATACCCCATTCCCTGGCCATCAGCTCGCAATGTTGCCCCATGGACAAGCCGGTTCGGGGCTCTGCGTTAACAGGCGCTTTGGGCGTTAGTTCCTTGAGTGAGAAGCCTGATAAAGTCTTGAGGCGATCTTTTAATGAGCACGCCTGGCTGAGCTTGATCATGCGCCTGGCGAATTTCCGGGGGAAGACAACCGGTGCATCACTGGCCGTATCGGTACCTGCAGCAATACCGCAATCAATATCGCCAGAGGCAATACGTCCGGCAATCATCAAAGCTGCCTGTAGTGAGGTTCCGCAGGCCATCTGTAATGTCGTGCCAGGTGTCGCTGGTGACAAGTCAGTGCTCAGGATGGCTTCACGAGTCAGGTTAAAATCTTTGCTGTGTGTAGTGACGGCGCCGGCAACTACATCGTCAATTTTCTTGCCGGCGAGATTGCAGCGCTTGCTTAGCTGTTGCAGTGTGTCAGACAGCATGTCCAGATTGCTGAGTTCTGCATAAAATGTATTGGAGCGACAGAAAGGAATGCGGGCGCTGCCGGCAATTACCACCTTTCGGACTTTCTTGTGTACGGTTACGTTAGACTCAGACATTGGCTGCCACCTCCGATTGATCGCTATGACTGCTTACTGCAGCTGTCTGACTGAAATAGTGTAATGGTCCACCCCGAAACGGTGGGAAGCCGGTACCAAATATCATGCCGGCATCAGCCAGGTCGGCATCTTTGACGACCTTGTCTTTGAGCGCAGCCTGGCATTCTTGATGATAGGCGCTCATCAACGATTCACCAATGGAGTCGAGGTCATAGCCACTGAGGTTAGGCGGGTATTTCACGGGCTTGCCGTTACGCCAGGTATAAAATCCCTTGCCGCTTTTTTTGCCCAGGTTACCTTTATTAACATGCTGTTCAACAAATGCCCGGTCAGGGTTTTCGATTAGTTGGTCGACTTCGCTGCCTTTATGGAGGACATCTGTCACCATCAGGCAGACATCAAGGCCGACTGTATCAGCCAGCTCTACCGGTCCCATTGGCATGCCAAATTTTTCTGCCGCTGCATCCAGCGCTTCTGCCGAGGTGCCTTCTCTGTGCATTTGCAGGGCCTTCATCATGTAAGGAGCCAGAACGCGGTTGACCAGGAACCCTGGGCTGCTTTTTACAGGCAGCGGGAACCGACTGATCTGGCGGCAAAAGGCCGCTCCGCGATCCAGCATTTCGTCACTGGATTTACGCCCTTTAACCACTTCAACCAGAGGCATTTGCGCAACCGGGTTAAAGAAGTGCAGGCCAATCAGTCGCTCCGGCTGCTTCAGGCCTGCGGCCAGTTCTTCCAGTGGAATAGCTGATGTGTTGGTTGCCAACACCGCGCCGGCTTTGAGGTTCGGTTCGAGTGATTGGAAAAGTGCTGTTTTGGCGTCGCGATCTTCGAAAATTGCCTCGATTACCACATCCGATCGGCTTACCAGCTGCCCGTTGGGGTCGGCCTGCAAGCGGGTAATTGCCGCTTTTACTTTCAGGGGGTCGCGCAGTTTTCGTTTGAAAAGTGCGTGCGCCCGTTTAATCGCTGGTTGTATAAATTTCATTTCCCGGTCCTGCAGGCTGACACTCAGCCCACGCAGTGCGCACCAGGCAGCAATGTCACCTCCCATAACACCAGCGCCGATGACATGAACGTGTCGAGCCTTAAAGTCTGTCTGTTTGCCCTGGGACTTCAGCAGTTCCATCAGATGAAATACCCGTCGCAGTCCTTTTGCTGTCGATCCGACCATCAGTCTGCCTACCGCATCGGCTTCTGCCTGCATCATGCCGTGTGGGTAATTGCCGAACTGCTCCCAGGTGTCGATCAGTTTGAAGGGGGCAGGGTAGAACCCTGGCTTTACTTTACGCTTGGTCTGTTTGCGCATTTGAGAGGCCAGGAAAGGACGAACAGGGCCTGAGTTGCTGAGTCGAGCCAGTAGTCCCGGTTTGTGCGCTTTACCGCCTTTCAGGATGATATGCCGGGCTGCCCAGGTCAGTGATTCATGCCGTCCGATCAGTTTGTCGATCAGGCCAATAGAGCGGGCTTTACTGGCAGAGACCTGTCTGGAGCTCAACATCAGCTCCATGGCTTTCAATCCGCCAATGCGTTGCACTGACCTGGCAGATCCGCCGAACCCGGGGAAAATCCCGAGCTGCACTTCCGGAAAGCCCAGTTTGGTCTGGTTGGTATTTTTGGCAATGCGGTAGCGGCAGGCCAGTGCCAATTCGAGTCCACCGCCAAGACAGAACCCTTCAATGGCCGCCACTGTCGGAAACGACAGCACTTCGAGACGACGGAACATACCATGCACACGCCGGATCTCTTTAGTGACGTGAGCGGCCTCTTCAAAGCCTTCAAAGTCGTTGACGTCAGCACCGTAGATAAAACCGGTTTTTTTTGCAGACATGATAACCAGCCCTTTGGGCGGGCGATCCTCTACGTAGTCCAGGATTTGTTCGAACTCTTCGAGAACTGCACGTGATAAGGCGTTGACAGTTTCGTTCGCCCTGTCCAGGGAGGCGAACAGTATCTGATCGTGGTCTATTTGCAGGCGCCAGTGCTGTAATGCTGGCAGTGCGAAATCGTTGTTTCCATCTGTAGCGTGGCTTTGCTTCGTCATGACTTCCTCTCAATGACAAGATAGAGTGGCTTCATTGTGCCTCAGGCGTTGTCAGCAGACAAATGGCATATTTTTGTCATCAATCCGTTGGTGTAACAGGGATAGTATGCTTTTGCTTGCATCATAACGCATTGATTATTACTATGAATAAAAAATGAATGCATTCATAAAGACGAATACTAATTTAGCGCGTACAATCCAGCAAGAGGCTGGTTTGAGTTAATGCTTGAACGACCGTAGTGAATCCGACAGGAGATTTTTCATGTTTGCCGCTTTAATGAAGTTTATGCGTGATAACAATGTACTGCCGCGTATCTCGGATACGGAGCGCCAGGCATTGGAAGCTGGTACGGTCTGGATTGACGGGCAGATATTTTCCGGCAACCCTGATTTCAAATCGATGCTGAAGGAGCCCTACAGCAAACCCAGTGATGAGGAGCAGGCGTTTATTGATGGCCCCACCGAAACACTGTGTCGGATGATTGATCATTACGATGTCATCAGCAGCCGCCAGGTGCCAGAGAACATCATTCAATATATTAAGGACCAGGGATTCATGGGAATGCTGATTCCCAAGGAATATGGTGGTAAGGGTTTCTCCACACTGGCGATTTCAACCATTATGGCCAAGGTCAACTCCTACAACCCGGCCGTTGGTACATTTGTGGTCATCCCTAACTCACTGGGCGCTGCCGAACTGCTGAATCACTATGGCACGGATGAACAGAAGCGTGCTTATCTGCCCAAGCTGGCCAGTGGTGAATACGTGCCGTGCTTTGGTCTGACTGAACCGACCGCTGGCTCAGATGCAGCTTCTATCCGTGCTGAAGGGGTGGTGTACAAAGATGCGTCGGGTGAGGTAAAGATTCGCCTGAATTTCCGCAAGCGGTATATCACTCTGGCTCCGGTTTCCAATCTGATCTCCCTGGCGTTTCAGATGCACGACCCGGACAACCTGCTTGGCAAAGGCGAATACCCGGGTATTACGGTGGTCATGCTCCACAAAGGCACCAAAGGACTGGAGAATGGTGATCACCATATGCCGATCGGGCTGAGTTTCTATAATGGCCCGATTATTGGCAAGGACGTGGAAGTGTCTGTTGATCAGATTATTGGCGGACCTGACTATGCCGGCCAGGGCTGGCGCATGCTGATGGAACAGCTGGCAGGTGGCCGTGCCGTTTCATTGCCTGCCGGTGCGATTGGCGGCATGAAGCTGACCGCTGCGGCGACCGGGGCGTATTCAGTCATTCGTCACCAGTTCGGCATCCCTATTGGTTTGATGGAAGGGGTGCAGGAGAAAGTGGCCCGTATTGCTGCCTTTACCTATCTGTTTGAAGGTGCCAGGGTTTATTCCTGTTCTGCACTGGATGCTGGCGAACAGCCACCGGTGGTATCGGCGCTGTTGAAATACGCCAGCACAGAATACGGACAGAAAGTGTTGATAGATGGCATGGATGTTTTCTCAGGTGCCGGTGTCATGCAAGGGCCAAATAATATCCTGGGCGGTGGTTATGCCAGTGCCCCTGTGAGTATTACGGTGGAGGGTGCCAATATCATGACCCGGACGCTGATCACCTTTGGTCAGGGTGCCACTCGTTGTCATCCTTATGCGTTGCCGATGGTCAAGGCAGTTGAAGAAAATGATGCGACTGCCTTCCGCAAAAAACTCCTGGGTTGGCTGATGCATACCGGTACAAATTTTGTTCGCAGCAAGATTCGCGGCATCAGCCGGGGCTTCAGTGCTGGCAGCCCTGAGTCAGGAGCTGTTGCGACGTATTACCGCCGCTTGGCCTGGGCCTCTTCCCGCTACGCATTACTGGCGGACCTGGCCCTGTACCTGGTTGGCAGCAAGTTGAAGGCGCGGGGTAATCTGGGCGGCCGCTTTGCTGATGCGCTGACCTGGCAGGTGCTGGCTTTTTCGGCCCTGCGCCGATTCAAGGCGGAAGGCAGTAAACAAGAAGACTTGCCCTTACTTCAGTACAGCTGTGAATATGCGCTGGCTCGAATTCAGGAAGCGTTTGAAGGTATCCATGCCAACTTCGATGTTCCGGTCGTTGGTTGGTGGTTGAAAGGGCCATCTGCTTTGTTCTTGCGACTCAACCCTTTGTCACGCGGCCCTTCAGACAAACTGATTGCGCCGGCAGCAGCCACTGTCCAGAAGTTTGATGAACAGTTCCGTCGCCTGACCAGTGACACGGCGCCGATTGATGATGACCAGCCTGGTATGGGGCGCTTGATGAAGGCATTCCGTCTGCACAATGATGTGCAACCTCTGCTGGGCCGGATTCGTGATGCACAGAAGAGCCGTGAGCTACCACGCGGGCTGGAGTTTGAGGTGGTAGATGAAGCTGTGCAGCGTAAAGTGCTGACGCCACGAGAGGCTGTGCGCGTGAAAGAAGCAGAAGAGGCTGCGCTGGCAGCGATTGAAGTGGATGTGTTTACGCCAGAGAACTATTTCCAGACACCGGTTGCTGCAAAAGAATAAGCACGGCACTACTGAAAAATTACCGTGTATGACAAAACGCCAGCTATCCTGCCCCAACTGTCCGGGAAAGGATAGCTGGCGTTTTGTTTCTTGCAGCCAGCAGCTTTTCCTTGTCTGACTGACTACTGCATGACATTGCTGAGCACAGGGCTGTCAGATCGCAACAGTGCTGCTTGCGATTCCACCCACCGTGTAACAGCCGGATGTGGCACCAGGCCCGTTCCATCAGTCTGATAATCCAGGCCTGCCAGGACATCCTCGTATGGACCAAACCCATGGACACGGTAAGGAATCACCAGCACCTGCCGACCACTGTTTTCGCTGGCTGCGATGTATGCCCTGAGTTCCTGTTGGGCAGCTTCGCGTTTTTCCGGCCAGTCTTCGCGCAAGGTGGTGACAAAGACATCATGATAGCCGCCTTCCTCCCTTAATCGCTGGGCCCTGGCACTGATTTTGTCAATCCAGCGCTGGTTTTCTGCATCATCACCTGGGCCGTGAGCCAGCACTACAACATCTTCCTGTTTTGGGTTCTGACTCAACCTCTGCGCCCGGGCAAAGAGTACATCCGCCATTTCCCTGGCATCGGCCAATCCGTCCTGGGTCATGGCGAATCGAGCCTGGCTTTCTACTTGCCAGAACTCCATCCGCATTCCGTGAGAACCACCGTCGTGATGCATGCTATGTGCATCGGCGTTAATCCTGGCGGGTGCACCTGGTTCCATCCCCAGGATTTGACGCGTGCGTTCATACCAGCTTTCTCCGCTGATAAATAGACGAACCACACCGATGTCAGTCACACCATGTGACTCCAGCCGATTGACTGCTTGCTGTAATGAGTAGGCATCAGCCATGCCGAAAGCAACCTCCACAGGATACTGGTTCTGCAGTGGTGCAAGTGACTGCATCACGCCTTCGTTCCACTGCGGAGAACCTCCATGTGCCATGACGAGGACGCCAAAACGGTTTTCTGTTGCCACGCCATCTGTCTGGCCAGCAGGTTGGGGTTCATTGGCTTTCAGTCCCTGCCCACCCATGAGAAGCACGAATGTAGCAATGGACAGCCCGCGGACGATTTCCATGAGTGAATTCCTCAACATCATTTAGTCAGAATCAGTTTGTTGGCAGCCGTCAGCCGTAACGTATAAGTTTGACCGTTATGGCCGATATCTATGGTCCTGCCGTGTTGAAACAGGTCCTCGGATCGCAGGTAATGATCAATGCGGCTGGTGTTATCATTGGTTTGATGGTGCTGCTTTGCTGTTTCAGTCATTTGCATGGCTGGTATCCTCCTGGTCTGTTTATTAAAGCGCTCGGGCGTCATGGCTGTTGGCTTTACAGGTGAAAGAGAATAGTAAATCAGCAAAATGATAATGTAAATGGTAATAATTATCATTACCATAAAATATATTGTATAAGTTGCCCCTCATCGGCTTGTTGTCATGCGGCCGGAGGGCTATGATTTTCATCATGAATAATCAAAACCAGAAAAACTGGCAGGCACAGGTTTACGAGCGACTTGCAAATGACGATGAGGGTCGGGTTTGCAAAGAAATCAGTGACGAGGCCTGCCAGGAAACGCCCGGTAATTTTTTGGCAACCATGGTGGCCAATACCTGCAGCTCACTGGCTGACAAGCTCGCCAGTGCCAAAACCACGCTTCCCTGGATTCTGGTACAGGTTGGTGCGCCTGCCTGGATGCTAAGTTTTTTGGTGCCTATCCGGGAATCAGGCGCAATGATGCCGCAATTATGGATCGGGGCCTGGGTGCGTCAGCACCGGATCCGGAAATGGTTTTGGGTGGCCGGTGGGCTCATTCAGGGGCTCTGCCTGTTAGCGATGATGGTGTCGGTCAGTTTGCTGGAGGGGGCATTGGCAGGCCTGACGATTCTTGGTTTGCTTATTGTCTTCAGTCTTGCCCGTGCGGTTTGCTCGGTCGCATATAAAGATGTGCTGGGCAAAACCATCCCCAAGACGCGCCGCGGGCGTTTATCAGGCTGGATCAGTGCAGTCGCTGGCCTGGCAAGCATGTCAGTAGGGCTGTGGCTGTCAACCAAAGGTCAAAGCAACGATATAGCACTGTATCTGGGGCTACTGGCACTGGCTGCACTGTTCTGGTTTATTGCTGTAGTGGCTTATGCCCGTATCCGTGAGTTTCCCGGTGAAACAGCAGGCGGTAAGGACGGGTGGAAGGCAGCTGTTGATAACCTCACATTATTGCAGCGGGATCGTCCATTTCGACGTTTTGTTATAGCGCGGGCATTGGCCATGGGGTCAGGCCTGGCGGCACCGTTCTATGTCAGCCTGGCCAGCAATGACCTGGGATCCACGGCTGGCCTGCTTGGGCTATTGATTGCAGTGGAGGGCTTCGCCGGGTTGTGTAGCTCACCGCTTTGGGGGCGTTGGGCGGACCACTCGAGTCGAACTGTGTTTGCCATTGCCTGTGCTATTGCATCTTTGACAACCCTGGCAGTGGCATCATTTGCTGTGTCTGGTATGACGCAACAGATGGCTTTTGTCGTTTATCCCCTTGCATTTTTTATGTTGGGAGTCAGTCATGCCGGGGTCAGACTTGGCCGCAAGACATATCTGGTCGACATGGCCACGGGCAATCAACGTACGGCATATGTTGCGGTCAGCAACACCGTAATTGGTTTTCTGTTGCTGGTGGTGGGCGGTGTCATTGCTTCTGTCGCCGCATTCTCTTCGGTGATGGCAATGGTGGTGCTCGGTGTGGCCGGATTGGCGGGTAGTATTCTGGGCGTGCAATTACGCGATGTGTCTGCATGAGTTCATAACACTGGCGGCAACTGAGCATGTGCTCGGTCAGCGCCAGTGTTATGAACCTTCATCGAGCCGGTCAGGTTGATGCCTGGCCGAGGCTGTTAATAGTTTCTAGAATTGATAGCGCAGTTTCAGCATAGCGTTGCGGCCCAGTGTATTGTAGCCATCAACGACTTCGTAGTCCTCGTCCAGCGCGTTACCGATACGCAGTTGCGCGTTGAGTGCTTCACCAAACTGCCAGTTTGCGACAATGTCGAGCTTGTTGTAGCTGTCGACGCTGGAACGGGCGAAAGTCACGGGGTCCAGGTCGGCTCGCTCGCCCACCCAGAGCCAGTCAAACAGCAGGCTCAACTGCTGGAATTCACGGCGTAACCTGAGGTTGGCCTGTTCATCTGCACGGCGGAGCAGCGATTCTCCCGTTGCTTTGTTTTCATGATCCATCAATGTGATTGAGGCTTGCGCGTTCCAGTTGGCTATAGCGCGGCTGGCCGTTAATTCCACACCGCTGATTTCGGCACGGCTGATATTGGTCAGGCTGTCAAAGGTGGCATTGCTGTCAATCAGGTTTGACAGGCGATTATTATAGATCGTCGCCTGCAAGGAGGTATTGGCCAGGACGGTGCTGATACCCAGCTCGGTATTTTTTGATTCCTCGGGCTGCAATGCCGGGTTGGCATAAAAGAAGAACTGAGGGAAATCCACATAAAGATCAATCAGATTGGGTGCTTTAAAAGCGTTACCTGCAGCAATCCAGATGTTGCTTTGCTCGCCGATGTCTCTGCCCAAAGCCAGGCGTCCGGTAGTGAAATCCCCGAACTGCTCATTATCGTCATAACGTAACGACAGGCTCAGTTGATTTGCGCCGAAAGTCTGCGAGTGCAGGGCAAACACGGCTTCATTATCACGGCGTTCTTCGTTCTGGACAGCACCGCTGGCAACATACACCAGTTTCTCACGGTCAGTGTCCAGGCCGAGCACGGATTCGCTATTTTCGTTCCAGCTGAGTTCATTTTGCCACTGCACGCTGGTTCTGGTTGTGGTGCTCTCTGTGGGAGAGAACTGTTGATACAGGTTGTCGTCTTTAAAACGGCTGACCTGTACCTGAGAGGTGAACAGGTTGTTGAACTCAAACCGGGCACCGCCAGTAACGGTGCGGGAAATGTTTTCGCTTTCCCCGCCATCGAAGGTGTATTCGGCATCGCTTTCCAGGACGCTGGCCCAGAGGCGGGAATCGCCATTGAGTTGTTGGGTCAGACGAGCAGACCAGGCTGTGTTCTCATACGGCGATTTATCCTGCGCTGATTGGGGCTCATTACGAGGGCGGATACCATCAGTCTCATTGTGAGACAGGCTGAGGTCCAGTTCAGTGTTGCTTTGCGTGAGGGTTACGTTCGCCTGGGCGGAACGGGAGGCTTCAGTGCCTGCACCCGCACTGATATCACCCGTCAAAGCCGGTGAATCTGGTGCTGTTTGTTGACTCGTATAGATATGAATGATGCCGCCAATCGCATCAGCGCCGTAGAGACTGGATTGAGGCCCTCTGGTCACTTCAATACGCTCTACCTGTGACAGTGGAATATTTTCCAGTCTCGCGGCACCTTCACTGGCCGTATTGATGCGGACGCCGTCCAGCAACACCAGTGTGTGGTCAGATTCAGCTCCACGTGTAAATAGACTGGTTTGTGCTCCCATCAGACCGGTACGGGCCAGCTGCAGGCCAGGTACCGCCTGCAGGACGCTGAACATATCCGGTGCGGCGCTGGCAATCAATGTCTCGCGATCAATCACAGTGACTGATTTCATGACATCGCTGTATGGCTGGGCAATGCGGTTTGCATTGACGATAACGGTAGTAAGCGATTGTTGATTTGCAGGGGATTGTGCGCTGGCCTGCATGGCCAGCAACGATGCTGTCAGTGCTGACAGCATGAACTGTGTTTTCATGTTGTTTCTCCCGGTGCGTTCTCACCCGAATGCACGGTCTGTGGTTGTATATGCGAACTGAACAGCTTTGCTTTGCAGGCGTTGCTGGACAGTGCATCTGAAGCTTCAGGCCGGTCTCCGGGCTTGCAGGGACGTGACAGAGTCACGGCCGTTGACTTCCTTCCCGTTCTAGGAACAGTGGATTAACAGTCAACGTCTTCCTGCTTACCGTTGCGGGGGCAGCGTCGGAATTTGTCACAGCATGACTTGCTGGGCAGCACCGACTTCCCGTTTCATTCCCTGTATTTAAGTGCAGGGAGCACCTGAGGCGCGTGCACAATAGGCGATGTCAGGTCTCAAGTCAATTTACAGATAGCCTGATCAGAGTCGTCGTCGCCGGGTGATGCCTGTATACTCCGAGACGCCGTTAACAATTTTTAACGCCCGAATTTCAAGAAACAGAGGTAGTTGTGCTTGAACGCTGGTTTCATCTACGCCAATCCTGGTCTGGCCGCCCAAGGCCACCGCGAAACGGTATACAGTTAAACCGGGACGATACTGAGCGAATTGATCAGTTGGCCCGGAGTGTACGCCGGGTGAGAGTATCGCGCAGCTTATTAGGTATTGCCTGGACGGCAGGCCCGGTTACTGGCCTGGGGTTGTATGGAGGCTATTTCATTGCCTATGGGCAAGCCCCGACAACCCAGCAACTGATTTACTTTATCACTTTCACTGTGTGCAGCGGTTTGCTTGGTCTGATCGCGAAGGTTGTGTATGACAGTGTCTGGGGATATACCTCGGAAAGAGCGCAACGACATGTAGATGAAGCAGTTGATAAACTGGGCGACTTGATTCTTTCTTCGCGTGATCTGTTGATTCAGACAATGGATGGGGAGACCCGCGAACGGGAAGCGGCCCAGCAACTGTTAATGCGGGTTAACTTGCCCACCTCTGCAGTGATCAGTGCCACCACTTCCATTACGGGGAATAAATCTTTTGGTCGTGTCCTCGCTAAAATAGACAGTTATCGCAGGGCGGGACTGTTTTCGCGTATCGGAGACATGCATCAGCAGTACGACGGGATGTTTAATGACGTAGTCTCCGAGCTGGAGATTGCACCGCAAATTCTGGACTCACTAAAGATGCGTTACAGCGGAGATATTGCCCGGCTTCGCCATGGGGTGCCCAGAACGGAGCATTTCATTTCGCGTGTACTGGCAGCCATCGAGCAGGATAATTTGTTGCTGATCACCATGCAGGACGTTGAATCCATGTTGGTGCTGGCTTTTGAATTAATCAATGGCCGTGAAATCCCTTTGCTGATTTTTGATTACCGCGGGCGCTGGCGTCTGGCCAAGGCACTGGATCGCATGGAGCGCAAACGGAGCCGCTACCGTATCGCTCAGGCTGCTGCCAGCAACCGTATTCGTGGTCTGGCTTCCTGGCTGGTAGAGATAGATGCGCTGGGGTATGAGGATGTGCCGGAAGGTGTTGGGGCTGGCGTGCTGAGTGAGCGTGTGGGCACTACGATTGATCAGTTGGCAGATGAATTGTTCAGTCTTGTCGAGAGCGCAGAAAACGGTGATCCGGGTATCTCGGCTGAATTGAGACAGCAGGCAGAGTATATGACAAATGCGCTGAGCCTGTACCGTGAGGCGCTGGAGTCTTACCGCCGGATCGGTGAGTATCATGCCGAGTTCCTTGAGGCAGCAGAAAACTGGAATACTCTGCTTGATGAGCTGCAGCCTGATATGGAGGAATTAAAAATCGGACCGCGTGGTCGTGGTATCCATATTCGTGAAAAAGTCATCACACTGGATGAAGATGAGCGTAAGGAAGTCGCGACTCACTTGACCCGCTACATGCGCTCGCAGCACCTGGAAACGCATGAAAATAAAAACCTGTTTGAGCGCAGAAGCGGTCAGGAAAACCCTCTGACGTTTGATGGTGCCCGTCAGCTGGCTATTGAGGTAGCTCTGGCGCTGGAGCCCTATATCCACCTGTCCTTACCCGAAGTCCAGCGGGGTATCGGTGCAACGTTAGCCAGCTACCTGGGAGATCTTGAGCCAGGCATGAGTGCCAGTGAGAAACGACGTCTCGGGGAGGCGATGGCAAATGATGTGGAAGAAGATAGCAGCCAGGCAGCAGAGCACCTGGCCGTGGCTCTGGTCAGGCATTACCGGGTTAATCTGAGCGATACGGCTTGCCAGTTCCTGTTTCAGACTTATGGTGCCAGGCAATCGGTCCTGGATATATTGAGTCAGTATCAGGCTGATGATGGCGGACCCCAGCAGAGCATGCTCACGATTCGGCCACCTAACCTGCCAAGCCCGCAGCGACGCTGGTACCGGGCTCTGGCAAGAGCCCGGCGCCTGGTGGAACAGGAAAATAATTCAGGCAGTTATTGATGGACGCTGATTGACCCGTTCATACCAGGCCAGCAGGTTGCTCTGATCATCCTGTATCTTCTGCTGAATCACCTTGTTGAAATCCAGCACACACACTGCGCTGATATCGGCAGCGGTGAACTGTTCTCCGCACAAAAAACGTCGACCTTCAAGTTGCTGATCGAGGAAGGCAAAGAATTTTTCAGCATCAGATTTGCAGGCTTCGCCCCATGCCTGATTGGGGGTCATGCGGTCTTTGAAATACCCCGTCAGGTGCTGAAATGCCATACCTGTTGGCATCATGTAGAAAAAATCTATCCAGCGGTTCCATTGCTCAATCAGGGCAATCTCTTTGGCACTTTCCCCCAGCAGTCTGGGTGTTTCCGGGTAGGCCGCTTCCAGATATCGGCAAATCGCCATGGTCTCGGAAATACAGGTGCCATCTTCCAGTTCAAGTACTGGCACCTTTTTCATGGGGTTTCGCTGTCGAAATTCTGGTGTCAGGTTTTCACCGGTCTGCAAGTTGACTTCAATATACTCTACCTGCTCCGTCAGACCCTTTTCTGCGATGAATACCCTGACCCGCCGTGGGTTCGGTGCGACACGCGTTTCGTAAAGCTTCATCATATGTATCCCCCTGTATGATGACAGTTTGTTGGTTGAGCGTTTTATTGTTCTGTTGTCGGGTTGACCTGTTGTCTGTTGCCTCGGGCGTGGCACCAGAAGTAAAGGCGTGTAATCGTTCCATTCGCCGAGCCGTGCCACTCGATATCTGCCTGGATTTCTTCCGCCCTTGAACGCAAGTGCTGTAGTCCGTTGCCAGGCGCTGCCTCCTCATCAAGTCCACAGCCGTTATCCCTGACTTCAATGCTGATGGCATCTTCGTTATGCGTCACGTTAAAGGTGACATGACTGGCCTGAGCATGCCTGATAATGTTGCTGACCAGTTCTTTACAGATTCGGTTCACATTAAACGCTGTTTCACTGGCAACAACAACCTGGTAGTTTCCCGGCTGATGTTGCCAGTGAAACTGGTGCCCGGAACCTTCCAGCCGCAGTGCTGACTCTTCACGAATGTCGGCGAGCAATGTTGCCAGTGGCTGGTCTGGTGTATTGGCTTTGGAGACAGTCTGACGAAGACTCTCCAGTGTTGCGCGCGCCATATTGGCTACCGGATTTCCCGGGTCAGCGTGAATGATCGACAGCAGCCTTGAGCCTACATCATCATGTAAGTCCCGGTAGATACGCATCCTTTCAGAAGAAGCGGCTTCTGACAGCTCAAGCTTGCGTCGCTCTTCGAAACTTTGCGTGATGATCTTGCGACTTTCCGCGACTTTCTTCTCCAGATCCTTATTCAGGATTTCTGCTGTATCCAGTGCTTGCGAGAACCGTCTCAGCAACACCCAGGCGAAGACCAGCAACAACACAGGTATCCCGAAATGCCCGAAATTCAGTGTTCTGTCCCAGCCTGAACCGTCCCCGAAAAACATCTGGAAGGCATTCAAAGCGAACAGCACTACCTGTGCGGAAACAGCGGTTGTTACGATAATTGATTCTGTTTGACGGGAACGAATCGCCATTCCCGCTACGCGCGCCATTACCAGGGCAAGCACCAGAACGCCGACCAGGTGAATCAGGTAGGCGCTGATCCAGAACCACTGCAATGGGATCAGGTTGTGGGTCAGTACAGCCAGGACTGTCCAGGCCACGAATAGCCGCTCCCGGCCGGGAATTCTGACACTGGCCAGTCGGCCAAGAAATCCATAAAGGCACAAAGTACAAATGTCCATGGCACTGTGAACCAGAGGGATCCAGGTTTCAAATGAGAAGGGGTTGTACAGTATGACCGTATGCGATGCCGCGAAAGCCCAACTGAAACACACCCCGCTGAACCATAAATAAATGGAATCCTTGCGGCGCATCATCCACAGCAGTAGCGTAAAGGTACCAACGGTGAACGCAAAGGCCAGCAGGATGCGATTGATTTCAACCTGCATAAACAAACGTGACTCATAACGCTTCTGTAACTCATTGGCCGGGCCCAGAATGACAGGGGCCAGATTGGCTCCCCAGGAAGAACCATGAAGCTCAATGAGCACTTCGTTGGGGCTGTCTTGTTGTGCCGGGATAATGGCTAACAGGGGATGATTCCAGGCAATAGTGGTTCGGTTATTGCGAAAGCCATTGCCTGCGATCTCGGTGCGGTTGAAATAAACAGTCAGTGCCCGGTTGTAACGCCACAGGAACAAGGCCTGTGTGTTATCTGTTGCAAAAGCGTTTTCCGGGAGTATTAGGCGCAACCACAGACTGCCTCCACCTGAGATATGTGCCAGCTCATCCGGGTTCAGGTCGCCACTCATCAGTGGTAACGTGATTTCCCGCCAGTTGCTATCCAGGCCTGAGATCTCTGAGACACTGGAGTCAGCCCCTGTTGTCAGTTGTGCCTGGGTCAACTCGATAATGTCGCTCTGGTTGATCACATCGGATTGTGATTGGGCTGTTGTAAAACCACAAAAGGCGAAAGCCCAAAGTGTTAGAGAGAAACAAATATAAATACGGGATGGGCGCACTGCGGGACAGTTCCGGGTAATATTATTCTTGATGTTGCGTGTTCCCCTCAATCTGGGGGTATACATTCATTTATGCATTGTCTACAGTCTGGCCAAAATTGCAATGATGTCATGGTTTTGGGTATTACCAGTTTTGAGGGTTTGCTAATGGAGTCAACTCGATGTGGTCGACAGACAACGCGTTTGCGCTAGTGGTCGAGGATAATCCGGAAACTCGGCAGTGGCTGACCACCTGTGTGAAGACAGCGTTCAGCGAACTGAGTGTCGTAGAAGCGGGAACGCTGGCGCAGGCGATGGAGAAAATCCCTCTCTATGAACTCAGCATGGCGCTGGTGGATCTGGGGCTGCCTGATGGCAGTGGCCTGGATGTTATCCGAACCTTACAGAATGAGCAGCCTGACTGTTATGTCGTGGTCGCCACAATCTATGATGACGACCGAAACCTGTTCACCGCGCTGAAGGCCGGTGCCAGAGGGTACATCCTCAAAGATCAGGATAGAGACCGGATTGTCAGCTATTTACAGGGTATCCGTAAGGATCAGCCGCCTTTGTCCCCGGCATCGTCCCAGCGTCTGATCAATCATTTTAATAATAAAGGCAATGCCCGGCGTGAGGTGCGACTCACTCCCAGGGAAGAGGAGGTGCTTTGCCTGATCGCTAAAGGTTACAGTGTAGATGAGGCAGCAGACCTTCTCTCGTTATCCGCTGATACGGTAAAAGGCTATGTCAAAAGTGTTTATGCCAAACTGGGCGTGTCCAATCGCTCAGAAGTGACACTTGAGGCGATTCGGCTGGGCATCATAGAGACCGAATAAGCGCAGTATTGGAATCACCCGGGTAAGGCAATGCCGGTGCGATAAGCAGTGCTTTTTATGCGTCTAATCGCTTTTCTCGATCGCCCTGATAGCATTTGTTGCAAATAATGACAAAAACAGCCGGTTCCGCGTTTGCCTGAATAGGCGTTTTCGCCTATTTTTATCGGTTTATTCAAATAATAATGAGTCACGTTCCATGAGATTGTCTGTATTTACCTCGGCCCTGGTGGTTTCAGGGCTGCTAGCCTCTGCTTCTGTGTTAAGTCATGCACAGCAAACCAATGAAAACGACTCCACCGTTGTCTATTCTGCCGAATACTTCGAACAGTGGGCGCCAGTCACGGCGCTGGACATGCTGAACCGGATTCCAGGTGTGGGTTCTGCTACTGGTGGCAACTTTGCCAGCAATAACAGCGGACGTGGCCTGGGGGGTGGTGGTGGCAACCAGATTCTGATTGATGGCAAGCGGGTTGCAGGTAAAAGCAACGAAGCCAACAGCCAGTTACAACGAATCGCTGCCGATAAAGTTCGTCATATTGAATTGATTCGTGGTACATCAGCAGACCTGGACGTGCGTGGCGATCAGGTCGTCAATATTGTTCTGACAGAAGCACTGGCCAGTCGCACCTATGCTTATGAAGTGAATACTGACCGTTACATGGATGGTCATGTTCAGCCCGGTGGTAAATTTTCGGTCAATGGCACTGAGGGGAGCTTCAATTATTTATTGAGTGCAGAACTGGAACCCCGGCACGATTATCGGCCGAGCTGGGAAAACAGTATCCTTGCTGATGGTTCACCCAATGACAGAATTAAAGAAGAGCGGGTTCGTGACCAGTATTCCAAAATTGTTTCTGCAAATCTCTCTTATCTGATAACAGATAGTAGCAGTGCGCGTTTGAATCTGCTGTTTGAAAATCATGACAACACGGTAGATATAGACCGTAGCATCACTGATTTGACGGGTAGTGCGCCCAGTACGCGCATAGAGCGGGAAGAAACACCGTCAGATGACCATAACTGGGAAATCGGTGGTGACTATGAGTTGAGATTCGACAACGATCACTTGTTCAAGCTTCTCTTTATTGCCAGTGAGGAAGTCGACAATAGCGAGCGTGAACGGTTTGTGCTGCAATCTGATGGTTCTGAAGAGAAGAATCTGTTTGTCGGTTCTGACTCCACACAAGAAGAGCAAATTGTCCGCACCTCCTATTCCATGGGCTTGTTTGATGGTCAGGATATTGAGTTTGGTGTGGAGCGCGCACAGACAACCCTCGACTCCAGTTTGCGACTCGGCCAGCCAGGTTCGGGGCCAGCCAGTGATAATCATGGTGGCCTAACGCCTGTGAACCTGAGTCTTGCTGACTCGGTTGTCGAAGAAATTCGCTATGAGCCGTTCCTGTTTCACAACTGGCAGTTAAGCCCGACGCTGGCACTGGAAAGCCAGTTTGTTTATGAGGCTTCTGAAATTACCCAAACCGGGGATGTATTTAACAAACGTGAGTTCAGTTTTGTTAAGCCTTCATTTGATTTGCGCTGGGATGTTCGTCCTGATGTTCAGCTTCGGGCTACGTTGGCAAAACGTGTATTGCAGCTTAGCTTTTCTGACTTTGTGGCATCCAGTGATACGCGCGACGATGACAACAACACCATGGCGGGCAATGCTAACCTGAGCCAGGAGCAAGTCTGGCGTTTGAACCTGGGCGGCGAGTATCGCCTGCCAAACGATGGTGGTGTTATCGACGGTATGGTCTGGTACATGCGCCACCTGGATGTGATTGAGCGTATTGATGTCACTCCGCCGGGAAGTTCAAACCTGCAGTCAGCCAATGGTAATATTGGTGATGGTGATATGTGGGGTCTGGAGCTCAATGGTAGCGTGCGGATGAACATGATCAACATGCCTAACCTGCTACTGACATCCAGCCTGCGTGTCCGTGACTCAGAAATTGAGGACCCCTTCACAGGTGAGACTCGTCGCTTCGAGAATTTTGAACGTGGCCGTCTGCAGCTTGGTTTCCGTCATGATATTCCATCCTGGCGTGTAAATTATGGCCTGAACTGGAACAACCGTTTCGAAGGTAATATTGAGCGGTACGATGTCAATAACGTCGAGAGTATGTATGGCGATCCGAACGTTACCGCATTCCTCGAGTTTGTTACCCGCAATGATATCCGTATCCGTTTTGATGCACGTAATGCGACTAACAATGATCAATGCCGTATACGTGAGCGCTATAACGGACGCATCGATACAGCCGCAATCACCGAGATTGAGGACTACTGTACGGATGCTGCCAGAGTGGTATCAATCAAGATAAATGGCACGTTCTGATAAATCATTTGCGCCATAATAAAAAGGCCGCTTCAAGCGGCCTTTTTATTGGGCGAAATGACAGGTTAGCCACCACGAACGATGACGCCTCTGTCTATCAAGCTGTCGACACTGTGTTTGCAAACCCCGGCTTTCTGGATCAGTTTGCTTTCACAGATATCACAACGAACGCATTCCTTGAAATCCACTTTCTCTTTTCGGATAGCACCTGTTGGACAGCTATGCTCACAAACTTTACAGACACTGCATTGCTCAACACGTTTAATTCGAGAGATGCTGATCAATGAAAGTACGCCCAGGGAAGCTCCCAGCGGACATACATATCGACAATAGAATCGTTTTACAGGAATACAGGCAATTAATATCAACGCCAGTATTGCCCAAAGCAACACGGAAGAACTGTAGAAGAACAGTGTGCCAAACGGCTCAAAATACTGGAAGATACTGATCTGACTGTATACCACAGCCATAACCATCAGTAATGCCAGAATCAGGTACTTCAGCCAGATAGCTCTGTCGTGAATCCAGGCTGGCACTGTGCGCTGCCATTTTTTGGGAGTCAGGTAGCTGATAATGTCCTGCAATGCCCCAAAGGGGCAGACTGAGGAACAAAATACACGCCCCCAGATCACAGTTGTGATGATTGTGAAGGCGACTATCAGGAGCAGAGCACTGTTGCCGGTGAAAAGTGAAACCCCCTGATTCATGCCATTGATGATATGTGAGACAGACAGGAAGCCACCATCAATAAACCCCAGCCACACCAGCGTTGCGCTCAATGCTACCCAACGCAATGGCGCACTTTTGCGCCAGAAAGCCACCATGACCAGTCCAAGCAAAATACTCAATGGAACCAGCCGTGACCAGTCATTATCAGAGGTTAGCGGTGCTGAAAACGGCGATGGTACGGGCTCTCCCAGAGCAAGATTTCTCTGAACACCGCTAATGCTGACGTCTATCACAAGCGGGGACAGTTCGTTTTCAGGATCATAGGAAACGGAGAAGGGTTGAGCGAGGTCCAGGGTGTCTGGCAATACCATGGCGACCGAGAAATTGCCTTTACCGTTAAGCTTGCCGGCATCTGCTGAGCCAGCGTAGACGGATTGTCGACGATCCAGATCGAAAATGGCATCGCCCTGACGGATACTCAGTCGCTCCTGCCGGAAGGGGTCCGAGGCATCGCCGGAGATTCCCACCAGGAACAGCTTGCCCTGGTCAAAACGGCTGCTGGCGGCACGCTCTGCCTGGGAATAGGCTTCACTGCCAACCAGTATGTCACCCAGTATCTCGTCCCCCATGTAAGTCAATGACAAAGTCAGGGCGGTACCATCTGCATAGTCCAGCGTGCCCTGCTGCACCAGGTCGGCTGCAATCATTTCTTCCCAGCTCATGGGGTTGAGTTGAGCGCGTACGTTTTCCATGCTGTCATTCAGGGAGCGAATGCCACTTTCAGGCAGGTAAACAGAGGCCACTTCTCTTGCTGCATTATAGATTCCGCGTGTCGTTGCCCAACTGGTGATCGTGGCCCTTGAAACACCATCAACATCCCGACCGACCCGAAACTCTTCCTGCAGCGATTTGCCGCGGAACTGTGGCTGGAATGTCGGGGTATCGAGGAAGTCACCGCGGCTGGAGCGAAACGACTCATTGTAGTCCAGGACGAAAACAGCATTGATCGTGGCGTTGGTATCAAGGCCGACCAGGACATCAATCGTCGAGCTGTAACCTATTTCCTCGGGAGGGTAGTCGGAGGTCTGAAACGCGTAACCTAGTAATTCAGGCTCACTGCTGTTGCTGCTAACTTCGCCATAGGCGCGGATGACTGGCGGTTCCCCGGTTTTTTCGCTGAAGTGTTCAGCCTGGGGGAATACCCGTTTAAGCATGGACTCATCGACGACTCGTGTAAAAGGCGTTTGTGCGAAGGATGCGGCAGTGAGCAAACACAGCAAGAGTGCTATGCAAATGGTGGCGATACGGATAGATACCTTGCCGCGCGAGTCGGCAAGCAGGCAGGAAGACATGATTATTATTATTCCCCGGTCAATTGGCTATCATAAGAGCGTAATATGATGGCTAGCTGCCTGACCTGACTGTTGTCTTCAGCCTGTGAGCAAGGAGCTTACCAGCCGTCCAGTGTATAACAAATAGACCAGAATCAGAATGCCGCCTTCCCAGCGATTGATACGACCCTGTTTGCCCTTGAAGCCGAAACCAAACAGGAAGAGTGAAGCGGTCAGCCCGAGCATCAGGCCGACATCACGGTACAACACCGTCGCCTCAACATTCAGGGGCTGAATCACCCCGGCCAGCCCGACAACTGCCAACGTATTGAACAGGTTTGAACCCAGGATGTTGCCGACGGCCATATCATGTTCACCTTTGCGGGCGGCTATGATCGATGAGGCAAGTTCGGGTAGAGATGTACCGACGGCAACAATGGTCAGACCTATCACCAGATCGCTGACGCCAAGGCTTTGAGCAACACTCACGGCGCCCCATACCAGAGCCCGGGAGCTGGCGATAAGCATAATAAGACCGACCACTACCCAGAAGATGGACCGGCCCAGTGGCATCAGGTTCGAATACTCCTGATCCACTTCGATACCCAGCTCATCCTGCTTGCCTCTTTTTTGGTCTTTGAGGCTCTGTCTGATGGTCCAGCCCATGATGATGATGAACAGAATAAGCAGGAAAACGGCATTGCCGCGACTGATCGCCAGATTCCAGAGCACGGCAGCAATGGCGAGCGTAGCCAGTGTCAGCATGGGCAGGGTGCGGCGCAGGATGTCTGAGGTGACGGCAATTGGTGCCAGCACGGCTGTGGTACCGAGAATCAGCGCGATGTTGCTGATGTTGGAGCCGAAGGCATTGCCCAGTGCAATCCCGGGATTACCCTGGCTGGCTGCCAGTACAGATACCACCAGCTCAGGAGCCGAAGTGCCGAAGCCGATGATCAGGATACCGATTAACAGGCTGGGCAGGGAGAAATGTTTTGCTGTGTTAGCGGCGCCATTGACGAAACGGTTGGCACTCCATACCAGAACAACCAGTCCTACCAGAATGGCAACGACAGGTAACAACATGCAATTTCTCCTGCGACAGTCTCGATAATTTCAGACAGCTTTATCAGCTTTTAAAAGACCAGAACTTGTGACCAAGGTAACTGGTAAAAACGGGCACGATAATACCACAGGCGTGTGCAATTTCAGGTGTGAAATGCGTGACAGCCAGTGCTGGCAGAACCTGGTGCAGCATCCACAGGCTGACCGCCCAGGTTTGTACGATGGCGAGCAAGTTGACGAGGGTAAAAAACAGGATTGAACGATAAAGTGTTTGCGTACTGCCTTGAAACACCAGCAACCTGGCTAGTATAAAAGCTGTCACCATGCCGCTCAGATAAGCGGCAATGACAGCTGACGAGAATCCCATCCACTGGCTGTAAACGATGCGGCTAAAAAAGTTCACCAGCGCGGCAATGCCGCCTGTCAGCAGAAAGGCCAGGAACTGCCTTGACCAGAACAGCCGCATCATTGCACTGACTCTCTGGCCAGTTTCCTGCCGAAGTCGATGCTTTCAGAAATACCCCGGTCATGCGGGTAGTAGTAGGATGTGTCTGCAATCCACAAGCCGGGGATTTCGGTGCGGTAATCCGGTAAGTCACTCATGAATCCGGGGCGACAGACGGGTTGAGCGAATCGATAGCGGCTGACTTTCAGGTCAAGTACTTCACTTTCTGTGAGTTCAGGGTTAATTCTCAGGAAGTAACCGAGTACTTTTTCTCTGAAATGCTCATCGGATTTTTGGTATTCCGGGTGCTCTGCTGGCATATAAAAGGGTACATAAACAATATGATCGTATCCCATGGGACGCAGATTAGTGTATTCCACCAGGCCTGGGATATCCATGTCAGGATCATTGATGTTAAGCCAGAACTTGTCAGTTAATGGGCGTGCGAGTTTGGCAATGACACAGGCAACAGCAATATTGGGCAATGCCTGATACTGCTCCCGGGTGACTTGGGATAATCCAGGAGCAAGTTGGGCAATGAAAGGCAAAGGAATGGTGCTGATCACCTTGTCGTAAGCTTCCACCGTCTCATTTGCTGTACGTAAACCACATAGCCGGCCTGATTCAATCACGATTTCCTGAACAGGTCGTGACAGATGAATGTCCCCGCCGTTTTTCCGGATCTGCTCTGCCATCGCCTGTAAAATTGTCTCAGAGCCTCCTTCCAGGTAGCCGAGCTTTTCTCTCATCATGCTGTATCGGGATCGACCGACACGCTGGATGCGACTCCATATCCATGCTGCGGATAGGTTATCAGCATACTGATAGAACTTGTAATCAAATAATGTTTGCCAGCAAACATCCCAGGCTTCCTGGCCGATCCAGCGCTGTATCCAGGTTTTGGCATTCAACTGATCTAGCGGTCGCCAGTCTTTGCGCTTGGTGCTGAGGAAGGCATGCAGCCCATAGCGGATTTTTGCCATCAGGCTCAGCCCGTCAAACCTTAACAGTGCTATGGGGTTGCCCCAGTCCTGTATTTTATTGCGATACCAGTAGCCCATGCGGGTTTCTGTCCACTGCATTTTTTCGCTTAGGTCCAGCTCTTCAAGCAGTTCCAGTAAACCGGCATCAGAGGTACAGTGGAAGTGGTAATAACGCTCAATATCAATGCCATTAAAATCAAAGCTGGCGCTCATTCCACCCAGACGGTCGTCTGCTTCGTAGAGCGTCACCTGGTGCCCGTCACGGGCAAGTTGATAGGCGGCAGCCAGGCCCATTGGGCCGGCGCCGAGTACCGCTACTTTCATTTAAAACTCCAACTTGATCTGACCGTACTTCGGGTCATGAAAGGTTTCTTCAATTGCCGTGGCATAGGGGGTGGCTGTTACCCCGAAGATGCCTGGCCAATCAATAATCTCGAATTCATCCCGCGCCACCAGTGCCGCTAACTGCTGCGTGGTAAAGGGTGGGTTGCGGTCAAACACAGCCCATGTTGCTAACAGTCGATGGAACAAGCCATAGGGAATTTTGGTAATCAGGCAGCGTGCGCCGATGCAGCGACGTATCTGACGAATCATGTCGATGTAATCGATATGCTCCTGACCTGAGATATTGTATATCTCATGGAAGTCACGCTGCTCCATACAGGCAATGATAATGTCGCAGAAGTCACCAACGTATAGCGGCTGCCTGATATAGCGACCATGACCGGGAATGGGGAAAACTGGCACTTTTTGCATGAACCGGGACAGCCATCCCAGGTGTTTGCGATCGAACCAGCCAAACATCAGCGTCGGCCTGAGAATCGGGCAGGCGATACCACTGTCCAGCACTAGCTGCTCCTGCCTGCGTTTGCTTCTGGAGTAAAAATCGTCGGCAACTGATTCAACCACGCTGGAACTGATATGAACCAGGTAGGGGGGCTGCGTCGACTCATGAATCGTATCAAGAATATACTGGCTAGCCTGCACATTGTTGCGCTCAAAGTCCTGGTAGTCCAGGCCACCAATCTGTGCCTGGAGCATGACAACCACATCCGCGTCACTGATAAGCTGCTGCCACTGTCCCGGTTCGGCCAGGTCCGCGAAATGGCAGTGGATATCGGGCTGGACTTTTTTGAGAGTGGTCAGGTTGCCCTGATGTTTGTCGATCACATGAATGTTCGTGTAACCACGTCGGCTGAGTCTGGCGCAGAGATTCTGGCCGACCAGCCCGGCGCCGCCAGGCAGGACGATTTTCATGTGTGACTTTCCCTGTTCTTGTATTTTGTCAGACATATTCAATTGCAATGATTATTAATAAAAGTTGCCATTTGCATTATTCTCCGCCCGGCAGTGTGATATTCATGGTGCATTGACTTTGTTCACCATAAAACGCAAGCACGGAGCCCGGGTCTGCTGGCTTGATATAGCCTCTGAATCCCGATAGTCCAGCGGAATCATGAACTGCCGCTTCGACGTCCGGGCGGGGCTGGCCTGTTAGTGCAAAACCAACAATTCGTCCAAGCCGATCCGAAACAATAACGCGTGAAGGCACACTTTCTTCCGCAGGATTAAAAATCCAGCCACTGATACGCAGTGCGTCAGGTTCCCGCTCAATTGTCTCCAAACTGTCCAGGGCTCCCTGGCATTCTGGGATATCAGAAGGCGGGGCAAAGCGTCCCGCCCACTTTTCCCGCAGGTCTTGCAAAGGGTATTGACCAAAAACGGTCAGATCCAACGCCGTGGCCTTTTCAGCAATACTTAGCAGGCCAGCGTTCATGACATAGACATGATTAATTTGTTGAGCATCGGCTACACTCAGCTCTAAGGCTAATGCGGCAACCTGTCGGTCAAAGATTTTTTGATGCTGAGGCTGTAGCGCAGGTAGCTGGCGCCAGAAAAGCAGTGCACATATTAATACCACTCCCGCTGTTGCTACCTTTTTATTTCTTCTTGCAAACATGGATAAGGTAGGCAGATAAAGCAGTAGCAAAGCAGCCCAGGCCATCAGTGCAGGTGTGGTATAGCGAAATGAAACAGCTTGTGCAACACCGAAAACGACACGGCCTGTTCCGGTGCCTACCGCGGTTCCACCCAGATAAAGCAGATAACCGAGTAAGGCAAGGGTTACTGGGTTGGTGCGATACGCCCTGAGTTCTATCATTAATCGCAGTAAACTCAGCAATACCAAAATACTTCCACTGAGTCCGGCAGCAAGCAGGCCGTTTCGTCCTTCTCCAGCTAATGCAAAAAAAGGTGAGCCCAGATATAGAACCACATATTGTAAAAGCTGTAAGGGTTGATAGCGAAGAGTATCGGTGATGGAGGCATGGTTGTCAGGGGAGTGGTATTCGCCGAAGTAGAGCGCTACTCCTAGTATCGTGCTTGCTACCAGTATTCCTGAGCGTAACCAACTTGCGCGCATGAAAATGGCGGCCACAGTTAACAATGGAAGTGCCAGCACACCATTGGCCATCGTGAACAGGCTCAGCGCTCCCAGAATGATTGAAGCACAAAAATAAGGCCATGCGTGGTTGTTACTGGCTGAAGCGGCCAGGCAATAAAAAGCAGCGAGAGGTAAACTTTGGGCAAGGAAAAATTGGCTTTGGAATCCCCAGGCAAGATTTTCCCATTGCATCCACTGGCTAAGCCAGGCAAGGATAAAGAGGGAGAAGATCAGTACGCTGCTCGCGTGCTCGGGTTTTAAATCTGGGTTTGTGCGGTACTGGAGTTTACTGAACCTCCAAAACATAAAAATGGCAAACGCCATCAATACATAATTGATGGTAATCAGAAAGTAACTCAGCCCATCAAAAATGGCATAGTCCAGCCAGAACAATATGCGTGATAGCAGGATGCGGTGTTCATTATGCTGAGCAAGCCAAAGTGCGCTATTACCCTCCGTTATTTGCAAATAGAAGTTTAGGGTACCGTCCCACATGTCCCAGTAAGGTACGGGTGAGTAACTATGAACCCCTCCAGCAATGGCCAGCAAAAACATCAATATGGCAAACACTGCCATCCAGGTTTTTCCAGAGCGAAACAGTTGCCGATCCATAGCTGCTAGATATCCATCTTGTTGAAAATAAAACGTGGCAGGTTCCGGATAACGAGCATGATTAATGCCCATTTACCGGGTGTGTAACAAACCGGTTTTTTGTGATCAATAGCACTGACAATGTCTGCTGCCACAGCTTGGCTGGTAGCCATTTTTTGACCTGCTGCTTTTAAATGAGCTGTCATCGGAGTGTCGGTCGGACCCGGTTTGATGATAACGACACTGACATGACTGCCGGCAAGTCGGTGCTGTAGCCCTTCAAGGTAGCGTGTCACCAGACCTTTTGCGGCCCCGTATACATAGTTGGACTTTCGACCACGGTCGCCAGCCACCGAGCCGATCACTGCCAAAGTACCTTTGTTGTTCTCCAGCATTTGCTTGATGAATGCTTCTGCCAGCAAGACGGGGGAAAGGCCATTGATTCGCACGGCCTGTTCCGCTTGCTTAATATCATCCTGACATTGCTGCTGATCCGGTAGTGTGCCATGAGCAATTAAAACGGTGTCGGGTTGACGGTCCGTCAGTGCTTGTTCTGTGAGTGCTTGTATCTCCTCAGCGTATTCCATCGCTGACATTTGTACATCAATCACTGACTCTGGACTTCTCACTTGCAGGTCCGCCTTGATGCTGCTCAGCGCTTCCGTATTGCGCCCTATCAACAACAGATTACAGGCCTGACGAGAGACCCAGATCCGTGCACATTGCTCCGCCATTGCGGAAGTGGCACCAATAATAATGATATTGGGTCTGTGGCTGGTTGAGGGCTGGCTCATAAGCTGAAATCCTTGCATCCGTTAACAGTCAATGGTCCGGGCAGAAAACGCAGAGGTGATGCCGGGGTCTCGATATGCCTGGAAGCGAGCAAGCTCAGGGTAACCCTGTTGAAACATGGCAGCACTCATGCGTGCGTCCTTGGCAGGGTAAAGGCGGCCGTTGGCCCTGGATACAACGCTGTCCATCGCGTCGAGTAACGCAGTGGTTTTCTGACCACGATTGGGAAAGTCCAGCGCCAGGGTGGTGCCGCTTTTAGGGAAACTGAGCAGTCCGGCGGGTTTTCTGTCCGAGAATGTTTTCAGTACGGCCAGGAAGGAGCCCTGACGGTACTTTCGCAATATCGACAATAATTCGCCAACCGCATCCTGGCTGACTGCCGGAGGGATGACGCATTGATACTGATAAAACCCTTTGGGGCCATACATTCGGTTCCAGTTAGAAATGGCATCCAATGGATAGGAGAACGGTTCATAGTGAACTGTGCTGATACCTGCTTTACGTTTGTTCAGCCAGTAGTACGCTGTATTAAACGGTTTCAACGTTAACCTGTTTACTAATGATACAGGCGGAACAACAGGGAAAGACAGTTGACGCTTTTTATCTGGCTCAGGTTTGAACGGTTGCTGGTTGTGATTGGCACGTAAGAAAATGCCACGCGGTTGATTACCGGACAGGCAATCGAACCAGGACACGGTATGTTCCCAGTCTGACTCTGATGTGCGGGACAGCGTAAAAAAATCGCTGAGTGACTGGTAGGGTATGGTCTCTGCTGTCAGCCATGGCCCTGTTACCGGTCGAAGTTTTAACACGGCGGATGTGATGACACCGGTCAGGCCCAGGCCTCCCACCGTTGCCTGGAACCAGTCCGGGTTTTCACCGTCAGGGGAGCAAATTAGTGTCTCGCCGTCAGTGCGTTGCAATGTAAGAGCAGTGACATTCTCACCAAACGTACCGAATACATGATGGTTTTTACCGTGTACATCATTGGCAATAGCACCACCGACTGTAATTTTCTGCGTACCAGGCGTCACAGGCAGCAGCCAGCCGCGCGGGAGTAGCAGGCGCTGTATATCTTCGAGCAGAGCCCCGCTTTCGCAATGCAGCGTTGCGGTTTTGGTATCCAGGCTGATCAGCCGGTCGAGGTTTCTGGTTAGCCATGCTGTGCCACCGGGATTGAGGCAGCTGTCGCCATAACTGCGTCCCATACCGTAGCAAATTCCGGGTGAGGTGGACATGATCTGCTTCCCCAGGCTTTGGCTGCTCAGGGCGACTGTATGGTGTTCGGCCTGGCTCAACCGGCCCCAGGATTGCAATTGGCTCATGGGATAACCACAGCCAGAACAAGCACCAGCATGAATCCGGCTCCCGTGAGCAGACTGACGCCGTCTTTAACAGCAAATACCAGTGGGTCGTCATGCATATTGCCTCGGCAGGCTTGTAGCCACATCCAGCTGATCCAGAACAATAAAAAGGGAATGGCCGCCCACACCAGCAGGACATGGGTGTACAGTTGCTGAACCGCTTCACTGTTCAGGTACAGGGCCAGCACCAACGTGGCTATCATGCCGGCACAAAGCCCCAGGTTCTGAACCAGCAAGGTATCAGCGGTGGAGTAACCGCGACCGTGCGCATGAGACTGGCCACTGTCGGACTGGAGGCGGAGTTCGGCGTAGCGTTTGAGAAATGCAAGTGACAGGAACAGGAACACAGACTCAGTTAGCAGCCAGAAGGTTACTTCGGTGTTGGCTGCCGCGGCACCGGCTATCACTCGCAAGGTGTATAGCATGGCCAGTGCAATGCAGTCGATAATGGCGATCCGTTTTAAGACAAACGAATAGCTGCAGGTCAGCAGGAAATATACGCCCAGCCAACCCAGAAAAGCCATACTGACTGAGGCAGCTGTCAGTACACTGACGCCTATCAGAATCGGAATGGTGATAACGCCTTTCCAGGCCGGTACAGTGCCTGAGGCGAAGGGGCGGTGTTTTTTCCTGGGGTGACGTCTGTCACTCTCCAGGTCGAACAGGTCATTGGTGATGTAGACTGCTGAGGCGCAAAGGCAAAATGCGACAAAAGCAACAACTAACTGGCCCCAGGTGTGCAGGGACTGCCATTGGTGAGCCGCCAGCATAGGGACAAACAATAGCAGGTTTTTTAACCACTGATGCGCTCGGACAGTGTGCACCCAGGTTCGCCAGGTCTTCACAGGAGAAGGGAATTCGCTGACAACATTCGCTGTGGCATTCGCTTTTGCCCGGGTTTCTGCGGAGGCATTGACCACAATGGCCTGGCGAGCTTTCGCCCAGACCGGGAGGTCTTTGATGGAATCACCAACATAGTCAAAACCGGTCTCATCAAACTTTTCTGCCAGGGCGCGTGCCTTGTTTTCCCCTGAGAGGTTAGTTGAACCGTCGCTGGCAATCACATCATCGAAGAGGTCCAGGTGTTCCGCAATCGCGTGAGCAATGCGCTGATCAGAGGCCGTACAAAGGATCAGTTGCCTGCCTTGTTCTCGTTGTGACTGAAGCCAGGTAATCAGCTCCTGGTTGTAAGGAAGTACATCCGGAGCGATCGGTGTGCGCTGTGCCAGCTTCTCTTTCAGGTTGGCGCGACCGTTTAGCAACCAGGCAGGCAGGAGAAATAAAATCCATGGGGTGTCCCGGAAAGCTTTTAATGTGCTTTCGTGCAACATATCAGTAAAGATCAGTGTGCCGTCCAGGTCTACGACCAGGGGCGGCTCGCTCTGTAGGTTGTGATTGCTGCTTTGCAAATTTGTGGTGTGGCTAGTCTGTTGCATGGACGGCATCATACCAGTTTAAGATGTGGCGTGGGAATTTTTATCAGTTTCTCGCATTTCTTGTGATCACCGTCACCTTATCGAGGTGCTATGGCGATAGTGATCATTGGAAGTTAAGCTTAACACCTTGATACCATGGATAGGCAGAGCAGACTTAATAACATGCACGAAATGACTGAAAACCTCATGCCCCTGACTTTGAATCAGTTGCCCGAATCTGGGATCGGCTAGCTGATTTCGAGGTTGCCAATACTGGCCAGGCCCTGACCCTTTTGCTACGAATCCTTTGTCAGCAATTGGGATGTAAAAATGCCTACTGGCTCGCTGCAGTGCGAATAAGTCAGCGGGATAAGAAAGATCCATTGCTGGGGTGGCGACCGGCTGCTACTCACCACCTCTATAAACCTGAGCCGCTGGTAAAGTTGGTCAAGCGAAAGGTGCGGGCTCTGAACAATGGAGATATCAGTGAATCAACACGCAATCACGTCAGGCAGGCGGGTCGTTTCCGTGTGGTCACTCTGGCGGAGCACGTTTCTGATGAGTACTTTGTGTCTGATGAGTACCATGACAGTTACCAGGCAATGGGGCTGGCAGACTCCATGTGGTGCATTATTCCGGTTAATGATGACTGTGAGTCGTATTTTTGTGTCCAGCGTGGGGCTGGGGAGAAACCATTCACTCAGGAAGATAAACGTTTTATGGCGATGGCATTGCGCGGGGTGAAATGGTTTCATCGTCAGTTGATGTTGAGTTATGGTTTGCTTGTTGCGGATAGCCCCATTACAGCCTCAGAGAGGCGAGTTGTAAAAGGGTTGTTATCAGGCAAGTCCGAGCTGGAGATTGCTGAAAAACTGGGTTGGACCAAGGCTACCACACACGGCTATGTCACCCAGGTTTACCGCAAATTTAATGTGCGTGGACGTCCGGAATTTGCTGCGCTATGGTTAGGGAACAAGTAATCGCACGCGACCTGATCTTTGCAGCGTCTTTTTAATCAGGCTAGCTCGCTGATTCTTTCTTTTTGTTTAAACACTGGAGTTCTGTCTTTTGGAAACCTTCGCCGCAGCGCTGACGCTTTTCCTGATCATGGACCCTTTGGGTAATATTCCCATCTTTCTAAGCGTTCTGTCGCGGGTTAACCATTCGCGGCGGCGAAAAGTGTTGTTGCGAGAACTGCTGATTGCCTATGGCCTAATGCTGGTTTTCCTGTTTGCCGGACCCGCATTGCTGGGACTGCTAGGGTTGTCACGAGAGGCTATATCCATTGGTGGTGGCCTGGTATTGATGATTATTGCCATACGCATGATATTCCCTTCACGTGGCGGGATTATGGGCGATGATGAAGATACGGATGAGCCCTTGATCGTACCTTTGGCAATGCCTTTGATTGCCGGACCTTCAGTATTGGCGACGCTAGTGCTTTTGGCTGAAACCGGCCCTGATCGCAGTGTCGACTGGTTGATTGCCATGTCAGCTGCCTGGGGCGTATCGGCGGTGATACTGCTGCTGTCGCAGCAGCTTTATAATGTCTTGGGCGCCAGAGGGCTGAAGGCAGTTGAGCGACTGATGGGGATGATCCTGATTTCAGTTTCTGTGCAAATGCTGCTGGACGGCATTAAAAGTTATCTCAGTGTCGCTCAATGATGCGTTGCTTCGCTTGCCTGCTCTTCAGCCAGCTCAACTTCGAGTGAGCGGCGTTTCTCCCAGAAAGTTGCATTGCGGATACCCAGTCTGACAGGGTCAAAATGAATGGGTGTGCCCAGCCGTCGCTGCTCTTCGTAATCGCGTAAGCAGGTAATGGCTGGTCCGGAGATGAAAAATATGGCCAGAATGCCCAGGATATTGATCCAGGCCATTAAGCCAACACCGATATCGCCAATAGTCCAGATATAGCCGGCATTATTGACCATGCCATAGGCAACCATCAGCATGATGAGCATTTTGACCAGGGTCTGGGAAATTCGCAGGTTGAAATATCGGTTGAGATAGGCGGTATTGGTTTCGGCAATATAGTAATAAGCCAGGATAGTGGTGAACGCAAAAAAGAACAGCGACACACCAACAAAAGCCTGCCCAAAAGCCCCGAATACACTGTTGAGTGCTAATTGTGTGAATGCTGCTGAGGAGATGACTGTCTCAGGGGCGACATTCTGTAATATGAACTGGCCGTCGGGCAGTGTGCCCTGAATATTATATTGCTTGGTGATCAGGATCATAAAGGCGGTTGCCGTGCAGACAAATAGCGTATCGACATAAACAGAGAAGGCCTGTACCAGACCTTGTTGAGCAGGATGTTCTACTTCGGCTGCCGCAGCGGCATGGGGGCCAGTACCCTGACCAGCCTCATTTGAGTAGATGCCTCTTCTGACACCCCAGCCTACGGCTGCACCCATGCCGGCCTGAGCTGTGAAGGCATCGGTGATAATCAGCGTAAAAATACCGGGAATCTGATCAAAGTTCACAAATACGATGATCAAGGCCATAATCATGTAACCCAATGCCATGAAGGGCACGATGATCTGGGTGAAGTGAGCAATACGCTTGATGCCGCCAAAGATAATGAAGGCCAATACCATCAGGATCACTGCCAGGGCAACCAGCTTATTGGTACCGACCTCGCCGAAGTCAGTGACAACCATGGAGCCCTCGCCAAACACTTGGGTGACAGCGTTTCCGACTGCATTCGCCTGAACGCCAGGAAGGAAGAGGCCGCAGGAGATAATGGCTGATGCCGCGAACAGCATGGCGAGCCAGCGCTGCCCCAGGCAACGTTCGAAATAATAGGCCGGGCCGCCCCGATATTGCCCATCCTCTTCTACTTTGTAGAGCTGGCTGAGTGTGGATTCTACATATGCCGTGCTGGCGCCCAGGAAGGCAACGGTCCACATCCAGAACACTGCGCCTGGGCCACCAAATCCGATAGCGGCGGCAACGCCGGCAATATTACCGACTCCCACTCGACCCGAGAGCGAGACAGCCAGCGCCTGAAAAGAAGAAATGCCTTCAGGAGATTCTGATCCATTGAAAAGAAGGCGCCACATCTCCCTGAAATGTCTGAGCTGAGCAAAGCGCGTCAGTATCGAGTAGAACAGGCCGGCTCCAAGGCAAAGAACGACAAGCGCCGGGCTCCAGATGATGTTGTTCAGTGTTGTTACCAGCGCTTCCATGACATTCCTCGACTGTTCAAGCCCTTTCGGCACGAGGTTTTACAATAACCGAGCCGCTGGCGGGATTCAACAAAAAGCACAGGGTTAGCGGCGAGGAACGATGGCCATGGTAATTCGCGACGCGCATACCAGTTTATCTTTATCGTTGGTAATATTGATTTGCCAAACTTGCGTTGTTGCGCCGATGTGCACGGCGGTAGCAGTACCATATACATGCTGGCCGGCCGGTACAGGCCTGATGTGATTAGCGTTGATGTCCAGGCCGACTGCCATCAGATTATCTCGAATCAGGCAGTGGTTCGCAGCGACACTACCTAGTGTTTCGGCCAGCAGCACAGACGCACCGCCATGTAATATGCCAAAAGGTTGCACCGTGCGTTCATCAACAGGCATGCGGGCACGCAGGTAGTCGTCGCCCACTTCCGTGTACTCTATTCCCAGTCGGGCAACAGCTGTATTTTCAGCGTTGCGGGCGAGGCTCTCTAGTATCGGTTGTTTTTTCCAGATCGACATAAGCGTGATTTTCCCTGTGGTGATAATGGGGTTAATAATAGCAAGTCGTCTGCTGCCTGGGTAAAGAGGCTGGAGTTAAACTTATACGCTATGCTCAGAACCGCTGCCGGGGAAATGATGACTGTTCTTCTGCGCAAAAGCATAAAGCTCTACTCTGCCGCTAATGGCAAGTTTGGCATATATGTTACTAAGATGATTACGTAAAGTATGCTCACTAATATTCAACTGTTCTGCCAAAGACTGGCCAGAAGCTGAGGGTTGTTCTCCAACCAGGGTAGTGATGGTCCTTTCTTTGCGGGTCAGGGTCGATAACTTTTGCAGGTCAGCACTCGCTTCATTATCGATACGGCTTCTGGCCATTTTCTGGAAGATTCTTCCGGTCGCCGCTCGGTCCAGCCACAGTTCGCCTTCAGCAACGCGCATTATTGCTTTAGTCAACAATGCAACAGGCTCGTTTTTGTGAATGATGCCATTTGCACCATATGCCATCAGGGCATCGGCAAAGGTCTGATCTGTTCTTGAGCTGATAACCAAAGATGGCGGGAGTGATTCATCATTAAGTTGTTTGAGCATTCGGGGTTGCTCAATGGTATCCAGCTCTATTAGCAGAATGTCTGCAGGGGTACAGAGTTGCTGCCTAATGGTTTTGTCCGGGTCAAAATGCACTGCGCTGGCATGCATTGGCAAATCATTGTGATGCAATAAAGATGCATAAGCCTGCGCACTTAATTGATGCTGTGAGAACACACAAATATGAATAGTCTGTGTCATTGTCGTGCGCCTGTATTATGGCACCCGGGCTGTTGAAGCCGTCGGCCGATGTAAGCTGAGTTCGAGCGCCGGTGCTGTTCATTTATCATTGTTGTTAATACGCTGTTTCCAGCCCGTGTGAACAATCGTCAGCCATGACATTGTTGCGGACGCATTTTTACTTATGTGTGATTACCTCTATAGAGATTTTTTACATAGTAATGCGTGTCAGGTCAATGAGAGTTGTGAAAAAAAGCCTGCAAGCTTGAACGAGATCAAGGTCTGGCGTTTAATAACATTTCACCTATACAGGTTTCATTGCAAAAAGGACACAGCAGGAGTTATTCAGTTCAGATGGCACGACTGGAAATGATCGAATTTGAGCATGTGATACACATTAACTCACCAGATAAACCTCGGGAGTGGATTAGTCGCGAATCCCTGTGGCAGGGATTGGTATATCGTGCAAGGCATCCCGGCCATTTCAGCCAGGGGCTGGAAAGTGAGATTGAACAGGAGCATGACCAGGGATTTATCCGTGTCATAAAAGCAGGTGCGATGGAGTTACGGGACCAGGTAACGTTGTATCCGGATATGGAAATTCAGACACTGATTGATGGCCGGACAGAGGCGATGCACGCAGAGAGTAAAACATTGATTGAAGAACCTGGTGCAGACCAGCTTCAGGTCAGGTTTTATTATCGTCGAAGCGGGTTACCAAGTGTTAGCGGAGTGGATGCTGAGGCAGTATTGAAATCAGCCTATGTGCAAAATGATGAAGCAGCCATTGCTGCGATTCGGCAGATGGTGCTGGACGGGTGGTCTGACACCCCGGGTTAGCATTACAGGTTTGGTGCCAGATCAAGAAACCAGTTCATACCGGTGCTGCCGCCAAATATGTAGATGGCACAAATGATCCCTTCCCCAATCGAGACTCCCAACAGGGTTTTCCACAGTCTTATGCGTAATATGCTGCAAACATAAACAATCATGTCTGTTGGCACGAAAGGCGCAAATCCCCAGACCGAGATCACCAGCAATTCCCGCTGCTGTAAAAGCCTGGTCAACTTTTCGATTTGTTGCGGGTAACGTTGGTGAAAGAATTTATCAAACTGAAATTCCCGTGCCATGAGGTAGACAATGGCGGAGGAGCTGTAAACGGCTAATTGATTGACTACCCACAACGGCAACGGCGGAAATACCAGAACGCCGGCCAGCACAATCGGTGTTGACGGGATGAGAGTAAAGCCACGCAACGTGGAGATAATAAAGTAAACGAATAGCCCCAGGTACAGATTATCACTGAAGTAGTTGCGGATCTGCTGGGGTGAGAAAAGGTCCGGGTGGAAAAAATAAAAATACAGGCAGGAGGTTATCAATACCGCCCAACCGAACAGCGCGATGCGATGGACACGATCCAGGTTTGGCTGTTGGTTCTTTCTGCTCAGATATGGCTTTTCTGTCATATCAGGCGATACGTGAAGTGTTGACTGGCATTGTTACGGGCGTTTGCAGTGCAGCAGCTTGTTTGCGGATCTGATAAACAAAAGCGGGCAGAATGTTCAGCGGGATAAAGCTGACCTCATCCATGGCCTTGCCAAATATCCGCTCAATATCTTTCTGGTTGCTGCGAAAATACTGATACTGCAGGTAGGTGCCGTTATTGACCAGGCTGTGCTGGACACCTTTGATGATTTGATTCAGGAAAGCATTGTCGCTATGGCTGTCTTCAAAATTCTTCAACGGCAAAGAAGACAGAACGAAATCATAGTGGTTGGGGCGTGATAGCAGGGTGGTTACACAACAGTTATGCAGTACGACTGATTTGTCGGGGTGCTGCTCGATCAACGACTCGATATAGGGGTTGTATTCTTGCTTGATTTCACAGATATCAAGGTGTGATTCTCTGTCTAATCGCTGCAATAGCTGGCTGGTGAAAGCGCCTCGGCCACTGCCTATTTCCAGCACCCGGATCGGCCTGTCGAAGTCAATACAGCGAATCATGGCGTTAACCAGAAACGAAGAGCTGTCTACGATTAACCCGTCTTCACGAATATTTCTTCTGATTTTCTGGTACAGCTTTAGCAACATGATTTCTTTTGGTTATCCTGTCTCTTACCGGATCATAGCTGGAAAAGGGGCGGTATGGAATTAAACAACCACCCCTTCGAGGCAAAATGATTCTTTAACCCATCGGATAAGGGAACTCTTTATGAACGGCATTGCAAGCCGACAGGACCTCGTCAGACAGTGTGACATCAAGCGCAGCCAGTGATTCATCCAGTTGATCAGCTGTGCGGGCACCAATGATGGTGGATGCCACGAAATCAAAGTTCATGCTCCAGGCGGTGGCCAGTGTGACAGGCGACATGCCAGCCTGCCTGGCGATTTCGACATATTTTTCGGTTGACGCCAGTGTGCCGGGATTGACAAAGCGGTCAGCCATTGCCCGCTGACGTGGGTTGTCCAATTCAAGGTATTCACCAAAACGGCTGTTGGCAGGTACCTGTCCGCCGTTATATTTGCCGCTCAACACGCCGCCCCCAATAGGTGAATAAGGTAGCAGAGAGACCTTTTCCTGGCGGCAGACTTTGGCCAGTTCGTCCAGGAAACGGCGGTTCAACAGTGAGAAGTTGTTCTGGATTGACTCAAAGCGGGCAAGCCCTTCGTATTTGGCGACGGTATTGGCTTTGGTCAGACCGTATGCGTCATCATTGGAGGTGCCCAGGTAACGCACTTTACCGGACTCAACCAGCCTGTCGAGTGCTTCCATGGACTCTTCAATCGGCACAACCGTATCGGGCCAGTGCACCTGATACAAGTCGATATAATCGAGGCCCAGGCGTTTCAGGCTGCCTTCAACTGCCCGCTCGATATGGTGACGGTCAATCGCGGTCAGACCTGCCCGGATTGGCGGTACAAACCACCCGGATGCAGCGCCAGCGACTTTTGTCGCGATAATCAGTGAATCCCTGTTCTTTTGCTTGATCCACTTGCCAAATATGGTTTCTGTGTCTCCAACTGTCTCAGCTCTGGGGGGGACGGGGTATACTTCAGCGGTATCGTAAAAGTTGATGCCTCGTTCGTAGGCTATATCCAGGATACGGAAGGATTCTTTTTCATCACTCCAGCTACCAAAGCTCATAGTGCCCATGCAAATCGGGCTGACTCGCAGTCCGCTGCGTCCAATATAACGATGTTCCATAGCTGCTCTCTCTGATCATTGGGGTGGGTTGAGATGGCCTGATGATAACGCAGAAATGCAGTAAGTGGGACAGCTGAAAGTCATGAGCATAGTCATAAGCTTAGTTCTAAGCAAAGGTGATTGAGAGGGGGGAGGGAAAGGTGTTTGCGCTCACCAGAGCGCCGACGTAGACTCCAGTTCCGTATCCGAATTTATGCTGTTGTTGAAATAAAGGAGCCCAACATGAGTGAACCCAGTGGTGCCATATATACACCCCCAGAGGTCTGGCAATGGCAGGGAGAAAGCGGTGGGCAGTTTGCCTCTATTAACCGTCCGATTGCCGGCGCGACTCATGAGAAAGCGTTGCCGACAGGCAGTCACCCATTGCAGCTTTACTCGCTGGCTACGCCAAATGGCGTAAAAGTCACCATAATGTTGGAAGAATTGCTGGCAAAAGGGCACAGCGGCGCTGAATATGATGCGCACTTGATCCGTATCACTGAAGGAGAGCAATTCAGTAGCGGGTTTGTCGACATCAACCCGAATTCAAAGATTCCGGCACTGGTGGATCAAAGTGATAAAGCTGCGCCGTTGGCTGTTTTTGAGTCAGGTGCCATCTTGACGTATCTTGCCGAAAAGTTTGCTGAGTTTTTCCCTGCAGAGGCAAGGCCTCGGGCGCAATGTAATGCCTGGTTGCACTGGTTAATGGGCAGTGCTCCTTATCTGGGTGGGGGCTTCGGTCATTTTTATGCGTATGCACCAGAGAGATGGCAGTATCCCATTGATCGCTACACCATGGAGGTCAAGCGCCAGCTGGATGTGCTGGATCGTCAATTGGCCAAATCGGAATATGTTGCGGGCAGTGCATATACCATTGCTGATATGGCCATCTGGCCCTGGTACGGGCAACTGGCTCAGGGCAAGCTTTATAACGCTGAAAAATTCCTTGATGTGACTACCTATCAGCACGTTCGCCGATGGGCGGACCAGCTAAATCAAAGGCCAGCCGTGCGCCGTGGTGTCGTGGTTAATAAAACCTGGGGTGATGAAAACCGGCAACTGCCAGAACGTCATGACGCCAGTGATTTTGAGGGTCTGGATATTTAAGCTGGACTTCGCGGAACCTCAGGAGTTCAAGCCTGTCTTGTTGTTAGGGGCGGGTTAAAGACCCTGGGTCAGTGGAGTGGCCCTGTAAGCCTTGGCGATGACCTGGATTGCTCGGGATGGTAACTGAGTCATGTTACAATCCGGGTTTATGTCATGGTTGTCGGATTAGGCCATGAATTTCATCGTCAATACGTTGTTTTAACTAGGAATGGTTTCATGAAGCAGCTCCTGGCCCTGGTCACTTTGCTTGGCATCAGCTTAAACGCATATGCTGATATTTTTGCTGTCTTTCGTTATGAGGATGGTCGCACCAACTGGCAATACATCGCCAATACCAGTGCCAGTCTGTTAATTATCATTCTTTTGGTGGTGCTTTTTTTCCTGATTCGAGCGAATTTGCGAGCTGGCAAGTCGAATCGTGCGCTTAAGGAAATCAAAGCTACGCTGGAAGAGCGGGTAGCACAGCGAACTGAAGTGCTGCAAAAAACAGCGGAACAGCTTCGCAAACGCGAGGCCTACATTTCCCGTATTGTGAATTCCATGCCTGTGATGCTGATTGGTATTAATGATCAGATGGAGGTCACGCAGTGGAATAAAACGGCAGAAGACGTCACCGGTCGTCTGGTTGATGATGTGCTGGGTCAGAACCTGTGGAAGGCTTACCCTGCGATTACGCTGGACGAGAACCAGGTCCGGGATGTGCTCGAGAGCGACAAGCCGCAGAATTTCAAGCATACCCAGCCTGGGCAATACAGCTACGATCTCACTCTGTACCGCCTGAAAGACAGGGATGAGACGGGGCTGATTATTCTGATTTCTGATATTACCAAGCAGGTCAATGCCGAAAACAAGGTGGCTGAGCGGGATAAACTGTCAGCGCTGGGTGAGCTGGCTTCAGCGATGGCTTATGACCTGAACCGCCCTATCAGTACTATCTTTCAGCGTGTCTCTGACTCGCAACGGAAAATAGAGGCGGTCGAACTGGGTGATGTCAAAGCTCAGTTGCTGAAAGAGGTTGAGGCTATCCAGCAAAGTGCACAACAGGCGACAGCCATTTCCCAGCACCTGCTGGACTTGTCAGCCAGTCCGGGTGATACCAAACGACAGGCGGATGTGACTGAGCTGATGGAGACCAGCATTGCCCTGGCAACCGAGCTTTTTGCCGATGCCGATGAGCTGGCGTTTCGTGATGTGGAGATAGACCGGCACTACGATACTGATCTGCCGCAGGTATCCTGTTATCCGGCCGAGCTGATTCAGGTCTTTACGCGTTTGCTGCGCAGCGCTTTCTACGCATTGAAAGAGAAAAACAACAAAAATGATGAGCAGCCACGAATCCATGTGGAGATTGGCCGCTTTTTCGACTCTATGTGGATCAAAGTAGCGCATCAGGGGCAGCCTTTGAGCCCGGTGGCGCAGGTTTGTATCTTTGAGCCGTTCTTCGCTTCGACAGAAGAGGCAGAAGCTTGCCCGGTGGAACAGCGACTGTCTTATCCTTACTTCATTGTCACAGAGCACCATCTTGGGCATATGTCGGTAACATCCGACGAAAAGCTGGGCACCTGTTTCAATATTCAGCTTGGCCTGAATTAATATTGCACTGACAGTCATCAGGTACATAACAAATGGGTAAATCACTCGCAGATCAACTGCTGAAAGCAGGTCTGGTCGACCAGAAAAAAGTCAAAGACGCACAAAAAGCACAGCGCAAGCAGGCCAAGCAACAAAAGCAGAGTAAAGCTGGCAAAGCTGCACAGGGAAGCAATGACGCTCAGGCTAGAATTGCACAACAACGTGCAGAAAAAGCGGAGCGTGACCGACAGCTCAATTTACAACGCCAGGCTGCTGAAAAACAAAAAGCGCTGCAGGCAGATATTCGCCAGATGTTGGAAACACATGGCACACGCCCGGAAGGTGATATTCGTTTTAACTTTACGGAAACCCAGACGATAGACGGCAAAGTGACCAAGAAAGTCAAGCAGGTGTATGTCAGCAAGAAAGATCAGGACAAGCTGGCAGCGGGTGTGCTGACGATATGCCGTGACAGGAACCGCTTTGTGCTGGTGCCTGCCGAAGTGGCCGAAAAACTGCTGGCGCGTGATGCCTCGGTTGTGGTGTTTCGGGCTGAAAAAGGGAGTGATCAGCCTGAAGCAGATGACCCCTATAAAGATTATGTGGTACCCGACGACCTGATGTGGTGAGCATCGCCAGCCTATTTTGAGTGTATAGAAAACCATGGATATGACGTTAATCATTGCAACCGTTATCAGTGTACTGGCCGGGATCGTTGTCGGTGTCCTGGTGCAAAGCCGTAAAACGGCTCAACTGGAAGCCAGGCTCGGTAGTGCTCAAGATACGGTTCAGCGGCTGTCCGACGAGCTCACCGAGAACCGTCAAATACGGCAGGAACTGGAACAAAGGCTGGACCGGACGCGTGAGCAGCAACATGCGGCTGAAAAGCAGTTTGAAGCGGCGAAGGTTGATGCTCGTTCGCTGGGCGAACAGGCCCGGGATCTGCGAGATCGGCTGGCAAGTCAGGTTGATGCGTTCCAGCAGTTGCAGGCACGTTATCAGTCATTAAGCAATGACCATACGGAGCTCAGAACGACACTGGAGCGCAAAGAAGAACATTTTGAGCAGCAACTGCAACAACTCAGCGATACCCGCCAATCCCTGACCAAGGAATTTGAAAATCTTGCCAACAAGATTTTTGAAGAAAAAGGGAAAACGTTTACGCAAACCAGTCAGTCGAGCATTGATCACTTGCTCAAGCCCTTCCGTGAGCAAATTTCCGAGTTCCAGAAGCGTGTGAATGAAGTACATGACGCTTCTACCAAAGAGTCCACCAATCTCAATGCAGAGATTCGCAAAGTGCTGGATGTCGGGCTGGCCATGAGTAAAGAAGCCAGCAACCTGACTTCTGCACTGAAAGGCGACTCCCAGCAGCGCGGTGCCTGGGGTGAGGCACAGCTACGTCGCACACTGGAAATGAGTGGTCTGATAGAAGACGCGCACTACGAAGTGCAATCCTCATTTAAAGATAAAGAGGGCAAGCGCAAGCAAACTGATTACCTGGTTAAACTGCCGGATGGCAAACAAATCATTATCGACAGCAAAGTCTCGTTGAATGCCTACGATGAAGCGGTGAGTGCAGAGTCTCCAGAGGCGTATCAAGTCGCCATGGCACGGCACCTGAAAGCGGTGCGGCAGCATATCAATGACCTTGCCTCAAAAGACTATACCAACCTGGTGGGTATGCGCAGCCCGAGTTTCGTGTTGATGTTTATGCCAATCGAACCAGCTTATATTGAAGTACTCAAGGCCGACAAAAGCTTATTCGAATTTGGCTACTCCAAAAATATTGTCCTGGTCTCACATACCACGCTGATTCCTATCCTTCGAACCGTCTCCAATCTGTGGATGATGGAGCGCAGCAATGCGGAAGCGCGGGAGATCAGTGAAAAGGCCGGTGATATCTACAATCAGGTTTGTACGGTGGCTGAGCGTCTGCACAAGCTGGGCAATACGCTGAATACCGTGAGCAACCAGTTTAATGGCACCGTGACGGCTCTGGCAGGTAAGCAGGGGTTGATCGGCAAAGTCGAGCGCTTTGGTCAGCTATCTGCGAAAGTCAGCAAGTCGCTGCCGGAGTTGGAGCCCATTCATGTCGATCATGAAACGGAGCGGTTGTCTTTGATTGTTGAAGAGATTCCGGAAACTGAAGAGCCAGAGGCAGAATCTGTAGAAGAGGCAGGGAACCAAACAGTAGAAAAGGACGCTGCTGAAAAGCAGGAATGAACTGCTTTTACGCTGCTCCTTTTTGCGCTGACCTTGGCATATTCACTCTTCCGGCCTTCATCTTCTTTGCTACGTTGGGGGTGTTTCAGGTTCCATCTGTAATCCTTTGAGCAGGCTCCAGCACATGATCAGTACCACTGCCGTGAACAGAATACCCGTGGATAACACCATGGACTGCAGTGAGGCCAGTCCTCCCCCCAGCAGCAATGCAATGGCAACTGCACCCTCGAAAATGCACCAGAACACACGCTGCGGCGTGGGCGACTCAACCTTCCCCCCGGCGGTGATGGTATCGATGACCAGTGAACCCGAGTCTGAAGATGTGACAAAGAAAATGATGACCAGCACAATGCCAATGAAGGATGTGATCGAGGCCAGTGGTAACTCCCCGAGCATTTTGAATAGCTGAAGCGGCAAAGCGGCTTCCTGTACTGCACTATGGCCTTGTTCCAGTAGCTGGTGAAAAGCCGCACCCCCAAAAATAGCCATCCAGGCTGCACAAGCCAGGGTTGGCACGATCATCACGCAAATTAAAAACTCTCTCACGGTGCGTCCCCGACTGACACGCGCGATAAACATGCCAACGAAGGGAGACCAGGAAATCCACCAGGCCCAGTAAAAGGCAGTCCAGTCCTGGCTGAAGTTGACATCTTCACGGCCAAAAGGATTGGACAGTGGGATCATGTATTGCCCGTAGGCCATCAGGCTGTCCCAAAAAAACGTCAGCAGATAAAGTGTGGGGCCAGTGACGAGAACGAATAACGCCAGCAGAACAGCCGCACTCATGTTGATTTCAGATAGGACTTTGACCCCGCCCTCCAGGCCTCTGAGGACGGATACCATGGCAATGGCAGTGATGCCAAGAATGAGCAGCACTTCCGTGGTTGTGCTGATGGGGACACCGAACAGTTCATTCAATCCGGCGTTAGCCTGGGCGGCCCCCAGGCCCAGTGAGGTAGCCAGGCCGAAGAGTGTGGCAAAAACTGCGATAGTGTCGATGACATTGCCCCAGAAGCCCCAGACACGATCACCCAGTAAGGGGTAGAAAGCAGACCGGATGGAGAGCGGCAGACCTTTGTTATAACAGAAGATGGCCAGCGACAATGCGACCATGCCATATACCGCCCAGGCGTGTAATGACCAGTGGTAAATGGCAGAAGCCATACCTATGCGCAGTGCCTCGTTTGTGTCACCTGCGGCACCGCCCAGTGGTGCTACATCTATCCGAGTACCATTTTCTGTGATTTCACCTGACAGCGCGTTGGAAAAATGTGTCATTGGCTCGGCGACGCCGTAGTACATCAGACCAATACCGACACCGGCTGAAAATAACAGGGCCAGCCAGCTCGGGTATGAGTGATCCGGAGTCGCATCGGGGCCGCCAATACGAATCTTGCCGTAGGGGGAAAACACCAGAAACAGCGCAAAGATCACGATGATGTTGACTGCTGTCAGAAAGTACCAGTCAAATTGCTGGGTCGCGAGGTTGAACATGGCCTGAAAAAGCGACTCAGCCTGGTTGGGAAAAAGCAGTGTGTAGAACACAAACAGGACTATGGCGATGGCAGAAATAACAAATACCGGGTTGTGGATATCGAACCGCACACCAGCAATTTTTCCTTTCAGGTTGTCCTGGCCAATCGTGTAATCAGTCTCGATCTGGCCGGGCATTGCCTCGGTATTCTCTGTTGCGTCATTTGCCATGCGGAAGTTCAAGAGCCCCTCTTGTGTGATCTATTATGATTTGTCTGAGTTAGTCTTTATACCTTACTGGTTTGTGCCGGGAAGGTCTAATGAGTGGCAAATTGAGCCCAGCGCTGGTCAGAGTTACAAAAGGATGGAAAAAGAAAAGGGGTACCAAATGGTACCCCTTTTCTTTTTTAACTGGTGGAGCTGGCGGGAGTTGAACCCGCGTCCGCCAATCCGCTGTCCTCGGATCTACATGCTTAGCGTCGTCTATTCAGTTAACCCTTGACGACCCGACGGGCAGGGTGTCTACGGGCGAGCCTGGTAAGTTTTAACCGCTTCGCGCCAGGCGCGCTTAGCTAGCGATCCTGTTCTATATGACGATTGCGATCACTGGTTTACAGGCATCCCGGTGGCAATCGCTCACAGCTCTATTTAGGCTGCGAGAGCGTAGTTTTCGTCGTTGGCAACTATATAAGTTGCATAGATTGATTTACGAGAGTCTATACCCTCTCGACATGCACCTTGGAGTTTGATATCGGCGTCGAATCCAAATCAGCCCCAGGTAATGTGCTATTTGTCATAACACAGTAACAGTGTAGCACAGAAGGAGGAAAGCCACTAAGTAATTGCACTCGAACTGCAGCGTCTGTGCTGGCGGGTGAGGGACGGCCTGGCAGACCCTGGCAGAGACATAGTGGGACGATCTAATTATCTGTGGCCATCCGTGCATGCAGTGTTTGAGCAAGTTCGCTGGCAGAATCCACAATCGCTATCGGCGAAAAGGCGCTCAGAGTCTCTGGCGGGTGCACGCCCCACTTGACGCCTATGGCTGGCATATCAATGCGTTGCGCCATTTCCAGGTCGTAACTGGTGTCGCCGATCATGATCGCTGCGCAGGGCGGCAAGTCCAGCTCAGTCAGGATTTCATTTAGCATTGCCGGGTCAGGTTTGGAGCGTGTTTCGTCAGCGCATCGGGTCAGGTCAAAGTGGCCAGACAGGCGGGATGACTCCAGCGCCAGGTTCAGCCCTTTACGGCTTTTCCCAGTGGCAACGGCGCAGTAAATGCCAGCATCTTTTAATGTTTGCAGAAGATCCGGAATGCCGTGGAAAGCGCGTTGGTGAGACGCTGATGTGGCCATGAAATGCTTACTGTAGGCATTTCTCATGCTTTGCATCTGGTCCTGAGTGATTTGGGGATACAGGCTGCGCAATGCTTCCACAAGCCCCAGGCCGATGATATTCCGGTACTGCTCCCGCGCAAGTGCAGGCAGGCCAATATGTGTGGCGGCAAAGTGGAGGCAATCTGTGATGTGCTCGACCGAGTCGACGACTGTGCCGTCCCAGTCAAAAATGGCGACTTTTAAAGGCCGGTTTTTTGCAATGTTCACTGATTGACGATCCCTGTGCGACTGAGGAGGGCGCTATAGACTGAGTGCAGCAACCGCGGGCGCAAGGCTGTTAGCGATTGTGCTGGCGCAGTACACGGTTCTTTTCGATATTCCACTCGCGGTCTTTCACTGTGGCGCGCTTGTCATGGTCTTTCTTGCCCTTGGCCAGCGCAATTTTGCACTTTACCAGGTGGTTCTTCCAGTAAAGGGTAGTCGCGACGCAGGCATGACCTTTTTGCTGCACGCTGGAAAACAGGCGTGCCAGTTCTTTCTTGTGAAGCAGCAGTTTTCGCGTCCGGTCAGGGTCGGCAATAACATGGGTGCTGCTGGTCTCGAGCGGGTTGATCCGGCAGCCAAGCAGGAATGCTTCACCATCTTTGAGCAGGACATAGCTGTCCACCAGCTGCACTTTCTTTTCGCGCAGCGCCTTCACTTCCCACCCTTCAAGCGCAATGCCGGCCTCAAAACTGTCTTCAATAAAGAATTCGTGTTGCGCCTTTTTATTGCGAACAATGGTATTGTCTGGAGTTTTTGATTTCTTGGATTTTGCCATAACCGGGCATTATACAGGGAATACATAGGATATACTCAAATTGACCGTCTATTTTTCGCATTGCTAGAATCGGCGGATTGATAATAAGAGGGAAGCGTATGGCTATTGATCGCGGTCAGTTCAGTTCGCGTTTGGGGTTTGTGCTGGCAGCGGCGGGTTCAGCTGTCGGTTTGGGTAACCTGGTTGCCTTTCCGGTAATGGCCTCCAAAAATGGAGGGGCTGTTTTTTTACTGGTTTACCTGCTGTTTGTGGCTTTAATCTGCTTCCCGGTGCTGCTGGCTGAGATTGCCATTGGGCGCCATACCCGTCGAAATCCCGTAGGCGCATTCACGGCATTGTCGGGTGGTTCACAAGGCTGGCAATTGGCAGGCATGCTGGCCATTCTGACGCCATTTATGATTGCGGTATTTTATACCGTCGTGACTATCTGGATTCTGATTTTCCTGTTCCGCACCGTTACCGGTGGCCTGGATATGCTGGCCACGGCATCGGCCTTCCCGGAAATGACCGGCTCCCCTGGTATCTTCCCCTGGTTTATTTTGCTGCAGGTGGTGGTGTTTGGTGTATTGCTGGGTGGGGTAAAGGGCGGTATTGAACGCCTGGCTCGCGTGCTGATGCCGACATTGGCGGTGATGCTGATCGGTTTGATCGCTTTCGTGCTGACACTGGATGATGCGGGTCTCGGGGTCAGCTACTATCTGATCCCTGATTTCAGTCGTTTTAACGGTGGGGTGATTAATGCAGCGCTGAACCAGGCATTCTTCTCACTTTCGCTGGGCATGGGCATCATGATTACCTATGGCTCATACTTTAATAAAAATGATCATATCGTCGGTTCCGGGAAAATGGTCGCTATCGCCGATACGTCGGTCGCTTTCATGGCTGGCTTGCTGATTCTGCCAGCCATTTTCGCTTTTAACCCGGAAACCAACCCTGACGATCTCTCGACCAGCAGTGTCGGCCTGATTTTTACCTACTTGCCACAGATATTTCTGTCCATGCAGGATGGAGTAGGCTATTTCGGTGCCAGTCTGGCAGCAGCGGTGTTTTTTGCGCTGGTATTTTTTGCCGCTTTGACTTCCCTGGTCTCCATCCTGGAAATCCCTATTTCCTACATGATCGACGAATGGAACTTTTCGCGGAAAAAAGCGGTGCTGGTACAGGCCGTTGCCGTGACAGTTTGCGCTTTGCTCGCTTCACTGTCGTTTGGCATGTCACCCGGGCTGACATCGTTCATTGATTATGGTGGTGGCACCAAATCCCTGTTCGATCTGATTGCTGATACTTTCTCTGAAGTCATTCTGCCGTTGGTTGGTCTGTTCGCCTGTATGCTGTGTGCGACTCGCTGGAAAGAGGGCTTTGTTGATGAGTTGACTGATGGTGATGCCACTTTTAAGGGGTCGGTCTTACAGCGTTACCTGAGCTTTTCACTGCGGACCTTTGTGCCGGTTGTGTTACTGTTCGTGTTTATAAACTCTGTGGCGGCTAAGTACTTTGCAGTGGACCTGGTCAGCCTGATAACCGGTGCCCTGTAGGCTCTGAAATACATCGAAATAGCCGGACATGAAATTTAGTTGATATGGTGACGATAGAGAGAAGTGCGCTGGTAGAATATTCTGCTGAGCAGATGTTTGCCCTGGTGAATGACATAGAGCATTACCCGGAATTTATGCAGGGATGTATTAATGCCGAGGTGCTGGAAAGAACCGATGCGCTGCTTACTGGGCGACTGACACTGGGGAAGGCTGGTTTGAAATACAGTTTCACCACACAAAACCAGCTTGAAGCGCCAACAGCAATGTATATGACCTTGCTGGATGGACCCTTCCGGCATTTTGATGCCATCTGGCGATTCCGCCCGTTGTCGGATACGGCTTGCAAAGTCAGCCTGGACATGAAGTTTGACTGGGCGGGTGGCATGTTGGGTGCAGCAATGGAAAAGCTGTTTCAGCACTCGGCGAATAACCTTGTGGATGCGCTGGTTGAGCGGGCACGAAAAGTCTATGGCTGATCAGGTGCTGGATAATATGTCGGGTATTGCTGTCAGCGTAGTCTATGCGCTGCCTGAGAAACAGGATGTCAGAAAGGTGGTAGTTCAGCCTGGTACTACGGCAATGGGGGCCATCCTGGAGAGCCAGATACTCAGTGATCATCCTGAACTGGATGCAGATGAGTTGAAAGTGGGTGTCTTTGCCAGTTTGCTGGACGGTCGCAGTCGTCCTTTGCCAGCGCAATATGAAGTAAAATCAGGAGATCGGCTGGAGATTTACCGGCCGCTGTTGATTGATCCAAAACAGGCGCGACTGCAGCGTGCCAAAAAGCGCCGTTCATAGTGCTGTATGAAATAGCCCAATAAGATTAGCGTGCCCCAGAGTAGGAGTCGGGAACAATGACAGATTCAGATGATAGTCAACCTGAAGAATTATCTGCTATCGCCAGGGCAGGGCAGTTCTGGCGTAAAGTGGAAAGAGGTGTTAAAGAATTTTATGTGGCTCCATACCGGCAGTCTTTCGCGAGAGCTCAGCGAGAGGAAGATGATTTGTTTATGCTGATGGTTTTTTCAGAGTCACTCGGAGTCCCGAATCCTGCGACCTATTACACAATGGAATTACTGCCGGTGGTTTATGACCGTTTCCATGATTGGCACCATCGCATGGGTATGGAAAAGTCCCCTTTGGATCATATCTCATGCTGTTAAGTCTGGCGTCACAACGCAGCGTGCTTTTCTTTGGTGGTAAAGGCGGTGTGGGCAAAACAACGGTCTCGTCGGCGACTGCCCTGGCAATGGCTGATGCCGGCAAGCGAGTCTTGCTGGTTTCCACTGACCCTGCTCACAATCTCGGTCATCTGTTTGGGCGTAAAATTGGCCCCAAAGCGGTACGCCTGGCGCCAGGTCTCGATGGAATGGAGCTGGATCCGGAGAAGACGGTGGAGTCCCACCTGCAGGAAGTTTCTTCTGCATTGCGCCGGTTGATGCCTGCGGGTATGGCGGGAGAAGTGGATAAGCATATAGAGTTGTCTCGTGAAGCACCCGGCATGCAGGAAGCAGCGATGCTGGAGAGAATTGCTGAGGTGGTAGAGCAGCATGATGACTATGATCTGGTGATTTTCGATACTGCGCCTTCGGGACACACTGCCCGGTTGATGGCTCTTCCGGAAATGATGTCCGTATGGACTGAAGGATTGATAAAGCGTAGAGAAAAAGCGGATAAGTTCACTGCTGTTTTGAATACGCTTGGCAAGGACCGTTCAGTGGGCAATAACATGCTTGGAGCTGAGCCGGCAGCGCATGATGAGGACCGTGAAAGTAAAATTCGTCGTATATTGAATCGCCGTAAACAGCGGTTTGCCAACCTGAGAGAAAAGTTACTGGACCAGAACTACAGTGGTTTCGTGATAGTACTGGCAGCAGAGCGACTTCCGGTGCTGGAAAGTATTGAGCTGGCCAAACAACTCAAACGAACCGGAGTTGATGTGGCTGGACTGGTTGTTAACAAGCGTTTGCCGGCAGAGGGTCTGACGGGTTTTCTCGCAGAAAGAAAGGCACAGGAAGAGATACATTTGCAGGATCTTAATACGCAGCTAGGGCATATTGAGCGACAAGACCTCACGCTCAGTGCACATGATGTGCTTGGCGTTGATGATTTGCGGGCTTTCGCACGGCAGTTCGCCAACTGACCGTCACTGTCTGATCACATTGTTGTGCTATTTTTGCGTCATGGCACGGATGTGATAAAACATGAGTTCATTTCCGCAGTTGTCTTTAGCATGGCTTGCGCATACGATTAAGACACTGCATGATCAAAAACAATAACAGGAGCTGACAATGATTGACCTGAAACAAACCATAGCGAAGCATGGCAGACCAATGACCGTGGCAGTTTTGTCGGCACTGATGCTAAGTGCCTGCGGTGGTGGTGAAACGACAACCTCGCAAACTGTCGAACGTTTGCCTGTCAGCCATGAGGAAATCATGGTTTCATTGGTCAATCTGGCTGCAGACCCCTATTGGGCGGCTACCTGGAATAACCCTCAGACAGACAGGGACTGGCGTGAGCTGGAGCGGGCGACGTTTCAGATTCAGGTAGGTGGCACTTTGCTGACCGTTCCGGGTACCGGTAGCATGGATGCCGAGCATGCTGGCAACCCGCGGTGGCGAGCCCTGGCTACACAGTTGAGCGAAGACGGAGCCCGTGCCCTGAATGCTGTCAAAGCGCGTAATACTGAGTTAATGGTTCGTGCCGGCGGGCAGTTGATTCAAACCTGTGAAACCTGTCACCGGGAGTTCAATCCAGGGATGTCGACACTGGAGCAGATGAGCCGCTCCCAGCAATTGCCGGCGGTGTCTTTATAATATCCTGATACGGTTGCGATATACTGAAAGTGATACGTCAAGCTCAAAAAGGTTTGATGTATCACTGGCGTTCATGAGGACTGGCATTGCTCGCAAAGGCCGTGAAACTCCAATTGCTGTTCGGCCAGTTTGAAGCCACTGCCTTCGATATTGGCACTGAGTTCCTGTAATACCTCGCGTCGAATACCGATTTCACTGACATTCCGGCATTTGTCACAGATGAGGAACTGTGGGATTTCGTGTGGGTGACGACAACTGATGTGTGAACAGGGCAGATACTGGTTTGTCGTCTCAAGCCGGTGAACCAGCTCATTGTCTTTCAAAAAATTCAGCATTCGGTAAACAGACATTACCGAGAGGGACTGGTCAAAGCGTTCACGGTATAGGTCTGCGACTTCATAAGCAGAGAGTGGGCCGGGTGCTGTCAGGACCACTGAAAGTACCCGTTTGCGCTTCTCAGTCAGGCGCGCCCCTTGTTGCTGACAGATGTCGTGGGCTTTCTCTATGGTTTTACTGATTGTCGCTTCCATAAGGGGGTATCAACTGGCGTCAGTATCAGAGGCTTCTGCGGTATCCTGGCTAACGCTGTACCATGCCGCACCTTCAGCCGGCTCGAAATCACCTTCAAAGCGTGTCAGGGCGTCGTTTTCGAAATGCAGGCTGATACGTTCCTGGCCACGTTCTTCGCCGCCTGGCTGGTAGTTGAAGACATAGTCCCAGCGATCCTGGTTATATGGGTCACGTACCAGCGGAGTCCCCATGACATAAATGACCTGGCGACGGGTCATGCCTGGCTCAAGCTGGTCTATCATCTCCTGGGTGATGATGTTGCCCTGCGCAATTGGTATCTTGTAAACGCCGGGAAAGTTGGGTACAGGTATGGAGGAGCAGGCGCCAAGCGTTAGCGCGAGTAAACATGCCGCCGCGCAAGAAAGAATACGCGGAGCGCCTTGTTTGCCTAGTAAATTCATCATAGTTGAGCTTCAGTTGCTTTCATCATGTGACATTAGTGTGCATAATACCCTAGCCGGATACATGGGTAAAACAGCTTACCTGTTTTACCATGAAGTTATCAGCCTATCCATTCAATTGAACCATCTAACAACGATCAGAGAAGGATTATGTCTTCGGAGAATCAGGAACTAAGAAAAGCCGGCCTGAAGGTCACACTGCCTCGGGTGAAAATTCTGCAATTGCTGGAAAATTCTGAGACCCGGCATCTCAGCGCCGAAGATGTGTACAAAGCGCTGATTGACCAGGGTGAAGAAGTAGGGTTGGCAACAGTCTATCGGGTACTGACCCAGTTTGAGTCTGCGGGCCTGGTAATGCGCCACCGTTTTGAAGGCGGTCATTCGGTCTTTGAACTCCACACAGTGGAGCACCACGACCATATCGTCTGCAACAAATGTGGCAAAGTGGAAGAGTTTTTTGATGAAATCATCGAAGAACGTCAGGACAAAATTGCTGCTGAATACGGCTTTGAAATTACCGATCACTCGCTGTATCTCTATGGTATCTGCGGAGATTGCCAGAAAGCCAGCTAGTGACCGCGGTACGCCCAGGTTAAGGTTATCTTAACCTGATTGCTCCAGCGTGACCTCTCTGGCATGAGCCAGAGATTCTTCGCTGGGGTTCCCTTGATTATCTGTTTCCCCGCCCAGCATTCGTGCAACCTCCTCCAGTCTTTCCTGCTTGCAGAGGGTGTTCACTTGCGACAAGGTTTGTCCGGCACTGGTGTTCTTGCTGACATGTAAGTGCTGGTGTGCCTGACCGGCGACCAGCGCCTGGTGGGTAACACACAGAATCTGACTCCGCTCACCCAGTTGTCGTAGCAGCTTGCCCACGGTTCGAGCCACTGCTCCGCCTATACCGACATCCACCTCGTCAAACACCAGGGTTGGCGTTTGCGTGGTTTTGGCTGTAATGACCTGAATAGCCAGACTGATTCTCGATAATTCGCCGCCCGAAGCTATTTTGCTAAGTGGTTTTGCCGCCTGACCGGTGTTGGTGGCAATGTAGTATTCCGCTTGCTCAAGCCCCAGTCCGCTGGCCCGCTCCGCATCAATGTCAGTAAATACAATGCTCAGCCTGGCATCGGGCATGGCTAGTTCAGCCAACTGAGCGTTAATGTCCCTGGACAATGACTTAGCAGCCTTGCGGCGCTGTTTACTGATGCCGGCAGCCCGTTTTTGCCACTCTTCTTTCAGCTTCTCCAGCTCTTGTTGCATGCTGGTCAGGGACTGGTCCAGTTCAACGCCCTGAGCCAGCTCTGCTTCCAGCTCTGTTTGCAGGTGTGGCAGGTCACTGGTGCCGACTTTGTGTTTACGAGCCAGTTTCTGAATGTCGGCAAGACGTTGATTGATCATATCCAGCCGTTCCGGATCGACTTCGATTTTGTCCAGATGCTGCCTGAGTTCGCTGCTGGCTTCCTCAACGTTGATTAAGGCGGTGGCAAGCAGCTCCTGGCTGGAGGACAGCCCGGTTTCATTGATGCTCTGGATCTGCTGGTTAGCCAGTTGCAGCATCTGGCAAAGATTCCCTTCTTCGCTCTCCTGGCACAGGTTGATCAACCCGCTTAGGGTGCGTATGCGGTCTTCGGCGCTATCAAGTTGCTCTAGTTCCGTTTCCAGTTTTACCACTTCGCCGGTTTCAAGTTCCAGGTTCTGCAGTTCTTCCAACTGGTAGCTGACCAGTTCTAGCTGTGCCTGTTTCTCTTTTTGCTGCTGCTGGCGCTCATCCAGATCTCGCTGAATTTGCCGGATTTGATCACTCAACGTCTGTAGTGAGGCGCTATCGCTGGTTAGACCGGCATAACCGTCGAGCAGCCGTAGTTGGGTCGCTCTTTGCAGTAGAGAGTGGTGCTCATGCTGGCTATGAATGTCCATCAGCAGCTTTCCGAACGCAGACAGTGCTTGCAGGGTCATCTGGCTACCGTTGATCCAGGCGCGGGAGCGGCCATCAGCGCTGACTGTGCGCCGGATGAGGCAGGGGGCGGCAACATCGTTCTCTTCCAGCAATTCCTGTGAAATGAGCCAGTTAATGGCCTGAGGCAGGCGGCTGATGTCAAATTCAGCGCTGATGTCGGCTTTGCTGGCGCCACTTCTGACCACGTCACGGTCAGCCCGGTCTCCGAGGATCAGGCCCATGGCACCTAGAATAATGGATTTACCTGCTCCGGTTTCACCGGTAAGCACCGTCAAACCAGGCTGAAATTCAATGTCCAGAGATTCAGCGATTGCTATATTCTTTATCGTCAGGTGTCTGAGCATGTTGTTCTCACCAGCCTATCCAGTCGATCTAGCCTGTCTGCAATGTCCGTTTGCCGTTCTGAAGAAGAGCGGTTGGGGTGTTGTGAAAAATACTGAAATTAACACTTGAATCATAGCATGCCGTCCCCATATTCAGCACACAGTGGCAAGAAACATCGGTTTGAAGGTAATTGGACTATGAGCGAAGAATCGACAAAGCGACCTGAAGCAGAAGAGCAAAATACAGAAAGCCCCTCTTTTGAAGAGGTTAGCGAAGATCAACAAGAAGCTGAGACAGCAGCAGGCAACGCCAATGCTGGTGATGATAGCCCGGAAACTGGTGAGTCTGCCGGTGAGGCTGAGTTGGACATGGCGGGCAAATTGGCTGCAACTGAGGCCGAATTGGCAGAGAAGCAGAATGAAGTCCTGCGATTGCATGCGGAAGTCCAGAATATCAGGCGCCGTGCTGAGCAGGATGTGGAAAAGGCACACAAGTACGGCCAGGAGAAATTGATTTCTGAGTTGTTGCCGGTCATTGACAACCTTGAGCGCGCCTTGCAGGCAGCGACGGGCAATGATGAGCAGGTGGTGGCACTGCGGGAAGGGGTTGAGCTGACATTGAAGAGCTTCCTTGACTGCCTGAAAAAATCCAACGTAGAGGCGCTTGATCCAACGGGTGAGCCCTTTGATCCGCAATTCCACCAGGCAATGAGTCTGGTCGAGAGCGATACCGCTGAGCCTAACTCTGTGGTTGCTGTGATGCAGAAAGGCTACTCGCTCAACGGCAGGGTGCTTCGTCCTGCGATGGTGATGGTGTCAAAAGGGCCTGCGGATGGCCCGGCACAAGGTAATAACGTGAATACCAGTGCCTGAATTCATCGCCAGCCTTGAATTTACGAAAAACGAACTTATATAGAAGACAAGATTGAATATTTTATCGCCGGCTGGCATTTGACTTTGCCGGTGCCGGATAAACGGAGAGGATATTATGGGTAAAATTATTGGTATTGACCTGGGTACGACCAACTCCTGTGTCGCAATCATGGAAGGTGGTAAGGCCAAGGTAATTGAAAATGCTGAGGGTGATCGCACAACCCCCTCCATTATTGCCTACACGAAAGACGGCGAAACCCTGGTTGGTCAGCCGGCAAAACGCCAGGCAGTGACTAACCCGGAAAACACCCTGTTTGCGATCAAGCGATTGATCGGTCGTCAGTTTCAGGACGAAGTGGTTCAGAAAGACATCAAAATGGTGCCTTACAAAATCACAAAGGCCGATAATGGTGATGCCTGGGTGCAAGTGAACGGTGAGGACATGTCTCCTCCCCAGATCTCTGCTCAGGTTCTGAAGAAAATGAAGAAAACGGCAGAAGAGTACCTGGGTGAAGAAGTCACCGAGGCAGTCGTAACTGTGCCGGCATATTTTAATGATTCCCAGCGTCAGGCGACTAAAGACGCAGGTCGTATTGCTGGCCTGGAAGTGAAACGTATCATCAATGAGCCGACGGCAGCCGCCCTGGCTTATGGTATGGACAAGAAGTCAGGTGACAGCACGATTGCTGTGTTTGACCTGGGTGGTGGTACTTTCGATATCTCGATCATCGAAATCGCTGAGACCGATGGTGAGCACACCTTCGAGGTGCTGAGCACCAACGGTGACACATTCCTGGGTGGTGAAGACTTCGACCTGCGTCTGATTGACTACCTGGCTGACGAGTTCCACAAAGAAAGCGGCATGGATCTGAAGAGCGATCCGCTGGCACTGCAGCGTTTGAAAGAAGCCGCAGAGAAAGCCAAGATTGAACTGTCTTCCGCCCAGCAAACAGAAGTTAACCTGCCTTATATCACGGCAGATGCGTCTGGTCCGAAGCATTTGGTGCAAAAGCTGACACGCGCCAAATTTGAATCCCTGGTGGAAGATCTGGTTGATCGGACGCTGGAGCCTGTTCGTGTTGCCCTGCAGGATGCTGGCCTGGATACAGGCAAGATTAACGACGTTATTCTTGTCGGTGGTCAGACACGTATGCCATTGGTACAGAAGAAAGTCGCGGAGTTCTTTGGCAAAGAGTCGCGTCGTGATGTAAACCCTGACGAAGCCGTTGCTCTGGGTGCATCCATTCAGGCTGCGGTACTGGCCGGTGATGTTAACGACGTGCTGTTGCTGGACGTTACGCCGCTGTCTCTGGGTATTGAAACGTTAGGTGGTGTGACCAGCGTGTTGATCGACAAGAACACAACCATCCCCACCAAGAAAACACAGGTATTCTCTACTGCGGACGACAATCAGACCGCTGTGACCATTCACGTGGTACAGGGTGAGCGTAAGCAGGCGGGTCAGAACAAGTCGCTTGGCCGCTTTGACCTGGCTGATATCCCGCCAGCGCCGCGCGGCATGCCTCAGATTGAAGTTGCCTTTGACCTGGATGCCAACGGTATTTTGAATGTGTCTGCGAAGGACAAGGCGACTGGCAAGGAGCAGTCCATTGTCATCAAGGCATCAAGCGGTCTGTCGGATGAAGAAATTGATCGTATGGTGAAGGATGCTGAAGCCCACGCTGCGGACGACAAAAAGTTTGAGCAACTGGTAACCGCTCGCAACACTGCAGATGGCCTCATCCATGCGACACGCAAGACGTTGACCGATGCGGCTGACAAAGTGGAAGCTGATGAGAAAGAGAAGATCGAATCAGCGATCACTGAACTGGAAGAAGCGCTGAAAGCTGGTGACCTTGAGCAAATCGAAGCGAAGACCAAAGAGCTGACTGAAGCGTCCTCTGGTCTGGCTCAGAAAATGTATGCTGAGCAAGGTGGTGCCGGTGATGCTGCGGGTGCCGCAGATGATGCAGCAGCAGGCAGCGAGTCTGGTGGTGCTGATGATGCCGTAGACGCTGAGTTCGAAGAAGTGAAGGATGACAAATAATACAGACTGGCTGACTTAACATGTCAAAACGAGACTACTATGAAGTGCTCGGTGTAAGTCGTGACGCGTCGGAAGCTGACATCAAGAAAGCTTACCGGCGCGTTGCCATGAAACACCACCCGGATCGTAACCCGGGAGACAAAGCATCAGAAGACCGCTTTAAAGAAGCCAATGAGGCTTTCGAGGTACTTTCTGATGCAAACAAAAAAGCTCGTTACGACCAATACGGTCATGCGGGAATGGAAGGTCAGGCAGGTGGCCATGGCGCTGGCGACTTTGGTGACATCTTTGGCGATATCTTTGGTGATATCTTCGGTGGTGGTGGCCGGGGTGGTCGCAGTGGCGTGCGGAAAGGCGCTGACTTACGCTACAACCTGGAACTTGATCTGGAGGAAGCCGTACGAGGCACCACCGTCAAGATTCGTATACCGACGACTGTTTCTTGTGAAACCTGTGATGGCAGTGGGGCCAAGAAGGGCTCTGCCCCGATCACTTGTTCCACCTGTAATGGTATGGGGCAGGTAAGGATGCAACAGGGCTTTTTCTCTGTGCAGCAAGCCTGTCCGCGCTGTCACGGTAGCGGTAAGCAGATTAAAGATCCTTGTGGCAGTTGTCATGGCCGTGGCCAGGTTGAGGAGCAGAAGACTCTCTCAGTCAAAGTGCCTGCCGGCGTTGATGATGGCGATCGTATCCGCCTGACCGGCGAAGGACAGGCAGGTAGCCAGGGTGGACCAGCCGGCGATTTGTATGTTCAGGTTCACATTCGCCCTCACAAACTGTTTGTCAGAGATGGGCGTGACCTGCATTGCGAAATTCCGATTAGCTTTGTCGATGCGGCTCTTGGTGGTGAATTGGAAGTGCCAACACTGGATGGCCGTGTCAAGCTGAAGATTCCGGCGGAGACACAAACCGGCAAACTGTTCCGTTTGCGTGGTAAAGGCGTGACGTCAGTTCGCGGTGGCGGCCCAGGTGACCTGCTGTGTCGTGTGGCACTGGAAACGCCAGTGAAATTGACCAAACGTCAGAAAGAGCTGCTGCAGGAATTTCAGACCATCGGCGACAATGAAGGCAATAAACAGTCACCGAAGAAGAGCAGCTGGTTCGACGGTGTCAAAAAATTCGTCGACGACCTGCGAGCCTGATTTACTCCAAAGGTAGCAGAGCCTCACAGATCAAATTAAAGCTTTGTTAAAAAATACCCCCGCAACCTTCAAGTTGCGGGGGTATTTTTTATAGCAAGAAAATTATGAAAACTGTTGCAGTAATGATGTGTGTTCATCAGGCGTCAATCTCGGACCAAATGACGTGACGACAGTAGCGGACGCAAAACTGGCCAGTCTTCCGGATTGTTCAAAGCCCATGCCTTGAGTCAGTCCGTAAAGAAAGGCGCCGGCGAACATATCACCCGCACCGTTGGTATCGACGGCCGTGACTTTGTTGCCAGGGATCTGAATATAAGACTGGCCGTCAAACAGCAGGGCGCCTTTTGCGCCTCGGGTGACGACAAATTGCGTGGCGCTTTTTTTCAGTATTTCGCAAGCTGCGGAGAAGTCGTCCGTTTCAGCCCAGATACAAGCTTCCTGCTCGTTGCAGAACAAAAGGTCAACACCGCCATCCATGACTTCTTTTACGCCGTCTTTGAAGTACTCCACCATGGCTGGGTCTGAAAACGTGAATGCTACTGGAATGCCGGCGTCTCTTGCTGCCTGTTTAAGGGTCAGTACGGCTTGGCGCGCTGAATCGGAACTGACCAGATAACCTTCCATGTACACGTATTTTGCAGTGGTAGCGATATCCAGATCCAGGTCGGCGACCGATACATCAGAAGACACACCCAGGTGAGTCAACATGGTGCGCTCAGCATCAGGTGTTACCATGACCAGACACTGACCGGTATTGCCGTTTGGCTTGCTGTCGGTCTGGTTGGTGCGGATGTTGTGGTCACCCAGCTCGGACAGGTAGTAATCACCCGTCTCATCCCCAGCGACGCGACAGGCATAGAAAGCATGACCACCAAACTGGCTGATGGCATAAAGTGTATTTGCGGCCGAGCCGCCACCAGCTTTCTTTTTCACCGGGTAGTTAGCTGAAAGCATACTCAGAATATTTTTCTGCTGCTCTTCCTCAATCAACGTCATGAAGCCTTTCTGAATGCCCGCTTCCTCAAAAAAACTGTCATCCACTTCAAACTCAGTATCGACCAGTGCATTGCCAATTCCGTATACATCAATCTGGCTCATTGTTGCTGTTCCTTGTTAATGAGTGTTACAGCGCCGCAAATGCTTTGTGGGCCGCCGCGATAGTTAATTCTATTTCGTTGTCTCCGTGCGCGGCTGATACAAAGCCTGCTTCAAATGCTGACGGGGCCAGGTTCACCTGGTTTTGCAGCATAAGATGGAAGTACTGTTTGAAACGTTCAGCGTCGCAGGACATGACCTGATCAAACCGGTGTATGTCTTTTTGCTCGGTAAAGAAGCAGCCAAACATGCCTCCAACCTGGTTGGTGGTAAAGGGGATGCCGGCTTTGTCAGCCGCTGCCTGTAAGCCGCGGGTCAACTGTTCAGTTCGCTCGGTCAGGGATTCGTAAAAGCCGGGTTTCTGTATGGCATCCAACATGGCCTGGCCCGCGGCAACCCCCAGAGGGCTGCCTGCCAGGGTGCCTGCCTGGTAAACGGAGCCCAGCGGGGCGATGCAGTCCATGATTTCTGCTTTACCGCCAAATGCGCCGATTGGAAGGCCCCCGCCAATTACCTTGCCAAGTGTGGTCAGGTCCGGAGTAATGCCATAAATTGATTGCGCGCCGCCTAATGCGGTTCGGAACCCGGTCATGACTTCGTCAAAAATCAAGACGCTTCCGGACTGTGTGCAGACTTCACGAAGAGTGGCCAGGAACTCGGGGCGTGGTGGGACGAGGTTCATATTGCCTGCAACCGGTTCAACGATGGCGCAAGCGATCTCATCACCGTGTTTTTGAAACAGGGCTTTTAAGGCGTCGGTGTCATTGTAGGGTAAGACAAAGGTCTGGTCGGTGTATGATTTCGGAACACCTGAGGAATCTGGTTCACCTAATGTCAGTGCGCCAGAGCCTGCTTTGACCAGCAACCCGTCCACATGACCATGGTAACAACCTTCGAACTTGAGGACTTTGTCACGTTTGGTATAGCCTCTTGCTACCCGGATTGCACTCATGGTTGCTTCAGTACCTGAGGTAACCAGCCTCACTTTTTCTATGGAGGGCACCAGTTTGCAGATGGTTTCTGCTATGACCACTTCACCTTCAGTGGATGCACCGTAACCGAGGCCATTTTTCAGTTGTGCTTCCAGGGCAGCAATGACGCCAGGATCTCTATGCCCGAGGATCAATGGCCCCCATGCGCCGATGTAATCAATGTACCGGTTCCCGTCTTCGTCAGTAATCCATGCGCCTTCGCCATGGTTGAAGAATAATGGCGTACCACCAACACCGCGGAACGCGCGTACTGGAGAATTGACGCCGCCGGGGATAACCTTTTGGGCGCGTTCAAACAGGTTGGCGGACTGGTTAGTGCGATATGCAGCTTGTTCTTGCGTCATGTTCTCTCCGTTTCAATCACGTGAAGTCGTATGTAGCGTTGTATCTTTGGGTTCGTTTGCCTGCCCGAACAGGTCATGCAGGGCAGAGGCGTGCTGGCGAATGTTTTTCTGCCCGAATACCCCGTGTATGACTGCCAGCATGTCTGCGCCGGCGCTGATCAATTGCCGGCCATTGTTCTCTGTGATCCCGCCAATAGCGACAATGGGCAGGGAGGTTTGCTGGCGAATCTGTTTCAGTATTGCAATACTGGCAGCAGGTGCTTCCGGTTTGGTCTGTGACGGGAAAAAGCGGCCCAAGGCGACATAGTCTGCGCCTGCTCTCTCTGCCGTTGAAACCATTGTCTCGCTATCATGGCAGGTCACGCCAATAATGGCTTCGCTGCCAAGTCTGTGCCGGGCATCTGCCAGTTTGCCGTCTTGCTGACCAAGGTGAACGCCATCGGCTCCGCTTTTCAGGCAAAGCTGCACATCATCATTAACGAGAAAGATAACATTGTGCTGGTGGCAGAGTTTGCGCAAGGCTGTTGCTTCCTCCTGCTGTCTGGCGACAGTTGCCGTCTTGTTACGATACTGAATGACTTTGGCGCCACCAGCAATTGCCAGTGCGACACCACTGAGTAATGTTTCACCAGGCAGTAACTTGGGGTCGGTTATTGCGTAAAGACCATGCAATGCTGCACTGTAGGCTGCATGCACGTTTTGACTGTCGTTTGAATTCATTGCCTGATCAGTGGTGAAAAGGGCTATAGTAACAAACCCGGCTGAGTGTTGCGTTAGCGGTTAGGCACTAACTGACCCTGGCCAATTCGGTAAGCGCCGGATAAAGCCTGTTGTGTGTATTGCTGGCCACGAAAACAGGCCTCTTCAATATGGTAGCCAAGACCAACATAGGCAGCGATGGCAGACGCCAAGGTGCAGCCACTGCCATGAAATATGCCGGGCAGGCGGGGCCATTGCCACTGTGTCAGTAAACCGTTGCTGGTATAAAGCGTATTCGTCACCAGTTCGTCGCTGTCATCCCCCCGAGTTACCAGGATTTGCTTGCAGCCTCGCTCAGCCAGTTGCTTTGCCGCGCTTTCGTCATCTGTGCTCGGTGCTAGCCGATGCAACTCTTTGATGTTGGGTGTCAAGATGGTGCATAGCGATAAAAGGCGTTGGCAATAGGCGTCAACCAGGTCGTCACCACTGAAATTATAACCGCCACTGGCACCCAGTACGGGGTCTGCTATCACGGGTATGGAGGGGTGTTCAGCCAGAAACTCGGCTATGACCCCAATGGTATCAATGTGGTCGATCAGCCCCAACTTAATGGCTGCAGGTTGGCAGTCATCCATGATGGTAGCCAGTTGCGCCTTGAGAATTTCTGCATTAACCGGGTGGCAGGATTTGACGTTGCGGGTATCCTGGTCGGTCAGTGATGTGATGATCGGCAGGCTGTGACACTTGAGCCGCTGAATGGCCGTGATGTCGGCCTGAATGCCAGCTCCGCCACTTGGGTCAAGCCCGCTGATGCAAAGAATCGCTGGTGGTGCGGTTTTATCAATCATCAGAATGGTTTCACAACAGCCAGGATGACAATGGCGATCAGCGCGAATACAGGAAGCTCATTAAAAACCCGGAAATACACATGGCCATGCGTGTTGCGGCCCTCCTTGAGCTTTTTCATGTGGACGCCACAGACAATGTGATACACAACAACCAGTGCGACCAGCAATAATTTGGCATGCAGCCAACCCATTGGCAGGTAATAATCAGGGGCTGTGGCAATAAGCCAGGCACCAAAGATGATGGTCGCAATGGCAGAAGGCGTCATGATGCCGCGGTATAGCTTACGCTCCATAATCACAAAACGATCCTTGCTGATCTGGTCTTCGCTCATGGCATGGTAGACAAAGAGGCGTGGTAAATAAAATATGCCAGCAAACCAGCAAATAACAGAAATCAGGTGAAAGGCTAGAATCCAGCTCATATCAGGCTCGCATCCATCAGTATTTATCAGTATTTGGTATTGCGATGATTATCATCGTTGGTATGACGTGTATTATGCCGTTGTGAATTCCACAGGTACAGCAAGGTTGTCGGCGTTGGTGCTTGAAAAATGCTAAAATAGCCGCATTATTGATGATGAATGACATCATAGATTTGAAATCCAGGCCAGGAGCCTAAGTTTAGGAGAAAGTGAGTGATTAAGGCAGGAATTATCGGGGCTACCGGGTATACAGGGGTTGAGCTGATGAGATTGCTGGCGCCACGCAAGGATGTCAGCATCGAGGTTGTTACTTCCCGTGAACTTTCAGGGACGCCTGTTGCAGACGTATTTCCAAACTTGCGTGGTTACCTGGATGTTGTTTTTACTGAGCCTGATACGGAGACGTTGGCGGCATGTGATGTGGTCTTTTATGCCACCCCTCATACGGTTGCTATGAATACGGCGTCTGAATTACTGGCACGTGGTGTGCGGGTGATAGATTTGTCAGCTGATTTTCGCTTGCAGGACCAGGCGGTTTGGGAAGCGTGGTACAAGACAGCCCATACCTGCCCGGAATTGATTGATCAAGCTGTATACGGTCTGCCGGAAGTGAATCACGAAAGTATCACTGATGCCAAGCTGATCGCGGTGCCGGGTTGTTATCCGACAGCGGTGCAGCTTGGTTATTTGCCTTTGCTTGAGGCAGGGTTAATTGATACCAGCAGCTTGATAGCCGACTGTAAGTCCGGTGTTAGTGGAGCTGGTCGCAAGGCAGCTGTGGGGAGTCTGCTGTGTGAATCCAGCGAATCCATGAAGGCTTATGCTGTGGCTGGGCATAGGCACCTGCCGGAAATTCGGCAGGGTTTAACGAAATTTAGCGGTAAGGATGTTGGATTGACTTTTATCCCGCATTTGACACCGATGATTCGAGGCATTCATGCTACGCTGTACGCAAGCCCGATTGCAGAGGTGAGTCAGGAGCAGTTGCAGGCTCTGTTTGAGTCGCGCTATGCCGATTCACCTTTTGTCGACGTCTTGCCGGCGGGAAGTGAACCGGCAACGCGGAATGTGCGTGGCTCGAACCGGTGCCAGATAGCAGTCCACTATTTGCCTGAAAGCCAGAAAATTGTGGTTCTGTCAGTCATTGATAACCTGGTAAAAGGTGCTTCTGGCCAGGCCGTGCAGAATATGAATCTGATGTTCGGCCTGACTGAGACGGCAGGCCTTGATGTGGTAGCGTTACTACCATAAGGAAGTATCTATAATTATGTCAGCAGTTCAGACCCACGATCCGGTTATTATCGATTTAAGCGATAATGCCGCTGAAAAAGTTAAAACCCTGATTGAAGAGGAGGGTAAGCCTGCTCTGAAATTGCGTGTCTATGTGACGGGCGGCGGCTGCTCTGGTTTTCAATATGGTTTTCGATTCGACGAGTCTGTCTCCGATGAGGACACTGTCATAGATCGCCATGGTGCCACATTGCTGGTGGATCCGCTGAGCTATCAGTATCTGGTAGGCGCTAAAGTTGATTACGTGGAAAACCTGGAAGGTGCTCGCTTCGTTGTTAACAATCCGATGGCCACCACAACCTGCGGCTGTGGTGCTTCGTTTTCGATCTGATGTCCGGAGGGCTGTAGTGCTCAGCGTTTAGTTTGAGGGCTACAGCTTTACGCTGTATAAATGCCACCCAGTATGATATTTCCTTGAGCACCAGTCAGCCTCTGGTTGTTAAACCGCCGACCTTTCAGTGTTTCGCTGGCCAGCCAGGCAAAGGTTCCGGCTTCAACCCAGTCAGGGTCAATCCCGAGTACTCGAGTAGAGCAAACTTCCACCTTGGGCAGTAAGGCCGCTAACCGATCCATCAACAGCGGATTGTGTGCACCGCCGCCGCAAACTGCCAGTTGGGGGTATTTTGCCTTCCCCTGGTTTTCTATTTGTGACTCAAAAGCCTGGCAGATGGTCACGGCTGTCAACTCCAGCAATGTACGCTGTATATTGGCCTGGCTTTGTGCTTCTGTCTGACTGATGCTGGTGGAAGCCTGCAATACCTCTTGAATCCATACCAGGTTGAACAGTTCCCTGCCTGTACTTTTTGGTGCAGGTAATTGTAAATAAGGTTCCTGGAGCATGTGCGATAACAGCGATGGAATCACCTCCCCCTGTCTCGCCCAGTCACCATTATGATCGTAAGCACGTTGCTGGCAGTGATTAATCCAGCAGTCCATCAAGACATTGCCGGGCCCGGTATCAAAGCCGCTTGGGCAGTCCTGTTTCTGATCGGCGAGGGTAGTCAGGTTCGCTATCCCGCCGATATTGACGATAGCCGCCTGATTATCTGGGTGGTAAAAACAGTGCTGGTGAAACAATGGTGCAAGTGGAGCACCCTGGCCACCTGCGGCCATATCCCTGCCACGGAAATCTGCAACAGTCGTTATGCCAGTCAGATGTGCAATAGTGTTGGGATCGCCCAGTTGCATGGTAAATGGCGTATCAGAGTCAGGTTCATGCCAGACGGTTTGACCATGGCTGCCAATGGCAGTGATATCAGAGGTTGTCAGGTTGTTTGCTGAGAGCAGGTTGAGGGCTGCTTGCGCAAATGCCCTGCCTACCTGAATGTTGATGGCACCCAGTTGGCTGGGTTTAATTGTCTGGTTCAAGCATAACCTGGCTAACGCTTCGCTTAATTCTTGCGAATACGGTGTTGCCAGGGTGGAAATGATTTCAGGTTGAGCGTCACGGTGTAATTGAATCAGTGCGGCGTCAATGCCGTCCATGCTGGTCCCAGAGATCAAGCCGATAAAGAAAGATCCGGTACCGGCACTGGCTGTCATTGACTTGCCATAGTCAGCAGAGGCTGCCGGGGATTCGCCTGCGCAAACTGTTCGATGATGGGCATCGTACTGGATCTGAATCTTTCCATTTCGGCTTCTTCCAGTGAGACAACCTGCGGAAGCTGGTCGACGACAGTGCGCGGGTTTTTATGCACGCCGTTTATAAGAAACTCATAATGTAAATGAGGGCCTGTTGCTGAGCCGGTTGATCCCACGTAACCGATTATCTGGCCTTGCTGAATACGGCTGCCTTTTTTAACACCGTTGGCATAGGCGTTAAGGTGAGCGTATTTGGTTTCGAACGCGCCATGGTGCTTGATGACAACCAGGTTGCCAAAAGACCCATTGCGGGCGGCCCAGGTTACAGTGCCATCTGCTGTTGCCCGGATGGGTGTTCCGGTTGGCGCTGCATAGTCGGTGCCTTTGTGCGCCCGAATGGTGTTGAGTACTGGGTGGCGACGGTTCGGGTTGAAGTTTGAGCTGATGCGGAAGACATCCAGCGGATTGCGCAAGAAGGCCCTTTGCATGCTTTCACCTGCCGGACTGAAGTAACCAACTTGGCCAGCTTCGTTCTGGTAACGCAGTGCCAGGTATTCGCGTCCCCGGTTAATAAATTGTGCACCAATGATCTCACCGGTACCTACCCGCTCATCATTAAGGTACTTTTCCTCATAAATGAGGCTGAATTGATCGCCTTCACGTGGGTCCAGCAGGAAGTCGATGACGCCGCCGAAAATGTCAGCCATTTCCATAATGACGCCCGCCGGGATTTCTGCCTGATCAGCCGCCAGGAACAGGCTGGCTGCAATTTGACCGTGTTTTTGTACCTGGCGTACTTCGGGTTCAATGACTATTGGTGTCGCTTCATACGTATCATCGAGGCGAGTAAACAAAAAACCTTCCAGTGGCGATGTCATGACTTTTAAAGCGTCTAACTGGCCTGGTTCGGAAATATGGAAGCTCAATTCATTGCCTGGATAAAGGCGGTTGAGAATGTTGGCTTCTTCGGAGCTGTTAACAACGCGATACAGTTCGGTTGCGCTCAGTCCGACCTCTGAAAACATCGCGGATAGCGTATCGCCGGAGCTGACCGTCAGATCGGACCACTGGGGCAGGGTACTGTCAGGGGTTGCGTTTTCGAGGTCTGGTGTGTTGGCGGCGCTGTTAGTGCTTGCTGTGACGGGGTCCAAGGAATCGGGACTGGTATTGATTTGATTGGGAAAATCGGCATTTACCAGGCTATCCGCATCATTTAGGCGGTCACCTCTGGCATTTTGCTCAGGGTAAAGAGCAACGCCTGTCAGTAAAATGCCAAGGGCACTGACGGCGAGTAGGTGTTTGCGAGGGTAGTGTGACGCGATAAAATGGCGAGCTTTGCTGATCAAATCCATGGATGTTCTTATTAAATATCTCGGGTGCTGCAATAGACTTGCTATTACGACATAAATGAAAAAACGGTGTTTTGATACGATATATTATTGCGCCTTGAAATCGCTGGTCAGCGGGACGCACCCAAAGCATCTTAATGCATTTACTGATCAGGTCAAGTTAAATTCAGCGCATTGGTGTAGAATGCGCGATCGTTATAAATCGAAACCAGATGGAACCTTTAGACATGTCAGAATCTAACGTCGATATCATATCGGATCTCGAGTCCAGAGGGCTTATTGCACAAACCACATCAGGAGATGAGTTGCGCGAGCACTTATCCGGTGGCAGCCGTACTCTTTATAGCGGCTTCGATCCGACAGCTGACAGTCTGCATATTGGACACCTGGTTCCGCTTTTAGTTCTTCGCCGGTTTCAACTGGCCGGACATAAACCGATTGCTTTGGTTGGTGGTGCTACCGGTATGATTGGTGACCCCAGTTTTAAAGCTGCTGAGCGACAATTAAACTCAGTCGAGGTGATTGGAGGATGGGTTGACAGGCTGCAGGGGCAGCTGTCGCAATTTCTTGATTTTGACTGTGGTGATACGTCTGCGTCCGTGGTGAATAACCTGGACTGGATCAAGTCGCTTAACGTGATTGATTTTTTGCGAGAGGTTGGCAAGCACTTTTCAGTCAATGCCATGATTCAGAAAGAATCAGTAAAGCAGCGCATCGATCGTGAAGGTTCGGGTATTTCATTTACCGAATTCAGCTACATGATTCTGCAGTCGTACGATTTTGCCGAGCTATATCATCGTCACGAATGTACCTTGCAGGTGGGGGGGAGTGATCAGTGGGGAAACATCACTGGTGGTATCGATCTTTCGCGTCGCCTATATAAGGGACAGACTTTTGGTTTGACTGTTCCCTTGGTGACCAAGGCGGATGGGCAGAAGTTCGGTAAGACGGAAACGGGTACTGTCTGGCTGGATCCTAAAAAGACATCGCCTTATGCGTTTTATCAGTTCTGGCTGAATACGGCTGATGCCGATGTGTATAAATTTCTGCATTACTTCACTTTCCTGGAGCCGTCCGAGATTGCTCGTATTGAAGAAGAGGATAAGGCAGCACAAGGTCGGCCTCAGGCTCAGGGTGTCTTGGCGACAGAAGTGACGAGGCTTGTACATGGCCAGGAAGGGCTCGATGCATCGCAGCGTATTAGTGAGGCGTTGTTCTCAGGAGAGTTAAGTCACCTGACTGAGTCGGATTTTGAGCAGCTTCGCCTGGACGGCTTGCCTGGTACATATATAGAAGAGAGTAAGTCGGGGTTAGTCGATGCGCTCGTCAGTACCGGGCTCGCCAAGTCGAATCGTGTGGCGCGTGAATTCATTTCAAATAACGCTGTCGCTATCAATGGTGAAAAGTGTGATGACCTGGAAGCGCAGCTGACAAGTGAACAGGCGTTATTTGGCAAATATGTACTCCTGAAACGCGGTAAAAAGATGTTCCATCTGTTGACTTTTGCCGGAGTGTGACTCTTTCATAACAAACCCGAAAAAATTTGCAAATTATGCTTGCGGTAATCAGATTCTGTGGCATAATGCGCGCCCTTGAGAC
>NZ_LWHM01000015.1 GCF_001642735.1 Pseudohongiella nitratireducens | reverse complement strand
GAGTTATTGTCAAATCTGGTGTTCAGACATTTGATCAAGCGACTTTCTGGTCAGCTGTTATCACCTCTTCACCATCCTTGAACTTCACACCCTGGACCACCTTGGCCAGGTAATTAAACCCGCGCTGCTTGCGCCACTTCTTCTGGGCACATTCCCCCAACTTGTAGATCATGTGCAACATACCGTCTCGACTTAGACAGCCCTTTGATCGCTTCGTCCGGTGACGGATCGTACCGAATGTCGACTCGATAGGATTGGTCGTTCTCAAACTCTGCCAGTGCTTGGCAGGAAAATCATAAAACGCCATCAGTTCATCACGATCTTTGTGTAAACACTGCACCGCTTTCGGATACTTTGGCTCGTACATGCACTCAAACTTCTCAAAAGCCGCCTCGGCTTCATTTCGCGTGGCCGCCTGCCAGATATCATGAAGCGCCTGCTTCATCTTCGCTTGTACTGACTTGGGGGCCGTGTTCAGCACATTGGCTGTTTTGTGCATCCAGCACCGTTGCTGCCGGGTCGCACCGTACACCTCATCCAACGCCGACCAAAACCCCATCGCTCCGTCACCAACGGCCAGCTTGGGTGTATTCATTCCCCTGGCTTTCAGATCAAGCAACACCTCACGCCAACTCTGTGTCGACTCGCGAACACCGTCCTCAATGGCCAAAAAATGCTTCTGACCGCGTTCATTAACACCAATGATCACCAGCGCACACAGCTTGGTATCCTCGGCCCTCAGGCCACTGTAGATACCATCAGCCCACAGATACACCCAACGATC
>NZ_LWHM01000014.1 GCF_001642735.1 Pseudohongiella nitratireducens | reverse complement strand
CTTACTCGATGATCTTGGATACCACGCCGGCACCCACGGTACGACCACCTTCACGGATCGCGAATCGCAGACCTTCGTCCATTGCGATTGGTGCAATCAGCGTGACTTTGAACTTCAGGTTGTCACCTGGCATTACCATCTCAACGCCTTCTGGCAGCTCTACAGCACCAGTCACGTCAGTTGTACGGAAGTAGAACTGTGGACGATAACCTTTGAAGAATGGCGTGTGACGACCACCTTCATCTTTGCTCAGTACGTACACTTCACCTTCAAAGTGAATGTGCGGCGTGATTGAACCCGGCTTGGCCAGAACCTGACCACGCTCAACATCTTCACGCTTAGTACCGCGCAGCAGAACACCTACGTTCTCGCCCGCACGACCTTCGTCGAGCAGCTTGCGGAACATCTCAACACCTGTACAGGTCGTCTTTGTGGTGTCTTTCAGACCAACAATCTCGATCTCTTCACCAACTTTGACAATACCGCGCTCAACACGACCTGTCACAACCGTACCACGACCAGAGATTGAGAACACGTCCTCAATTGGCAACAGGAACGGACGATCGATGTCACGCTCAGGCTCTGGAATGTAGCTGTCCAGTGTTTCTACCAGCTTCTTGACCGCTGTTGTACCCAGCTCGTTGTCATCTTCACCGTTGAGCGCCATCAGCGCAGAACCGATGATGATTGGCGTGTCATCGCCAGGGAAGTCGTAAGCGTCCAACAGCTCACGGATTTCCATCTCAACCAGCTCCAGCAGCTCAGCATCGTCTACCATGTCCGCTTTGTTCATGAACACAACGATGTAAGGAACGCCTACCTGACGTGACAGCAGGATGTGCTCTCGCGTCTGCGGCATGGGGCCATCAGCAGCCGAACATACCAGGATAGCGCCATCCATCTGCGCCGCACCGGTAATCATGTTTTTTACGTAGTCGGCGTGCCCTGGGCAGTCAACGTGCGCATAGTGACGCTCTGGAGAGTCATACTCAACGTGTGCCGTGGAGATCGTAATACCACGCTCACGCTCTTCCGGGGCGTTATCGATCATATCGAATGCACGCGCCTCACCACCCCAAACTTCTGCACACACGCGCGTCAGTGCTGCTGTCAACGTCGTCTTACCATGGTCAACGTGACCAATTGTACCAACGTTTACGTGTACTTTATTACGTTCAAATTTTCCCTTCGCCACAATTTCACCTCGCGAAAATTAGTCTAAATGATTAGTTAATCTTAAGCTTTGTTCTTGTTGATGATAGCTTCAGCCACGCTGGACGGAACCTCACCATACTTCAGGAATTCCATGGTGTACGTCGCACGCCCCTGAGTAGCAGAACGCAGGTCAGTGGCATAGCCGAACATCTCAGCCAGCGGCACTTCAGCGTTGATGATTTTTCCGCTTGCGCAATCATCCATACCCTGCACCATACCACGACGGCGATTGAGATCGCCCATCACATCACCCATGTTTTCTTCAGGCGTAACAACTTCAACCTTCATCATTGGCTCAAGCAGAACCGGATCCGCCAACAATGCGCCCTTTTTCAGCGCCATGGAGCCAGCGATTTTGAACGCCATTTCACTGGAGTCAACATCGTGGAAAGAGCCGTCATAACAGGTCACTTTCATCGCCAGCAATGGGTAGCCTGCAAGACAGCCATTCTGCATCTGCTCCTGCACACCACGATCAACCGCAGGGATGTATTCGCGAGGAATCGCACCACCAACGATCTCATTGACGAATTCGTACTCTTCATCAGCAGGCAGTGGCTCAAGGCGCAACCAGCAGTGACCGTACTGACCACGACCACCAGATTGCTTAACGTGCTTACCTTCAACTTCCACTGACTTGCGAATAGTCTCTCGGTAAGCAACTTGCGGCTTACCAATGTTGGCCTCAACGTTGAACTCGCGACGCATACGGTCGACCAGAACGTCCAGGTGAAGCTCACCCATACCGGAGATGATTGTCTGACCGGACTCCTCGTCAGTTTCCACACGGAAAGACGGATCTTCCTGAGCAAGCTTGCCCAGCGCCACACCCATTTTTTCCTGGTCAGCCTTGGTTTTAGGCTCTACAGCAACCGAGATAACGGGATCCGGGAAGTCCATACGCTCAAGCACAACCAGTCGATCTGGCGAGCATAGCGTTTCACCTGTAGTCACGTCTTTCAGACCAATCGCAGCAGCGATATCACCAGCGCGAACTTCTTTAATCTCTTCACGGTTGTTGGCACGCATTTGCACCATACGACCAATACGCTCTTTCTTCAGTTTGACGGAGTTCATCACTGCGTCACCTGACTTCAGCGTACCCGAGTAAACACGGAAGAATGTCAGCGTACCGACAAATGGGTCTGTTGCGATCTTGAAGGCCAGGGAAGCAAAAGGCGCATCATCGTCCGACTCACAGCGAACAACAGAACCATCTTCCAGCGTACCTTCAATGTCCTTCACTTCTGTTGGAGAAGGCAGGAACTCAACAACGGCATCCAGCACAGCCTGCACACCCTTGTTCTTGAATGCAGAACCACAGAATGTCGGCACAATCTCGTTAGCCAGGGTACGCTGTCGAAGACCAGCCTTGATCTCTTCCTCAGTCAGCTCTTCGCCTTCGAGGTATTTATTCATGACTTCTTCGTTGGCTTCAGCGGCAGCTTCAACCATGTGCTCGCGCCACTTTTCAGCCTCAGCCTGCATATCTGCTGGAATATCTTCATAGGCAACGGTAACGCCCATGTCTTCGTTGCTCCAGACGATGCTCTTCATCTTCACAAGGTCAATAACCCCGCGAAAATCGTCTTCAGCACCGATCGCCAGCTGCATTGGCACAGGCACCGCACCCAGACGATTCTTTACCTGCTCAACAACACGCAGGAAATCAGCGCCGGCTCGGTCCATTTTGTTAACAAAGATCAGTCGAGGCACTTCGTAACGGTTAGCCTGACGCCATACCGTTTCAGTTTGCGGCTGCACACCAGATGATGCACACAGCACTACAACCGCACCATCAAGAACACGCAATGAACGCTCAACTTCAATAGTGAAGTCTACGTGCCCGGGTGTATCAATGATGTTTACACGGTGTTCATCAAACTGCTGGCTCATGCCGCGCCAGAACGTTGTCACAGCAGCAGAAGTAATCGTGATACCACGCTCCTGCTCCTGCTCCATCCAGTCCATGGTGGCAGCGCCATCGTGAACCTCACCGATCTTGTGGTTCATACCGGTGTAGAACAGGACACGTTCTGTCGTCGTCGTCTTACCAGCATCTACGTGTGCACAGATACCAATATTTCTGTAGCGACTCAAAGGAGTTTTTCTGGCCACACTAGCACCTATATTGTTAACAAAATGAATGAATACCAGTCATTAGAAACGGTAGTGCGAGAACGCCTTGTTGGCTTCAGCCATTCGGTGAACGTCTTCACGCTTCTTAACAGCGCTACCACGCCCCTGAGAAGCATCACTGATCTCGCCAGCCAGGCGTAGCGACATGGATTTCTCACCACGCTTGCGAGCGTGCTCTACCAACCAGCGCATAGCCAAGGCACTGCGACGCTCTGCGCGAACCTCTACCGGCACCTGGTAAGTGGCACCACCCACACGGCGAGACTTAACCTCAACCATTGGGGCAATAGCCTCCAGTGCCTGCTCGAACGCTTCCAACGGATCGTTACCCGAGTTCTTGCTTACGGTATCCAGGGCACCGTACACAATACGCTCAGCAACAGACTTCTTACCGTCTTCCATCACGTGGTTCATGAACTTGGCCAGCACTTTGCTGCCATACTTGGCGTCAGGCAGGATCTCGCGCTTCGCCGCAACTCTTCTTCTAGGCATTCTCTAAACCTCTTTGTTCAGGTAACTCCGTAATTCACCAGACTGTATTTAGCTCAACTTGGCTGACAACCTGACCACACGGCCTTACTGATAAAATAATTAAATAAATAAGCGATCGAATTAACTCTTCGGACGCTTGGCACCGTACTTGGAACGACCTTGACGACGCGCAGACACACCCGATGTATCAAGGCTGCCGCGAACCGTGTGATAACGCACACCCGGCAAGTCTTTTACACGACCACCACGAATCAGGATCACGGAGTGCTCCTGCAGGTTGTGGCCTTCACCGCCGATGTATGATGTGACTTCATAGCCATTTGTCAGCCGCACACGACAAACTTTACGCAAAGCCGAGTTTGGCTTCTTCGGTGTCGTCGTATAAACGCGAGTACAAACACCGCGCTTCTGCGGGCAACCCTGAAGAGCAGGCACGTCGTTTTTAGCGACCTTGCTCTTACGTGGTTTTCGAACCAACTGGTTGATAGTTGCCATTCATTTCTCCTGGATTTGTCATTAAAACGCTAATACGCCGGCGTGACAGGGCTTGCTGGACCCCCTTTGTGGTTGTCCAGTTAGCATTACACACCAGCGTAAAGGATGCGGAGTTTAAATACCCCGCACCCTATAGTCAACTGAAATCCTGCCTGACCCTAAGATCAGACGCCGGTTTTCAGTGCTTCCGTCAGCGCTGCTTCGACTTCGCTGGCAGTAACACCAGCACCTTCTTCGCCTGCAGCACGGTTTGCCGCCGCTATCTGGCGACGTGATTCATGGTAAGCCAGACCGGTACCGGCTGGTATCAAGCGACCCACCACGACATTCTCTTTCAGACCACGCAGGTAATCACGCTTACCTGTCACAGCCGCTTCAGTCAGCACTCGTGTTGTTTCCTGGAAGGAAGCAGCAGAGATAAAGGACTCAGTAGCAAGTGAAGCCTTAGTAATACCCAGCAACTGTCGCTGGAACTGCGCTTCAATCTTGCCGTCTGCACGCAGCTTGTCATTCTCTTCCAGCACCTGAGTAATCGTGACCTGCTCACCGCGAATCAGCGTTGAATCGCCCGGCTCAGAGATCTCTACCTTACGCAGCATCTGACGCACAATAACTTCAATGTGCTTATCGTTAATACGCACACCTTGCAGTCGGTAAACTTCCTGCACCTCATTGACGATATGCTCAGCCAGAGCCTGCACACCTTTGAGGCGCAGAATGTCATGCGGTGACTGCGGACCATCCGAAACAACTTCACCTTTTTCGATAGTTTCACCTTCGAAAACGGTCATCGCACGCCATTTCGGAATCAGCGCCTCGTAATGAGAGCTGCCATCCGGCATGGAATCACCTTCTTTTGGCGTAATCACCAGGCGACGCTTGCCTTTGGTTTCTTTACCGAAGCTGACCGTACCGGAAATCTCAGCCAGAATGGCAGGTTCTTTCGGTTTACGCGCTTCAAACAGGTCAGCAACACGCGGCAGACCACCGGTAATATCACGTGTTTTCGAACCTTCCTGTGGGATACGCGCAATAATGTCACCCACGTTCAGGTCAGCACCGTCCTGGACACCAATAATCGAGTTGGATGGCAGGAAATAAACTGCTGGCATGTTGGTACCAGGCAGCATCACTTCATTACCACTGGCATCCAGCAGATTTACTGCAGGACGCAATTCTTTCGCTGCTGAAGGACGTTCAGCCGGATCGATCACAGTCAAACTGGACAGACCGGTGATTTCGTCCGTCTGGCGGCGTACAGTCAGCCCTTCTTCCATGCTGGTAAATTTAACTTTACCTTCCACTTCCGAAATAATCGGGTGAGTGTGCGGATCCCAGGTTGCAACAACCTGGCCAGACTCTACCTTACGATCATCAGCCAGAGTTACCAGTGCACCGTATGGCAGCTTGTACTTCTCACGCTCACGGCCCGCCTCATCATTCACAATCAGCTCGCCGGAACGGGAAACCACAACCAGATTACCTTCGCGGTTCTGCACTGTCTTCATGTTATGCAGATGCACTGTACCAGTAGTACGAACCTGTACGTTGTCCGCAGCAGTGGCTCGCGATGCCGCACCACCGATGTGGAAGGTACGCATCGTCAACTGTGTACCCGGCTCACCGATTGACTGGGCAGCGATAACACCGACCGCTTCACCAACGTTCGCCAAATGGCCACGAGCCAGGTCACGACCGTAACACTGACGGCAGACACCGAAGCGGGTATCACAGGTGATGGCCGAGCGCACATGAATATCATCAATACCCATGATCTCAAGCTTTTCAACCATTTTTTCATCAAGCATAGTGCCGGCTTCAACCAGCACATCACCCGTTTCTTCATGGATGACATCGTCAATAACAACCCGACCCAGAACACGCTCACCAAGTGCGGCAATAATATCACCACCCTCAATGATAGGACGCATGGTCAGCCCCGACGTTGTACCACAATCCTCTTCAGTGATAACCAGATCCTGAGAGATATCCACCAAACGACGTGTCAGGTAACCGGAACTCGCTGTTTTCAGAGCTGTATCAGCCAGACCTTTACGCGCACCGTGCGTTGAGGTGAAGTACTGCACAACGCTCAAACCTTCACGGAAGTTCGCAGTAATAGGCGTCTCAATAATAGAACCATCAGGACGAGCCATCAGACCACGCATACCGGCCAACTGACGAATCTGCGCGGGAGAGCCACGGGCACCAGAGTCAGAATAAACATACACGGAGTTAAATGACTCCTGCTGCTCTTCTTCACCATCCTTGTTGATAACAGGCTCAGTAGACAGGCCTTCCATCATGGACTTGGCGACCAGATCATTGGCACGCGACCAGATATCGATAACTTTGTTGTACTTCTCACCCTGTGTTACCAGACCAGAAGCATACTGGTTCTCGATTTCTTCAACTTCTGACTCGGCCTGACCAATGATTTTGGCTTTGGCATCCGGGATCACGAAATCGTTTACACCAATAGAGGAACCGGAGATGGTTGAATATCGATAACCGGTATACATCAGTTGGTCAGCAAAGATTACTGTCTCTTTAAGACCCACGTTTCGGTAACAGGCATTCAAAATTCCTGAAATCTGCTTCTTGGTCATTTTTTGATTGACCATCGAGAACGGCAGACCATCCGGGACAATATTGAACAGCAACACACGACCGACAGTGGTATCGACCATGCGGCGGATTTTCTCTGACTCACCAGCCTCATTCAGCTCAAAGTCGTCCAGGCGCACTTTAATGCGAGCCTGCAGGTCCACAGAACCAGTATCATAGGCACGTTTCACTTCATCAGCATCAGCAAAGACCATGCCTTCACCTTTACCGTTGACCCGTTCACGGGTCATGTAATACAGGCCCAATACCACGTCCTGTGACGGCACAATAATCGGCTCACCGTTTGCAGGCGCCAGAATATTGTTGGTCGACATCATCAGCGTACGCGCTTCCAGCTGAGCTTCCAGCGTCAGCGGTACGTGAACAGCCATCTGGTCACCGTCAAAGTCAGCGTTATAGGCCGCACAAACCAGCGGGTGAAGCTGAATCGCTTTACCTTCGATCAGGACCGGCTCAAATGCCTGGATACCCAAACGGTGAAGTGTTGGCGCGCGGTTCAACATGACCGGGTGCTCACGAATCACCTCTGCCAGGATATCCCAGACTTCCGGCGTTTCGCGTTCAACCATTTTCTTGGCGGCTTTAATTGTCGTGGCCAGGCCACGGCGTTCCAGCTTGCCGAATATAAAGGGCTTGAACAGCTCAAGCGCCATCTTCTTGGGCAGACCGCACTGATGCAGCTTAAGAGTCGGCCCCACCACGATTACCGAACGGCCAGAGTAGTCAACACGCTTACCCAGCAGGTTCTGACGGAAGCGGCCCTGCTTGCCTTTGATCATGTCAGCCAGTGACTTCAAAGGACGCTTGTTTGAGCCTGTGATAGCCCGGCCACGACGGCCATTATCCAACAACGCATCTACTGCTTCCTGCAGCATACGCTTTTCGTTACGAACAATGATGTCAGGCGCATTGAGGTCCAACAGACGCTTCAGTCGGTTATTACGGTTAATAACCCGGCGATACAGATCATTCAGGTCTGAAGTGGCAAAACGACCACCATCCAGAGGCACCAGTGGACGCAGATCTGGCGGCAGAACCGGCAGGACAGTCAGCACCATCCAGTCAGGCTTATTACCCGAATCTGCAAAGGCTTCCAGCAGCTTCAAACGCTTGGACAGTTTTTTCAGTTTGGTTTCTGAATTCGTTGCCGGAATCTCTTCGCGAAGGCGATTGATTTCACCGGGCAGGTCCAGGTCGCGCATCAGATCCTGAATGGCTTCTGCGCCCATTTTGGCTTCGAATTCATCACTGAATTCTTCCATTGCTTCATAATACTGTTCGTCTGTCAGCAGCTGACCTTTCTCAAGCGTAGTCATGCCCGGATCAGTGACGACAAAAGACTCGAAATACAGAATGCGCTCGATATCACGCAACGTCATATCCAGCAACAAGCCGATACGCGAAGGCAGTGATTTCAGGAACCAGATGTGGGCAACCGGGCTGGCCAGTTCGATATGCCCCATGCGGTCACGACGAACTTTTGAAAGCGCGACTTCAACACCGCATTTCTCACAGATAACACCACGATGCTTCAGGCGCTTGTACTTTCCGCAAAGGCACTCATAGTCTTTTACCGGACCAAAAATTTTGGCACAGAAAAGACCATCACGCTCAGGCTTGAAGGTACGGTAATTTATGGTTTCTGGTTTCTTTACTTCACCAAAAGACCAGGCCCGGATCAGCTCCGGAGAGGCGAGTCCGATGCGAATGGCGTCAAACTCATCACTTGGCGATTGTGACTTCAATAAACCCAGCAAGTCTTTCATACTATTTTCCTCCACCTGTAAAGCCACACTCCAGCTTTACAGGTATCACAAGTTCGACGATTCGTTATTTACCGGAAACTTCCAGATCCATATCGATACCCAGTGAGCGGATTTCTTTCAACAACACGTTGAAGGACTCCGGCATACCTGGCTCCATACGGTGATCACCATCAACGATGTTTTTGTACATCTTGGTACGTCCCGCCACGTCATCAGACTTGACCGTCAACATTTCCTGCAGGGTATAGGCGGCACCATAAGCTTCCAGCGCCCACACTTCCATTTCACCGAATCGCTGACCACCAAACTGCGCCTTACCACCCAGCGGCTGCTGAGTAACCAGGCTGTAGGAGCCAGTCGAACGGGCATGCATCTTGTCATCCACCAGGTGGTTCAACTTGAGCATGTACATGATGCCTACAGTCACTTTACGATCGAATGCGTTACCTGTACGACCGTCATATAACGTGACCTGACCACTGTCATCCATGCCTGCAAGTTCAAGCATCTTCTTGATCTCAGGCTCATTGGCACCATCAAACACCGGTGTAGCCATTGGTACACCATTGCGAAGATTGGATGCCAACTCCATGATCTCTTCATCACTGAACTCTTCCAGCGACTCTTTCTTGGTACCCACACTGTTGTAGATGTCGTTCAGCAATGAACGCACTTCTTCAACTTTGCGCTTCTCTTCGATCATGCGGTTAATGCGATCACCCAACCCTTTGGCTGCCGCCCCGAGGTGAGTTTCAAGTACCTGACCCACGTTCATACGCGAAGGAACACCCAGCGGGTTGAGTACGATATCTACGGGGTTACCGCTTTCATCGAAAGGCATGTCTTCCACTGGCATAATCGCTGAAATAACACCCTTGTTACCGTGGCGTCCCGCCAGCTTGTCACCAGGCTGAATGCGGCGCTTGATTGCCAGGTAAACTTTAACAATCTTCAGTACACCCGGCGCCAAATCATCACCTTGTGTCAGCTTGCGACGCTTGTCTTCAAACCGTTCATCCAACTCTTCACGACGGGTTTTCAGGTGAGCTTCAACCAACTCAAGCTGCTTGTTCAACTCTTCGTCGACAAGACGTAATTTGAACCAGTCATCATAATCCAGACCGTCCAGGTATTCTTCTGTCAACTCAGCGCCTTTCTTCAGACCCGGGCCACCGTTAACATTTGCACCCAGCAGGGCAGATTTCAAACGGTAGAACGTGGCGCCCTGAACAATACGGAACTCATCATTGATGTCTTTGCGCACACCGTCCAGCTGAGACTTTTCGATCTCTTTGGCACGCTGATCTTTCTCCAGACCATCTCGGGTGAATACTTGCACATCAATAACAGTACCCTTAACACTTGAAGGGACACGTAACGACGTATCTTTTACATCAGAGGCTTTCTCACCAAAGATGGCACGCAGCAGTTTTTCTTCCGGCGTCAGTTGCGTTTCACCTTTTGGTGTCACTTTACCGACCAGAATGTCTCCGGCACCAACTTCAGCACCGATATAGACAATACCTGCTTCATCAAGCTTGCCCAGTGCTCCTTCACCCACGTTAGGGATATCAGAAGTAATCTCCTCTGCGCCCAACTTGGTGTCTCGAGCCACACAGGTCAGTTCCTGAATGTGGATTGTGGTAAGTCGATCCTCGCTAACCACACGCTCCGAAATCAGGATCGAATCCTCGAAGTTGTAACCATTCCAAGGCATAAATGCCAGGCGCATATTCTGACCCAGTGCCAGCTCACCCAAATCAACGGAAGGTCCGTCAGCCAAAATGTCACCACGACTGATGCGGTCACCCTCTTTGACCAGAGGCTTCTGTGTAATACAGGTGTTCTGGTTAGAGCGTGTATATTTGGTCAGGTTATAGATATCGACACCGGCTTCACCAGCCTGTGTTTCATCATCATTAACGCGAACAATAATTCGCGATGCATCAATGCTCTCAATGTAACCGCCATGATCAGCGACTACACAAACACCAGAGTCATGTGCCACATTACGCTCCAGACCAGTACCAACCAGCGGCACTTCTGCACGCAAAGTAGGAACAGCCTGACGCTGCATGTTTGAGCCCATCAATGCACGGTTTGCATCGTCATGCTCAAGGAAAGGAATCAACGCGGCGGCTACCGACACCATCTGTTGTGGCGCGACATCCATGTAGTTGATCTGCTCTTTGGGCATCAGTGTGGTTTCGCCGTTATAACGAACTGTCACCAGGTCATCAACAAAACGGCCTTCTGCATCAAGGCTCGCACTGGCCTGTGCAACCACATACTGCCCCTCATCAATCGCAGACAGATAATCGATTTCATCGCTGACTTTGCCATCGATAATTCGACGATACGGGCTTTCCAGGAAGCCATAATCGTTGGTGCGCGCATAGGTCGCCATGGAGTTGATCAGACCGATGTTCGGGCCTTCCGGTGTTTCAATCGGACAAACACGACCATAGTGAGTCGGGTGAACGTCACGAACTTCGAAGCCGGCGCGTTCACGTGTCAAACCGCCAGGGCCCAATGCTGAGACACGACGTTTGTGCGTAACTTCTGACAGCGGGTTGTTCTGGTCCATAAACTGGGACAACTGGCTCGAGCCAAAGAACTCTTTGATAGCCGCGGCTACAGGCTTGGCATTGATCATGTCCTGAGGCATTAAACCTTCAGAATCGGCCATGCTCAGACGCTCTTTCACAGCACGTTCTACTCGCACCAGGCCAACTCGGAACTGGTTTTCAGCCATTTCACCAACAGAGCGGATACGACGGTTGCCCAGGTGATCAATATCATCTACCGTTCCGAAACCGTTACGAATACCGACCAGCGTCTTCAGAACATCTACGATATCGTCGACGCTCAACACGCCTTCACCTGTCGCCTCATCACGTCCCAGACGACGGTTAAATTTCATCCGACCAACAGCCGACAAGTCGTAACGCTCTTGGGAGAAGAACAGATTGCTGAACAGGTTTTCAGCTGAATCTTTGGTTGGCGGCTCACCAGGACGCATCATGCGGTATATTTCTACCAATGCATCAAGGCGGGATGTTGTACTGTCCGTTCTTAATGTATCTGACACAAACGGACCACAATCCAGATCGTTAGTATAAATCGTCTGGAACTCTTCCACGCCAGCTTCAATCATGCCGTCGAGCATTTCCTGGCTAACCAGGGCATTGCTTTCGAACAAAATCTCACCCGTTTCAGGATTGACAATATCTTTTGCCAGCGACTGCCCTGATACAAATTCCGCACTGACTTTCAGCTCAGCCAGTTTGGCCTTTTCCATTTGGCGGATATGACGGGCAGTAATACGGCGGCCTGACTCAACAATGACTTCGCCTTTCTTGTCTGTCACGTCAAAATTCAATACTTCGCCACGCAGTCGTGACGGCACCAACTCCAGCATAACCTCTTCAGCACTTTTGCCAACTCGGTAGCTGTTGTTTTCATAGAACATTGACAGAATTTGTTCGGACGTAAAGTCCAGCGCGCGCAGCAACACAGTCGCCGGCAGTTTACGGCGACGGTCGATACGAACAAATACCAGGTCCTTGGGATCAAACTCAAAATCAAGCCAGGAGCCACGGTAAGGAATAATACGGGCCGAATACAACAATTTGCCCGAACTGTGTGTTTTACCACGGTCATGATCAAAGAACACACCCGGGGAGCGATGCAACTGCGATACAACCACGCGCTCAGTACCATTGATAACAAAGGTACCACTACCCGTCATTAATGGGATTTCACCCATGTAGACTTCTTGTTCTTTGATGTCTTTGATTGCTTGAGTTGTTGACTCTTTATCATAAAGAATCAACCGGACCCGTACACGTAATGATGCGGAGTAAGTCGTACCCCGGAGTTGACACTCTTTAACATCAAATACCGGCTTGCCGAGTTCATAGCTGACATACTCCAGCACAGCTTTGCCGGAGTAGCTAACAATAGGGAAAACGGACTTGAATGCGGCATGTAGGCCCTGGTCCTGGCGATCTGCTGCCGACCGGTCGGCCTGGGTAAATTGCCTGTAAGAATCTATCTGCGTGGACAAAAGATACGGAATATCCATCGCAGGCGGCAGTTTACCAAAATCTTTGCGGATACGTTTCTTCTCGGTATACGAATAGGCCATTGTGTTTTCCTAGCAAGTATGTCTGTTGATACCCGGACTGTCACCTGTCTTGGCACGGGGGACGTCGGATAAACCCCACTATCTATCTTTCTGCGATTCCTGCTTGTTGCTAACCTGGTTGTACATTTGTCAATTAGTACTATTTATCTTAATTGACACTGATCAATTCGGTTTTGGCTCAACCTGATAACGGGAGCACAGGACAGAAAAATTATCCGACCGTATAACATCAAACACCGACAGAGGGATATACCCCCTGCCGGCATTTAATATAAACGTCTGATTTGTATAACAAACCAGCGTTATTACTTCAGCTCAACCTTGGCGCCAGCTTCTTCAAGCTGCTTCTTGGCGTCTTCGGCGTCGTCTTTGCTGACAGCTTCTTTCAGTGTAGAAGGTGCACCGTCAACCAGCTCTTTCGCTTCTTTCAGGCCCAGTCCTGTAATAGCGCGAACCACTTTAATGACGTTCACTTTCTTGTCGCCTGCAGCTTCAAGAACGATGTCGAACTCAGTTTTCTCTTCAGCAGCTTCACCAGCGTCACCACCAGCAGCAGGACCAGCAACGGCAACAGCAGCAGCGGCAGAAACGCCGAACTTCTCTTCCATTGCAGAAACCAGTTCAACAACGTCCATTACAGACATTTCAGCAATTGCATTCAGAATATCGTCTTTAGACAGAGCCATGACTCATATCTCCTAATATAAAAGTAAAAAAAGTTTTTCGTTTCGATGTTTCGTTACGCTGCTTCTTTCTGGTCACGAACTGCCGCAACCGCACGCGTTACCTTGGTTGGCACTTCATTGAAAGTACGTGCCAGTTTAGTAACAGGTGCAAGCATAACGCTCATCAACGAAGCCAATGCCTGGTCGTAAGTCGGCAATGTCGCGAGCACATCGATACGATCTGCGCCCATTAACTGCCCACCGACTGACAGTGCTTTAATATCGAAACTCTCATTTCCTTTGGCAAAATCCTTCAGCACACGCGCAGCGGCGCCAGGGTCTTCCATTGAAAACGCTAGAATCGTCGGACCTGTCAACGCTTCCTGAATACACTCGTATTCAGTACCTTGCACAGCACGTTTCAGCAGTGTGTTACGGACAACCCGCAGAAACACACCCTGCTCACGCGCTGTTTTACGAAGCGCTGTCAGATCAGCCACAGTGACGCCGCGATAATCGGCCAACACTGCAGACAAAGCACTGGTAGCAGCTTCATTGACTTCCGAAACGATTTGTTTCTTATCTTCAAGCCTAATAGCCACTAGCTTTACTCCTGATCTGGATCGACTAATCTACCGCCGATCCGATTTTTGTTTCCCTGCCCACCACAAAAGCAGCGGCAGGATGATCTGGTGGAATGGCTGCCACTGTTTTGACAAACAGCAGAGCCGGGTTTCACCATCTGCGTAGGCAATTAAGCCAGCACAAGCAAAAGCGAGCACTGGCACCTACGGTCTTTGACGGCCCTGGCAGGCAAGAGCCTGCCAGCACCCCAAAGTCTGGTCGAGCGCCACGACTGTGACACTCTGGATTTATCTCACTTAAAATTTAAGCGATGAATGATCGATTTGAACGCCAGGGCCCATTGTTGAGGACAGCATGACTTTCTGGATATAAATACCCTTTGATGATGCAGGCTTGGCTTTTTTAAGATCAGCCAGCAAGGCTTCCAGGTTGCCAGTAATAGCATCCGCCTCAAAGCCCACTTTGCCGACCGCACCATGAATGATACCGTTCTTGTCTGTGCGATAACGCACCTGACCGGCTTTAGCGTTTTTCACAGCCGTTGCCACATCCGCAGTCACTGTACCGACTTTTGGGTTTGGCATCAGGCCGCGCGGACCCAGCACCTGGCCGAGTTTACCAACAACACGCATTGCGTCTGGGGTTGCGATAACAACATCAAAATCCATGTTGCCAGCCTGGATACTTTCTGCCAGGTCGTCAAAACCGACGATATCAGCACCGGCTTCCTGAGCTTTTGTTGCATTTTCGCCCTGAGCGAACACAGCAACACGGACAGTTTTGCCTGAACCGTTAGGCAGCAGGGTTGAACCACGGACCACCTGATCAGATTTACGCGGATCAACGCCGAGATTTACTGATACGTCGATTGATTCACTGAACTTTGCTGAGGCAAATTCTGCAATCAGGGAAACCGCTTCTGCAACGGAATAGTTACGAGTGCGATCCAGTTTCTCTGCGATAGCACGCTGTTTTTTGGACAGTTTAGCCATGACCTTACTCCACCCCTTCCACGTCAATACCTGAGCTTCTGGCCGTACCAGCCAGCGTACGTACAGCCGCATCCATATCAGCAGCTGTCAGATCAGGCATCTTGATTGTCGCAATCTCTTCCAGCTGCGCACGGGTAATCTTGGCAACTTTCTCAGTATTTGGGCGAGAACTGCCTTTGGGAATACCCAGCGTCTTCCGCATCAAAACGGATGCCGGAGGCGTTTTAGTGATAAAGGTAAAGCTACGATCAGCGTAAACAGTGATAATCACTGGAATTGGCAGACCCGCTTCCATGCCCTGAGTCTGAGCATTAAAGGCCTTACAGAATTCCATGATATTAACACCGTGCTGACCCAGAGCAGGACCCACGGGCGGGCTGGGGTTTGCTTTGCCAGCGCCTACCTGCAACTTGATATATGCAGAGACTTTCTTAGCCATTTGACTTCTCCTTTGGGTTCAGACGTCGGCACAAAAACACCGACTCCCCGACTTCACACATACCAAAAGGGCATGTGCTGTTAATTAACTCTTTTCTACCTGACTGAACTCGAGCTCAACAGGCGTAGAGCGACCAAAAATCAGAACTGCAACACGGAGGCGGTTCTTTTCGTAATTGACCTCTTCCACCGTACCAGTAAAGTCATTGAACGGACCGTCAGTGACACGAACCATTTCACCAGGCTCGTAAATAATCTTGTGACGAGGCTTATCCTGACCTTCCTCAAGACGCTGAAGAATTCGGTTGGCCTCTCTTGCTGAAATGGGCGCCGGCTGATCCGCCTTACCGCCAATAAAACCGAGAACACGCGGCGTCTCCTTAACAAGGTGCCACGTATCGTCATTCAACTCCATTTCCACCAGCACATAGCCGGGAAAGAATTTACGCTCACTTTTACGTTTTTGACCAGCCCGCATTTCGAGCACTTCTTCGGTCGGCACCAACACCTCACCAAAGCTGTCTTGCATAGTAGAGCGCGCTATCCGGTCTTGCAGCGCTAGCTTTACGCGCTTTTCATAGCCGGAATAGGCTTGAACCACATACCAATGCATTGCCATCTGCCGCCCTCTGAGTTAGCCAATAATCCTTGAAATGACGGCGCCTAGCGCCCAGTCCAGAAACCAGAGCACAACGGCAACCACAAACACAACCAGCAGAACAATAATAGTCGTCTGAGTTGTTTCCTGGCGGGTCGGCCAGACTACCTTACGAATCTCGGTCCGGGCTTCCAGACACAACGTTACAAAAGCAGCCCCTTTGACTGTTTTTGCTGCAATCCAGGCAGCCACCCCACCCAGCACAAGCATTCCTATTACCCGGAATACCAGTGGTTCGGCGGCAAAATAGGCATTGGCGTACACGCCTGCTGCAACAATTACCGCAACTGCAATCCACTTGACCAGATCTGAACCTGATGCCTGTGTTGTTGATTTATCGGACATAATCTATTTGTCTCGCGCTGCCATTAATGGCAGGCCAGGAGGGAATCGAACCCCCAACCTGCGGTTTTGGAGACCGCCGCTCTGCCAATTGAGCTACTGGCCTATACCCTCTTTCAAGATGGACAAGCCGAAACGCCTTCACAGGGTTTCGGCTTGCTCTTATGACCGAAGCCAAGGCTCCGGGAATCAGCGTTACCGACTGATAACTTACTCGATGATCTTGGATACCACGCCGGCACCCACGGTACGACCACCTTCACGGATCGCGAATCGCAGACCTTCGTCCATTGCGATTGGTGCAATCAGCGTGACTTTGAACTTCAGGTTGTCACCTGGCATTACCATCTCAACGCCTTCTGGCAGCTCTACAGCACCAGTCACGTCAGTTGTACGGAAGTAGAACTGTGGACGATAACCTTTGAAGAATGGCGTGTGACGACCACCTTCATCTTTGCTCAGTACGTACACTTCACCTTCAAAGTGAATGTGCGGCGTGATTGAACCCGGCTTGGCCAGAACCTGACCACGCTCAACATCTTCACGCTTAGTACCGCGCAGCAGAACACCTACGTTCTCGCCCGCACGACCTTCGTCGAGCAGCTTGCGGAACATCTCAACACCTGTACAGGTCGTCTTTGTGGTGTCTTTCAGACCAACAATCTCGATCTCTTCACCAACTTTGACAATACCGCGCTCAACACGACCTGTCACAACCGTACCACGACCAGAGATTGAGAACACGTCCTCAATTGGCAACAGGAACGGACGATCGATGTCACGCTCAGGCTCTGGAATGTAGCTGTCCAGTGTTTCTACCAGCTTCTTGACCGCTGTTGTACCCAGCTCGTTGTCATCTTCACCGTTGAGCGCCATCAGCGCAGAACCGATGATGATTGGCGTGTCATCGCCAGGGAAGTCGTAAGCGTCCAACAGCTCACGGATTTCCATCTCAACCAGCTCCAGCAGCTCAGCATCGTCTACCATGTCCGCTTTGTTCATGAACACAACGATGTAAGGAACGCCTACCTGACGTGACAGCAGGATGTGCTCTCGCGTCTGCGGCATGGGGCCATCAGCAGCCGAACATACCAGGATAGCGCCATCCATCTGCGCCGCACCGGTAATCATGTTTTTTACGTAGTCGGCGTGCCCTGGGCAGTCAACGTGCGCATAGTGACGCTCTGGAGAGTCATACTCAACGTGTGCCGTGGAGATCGTAATACCACGCTCACGCTCTTCCGGGGCGTTATCGATCATATCGAATGCACGCGCCTCACCACCCCAAACTTCTGCACACACGCGCGTCAGTGCTGCTGTCAACGTCGTCTTACCATGGTCAACGTGACCAAT
>NZ_LWHM01000013.1 GCF_001642735.1 Pseudohongiella nitratireducens | reverse complement strand
GGCTCTACATCATTAACGGGGGACACCGGCATTACATTAAACTGATTTTGCGACGATCACTTTAATGGAGAACACCGATGTCCCTCGCAGGCACAATTATAGGCATACCTGAGCTTCAGATTGAACGGATAGATCATCAGAAGAACCTCGAAGTGTGGGCCAGTCCCGCACGACGACCACTTTGCAAGCACTGTCAGCACCAGCATTTACACATCAAAGCCACCCATCAGCGCACCGTCAAACACACCCGGCTGGGCAATAAGGTAATGACCTTGCACCTGCGCGTACCCAAGTACCGCTGTCTCAAGTGTCACCGCTATTTTCGCCATCCTTTCCTGGGTATTCGACCCCGCTACCGCGCCTCTGAAGCCTTCCGACTGGAGGTCTTTGAAGCCCATGACGGCGGTATCACCCAGCGCAAACTCTCACTGACACATCGGATCAGCGCTGCCACCATCGAGCGCTGGTATCAGTATCGGGTTCGCATGAGAACTTCAGAGATGAGCGGACGCCCCTGTCCTCAGGTGCTGGGCATTGATGAGCATTTCTTTACCCGTAAAAAGGGCTACGCCACCACTCTCGTCGACCTGAACAACCGTAAGGTCTTTGATGTCAAACTGGGGCGCTCAGAATCGTCTCTACGCCGCTATTTACAAGGGGTTGAAGGCAAAGATCAGGTGCAGATCGTGGTCATGGATCTGTCAGAAACCTATCGCAGTATTGCCCGACGACACTTCCCCAATGCCAAGATTGTTGCCGACCGTTTCCATGTCGTGCGACTGATCAATCAGCACTTTTTGAAACTGTGGCAACAGCACCACCAGGAGGGCAGAAAAAACCGCGGGCTACTCAGTCTGATGCGCCGACATAAGTGGCATCTGAGCGATGAACAGCACGCAAAACTGATGGATTACCTGGCCGAGTTTCCTGTCCTGAAAGAGCTGTACCTGATCAAGCAAAGGCTGATGCGCTTTATCCTGCTCAAAACCCTCAGAGTCAAACGAATGAAGCAAAAACTGCCACAGTATCTGGCGCTGTTGGAACAACTGAAAGACAGTCCGCTGAAGGCATTGGCCAAGACATTAACCTCTTGGATGGAACCGATTGTCGCCATGTGGCGCTTTAGTAAAAGCAACGGTATTACCGAAGGGTTTCACAACAAGATGGAAATGATCTCAAGGAGAGCGTATGGTTTTAGAAACTTTGAAAACTATCGATTACGAGTGCTGGCCCACTGTGGGTGGGATGGCATTGTGAACAGGGTTTAATGAGTGCTATCCCCCGTTAATGGGGTAGAGCCAAATATTCGGACGAGGGCTTCTGGTTAGTAAGGGCTTCGGCTGAAGCCCGCACGAAATATGGCGCACCCGGCACGATTCGAACGTGCGACCACCTGATTCGTAGTCAGGTACTCTATCCAGCTGAGCTACGGGTGCGTTAAGAGGGGCGTATTATATAGAAATCTGCGTATTTTCAAAGTGTTTTTTGAAATTTTTTGCTTAAAAATAGTGCTTTCTCGGGGTTGACAGGGCCTGGATGGCGACCCTGTTGTCACGACTGCCACTGTCGGGACTGACATGCTAAACTGCTGGGTGGCCTGAGAAAGCGGCCTGAGTATAATAGTAAACGATAATAATCATCTTTTTTTGACGTTGTTTTAGCAGGTAACCCTATGAAAGCAGTATTTTCCGCGCTGGCGGCCCCTTCCCGCATACTGTCAATTGCTGTGTTGATGTCTCTGGCTGGCACAGCGACAGCGGAATATGAGCGTGGTCTCAGCCAGTACGAGCAGGGCAATTATGACCGCGCGTTAATGGAATTCCGAACAGATGCCAATATTGGCCATACCCAGGCCATGCGCAAGCTCGGCGAGATGTACATGGCAGGTGAAGGTGTCGAAAGCCCAGACCCCGTTCAGGCGGTTAAATGGCTGACTCTGGCCTATTTGCAAGGTGACAGCGAGTTGGTGTCTACACTGGAGAGCATTCGTCAGGACATCAGCGAATCACAACTGGTTGCTGGTGAGCAGGCAGCACTGGACTGGCTGGAAGATGCCATGCTGTCCGACTTCGGTCGTGATGACGTCAGCGAGCTGTATGAGTCATTCTAAAGTCTGGTTGGGCCTGGCATTCCTCATGCTGGAGGCAATGGCTTTCAGCGTTCCTGCACTGGCCCAGCAGCCTGTGGAGACGCCTCCACCAGCACAGAAGGTCCCTGAACCTGCCCCGGCGGCTACTGTCGACAACCAGACTGAGCAGATTCCGTCTGCGCCCGAAGCACCAAAGCGGATAACGCTGGAGAACCTTCGTCAGCGTGCTGAAAATGGTGAGGCTGGGGCGCAGTTTCAGCTTGCCCATCGATACCTCAATGGTGAAGGCGTAACCGCTGACAACTTTATTGCCCTGCAATGGTTCGCTCGTGCGGCTGAACAAGGTAACCCCAACGCCCAGTACAACATCGCAGTGATGTATCTCAACGGCATTGGTGTGATTCAGGATAATGCCGCGGCCGTCGACTGGTTTCGGCAAGCCGCCGATAATGGCGATGCCCAGGCTCAGTTCACGTTGGCAATCATCCTGTTCAATGGCCAGTATGATGTGCCTCAGAATGTACCCCAGGCTTATAAGTGGTTTACACTGGCCGGATCAGCTGGTATCCGCGAGGCGGCTGCCAATGCGGTGCTGATTCAGGAGATGATGCCACCTGAACAAGTGGAAATGATGCAGCAGGAAGCCCTGAAGTGGATTGAAAGCTACGAATCCCGACAAACCCATTCGAACTGAATACCGCATAAAATTCCAATTATGAGCCGCAACCTGTTTTCATTCCGCCCCCTCCTGCCCTGGACCCTCCTGTTAAGCCTGTTGCCAGCCCTGGCTTTCCCACAGTCTTCAGGAAACAGTGTGCAACTGGCCGACGAGAATACCGAGCTACCGGATTACAGCACCTATTATGAAGGTGTTGATGCCATGGACGCTGGGGATATGGATCGTGCCGTAGCAGCATTCAGGGAATCAGCAGAAAACGGGGTTGCCATTGCCCAGTACAACCTTGGCGTGCTTTACTTCTCAGGCCGCGGTGTGGAGCAGGATTATCAACAGGCATACCGATGGACACGGATGGCTGCAGAACAGGGCTTCGTTAACGCACAGGCTAACCTGGGAACGTTGTACTACAACAACCTTGGCGTCAGCGATGGCTGGTCAACTTTTTGGCCCATCTCATACTTTCTGCGTCCATCCCGGCTGAAAGAAGCTGCCAGGTGGTATCGTGCTGCGGCCGACCAGGATCATGGTCAGGCACAATATTTTCTCGCCACGCTGTATGAGTCGGGTGCCGGAGTAGAAAGGGATCTGGTAAAGGCTTATCAGTGGACGAAACTGGCGATTGATAATGAAGTGCCCGAGGCAGAGGCGTTACTAACGCAACTGGAAAGCACCATGACCCAGGCGCAACGAATGACAGCAGAGTCTGATTATGCAACCTGGGTGCTGGCAAATCGGGGCTAATCCGCTGCAGCACAACGATGATCTTGCATCACCCCTGTTTTCTGGCAGCAATCTCCCGAATCCGTGCCACCATGGCCTGTAAACCGCTACCGCGGGTCGGGCTGAGGTGACGCATCAGATCGACTTCCCCAAAATAACCTTCGATATCAAAATCCAGGATTTGTTTTGGTGTTTTGCCATTGTATGCAGCCATGACAATAGCCAGCAAACCTTTGACAATAAAGGCATCACTGTCGACTGAGAAATACAGGCGATCCCCCTCTTCCCGGCTCACCAGCCAGACCTGGCTCTGACAGCCCCGGATCAGATTCTCATCCTGGCGCGCCTCTTCGGGCAGCGGTTGCAGTTCCTTACCCAGATCAATGATGTACTTGTAGCGATCATCCCAGCTATCGAAAAAACCCAGTGTTTCAATAATATCTTCGCTGGTGATGTCTGTACCAAACTCTTTTGCCATGCTTTTTCCTGATCAATTCCTAATCTGACGCCTGATCTTGTTGAGTAGTGGGTGAAGTTCAGCTCATTGCAAGCCTCAGAAAAACATCCCGGTTTCCAGCTGCGCTTCTTCACTCATCATGTCCCGGTTCCAGGGCGGGTCAAACACCAGTTCGACCGCGACCTGTTTAACATTCGGGACCTTGCGGACGCGATATTCCACATCACCAACGAGCACTGGCCCCATGCCACAACCCGGTGCTGTCAGGGTCATATCAATACTGACTGTTGATGTTGCCTGATCGATGACAACCTTGTATATCAGTCCCAGATTAACCAGGTCGACGGGGATTTCAGGATCGTAGACAGTACCCAGCGCTTCCCAGACCTGCGACTCATCTATCTCGGGGCCAGTGGGCTCTGGAAAACTTAGTGTTTCTGGTTCCAACCCTAGCCTCGCCGCATCCGTACCATCCACACGCAGCATCTGTCCCTGATGGACTACCGTGTAATTACCGCCCAGAGCCTGGGTAATACTGACAAAGCTGTCCTTGGGGATTTCTACTGGCGTGCCATCTGGCACTCGGCGTGCAGGACAATTCTCCTGCGCCACAACCATCTGTCTTTGCATGGATACTCCAAATTCCAACCAGTCGCATCGCGACGGTATACAGCGGTAGCGCTATCAGACTACTGAGAAACTTTCGCCGCAACCACAATGGTCCTTGGCATTCGGGTTCAAAAAGCGCAACTGGCGATTCACGCCCTCGGTAACCAGATCAATTTCTGTCCCATTGACCACACCCAGACTGCCTTTATCAATCAAGAGCAGCACATCATCATTAAGTGCCTGCTCAACATCATTGGCTTCCGCCTGCTTAACCAGGTCTACGACATACATAAACCCGGTGCAGCCACTTTCTTTGACACTAAGACGAACCGCGGTTGCCTCGCCATCTTGTGTGAGCTGACGCTTAAAATGCGCGATAGCAGCTGGCGTTACGGAAACGGCTGCAGCAGCCGGATTAAAAGACTCAACTGTCATATGCCACCCCCTGCAATATCCTTGATAATCATGAATTAACTTAGCAGTTTTCGCGCACTGGCCAGTGCCGAAAACAACCGATCGATTTCTTCGTGCGTATTATAAAAGCTGAAACTGGCTCTGACCGTGCCACTGATCTTGTACTGCTCCATAATAGGCTGCGCGCAATGATGCCCTGTTCTGACGGCAACACCCTGCTGGTCCAGCAACATACCCAGATCAGAAGAATGAATCCCAGCCACGACAAAGCCCAGAATCGCAGTTTTCACCGGAGAGCGACCAATGACTGTGACTCCATCCAAAGACTCCGCACGTTCAGTCGCTACGGCTAACAGCGATTGTTCATGCTGCTCTGCAGCCGGGCGATCCAGTGCATTGAGATAATCAATGGCTGCTGAGAGGCCAATCACACCGGCAATGTCTGGCGTGCCAGCTTCAAACTTAAAGGGCAGCTGATTATAGGTCGTGCCGGCAAAACTGACCGTTTCAATCATCTCGCCACCGCCCTGATAAGGCGGCATGGCTTCCAGCAAGGCTTCTTTGCCATACAGCACACCGATCCCCGTAGGTCCGAACAGCTTGTGGCCGGAGAACACATAAAAATCACAACCCAGCGATTGCACATCCAGTGGCCAGTGAGCGATAGCCTGGGCACCATCAATTAATGTCTTGGCACCAACTGCCTGGCTGGCCTGAATGATTTCCTTCACTGGGTTGACGCTGCCCAGGGCATTGGAAACATGATTCACGGCTACCAGCGCGACATTCTCATCAAGCATGTCGTGAAACGCGTCCAGGTTAAGCACGCCTGCCTCGTCGACAGGTATCACTTCCACCGTCACGCCCTGCCGTTCGGCCAGCATTTGCCAGGGCACAATGTTGGAATGATGCTCCATCGCAGAAACCAGTACTCTGGCACCTGCTTTCAACTGACCACCAAAACTGTTGGCGACCAGGTTGATCCCTTCTGTGGTGCCGCGGGTCCAGATAATTTCCCGGGTCGATGCGGCGTTGATAAACTGCGCAACGTTCTTCCTGGCATGCTCAAAATGTGCAGTAGCACGGTCACTTATCGTATGTGCGCCACGATGTACATTACTGTTGTCATGCAGATAGTAATGGCTGATAGCATCGATCACCTGCCTGGGCTTCTGGGTCGTTGCCGCATTATCCAGGTAAACCAGTGGATGACCATTAACCTGCTGCGCCAGTATGGGAAAGTCTTCGCGCACTTTGACAACATCAAAAGCCATCTCAGGCAGACTCCCCGATCAATTTTTCTGCCGCACTCTTGCGCGCTTCATCGATAAAACGAGCACGCAACCGAACCTGTAAAGATTCCAGCAGCGGCTGGTAAGGCAACTGTGACAAGACTTCGTTGACGAAACCATAACTGAGCAACATGCGCGCTTCAGCTGCTTCAATACCACGACTCTGCAAATAGTACAGCGCGGTTTCATCCAGTTGACTCACCGTCGCGCCGTGTGCACATTTCACATCATCGGCATAGATTTCCAGCTCAGGCTTGGTATCCACTTCCGCACCGTTCGAAGTCAGCAAATTACGATTGTGCAACTCAGCCAGCGTTTTTTGTGCATCCTGATGAATATGGATACGGCCATTAAACACGGCTTTGGCCTTATCGCCGACAATGCCACGGATCACTTCCAGGCTGTTGCAATGCGGCTCGCGGTGTTCGATACAAGTGTGGTAGTCAATCAATTGTTTGTTACGGGCCAGATAGGCACCGTGCATGATCAACTCGGCACCCGGGCCATTATGGCTGATCTGATAGTCAATACGTTTCAGTCGACCACCTTCCCCCAGCGCAAAACATTTGGCTACACTGTCACGTGACAGCGCCAGGTGTACGCCACCAATATGGGTATGCGCTTCGTCTTCCAGGTTCAGGCGTGTGTGATGCAGCTGTGCGTTCTGACCAACGTGGATTTCTGTGATGCCGTTAGTCAGGCTGCTAACATCGTCATCATTACTGGCCACAGATTCGCTCAGATAGTGCTCGATCACATTGGCCTGGCTGTTATCTTCCAGCCACACCAGCAGGCGTTGATGCGCCAGCGTTGCATTCGCCGCCTCTGAGGTTGACACATACACCAGGTACAACGGCTTATTCAGCGATGCACCACGTGGCAGGTGTAACAAAACACCATCATGCAGCCAGGCATCATTCAGATAAGAAAAGAGGTTACGCGCAGACTCGGTCTGAGTCGCAACGACCGTGCCCAGTTTTTCATTAATAAAAGCCTTCTGCTCAGCATTGGCCTCACTGAAACGACAGGCAAACTCAGGCAGGTCCCCGGAAAGGTCTGCCTGGAACACGCCATCGACAAATACCAGTCGATAACTGTCGACAGCCTTCACTGCCTCAGGTAATTCGATGGCTTTAGCCTGCTCTGCAAAGCTGGCCTCGGTCAGCTCCTGCAATGAGCGCAAACTGGTATATTTCCAGGCTTCCGTCTTTCTGCCAGGCCAGGCAGTCGCAGCAAAACGTTCCGCAGCAATAGCACGACGCTCGGCAAAAGCGGCATTGGCCTGCTGGCTGTCAGCGACAGAGAGGGCGTGCTGCTGAAATTCATTCGCAGCCATGTTACGCCACCTCGCCTTCCAGCCAACCGTAGCCTTTGGCTTCCAGCTCGCGCGCCAGTTCTTTATCTCCCGACTTCACAATACGACCATTGGCCAGTACGTGGACGTAATCTGGAATAATGTAATCCAGCAGGCGCTGGTAATGTGTCACCACAATAAAACTGCGCTCGCTATCACGCATGGCATTAACGCCATCTGCGACCACTTGCAGAGCATCAATATCCAGGCCGGAATCCGTTTCATCCAACACACAAAGGCTGGGCTCCAGCATCATCATCTGCAGGATTTCATTGCGTTTTTTCTCACCACCGGAGAACCCTTCATTGACGCCACGTTTGAGGAAAGCCGCATCCAGGCTCACCTTTTTGCTGGCCTCACGTGCCAGTTTCATGAAATCAAAGGAAGACAGTTCTTCCTGCTTCATATGCGAACGGCGTGCATCAACCGCCGCCTTGAGAAATTCCATATTGCTCACACCAGGAATCTCTACCGGGTACTGAAAGGCCAGGAACAAACCCGCACGGGCACGTTCTTCGATATCCAGGGCCAGCATATCTTCACCGTTAAACAGCACTTCACCCGATATAACTTCATAACCTTCACGCCCGGTCAGCACATTACCCAGGGTACTTTTACCGGCACCGTTGGGGCCCATGATGGCGTGAACCTCACCTGGTTTGATATCCAGGCTCAGACCGTTGAGGATTTGTTTGCCTTCAACGCTGGCAACCAGCTCGCGTATCTGCAGCATAATTGTCTTCCAATCAATAAACGAAAATTCTGTTAACTTTTATCTTACCGAAACCGAATCTTGCTGAATCCGTACCGTTTACCCGGCACCCACTCGCAAGTGAGCCGGGTCCTGGTTCACGACCCCTGTCGGGACATTCTTCAGGAAACAGGACAGATGCGTCAGCCCACCGAGCCTTCAAGGCTGACTTCCAGCAACTTGCCAGCTTCCACGGCAAATTCCATCGGCAGCTCTTTGAACACCTCACGGCAGAAACCATTCACAATCATGGACACGGCTTTCTCGGCATCAAGCCCACGTTGCTGGCACAGGAACATCTGATCATCACTGACCTTGGAGGTCGTCGCCTCGTGCTCAATCACCGCCGACGCGTTCCGGTTTTCAATATACGGGAATGTGTGAGCGCCACAGCGATCACCAATCAGCAATGAATCACACTGGGTGAAATTCCGCGCACCTTCAGCTGCCGGATTGATTCGCACCAGGCCACGATAGGCACTGTCACTGCGGCCGGCTGAAATACCCTTGGCAATAATCGTAGAGCGTGTATTCTTGCCCAGGTGAATCATTTTGGTGCCGGTATCAGCCTGCTGGAAATTATTGGTCAGCGCCACCGAGTAAAACTCGCCCACACTGTTATCACCTTTCAAAATACAGCTGGGGTATTTCCAGGTTACCGCCGAGCCGGTTTCTACCTGGGTCCAGGATATGCTGGCATTATCATGAGCAATGCCACGTTTGGTAACGAAGTTATAAATACCGCCCTTGCCTTCCTTGTCGCCGGGATACCAGTTCTGGACTGTCGAATATTTGATTCGCGCACCATCCAGTGCCACCAGCTCAACTACAGCCGCGTGCAGCTGATTCTCATCGCGCATTGGGGCCGTGCAACCTTCGAGGTAACTGACGTGCGATCCCTCATCAGCGACGATAAGTGTGCGTTCAAACTGTCCGGTGTTTAACTCATTAATCCGGAAATAGGTTGAAAGCTCCATGGGGCAACGAACGCCTTTGGGAATGTAGACAAAGGAACCGTCAGAAAATACTGCTGAGTTCAGCGCAGCATAGAAATTGTCTTTCTGGGGAACAACCGAGCCGAGGTATTTTTGTACCAGCTCTGGATACTCACGAATTGCTTCGCTGATCGGGCAGAAAATAACGCCAGCTTCTTTCAGCTTCTCGCGAAACGTGGTCACCACAGAAACAGAATCAAACACCGCGTCAACCGCAACACCCGCCAAGGCTTCCTGTTCATGCAGAGGAATGCCCAGTTTCTCATAGGTTTCCAGCAGCTCAGGATCGACTTCGTCCAGGCTTTTAGGGCGATCTTTCATGCTCTTGGGTGTGCTGTAATACGAAATCGACTTAAAATCGATTTCCGGATAATGCACATGCGCCCACGTTGGCTCGTCCATTTCTTTCCAGGCACGGTACGCTTTGAGACGCCATTCGAGCATCCATTCAGGCTCTTCCTTGGCCGCAGAAATAAACCGGACGACATCTTCATCCAGGCCAGGGGGCAAGGTATCGGACTCAATAGCCGAATGAAACCCTGCCGCGTAATCTTGGCGGATCAGGCTTTCGACTTGTTCACTCATGCGTGCGTAGCCTCTCTTGTAACGCTGTATGAAGCCGGGTTGCTGTCGTTAAGCATTGACAACCCGGCAAAATAGCTAAGAAATGCCGGGATCAACCCGGACTGAATCAGAAGGTAAATTATCGAATATCCGAGTGAAACAGTCAACTATTCCGCTCGACCCGCAGAAAGCCGCTTCCCCTTCAGTTTCACGGGTTGACAGGCTCAAGCACTTTCAGGTGCCTGAATCACATAACAGGGATGATATTGCTCACGCTGCAGCTTCATGCGCCCGGCTGACACAAACCCCTGTAATAACTTATCAATGGCCTGCATCAACGCCGGTTCCCCTTGCAATGCAAACGGGCCATGCTCACGCACCAGACGAACACCGTGATCCTTGACGTTGCCGGCCACGATACCACTGAAGACACGTCGCAGGTTCACCGCCAGTTCCGCTGCGGGTAAATCAAAGCTCAAGTTCAACGCCGCCATACTTTCATGGGTGACTTCAAAAGGCACCCGCATTTCAGAAGGGATACTCAAGGACCAGTTAAAATAGAAGGCGTCACGATTGGATCGGCGTTGCACACCGACATCTGCTACCCCCTCCTGCATCAGGCGTGCTACCTGCACCGGATCATCTTCAACAATGGTGTAATACTCCCTGACGCCCTCTCCCAATGTATCAACCAGGAAGCGGTCGATTTGCCGAAAGTATCCCTGGCTACTGGCGGGCTCTGTGAATATCAAGGGCATGCGCAACGCTTTATTTTCAGGCGACATCAGCGTACCCAGCAAAAACAGAATTTCCTCCAGTGTCCCGACACCTCCGGGAAAAACGATAATACCGTGACCAAAACGGACAAAAGCTTCCAGCCGTTTCTCGATATCCGGTAGCACCACCAGATGGTTAACGATCGGATTGGGTGATTCCGCAGCGACAATGCCCGGTTCAGTAATACCGACGTAGCGTCCTTTGGTATTACGCTGCTTGGCATGACCGACCGCTGCACCTTTCATCGGCCCTTTCATGGCACCTGGACCACATCCGGTGCAGATATCCATGTCACGCAAGCCCAGATGATAGCCAACCGACTTGCTGTAATCATATTCTTCCCGGGAAATCGCATGACCACCCCAGCACACCACCATGCTGGGCGGCTTGCGTGGCAGCATCAGGCCGGCATTGCGTAAAATATGAAATACCAGGTTACTTGTCTGCTCATCGCCCTGATGCCAGGTAGCCTGGTCAAAGTGACCGGTCCAGCCGGTCTGATCCTGCTCACCGAGGCGGTACAGTTCACTGGCCACAAACACAATGTCTCGCAATACCGCAAACAGATGATCTCGCACCCCGCGCATGATTTTGCCATCAACAAAGGCGCAGGCCGGCGCATTTTTCAATTCCAGTTTAATCCCGCGAGTACGCTGAACGATTTCAATATCAAAATCGGCAAACTGCCGGTAGACCTCTTCGGCACTGTCAGACAGCCCATCACAGTTCAGCACCGCCAGCGCGCAGCGGCGAAAGAGCTCGTACAACTCCCCCTTGGCTGTTTCCCGCAGCTGGACAATTTCCTGCTGGGAGAGCAACTCCAGACTGCCGCTGGGAGCAACAGAAGCCAGCGGAATGGTAGTCGCACCGGTTTGTCCGTCACCAGAGCGACACTGGGTTGCAGAGGTTTCTGGTATTGTCATAACGCATCCTTAGAGTTCTTACCGAAATTATTGCTATTACCGCAATTTACCTTCATGCCAGGGTGTGAATCCATTAAACTAGTCAATTAGCAGGCAATGCCCATTATAACGCAGTCTGATTGACTGGCAGGAGACAGCAGTTTGAACGATACAACCACAAATGACGCCCCTTTCTCTGATGATGATCAGGAAAACCATCAGCGCTTCCTTGCGGAAGTCAAGCAATCGGGTCTGGTCTGGGGACTGGCTAACGAAGATGGCTGGGCTGTCTGCCCCTCTATCGAATACGAAGAGACTGACGTCTTCCCCTTCTGGTCACAAGAACATTACGCACAGGCTCTGTGTGTGGAAGAGTGGTCTGTTTATCAGGCAAAGTCCATCAGCGTCGAAGACTTCCTGATCGAGTGGCTACCCGGTATGCATGAAGACGACGCCCTGGTTGGCACCAACTGGGATGCAGAACTCAGTGGCATGGAAGTTGAGCCTGCCGATCTGGCCAAATCTCTTAGCGACGAATAAACAGGTTAATTCTGGTTTCATCTCGGTGCACACTGCATTAAAAGTGCGCACCACATTGTTCCCGGCACCCCCTTAAGACCACCCCGATCACCGCCACACCCTTGATATAACTCACTTTTAAAAAGTTGGCATCGCTTTTGCTTTATCTTAACCAGACAGCGAGTCAGGATCGACTCTAAGCGCAAACCCGGACTGCTTCGCTGTCTACCCAAGCCAACTAACTGAATTGAAATATCGAGGTATGATCATGAAATCTTCTATCCTAGCCAAACTGCCTGAAGCCGCTGCGATCCTTTGTGTTGCATCAGGTGTCATGATGGCCAGCAGTGCCAGCGCCGACTCTCTTGAGTACTACAGCAGCAAATCATTACGTGCTATTACAGCACCTGCTCCAGAGTATCCTCAGCACGCTGAAATGAGCGGTATCGAAGGTTATACACTGGTAGAGTTCACAGTAAACCCTGACGGTTCTGTTGCCGAGCCAGCGATTCGTGAAAGCTCAGCTTACCTGTTTGGCCGCGCCGCTGTTGATGCCCTGGAAAACTGGAAGTTCGAGCCTGTGTTTGCCGGTGGTGAAAACGCGGTACCAGTCCGTTCAGTCATGCGCTTCAGCTTTGTTGGCCAGGAGTAATACCCTAACTCCGAACCAAACACTCCGCCTGCCACTTTAGACCCGTAAGTGATAGTGCGAAGAACGGTCACAAGCCGTTGAACAGATATAAAAACAATGACACACGGGATCAATATGAAAAACAATGAAAGCAATATTTCAACCTAAGCCGGACTCGCAACGGGTCCGGCTTTGCTTTAGCTGATACACAGCCAAACTGTTTGAAATCCCGCCACTGCTCAATAGAACCACTACTTAATGGAACCAATGTTTGGTTCGATTGACAAAAGCCACCAAAGACAGCATCACAGGCACCTCCACCAACACCCCCACTACCGTCGCCAGGGCTGCACCTGACTGCAGGCCAAATAAAGAGATTGCTACCGCCACAGCCAGCTCAAAAAAGTTCGAGGTACCAATCAGACATGCGGGTGCGGCAACGTCCTGTGGCAGTTTCATCCACCTTGCACTGAAGTAACCCAACACAAAAATACCATAAGTCTGAATCAGCAACGGAATCGCGATCAATACAATCACCAGTGGTTGCGACAAAATGGTAGGAGATTGCAGACCAAACAAAACGACGACTGTTGCCAGCAACCCCACGATGGACCAGGGTTTCATGGTGTCAAGAAACGTCGTCAGCTTCTCTTCTCCACCTTCACGGTTGAGCAATGCTCTGGTTGCCACACCTGCCAACAACGGTACCAGAACATACAGAATAACGGAGATCAGCAGTGTCCCCCATGGCACCGTGATATCACTGACACCTAACAGGAAACCGGCTATCGGTGCAAAAGCAAAAATCATGATGACATCATTGATCGACACCTGCACCAACGTGTAATTGGCATCCCCTTTGGTTAACTGGCTCCAGACAAACACCATAGCCGTACAGGGAGCCACGCCTAACAGAATCATGCCCGCGATGTACTCATTGGCTGACTGGGGATCAACCCAGTCGGCAAAAATAACGCGGAAAAATAACCAGCCCAGCGCGGCCATGGAGAACGGCTTAATCAGCCAGTTAATTATCAGGGTCAACCAGATACCCTGGGGACGCTTACCCACATCCTTGATTGAAGAAAAGTCCACCTGCACCATCATCGGGTAGATCATTAACCAGATCAGAACGGCAATCACAAGATTAACGTGGGCATACTCCATCGCAGCAACCATCTCAAACATCGCAGGTGATACCTGACCCAGTATGATACCGGCAACAATTCCCATTCCGACCCAGACACTTAAATAACGCTCAAAGAAACCCATGATATCTCCTCTTATACAGTCCGAATCTAGATCGACCGCTGATTAACACGCTGACTAAGTTGCTCAGCACTTTCTACACGCTCAGAATAGCGATCAACCAGGTAGTCTTTATGCTGTCGCAGTAACAGGGTGAATTTGAACAGCTCCTCAACCACATCCACAATCCGGTTGTAATACGGCGATGGCTTCATTCGGCCATTGTCCTCAAACTCGAGAAATGCTTTGGCCACTGATGACTGGTTAGGAATAGTGAACATACGCATCCAACGCCCCAATATGCGCATCTGATTGACTGCGTTAAACGACTGCGATCCACCACTGACTTCCATTACCGCCAGCGTTTTCCCCTGCGTTGGTCTGACACCTCCCAGGTTTAGTGGCACCCAGTCAATCTGGCTTTTCAAAATACCCGTCATGGCGCCGTGCCTCTCAGGTGAACACCAGACCTGCCCCTCTGACCACATCATCAGCTCTCTGAGCTCGGCAACCTTGGGATGCTTGGCATCGCCACTATCTGGCTGGGGAAGCCCTTCGGGATTGAATATCCGTGCCTCAGCACCCATGGCTGTCAGCAAACGTGCCGATTCTTCTACGACCAGACGGCTATAGGAGCGCTCACGAATAGAGCCATAAAGCAAAAGGATACGAGGCTTGTGTGCAATTTCCTGTGGCGAAAAATCACTCGCCCGCGGTTGCCGAAACTGCGGCTCTTCAACATTAGGCAGCTCAGCATTCAGTGATTTGACCTCCTGACTCATCCTCTTGCTCCTATCGATTCCATGGCTCGTTGCAATGCATCACCCTTTACACCGAGCTCAGCAACACGCTGCAGAGCACGAATGCGCTCTTCCACCGTCATGATCGTAAAAGCAAAGGCTTTTTCAATCTCCTGCGGTGAACCTTCCAGTTTGGACGGATCGGCAAGCCCCCAATGTACTTTGACACCCTGACCAAACCAGACCGGACAGGCTTCGCTGGCAGCATTGTCACAGACGGTAATGATTAAGTCCGGCGCAAAACCTTCATGGACATCCCAACTTTGGCTCACCAGACCTTCCACGCTGTACCCGGATCGCTGGAGTGCTGTCAGTGTGCTGGGGTGAACTTCACCTGCTGGTTCACTGCCCGCACTCCTGGCCTCAACTCTGGACTCTCCCGGAACTCCCTCCACCTGATTGGCAATCGCTTCACAGAGAATGCTGCGACACCGATTATGAGTGCAGATAAACAATACTTTCATGATTGACCCCGGTTTTTTTCCTCAGATATTCCCAAAAACATTGCTCGCTATAGGGTGATTAGCAGCAAGCAGCACTTTGAACGGAAGCATTTAATCGTTTCAGCGATAAGGCGATGTAATCTGCATTGGCTTGATTGGTCTCCCACAACACCTGCATCACCCAGTCAGGCATGTCCGGATGAATGCGGTAATACACCCAGCGTCCTCTGCGCTCATCCATCACAATGCCGCACTTTCTCAACTCGGCGAGGTGGCGGGATATTTTGGGCTGATCCAGCTCCAGCGCGGCCATCAGGTCACAAACACAAGCTTCCCGGACACTGACCAACAACAGCAAAGATTTCAGTCGGGTGTCGTCAGCAAGACATTTATAAAATTTTAGAGGAGACATATTTAATACATGTGTTTTTTCATATATGTGGATTTTCATATATATGAAAGCGAAAGACAAGCCAAAACAGAAACCGAAAAGACATACCAGGCCGCCAGCCTATAACTCAGCGGCCTGATTGGTAAATTCCACAAGCTTGTTTAGGACTCAAGCTCCTGGCGAGGGCCGAAGAACTCAAAATGCACCTGTGACCCAGGCACCCCCCACTTCAGCAACTCGTGATATATCGACACCATAAAAGGCTTGGGGCCACAGAAGTAATAGTCAGCGTGTCGGTTGGGGATCAGAGATTCAACCAGCTCAGCAGAGACCAGGCCGGCAGAGGCATTCTTATGCGTGAGCACTTCATTTTCACTCAAATCGCTGTAACAGTAATGAACCGACAGATTATCATGTGATTCTGCTAATTCATCCAGGTCATCTCGGAAAGCCTGAACATTCGGATTTAGGCAACCGTGCACGAGCACGACCTGCCGACCAGGAGTGGCTTCCAAAGCCGTTTCCAGAATACTTATAATGGGGGTAATACCAACACCCGCTGCCAGCAGCACCAGAGGGCGTTCATGTTTGTCCTTTGGGTTTAAGTAGAACTCACCACAAGGTGGCGCGACTTCAATCTCATCATCGACAGACAGTGAGTCATGTAACAGGTTAGACACATACCCCTTCCCCTCAGGTCCAGTCTCACGTTTAACGCTGATACGGAAATGCCCGGCCCCCGGTTTGTTTGACAGGCTGTAATTCCTCATCGTGGTACTGCCATCCGGCGTTGGTAACCGTACTGTAATGTACTGGCCCGGCAAATAGACCGGCAAGTCTGTCCCATCACTATTTTGCAGGTAAAAAGATGTAATCAGTTCACTCTCTTTGACTTTGTCCACAACACTGAGTTTGCGAAAACCTGTCCAGCCATCAGCTTTCTTAGCATGACTGGCATAAATTTGCGTCTCTCTACCCTGCAATATATCCGCTAGGAACTGATATGCCTCTGCCCAGGCAGCAATGATCTCATCCGTCGCAGCCTCTCCCAGCACTTCTTTGATGGAAGCGAGCAAATTATCGCCGACTATCGGATAGTGCTCGGGTTTAATCTGCAAAGAAGCATGTTTCTGTGCGATCAGCTCAACAGCTCCGCCCAGCGCCTCGAGATTATCAATATTGGCGGCATAGGCTGCAATTGCACCGGCCAAGGCACGCTGCTGGCTGCCCTCACTCTGGTTGCTGTGGTTAAAGAAAGGCTTAACCTCCGGGTTTACCCTGAACATCCGTTCGTAGAAATGCCGGGTCAGTGTTTCACCGTGCTCCTGTAAAACCGGAGCGGTAGATTTAACGATAGCAACTGTTTGATCTGATAACATTTTTCTTCCCTTCACAACAATTAAACCTGATTCACAACCGCTGTTACACCGAGTTTGAACCATTAATTTAGCCTGACGGCCTTTTAATATGTATTTCACTTACATATTAATAAACTGTTATATTGAATATATATTTGGAAGTCAAGTTATAGAGAGAGAAAAACAGCAATGCAGCTCACGCGATTCACGGACTATTCATTACGCGTACTGATGTATCTGGCGATTCATCATGAGCGACGTTGCACCGTCAAGGAAATTGCTGGGTTTTATGGTGTATCGCAGAATCACCTGGTGAAAGTGGTGCACAATCTGGCTCAACTCGGCTACATAGAGAGCAGTAAGGGAAAAGGTGGCGGGATCAGGTTACTCAAAGCCCCAGAACAAATGAATCTCAAGGACCTGGTACTCGAACTGGAACCCTCATTGACTCTGGTCGAATGCTTTGACGATACCACCAATACTTGCCGCATTGCTGGTAACTGCGGGCTAAAAGGCATTCTTCAGCAGGCGATGAATGCCATGATCAATCACCTGGGCGATTATACTGTGGCTGATACTCTGCCTGATTTCCCCGGGGTCTCCAGCCCAGGTAAGAATGAATCGGTATCAACAGTAGTCCCTATCATCATTTCCAACACAATGACTGATCAGAACAAAAAAAAGCGCTAACGACACACTTTATCCATTAGCGCTTTTTAGCAAGGTTAAAACAAGCAAGCATGCATGATCAGAACCCTGGTAGCCATTCCACAGACATCCAGAACTGACGCCCCCATGGCGTTGACAGCCTCGATTCAAAGCCACCAGAAATCGGCAACTGCTGAGGCCTTTCGTTGAAGATGTTGTTAACACCGACACTGACGGTGAACTCACTGTTCAGGTAGTCATCAAGGATGATGGCGTAGCGCACATCAGTTCTCGCTTCACCTTCTATGGTATCTGGCGCCGTCCAGCCATCCCCGTATCGGTCAATGGCGACGGCATCAAATTCCACATTATCCCAGTAATTCACCGCAATGGATGCACTTTGATTGTCACGGAACCAGTTCACTCGCAAATTGGCTTTATATTGAGGCAACGGCGGCACGATACCCGTATCAGCGTTCTGTAATCCCAGTGCTGGCTGACGCCCACCAAACAGACCTTCATACTCGTATGTTTCATAGTAGGTCGACTGCAACGTGGCCGCAAAAGTACCCCAATCATTCGTGTTTAATGTGTATCGCGCTTTCACATCAAACAAATCCACCCAAACCGATGAAATGTTGGTGTCCTGGCGATAGACAAACTGCACATTGCCATCTTCATCACGAACAACAGGCGCACTAGGGTTTTGTGAGTACTGGCGTAACCAGGCATCTGCCTGTTGCCGTGTTGCAGAGCCCGGCGTGGGATCATAACTGCCTGCAGAAACGCCGGTTTCAGCAACAAACTGCTGAAATTGGAACGCAACGGTGTCTTCTTCAGTCAAAGAGCGAATTCGATCCGTGTATTCAATTTCCTGGTAGTCCATTGACAGGCTCAATCCATCCAGTTGGCCGCTTGGCTCCCAGGTAAACCCGAAATTGCGTATCTCAGATGTTTCAGGACCTAGCGCTGGATTACCAGAACTACATTGTGCCCCGCCAGTCAGTTGCTGCCCCGTAAATGGATCTTGGCCATCGAAGATCTCCCCACAGTTTTCACCTTGCACAAAAGGACGTGCCTGAGATGGCGTTGGTGCCAGGAAACTTTCTCCCCAAGATGCGCGAACAGCCAAAGAAGGCAGTGCTTCCCAGCGTAGTGCAACTTTCGGGGTGGTTGTTTCTAGTCCAAAGTCGGTAAACTCTTCATGACGGCCAGCCACCTGTAAATCCACTGTTTCTAGCAACGGTATCTGAAATTCTGCAAAAATGGCGCGGGTTTCAGAGAAAAAACGTTCATCTTTCGGAAGCGGTGCACCAATAACGGTATTGTAGTCCCAGCCAGCAGCATCAAAAGGATTGGCATAGTTGTTCTCTTCAAGGTCACGCCACTGATAGCCCAGCGCCATTTGAACAGTACCCGCCCAAAGATCAACTACATCACCAGTGGCCACCGTTTCAAAGATATCCAGATAGTCTCTGGAAGTGACGAAGTTCGCATCGCGCTCAAAGATCCAGTTGGTTAGTTCTTCACTGTTTCCCAACGCCGGATCGAAATTAGGGTGTCTGGGGTCTGAAGTTCCAAAGGGATTCCAGTACTCATTCCCGTTAGGTCCACCCTGCCCTTCCAAGGCTAGCTGTAGTTTACCCAAATGCACTGAGTAAGAATCACTCATGCTCTTCATTTCCTGCTTGGAATAATAGGTATAGCCCACCCAGGAATCACTGATGTCATATTCAGCGCCGACTTTCAAACGGTTAACACTGGTATGAAACTCATATTCCCGCGCGCCATCACCGGGGTCCAGGTGCTGTGGTAAATGAGTATAGGAATGCGCTATTGGGCGCCATGTATATGGCGACACATCAAACCCCCAGGGATTCGCCGGATGATCAGCCCGGACAATCAATGCTGCCCGGTTATTGCCGTTAACGGCAGTTGTCGATGTGGTTCGCAGACTGGAGACACGGTAGGCATTGTTCAATGTAGCATTGAAACGTAGCCAGTCCGAGGCTTCCCAGGTCAGCGTGTTATAGGCATTATAGTCAGTGCTCTCGGCGGAATAAGCAAACATACTGGTGTATTCAAATCGGCAGAAACTGCCAACAGGCACCCCGGATGGAGTTGGAAATTTCCCCTGACCGTGTCCAGGGTATCCATCATTGAAAGTGCCACAAGCAGGGTCGACAAGTAGCGAACCCTCCAGCGTGCCTCCATGAGATTGGTACAAATTAATATTAGGATCAGCGCCTACATTCTGCCGCCAGGTGCCTGGACTCCCTGAAACCGAAGACCCGTCGTCCATCATCCATTCCCGCGGCCGTTCGTACTGCATTAGCGGCGTCTTGGTTCTGGCCTCAAACGCACCGACATAACTGACATCGTTATCAAAGGACTTGCCCCACATGGCTGACAGGTTCATATCTTCCATGGCACCATCCTGGGTGCGTTGGTAGAAGGTTCGAGTTCGGAACCCTTCAAATTCCTTCATGGGAATAATATTCACCACACCAGCAACCGCATCAGAACCATACAGTGCGGAGCCACCGTCCAAAACCAGTTCCAATCGCTCAATCGCAATTTCGGGGACGGATGTTGAAACAGACGCGGCAATAGTTCGGATACCATCAACCAGAGTCAGGGTTGAGTTTTCACCAAGGCCTCGCAAGTTAAAGCTGGCTCCAACTGAATCCTGTGAACCATCCTGTGTGGCGAGAACATTAGATACCACATCGGTATTTTGTGTGTATGTCATATCACGAATGTAATTCGACATACTGGGGGCGCCAGACTCAAACAAGTCTGACTGGCTGACAGTATCGACGGGTGAATTTTGCGCGAACGCGCTATTACGAATGAAAGAGCCAGTTACCACGACTTCTTCAATATCTTCTGACTCGGTTGTTTCTTGTTGTGCATGAACAGCTAAAGGCAGGATTGCTAAACAGGCATTTAGTTGAACCAGACGGCGTAGCAGACCTCGTTTCGTCAGACGTAAACGATCCATGACCACTCTCCTCTTCTCAGGTGTATCCAGTTAAATATTTATTATTTTGCATCAGTACTGCATACGCTGATGCATCTGATGAACTGGTACTTCCTGCGGCTCAAACCTCGGAGTCGCTCCAATAGTTTTCGACGTCCGATTGTGCGGACGCAAAAACAGTCTAATGAAAAGCGATTGATTTACAAATACTTTTTATCGTTCGAGCGTTCTATTATTGATACCATTCATTTTTGAAACTACTCAACCTTATGAAAACTCAACTCGTCCCTATGAAATGTGATTCAGTTGGCAAGTCAGAACTTTTCATCATGCTGAACCAGCGGTCGACGGTCTTCCTGTCAGCAAAAACTGACGCCCGCAAGGGCCAACAGTCACCACTAGAGTTACAACTTCTTACCCAAAAGGATTCGCACTTTTTTGGTGCGCCGAATCGGGGTTATTGTTTCTTATCCATTATCACGCACCTTATGGGTGCCAAATAACAGTAATGGCGACAATTCGCACAATTTATTGCTGGCATGCATATTGCTCGGATATTACTGATCAATAGTTAACTAGCCATACACTACATTGGAACGTTTATGTATCTCGCACTGCTTGTCCCGACGCTTTTTTTCTCTTCCTCCAGTTTCGCCGCCGAGGCTGGTACTGAGCTCACACTCAACCTGGATTTAATCTGGTTAAGTATTTGTACCGGGTTGGTATTGTTCATGCAGGCAGGTTTTACTTTATTTGAGACCGGGCTGACTCGAGCCAAAAACACCATTAATGTGGCTCTGAAAAATATTTGCGACCTCGCAGCATCGGCCCTGGTATTCACCTTGGTCGGTTATGGGCTGATGTTCGGCGACTCCATGGGTGGATTCTGGGGTAGCAGTGCCTTCCTGATGGATGGCGTAACCGAACCAATGGACCTGGCCGTATTTGTATTCCAACTGGTATTTGCCGGAACAGCAGCCACCATCGTTTCGGGCGCAGTCGCTGAACGCATGCATTTTAACGGCTACTTGATCCTGGCAATTGCCATGGTTGCCCTGATATACCCGGTTGCCGGTCACTGGATCTGGAATGGTGATGGCTGGTTGGCACAACGGGGATTCATCGACTTTGCTGGCTCGACTGTAGTTCATAGTGTCGGCGGCTGGGTCGCGCTGGCAGCTGCGATCAGTCTTGGTGCCCGTCTTGGCCGTTTCGATGAAGAGGGTAATCCGATCGAGATCCCAGGTCACTCTCTGGTCATGGCAACGGCAGGTGTCTTTATCCTCTGGTTTGGCTGGATCGGTTTTAATGCTGGCTCTACGCTTGAGGCATCCAGCGCTATCCCTGGGATCATCGTCAACACGGTACTGTCCGCCTCAGCAGGTGGCGTTGCCTGCATGCTGATCAGTGCCTTCCACAATGGCTGTGTCCAGCCTGAAAAGATGCTTAACGGTGTGATTGCCGGCCTGGTCGGCATCACCGCTGGCTGTGCGGTAGTCGAGCCTGCAGGCGCCATCTTTATCGGGTTTTCCAGTGGTATTGTTGTGTACTACAGTGAAAAAATTCTGTTGCTGTGCCGTGTCGATGACCCGGTGGGTGCCGCTGCTGCACACGGTTTTGCAGGTGCCTGGGGCACCCTTATTCTCGCCTTTGCCGCTCCGGTTGCCAATCTAAGCGCAGAATCCGGGATGGCACAATTTGGTGTCCAGCTCCTCGGTGTATCTGCTGTTGCGGTGTGGAGCCTGGGGTGTGGGTTTCTGCTGTGCCTGTTACTGAAATCACTGAACATGCTTCGGGTTGACCCGGACGATGAAGATAAAGGCCTCAATGTTGCTGAACATGGAGCCAAGACCGTCTGGCTGGACACACTTAGCACAATGAATGCCATCATCGAAACGGGTGACCTGACCAAGCGTGCGCCTGAAGAGATTGGGACTGAAGCTGGCGAAACTGCCCAGATGTTCAACCGGCTGCTGGATGCTTTCCAGTCCTCATTGCGTGAATTAAGCCATGCCAGCCTGAGGCTCAAAAGCGATGCCACTGTCCTGAAAGGCAATGCCCAGACAGTCAGCGAATCGTCAACACTTGGTATGGCCAACAGCGAAAGTCTGCGGCAGTCTGTGCTTGAGATTGCAGGCGCCATTCGTGAAATTGCTCGACGAGCGGATGAAACAGCATCCGCAGCCACTCAGGTAAGTAGCAATGTCGGTGAGAGCGAGGCCGATCTGTCCAGAGCACTAGCCGAAATTGAGCAGCTCGCTCAAAAGGTGGAGGAAGTAGCCAGTGTCGTCCAGCATTTCGACCAGCACGCCGAGAGTATCAGCCTGGCTGTCGATGCCATCCAGAGCATTGGCGAGCGGACCAACCTGCTAGCATTGAATGCCGCTATCGAAGCGGCTCGTGCCGGAGAGCATGGCCGCGGGTTTGCAGTTGTCGCCCAGGAAGTGCGCGACCTGTCCAGTCAGGCTCAGGTTTCGGCAGGTGAAATATCAAAAGTCGTTGCAATACTGCAACATGATGCCTCCAAAGCCAGCCTGGCAATGAATCAAAACCTCGACCTGGCCCGGCAAAGTGCCAAGCGTGCGGGTGATACCAGACAGTCACTCGGTGAGATCACTGAAGCTGTCAGCGTGATCAATAAGATGAACGCTGAGGTAGCCGTATCCATTCAACAGCAAACACAGGCGACCAATGATGCATCAGATGACGTAGAAGCGCTTTCATCATTGGTTAAGGGGCTCAATAGTCGCGCCGATGAAGCAGGCAAAAGCAGCCAGGATGTCAGTGAAATGGCAGCACGACTGGCGAACCTGACCACGCGATATCAGGTGTAATGTCGATATCCACAGATAACAATTAAACCGATACCTGTGCGCAAAGGATGACGCACAGGTGCTTTGCCAGTAAAATCTGGCGGTCTATTGTTATAAGCTGAGCATGCTAATGCTGCCAAGGAAACAGGCTCATCTGAAACAAGGTGGGCCGGAGCGACATCAGAGACGACTGGTTTATGTTGTGCTGACGCTGATGACAGGCTATTTTGCCATGATTGGCTCGCTCAATGTCTTCCTGTTCCACGCATACCCTACTGCCGCCCTTGATTACATCGGAGGTATTGGTTCGGGTCTGTTCCTCAGGTATTTCTATCAGAGCCAGAACCTTCGCATCGCCTCTATGGGTGTGGTCGCCATCCTGATCGCTGTGATGCTGGTTTTTGTCCATATTGCTGATGGCCGCGCTTATTCACTGATCTGGATAACATTAGTACCACCTATTACATTTTTCCTGCTGGGCAGACGAATGGGAGCTTGTGTCACCGGTGGGGTGTTTCTTTACATCATTGCTTTTGTCTATCTCCGCCTGCCGCAGTGGCAACCGATTGAAGTCGGGCTAGGTACACTTCTGAATATCATTGAAGTCTTCATAGCCCACCTGCTTCTCTTCCAGCTATATGAACGTTCCCGCTCTGAAGCTTTTGCAGAGCTGGAGCACTTGTCTGAAACTGACAAATTGACAGGACTGGTCAACCGTAGCCGCCTTGATGTCATCCTGAGTGATGAGTTGTTGCAACATGAACGCAGTGGGCGACCACTGGCGCTTATATTGAGTGATGTGGATCATTTTAAACGCATTAATGATGAACACGGACATTTAATCGGTGATGACATACTCAAGGGCATTGCCGATTTTTTGTTCGCGCAGTGTCGTCAGTCGGACACTTGCGGCAGATGGGGAGGCGAGGAGTTCCTGATCATTTGCCCCGACACAGCGGTAGAAGAAGCCATTATGCTAGTGGAGCGGATACAGCAAGCCTGTCACGCCCAAAAATTTATTAATGACATCCAGGTATCATTAAGTTTTGGCGTAGCCGTTCATACGGCGGGAACTGATGCTGATCAATTGCTGCAAAGAGCGGACTATGCGTTATACGAAGCGAAACGCCAGGGCAGAGACCGTTATGTCATCGCCCAGGATACAAGCTCTGACTAACCGATTACTGCAAATCCAGCTCTTCAATAAGTCTGGCCAATGCCGCTCTGCCTGGTCCGTCCAAAGACAGTAAAGGTTGCGGCAAGCAGGGAGTCTCAACCAGATCAAGTATTTCAGCCGCTGCTGCAATGACGCGCAAACTGCCACCATTTACTGCAAACAGATCCCATAATGGCTGCAATCGTTGACTTAGCCGCTGAGCTTCCTCGACATTTCCAGATAATGCTGCCCGGGTAATGCCCAGCGCCGCTTGCGGAAATAATCCACCAATAACCGAATACCAAATACTGCACCCGGCCAGCAACCCATTAGCGGCCAGGGCATCCCCGCTGACACCCAGTGGGAAGTTTTCTGGTAATTTCTCCTGCAAAGAACCGACATGGCGTTTTACATGATGCAGATCGCCATCTACACCCGGAATCTTGATGGAAGTAATATGAGGCAGTTCTGCTATTTTCTGGTACAGCGTGGGTGTGAACTGAAATTGCGTGGTTCTTGGATTGTCATACACACAAACAGGAACAGAGACATGCTGGCTAACTGCTTTGAACAGAGCGAAGACTTCGTCTTCCGTTAACGGCTGATACGAGACAGGTGCCAATAACAAGGCATCGGCACCAGCGCCCTGAGCCAGCTCGGCGTTCGCCAGTACATCGCGGGCGCGCATCGCACCAATGCCTGCCATAACGGGTGTATCCCCCGACAGGGCAACAGCCAACTCAACGACGCGTACACGCTCAGCTTGAGACAGATACATGTAATTGCCAGTCGAACCCAGCACACCTAATGAATCGACACCCGCTTCAGTCAGTCGAAGAATCAGGCGCTCAAACGACTGCTCATCAATCTCTTCATTTTTCACGGGTGTCAGCGGGAACGCACTCAATCCATGAAACATGTGCAACATTCCTTAAAGTTAATCTGAGTCATAGTCAGGCCAGCGCCATTTCAACTGCCGCTTCTGTGTGTATACGTGCAGTGTCATACAAGGGCACATCGGTATCAGCTGAAGACACCAACATGGCGATTTCTGTGCAGCCCAGGATAACGCCCTGCACACCACGCGCAGCCAATTCATTTATAATGCGCAGAAACCTTTGCCGGGACACATCGGAAACCACCCCCTGGCAAAGTTCATCATAAATCACCCGGTGAATGATGTCCCGGTCAGACGACTCGGGTATCTCAACAGCGATGCCATATTCCGTTTCCAGACGGCCGCGATAAAACGTATCTTCCATGGTGAAACGGGTGCCGAGCAATCCGACCTTGCTCACATCTTGCGCTTGCAGTACCGCTGCCGTTGCATCAGCAATATGCAAAAAAGGGATGGTGATCGCCGCCTCAATCTGATCAGATACTTTATGCATGGTATTAGTGCACAATATCAGAAAGTCAGCGCCGCCCCTTTCAACAGACACCGCTGAGTGGCTGAGTAAGCGACCCGCCTCCTCCCAGCGCCCTTCATGCTGAAGGACTTCAATCTCAGCGAAATCCACGCTGTTCAGTACAATCCTGGCAGAATGCAGGCCACCCAGTCGCGACTTGATAGCCTGGTTAATGTCACGATAATAGTTCGCTGTTGATTCCCAGCTCAGACCACCGATCATGCCGATTGTTTGCATTTTAGCTCCCTGCGTTACGTATTATTTCCATCCAGGTATGTTGCGAGGCTCTCTTTGATAAGATACTGCCAGCCAGCCTCGGCATTCTCCCGACTGAAGTCAGGGTTATCCTGGGGAAAGGTCTCCCCTCCGCTGTGCGTCAGGGTTAACTCTGTTCCGTTTTCTGTTTCCTGAAGTTTCCAGCGAACTTCAGAGTCGCCTGGGTATCCGTCGTACTGCCATTGATACACCAGCAGTGCTTGAGGCGTCACTTCTGTCACTTGCCAGCGGTGCGTATACACCTTGCCGTTATGATGCACATCAAAGACAGTTTCGGTACCAACAACGGGAGCAAACCCGGGAATTTGTGCAAAGAACCACTGACGCATGGTTTCGTCATCGGAAATTGCATGCCACACATCGGCGGCATTTGCCTGAAAGGTGTGCCTGACAACTATTGGCTCGTTACTCATAAATCACCTCTAACCCAATTTCCAACCCAATTTCCAAATCACACTATTATTCACACCTCGCCATTAAGAGGACGTGTCGTGCCGTTATTTATTCAGGCTGACTAGCTGCTGCGAGCCGCAAGGTAAACGCCACTACCTACCATTAGCGCACCTGACGCATAACGCGGCAATGATGAGGTTTTGATACGCTGAAACCGACCTTTGGAAGCGTGGGCCACCCAGGCATAGGCCAGCATAACACCTCCAACGGCCAGGGTTGTAATAAGGAAGATGACGACGGTATCCAGCCCTGTGAGTGAATGCAGCTCTAAAAAAGCGGGAAAAAAACTGAGGTAGAAAAGAATGGCTTTGGGGTTACCCAATGTCGTAATGAGTCCGGCCATAAAGCTGGCTATGTGGCTATGCGCCTGAACGGCTTTAACGTCTAGTTTCTGGCTGCCACCACGAATCAGCGACACCCCCATCCAGATCAGGTACAGCGCACCAGCATACTTGACCAACAGGAAAAATTCGCCCATGGCACTGGACAAGGCAGCCAGCCCCAGCAGCGCAAATGTGATAAACACGAAATCACCAGCAACAATACCTGCTGTGGTTGACACCCCATGCCTCATACCCGCCGATAAAGTTCTGGCGACCACGGCAAGAATGCCCGGCCCCGGAATTAAGGCCAACACTACCATTGAAGTGAACAGCGCAAACGATGTAGCCAGATCCATACTCAACTCCCGGACTTATGAGTCATTGCCTCCCCCACGCCAATTTCCCCAACCTTTCTCTTATTGCTTCGTACTGGCTCATGAGGCTCATAACTTGAGTTAACCACAAATTGGCCACATAAAAAAAGGGCGTCCCCGTAAGAGGTACGCCCTTTCTTCAAGTCACTCTGAAATTACAGAACGACAATGTTCTCGGCTTGTGGGCCTTTCTGGCCTTGAGTTACTGAGAACTCAACTGACTGGCCTTCGACCAGTGTTTTGAAGCCGGAACCTGTGATTGCGCTGAAGTGTGCAAACACGTCTGGACCGTTTTGCTGCTCAATGAAACCAAAACCTTTAGACTCATTGAACCACTTAACTGTGCCCATTACTTTATCTGACATATTACTAACCTGATATAAATTAAAATGTTTGTCTGCTAACGAGCAGACGAGTCGTGCTGGAAATAAATAGAGACTGGAACTTAAATTCTGCAGGGCGAAGAAAGGAAAACCGATCTGCGCAATGTAGGAAGTAATTTAGTAAACTATCTTTCAAGCTGTCTACGACTGTAAAGGATAGATTTACAGAAGTCTAGTATTTTCTTTAATAAGCAGCCGCTTACCCTGCTTCAACCTTGTGCATCTCCTCCAGCATATAGCCCAGGTCTTCTATTTTCTCATTCAGCAGCACCTGGGCGTCAGTCAGTCCTCTGTTATAAAAGTACGGCCCCACTTCCCGGGCCAGGAACTGAATCAGGAATTCCGCCTCAAAACCCCCGATATCCTGATCCAGTTCCTGCTCAAAGTAGTCTTTGATCTTGCTGACCAGGTGATCAGTCTGCTCACGGGATAGTTCTATATCAGGCATGTCAGTTCCTGGCTAAATGGCATAGGTATGCATACGTTCTTAATCAATATCCATTGGCAATTTTCGCATGTTATCCATGATACCAGTGGACCATTCCAGCTGATTTTCCTAACACCTTAACGGATCGAAATGAATCACACTGTCTCTGGGCCAGACCATAACAAACATGCAAGGGCAGCAGGTGCTCTTCGCGTGGATGACAGAACCGGGCATGCGGTGCAGCTTCCCAATTTGCCAGCATCTCCCAGCGTGCCTGTTCGCTCATAGCAGGTTCAGAGATGATAGTCTGCAGCCATTGTTCAAAGGCTGCATTTTTTCTGCCGCTCTCTGCTGAGCTTGCCGCAAAAAACTCACGCATGTTATGAAAGGAAAACCCGGAACCAATGACCAGCAGATTATCAACATTCAAAAACTGAAGCGCCTTCCCCATGGCCAAGTGTGATTCAGCATTCATGTTTGCGTTCAGCGATAATTGTACGCAGGGGATATCAGCATCAGGAAACATTATTTTCAACGGCACAAACAGACCGTGATCAAAGCCGCGACTGCCATTCAGTTCATTGGCTATACCAGCCTGATTCAAAGCTTCGGCAACGGCCTTTGCCAACCCGGGCTCTCCTGGAGCCGGATACTTAATGTCATAGGACTCGGGTGGGAATCCATAGTAGTCATATATCAACCCGGGGTTAGCAGCCGAAGTAATCTGAGGAATGTCTGCTTCCCAGTGAGCGCTGATCAGCAAAATAGCTGAGGGACTGCGTAACTTTTCCGGCAAAGCCTGTAAATAGTCAACCAACGCCTGATGCCCTGAGTCCCCCAACAGGGGCAATGGACCACCACCATGGGATAAAAAAACGATTTCCGCTTCGTTATTCATTTCAGTTGCCTTAACAGCAACGCATCCAAGCTAAACCGGCCTGCACCCTGAATCGCTAATGCGGCTGATACAACCAGTAACGTCAGTGCGTATTCGTAGCCATTGTTCGCCATAAACAGGCCATTACCGATATGCGCCGTAAACATCGCAACGGCCATGGTGAATGCCGACATCAGTGCGGCTGGACGGGTTAATATACCCAGTACCAGGGCCAGGCCACCGAAGAATTCTGCGCTCCCGGCCAGTAGGGCCATCAAGTATCCTGGCTCTAATCCCAGGCTCGCCATGAACTGCCCTGTTCCTTCCAGGCCGTACCCACCGAACCAACCAAAAAGCTTCTGTGCACCATGCGCAATGAGAATAATGCCGACTGGTACACGCAGTACGAACGCTGCCCAACCAACATGTGATTGCAATAAACGAGTGATGAAAGATGTGTTTTTCATGATTTCTATCTCCTATCCTGGATTATAAAGATGTGTTTTTCAATCAGATGATTAGAACCACTAGATCATGAGCACACTTTACTATTCACTAAAACAGAGATTAACATGCCAATTATTGCTTTATAATAAACAATTCATTGATAATAAAAACCACTTCAGCTTCTATTATAAGATCATGGACAGAATTGAAATTCTTCGAACCTTTATCACCGTCGCGTCAGAAAAGAGCTTCAGCAAAGCCGCAGAACGGCTGGACAAATCCCCCCAATTAGTTAGCAAGTACGTCTCGGCGCTGGAAGATGATGTCGGCGTCAGATTACTGAACCGGACCACAAGACGAATACACCTGACCGAAGCAGGCCTGTATTACCTGGAGAGAGCCAGGCTGTTACTGGACGATTTTGATGAGATGCAAAATGCGGTAGGTGATTACCAGGCAAACCCCAGAGGACGTTTACGCATCAGCGCACCTGTCTCATTTGCGACCGGGCATATGGGGAAGTTAATCAGTGATTTCACGGCCCGGTATCCAGATGTCACTATCGATATTCAGTTAAACGACCGCAAAGTGAATATTGTTGATGAGGGCTTCGACATTGCCATCCGGATCGGGCACCTAAGTGACTCGTCCATGGTTGCCAGGAAGCTGGCACCGATTCGGCTGGTCGCCTGTGCATCACCTGCGTATTTGCAGGAACATGGTTATCCTACTGCAATCAGCGAGCTGTCAGAGCACCGCCTGCTTGGCTATAGTTACATGGAACAAACTGATTCGCTGTGGCGGGCAAATGTCTCGCAAATCGAATCAAATAACGGAGACTTGTTGATTAAGTGCGCGATTGAGGGGCGTGGAATAGCTGTACAACCTACGTTTATCGCAGGCGAGGCAATCGCCTCAGGAAAGCTTGAAGTGATATTGACTGCGTATGAACCGGAGCCTCTAGGCCTTTATGCGGTCTATGCCCATCGGACACTGATGTCCAACAAGATCCGCAGCTTTATTGATTTCATGGTGGATTCCTTCGGAGATAATCCGTATTGGGACCAGTACACCTTATTAAGCTCAGGGTGACTCGAAATCAAGAACTATTGAATATTTGCAGACTTGGCCTGCTTCTTCTGCTGGTACATCAATTGATCCCCCTCTTCCATCAGTTCAGCCAGATTGCTGTGGCGTTCAGGGTCGAATTCCACTATGCCAAAGGACAGCGCAATGTCATAAGGCAGTGACTGATCCAGGCACATGTCCTCAAGCAATGCCCGAAAACGCACCAGCACACGCTCTGCCCCTTCACGGGTGGTATCTGCCAGCATGGCAGCGAATTCATCTCCGCCCACACGAGCCACAACATCAGACTTGCGGCACAGGGCTCTCATACAGTCAGCGATAATGGACAGTGTCCTGTCGCCTTCTGCATGGCCGTACTTGTCATTGATTTGTTTAAAGTCATTAACATCGATATAAACCACGCTGACGGGCAATTCTCGCCGGCTACAGTGCCGAAGGCACTCATTGCCCTGTATCTTGAAGCCCCGGCGGTTGGAAATATTTGTCAGCTCATCCTCATGAGCCAGCTGAGTCAGTTCAATTTCACGTTCCGCCAATGCCGCCAGGTCCTGCAATAATTCAATCTCTGAATCTGTAAAACTTCGTGGAATACTGTCAATCAAGCATAAGGTGCCCAGATTACAGCCATCCAGGGAGCGCAACGGACAACCGGCATAAAAACGGATATGTGGCGCCCCCTGGGTGAGTGGGTTATCACAGAAGCGCTCATCTGTATCGGTATTTTCAACCACCATGACACGGTCATCTAAAATGACATGACCACAGAAGGATATTTCCCGTGACGTTTCCGGGGCGTCCAGACCCACTGAAGATTTAAACCACTGGCGCTCTTCGTCTACCAGGGTAACCAGAGCAATGGGGACGTCAAACAGTCGGCTTGCGATACGGGTCAAACGGTCAAAGCGTTCCTCCGATGCGGTATCCAGCAAGTCCAGAGAACGTAGTTCTTTTAAACGCGCCTGTTCGTCTTTTGGTAACGATGGTGGTATCAAAACACGTTCCCCCTGTGGTTCAAATAGGTCGTTGTAGCTATTTACCGGTGGCCAATTGATCAACCTCATAGACGACCTGGCCACAAAGACAGCTGCCTTGCATGGTATTCCCCTGTTAACGAAATTTTTAAGCCTTAACAGCCTGTTAACCCTTTTAGGGCACTTGAAATGTCATCATGACATCATCGATACGCTGGCTGTCAATACGAAAACGATCAGTTATGGTACCTATCTCGACGAATCCCAGCGATTGCTAAAGTGAATTCCCCAAGCGCCACTCAATCACAAGAACATGAGCAACGCCTGGGGCATTCGATTATGATTCGCTGTGTATCTTATTTTGCATCAAAGCGATCAGCATTCATGACCTTGGTCCAGGCAGCAACAAAGTCGTTAACAAACTTCTCCTTGTTGTCGTCCTGTGCATACACTTCCGCATAGGCTCTAAGAATCGAGTTTGAACCAAACACCAGATCAACGCGCGTAGCAGTCCATTTGAGGTCGTCCGTTTTTCGGTCACGAATCTCGTAGTGATTACTGCCTGCAGGCTGCCAGGTGTTCCTCATATCAGTCAGGTTGACAAAGAAATCATTGCTCAATGCCCCAACTTTATCGGTAAACACACCATGTCTGCTGCCACCATGGTTGGCACCCAGCATGCGCATGCCGCCAACCAGCACGGTCATTTCCGGCGCAGTCAGGCCCAGCAGTTGCGTGCGATCCAGCAGCATCTCTTCAGCCGGCACGGCATAGTCCTTTTTCAGCCAGTTGCGGAAACCATCATGAACTGGCTCCAGGGGCTCAAAGGAATCAACATCCGTCATCTCGGCAGAGGCATCCCCTCTGCCTGGCAAAAATGGCACTTCTACGTCATAGCCTGCCGCTTTCGCTGCCTGTTCCACGCCGACATTGCCCGCCAGGACGATAACATCTGCCAGACTGGCGCCTGCTTCAGCAGCAATCGGCTCCAATGCTTTCAACACCCGGCTCAGGCGCTCTGGCTCATTGCCTTCCCAGTCTTTCTGCGGCGCAAGGCGTATCCGGGCACCATTTGCACCACCACGAAGATCTGAACTGCGGAATGTTCTGGCGCTATCCCATGCTGTAGCCACCATGTCACTAATACTCAGATCAGTGGCGGCAATCTTGTCTTTAACAGCCTGGACATTAAAATCCTTGTTACCTGCTGGCACAGGATCCTGCCAGATCAAATCCTCCTGCGGTGCATCAGGGCCGATATAACGTGCTTTTGGTCCCAGGTCACGGTGTGTCAACTTAAACCAGGCCCGAGCGAACACCTCTGACAGGTAGTCAGGGTCTTTATAAAAGCGCTCCGCGATCTTGCGATACTCCGGATCGACTTTCATGGCCATATCGGCATCAGTCATGATGGGGTTCTGCCGCACGGAGGGGTCTTCTGCATTAACCGGTTTATCTTCTTCCTTGATATCAACCGGTTCCCACTGCCATGCACCAGCCGGGCTTTTCCTTGACTCCCATTCGTGATTCAGGAGCATCTCAAAGTAACCGTTATCCCATTGCGTGGGGTTGCTTGTCCACGCGCCTTCCAGTCCGCTGGTAATAGCGTCAGCGCCAATGCCGCGTTTGGTTTTGTTCAGCCAGCCAAATCCCTGGTCTTCAACCTCACCGGCTTCCGGCTCAGCACCTAACAGGCCAGCATCACCGTTACCGTGACACTTGCCCACCGTGTGGCCACCTGCGGTCAATGCCACCGTTTCTTCATCATCCATCGCCATCCGGGCAAAAGTTTCCCGCACATCATGTGCGGTTTTCTGCGGATCCGGATTACCATCAACGCCTTCCGGGTTAACATAGATCAGACCCATCATCACGGCTGCCAGAGGGTTCTCAAGATCCCGCTCGCCCGAGTAACGGCTGTGCTCATTATCGCTGGTCGCCAGCCACTCTTTCTCTGCGCCCCAGTAGATGTCTTTTTCCGGGTGCCAGATATCTTCGCGACCAAAGGCAAACCCATAGGTATTGAGCCCCATCGACTCATAAGCAATAGTGCCAGCATAGGCAATCAGGTCCGCCCAGCTGAGCTTGTTGCCATATTTTTTCTTGATTGGCCACAGTAGACGACGTGCCTTATCCAGGTTACCGTTGTCCGGCCAGGAGTTCAGTGGTGCAAACCGCAGATTGCCCGTAGCAGCACCACCACGACCATCAGCAATACGATAACTGCCCGCAGAGTGCCAGCTCATGCGAATCATTAAGCCGCCATAGTGTCCCCAGTCAGCGGGCCACCAATCCTGACTGTCTGTCATGAGTGCATGAAGATCTTTTTTCAGGGCATCAAAATCGAGAGTTTTAACCGCTTCCCGATAATTGAAATTCTCACCTAACGGATTCGTCTTCTGATCATGTTGGTGCAATATGTCGAGATTAAGCCCTTTTGGCCACCAGTCAGTATTGGATTTACCTGCTGCCGTAGTGGCGCCATGAACGACGGGGCATTTTCCGCCTGTGCCTGCCTGAGTCATAGCCAAACTCCTATGTCTGGGTGAGTGCATTTCAAGAGATTGTTATTACTATTAAAAACGTGCTCTGTAACCAAGGAATCACAACTTCATCATACGCCGTGTTCAGTTGGAGTCACAATCTTTATTGGACACTAAGTTAAGTCATGACAATTTATAAGTAAATTTTATTATTAAGATGACATCAAGTTAGTAAATCTATAGCAACCACTGTTAAAAACTATATTCTACAGCAAGAGAAAACTGATCCCTGTCGTGAAACTGCCCGAAATCTCCCCTGCCATCACCATAAGGCATGTCCAGCATTGCCCTGAGCGTGACATGACTGCGGACTCGGTAATCCCAGGCAAGCTGAAAAACCCCATCATGATAATCCAGAGAGTGGATCAGCAATAACTCCGCCGTTTGCGTGTGCCCGAACAAATCACCTCGAAGCAGAAACGTGGCACGATCCTGGCGGCGTTCGCGAACCATACCCTGCTGATAATCGGGCAGATAACTGACAAATAACTGTGAACTGATCAACCAGTCCCGCACGCCACTGTAATCAACGCCAAACACGGTGCTGACCTCTGGTGAACGCGACCAGCCCGAGACCGCTTCCATCGAGCCGTTTTGAAAGAACTGCTGTGTGTCATAACCAGCCTCTGCACGAATCGTGAAATCACCAAAGGCATTGGATAAAGAGCCTCCCAGTGTATGGGTTCGGTAGTAAACCGGCTGCAGTGTCACCGAGCCATTAACTTCCTCACGTTCAATGACCGGGCGATCATTGTAGTGGTACAGGTAGTTGAGGCTGACATCCCACCCTGAAAGAAACGTCGTCAGTTGCACCCCGGTATCTGCATCAGCAATGGCATGGTCGGGTTTGTCCGCTTGCAACCACTGGATACCGGACGGCGGTTGCTGGGTCTGGAAGGCAAAGGTCGCTCCGGGCTTGGGCAGTTGCTCATAGGTGGTATCGGGCAACCAGACAAAGGAAGCCATCCAGTCGCCGATGGGTTGTTCCACATTAACAGCCCAAAGTGCCAGCCGACGCTCATCACGATCAGGCAGAATAAATTCACGCATCGTGACCGGATTGACGATATCCAGCACCTCCAGCCCGATAGCAGCACCCCAGGCAATTGACTGTTTACCCACCCGATAGAACGTATCACCCAGATAGCCGTCTACATAGAACTCAAGTAACTCAGCTTCCGCTGTATCGCTAAATTCATGCCGACGACTCCATGTGCTTCGATAATCACCATCATTGTTGGTGCCCGGTTCAAAACGGTCACGATCTTCATAACGCAACCGCCCTGCTGCGTGCATGTGTGCCCCGCCCGGCAATGCCAGATCCATCTCGGGTGTCAGACTGTGTTCAAACAACCTGAAGTCACCATCCTCCAATCCTTGCGTGGCGCGTACCTGGTATTCACCACGGAACTCTGCAGCCTGGCCAGGTGCGCTCACACCCAGCCAGAGCAAACTCACGCCCAGCATCCACCTCATCGCAACCCCCGTTCCAGCATTTGACGGTTAAAGGTGCGATCAGGCACTTCGGTTTCATAATCAATATTTTCAAATAACAGCCGGGTTCTGTGATCTGTCTTGTGGTTAATCACGTTGACTTCCGTCACGGTCCAGATGCCATCAATCTGTTCAATATTGCCGTTATGAATAGTTTTCAGGCGATTGCCGTTCACATCCCAGTATTCGCTGTGACGCGACATCTGAATTTGCGGATCAATCGATAGCACAATTCGTGAGTAGCCCAGCTCTCGGGCAACGGTTTCATTGACGGGGATGGCCTCGATTTCAACGACCGCGGCACCATCCACTTCTGACTCGCCGAGCAAACTGAAGTTGTAATCGTCAATTTCAATTTTGTTCTCTTTCTTGATTTCTTCGTAGGTCAGGTCAGTGCCCAGAAAATAGTCACCGCGATCCGAAGCAGATATGCGCCGGACTTTTCCCAGCGCTGGCAGATAGAGCCACTGATCATCCTCTGCATCGATATCGGGATAATCCCAGGTCAGAAAACCGGTCCCTCTGACATTACTGGGTTCGGTGTAGAAAATAACGGTGCGTTTCTCATCCCCGAAGTATTTACGGTAGCCCGTTGTTTTCTCCACCCTTGTAATGCCACGCCGATCCGTCAGCTCGAATGTCGCATCTCGTGAGACATAGGCCCCATCATTGCGGGCATTAACAGCCTCAATAATTTCACGGGCCTCACGGCTGGCATCCTGAGCGGATGCAGTAAAAGGCAATACCGCCGCTAAACTTAAAACCCATAGGGAATGTTTCATATCACTTCTCCTCCACGCGTGGTTGTTGCAGAAATTCGGGCTTAAACACCAAGGCCATGGCTGGCAGCAGTGTCATCGCCGCCAGGAATGCTGAGGCCACCGCCACACCGACCAGGGCACCGAACCTGACCAGCGGGGGCACCGTCGAGGTCATCAACACACTGAAACCCAGGGCAATGGCCAGGAAATTAAAAAGCTGCGCCCGTCCAGTGGACGCATAAAGTGTGACAAGGCGCTCATTCCATGAGCCCTTCACCGCCGAGACTTTCTCTTGCATGCTATGAAGTGTATGTATGGAGAAATCAACACCCAGGCCTATCGCAATGGATGCAAACATGGATGTACTGACACCCAGCCAGATGCCACTAACGCCCATCACAGCATAGACAAACAGCACGGCCATGCTGACCGGGATGGTGGCGAACATACCGGCAACCACTGAGCGAAACAAAAGCGATGCCATGATGAAAACCGCTGCCAGACAAAGCACGATGCTCAACAGGTTTGAGCGAACAATGCCGTTTATCCAGTGGAAATCAACATTCAGATCACCAGTGATTGTGGCACTGGCCCCAGCCACCGGATAGGCGTCTGCCAGATGCTCAGTGACACGTTCAACCAGCACAGCATTATCCTGATAACGGTTGACCGATACGTTGGCACGAATCAGCGCCAGGCGTCGTTCGCCGTCTATCTCCTCTTCAAAATCAGCAGGGTCGCCCGACGCGGAATAAAGCAGGAACAACTGGGCAATCAGGGCTTTATTATCCGGTATGCTGTAATAGGCAGGGTCATCTTCGTTGATCGCCTGATGCATACGTTTGATGTAATCGACAATGGAAGTACTGCCGCCGACATTGGGCAGTGTTTCCAGATATCGTTGAGTCTGGTCGATCTGACGCAGCACGGCTGGTTCAAACAACCCTTCTGCCTGATCAGTTTCGATCATCACGTCCAGATAGTAGGTACCATCCATCAGTCGATTGATGGTGCGATCAGCAATATGTATGGGCTCTACTTCTCTAAAACTGTCGATTCGCTCTTCGTTTGCGACCACAAACATGGCACCTGCAGATGCGCACACTGCGATAATGATGCCAATAATCAGTACAGCAAGTGGCTGATTAACGACAAGGCTGCCGAATCGATCCATTAACCGGGCAGACAGATTATCAGGTGTTGCTTCCTGGGCCGGTGCAGCCCGGAAGCTGGGGCTTTGTTTGGGCTTTAGCATACTCAGCAAGGCTGGTAATGTTGTCATCGAGAACAACCAGGCCAGCGCCACCGACCAGGCACCAAACACACCAAAGTAGTAAATCGGTGGCATGGTGGTTGTGAATGCCAGCGCAATGAATCCCGCCATTGTTGTCAGCGTGGTCAGGGTCACTGGTTTCCACATTGCAGACATGGCACGTTCTGTAACTGTGCGACCGTCAGCCATCGGGTCTTTGCGAATTTCTTCGTAGTACTGACTGAAGATGTGCACCGAATCTGCCACTGCGATACCAATCATGCAGACGATCAGGCCGTTGGTGATCACGTAAAAGCTGACACCCAGTGCTGCCATGGTCCCAATCGTGCCGCCGGCGGTCATCAAGACGATGAGGTTGGGCAGCAACGTCCCGCGCAAGGTGCGAAATGCCAGTAACAGAATGATGGTGATCACGACAGCCGCTAAAGGATTAAGCCGACTGGCATCGTTATCAACATAGGTCGACAGGTAAGCCGCCACAGCTCCCTCCCCGGTCACATGCAAAACATCTCCAGCAGAGACAGGCGCCTCTTCGAGCAGTGACATGATTTGCTGATAGGTCTCCGTTGCCAGATCAGGGTCAATCAACTCGCCAACCACGACAGTGGCCTTACCATTTCTGGCAACCAAAGCGCCCTGATAAAGTGGAAAGTTATCAACCCCGTTACGAATACGCTCAACATCCGACTCGTTGATGGGCAGTGTCTCGAAAAAATCGTCGACATCCATCCCTGATGCGGTACCGGTAATGGAAGACTCGGTGCCCAGTGACGTCACCTGATCAGGATCAATATTTTCAATCCGCATCATCTGATCCGTCAGCCAGGCCACCAGGTTCAACGACCCGGTGTTGTAAATCCCGTCCTCTCCTTCATTCACCACGGCCACCACAATGGGGTCGGATAAGCCAAAAATGTCTTCCACGCGCTCGCGATTGAGCAGTGCAGGATCCTGGGAATCAATAAAGGCATCAGAACTGGTGTCGCGAGTCAGTTTGGGCGCATTCGCCACCATTGCGCCAAACAACAGCAGAGACAATATGAGGGTTGGCCAGCGCCATCGTATCAGTCGTGAAAATACCTTATTACTTTGCATCTCCTTCTCCTTCTGTATGCGAGCCTGACTCGCCTGATGCGGATCGTTTATAAAGTCTAGTGTCTTGCAACCTATGTAGTGTATATACACTATAGAATTTCATAAAAAGCCCCGACAGTATTGAGTGCCAAATGCAGCACTCTGACAACGGGGCCTGTTATTGTGTTATCGCAATAATATTGTGCTACCGCACTAACACTCTTACTTTTCAGTCACTGAACGCCACATCCAGCAACCAGTCTTTATTCTCCTGCCAGCGCGCTTCGCCAACGCGGCTCTCAAAGCGCGCCTGAACATCGCGCCACACCGGTAAGGCCTGCTCCAGCAATGCCTCTCCCTCAGCCGTCAATTCCATCTGCTGTTCACGCCGATACCCCTCTGGACCCAGACGAACCCAGCCTTTGTTCTGCATCAACTCCAGCGTGCGAACCAGTGAGGTGCGCTCCATGGCAAGCCCTTTGGCCAGTTTTGAGGTAGAACTGGGCTTGAGACCTTTGATACTGGCCAGCACGGTAAACTGCGTGATCTTCAACCCCAGCGGCTTCAGGGCTTCATCGTAGTCACGTGTCACCCGCCGGGCAGCAGCCCGAGCCCGGTAACAGGCACAATTGCCATAGACTTCTTGTAGCGTTTCTTTATCCATGGCCTGGATACTACATTGTGTATATACACATGTAAATCCTTGGCGTCATGCTTGGCAATATTTTGAGATCGTGCTCTGACTAGCGTTACATTAGATTGTGTCACCAGCCTGACTATCACCTGCCGGACTGTAATCTGCCTGGCCCGAGTATCTGCCTGGCCCGAGCAAAAGTGCCCTGGCATCACCTTTAACCAGATAGCTGATCACAAACAGGTAGGTCGTCAGGAAAAATGCGCCACCAAGGAAACCACAGAGCCCGAGTAGAATTCCTGGCAGTGTGAATTCATGTCGCCAGGCAACCCAGAGCCCGATAACGGCAAGGACACACATGAAGTCGAAATTAAACTGACCCGGCCAGTTCATGGCAATAAGGTCACCCATGAATATACCAAACCAGCCGCCACCATATTCCAGGGTGACGATAACAGCATAGGTAGAAACGGACACCAGGAGTGTCACCAGGAAGAGTCGGAATAACAGCATGTAAAGCCCCTTAACATGTCTAACCCTTAAAAAAATATCTTCTAAGAGCTTTACACGGCTAAGGGGTATTCTGGATCATCAGATCAGGGCCGAATGATGCCGATATTGCCATCAATCATGATTTCAGTGCCTAAAGGCGCTGACAGATCCTGCAGGCGACGCAATATTCGCTGTGCCACGTCATCCGATGCAATCACAGGGATGCCCCGGCGGGCCAGCTTCTGTTCATCGTAGCGTAACTCGATCGGATGCAGACGGACTTCATACAGCCTGCCCTGTCTGAACTCATTAATCGCCACGATACTTTCATACTTGACGGGAATCGCTTCATGCCCGGGAGGGCCTTCGCTTTTACCCGGCGCACCGCGACCGGCCAGACCAGTCACATCCATTTGCCGGATAAACTCGCCCAGACCATAGTAAATAGGACGATCCTTATAGATTTCGATGCCGCGCAGTACATGCACACCTGTGCCCTGAATCACATCAGCGCCATGATCAATCGCTGCTTTGGAAAACATCGGCAGGTAATCGGCAATACTGGGATTGGTATCCAGATGCTCGCCTTCTTCCAGCCCTTCCCCACGATAACCGCCTTTGGCATCATGAAAATGGTGCGCATGAAAAGCGACCGTGATCAGGTCAGAAATCATCTTGCCCTCTTCCACTGAGGCCATAATGTCACGCATGTCAGTCGGATTTATGTCGAAGGAGTAATAAGGCTCTTCTACGCCAGGTGCTGCCTTGCGGAAATTTTGTCGGAGAAACTGGATGTGGTCGTCGGTATTCGCGCCACGGGCAAAATGAATGGTCCCGTTGGGGAAAAGATCACGCAAAGTGCCAACGGCCTCCCACTGCGCCTCAGGAACCATAAAGTTACGTGTCACTCTGAGTGGACTCAGGCCGCCGGTTCCCGGCCACTCACCACTCATTGGCGCTGCCTGGGGCATATGGTCCGACGCGGCCACCATGCCAACTCGCCCGCGGTCACTGCTCACGTACCGGGCCGCACGCGCCGCCCAATACGTTTCACCGTACCCCGCATGTTGAATGCCAGCACGATCCAGGTGCACCGAAGTCTCACGCAAGCCTTCAATGCCAAAGTCATCAGCATGATTATTCGGGCGCGCTACAATATCCACACCCATCTCTTTCAGCCACTGCGCCGCTTCAGGCTCTGCCCGAAATCCCCCCGGTCGTGAACCACGAAACGTGCGTCCATCAATGATATTACCTTCCATGTTACCGGCAACCACATCGGCACCATGCAACAGTTCAATGACCTCAGGGAACCCCGGCGTGCTCATCATCTGATTTAAAGGATAGGCAATGATAATGTCACCGACGACAGCAATCGTGAAGCCGTCATCCACCGTGGTTGCCAGCTCCTCAGCGCTGGCAGTGGGCTGGGCGTGAACGGCACTGAAGGTTAAGGTTTGCCCCAGGAATAATGCTGCCAGCTTTACGAACGAAACGCGCTTTATCATTGCCCTCTCCTTTTTTCGTATTTTCATACGATGGTAGCAGAGCTGTCTGACAAGCCGGATGCATTTGTCTCGGATTTCTACCGTTTGGTCTATATAAATAAAGTAAAGATAGGACTTAGAGCAATGTGGCCATCATCAATACCGCACCACGGCGGCGACACATGGAACAGTTACAACGGCGAACATCCACCAACCCATCCGGCAATGACACTGTGTACTTGACCCGGCCACAATGGCACTGACCTTTGTGGCTGATTTGAACGTCAATGGCGTCAACCATCGGTTTCTGGCTTAAGGTGTACTTAACTGTCATCCTGTCCCCACTTCAAATAACCACGCAGGTTCATAAACAGAAACACCACGTTCGCTGCAATCAGACCCAGTGATCCTGTCAGGATACCAAGCGCCACCCAACAGGAGTTACCACCCATCATGGTAATGAAACCATAGCGCGATTTGTTACCCAGCAGATAAATAGCTGTAAGGGTCAGTACCATGGCTACCCAGTCTACGCCGTAATATTCCGCCAAACTTTATTCCCTTTCCCTTATTCAGTTCCTACTCAAGTTCTGATTCATCCGTTCAAGCTCTAATGACTTGTGCTCAAGGTAATTCATAACTTCCTGTAGTTGGTTGCCTGACAACTCGCTGGCTACCATATCTATAATTTCAGGAATCACCACTTCCATAATGTATTGGTTGCGATAACGAAACATTTCGGGACCGGCTGAATAATGACTCATATCAGGAATCTCCCATGCTTTTCTCACGTAAGCCATGGAGACACGATCCCTGGTAGCGATATCCAGGTTAGGTGTATAGCGGTACATTTCGTCATAAATTGCTGACGCAAAAGCTTGTATTTCTTCTGTTAAGCGCAATTCTGTATACGCTCGGTATTGATCATCAGATAACGTTGCTCTCAAAAATCTGCCGGGCGAAAGTTCACTCGTTAAAGCAATATAATCTTCCCTGGAAATTTCTCCTGCCTGAAATGCAAATTGCATGTTTTGAAGCTCGAATAAAGACTCTGCTATGGAGTGCATTAAATTCGCAGCAGATTGCGGATCAATATCCATCTCAGCAAAGATGTGTTCATACCTTGATACCACTGATAAATAAACGGCACGAAAATCCTCGCCCATCAATTCAAGCCTGCTAGCCAGCGCATTACTGGAGTAAGGGATGACAAGCTCCTGAGCACGACCGAGCTCAACTGTCGGCAATGACGACTTACTGCCAGTACTGCCTTTGCTTGATGAATCTGACATGTTACTGGGAAGTAAGACCTCATTATATTCTCTTGACTGCCCCTGAACCGCCTCGCTCAATATTCTCGCTTCATAATTGACACTTTTTATTTGAACGATTCGCCCCCATATGAACAATATGGAGATAGTGACAACACACAGAAACAGGATTGTAATAGGTCTTTTTGGCTTATTAGACTGGGTCATCGGCACACTCCTAATCAAGCAATGAGTGCAATTCTAATTATGCGCAGAAGCACGCTGAGTCTGATTACGGCCATATGAAATAAAACTTTCTAGCGCGAAAAGTGTATTGCTTCACCTTCAGGGTGGCTCAAGTCGTAGTAATGCCTTACTGTACTGGTTTCTTGCGGATCTATTTCCATACGCCATAGCAAAACCCCGGCAAGGCCTCCGGCATTATCTTCTGTGGCTTCCGTGGCGCCGCGAGGAATACTCACGTTAATATCGGCATGCTGGGCAACCGGCACCTGATCCAGCAGCTCAACCGAAATTGTATCCGAGTGCCGGTTTGTGACTTCGTAGCGAATACGCTCTTCCTGCAGGTTACTTCTTGAGAAAATGCCTGTATCGCGTGAATTTTGTTGCTCATCAAAGCGTCTGACCTGGATTCTCTGGTCCTGGCCAAATGAAATACGTGTTGTTTCACCAGGCAGTGTTTCCGCAAAACTTCCTCGTCCAATAAATGCACCATCCCGGTATGTATAAAGCACCCCGTTAAAAAATGGCTCTTCGCCATCCAGTTCGAACCGTGCTTCTAAATACGCATTCAGGTCATGAACCGGTACAGCTCGTGAAACCAGGTTAACAGGTAGCTCTCGGTTATCTATGGGGATAACCGTAAAAGGCTCTCCAGAAGTGGAAGGTACCGATTGCTGACCGGCCAGCTGATATTGCAGTTGAAAATTTGTATTTCTGATCTCAACTGCAGGGGGACTTTCAGAAACCTGACCAGATGCAGATCTAACCAGGCTACCTGTCACCACCACTTCCTGGATTCCAGATGAAGCCTGGCGGCGCACCTGCCCCAGATTAACAAACTGAGCACTTAAGTGTGGAGCAGCAGAACGATTGCTAAATCTCGCTGTGCTTAATGTAAGATTCACATCATCCCAGTCCTCGCCCGTCGACTGACTAACTTCCGCTTTTCTGGTGAAATCCAGTTGCTTGGCTGACGTATCAAGTCGGGCATCATACATCCAGCGCCAAAACGCATTATCATTATGGTAGCTCAATGTTACCGGGCTTGATGTCTGCGTCTCTGAAACCAGTTCAATCCTGAGATCCGCATAGGTAACACCACGATGAAGTGGTTTTGATAACTCAGCGTTGATTTGATTTTCCTGCTGGCGAAGCTCTTGCAGCTCAATTCTGGCATCTCGAATTCTCTGTCTGGCACTATTGGAGCGAGTCGACATAACCTCCACAAGATTACTCAAAGTTTCACCATCCACTGCAGGAGACAACCCTGATTCCGTTAAGGCCAGGCTTTGCAGTAAATCAAGTTCTGATTCTGCCGTTTCAATTTCATCATTGAGGGTGGAAATTCTGTATTGTATTTCCTGGGACTGAGCAATTAACTCGTCTTCTTCAGGCGTCGTCGTGGATCTTGGCTGCATCTGCAAACCAAGCATCTCTATACTGTTATCCGCAGCCAAAAATTCGAACTGACTCAAGTCTGCAGAGATTGACAACCCTTCAATGACTAACAGGCTTCTGCCAGCTGGAAAGCTCAGAGTGCCGGTTCTGGTGATCCAGGCTGAACCGGGATGGAGTGTCACCGAGGTCACATCCAGGTTAACTCGCTGTTCAGGGGTTTGCGCAGAGGCAGTGGAAGTGAGCAGGCTCAAGAACAATAAGAAACTTACAACAGTGACTGAAAAGAAAAGATCCATTCTTTTAGCACTAATATTAAACCCGGCTACAGCACTCATGCTCTCCCCTCCTACATGATTACTTGATGATAATTGCTATTCTTATAATAAGAGCTTTAACGTTACCGGAGTATTAGCCACCTGGCTAAACCGTTTTCTATGATTTCAGTATTTTTCTCATATAAATTTCACTCACAAAGGCACCCTCTATCTTAAGAGAATCAAGGCGAACCCCCTCTTCAATAAAGCCTGACTTCCTGTAAAAAGCAATTGCCTGGGCATTATTCTCCATCACCGTCAATTCAAGCCGATGGATGTCAGTTTGCCTGGCCCAGCTTTCCATAAAATGCATTAAGGCTTTACCAATCCCCTTACCCCAGACATCTTGCCTCACACCGATCACAATACTGGCTGTATGCTTGTTTCGGGCAAACCCGCCGCCATTTGCAATCAAAAAACCTGTAATGCTCTCACCATCCTCAGCAAGGCACATCAATTGATGAGGAGAATCAGCAAACTGTCGAATATAGTTTCTCTGCTCACCTACTGTGGTAGAGCGCTCTCCAGGCTCCAGCAACATAAAACTGGTTTCAGAGTCCAGAATACCGAACAACTCTAGCAGTGACTCTGCATCCCCCGAATCAGCAACACGCACATTAAGTTGATTACCCATGTCCACCAATCACCATCAGCTCTGTTTACTTTCTCCATTCTTCCGGCGCTTCAAGCCTGTGTCCAGAAAACAGCGGTCCTCCATGAGGCGCCAACAAATCTGAGACTAGAGAAATGAGTGCTTGTGACTCATTTTTCAGAAAAACAGCTGAGAAAGCCTTCTCGAAACGTTCTGCGAAGCCAGGATCAACTTTTCTCAAGCGCCTGGGAATGGTCTTTCCTTTAGCCGACCAAAACCCGTGAATACGGAAATAAAAATCGGCGATGGTAGAATAAAGTACAGATGCTATCGCCTGTGACTCAGTCGCATTTCTGGAATCTTTTAAATCTTCAATCAGATCAGTAATCATATAGCGCGCTGAGTTTACTGTTTGTATTGACCAGGGCTCTGGCCCTTTTCTCAAGGAGGCCTGGGCCAATACTTTTGCCGATTTGCTCAGTTCAGTGGCACTCGGTACGCTTTTTCCATCATCCACCATCGTAGCAAGAGATGGGACTCCGGTTGGTGCGTCAATTTCGTCAATAAAGTATGTCAGAGTTTGAAGGTCATGAACGAATGCCTCGACGGGCCAGTTATCATAATAGTAGGAATCTCGATAAGCATTAGGGAGTTCAGGGTAAAGAACAATGATGTCCAAATCTGAGGTGGACGTTGCTTCTCCTCTGATCACAGACCCAGCAAGCAAAAGACTATCAGCATCCGGGTATTTTTCCTGTTTCAATCTGTTTACCAGGACCAACAGTTTCTCATCAGGCTGCTCTTCCATTTGAACCTACCTTTTTACTGGCTGCATAGACATCAAACCTAGTCGCCTAGCCTAATAGTCGTTTGCCGACGTTCTGCTATATAAAATGAGAACGCTCCGACAGCACCAGACTACGCTTTCACCTCAAATGCCTCATGATACATAACAGTGCCCTGAGGCGTTTCGCCTCGCAACTGTTTTGCCATGAAATACGCTTTCGGGACGTCAGGCAGAATCAGACCATCAACCCCTTTGTACAATAACGTAAGCGTGTGTTTCCGGGTGTTGGTCGTAACCGATATGCAGGATGCTACAGTCAAGCGTTTGCAATATTTCCCGCACGCCCTCTGTGCCTGGCGTTGAATAGTAGACATCCGGCCCCATAAGATAATTCTGGTGTTCATCCGGTGCGTCAGTACCGCCAAAGGAAAAAATCAGAATTCCTCCCGGATTGAGACCATTAACCAGCTTAGCAATAACCTGGGGGTGCTCTTGTAGAGGGATATGCCAGATGCTGTCCCAGGCAGTGATAAAGTCATAGAATCCGGGCAATTCCCACTGACAAATATCAGCACAATAGAACTGCATATCAGGGTGTCGTTGCCTCGCCAGAGAAAGCATCTTTTCAGAGATATCGACCCCATCTACATCGTGAAAGCCTGCATCCAGCAACAAATCAGCAAAGCGTCCAGTGCAGCCACACCCCACATCCAGCGCCGCATGCCGATTGCTGGCAAACTGCAACGCTCTGTGATGCGCTGCGATCCCATTGGTGCGATCAAACTCATCGCTCTGCCACAGGTGCGTGATCTGGTCGTAGGCTTTGCCAATGTCGGACGGGTTCATTATGCAACACCGGTCAACGAATCGATTTAGTGGTTATCGATTTAGTGGTTTCAGGTACTGGCCAGTTTCAATCCAACAATACCGGCGCAAATTAATATCAGGCTGATTAATCGCATTGGTGTGGCTGCTTCTCCAAACACAAACATGCCAAATACGGCAGTACCGATAGCACCAATGCCCACCCATACCGCATAAGCCGTACCGACCGGCAGAGTGCGCAATGCCACGCCCAGCAACGTAAAACTGGCTACCAGGGCAGCGATAGTGAACAGCGTTGGCCAAAGCCGAGAAAAACCCTCTGTGTATTTCAGTCCAATCGCCCAGCCAATTTCAAGCAACCCGGCAACAACCAGTATGACCCAACTCATATTGTCCCTCATCAGAACATAACAACTGGGGTCGTCCCCGTGAAAAGTCGAGCGGTGAGGTCGTCCTCACGTCGAATGCGTCAATTTAACAGCCTGTTAAGTCTATCAAACCAGGAAATCTTGACCAATAAAAAAGGCCAACCCCGAAGGGCTGGCCTTTTTTGTATAAACCAGATAATGAGTTAGCGGGAATACCCGCCAATCATTACAGGCCTACGATGTTCTCAGCTTGAGGACCTTTGGCGCCTTGGCCCAAAGTAAACTCAACGCGTTGACCTTCAGTCAGAGTCTTGAAGCCACCACCAGAGATTGCACTGAAATGTGCAAAAACGTCTGGACCTGATGATTGCTCGATGAAGCCAAAACCTTTAGCTTCGTTAAACCACTTTACTGTACCCGTTACTGTATTAGACATAATATATTCCTGTAGATAAAAGATTAGCCCGCTAAGGCTGAAATAGCGAAAAATGAGACTGATATTTAGAAACTACAGGACGAAGTCGTACTAGGAGGCAACGTAATGGAGGTCGTAAACAAGAGACTTACTTTCAAGCCAAGTGCACAATATAGTGATGCTATGCCTGGGTCAAGCATTATTTAACAATTGTTCGAAAATATATTCAACTAGCTGAGCTAGTATCTACCCTTTCTGAGCAACCACCGCGTAAATATGCCAGTCATGAGGTGTACCCTGCGGTGTCAAGCCTGAACGCTTGTGCTCCGTGAAACTAAGCACATGGTATTCCTCAAACAACAACCGGACTTTTTGTTCTGTCAGCACTGTGACCGTTTTCCAGAATGTTTGCTCACTCTCTGGCTCCCTGGCCATTGTGTCCTCTGGTCCAAGAAAAGACCCGCAGAAAACACCACCCGGTTGAAGGCTATCATCAACCTTTTGCCAGACCGCTGCAAAAGCTTCAGGTGGGCAAAAAAACAGGCTGGCATCTGCTACGACTAACTGGCAAGGCGGGTATTCAAAGTTGATAAAACTGGACTGAGAGAGGTCAACCTGGGGAATATCTGCGAACCGCTGCCTGCAGCGATCGATGGCAGATTTCTCAATATCAAAGGCATGCACGAAAAAGTCGTTATCCAGAAGATACTGAATGTCGGCGCCCGCGCCGCAGCCGCAATCGACAGCGATTTTTTTATCAGTCACTAAAGAAACAGCCAACTTTAAATCAGCTCGGGTTTTCCGCCGAGCTGTCTCGTCATAATAGTGCTGGAGAGCTGACTGAGTTATTTTACTTTTCAAGTGCGATTTTCCCGGTGGTGCCATAACCTGAGAATAATAATGCTTTTGCTGTGACATGCGTAACGGACAATGTATTCATCCAGTATCAAGTCTCTGATCGTACCGGGGCTTGGCGCTCTATTTACAGGAATTCCGAGTCTTGGAAACCGTTGTAGCTTCTCAATTCTTGCGACCAACCTTCGTGCTACAACAGGCGCTTTTCGGGGATTATGTTCTTCAATATGCGCTCTCAACCGCATTATGTCTTCGACTGCCAGCCTAGAATATATCAGTTTCAAAAACGTAATCCCGTATGCCTGGCAGGCAGCTAACGCGTATTTCCTGAACTTTCAGGGTTTAGCTCAGCAACAATTGGAACCTGCTTCTCGTCACCCGTTCCCCAGCCAGATAACCAGTCGTGAACGACATCACCGGACACGACATCACCACGAGCTACAGCCTCCATCGCCTCAAGTGTTTCCTGCCACCGACTCTCTTCCAGCATCTGTCTCTGCATATATTCAGAGAGTGCCTTGTTAATTATCCATCCCTTACTTCTATCAAGCTTGTGGGATAAAGCCTCAAGAGCTTGTTCTGTATCTGACGGTAAACGTACAGTTGTCACGGCCATAACTGCTCACCTCATCATTTGTAATACAATGTATTACAACACTATTAATCAGCTTGGGCAAACTGCCTTTGATTTATAGCAGCAAAGATTGACGTTTGCTGCCATATCCGAAGGCAGCCACTTTATCAGCAAGATACATATTGTTTTCTGGAGTTATTAAGCTATGCTGGAATGTTCTGGTCTGAAAATTTCACAGACACAAAACCTACCAATACCCGGTTTCGTCACTTATCCCGGATAGCTGACTTAGTCACAATTGAGGATATCCTGATGACAGAACCCCGGCTTTGCTACCAGACCATCGAGTTTGGCGATATCGACATTCACGTTTGCACACTTCGCGACAAGCAGGAATTCCACGACCCGGATGGTGTTGCTGAAGATCTGGGCATCAGTTCTGCCACCTGGCCATTATTCGGCGTTATCTGGCCATCCAGCCTGGTATTGGCTCACTATATCCAGGATCGTGGCGTCGGTTCAAAGCGAGTATTGGAGGTGGGCTGTGGTATGGCATTGACCAGCCTGCTGCTGAACAAGCAAGGTGCCGATATCTCTGCGACAGACTATCACCCCGAAGTCCAAGCTTACATGGTGCGTAACACCCTGCTTAATAACAACCCCGACATCGCGTTCGAACGCGTCGACTGGGCAGACACAACAGATCAGTTAGGCAAATTCGACATGATCATTGGCAGCGACCTGCTTTATGAAGACGAGCACACTGCCCTGCTGTCGGATTTTATCCTGCGCCACGCCAACGATCACTGCGAAGTGATCATCGTTGATCCGGGCCGGGGTCGAAAAAACAAACTCGGCAAACGTTTAGCCGAGGCAGGCTTTTCATATACACAGATCAAGCCCGCCAGTACCGACTTTCTCGAGCAGCCCTTTAAGGGCTATATCCTGCAGTTTGTTCGTGAAAGCAACCCCGCCTAGTACTGGGCAATAACAGTTAATACGGCGGCGGGATTCCCTTATCTCATCGATTCTTGAGTCGAAAAGCCATAATGTATCCGCCCTGGGGATCATCTTCCGGTTCACCAGAGACGCCTACCGTATAGTTCTGGCCGACGCCCGGTAATGTCACCACAACAGTTTGCTGGTGACTTTCCGGGCTGACATAGGTCATTGGTGTTGCCTGAGCAGACTGAGGCAAGGCATGCTTCCAGAGTTCCTTGCCGGTATGAATATCAAACGCACGGAATCGTCGATCCAGCGTCCCGGCAAAAAACACAAGGCCTCCCTTGGTGACCATCGTGCCACCTGACACAGGTGTACCAATCTCCATGGGCAAGGCAATTTTGGTACCTAACGGGCCCAGGTCATTGGTCGTGCCAATGGGCCGTTTCCAGAGCAACTCCTGAGTTTGTAAGTCAATCGCCGTCAACACACCAAACGGCGGTTCACTGCAAGGGATGCCCAGTGGCGAAACAAACGTCACGGTACTTGCACCATACGGCGTTCCCAGCTGAGGCGATGCGGGCACACCGGCATCCACCTCTTCCCTGGGCACCAAACGCAGGTGATTGGGCAAAGTCATCGCACTGCCAACCATGATCTGCTGCTCTTCATCTATCGCCAGGCTGCCCCAGTTGTAACCACCCGAGTTGCCCGGATGTTGGAAGATTCCGTTTGTATTGGGAGGCGTGAAATGTCCCTCGTAGTCGAGGTTATTAAAACTGATACGGCACCACATATGATCAAAGGGAGTAATGCCCCACATATCACGTTCGGTGTAATCTTTGGCAATTGTGTTAGGCAAAGCTGAATATGGCTGAGTCGGCGTTACCCAGTCCTCCGGTACAACGCCCTCCTGCGGCGTGGCACGTTCCTCTACTGCAGCAATAGGCTCTCCAGTCTCCCGGTTGAGCATAAACACTTCACCACGTTTGGTGGCCTGCAAAACGGCAGGAACCAGGTTGCCATTTTCATCCGCAACATCGACCAGTGCAGGTTGAGATGGCGCATCATAGTCCCAGATATCATGGTGCACCGTCTGGAATGACCACACCACCTCGCCGGTTTCACCATTGAGTGCAACCACCGAGGATGAATAATCCTCCGATAAGGGATTTCGCTGACCACCAAAATAATCCGGCGTTTCGTTCCCTGTCGGCGCAAACACCATGCCCCGCTCTTCATCAACGCTGAACAGGCTCCAGACGTTTGGCGTACCGCGCGTATAGATCTCGCCATTTTGCGGCTCACCATGCTCGCCGGGCCGGCCCAGGTCCCAGGCCCAGGCAAATTCACCGCTAATGGCATCAAATGCACGTACCACACCGGAAGGCTCGTTCACTTCGCGATTATCCAGTACCCAGCCACCGAGCACGGCATTGCCTCTGACGATGGCAGGCGCAGAGGTCACCATGTAATACAATAACGGCACCTCGCCCATGTCCTTGGTCAGGTCAACCGACCCTCCATCACCAAAGGACTGACACTGCTGCCCGGTATTGGCATCCACCGCCAACAGGCGCGCATCAACTGTTCCCATCAGAATACGTTCGGCACACTCGCCGCTGTAATCTTCCGGGGCTTCATAGTACGAAACCGAGCGACAGGTTGAGGTAAAATAAGAGGCAATGCCCAGCAAATCTTCGCTGACCTCGGCATCAAAGCGCCACATTTCCTCACCACTTTCCGCGTTCAGCGCGATAATCACGTTGCCAGCGGCACAGGCATACAGTTTGTCGTTTACCTGGATCGGCGTGTTCTTGAAGGTTTCACCAACCTGGGTGCGGTAAACCCAGGCCAGTTCCAGTTCATCCACGTTGTCACGATTAATCTGTTCCGAAGGGGAGTAACGCGTGCCTTTGCGCGAGTTTCCATAAGCCGTCCAGTTGGTATCGCTGTCAGTATTGTGAACATCATGTCGATCACGAGAAGCAAACTCATCCGGGCTAACGGAGAGACTGTTCATAAAACTGATATAGGCCACCAGCGTGACAACTAAAATCGCTCCGATACTGATGCCAATGGGCGATTCAACTGCTGTCGGTACCCGCTCCGGATAGAGCTGGCGACGCAAGGGCGGTATCAGCATGATCATGGCCAGCAATGTCAAAAGTGATAAACGTGGCACAAAGGCCCAGAAATCCAGACCACTTTCGTACAGTGTCCATAACAGAGTCAGTCCCAGCAGGACAGCAAGCAAGGTCAACCCGGAAGTCTGTTTCTGAAACAGTTTTCCAGCAATGACAATCAGCAGCAAGCCGGCTCCCAGGTAATACAGTGAACCCCCTTGCATCATGAGGAAAAAACCCGGCAGCGTATAAGCAAGACCGGTCAGTGCGAGCAGAATGGCGTAAGCTTTAAGCATTGTCGTACTCATCGTTAAGACACCTTCTATTTCTTCTTGTTGTTTGTTTCTGTAAATAACGCTGTAGCTGCTGCGTTTAGCTTATCTTCCTGTACGGCATCAATGATACAAAAATGGCAATCAGGATCATTACCATCAGCCCCAGTACAGAATTGATCGGGGGCTGAAATTCTTGCACCTGCAACATGGCATATAGGGAAGCCAGACAATATGCCAGCAATAACATGGGCACTGCATATCGTGCCCATCGTTCCCCCTGGCGGAAAGGAAAGCATAACAACGTCATCAGGCAAAGGCAGTAAACCAGCATGACGCTACCCGCGAAAGCATTCAAAAAATGGATTAACTGTTGATACGGAGGAGAGATATCTTGCCAGGGCAGTTCGAGTATGCGCAGTTGATAGGGCTGAAAGCCACTTACCATTAGCTCAACACCTCGCAATGTCAGCATGGCAGTCACGATTAGATAGAAACCGAATGCAATTTTATGCCATTTACTCAAAATCGAACCTCATGGCGTCTCGTAGCTAACTATAAGCCGAGCAGTCGCTCGCCTAAGCCAGTTGAGGATAGCACGCTTTTTACTCGTTGTTCAGTACCTATGGATGCTCTGCGATAGCGTTGCTTTGCGACGTTTATCACGTATCAAGCGTTCAACCCATTAGACAGAATTGGCATTAAGGGGTAACGTGGGCTTTCCAAGTAAGGTACCCCAGCAAGAATATACAGAGGGAGTTAATAATGAAAAGAAGATCGCTGTTTGGATTGGTGCTCGTGGCGTTTGTTTTCGCCATGCCCGGGCGCCTGATGGCTCAACCGGATATTGAACCGGCCGAGCCCTACAAAGTTGGCACATTTGCCATGGGTTATGAACAATTTGTCGGCCTGGTCATGCGTGACGATTCCACCATTGTGGATCTGGTAGAAGCCAACAAAGCCATGGAGCTGATGCCACAATATTCTCCCGTCGATATGCCTGATGACATGTTAGGCCTGATTGAAGGGTACGAATATGGTCTGAAATACCGTGTTTATGAAATCGTTAACTGGATGGTCGAAGAAGGCCAGTTGAGCGGCAGTGACCGCCCTTCCTACGTTCATCAGGTAGGCGATGTCGATATTCGTGCACCGATCCAGTATCCCAGCAAAATCATGAATGCCGCTGTGAATTTCTATACGCACGCCTGTGAAGGCTGCACGGAAGAAGAACTGGCCGAACGTACACGCCAGCGTCAGGAAAACCGCGGCGTTCCTTACCTCTTCCTGAAACCAACTCGCGGCGCCATTATTGGTGACGGAGATGATGTCATCATGCCTTATGGCCGTGATGAGATTGAATACGAAGTGGAAATGGCCATTGTCTTTGGTCGTTCCGGCAAATACGTCTCTGCTGCTCGCGCCTATGACCACGTATTCGGCTACATGGTCGCCATGGACATCTCTGACCGAGGTGGCCGCCCACCGGGTGGTTTCAGCTCAGGCCTGGACTGGTTTGTCGGTAAAGGCCACGATACTTTCGCACCTCATGGCCCCTGGATCGTGCCTAAAGAGTTCTATGGCGACCCCATGGAACGCTTGCACCAGATCACGGTTGTTGATGGTGTGACCGTTCAGGAAGCGCACGCTGGCGACATGATTCACAACATTCCGGAATTGATCGAATACGCGTCTTCGCTGATCACGATCTTCCCGGGTGATGTACTGCAAAGTGGTACGTCTGGTGGTACAGGTTCTGGTCGTGTTGAACGCGCCACCGGTTCCGGTTATCTGATTGATGGTGAGACCATCAGCGCCACCATTCAAGGGATTGGCACACTGACCCACCGCGTGGTTCGTGAACAGAGCGTGCCAGATGACCTGTCAGGTTCGCAACTGCCACCGACCAGCAGCTATCGCGATTAAGATTAGTATTATCGTTTAATATTGAAAAGCCCCGGTTAATCTTGGCCGGGGCTTTTTACTGTCAGATGTAAAACCTATATCAGGAAAGTTAATCGACTGACGTATTCAGAACTTGCAAACATCACCGGCAACCACACCGCCGATGCCAGCATGACCGAACTGGCCAGCAATATCACCACACTGGAAAACGTCGCATGGCCAAGGTAGACGCCTGGTTTGAACATATACAGCTCAGACACCAGTCGTGCGGTAGCCAGTAAGTGTTCACAAAATGCCTGAATTTTAATCCGTAGAGTAGAGAACAGGGGTTTGCAGTACAGGAGGCACAGTGCAATTAACGCTTCCAGTCCCACCAGGTCAGCAACAAAAATAAATTCAAGTGTAAACGGCACTGCAAAAGGTGCAATGACGAGTAACGCCAGGATGATCAACGCTTTGATGACCGTGCTGGTTCTGAATTGTCGTTTTAATTTCACAAGCACCATCCCTAAGGTCGATATCAGCGATAAGCAAATGTCAGCTTAACGATCATTCAAAGCATCTTCAACAGCCTTATACGCCCCCAAAAAAGTCAAAGCTCGGACATAATCGCCCCACCCATCTCATCCTGTGACATCAGCGAATGAAATTGCTGATAGTTCAATCCACCTTTCTTTTCCTTGTCGAGCATGACAAAAGGGAATGCCAGTTGCTGCCGGGAGTCTTGTGGCATTTCATTCAGTGACAGAATGCCATCGACATTGCGATCCAGAAAACCCATGGCAATGTGGGTCAGGTAGTCCAAAGTATTGACATCGGTATCGCCTTCCTGGCGTTCCTGATAGCGGAAAGACACCCCGCCATACAGCATCTCTTCCCAGCTTTGTTCACCCCAGTCTACCGTGGCAGAAGGGTCCGGGTTACTGACATTATTGCTGGAATTGTCAAATACCGTCCGGTGAATGATCATGGTGCCAGCCGGCACCGCTTTGGGTTCTTCAAACTGAAAGTAACGCTGCCAGTTAAAGTCGTAATTGGGCACGTTGAGCACCAGTTCCTCACTGCCATCCGGGTAGCGCAAAGTGAAGCTGGAGCTTTTGCCACGATAATGCGCGTGCGGGAACAAGGCATAAATCACTGCATCGCGTTGCAGCTCGATATAAGCTACTTCCTCATGCGCCGCCTCGCCGGGCGGGATACGAATGGCCGGGTTGACGATGGAGTAATGCTGCAGCACATGCTCCGGTTCTTCATCAGCAAAATACAACCCGATACGTGTCTGATCGCGCGTTTCGCGGCCATAGGTGGTGTAGTGCATCTGGGTAAAAAACGCCATGTCAGGGCGAACATACAGTCCGTTACCTTCTGGGTAGATGTAAGTATCGTTGCCCGGCACAAAGGTCATCAACTGCGGCCGGAACAAGGCATCTTCCTCATCCTCGTTTACTGAACCTGCTGTGGCTTCGCCAACAGTAGCAATCGCATGGTGGACAGCCTTGTGATCCCCCGGGATGATTTGCACAGCCTTGACCCATACGGCCTCTTCCAGCGGGTTTTCCACAATAAAGTTCTGATAATCCAGCACCCCGGTGGCGGGCAGATCAAATGAGGGCAGATCAATCACCAGATCAGGCTCACCGAGCGACCAGGCACTTTCCTGTGCAGTCACCTCCAGCAAAGGATCCGGCCCATTGCCGCGCGGTGCACCGGCATCAATCCAGTTAACCAGGGTGCGTTGCTGCTCAATACTCAGGCTGATGTCATGATTAAACTCACCCACTGCAGGATCGGCATGCCAGGGCGGCATACGCTTGGTCAGCAAGGTCTCGCGGATCATCGGTGAGAACCCCTGTACCATCGCGTGGCTGGTCATGGCCCAGGGACCAATACCACCAGGGCGGTGACAGTCGGCGCACTTTTCCACCAGCATGGGCGCGATAGTGTCAGTATAAGAGATATTCTCCAATTCAGGTGCATCAGCGCTGACTAATGCCAGTTTTTCAGTGTTGAAGGATTCGGGCATTTCGCGTGATGCTACGCTGATCGTTTCACCCGCCTGATGCTGTGCCAGCACCTTGGCGACCAGGTTCTCACTCTCGCCTGGCTGCTCGGCAACCGGCCCGCGATACAGTATCTGCCAGCGCTGCGTTTCCACCACCAGCACCTCTCCGGCATAATCAAAACCCAGTGTCTCGCTGACCAGCCGTGAGGCATCATCCAGTACGGTGAGATTACCCAGACCCTGCGTTTCCATATCCTGGCGAACCATCTCCCGGTTCTCTGTGTCCACCGCATTGATCAGGAAAACCTCAAGACCGGGGTACATTTCCTGCGTTTCTGCCAGAATCCGGGCAGATTCAGCGACCAGGTCTGATTGCGTACTATGCGCCATGAGAACGACCGCTGGAGCATCCGCATGATAATGCAGCTCGGTTGCCTTGCCGTGCTGATCAATCAAGGTAAAGTTGGCTGCCCGCTCATTGGCTGAAACGACAGCGCTGGCAACCAGCCCCAGCACGCTAAACATGATGACCGATAATCTCAAAAAAACACGCATCGACTTCCCTCACCTATCAATAATTAGCAGATTCATGCGATTCCAAATAGCATCACAAACTGCATGATGCTGTGCATAGTGCTGATTGTAATAAAGTCGATGTTTTGCCTGCTTCCTGATTTCTGAATATCCACAAAATTTATCTATCCGTCAGATGCTGAATATCCAACTGATTTTCAATCAGTTACACTGATCATTAAGCAACATTGAGAAATCAGTCAGGATATTTTCACCTCGCAACCATGAATACAGCCAATATCTTCATTTCTGCCATGGCGATATCCCAGTTCATTTTTCTGGCGATTCATTTTGGTCTGCAATACCGAAACCAGATTGGACGCCTGGTCGCAGCATTCTGTGTTTGTGCGATTGCATACCTGGTTCACGATAGCCTTAGCCACGGCAATTCGATATGGGTCCACCTCACGTTAGAAGTGCTCTCAGCGCTGGCTCCATTTCTGTTGTGGCTGGTGGCCTATCTACTGTTCGTTGATGATCGCCGGACGCCAGTCATCGCAATCCTGTCGATCACTCTCTGTCTGGTACTGGAAGTCGCGGGTGAGCTGAGTTTCAGCATTATTTCATGGCAACAACCCAGCCATCTGTATGACAGGCTGGTCAGTTTACTGCCACAGATGATTCTGCTGGTTTTTTCATTACACGCGATTGGGCTGGTCGCCAGGGGTTACAAGGCTGACTTACTGGAGGAACGTCGGAAATTTCGTGTCGCTTTCATTGCGGGGCTAAGCGTGGTGATTGCCATTATTGTCAGTGGCAACATGCTGGACAACATACTCTCAGATGGGCTGCCAGGCAGCGGCGACCTGTATGACATCCTGGTTTCCATTTGCCTGTTCAGCGTCATTCTGTTTTTCAACCTGCTATCGATTCAGGCTTCCAAAGGCGCCAACCAACTGCTGGCCCTCAAACCTGCCACTTCCAGTTCTCAGGATACGGTCGATCAAGCGCCGGAGCGCAGAGATCAGGATGCTCGATACGTTGCCATGATTGAAAAGGCCATGTCTGAAGAGAAGTTATACGAAGAGCCCGGTCTGACATTGGCAGATCTGGCTCGTCATGTCGGTATCATGGAGTACAAAGCCAGGCGCATCATTAATCAATCCATGCAGTACAAAAATTTCAATCAGTTTCTGAACAGCTACCGGATCAACGCCGCCTGTGAGCTGATTAAAACGACACATCACCCCGTGTCACGTATTGCCATGGATGTGGGTTATTCTTCATTGTCGGTATTTAACAGGGCTTTCAAAGACTTGATGAAACAGACACCATCTGAATACCGGAAAGCTCATCAGTAAGTCAGCTTATCCGTCTCGCTCCACTGCAGCCAGCAATGAGCAGTAACAGCATGAGTGCCCTGTGCCTTACTGCAACACTTCTGGCAAGGTCACTACATTAAACTTACCAGACTCTTCAGCCAGTTGATTCAATAAATAGGCATGCCCTATTCCGTAGAAAACCACAATTCGTGCATCAGGTTCAGGCGATACCGACAGTATATTGTTAAGGATCTTGAGATTACGAGCGTACCAGGAGCCCACCCAATTGGCACCCGGGTGGAAGCCATCTGCCCTGACCTGCGCAATATCAAAGTACACTTGGTGAAACTCTGCCAAGATGCGCGGCGAATTAATATTAATTAACCACTCAGTGATAGTCTGCTCTGACATATCATTGACGTTTTGCTTATCGGCAGGATTAGTAATACGATCTAACGCATCCTGCATGCCATGCGCCTGAGCAAAAGACGGCCAGTCATAATTGCTGATATCACCCGGCGGGTTGTTGTTCCAGTCAACCCCATAGATCTTATCTAGTTCAGCTCTTTTACCCAGTCGATAACCGAGTTGATGCTGTTCTCCCCGACGCAACGCTAGATTGTCATTCAGATAACGGCGGTAGGCTTCATCGATCTGTTCCTGGGCTGTCGCGGGAAACTCCACAGCAATATGCGTAGGTGCATATTCTGACTCGAGCATTGCAACAAATTCAGTCATCTGCTGCTGCCTCTGTGACGTCATGATATCTTCTACTTCAAAGTTGATCTCATCGCGGCCCGGCGAGTCAAAATGGACAGTACCAATGATAAGCAATGTTGGCAAAGGTGAAGTATCATCAGCTTGACTAAACGGCGAAATGATCGCTATTAGCAACATAAAACCAGCTAATACCTGAAGTGTAAGACGGCCTCGAACGCGTTTAATCGTCTCTATTATCATCGCTCCTCCTGACCACACTGCATCTCCGTGGCCTCATACCCCCAAGTGACCGTCGCTACCCCCTGATGTTCCCAGTAGGATTCATTTCTGCCCTGATAACGCGTGCCACTGGCACTGGACTGGAGGTACATCAATGAATGACTGTCGTTGTACTCAGCAATCATTGTCGGTGTTTCGCTTGCAAAGAATGTCACCACAAGCTCACTGGCTGGACTGGTATTGCAGGTCATGCTAAGCGGCCCGATTTTGTTGACCAATTGATAGGTGGCCTGAAGTCCTGCAATGCGTCGATTGTATTCGCTTTCGACACAAGAGCGCCTGTCTGTGTCTTGCCAGCATGCGTCACGACCTTTAATCCAGCCCCTCTGCTCAGCCCTTAACATAGCAGTTTCATCAACTGGAGTTTGAGCTATTGCGGCCGCGAAAACACTGGCCAGTTGACGATCCAGGGCTGACAACTCCGTATCAATGCAGATCAGGGCTTCGATGGTTCCCGGCGTGACTTCACTGCACGCAAAGGAAGGTCCCGTAGCAGACGCTTGCGATGAACTTGCTAGCGAAGCGTTCGCAATGAAGGCTGACGGCGGCGGTTCGACTAATGTTTGAATGTACTGGCACCACGCTGGCGTATCACGTTCAGGAACATCAGCATTACCTCTGACACCAAGCCGAAATTCAACCACTGACTTCCATTCATCAGACCCCGTATCAGGTCCATGGCCTTGCCCGTCGCCTGTTTGAACCGCTGCGTTTATCGAGTCATACCAGGCCGCCGTACATAGTTGTGGAGAAGCGGCAATGCCCGGCGTACCAGACACTTCCTGATTGCCCTGTGAGCAAGCAAAAAGAGTCAACGACAATGCCATTGCAGAAAGAAATAATTTGATGTGTCTCATTAAATCACCATGTTAAACCACTGTTGATTTCTTAAATAACCAATAAGCTCATCCCGAAACCGGACAGCACGAACTGACAGCGTTCGCTGATTCGGCCAAAGCAGACAGATTTCGCGTGGCACTCCGCTCCAGGATGGTAAAACACGTCTTAATTCTCCGTTTTCCAACTCCGCATGAACCATACTCAGAGGCAATAACGCTATGCCTGCTCCAGCTTTTACCAGGTTCAAGGAGACATTCATGTCATTGCTGATATGGTTATGCTTTTTATGACACCGATAGGTTTCATTGCCTTTTATTAAATGCCAGTCGCTAAACAGTTGAGCCGCAATACTTGGCAATGCCTCCAGATCATTAAGATCTTCAGGTTCCAGTTCCCGGGCATTGGCTGCTGCAACCAGCACCGGCGTGATCGTTCCGATTTTCTTTTGAATTAATGATGAGTTCTGTTGCGGCCCCGACCGAATGGCAATATCCACCTGATGAGAAATAACGTCATCAGAAGGATCTCCCAGAATAACATTCAGGGAAATTCCGCTGTTATTGGCAATAAATGATTTCCAGAAAGCATCAAGCGGCCCACTGCCAATATTTGTGGGAGCCATGACTCTCAGCTCACCTTCCAGGCTATTGAGGGAGTCCTCCAGGTTGGAAAGTCGCAGACCCAGTTCGTGGATATAACCTGCTGACTCATCATAATAAGCTATTCCTGCGGGCGTTAGCGTCAGACCTTTGTTGGACCGGTGAAACAATTCACAACCCAGTTTCTGCTCCAGCTCATGAACTCGCCTCGACACAGTCGCCAGCGTCATACCCAGGTGCTCTGCGGCTTTACTCAGGCTCTGTTGCTCAGCAGCAACGACAAATATTCTTAAATTATCCAGCATAGCCTTTCATATTTGCAATTGATAGTAACAATATTGCATATATACAGTCTTTTTGAAAGGCAATAAGGTGTGTCTCGACAACAGAGAAACACAGGAGAAATGAAAAATGAAACACAGGTTTATTTTTGCCGTCTTGATGTCATGGGTGCTGACCTTTTTTATGTCTGCATGGGTGACATTCATCAACATTGGCCTGGTTGCTGACTTTACAGACTACTGGCTACCTGCCTGGCTGCTGGCCTGGCCAGCAGCAGGAGTTGTGTCGTTTACTTGTGGGCCCACGGTCCAGCAATTGTCGCTCAAAATCACCAGAAAACTTTAAACCTTGAGCACTGCGGGATTGTATAAACCCTGCTTTCTCCAACCACTTTTCAAAGGCAACATAACTTTCTGCAAGCGCATCATAGGGACCAAAATGGACACCGTTGACCACAGTGCCGCCTTCCAGAAAGCCACTTTGCATGTCATCCATGATTAAGTTTGGTGTATGTTCGTATCGCTAAAAGTTACTGACCCAATTGCTCCAGCGCAGTATAGATCTCTTCTTGTAGCATTCCTGGACGGAACAGCCCGATCGCAATATCGCCAGAAAGGGCGTTTGTTTGCAAATATCGCCCATCATGCTTTCGGGCAGCAAATCCTGCCCGAATTTCTGGCGATGTTTCACTTGGTCTCTCTATAATGTTCAAGAAGAAGTAGAAATTCCCATATATGACAACGCCTAAAAGTCTAATGTCTGTAAAGTTTTCAAACGCAGAGAGTTCCCGTTCACGAGCCTCTTCATTTCTAGCATATAGGGTTTCCTTCTCTCTGTAGAAGTTGTCGTCCATATAGCCACGCAAATCAGCCAAAGAAGACGCATTTTTTCTCGCTAAAAAGAACTCTCGAGTAAACATTTCCTCCTCAGAGAGTTCCCTGTCTGGATCATCCTCCAGCAACCAAGAGCTAGATAGATTTAATTGGACAGAAAACTCAAACGTGACAGGGTTTTGATTAGTTGAGGAATTCCCCGAGTTAGTTGACGGAGTAACATTCGAAGTTGCTGGAAAGAATGTCAGTTTCGCTCTGTATACTGACCCGGTCTCCCCTAACTTGCTCATCTCCAAATCAATCTCTTGGGAAATTGATACTGATGTTACTGCACTGGCCAGAATAAACACGGCAATTTTTAAAAGCGGTGGCTTACTGAAATTCATAATCATCCCATTCCACGCCGGTCGAAAAGGCTAGCGTGCTAACGCTTTAGCGACCAGATAATGCGGTCCAACGTTTTCGATGACAAACTCCTCAGACAATTCCTGGTAGCCCTGTTTTGTATAGAACCCAATCGCTACCGAGCGGGCATTGGCCCATACCCGATCACAACCACAGGATTGCAGGTAGCTCTCCGCTGCATTAAGCAGTAAAACGCCTATACCCTGACCGCGAGCACTTGTGTCTATGGCCATGGCCCTTAGCTGATAGGGATTATGGGCAGAGATGGATGCGTTGCCCTGCTGATAGACGGAAACGATACCCACGATCTGGTCTTGGTGATTTAGCGCGCCAAAATGCCGGGTCTGCGGAGCATCGTCGCCGTCAAAATGACAGGTGGATATCGGTTTGCCCGGGCGAAGTACTTTACTTCTCAGGTTGAGGGTATCGGCCGAGGGTATCTGCTCAATCTTCATAGTCAGCTTTTATCTCCTGAATCCACTCCAAAGCCTTCCGTTCATGATCCTTGATGAACGAATCTTTACCATCAATATAAGCATCCATATCATTCGGGTGTTGTGCCACTAATCGTTCCTTCAGCTTACTATAGGATTGAGCAATGTGAGGATGAGCTAGCAAATAATCACGGTATGCCAGATGCCGCATGGCACCATGAGAACCTAACTCAAAGGCATGAACCTGAAACTTCCGGATCCCATGCGCATTATTCAAGCGGTAATAGCGGCGTTCAGGAATACCAAATTCCCCCATCGCTTCGTAGCCCAATGTTTCCATTGCCGTTTTTTGGCTGTCCAGGGGCTCAAGGTCTGACACTTCAAGCAAAATATCAATAATGGGCTTGGCTTTGATGTCAGGAATGGAAGTACTGCCGATGTGATAAATATTGGCAATCGTTTCACCGAGTGAATCCTGAATTCTTTGACTCTCGTGTTTGAATTCATCGGGCCAGGCCGAATTGAAGTTAGATAGCTTAATCATCGTTTAACCTAGCTATATTATAAAACAACTCATAAACCTTTTTTCTGGCTTCTAGGTAATCATGTGAATAGTCGTCACTTGGTACCAGGATTAACTGGCTATTGATTATGGATGGTTCAAACTTCTCTTCTTCAAGTATCAAAGAAAGTTCCTTCAGGTTCGTCTCATCAGCATGACCTTTATGCCGTCCCTGGGTTCGAGCTCTGATACGAAATCGAGTTAATGCTAATGATGGTGGTATGACACAGTGTGCATGAATTACAGGACGACTAATGAGCATCTCACTCAAAGCTTCCCCATCATCACTCCTGAAAGCACTTTCTAATATAAAGGAGTTTCCTCTCGCCACATGACATCTTACATCACGACATAACTGGTTAAAGCTAATTTTACCCAAGCGTTTCGACCACGCCCTGTCATCTATACCAAATTTATCAAACAGTCTCTCCTTGTAGTCATCTTTAGAAAGCAAAGGAATGTTGATTTTTGATGCCAGCCATTGTGCAACAGTTGTTTTTCCGGAAGCAGGAGAGCCTGATACGACGATTACAGGAGACATAATAAAAACATAATTCCGGTCAGGTTGATATGAATCCAGCCAAAATTGAATGTACATCATTCAAACCAACTACCGCTTTGACATCATCTTCAGGTTGATCAAAATTATCATTCTCAACCCAAATTGCCCGCATACCTAATGCGATGGCGGGTTCAATATCAGAGCAAGGGTTATCGCCAACGAAAACCGCCTCTTCAGGGGCAACAGAAAGCTGGTGAAGACAGGTTTGAAAAATTATGGGATCTGGTTTTTTACAGCCTATAGATTCAGAGATGCAGATAGATGAAAAGTATTTTGCTATTCCGCTATTCTCTAGTTTTGCCAATTGCACGCTTGTTCGCCCGTTACTGACGACCCCTAGGTGGAATTGCAGACTCAATGTCTGCAATACTTGATGTACTCCCTCAAACAGTACGGGAAATTTCCCATAGTGGGTATACAAATCTTCAAGCAACAGTTCAACCACTGGGATATCTGGAAAAGAGATCTCATTTAAAGCTGAAATATATGCTTTCTTTTTATTAGCGTAACCATTGTTTTGGTGGCGTATACACGCCTCTACAAAAGAGGCTTTATCTATACTATGTAATACCGAAAAACGTTGATGCTGCTCCAATAAGAACTGCCGCATCATCTCGGAGCGATCGATAAGAGTCTCATCCAGATCGAACAGTATTGCTTTTATCAATCGAATGCTCCTAACAATATTAAATATTACCTTTCACCGTTGCTGCTCTGAATAAACTCAATCCGATTGCCGAATGGATCATAAGAAAACGCTCGTATTACACCAGGAATATTATGATCCTCAGAGACTACGTAACCTTCTTTTTAAAGTTTGGTAATCAGGTGTTCAAGATCGGAAACAACCAATGCCGGATGAGCTTTCCTTGCTGGTAAGAAATTATCCTCGACACCAAGATGAATTTTGACGTATTTATTTTCAAACCAGGCACCGCCCCGCTTTGCCAACTTAGCAGGCTTGGGTGTTTCTGGAATACCAAGAATTCCCTCGTAAAAAATTCTCGCTTTATCTTCTTCACCCTGTGGCATCACCAACTGAACATGATCAATAGCAAGCACATCCATAGCATTATCTCCCAAGGTCTGTTTTTGAGAATACCTCAGTGGGCGTCCCCTGATGAAACCTCATCTGCCACGCCCCATTAATACGCTGCCATAATGATGATCGATGTGAATACCTGTTTAAGGAACCATCTGATCGTACACGAGCACAACGATAAGTGAGAAGGTAGAGGTCATCATTAATTTGCTGGCAAGAATAATCCTGCGACCAGACGTCTGTTTCCTTTTCAGAGGACAGCGCATCAATGATTTCCTGCTTGGTGAATATCTGACCAGATCGACCTATCTCTGTAAAGGAATCATGTAGCAGTGCAGCCAGCCGATGTGCACTTTTCCGCACACCGGCCTGGTGCAATTCTTTTTCCAGTGCTTTTAGCTCAGAAAGCACTGCTGCAATCACTCAACCCGCTTCATCGCACAGATTTTGTTGCCCGCTGGATCCAGCAGGTAAGCCAGGTACAGTTTCCGACCGCTGCCTTCACGAATACCGGGTGCATCCTCGATATCCGTCCCGCCACTTGCCAGGCCCGCTTTGTGCCAGGCATCAATCTCTTCGGTTGATTTTGCAGCAAAACCAATGGTGCTGCCATTACCCTTACAGGCAGGTTTACCATCAATCGGGACGCTGAGCGCAAAGATACCCGCCTCTCCAAAGTAGAAACAACGGCCTTTTTCATCAATTACGCCTGGTTTGTATCCCAGCACTTCCATAATGGCATCATAGAATTTCTTGGATTCCTGAATATCGTTGGCGCCGAGCATAACGTGGCTGAACATATGTCTTCCTTATAGGTTGGTTATCTTAACGTTGAACCGAGGATACCATCTTAAGCAGCAAAGGTCCGTCAATCAGCTCAATGGGTTTTCCTTGAGCAAATGCAATGGCTTCAGGTGTGTAGTAGCCACAACTCACTATTTTCACTGTCGCCGCCTGCTCAGCCGTCATGATGCCAAACATTTCGCGAACGATTTTTACGCCGACTTTCTGGAATTTCCATTGCTTACACTGCACCAGGTGGGTTTGTCCTGCTTTTCTCAGGCATATATCCACGCCGCCGTCAGCACCGGTAGAGGTATTTTCTTCCACTGCATACCCCTGACGACGATAGGCTTCAGCAACAAGGTACTCCAGTTCTCGCCAGGACAGTTGGCGAATCGTGTGCAGACTACGCTGAGTTTCCAGTAGTTTTTTCTTTTTTCTGCCCAGAAAATAAGAGGGAAAAGTCGGCAACAGAAAGACCAGACCTATCATATAAGAAATTTGTGAAAGGCCCTGTGCAAAAGGTCCAAAATAGGGATGATTAGCGAATAACCAGGGAAACAGATATTCAACCCCGAGATAAACCAGCAGCGCGAAAACCACACTGAACCACCACGGTAGCAGTATCATCAGATCCAGAAAGTCATCGTTACGACGTCTCGGCATGAAAGCATTCCTCGCTATATTTGTCTGGTTGGCGGGAAATGTCTTAATACCCTGCCAGGAGCGTTACCTATGCATTAACGCGCAGCAAACAAACTTATTTCATCATCCGTGATGTTCCAGAGATTACCGCATATCAACGGCTCAGCGCCAGGCGCTAGAAAACACTTAATCCCGACAAACTGGCGATCAAACCCGTTGGCCAGATGCCCAATAACACCACAGTACCGCTGGTGAGCAGCAGCGTGGCAGTGACAGCCAGAGGAAGACCGCCCTGCTCACTCTCGCCAGACGGGGATTGCACCAGCAGGTAGACAACGCGTAAATAATAGAAAATACCGATACCGCTGCCAATCACCAGCATCGCCAGTAACAACCAGAGCTGGCCTGTCACACCGGCCTGAATCACATAAAATTTGCCGATAAAGCCCATGGTCAGAGGAATGCCCGCCAGACTTAACATGACAATCATCAGGGGCAATGCCACCCAGGGACGCTGCCAGAACAGTCCCTGGTAGCTGGCCAGTTGATCCTGTTCGTTAGTACTGCTGGACAGCGCCGAGACTACAGCAAAACCAGCCAGTGTAGTGAACACATAAGCCGCCATGTAATAGGTTACCGCTTCGGCAGCCGCACTGCTGGCCATACTGCCAGCAGCCACCATGACAATCATGACGTAACCCAGATGAGCAATGGACGAATACGCCAGCAATCGTTTGATATTTTTCTGCAACAGAGCCAGCAGGTTACCCACGACCATCGACAATGCAGCCAATACCGTAACTGTACTGAGCAAACCATCAATCTCGTAAGCCTGACTGGCCAGTACAAGACGCAAGACCACTGCCACCATGGCGGCTTTCGATGCCGTGGCAATGAAGGTGGTGGCAGGCACAGGCGCGCCTTCATACACATCTGGTGTCCACATGTGGAATGGCACCAGTGACAGTTTAAAAGCAATACCAGCAACAGCCATCATCCAGCCGGTAATGACAATGGGGTTACCCTGCCCGGCTTCGACCAGTCGCTGTGGTATTTCACTAAACAGCAAGGTGCCTGTCTGGGTATAGATCAGGGCAATACCGAACAGGATCATAGCCGAGGACGCGCCGGATAACAGCAGGTACTTGATACCCGCTTCCAGTGGAAATTTCGCCGCACCTGGTTGCTGTACAGTGTAGGCAATCATGCCGTACAAACAGATGCTGAGAATTTCCATACCCAGGAAAAAACTCACAATATGCTGACTGCATGCCAGCACCACACCCCCTAATGTTGCCATTAACAACAGCAGGTAGAATTCCTCATTGCGGGACTGTTCCCCCTCAAAATACGGATAGGACAGCGCAGTCACTGCCAAAGCGCTAATGATCACCAGCGTGGAGAAAAACAGGCTGTAATCATCCATCACTAACAGCTCAGTGGCTTGCCTGGCGTCGGCAGGGCTGATGAACAGGAAGATCAACAGAGAAATTGCCAATCCTGCCATCGTCAGCCCATACGTCAGTTTATGGCCCCGGCGAAAGGCGATCACCAGCATCACTACCAGGGTACTGAGCCCCAGCATAATGATTTGCGACAGATTAATGAGGACATCAATGCTCATCAGCGCGCTCCTGTCGACATATCAAGACCCAGGTTCATCAGCCCGGACTCAGCCAGGGCCAACATGCTTTGCGGATAGAGTCCCATCCATACCAGCCCCAGCATCATGGCAATGTAACAGGCCATTTCCGTTTTTCTCAGGTCAGCCACATCACCGTACTGCTGTTTGGGCTCACCATGGAAAGTGCGCTGAATGACGATCAGTGAGTAGATGGCAGCAACGATCAATCCACCCGTAGCAAAGACCGTAATGGTGACACTGCGCTGGAAACTGCCCAGCAGCACCAGAAACTCACCGATAAAGTTACCCAAACCGGGCATGCCGACAGCCGCCACAGTAAAGAACAGCGCCATGAAACTTAATTTTGGCATCACCCCCCAAAGCCCGCCCATTTGTCGCATGTCGCGGGTATGCAGACGATGCTGCAATCCGCCTGCCACCATAAACAAGGCTGCCGCACTAAAACCGTGAGCCAGCATGGTCATCACAGCCCCTTGCGCAGACTGTGCATTCCAGGCATAGATACCCAGCATGACGAAACCCATGTGACTGACTGAGGTATAGGCAATCAAACGTTTCAGGTCGTCCTGGGCAAACGCCACTTTGGCGGTGTAAAGAATACTGATGGCACCCAGGGTCATGGCAACCGGAGCGAAGGCGGCACTTTCTTCAGGAAACAGACCCTGGGCGAAGCGCAGCAGGCCGTAGGCGCCCGTCTTCAGCAAGATACCGGCCAGGATGACAGAACCAGCTGTAGGTGCCTGGCTGTGCGCATCCGGCAACCAGTTATGTAATGGCACCGTTGGCAATTTGGTAGCAAACGCGATGAAGAAACCCAGCATTAACCAGAAACCGACTTCTGTCGTGAACTCTCCATCAAGCAAGGCAAAATAATTAAAGGTCAGTGCCCCGCTAGTCTGGTAGTGAGCGAATACCAGGCCCAGCATGGCCACCAGCATCAGCAGGCCGCTGACCTGGGTGAAGATAAAAAACTTCATCGCGGCGTAGGACTTGTTCTCATGCCCCCAGATGGCAATGATGAAATACATCGGTACCAGCATGACTTCCCAGAACACAAAGAACAGGAACAGATCCAGTGCGCTGAACACACCAATGACACCGGTCAGTGTCCATAACAGGTTCAGGTAGAAAAAACCGCTGCGTTCAGTGATTTCATGCCAGGCGGCACCAAGAGACATCAGCCCCAGGAATACGGTCAGAATAATCAACAATAAGCTGAGCCCATCAGCACCGAAAATAAAGCTGATGCCCAACTGAGGAATCCAGTCCGCCTGGAACAGGACTAACCACTCACCTTCCTGACCGATGCTGATCTGATTCGTTGCATCCGCCCCCATCGTGGCTGGAAAAAAGAGGACAAGTAACAACAGACCCAAATCCAGCAGCAGCGCGCCGAGTGCGATCACCCTGGGCAGCATGGGGTTGCTGCGCTCGGCAATGACTGCCGCTATGCCTCCGACAAACAGAATCAGCATTAACCAGATCAGTATCATGCGAACACTCCTATACTGACCAGCAACAGAAGTCCTACGCCGACGCAGAATACATACCAGCGCAGGTGACCAGTCTGGGTATCGGACAGCAGACCATGGGCAAAGCGGGCAAGCCCTGCGGTGCCGTTATAAAAAGCATCCACAAAGTCTCGCCGGTTGATGCGGGATAACCAGACATAGGGTTTAATAAACAGTAATGAATAAAGCCAGTCCATGCCCCACTGGCTGAAGAAGAAACGATGCAGTGTTTTGCCCATGCCATCTGTCGCCAGGCGATCACTGATATCCTTGCGTTTCACAAACAGATACCAGGCAAGCAGGATGCCCAGCATAGGGACTGCAATCATAATGATTTGATAATGCAGTGCCGGATGGGCTTCATGCTCAGCATGGGGGAAAACACTATCCAGCGGTAGCGCTATATAGCCACCCAGAATGGAAAACACCGCCAGAATGACCAGGGGCAGTTGCAGGTTGCTGCCTTTCATTTCTTCGGCGGCATGCCTTTTCTCACCGAAGAACACCAAAAATAGCAAACGGAAACTGTATAAACCTGTCAGAAAAGCGCCAGTCAGCCCACCCAGCCAGAGCAGATACCCGCCATCTGGAGAAGCCAGCGCCTCTGCCAGAATTTCTTCCTTGCTGAAGAAACCGGAAGTAAACGGTAACGCCGTCAATGCCAGACAGCCAATCAGGAACATCCAGAAACAGAATGGCAAATCTCGCCTGAGGCCACCCATCTTGAAAATATTCTGTTCATGATGCATCGACAGAATGATTGAACCGGCCGTCAGGAACAGCAGCGCCTTGAAAAAGGCATGCGTCATCAGGTGGAAAACCGCACTGCTCCAGGCACCCACGCCCAGGGCCAGGAACATGTAACCGATCTGGCTGACCGTGGAAAACGCCAACACTTTTTTAATGTCGTTTTGCACCAGGGCCGTGAACCCGGCCATCAGCAAGGTCAGCACGCCGATCACGCCGACCAGATACTGCACACTCGGCGCCAGCTCATAAAACACATGGGTACGGGCAATCAGATAAACACCCGCGGTCACCATGGTCGCGGCGTGAATCAACGCAGAAATCGGCGTGGGGCCAGCCATGGCATCGGGCAACCAGGTTTGAAGCGGTAACTGAGCCGACTTGCCCACAGCCCCGCCCAGCAACAATAACGTAATTGCGACTGCCATGCCGGATCCCGGTTGCCACTGGCTCTCTGCCGTCGACATGGCCGCCTGGATATCCAGCGTGCCCAGGCTCATAAAGATCAGGAAAAGCCCCAGCGCCATCGAGGCATCACCCACTCGCGTCATGACAAAGGCCTTTCGGGCCGCATAGCCGTTATGGGGGTCCTTGTACCAGAAGCCAATCAACAGATACGAGCACAGTCCGACACCTTCCCAGCCCATGAACAGCAACAGCAGGTTATCCCCCAGCACCAGAATCAGCATCGCCGCAACAAAGAGGTTCATGTAGCAGAAGAAACGCGCAAATCCCGGATCGTCTTTCATATAGCCGGTGGCATAGACATGAATCAGAAAACCCACACCGGTAATGATGAACATCATCACCAGCGACAGACCATCCAGATAAAAGCTGAATCCGGCAGAAAAATCCCCGACACGGAGCCAGGTCCATAACGTCTGGGTATAGGCTATGCCCTCACCTGTCGGCTCCATGTTCAGGTAACTGACGCCCACCAGACAGGCCACCAAAAACGACAGACCAATGGATCCGGCACCCACAAGTCCCGCGGCGAACGGCGGCATCTTTCCTGCGCTCAGCATAAGAGCGAGGAAGCCGATGAACGGTATTGTCGGAACCAGCCAAAGTAAGTCCAGCATTTGTTCTCTCTTTCAGCCTCAGAAGTAAGTGCCTGTGTTTCCGGCCCTCGAGTCAGGGTTCTATGTCTTCGTTCTAGCTTAAAACCTAATTCATGGCCTTGAGTGCCAACGTCACCTCATTAATTGTCACAAGTCATCCTTTCATCTCGCTCAACACATCAAGATCCACCGTCCCATGTCGCCGGAACAGCTGCAGTACCAGTGCCAGGCCGACGGCGACTTCTGCTGCAGCCAGGGTGAGGATGAGCAGGAACATGACCTGGCCGTCGACGTTGCCCCAGCGGGAGGCTCCGACGATAAATGCCAGGCCAGCCGCGTTGAGCATGACTTCAAGGGACAGCAGTGCGAATACCAGGTTGCGCCGGACCAGCAAGCCGGCCAGCCCGAGCAGAAACAGGATGGCAGCGAGGATGAGGCCATGACTCATCGGGACTGCCTGCATGGTGACGCTGATCATGATCTATCCTCCCGGCGGGCCAGGTGATTGGCGGCGACCAGCCCTGCCAGCAATAACAGAGAGGCGAGCTCAACGGCCAGCACATAGGGGCCAAACAGTGCCGCGCCAATGTCGCGGGCTTCAATAATGCTATGCGCGGCATTGGCATCAGGTGCCTGGCGAATCATCCAGACCAGTTCCACCAGTAATGGCAATGAAAGCAGGCAAGGCCCCAGCCAGAGTCTCGGTTTTAACCAGACCTTTTCCTGTTCCTGGGTCGACTGGCCCAGATTGAGCATCATCATCACAAACAGGAAGAGCACCATGATGGCGCCAGCATAGACAATCACTTCCAGCGCTGCGGCAAATGTTGCGCCCAGTGTGTAGAACACCACTGCCACAGCGATCAGCGACACGATAAAATACAGCAAGGCATGAACCACATTGGTTCGGGTAATCACCATCAGTGTGGCAAGTATGGCCACGGCAGCAGCTGTGTAGAACAACAGCATCATGGCAGCAGACTCCTTCTGTCGACCGGTGGCTGTTCGTTCTGTGCTTCACCTTTGTCCTTTCCGCCGATACTTTTGCCCGCAACCCGGTAGTAGTTGTAATCCTGATACTTGCCGGTGCCGTTAATCAGCAAATGTTCTTTCTCCCAGACCATGTCCTGACGCTCATATTCGGCCATCTCAAAATCCGGCGTCAGCTGGATGGCATGCGTAGGGCAGGCTTCCTCGCAAAAGCCGCACATGATGCAACGGGAAAAATTGATACGGAAAAACTCAGGGTACCAGCGCCCTTCTTCATCTTCGGTTTTCTGCAAGGCAATGCAATCGACCGGACAAGCCACAGCACACAAATTACAGGCCACGCAGCGCTCTTCGCCATCTGGATCACGACTGAGAATAATTCGGCCACGCCAGCGCGGAAACATATACGGTTCGGTGTCCGGGTACTCTACCGTGTCTTTCTTGCTAAATGTGTGAGCAAGCACCATCCCCAGGGTTCTGACCTGGCTCCACAGCACTTTTACCTGTTCCCATACGGGTTTCAACATAAGTCTCAAGCTCCCTGGAACAAGATCACAGCACCTGTGATCAGCAAATTAATCAATGACAGCGGTAGCAGTACCAGCCAACCATATGACATCAACTGGTCATAGCGTGGCCGTGGAATGGCCGCTCTCATCAGTACAAAGAAACAGACGAAAACCATCGTCTTTAGAAGCATCCAGAAAATGCCCGCGACAATACTGTCTTCCGGGCCGATGCCAAACGGTGGCAGCCAGCCACCAAAAAACAGCACGGTCATTAACGCGGACGCCAGCAATACGCCAATGTATTCCCCCACAAAAAACATGCCGAACTTCATGCCAGAGTATTCCGTGTGAAAACCTGCGACGATTTCCTGTTCCGCTTCTGGCAAATCAAAAGGCAGACGGTGGCTTTCGGCAACCGAAGCAATGGCAAAGACGATAAAGGCAAAAAACTGCGGCAGGATGTACCAGCCATCGCGCTGGCTCTCAACGATTTCCCTAAGGTTAAAGGTGCCAGACAGCATCACCACCCCCAGCAGGGAAATACCCATGAAGACTTCATAAGACACCATCTGGGCTGCAGCGCGGAGACTGCCCAGCAAGGCATATTTATTGTTCGAAGCCAGGCCGCCCAGCATCACTGAATAAGCGGCCAGCGAGGCCATCGCCAATATCCACAGCAGACCAATGTTCAAATCGATGATGCCGACATTGGGTGCGATGGGTATAACGGCAAAACTCAGCAATATGCAGATCATGATGATCGGTGGCGCCACCATGAAGACCAGTTTATCCGCAAACGGTGGCACCCAGTCTTCTTTGGTGAAGATCTTGAACATGTCTGCGATGACCTGCCCCAACCCCAGCGGGCCGACACGATTGGGACCCAACCTGTCCTGCCAGACACCCAGCAAACGACGCTCCAGCCAGATCAGCCAGGCTGAGATCAGAATCACTCCGCCAAGGATAAGCCCCATGACCAGTGCGGACCCGACTTCAATATCAAACATCAGTCGCCCTCCTGTTCATGCAGCTTATGCAGCCGGTCGCTGACAATGATATTGTCGGGCTGCCACTGGGGCGGAGCCTGCCACTGCGGTGCCGGCTCCAGGCTCACATCAGGCAGCACATCATGCACATTCAGCCCTGGCAACCCCACACTGATACCCACTGAACCGGTAGCAATGCTATCTCTCAGTAGCAGTGGCACAACACCATTACCCTGTACGGTAACGCCACCGCCCGCATTGAATCCGAGCCTGTCAGCATCCGCTGGATTCATTGCCACATAAGCCGACGTGGCCCGGGCCTGTATCGCCTGACTTTGCGCACTCAATTCTTCGCTGCCAAACAGGTGGTACAAGGGGAATGCCGTATTTTTTTCAGAGGAATCCAGCGCAATATAACCGCCCTCCTCAGCACTGTTACGCTTGTCCAACAGACGAACGCCTATCGAGCTCTGTTTAAGGTGGCCTCCGACTTCGTCCTGAAACTTGAAAACACTCTGGTTGGAATTCCAGCCCGGTGCCCAGGGCGTGTTGAACACACGAGCTTCCTTCAAGGGACTGACCCCTTCCATGGAATAGCTCATGATGCCGTCGGGATCCTGTTCCTGTTTGGGCTCATGCACATTCTTATTGGCACGCATGGCGGTGCGACCGGAATAGCGGAACTGCTGGCGAGGTACCAACAGTCCGGCATAGTGGTAATCCTGCCCCGGTGTGAGATCAGCCATACCAGCACAATTAGCCAGTGTCTGACTGCAGGCCTGGGTCAGTGTCGCCAGCGAAGTCTCAGGTGCTAACCAGCGAGTGGCAGGCAGAATGCTGTCGACCGGTTTGAAGGTCGCATAATAGTGTTGCGCCCTGCCCTCGTAATTGACGAAAGTGCCCGAGCTTTCTGCAAACGTAGCGGATGCACAGACCAGGTGAGCCTGCTCTCCCGTTCGGGTTTTAATGTTGTCGATGACAGCCAGTTGCTCAAGGCCAGCGATAAAATGATCGACCTCAGCCGTCGGTGCCCGCCGATACAGATCGTTCTCCACCACAATGGCTGACTGCGTCCCTGTCGCAAATGCCTGTTGCAAGTCTTGCTGACTATCTTCCATCAAGAGCATCAACCCCAGGCCATTGGCTTCGCTGCCAACGAGGGCCAGTTGGGTCAGCTCATTTTTTTGATAAAGTGCCTGAGCAAGATTGGCAGCTGACTGCACCAGTGGCAGGCTCATGCTGTTGGAACCAGCTATGATCAACGGCTGCCTGGCACCTTTGAAGCTTGCCGTGATGCGCTTGACCAGTGCTTGTTCCGCTTTATCCAGTTTCTCGGGCGCGAGCACTTCCTTATCAAACCGGCTGGCAACTGCAGCGGCAATTCGGGCCGCTTGCCCGGCGTTACAGATATGCGTGGTTTCGCTGACATCATCCAGCCGGGTGGCATGGGGGCTGAGAATATACAGCGGGCTTCTTTCATCCATGGCCAGCTTTCTCACCGCTGCATCATGCCAGAGCGGGATTTTCTGTTCGGCGGCCTTCTCAAAACTGCGGTGGCGTACCGACTGGCGAACAGCCAGTGCCATACGGGCTGCCGTATTGGTCAGATCTTCGCCTAGAATCAGTACCGCATCGCTGGCTTCCACGTCTTTCAGGCTGGCAATATGGGCGGGTGTATCCTGATAAATGCTCAGGATCTGCTGCAAGATGGCGAACTCCTGCTGACTCAAGCCCGCATAGAAATTGGCCTTGCCCACTTTCTCGCGCAAGGCAAAATTGGCTTCCATGGATGCTCTGGGGGAACCAATACCGATAGCACCGGACATGTCCTGCAATTGCTGCAGTGCGTCTGCATTCGATACCAGGACCGGATCGGCATCCTGACTGCTCCGTGTCATGCTCTGGCGGATACGAACGGCATCGTCATTGACATAGCCCGTGCCAAAACGGCCACGATCACAAATAAAGTAACCGTTGACTTCATCGTTATAGCGATTCACAACACGACGCAAAGTGCCATAACGCTCGCCAGGGTTAATGTTGCAACCAATGCTGCAACCCGCACAAATGGAAGGCGATGTCTGCAGGTCCCATTTACGACTGTAATGCTTGCTGAAAACCTTGTCGGTAAACACACCGGTAGGACAGACTTCCGCCAGATTGCCACTGAATTCACTTTCCAGTGGACCGTCGTCATAACGGCCAAAATAGACGTGGTGATGTGAGGCCTGGGCACCCAGATCCGTACCACCGGCATAATCCCGATAGAATCGCACACAGCGATAACAGGTAATGCAGCGGTTCATTTCATGGCCAATAAATGGCCCCAGGTTCTGGTTGCGATGCGTGACTTTCGTGCCGTCGTAACGTCGATAGGTATGCCCGGACATCACGGTCATATCCTGCAGGTGGCACTCTCCCCCTTCTTCACAAACCGCACAGTCGTGCGGATGACTGATCATCATGCCTTCAATGATTTCCGCGCGGAAGTCAGCCGCAGCCTGTAGCGAGTATCGTGCGCCGTCGCGCGGGGAGGACATGCAGGCCATGATCAGTCGTCCATGCTGATCTTCTTCGTCAGCATATTCTGTCATCGCACACTGTCGGCAGGACCCCACCGAATCCATACTGGGGTGCCAGCAAAAGTACGGCAGATCCAGACCGGCGGAGAGCACTTCCTCCAGCAGATTCTTGTCAGGATCCACCTCAATGGCCTGATTGTCGATTGTGATGGATACCTTTTCAGACATACCGTCCGCCATTCATTGTCATCTCAAGCACTTCTCTGCAGTTGATGATCATGTTTGTATGGGCAGCACTGCTCATCAATGTGCTGCTCAAACTCGGCCATAAAGTGCTTCAGGCCACTTTGCAGCGGTGCCATGGCGCCAGGCGCCAACGCACAGAATGTTTTCCCCGGCCCCATATAGCCGGTCATCTCTTTCAATATATCCAGGTACTCTCGTTTGCCGCGACCCTGCTCGATTTCCAGCAACATATGCTCAACCCAGGGCAGACCGTCACGGCACGGCGTACACCAGCCGCAGCTTTCATGAGAGAAAAATTTGATCAGATTATGTATGCAACCGATCGGGCAGGTTTTGTCATCCAGCACCATCACCAGCGCGGTACCCAGGCGACTGCCCAGTTTGCCGACTTCGCTGTAACTCATGGGGACATCCAGGTGTTCTGGCATCAGGAAATCCGTTGAGCCGCCACCGGGCAGAAACGCCTTGAGTGAATACCCCTCGCGCATGCCACCCGCATAATCTTCCAGCAAAGTGCGGAACGTGGTGCCTAAGGGCAACTCCCAGCAACCGGGATTGTTCACGCGTCCGCTGATACCAAACATTTTGCTGCCCGCTTCTTCGCCCAGCCCTTGTTGCTTGAACCAGTCCACGCCGTTTAACACGATGCTGGGAATGTTGCAGATTGTCTCCACGTTATTGACCAGTGTTGGCCGACCCCATAAACCACTGATTTGCGGAAAAGGCGGTTTTGCGCGAGGCGTGGCTCGCTGCCCTTCCAGCGCATTGATCAGCGCAGTTTCTTCACCACAAATGTAGCGACCGGCACTGGTATGTAGGTAAAGCTCCAGGCGGTAATCGCTGCCATTCACGGACGTGCCCAACATGCCATGGGCATACGCTTCATCAATGGCTGTTAACAGTAGTTCTTCCGCGTCAGTGTATTCTCCGCGCAGGAAAATATACGCCGTGGTTGCCTGCAAGGCCCAGGCACTGGCAATGACTCCCTCGATCAACAAGTGAGGATCCTGCTCCATCAGCAGGCGATCCTTGAACGTGCCAGGTTCCATCTCATCGGCATTGACCACCAGGTATCGTGGCCCACCATCTGGTTCAGGAATAAAGCTCCACTTCAGCCCGGTATTAAAACCCGCACCGCCACGACCACCCAAGCCAGCTTCCTTAATTAACGCCATCATATCCCGCGGCGCCATCTCCATCGCTTTGGCAACGCTGGCATAGCCACCCGCTGCGACATACCCTTGGTAGTCTAGAGGGCCGCGTGTCTCGTCAATGTTCTTTGTCAGGGCTTTATCCATAATTACAAAGCTCATTTCCAGTGTAGGGGTCATGGTTAGAGGTTGCAGTCTGAACGGGACGCCGTGAATATGTCCCTATAGGCTCCACGGCGGCTTCCCTGCCGCCGAGGCCCTCACAGACTGCAACCTCTAACCATGACCTGTGAGTCAACCTATGCATTCTTTACATCGTTTTTTTAGATTTTGTATTTTCCCTTTGTAATTCATTGAGTAGCTGATCAAGATTTTCAGGATCTACGTGCCGGTGGGTCTCGCGCCCGACCATCAATACTGGGGCCTTGTCGCAAGCGCCGAGACAAGGCACCGGCAGTAACGTAAACTCACCATCCTCGGTGGTCTCACCATACTCGATGCCCAGGCGGCTGGTAATCTGCGCCTTCAGGTCATCGCAGCCCAGCATCCAGCAGGCCACGCTATCGCAAAGGCAAATGACATTTTTGCCAACCGGTCGGCGAAAGATCATGTTGAAAAATGTCGCTACGCCTTCCAGGTCTGCCACTGGAATATCCAGGTACTCTGCAACGGCCAACAGGCTTTCATCGCTGACCCAGCCTTGGTGCTTCTGTACAATTTTTAACGCTTCCAACCCGACCGCCTGCGTGTAGGGATAGTGCGTTTTTTCATGCTCAATCTCGCGAATCTCTTCCGCGCTCAATTGGCGAGACTGTTTCTTTGTTGTAGCTATCATTTCACTCATAGTGCTACTCAGGTCAACGGTCCACATCGGCCATCACAAAATCTATGCTCGCCACAATGGCAATCAGGTCAGCCACCATGAATCCATTACTGATATAGGGAATTGCCTGCAGGTGCGCAAAAGAAGGCGTACGAATCCGTGTCCGATAGGAACCCACGCCGCCATCACTGACCAGGTAATAGGTATTAATACCCTTGGTTGCTTCAATCCCCGTGGTAATTTCCCCCGGGGGAACAACAGGCCCCCAGCTCACACTGAGGAAGTGTGCGATTAAACTTTCGATGTCCTGTTTTGCGTGTTCCTTGATCGGTGGCGAGGTTTTGGCATGCTGCGATTTATAAGGGCCTTCCGGCATGTTTTCCAGGCACTGGCGAATGATGCGTGTGCTCTGGCGCATCTCTTCTATACGAACAGCACAGCGGTCATAACAGTCTCCGTTCACCGCAATCGGCACATCAAAATCGAAATTCTCATAACCGGAATACGGACGGTCCTTGCGATAATCCCATTCAAATCCGGTGGCTCTAAGACCCGGGCCAGTGATACCCCAGTCAAACGCTTCTTCCGTATCATAGGCACCGATGCCACGGGTTCGCTGCCGGATAATGCTGTTATCCATCACCATACGGTCGTATTCATCCAGACGGGCCGGGAAGGTATCAACAAATTCGCGAATACGTTTGTCCCAGCCGTTTGGCAGATCCTGGGCAACGCCGCCAATACGGAACCAGGAAGGGTGCATGCGTCCTCCGCAGATGGATTCAATGATGTTGAACACTTTTTCCCGGTCAACAAACATGTAGAAAATCGGGGACAGTTGCCCCAGATCCTGGGCAAAGGTGCCATAAAACAGGAGGTGACTGGCAATGCGGAAAAACTCGCAGAGCATGACGCGTATCACCTGGACCCGTTCCGGCACTTCAATACCGCACATCTGTTCCAGTGCCATGACATAAGGCAAGTTATTCATAACCCCGCCCAGATAATCAACACGATCCGTATAGGGTATGTAGGTATGCCAGCTCTGGCGCTCGCCCATCTTCTCGGCGCCACGATGGTGATAACCAATATCAGGAATGGCATCGACGACAATTTCACCATCAAGCTGCAGGGCAATGCGGAACACACCGTGAACGCTGGGGTGGTTGGGGCCAAGGTTCAGGAACATGAACTCGGAGGAATCCGACTGCTGTTTCATACCCCACTCTTCCGGGCGAAACTTGAGCGCACTTTGTTCCTGGTCCTGGATATCATCATCCAGGGAATAAGGTTCCATTTCCGTGGCTCGGGCCGGATGGTCTTTGCGCAGTGCATGCCCTTGCCAGGTGGGCGGGCACAGAATACGACGCAAATTGGGATGGCCATCAAAACTGATACCGAACATGTCCCAGACTTCACGCTCATACCAGTTGGCAGAGGGCCAGACGGGAATGGCGCTGGGCACGTTCAGATCATGCTCGTGCAGAGCAATTTTCAGGCGAACATCACAGTTGCCCGTGAAGGAGATCAAGTGGTAAACAACAGTAAAGTCAGCCTCTGGCTGCCCTTCCCTGTGCACCCTGACCCGTTCATCAATCGCGGTGATGTCCAGCAGCATTTCAAATCGGGGTTGGTAATCGCGGCGCAGATACCGCAACACATCCAGCAACGACTGACGTTGCAACCAAAGGGTCGGCAACCCCTCAGCCGTTCGCTGCAAGGTGAAAGCAGATTCACCAAACCGTTGATACAGCGCGCCAACAACTGCCGACAGATCCTCTGCCTGTTGTTTCAGCACGCTCTCCGTAGCCGTATCACTCAAGACTGCACATCCTTCTATCCATGTGGTTCAGACCACATCAGGTTTCATCGGGACTGCGCAATTCCGTTGCCTGAATTCTCTCCGTTAAACGTTTGTCTCTCTGTACTTCGTTGGGCTCTCTTCGGTAAACACCCTGCTCGCCCACCACCCAACTTAGCGGACGTCGCTCTTTGCCAATACTTTCCTGGAGCAGGACCAACCCTTGCAACAAGGCCTCAGGGCGCGGTGGACAGCCGGACACATATACGTCAACCGGCAGGAACTTATCGACACCCTGTACCACTGAATAAATATCGTACATGCCGCCTGAGTTGGCGCAGGAGCCCATACTGATAACCCAGCGCGGCTCCATAAGCTGCTCATAAAGGCGTTGCACCACCGGTGCCATTTTTCGGAATACTGTGCCGGCGATAACAATCATGTCGGCCTGTCGAGGTGTTCCACGGATAACTTCTGAGCCAAAACGCGCCAGGTCATGACGACTGGTAAAGGCCGTGGCCATTTCTACATAGCAGCAGCTGAGCCCGAAATTGAACGGCCAGACTGAGTTCTTGCGTCCCCAGGCAATCATGTCCTCCAGCTTCATCATCATGACGTTGCGCCGGATGTATTCATCAAACTGATTGCCGCCTGGGCTGGCAGAGACAGCGTCTTCCGGTCGTTGCAACTCCCAGCTCATAGCGCAGTCTCTCCCGAATCTTCATGATTGATTGGTTTGCGATTCACTACGCCGCCAGGAGATTTCAGTGCAACCTGCCTGCCCCGCTGACGATCTGTACGCCAGTCCAGCGCCCCTGTTTTGTAGAGATAAACCAGCCCGGCCAGCAAGATAAGAATGAATATCAGCGCCTCAGCGAAACCCAGCCAGCCCGCTTCACGCACGGCAATAGCCCAGGTAAACAGGAAGACGGCTTCCAGATCAAAGATGATGAAAAGTATGGCGGTAAGATAAAAATGAACGGAGATTCTGAAGTGCGCATCGCCCACTGAGACGATACCGGATTCGTAAGGTTCGTTGGTCGCCCGGTCGCGACGTTTTTGCCCGAGCACAGAGGACAGACCCAGCATAGTCCCCACGACCAGGAGTACTATCATGGTGTAGACAATCAGGGGCCACAGATCGATGCTCATACCAACTCTCTCCGAATTTGTGGCATACCGGTGTCAGTTTTATTATCCCGGCGGCCAGCACTGCCCCAACGCTTGCACGGGCTCGCGCAAGTCATTTAGGCAGATTCAACAGCGATATTGATGATATTGCCTGCTACTGCTACTTCTTGTCCTTTTCTTTAACTATCCTGTCTTTTTTCCATTAGAAACTAATTGACCGGCGAGTTCAAGCCATTCTGTCTGTCCGTTTTTCAAGTCATAAAAAATCACCGTACAGGTCAGCTCAACAGTCATACAAACCGCCAAACGACAGTCGATTCCAAAATGACTGGACTTTAAGAACATAGGGTTTTATATTCCTAAAAAAAGAATCAGCAGTCTAAACTCACGATTGACATAGGAGGCGTCATGCTCCGTTCCGTCGATTTAAAGGACTACATGCTGACGAAACCCGTCGTCATTTCCGCTAATGCTCATTTATTTGAAGCCATTGATCTTATTGTAAAAAACCGTGTATCCGGCCTCTGCGTGGTCGACGAGAAAGGTCACCTGCAGGGGATCTTGTCCGAACTGGACTGCATGAGAGGCATTCTCAACGCCACCTACCACCAGGACTCTGCAGGTGAAGTCGCTAAATATATGGTCACTGAGCATATTAACTGTGCCAGGCCAGGCGATGATATCGTTAATATCGCCCAGGATATGTTGAGCAAAGGGCAACGTCGACGCCCCGTCATTGATGAGAATGGAAAGCTGGTGGGACAAATTACCTGCCGCCGGATTCTGGCCGCCGTGAAGTCCTTTAATGCGACCGCAGTACCTGCGTAATGATCACCTGCCCGTCTGGGCCACCCCGATTGCTTGAACTTTCAAAGTTAATAAAGTTGATGTTGCACTGGTTTTTCTCTGCAACACGTCAGGGCTATTGATCAGGGATTATGCGTTTACCCAGGCTGATCACATCGTCTGTCACATAACCAAGGGCATCATAAAATCGAAGTACGTTTTTATTGGAGCTTCTCACCACAATATTCAGTTTTGGGCACCCCATCTCAAGTAGCGTCTGCTCTATCCAGGCCATAATCTTTCGACCATAACCACTCTCCTGATAATCGGGAGAGACAGCAAGATAATACACCGAGCCCCGATGGCCATCGTAGCCTGCCATCGCTGACGCCATAATCTGGCCATCAACCTCACCGACAACAAACAGTTCCGGTTGCACTGTTAGTTTTCTGGCGATGTCCTGTTGCGGATTGTTCCAGGGTCGGGTTAGTCCGCATTGCTCCCAAAGTGAAATAACACTTGCTATGTCTTTCTTATCAAACTGCCGAATTTTCATTATCTTTATCAGCTCATTAACCAGATTTCAGGCCTTTATTTAGAAGCATATTGAACATTGGGCAATCCCTTAAAATTACTACCTTGAGTCCAAATATCAGTTTTTGGTTGCCGGGTCCCAGTGTTCTATGATTTTTCCGTCTTCAATGCGAAACATATCAAACCAGGTCGTGGTGTAGGTCTCACCTGGCGCATCAGGCTCTTGGTATTCCCTGGCAAAAGACAGCATTACCAGATCGCGTTCGGCAACAATGGAGACCAGCGGTGCCTGGATCTCATCTTCGATGGGTCGGGGCTCTCTTACTTGCGAAAAGAACTCTACAAAAGCGGCTCGGCCTGTTTCTACAGTCGGATTATGCTGAATATAGGATTCATGCATATACGTTTCAATATTTTCCATATGCCCGCCTTCGAACACTTCACGCCAGAAGTCGTACACCAGTTGTTTATTGGCAGCCAGTGCTGGGTTGCTGCTTTCCAGCAGTACTTGCTGGTCGTCGGTGGCAACAACAGGTTCAGCTGCATAGGAACTGGTGACAAACAGCGCACTGACCAGCAGTATGATATGCGCATTTTTCATACAAATATCCTCTGAGAAAAAAAGATGGTTTATTAATTTCGCAGAGGTATTTTTATCATTGTCACTGCTAATAATTTATACATACTACAATGAATGTATAAATCTGACAAACTTTGCGTATTGCCTATTAAATTATTCTCGTAAGATTTTCTCCATGACCTTCCCTTTCGCCAGTTCATCAATCAGCTTGTCCAGATAGCGTATTTTCTGCATCAGGGGATCTTCAACATCCTCAACGCGTACTCCACAAACGACCCCTTTGATCAGCGCGCTGTCAGGATTAAAGTCGGGAGCCTGGGCAAAAAATGTCCGAAAATCGTTCTCCTGATCAACCTGAGCCTGTAATTCATCCTGGCTATAACCCGTCAACCAGCAAATGATTTCATCTACCTCTGCTCTGCTTCGGTTCTTTCGCTCTGCTTTTTGAACGTACATCGGATATACCCTGGCAAAGGGCATTGAAAATATTTTGTGCTCAGGCATCTTAATTCCTCCCGGCTGTTTTTAGCCGCGCTCCAGGTTTACCAGATAATCGACAACCTCCAGCATCTGCTGATAACCACCCACATCAGTTGTTACCACAAACTTGCCATTCACATACATGGTTGGTGTTTGCGCAATACCATAGTCCTGAAACAATACAACCACACTTTTCATTATTTTCATGGTGTCACCCTTTTATTTTATAACGGGTATTTTATTTCTCGGTTGACTATAGCCTGAAACCTTCATAAACAGGAACATCTTGCCTCTTTCAAGGTACCAGTTGCCGAATATCTTTAAATGCTTATGAAGAATTGACTTGAACTCACAATCGCAGAAATATACCAATATATACCAGAAACAAATATATAGAGACAGCTATGGCAAAAACGCATGGACGTCTCTTCAAGACTTTAAAGCTTGTACAACCTCAGCGCATAACTTCTACGTTTAGCCTCATCCAAAGAACATCACACTGAAATAGTGGTAACCTCCTTTCAAGACTAAAAGACAACTCCGTGTCCAGTCATTAGGAGATCATAATGAGAACAAACCTCTCCCGTACTCCCAGAGTCGCGCTCTGTTCAGCTGCACTGCTGACATCTGTGATGTCGACAACTGCTCTGGCCCAGGACTGGGTACCTTCCCGTCACGGTGCGGATGACCGTATTGGTGCCGCAAATTATTTAAGTGCTGACAAAGTCCTGCAAGCTGCCGGGCTGATCACGACCGGCAAGGTCTATTCACTGGGAATAGAAACAGCAGAAGACTCTCCCGCTTACGGTTCCCGCAGCTATGAAATCGATATCGTTCCTGGCAGTGACAGCATACCCGTTGGTGCCGATGCCGTAACGTCTAATGATGAAAGAGTACGCACCAGTTTTGGAGTCGGTTCTCAGATTGATGGCCTGGGTCACCTGGGTGTGGGTCATCAGTATTACAACGGCCTGACTACCGAGCAGATTGCCAGTGATGCCGGGCTGGCAGAGTTGGGAACGCATACGATTCCACCGATTGTCACCCGCGGCGTATTGTTGGACATGACCGCCTATTTCAATGTTGATATGGTGGCAGAAGGCACCGCGTTTAATCAGGCCGAAATAGCAGCGGCTGCCAGCGAACAGGGTATTGAAATACAGCGCGGCGACGTGATGCTGTTTCATACCGGCTGGATGCAATTGCTCGGTAATGATGATGAACGTTTTATTTCCGTTCAGCCAGGCCCGGGTGTTGAAGGCGCCAGTTATCTTGCGGAACTGGGCGTGGTAGCTGTCGGTGCTGACACCCCTGCCCTGGAAGTGATTCCCTTTGAAAACCCCGATCGTGCCTTTGCGGTACACCAGACACTGCTGGCCAAAGAAGGTGTTTATATCCTTGAGAGCATGAACACCGCAGAGCTGGCCGCAGATGGCGTCCAGGAATTTCTGTTCGTACTGGGTCAGCCAAAATTTAAGGGCGCTGTGCAGGTCGTCATCAACCCGATTGCTATCCGATAGCAGATCGTGTGTGAAGTTCTGTGACGTTAGCTCACAGCCACTAGCACCAACGCGACCAGGCACCCTGGTGAGGCGCTGACTAATAATGCATTAACCAGACAGGAGAATGGGATACCTTGATGAAAGAGCGCATCAGCCACTACCCGGTTCTGGCATTTATTGCATTGACGGCAGCTATCACTGGCAGCGGTTGGGGCTTGCTGCTGACCATCTACGGCAGAGCTCCCATTGATGCACTGATATCGCAACCACTCGCCATTGTGCTGATTTATACTGGGGCGACTGGCCCCAGCCTGGCTGCCATCATTCTCACTGGATACACTAAGGGCAAAGACGGCCTGAGAGAGCTGGGGCACAGATTCACCCGCATCAAGTTCCCTGCTGGCACCTGGTTATTGGCAATGGGATTACCACTATTACTTGCTGTCATGGCTACTTTGTTGCACAGCATTTTCAGTGAAACGCTGGGCGATATCGTTCTGCCTGCCTGGTACCGGTTATTGCCACCAGCGTTGTTTGTGGCGTTGCTGGCCGGCCCCTTATGTGAAGAAGTCGGCTGGCGTGGTTACCTGCAACCCCATTTGCTAAATCGCTTTTCAGTCACTGGCACAGCTGTCATCATTGGCACCATCTGGTGTTTCTGGCATATCCCCCTGTCTTTTACTCCAGGTACCACACCTCCTTTAAGCTCTCCTGGAGCATGGGGCCTTTACTGGGTCGATACTATCCTGGTATCAGCGATCATGTTAGCCATTGTTGTTCATGCCAGCGGCAGCATACTGGCAGCGATAGCTTTCCACTGGATGTCCAATATCGCCCTCAGCGGCATACTGCAACCGCTGTATCCGGCGGCGACCGACAGTGCCTGGTCAGAGGTTCAGCAGATCCACTTGGTCTTGCTGGCAATCTGCACCCCCATCGCTCTGTGGCTGGCACATCGGCGGATAAATCGCGACGCGGAACCGAATGGACATTTACAGCAACGCCGTCAGCACCTATAGTCTGTTCACTACACGAATGATAATAAAGGAAATTGACATGAATCCGACAATGAAACACGTGTACACCGGCCTGCTTTGCGCAGGCACCCTTCTCCTTGCAGCCTGTAATCAGCAAACTGGTTCAGAAGACAACATGACAGCCTCTTCGCCTGAATCTGTTGATGTGCCTTCTGCCGTACCATCATCTGCAGCTATGGCAGCTGAGGCAGACATGCCCGGTAACACTGTGACAGGTGAGGGTCTGGACAACCCTGCTCCGAATGTCACCCGCAACTGGGGCGACTTGCCCGAAGGCCGTGAGTGGGGTTCCACTGCCGGCATCGATATCGACCCTGACGACGGTCATGTCTGGGCCTATGAACGCTGCGGAGCGAACAGCTTCGGTTCCGGCGTACCGATCAACTGTCACACCAACCCGGTTGATCCGATCTTCAAGTTTGATCGCAATACCGGCGAAGTGCTGGCCAATTTTGGTGGCGGTATTATGGTGACCCCGCACGGCATCCATGTCGATGACGAAGGCAATGTCTGGGTAACCGACTTTGCCGTTAATGAGGAAGGCACCAAAGGCCATCAGGTGCACAAATTCAGCCCGGATGGCGAACTGCTGATGAGCCTGGGTACGGCAGGACAGGCAGGCAACGACAGCGAACACTTCAACCAGCCCAATGATGTAGTGGTTGGCCCTAATGGCAATATTTACGTAGCCGACGGCCACAGCGGCCAGGGCATGATCACTCGTGAACAACTGGCAGAAGGCCGCGCTAACGGTCAAACCGCACGCATCATGAAGTTCGACCCACAAGGCAATTTCCTGATGCAATGGGGTGAACTCGGTCTTGATCACGGCGATTTCCGCACCCCACACGCCCTGGATTTTGACTCCGAAGGCCGCCTCTGGGTGGCTGATCGCGGCAACCACCGCCTCGAAGTGTTTGATCAGGACGGTAACTACCTGGAGTCGCGCTATCAGTTCAGCCGGGTCAGTGGCATCTTCATCACGGAGGAAGACATGCTCTATGCCATTGACTCCGAGTCCAGCCCGACCAACCACCCCGGCTGGGTCAACGGCGTACGCATTGGCCATGTCGATCACGATCACGTCACCGGCTGGATTCCACCGTTTGAACGGGAAGACCGTCTGGCACAGGGCACCGCCGGTGAAGGCGTTGCGGTCGATGCTGACGGCAATGTCTATGCAGCTGAAGGGCCTAACTCGATTAATCAGGCTGGTGGTGCGTTTACCAAGTACTCAATTCAGTAAATCGCCAATAGACAAACAACACCAAAAGGCCCGGACAGCATTGTTCGGGCCTTTTTATTGGCTACAACTTATTGGCTGCAACCGTTTTATTGGCAACGGCAGTCCCTTGCGCCCTCTCCGTTTCATCCGCTTGACACATCATCAGCATCGACTTTTGCCGGCTAAATCTATATAGTCGCGGCTCGTTTCGCCGCACCACACATTGCAGGGTGCGGCGCCTTTATTTCTTTCGTAATACCCCAGGACACATCTTTGATTTCCGTCGCTAACGTCACTATGCAGTTTGGCTCTGAGCCATTGTTCGAAAATATCTCCGCCAAATTCGGTAACGGCAACCGTTATGGCCTGATCGGTGCTAACGGTTGTGGCAAGTCCACCCTGATGAAAATTCTCAGTGGCGCGCTGACACCAACCGCCGGCAGTGTCTCCATTGACCCTGGTTTGAAAGTCGGCACGCTAAGTCAGGATCAGTTTGCCTTCGAAGACTACAGCGTCGTGGATGCCGTCATTATGGGCGATGTTGAGCTGTGGAAAATCAAACAGGAACGCGATCGCATCTATGCCCTGCCGGAAATGTCGGAAGAAGATGGCATGAAGGTGGCGCACCTGGAGGGCGAGTTTGCGGAGATGGACGGTTACAGCGCCGAAAGCCGTGCCGGTGACATTTTGCTGGAAGCAGGGATCCCCGAAGAATACCATTTCGGTTCAATGAAACAGGTGGCACCGGGCAAGAAAGTGCGTGTGTTACTGGCTCAGGCGTTATTTGCCGATCCGGAAATCCTGCTACTGGACGAGCCGACCAACAACCTGGACCTGCATACCATTGAATGGCTGGCTGATGTACTGAACCAGCGCAAATCCACCATGATTATCATTTCTCATGATCGCCACTTTTTGAACTCGGTCTGCACGCATATGGCGGATATCGATTATGGCGAGCTGCGCGTGTATCCTGGCAACTATGAATACTTTGTTGAAGCCTCAACACTGATTCGCGACCAGCTGCTGGCGGAAAACGCCCAGAAAAGCGCGGAAATGGATGAGCTACAGGCCTTTGTGAACCGTTTCTCTGCCAATGCATCCAAGGCCAAACTGGCCAGCTCACGCGCCAAGAAGCTGGAAAAAATCCAGCTCGACGAAGTGAAGTCCTCCAGTCGTATATCGCCTTCTATCCGTTTGAAACAGCACAAGAAGCTGCACCGCCAGGCGCTCATTCTGGAAAAACTGGGTCATGGATATGACGATGAGAACCTGTTCAGTGATATCAATCTGATTCTGGAGGCAGGCTCCAGGGTCGCAGTGATCGGGGAAAATGGTGCCGGAAAGACCACCTTCCTCAAATGCCTGATCAATGAACTGGAGCCAAACAATGGCGTCATCAAATGGTCGGAAAATGCATCCATTGGTTATTGTCCTCAGGACAGCGCCAGGGATTTTGATTGTGACCTGACCCTGTTTGAGTGGATGTCCCAGTGGCGCATGCCCAAGCATGATGATCTGATGATTCGAGGCATGCTGGGCCGTTTGCTGTTCACCGCCGATGATGCCAACCGCAAGGCGCGTGTTTGCTCCGGTGGTGAAAAAAACCGACTGATGTTCGGCAAGCTGATGATGCAGGACATCAATGTACTGATCATGGACGAGCCGACCAACCACCTGGATATGGAAGCGATTGAGGAGCTGAACAAGGCACTCAAAGCATTTGACGGCACACTGATTTTTGTCAGTCACGACCGCGAATTTGTTTCCTCACTGGCAACCCATGTGATCGAAATCAAAGAAAACGAAGTGATCAATTTTAAGGGCAGCTACGAGGAATATACGGCGCACCGATATTAATGGCAGAATTTTTATTTACTGCCTCCCAGGCTGACTGACTTCTGTTACACTGAAATGGCTATTCTGTGCAAAAACATAACAACATGATGCTTGAGGGGACGAATAAAAATGACCCTGAAACACGCCACTGCAGAAACCGAGCGCATTTCGTATCCACCTGGCCCAGGCTCCCTGCCGCGCCGCCAATTCCTCTCTATGGCAGGGGCTGCGACCGTGCTTGTGGCCACCAGCCTGGCTGGCCAAAGCAGTAGCGCTGCAACCGCCGGCTCGGCCGCACCCCATGTCAAAGCCCTGGTGTTTGATGTCTTTGGCACAGTGGTCGACTGGCGCGGATCCATTATCCGTGAAGGTCAGCTACTGGCTGAGCGCAAAGGATATAACGTTGACTGGGGCGAGTTTGCTGACCGCTGGCGGGCAGGTTACGGTCCATCCATGAACCGGGTCCGCAACGGCGAATTGCCCTGGACCAAACTGGATGATCTTCATCGCATGGTGCTGGATGAACTGGTTGAAGAGTTCTCCCTGTCAGACATGAGCGAAGAAGAGCTTCAGCATTTAAATTACGCCTGGCACCGCCTCACACCCTGGCCGGACGTCATTGCGGGTTTAAGTCGCCTGAAAAATGAATACCCGATCGCTACGCTGTCAAATGGCAATGTCTCTTTGCTGATGAACATGGCCAAAAATGCCGGCCTCCCCTGGGATACGATTATGTCAGCTGAATTATCCCGCCACTATAAACCTGACCCGGAAGCCTATTTGAAAGCGCCCGAGCTGTTCAGCCTGGAGCCAGGTGAAGTCATGCTGGTGGCAGCGCACCCCAGTGATCTCAGAGCAGCCGCAGCTGCCGGATTAAGCACTGGTTATGTCCACCGGGCGCTGGAGCGCGGGGCAGAGAATCCCAAGACCCGGCCTGATCCAGGGCAGTTTGATATTTATGCCGAGGATTTTCTGGACCTGGCACGGCAGCTTGGTGCCTAGATACTAGGGTTTGTTTTCAGCAGTGCCTAAGCCGTGGGGGCAGGCGATTTGAATTGCTTGCGTGCCTGTGCGACTTTCTTCCGGAAGACACAACCCTCAGCGTGATCATTAACCAGTCCGGCCGCCTGCATGAAGGCATACACCGTTGTCGGGCCAACAAATTTCCAGCCCCGTTTTTTCAGGGTTTTGGAAAACAACACAGACTGGTCAGTGGTGGAGACAGTTTGAGGCTCGGGCAAATCAGCGGCACTGGGTTCAAATTGCCAGAAAAAAGCGGCAAGCGACCCCTCCTGCTTTACCATCTCGCAGGCCTGTTTCGCGTTATTAATAGCAGCCTCAATTTTGCCGCGATGCCGAACAATACCTTCATCCTGCAGAAGACGCTCGACATCTTTTTCGGTAAATTTAGCAACCTTCTTGAAATCAAAATGCTTAAAGGCTTTTCTGAAGTTGTCACGCTTGGCCAGAATGGTTCGCCAGCTCAACCCTGACTGAAAACTCTCCAGGGTCAGCTTTTCGAACAGACGAATGTCGTCATCAACGGGGTAGCCCCACTCGTTGTCGTGATAGTCGATGTACTCCGGGGTGGCTGAGCACCAGAAACAGCGGGCTTTTCCGTCCTCGCCTTTTACTGTTGAAGTCATAGTTACCTCATTTCCCTGTTTTGGACATCCGTTCATTACCATGTTTGAAGTGGCCAGTGGCTTTGGCCATGATCAGTTGCGCAGCATCACTGTCGCCCGATGTAACCCGGCTGAGAAACTTTGCTGCTTCGGCACCGCTGAGGGTCGTGACCACCCTGTCCTTATAAGCGATTTGAACCAAACCGTTCTTTGTCGAGCGGTAGCTGAAAGGTGCTTCCGCAATCATATCACAACCGCCCGTCCAGCCATTCAAATACTCGATCCAGTGTCACCCACTCGTCCCACTCTGGTGATCCATAATAATGGGTACCGTTATCAATACGAATCAGGGCTGAATCCTTCCCTTCTGCCGTCAGGGCTGCATGCATGCGTTCACTTTGATCAATGGATACCCGCGTATCAGCTTCACCATGGAGCATCAGTACGCTGGCATTAATTTGATCAGCTACGAACAAGGGTGACCTGTCCTTCTTTGTGCCTGGTGTGGCACAAACCCCGTTTACATAGCTATCTATCATACCCTCATCAAGATCAGTCGCTTCATGCCAGGTAGTGACGTCTGTTAGCGGATAGAAGGCGATAACGGCCTTCACCCTCGAATTGATTGCTGCAGTTAACAAACCAACCTGTCCACCCTGAGATTCGCCTAGAATCCCGATTCGATCAGGATCAACTCCAGGCTGTTGCGATAACCACTCTACCACTTTTGAAACATCATCCGGCTGAACCAGACCACAATCGTTAACTCCACCGGTATGCGGCCATCCCCTCAGCGTGATAACCAGTCCCATAATATTCTGACGATCCGAGAAATAATGAGCATAGTAGGAAGCGTCAACACCGGCATGTTCTCCCTCTGGCCGCCAACCGTGAATGTGGATAATCGCCGGTTTAAGCTCGTCGCTCTCAGGGCCGACATCGTAGATCATGCCTTCGTAGTTAATATCACCAACAGGAATGGATACAGGAACAGGCCCGGCACGCCAGGGGCGTTGGGCGAGTGCTGGAACAGAGGATATGAGCAACATTGCCGCAATTATGCTGATGAGACTGTTAATTGGATTCAACATTAAACTATTCCTTAGCAGCAACTTTTTCTTTAAGTATGCACCTAAGATCAGGGAATGCAATTTAATGTTCAGGAATGCGTTCATCATAAACCCAGGCAACCAAACCATCTCTTAAGATAGTGCGCCATCGATTTCTGTTGTTGTTCACCATCCAGGTAATTGTAATATCACTATCCGGGTAATAGAGTATTTGGGAAGTATACTCCAAAGAATCTCCCCCTTTGTGAACCCTATTCCGCCCCATACTATCTGTGTCGACATGCCAGCCATAAGATTCCTCTTCAGTGGGGTCCAGCATTTTTTCTCGTTGCTGTTCCGGCACCGGACTTTGCCGAAGCAACTCGTCAACAAGATAAACCAGATCTTTTGCACGAGCATAAACTCCTGCAGCACCAATTGTTCCCCACTCGAATGTTTCCCTGCCTTCTGAAACAGAATCCTGCCCCTGGCGTAAAGCGTAACCATAAGCAAGAGAATCTTTTATGTCATCTCTCTCGGTATAAAAGTAAATATTATTCAACGAACCAGACAGCAATCTGGAGTCGATAAACTCCTGCCATTGCTCACCACTAGCGATTTCAAGTATTGCTGCCAATAAACTATAACCGGCATTTGTATATCTGTGAGTTATTGTCAAATCTGGTGTTCAGACATTTGATCAAGCGACTTTCTGGTCAGCTGTTATCACCTCTTCACCATCCTTGAACTTCACACCCTGGACCACCTTGGCCAGGTAATTAAACCCGCGCTGCTTGCGCCACTTCTTCTGGGCACATTCCCCCAACTTGTAGATCATGTGCAACATACCGTCTCGACTTAGACAGCCCTTTGATCGCTTCGTCCGGTGACGGATCGTACCGAATGTCGACTCGATAGGATTGGTCGTTCTCAAACTCTGCCAGTGCTTGGCAGGAAAATCATAAAACGCCATCAGTTCATCACGATCTTTGTGTAAACACTGCACCGCTTTCGGATACTTTGGCTCGTACATGCACTCAAACTTCTCAAAAGCCGCCTCGGCTTCATTTCGCGTGGCCGCCTGCCAGATATCATGAAGCGCCTGCTTCATCTTCGCTTGTACTGACTTGGGGGCCGTGTTCAGCACATTGGCTGTTTTGTGCATCCAGCACCGTTGCTGCCGGGTCGCACCGTACACCTCATCCAACGCCGACCAAAACCCCATCGCTCCGTCACCAACGGCCAGCTTGGGTGTATTCATTCCCCTGGCTTTCAGATCAAGCAACACCTCACGCCAACTCTGT
>NZ_LWHM01000012.1 GCF_001642735.1 Pseudohongiella nitratireducens | reverse complement strand
CGCCTCCGGGCACCAGATACATAAAAGCCTCGCACTAGCGGGGCTTTTTTGTGTCTGAAACTCGGAGGCTAGATAAAAATCCTGTAAGCTCGACTGAGCACTAAGCGTTCATAAAAAGCGGGAGAAAACATCCATGTTCGCCAAAGCACTGTTATTTACAACTGCTACGCTTTTATTGTTGAGCGTCCCGCACCTTACCTATAGCCAAAACCAGTTCACTGGGGTCGACCTTTCCATTGAGCATGTCTCTGGCAACGTTTATATGGTTCAGCGGCCAGGTGGAGGTGGAAACATAGGCGCCATGGTTGGCCCTGAAGGCGTACTGCTGGTGGACTCCCTGTTTGCACCTCTTTCGGACAAGCTCGTCGCTGCCGTTCAGCAGGTCAGTGACGCTGATATTCGCTTCCTGATCAACACTCACATTCATATCGACCACATCGGCGGCAACCAGCATTTGGCGGAAATGGGTGTACTTATATTTGCATCCGACAATACACGCCACCGGTTTCTTGAACAGCGGAACCGATTCCCCAGAAACGGCGGTACATTTGTGCCTCCACAATCGGAATCAGCAAGACCCGTTGTGACATTCAATGACAGACTTAGCTTTCACCTCAACGGCGAGGAAGTTCAGGCGTTTTTAGTCCCACCAGCGCACACAGATGGAGATATCTTTGTTTATTTTCCACAGTCCGATGTCCTTCATCTGGGCGATGTATACCGAACGACCAGCTACCCGATTATTGATGTGTATAACGGTGGAAGTCTGTCAGGTACCATTGAAGCTATCAACATGGCCATCGAGATTGCCGGTCCTGAAACCAAAATCATTCCTGGACACGGCCTGGCAGTCGTTGGGCGCGAGACACTCGTGGCATTCCGAGATATGATCCTCGACATACAAGCACAAGTATTGGGTATGATCCGGGAAGGAAAAAAGCTGGATGAAGTAATAGCAGCACGCCCCACTGCTGATTATGACACGGAATGGACCAATGACCCTGGCTGGGGAGTGGAAGATTTCGTTCCGGTCATTTACTACGAATTAGGTGGCTCCGGACGTATGGAAGATCGCTGATTCTCAAGCAACACTATCCCAGCTTCAGCTTATCGAGGTATTCCTTCAATACAATCGCGTGATTTCGAGAGTTATCCTTAGCCGCATAAAGCAGCGTCACCTTGTCCTGTTTTTGCTCTTCCAAAAGCGCCTCTGCCTGCGCTTTACATTGCGCCAACTCATGCAGGTAGGCATTTCTGAATGCCGGCCATCGTCCCACCGGGTCTTCGTGGAACCAATTGCGAAGATCCGAGCTGGGTGTGACCTCTTTATACCAGGCATCCATAACCAGCTGGTCCTTTCGAACCCCACGAGGCCATAATTTATCGATCAGGACACGAGCGCCGTCGTTATCATGCGGCTCTTCATAAACACGTTTCACAGCCACTTGTACCATCCTGCCCTCCTGATTTTCTCAACTGCTGGTGACATACAGGCTTTCGTGATAATTTAACCTCATGTTGATACGATCGCTAACACGAAATTTTACATTTTTGTCTACCGCACGGCAGGCAACTGTCGTTATCGCCTTAGTCATTTAAGGGCGATTAAGCACGACTCTGCCTTAATTGCCCCATCACCCCCAACGTATTGCTCGATCGCCCCTTAACGAATTCTCGCCAGCCGTTGCCTGTGACTATCCTAGGCCGCGGCTCTGGCGCTGATTGCCGTCTACGGTATAAAAACAGGTAAATAACACATGTTAACGAAACCCGGAATTGTGATTTCTACAACCGATTATGACCGCCTCTATATTATGCTGGACAAACTGCCCAGCACCGAAGCGACTGTCCGCCTGGCAGATGAGCTGGAACGGGCCGAAATTCTCGATCCAGCGAAGATGCCACCCAATGTCGTGACCATGCACGCGACTGTCATGTTCACGCTGCTATCCACACAAAAATCATTTACCTACAAACTTGTTTACCCTCAGGAGGCAAGATCAGCTGAGCTGTTATCAATTCTGACGCCTGTGGGCAGCGCACTGATTGGTTTGTCAGTTGGGCAGGAAATAGAGTGGCCGCTGGAGCGCAACAGAAGCACACTGGTTCGTATAGACAAGGTTGTGCAATAGTCGCCATTACGATGATAGATAGACACAAGTGCCTGTGGCTACTAAGGCACCCGCGCTTCTTTCACCACCAGGTCCACCGGCTCCGATGCAGGGTTGTATAACACATAGCCCTGCCCCGGCGCTGACCAGTCCCCCGGTGTAAGCAATTCAGCAGTGACACCGTCTTTGCGTTCGACATGCACCCGCCCTTCAGAGGAAACCTGCACCACAAACGCCGGATTCACATGCTCGATTTCGCTGCTGCGCTCACCGGGCTGGAGGGTGATACGCCAGGCTCTGAACCAGTCATTCTCCAGTTCAGCTTCTGATGGCAACCCACTCGGCAAATCGTCGATACCGGTACTAGCCGGCTCGGCGAAACTGGCCAGGGCAACAATGCGAAACAGCCCTGGCCCCTCATTGGTCACCCGGTGCGTGTAGGACTCCTCCACATATCGGGTGGCACTGGACAAGCGTCCGCCTAAAAGGCCTTCGCCATTACTGATAAAGGTATAGAGAATGGGATTGTCGTGCGTGTGCGGCAGTGTGGTATCACCAGGGTTAATCTGAATATCCAGCAAGCGGATATTTTGCTGCTGATATACGGTGCGATGGCGAGGCTCATCCAGAATATGCACCACCCGCACCGGATCAGTCAGTCCGGCAAAATCTTCCGGCTCGCCTTCGGTCAGTTGCGCACTGGCCACAGAGGCCCCAAGTGTGTGGCATAACAGTATGGCCAGCAGAAATGACGCATGGGTTTTCATGGGACTGCCCTCTTTTTTTGGTTTTTATTCTTGGTTTGCTTTTATATAAATCATCTTAGCAGCTTCCTGATAACGCTAACACCGCAGCTAACTCCGCTCTTGCTATGCACTCTCCGTTCTAGCTACGCACTAACACTTTACTACAGGAATATCAGACCAGCGCGTGGTATAACGCGGCGACATGTATTCTCGCCGCATCGACCATTTCGGCTCAATCCCCGCTCCAGCCAACTGAACGGTTTGCTTGCCGTAACGGTGATTGATGTTATCCATGACAGTCATCAAGGCACGGGACCTCTCTGTTTGCTGCGGGTTAAACAGATCCACCTGCTCATAAGTTTGCGTTCTCACATCCAGCAGACCAATACCGCACTTTTTGTAGCGCAACCCCGGCTGATACAGTTCGGCAATGGCCTGCTGCCCCACCTGGGAAATCTGCCGGGTATCATTGCTCAGGTGCGGCAAGGCTTTCACCACCTGACGATTAAAATAGCCAACCTGCCTATCAAAGCTCTCCAGGTAGACCCAGATATTCTGCGTCAGCCCCTGCTGCATTCTCAGCTTCTCGCAGGCGCGACTGGCATAACTGGCAATCGCCTGCTGCAGCTCATCCAGTCGGGTGATTTTATATGAGAAACTGCGGGTACAAACGATCTCTTTACGTGGCGCCGGCTCCAGATCCAGGTCCAGACAGGGGTGGCCGTTCAGCTCACTGATCGTTCGTTCAAGCACGACACTGAATTTCTTCCGAAGCCACTTTTTCTCAGCCCTGGCCAGTTGCAGTGCATTATGAATATTCAGCATTTTCAACCGTTCACTGAGCCGGCTACCGATACCCCATATTTCCTTTGTAGGTATGCGCGCCAGCAACCACTCCCACTTCTGCGGCGTATCCAGCACACAAACCCCGTTAAGGCGGGGAATTTTCTTGGCGGCACGATTGGCCAGTTTGGCCAGCGTTTTAGTCGGCGCCATACCCACACACACCGGCATACGAACATCCCGCCAGAGCATGTCCTTTATTGCTGTACCGTGAGCCTGATAATCCTTTGCTCTGACCTGCAGGAATGCTTCATCAATGGAATACACTTCCAGCGCAGCAGCATAAGGTGCCAGTGCAGCCATGACACGGGCGGAAATATCGCCATAGAGCTCATAATTGGAAGAGAACACATGGCACCCCAATTGTTCGACCCTGGCTTTAACCTGAAAAAAAGGCACCAGCTCCGGGATATTCAGGGTCTTGGCGACCCGATCTCGGGAAATGATGCAGCCGTCATTATTGGACAACACCAGCACGGGCTGATCATCCAGGTCCGGGCGGAAAATTTTTTCACAGGAAGCATAGAAGGTGTTGCAGTCCACCAGGGCAAACAGGTGATTCATTTGTTGGCCCTGAAATCACGGATGGCGTGCGTGACCACACCGAAGATTTCTACCTGACTTTCAGCCTCCAGCCGGATCGGTGGATAGGACGGGTTCCTGGCCAGCAGGGCCGGACGCGGTTTTAACGCCAGTTCTTTGACCGTGAACTCACCATCAACAATGGCAATCACAATGTCGCCATGCCGGGCGGCAAGCGACTTGTCGACCACCAGCACATCACCCGGGAAAATGCCCACGCCGCGCATACTGTCGCCTGCTGCGCGCACATAGAATGTGGCCGACGGATGACGTACACACAACTCATTGAGGTCCAGGGTTTTCTCAATATAATCCTGGGCCGGAGACGGGAAGCCGGCAGAGACTTTCTCAAGCTGCAGCGGCAACAGTTTCCTGGCGAAAACGCCAGCTTGTGCGATCAGTTGGGAGTTCATGATTTTACGGGACAATAATGCTGTATTTATATACAGTATCAGATAGACGGAATCATGAAAAGAAAAATGGCTCGCCTATCTCATTCCACTGACTGGGCTTATCAATGCGCACCACTCGCTGCGTCACACTCACAGCCGGTTTGAGCAATGGCTCAAACGACGCCACATGACTGTTACCAGGGTCCAGCCAGCGCTGTATCAGGTCAGCATCATCCCAGGGCAGCATAAGCGGCATGGATTGCGGATGAATATCCCGCCACTGTGCTAGCGGGCCCAGCGTGATAATGCTGGCCCCGGTGACCACTTCACCGGTACTGGTATTAACGTACTCCTGGCATAAGCCGCCAAAGGCAATCGCCTGCCCCTGCAATTCAATTTTATGGTAAGTCTTGCGGTCACCCAGCCCCTCCACAAACGCACTGGCCGGAATCAGACAGCGTGATTGGCGGTAGGGTTTGTAACCCAGGTAGCGTTCTTCGTGCAGACGTGCTGCTCGCGAATTAAACGAGGTTACCCTGGGGTTAGGTTTGCCATGCTGGTCCAGCTTCAACCACCAGATGGCATCAGCAACATAGCGCCCCGCCTCATTCGCCCGAACAATGGAAATCACCGAGGCGGGCGAAATATCCCGGGAGAACCTGAAATCGTCAGCATCTATCTCGAGTGATTCGCCAAGCGCATGCACTTCCTCACTGTCCAGGAGGTTGAATCTGCCACACATAATGTCCTGCCCGTAAAATGTCGTGAAAAATAAAACCGCCGCCCCCTTTCAATTAATCGCAGTACCGGCCTGGAGAACCTGAACCCCGCTGTTCTCCTGTGCCAGCCCGGTGTTCAAATACTCTCGCATGTCTTGCCGCTGCGCCGCCTCTTCCGCAAAGGAACTCTCCAGGAACGCATAGACAGCCAACCGGGTCAACATCTGTTGCTGCCCCGGCCGCATCGCACGATTGAAGTTTTCGTTAGGACAAGGCTCTGACACGGTATTGGAAATACCAATCGCAGCATCAGGTGTCAGAATCGTTTCTGGACGTCCCTCACCACCATTTTCCAGACCGGACAGCAGCATGGGACAAACCAGCGCGTCCGGATGATCAAACCAGCGCAGGAAGGTACTGGCGATGGTGACAAACCCAACATGACTGCCACCATCCAGTGTCGCCAACAAACTGTTATCGACCTTTTCGGGCATCGGTTCTGCATTCATGTCATAAGGCACGATGGCATCATCAGTGCCCGCGACCATGAGAAAGGGGTTATCGCTGGTTTGAAAAAACTCACGTTCAAGCATCGCACTGGGTCCGGCAATTGAGACGGCGGTGCGAATACGCTCGTCACGCTCAGTCTGGTGATAAGCAACCAGCTGTGTGGTCAGACCACCCAGAGATAAGCCCACTGCCGCAATACGCTCAGGATCAATCAAGCCCTGCAGACTGTCTCCGGCGCTCGTATTTCTCGTCAACAACGCATCAATCACAAAGGACACATCACCTGCCTGGTTAATGACATCGGTGACAATGGGCCCACCCGGAGCTGCGCCGTTACTCAGCGGGTAATTTACCGCGACGACCACGTAACCTTTGGGTACCAGAAAATCGACCATGTAATCTGCTTCATCGACCGACGACATATAACCATGGCTATAAACCACGAGCGGGAAAGGTCCCGCTTCAGTCTCATCCGGGTACCAGACATAGCCCTCCAGCAAACGTGAATCGCTACCTTCGTAAGTACCATTGGCCATGGTGGGTCGACTGTTATCTGTCAGCGCAATCGCTTCACTGCTAACACCCAGGCTGCCTGGTTCATAAAGCGATGCACTCTGCTCCCCCTGCGGTTCCGGTAAATCCGGATTAAGCACATACACTGCGACAATACCCACAATGACAATGATGCTTAGCAACAGGTTTCTCAGTAGTCTCATGGCGATACCATCCTAGTTCTTGTTATTGACGGTGAATTGATGCAATCCAATAGATACCGTATACACCTTAGGGGTGCAATCGTTGGTCGACCAGCGTTGATAAAAATGCCACCACCCGAACATCCCACGCATTCAACTGGGGTTATTGTGCCTCCTCTCTCTCCTTGCGGCGCGCGCCGGCCAAGGCTCCGGCCAGTGAATAATTACCCTCATGACAGGCATATTCGTGAATTTGGCTGCCTTCCTCCATGCGACGCATGGGCACTTCTGCTGTCCAGAGCTGACCGTAAACTTGCGGGTCATTCATCGTCACCCGATAAATTATCTGCCCCTCAATGTCATAGCGGAATGTCTCTGTGGTTGTCAGTTCGGCCGATGAGCCACGAAAGGATTGCTGCGGGTGCACATTTCGAGTCTCGACAACCAGCGTATCGCCTTGCCAATAACCGATGGAATCCCCCATCCAGCGATATAGCGCGGGATCAAGGTGCTCGTCACCCATGCGGACAATACGGACATCATTCACCATTTCCGCCATGATCATCACATAGTCATCGGTTTGTACGATCTGGTAATTGCTGTTGTAGGACATCGGCAACATAGGGGGGCCCGCTGTCGAAAGCACCGACAACAGACAGCGCTCACCGGTCGGCCGCACTTCGGGTCCGGCATAGGCATCCAGCCCGGTTCTGGCCAATGCCTGCGAGACAAAATCTCTGCCTCGACCATTTTCTGCGTAAGGTATCCGGCCATCTGGCGGGTCAATGATCAGCGACGTCCGGAATTCACCATCGACTCGTGCCACATAGCCGGTAGAGAAATACCAGTCAGCTTCCAGCGCAATCGGCGCGCCTTTCGGTGGTGGCCCTCGATCCGGATCCAGGAATCCGCTTTCAGCATCTGTCAAATCGGTCAGCCCGGCAGCGGACCCTGGCCGCCATGCACCCGCCTCTTCTACCGTCATTGTCTGACGTCCGGCAAACTGCTCCGGCCGCTCTACGGGCGTCTCTGTCTCGTTAGTCCAATACCCCTGAAAGTCCGGCCTGCCATTAGCCAGCCTGGGAATCTCAGCCTGCGCCTGCGTTATCATCAAACCTGACGCAAGAAAGACCGTCACTGCCATGTGGCATAACGGTAAACACCTGATTCGTCTCATTGACCACCTCATCTCAGTTCGTTGGACGATCAGAATTTTATACAGCTTTCAGAGGGCTGGCTTTCCCAATTTGTCACAAAACGTCTCGATCACCCGCTTGTTGATACAAGTCAAAATTGCACCAAGGAGATCTTTGCACCGGGTTCGCCCTGCATAAGCAGAGCACAATCTCTAGCACTTTCGGGAACCTGGTAATCGGCATCGGGGCTCAAAGCCACATTATAACTACCCACACCGCAACGTAATTGAGCTCGCTCCATAAACTCATGCCCTTCAGTGATACCGAACCCGCGCTTAAATAACGGCAACAACCAGGCCCCCGTTTCCGATAGCTGGCCATTCACTGCATAGACCTGGTCGCTGTTTTGAATACCTTCCACCCGCTCAAATACGTCAACAAACCTTTCTGAAACATCATTTGGCAGGAAATAATCGTTATGTGTTTCAACCACATTTCCAGTATAAGCCAAAGATCTGTACAGATGTATGATCTGTTCACTGAGAGGCATCTCTTGCTCAAGCCCTAACTGAAAACGTCCAAGACTCAACAGTGCAAACTCATAGTTTCCCCGAATTCGACGCTGCCCCATTCTTTCAAGGATCGCAGATGCAGTGTCGAATTCCTCTTCATTCAGGGCATTGCTGAAAGCATTAAAGTCTTTAGCAAAATCCGGACTGCCGACCATCCCACCTGAGGCTAATATATGTTGCTGCCGGAATGCAGATGCGACTGGCTCACCATTGAGTTTCGCAGGTGCAAACACTGCGTCATCCATTGAATGCCGAACTTCATTTTCAAACACCGCCAAACCCGATGAATCCAATATGACGAAATCATCGATTTTGCCATCTGCACCCACCATGTAACTCGATATGAGCCAACCCTCTTGTAATCGGGAAATTGACATTTGAGGCCTGCCTTGCTGAGTATATTTTGCGGTTTCATAATCTTCAGCGTCTGGATTATCCTGAGCTAGACTGGTATGAGTACAAAACATCATGAGAAGTGCGCTGCATATACAATATTTAAAATTGTTCTTTTGCTTTCCCATCAGAATCAAGCAGTGCGCTGAAAACGAATACACCTTTATCCCTCTGCTTTTTACAATTATGGGTATCATCATACAACAACGGCGAGCCACATCTCTGTGACTCGCCGTTGATTTTAAGGGTTTGATCCGTTGTATCAGAAAGATTTACGGATACCGACCTCAAAAGTACGACCCAGCGGGTTACCAATACGGGGATCGTAACCAAACTCCTGACGTGAGGCAGGTGGCTCTTCATCCGTAATGTTCACGATAGAGGCCGTGAAGCTGGCCCACTCATGATCCCAGACCCAGTGCAAGTCGCCAGCAACCCAGGCTCCTGGGTCTACACCGTAGTACGAAGCCTCAAACGGGCTGGAGGTACCTGGTTGAACACCACTTGGCACGAGACTCGCCTCATTGATGCTGCCGTCGTCATTGTAGTAGCGCTCATCTTTCACGCCATCAATATAACCTAGCACAAAGCGAAGATTATGATCTCCAAAGCCATAGTTGACGTTCAGGTTAGCACGCCATTCAGGGGCTGACTGCGCCACTGTAGCGAAGTTGAGCGTACCCAGGCGTTCATCACCCGGATCCAACTGGTAACCATCCAGAACGGTTTCGCTGAACTCAAAGGTTTCCACCTTCGTCAGTGTCAGGCCCAAACGGATATCACCAGCAAAAGCCGGGAAGCTATAGTTGGCTTGTACATCAAAGCCCGCTGTATGCTGACCAGGACCATTGCCGTACTCCGTTGTAATACTGGAGAAGTCATTGGCTGTTGTTACGCCCTGCTCACAAGCACCACCATTAAAAGTGATACGATTAATCAATGGGTGAGAGCAATCCGCCAACGCCGTACGGTCAGTGGGTACACTACCTGAGCCGGAAGGAGCAATTGAGAAAACGGAGTCAGCAATGGTGTTTGCTGAAGCCAGCAGGCCCAACTCGTCTTCGGTTTCAATATCAAAGTAATCAATGATCAACTGGAAGTCATGGCTGGCATCAAAGCCCTGCGATTGCCAGATAGCACCTGTGCCCCAGACTGTCGCTGTTTCAGGCTCAATACCTGTCGCTGTGACAGTGGTAGCACCACGCCAGTCACCACCGGCAATGGTATAGCTGTTGACGCCCACATTAACCTCACCAGGGTTAACACCCGCACCGGGTGCCTGATAGTTGGTACCATAAGAACCTCGGAACGACAGGTTATCAGTCAGTTCATATTTACCAGACACCTTGTACACAGTCGCATCCAGGTCACCGCTGAAACGCTCATGACGAGCAGCTACTGCCATAAAGAAGTTATCCAGTACGGGCAGGTTAAATTCAACAAAGGCTGACTCTTGTTTCTGCGAGGTGGAGTCTGGCTCATCCGTACCAAAGAAGAAGAACGGGCCAGGTCCATCAGGTGTACACCCCAGATACTCCGGATCATCTGTATCCAGAGGACGCTGATCCGGCCAGAAGCAGGGCGTTTGTCCGTTATAAATGGGATCCGGATTTGTCTCCCGGTTTTGACTGTCACGGAACTGGAAGCCACCGCCCCAGGCAATGCTGCCACCGCCCAGCTCGATACCGGTATCCCCACTGAAAACCAGATCAACTGTCACATTCCAGTCGGTTGTTTCACCGTAACGATCATTAAAGACCCACTCTCTTAACGCTTGCGGGTTAGCCCCATTCGGATCGTAACTGGGGTTTGCCAACCCAAACTCTGGCTGACTGGCAAAATTGCTGGCAAAGGGGTTCCAGTACATACAGTCACCAACACCGGCCATAGCTGGGTTTTGTGTACCCAGACGATCCGGATTCAGGTCGTTCGCCTCACAATCAGGCCCGCCAAATCCGTACAGCGCTTCCTGCATACGTGCGCCCATGATATCCGGGGCAGTGCTGCGCAGATCCACCTGGTTGTACGTCACAGCGAAATCCCAACCAATGCCATTATTCAGCTCACCAGTGAAGCCGGTTGATACATGCCAATAACGGTTATCATGCGAGTTGGGTGTACTGTGCAAACCATCTTGAGCAAAGGTGTCATTACCACCGTGCGCAAAAGCACGGTAAGTAATTGGCGTATAACCCTGAGTGAGTCCATATAGTGGGTTATCAGCCCACCCTGTCCGCTGAGCAAACTCAGCCACATACGGGTTATTCGCTGGCACATACAGCTGGTAGGTCAACCCCGAGGTTTGTGCCGGACCGCGCACGACTGGCTGAGAGGGAGAGCCGTAAGCTTCCGGTGTATGAACCCGGCTCCAGGCGGTGCGCGCATAAAACTCCAGAGAGTCTGACACGTCGGTCGTAAACTGACCAAACAGCCGGAAGATGTCATTGTCTTCCACGATGTTGTAATACGGAATATAGTTATAGTTACAGGTATAAGCATTGACGTACACACCACCAACGGCTTCACATGATTCCTGGGTGAAATCTGAAACCAGACCCAGTGGCGAGCCCCACTCTGAGTTGGCAGTAAAACCAGGCTCAGCCGGCAAACCAGCGCGTGGCACATAGCCTGCCAGGTTGGTCAAGCCTGACCAGGGTGCCGGGTTAACACCGTAAGGCAAGCTGGCAAAATCACGCTCTTTGGTCTGCAGCCGGGATCGATGATCCCATTCTGCCGCTACCAGAATATTGCTCGACTCAATATTCCAACCAGCCTTGGCATTGACATTCCAGTCCCCATCACTGTCAAAGCCCCCCTTGTATGAGCTGCCCAGCTCAAAACCTTCATAGGAATTATCCGTAATAAAGTTCACCACCCCGCCGGTTGCATCCGCACCATAGGTTACCGCTGCACCATCCTTGAGGATTTCAACGCGCGAAGTGACAGTAGAAGGGAAGATCGAAGAGTTCTGTGGGGTTCGACGACCATTGAACAGTGTCAGTGTTTTATCCGAACCAATACCGCGAAGGTTGAAGCTGACGTTACCGGTATTGCCGGATCCGCCGAAGTAGTATGCTTCACCAGTGATTGGACCACCTGCGGTCAAGGTCTTGGCAAACTCCAGTGCAGAGGGACTGCCAGTTTCCAACAGCTCGGCGGCGTTAAATACCTCAACGGGCAAAGCCTGATCCACAGGGGTCCCCCGGATCAATGACCCTGTGACAATCACTTCTTCGATTTCGGTTTCGGTTTCGGATTCTGCATTCTGAGCGATTGCAGGTAGGGAAGTTGCACTGGTCAGCATTACTGCCAGAGTTATTGTCAAATCTGGTGTTCAGACATTTGATCAAGCGACTTTCTGGTCAGCTGTTATCACCTCTTCACCATCCTTGAACTTCACACCCTGGACCACCTTGGCCAGGTAATTAAACCCGCGCTGCTTGCGCCACTTCTTCTGGGCACATTCCCCCAACTTGTAGATCATGTGCAACATACCGTCTCGACTTAGACAGCCCTTTGATCGCTTCGTCCGGTGACGGATCGTACCGAATGTCGACTCGATAGGATTGGTCGTTCTCAAACTCTGCCAGTGCTTGGCAGGAAAATCATAAAACGCCATCAGTTCATCACGATCTTTGTGTAAACACTGCACCGCTTTCGGATACTTTGGCTCGTACATGCACTCAAACTTCTCAAAAGCCGCCTCGGCTTCATTTCGCGTGGCCGCCTGCCAGATATCATGAAGCGCCTGCTTCATCTTCGCTTGTACTGACTTGGGGGCCGTGTTCAGCACATTGGCTGTTTTGTGCATCCAGCACCGTTGCTGCCGGGTCGCACCGTACACCTCATCCAACGCCGACCAAAACCCCATCGCTCCGTCACCAACGGCCAGCTTGGGTGTATTCATTCCCCTGGCTTTCAGATCAAGCAACACCTCACGCCAACTCTGT
>NZ_LWHM01000011.1 GCF_001642735.1 Pseudohongiella nitratireducens | reverse complement strand
GGCTCTACCCCATTAACGGGGGATAGCACTCATTAAACCCTGTTCACAATGCCATCCCACCCACAGTGGGCCAGCACTCGTAATCGATAGTTTTCAAAGTTTCTAAAACCATACGCTCTCCTTGAGATCATTTCCATCTTGTTGTGAAACCCTTCGGTAATACCGTTGCTTTTACTAAAGCGCCACATGGCGACAATCGGTTCCATCCAAGAGGTTAATGTCTTGGCCAATGCCTTCAGCGGACTGTCTTTCAGTTGTTCCAACAGCGCCAGATACTGTGGCAGTTTTTGCTTCATTCGTTTGACTCTGAGGGTTTTGAGCAGGATAAAGCGCATCAGCCTTTGCTTGATCAGGTACAGCTCTTTCAGGACAGGAAACTCGGCCAGGTAATCCATCAGTTTTGCGTGCTGTTCATCGCTCAGATGCCACTTATGTCGGCGCATCAGACTGAGTAGCCCGCGGTTTTTTCTGCCCTCCTGGTGGTGCTGTTGCCACAGTTTCAAAAAGTGCTGATTGATCAGTCGCACGACATGGAAACGGTCGGCAACAATCTTGGCATTGGGGAAGTGTCGTCGGGCAATACTGCGATAGGTTTCTGACAGATCCATGACCACGATCTGCACCTGATCTTTGCCTTCAACCCCTTGTAAATAGCGGCGTAGAGACGATTCTGAGCGCCCCAGTTTGACATCAAAGACCTTACGGTTGTTCAGGTCGACGAGAGTGGTGGCGTAGCCCTTTTTACGGGTAAAGAAATGCTCATCAATGCCCAGCACCTGAGGACAGGGGCGTCCGCTCATCTCTGAAGTTCTCATGCGAACCCGATACTGATACCAGCGCTCGATGGTGGCAGCGCTGATCCGATGTGTCAGTGAGAGTTTGCGCTGGGTGATACCGCCGTCATGGGCTTCAAAGACCTCCAGTCGGAAGGCTTCAGAGGCGCGGTAGCGGGGTCGAATACCCAGGAAAGGATGGCGAAAATAGCGGTGACACTTGAGACAGCGGTACTTGGGTACGCGCAGGTGCAAGGTCATTACCTTATTGCCCAGCCGGGTGTGTTTGACGGTGCGCTGATGGGTGGCTTTGATGTGTAAATGCTGGTGCTGACAGTGCTTGCAAAGTGGTCGTCGTGCGGGACTGGCCCACACTTCGAGGTTCTTCTGATGATCTATCCGTTCAATCTGAAGCTCAGGTATGCCTATAATTGTGCCTGCGAGGGACATCGGTGTTCTCCATTAAAGTGATCGTCGCAAAATCAGTTTAATGTAATGCCGGTGTCCCCCGTTAATGATGTAGAGCCCGAATTGCCAGTTACTTGCTCAAGGTGCCGACAAACCGTGATTATTCTGATGCGCAGCTATTTATTCTTTTTCTTTACGATTTGAGCATGCACCTGATAGCTAAGGCCAATACTGAGAGGATTATTGGTGCGATGAAAAAAATAGAGAATGAGTACCTTGGAAAGGATTTTACTACTGAGCCAATAACTGATCCGATAAATTCACTGCTTTGTAAATTTAATAAGGCCTCATTTTATTGCAATAAAAAAACAATGCTGCCAAAAATGACTGAACACAGATATATTCACTAACAGTGCCTAATCAATAGTCATCATTTGTTAATGAATAAAGACGCATGTCGTTGGAAATCGAAATGATCGTCGATTGACGGGCTATCGTTTGTTAACTCATAAATGCGCTGACCCTATCGATAGATCGGTGTGTCATCAGCGCTGTTACTCAGCCAGGCGATAGCGACAAACCACGATGACGCCCCTTCGCCGTCAGGGCTGCAAATTGCGCAAGATCCTACCTGATTCTACGGGCACTTCTCATCCACTAGAGACTGACCGTCGCTGTGTGCTTCGTCCAAATTTCCAGCGCGCACCCGAATGCCTTGCATGTCGGTGATTCCGCGAAAGCCTACTCCATGAGCCTTGAACCCGAGTCTCGCCTCACACTGCTGATAGTCCAGGCTGTCGTGATGGTGACCATGGAAAACCATTTTCACCCCCATGGACTGTGCAAGACGATCTATCTCCTCGAATCCGTGTGGGTGGCACGACGGTGCTTCATGGGTGACCAGGATATCCGCCTTTTGTTCAGCCAGTCGCTCGTAGGTATCTGGAAAAATTGTAGACAGGTGTTTAAGCGCATTTTTAGTGCCTTTGACAAATTCATGCCGGCGTGGTGGCGTCTTGCTCTTCAGACAATTGATATAGTCATCGTAGCTTTTAAGTTGTGGCAAGCTGCCGTCCTTTGCTTGACATTTTGGGTGCCAGACCTCGCCCCGAAAAACTCCGCCGAGACCGGCCACTCGAAGACCGTCAATTTCGACCACCCGACCACTGAGATTTCGATCAACTGATCCTTGTAAATTGTCCCAGCTTATCCGGTTGTCAGTGTCGTGGTTGCCATGGATATACCAGACACGAATTCCCGAATCGATTAGGGGACGAATCTCCTCCTCAAATGGCTGCTTGGAGTCGATGTCTCCCAGAAAAATTGCATGGGCAGCCATTTCCTGACGAGCACTCAGCGCCGGCAGCACGTGATCGATCCGACCGTGCACGTCACCAAGAAAATAGATCATGTGTATTCTCTTACAGTGAAATCATTACTCGACATTATACACGTAGTTTGTAAATTTCAGGGTTGGTCATCAGTTGTAGCAAATTAACCAAACGACGCAGTGCAGTTTCACCGATACCAAGCTAGCGATTGGCCTGGGAGAGTGAGCAGAGCCCTATGCAGCGACCAACTGGGCAGCTTCCAATTTGAATTCTGTCGTAAATGCGAGTCGTCTTCTAAACATCGAAAACCTCTGTCTATGCGATATTGTTGCCACTTTAAATGGTGTCCGGTTTTATTAGACCACTACAGTATTTGATGCAACAAAGCCATTTTAGTTTCTTCCAAAAAGCACTTCATATGCATAACACTCGTCTCAAGTGCGCGCTTGCGCGTCACTTTAAAGGCGTTTGTTATGCAAACTTGCCTGCCCTCTGTTACTGTGAAATAAATTCAATGCTGAACCCATCGTTGCCTGCCTTAGCCCCATGGCACTCTTTATATCTTACTCCACTTCCACACCAACAAGGCTGATTCGGTTTTAATTTTGGGCCCGACATTGGCGCACCGAGCTGATCAGCATCAGAAATGGCTATATCCATACAGGCAAAATTATTTTTATTGCTTATAGCACATATAAAATTGGGGAAATACATCTGTGGCTTTGCCGATAAAGGGTAATAATTGGTACTAAATGCCGAACTTCGGTCCCGAGGAATAACAACACTAAATATCTCATGGCCAATCGAGTTTCTAGTAGAAGGATGTGCGGCGACTTTCCTTATGTAGGTTACTAGCTTTTCTTCGACAAATTTTGCATCCCGACCGTCGACAGCAAGGTCCACTGCTTTATTAAAGTCCACAGAATACAAATTACCGGTTTGAGCGCCAATCCGTCCGAATAGTTTTATACGGGGTGGATTTGGACGAGGCTCGAGATGGAAGTATGCTTGAAATTCATCTCTTGCTTCAGGCAATACTGTTTTATTGTCAAGATCTTCAAAGTTAGAAACTAGTGCCAATGCACCTATAGGGGGCTCATGGTGATAAAGATATCCTGTAAACATTATTGACAGTCGTTTATGAACAGGGTTTAGCGTTTTAATATTAGGATGTGACCTGAAAATGCTAGTTGCGGCGCTCGTAAATCTATCTATTGTTTCTTTGGTATCAAAGCTTGGAGAGGCGCTGTTACAAAGAGATTCAGTAAACCATATCTGAGTATCAAAGCTCCCCGAGCGAGCGAGCCCAGAGAAACCTACGGCGAAGCGCCCATTTTTCGTTACTAGTATCGCTGACTTATTGGCGTCGTTATCTACTATCTTGCCATTGCTCGATAGCCGTCTATCAGAGCATTAAACAAAGTATTCAGAATTTCCAACTGAGATTATTAGTGTCACTGTAGTTGCCTAACGCCTTTCTTCAGCGGCGAAAGCATGCTGGCGTGGCTTTTGCGTTTTCTGCAAAAGGCATGACAGCATGATTTTGTCCGTCTGCAAGAACTTGTTAGGCATTTTTAAGGAACGTCCTCTTGCGCTGCAAACATCTCCATTTGGTGACTCGTTACTGAACTTTCTTCGCAGCGTCTTACAGCTAGATTGTGCTCACTTACCCGAGCTAGGATTTCTTCGTATTTTTCGCGTGAGAAGCCAGCAGGAATGTAGTCCTCATATATGTACATGTAATCTTCAGGACCGCCCCCTTGGCTATTTATCAATCTACGTACCTCTTCCGTTTTGGCATTCCATACATCATTCTTGTACTTGTAGTCTGAATCCGAAAGAATTCCTGCCCCGTCATCAGATGCGCCACACCTAGCCAATATCCACTCTTTAAAGTATGGCTCTTCTTGGTGGAACATTGATCGGAAGTCCGAGTCTTTTACCAAATCAATTTCATTAGACGCACTTTTAAACATCCTATCTGCTAGCTCTTGGGTGGCGCCAATCTCTCTCAAGTAATTCCGCACAGCCTCTTCAAGATTTTTGTAAATGCCCTCTGCCTCACTAATGCTTAGGCCGGCATATTGTTCTTGGCTAACGTATGGACGATGCAAGCCAATTACAGGGACATCCGACGTTTCATCTGCCCTGAAACCGTTTACCCAATAATGGTTGTCGCTAACCTGCTTTTGGACGCCACCCAGGAACATTAGCACGCAGGCGCTATAGCACTTTTTGAAGTCAGCCTCTGCAAGTGGTCTGCCGTCAGAATAAACAACAGAGTTTTGTGTTGCATACTCTTGGGCCCAGCCCTTTTGACGCTCATTCAGTATCCATTGCGCCTCTTGTTCTGACTCATGAATCAGCCTGTTTCCCCATACATACACTTGGGCCAGTGACTTACGAAACAACAGGCCGATCTTGATCGCCTCACCAACATCGCCACCCTCGCTGTTGAGAATGTACTTCAGTTTGTCGTCCCTGCCTTTAACAACAACGTTAATGTAGTCGCGGGTTATGCTCTCTACCTTCTCGTAGTCCCCTTTCTCAATCTGGCCTGTTATGAATATGGCGCCTGTATTGAGCTCATCATTCCCAATCCTGACTTCGGCAGTAAGTGCGGTTGTAGATAGGAGGCCAAATCCTAGGAATGTACAGATTTTGTGGTATCTCATATTTGCCGCTCCTCGAAAAATCTTATTGTCAGCTTGATTGGCTAGGGTAGTCGTTTGATATGCAAGGCTTACGTTACTCAGAAAATCGGATACCCACATCTAAGGCAGTTCTCAGAACCGATCGCCTCATTAAAGTGCACGCCGCCACCCCAGCCGCATTGCGGGCAGAATTCCTCCAATTCTGTATCCAGCCACTCCCAAGGCCCTAAATACTCTGGAACGGCATCCCTGTCGCAACCAAGAAACGCTCCGGCATTAGACTGAATGCAAATGAACGATGATGTGCTCATTTTCTTCAACTCTTCAAGGACGTCCGCAGGCTCGATAGAGAACCATTCACCGTTAAGCCGATGCTGCTGATACTTCCGATGAAGGGCCCTTTCGAGCGAGTGATCTCCTGATTCAATCCAGCCCATTATGGCGAGCTTTCTAGAGCTACCAGTTTGAAGCTCCCGAATCCGCTTTCCTGGATCCTTGCTAAAGCCGATCTTTATTCTCGACTCAGCGCAGTCCTCGTTCTCGACGATGAAGTAGGTGTACATTTCGGGCGGCCTAACGCCCCATGATAACCGGCGTGGGTGTCAGCCCACGTCCGGCGACCGAAGGGAGCGAAGTTAATTGTATGGTTACTGCACGCAGCGCTGCAGCCAAGCGGAACCCAGTATGCGAAGCCACTGCTGAGCATGAAGCCGCCGACAGCCACGGGGTTACCGACTGCCGCTGATCAGCGATAAACCTCTTAGAATTCACTTCCCAACCGGCTGTGTGTTTTTGCAATTTATTCTCCGGCAGCCACCTCACCATTGATGGCGTTTTATTCTATTGAACCCGACAACTGCGCAGCTGAACTTGCAGGCGGCATTGGCTGCGGCAAAAACTCTGACCAACCTGGCACCAAGCCAGCTACCTGCGGTGCACTGGGGGTTGGCACTCCCAAGTGCAGTAACATTTACATCGTGCGCTAGCGCGATTATCCTGGCTTTCTGCACGTTAACTCAATAGCGCAGTTTCTAAACTAAACAACCCAAGTCCTTGTCCCTAAAATACTAAACCTCACACACATGGCAATATAGCCGAATATGCGAGCGCACGTCTATTCAGATAGTTGTGTCAGAACACTGTTCGTGCACTGGATGAGAACGCAGTGTGTCGCGCAAGAATCTTGTGAGTCAGCGGCCACAGTACAGTGTAATCAACAATATTTGGACGTCGCAGAACTCTTTTTTACATCGGCAGAGAGTGAGTCAGTCCTCAACGACCCGGTACCCCTCCAGTGAATACTCGATCGAGCTCGGAAAATCCAGCTCCCTCACTGTGGTGTGTCCCACAAATACCGCGTCGCTTGCTTCACGACTCGCCTCATACTCGCGCATGAAATTCGCCTCGTTCACTCGATCAGGCAGTCGGCCTTCAAGTGCTAGGCGTACCACCTTGGCCACCGCCTCGGGTGACTCGCGCTGCGGGTAATGTGCTGCCATCGGTAGCAACCAGTAGGAGCTGGGAGCAGCGCGCTCATTCAGATAATTCATCCAAACATACTGTGAGATGCGCACCGGGTTCACTGTATCCTGCAGGCCCCACAGATAGGCCACCGGCACCGGACTACGCGGCAGATTGTTCAGCCAGCGTTGCTCGTGCACCTGTCGCTCCAGGAGGTAACGCCCCACATGTAGCAGCGCGCTGTCGCCATCGTTGAAGGCAAAGATGTCGGCATAGGCCACATCCTGAGGATCGCCCTCGGTCAGCCTTGGCCGCGCCCGGCGCTGGGCAATCATCGCCGGTCCCGCCTCGGAATCCAGCAAAGCGAGCTGAAACGGCACCAGGCTGGCCAGGGGCAGGTACATCCCGCTGTTGGAGAGAAAGTGATAATTGATGGTGTAGCCTGGGTTCGGGTTATCCAGATACAGGCCAAGAAACGAGAGCCCGATACTCACGCCGCGATCATGGGTATAGAGCGCGAAGTCATCGAAACCGATGACTTCGCGAACAAAGTGGTCCACTAGCCTAGCGTTATCTTCCAACATGTAGGAGAAGCCATCTAAGGGCTTGTCGGAAAACCCCGAACCGGGAAAATCCAGCACCGCGATGTGGTAGTCGTTTTGCAGTAGCGGAATCAACTGGTAGTAATCGAAACTGGAGTTGGGGAAGCCGTGCAGCATCAGAAGTTTCGGGTTATTCGGATCACCGAATGTGCGGTAGAACACGCTTACCTGTGCACCGTCGTTGTCGGCCACGGTTGAGGTCCACTCGAAGTAGTCGCCGGCCTCATACCAGGCCTGTGCCAGTGGTGAGTAGAATTCTACTGTAGGATCCTGTGCCTTCACTTCAATCGGCAACAGCAGAGTCAAAAAAATCAGAACAACCGACTTGCTTCTTTTCATAATCTGTGTCCATCGATAAGCCCAACCCATCATATTTGGTCAATAATAGGCTATGCAACACACGGTTGCCATTCTATTGCCCCAGCTATCCGAAGCAGTTATTACTAGAAATTTCGTCAATATTAAATCTCAAGGTAATAGCTGCTGACTGGGTAAAGGGTAGATCACAGATTTACGAGATAACTTGGAATTTAATTAGATTAGTTGGTCGCGCAGAAATCGAGGGCGGCACCTGATGATGTAGGTCAGGTATTTCCAGTAATATCATTTACTGGAAATAGTAGAGCAATCGAAGTCAATTAACTGATCTCAGTTCACTTGTTTTAAGGGCATCAATCTTCAATATTGATTCATCTTCAGCATGTCTAGATATTACCTTCAGATCGATTTCCATTTAGTTCGTTTAAATAATTTCCAAGTATCTCAACCATCAACTTATCATCAATAACTTTTGCCTTGCGAAGCGCAATGATCAATCTTTCGGTCTCGTCAGGAGTTACATTATCACCCGATAGCCTTGTGATAATTCTAGCTAGACTGGAGTGATTCGATGTCTCGATTTGAACGTTGTGTTCTTTTGCTAATCTAGCTACGAAAGACTTTAGACCACTTTTTGGAATTTCTGTCATTACCCCTGCAGCTATAACCACTGTCATACGATTAGACCTTTCTGATTCTTCAAAGCCTTCTGGTGTTGAAGATAATACAAGCAATATTAAAAAAAATCATGATAATCTTTATATAATATATAATAAATACAATAAGATACAGAAATATAATTCTAAAGCTGCGATCGAATCCGTCGATAACCTCTATGTAGGAAAAACTGACTTTGAGGGTATTGAGATGTCAAGCAGCGAAAATAAAATGCGTTTACTAGCTAGTGCTATTTCTGAGGCAAACAGTCCAGCATTGGTCAGGGATTTGAGTGCTATTAAGGACCTTGCTTCCGCCTCTTCCAAGTCGGCTGTTGCAAGAAAGTATTCAATGGGGATAAAGAGATTAATCGAACTGGAAAATACATTCAAGAAAAGTGGAATTGCTGGAATCTATAACTTTCCACGAAAGTCTGCATCAGTGCCGGCTCTAAAAGCTCCTCTTATTTGTCTATCTCCCTCAGAAAAAAAGGAGCTACGAGATATTGTCATGTCTAAAGCTCATGGTCGTTACAGACTTAGAGCGGAAATTGTTATCGCCTCATCAGAAATGCATTCCTGTCGGTCTGTAGGCAAGCAGGTTGGTTGCGACCATAAAACGGTGCTCAGAACGTTGTCGAAATTCGCTAAACAGGGCCTTGAGGGGTTGAAAGACGCAAAGACTGGCTGTGTGCCAGGTCAGGCAGCTCAAACACGGCTGCGTATTTTGGCTGAGCGAGCTAGATTGGATAGCCTAGGGAAAACTTGCACAGATGAAGAGGTTGCGAAATCACTCGGGCTATCGCCGTCATACGTGCAACTATTGTCTGGCGGTCTTCAGTGCCGTAGTCGTCGATCTCGATTGACGCAGTTGCGACTCGAAAAAAGTGCTATGGAGGTTAATCGAACGGTTGCAGATCTGCTAGATCTGCCGTTGACGGTCGATTCACGTATTCGTGTGGTATGTCAGTTTTGCCTTAAATCGGTTGAAATTAAAGCAAGTACACTGGTGTACAGTAAGGGGCGGTGTCCCTGCAATGCAAGGAAAAAAAGGGGATTGCACCGGACAGAGAATGCTGTGATCGAAGAGGTACAAAGACTAACAGGTATTGTATTCGAACGTAACGTACGTCCGGATTTTCTGTATCAACATACCGGGATGAGGCTTGAGGCCGATGGCCTGTGCATGAATAAAAAAGTCGTGATCGAATATCAAGGTGAACAGCATTTTCACACAGCTAGAATCAGGGGTATATCTGCGGAGGCTGCGCAAAAATGCCATGATCGGACCGTGAAAAATGATCGTCTAAAACGAGAAGCATGTCAGGCCAATGGCTTTACATATGTGGAGATTGGCCCTCTCAATCCTCGGAATACTCGTGAATTAAGAGAGGCTTGCATTGCTGCGCTAAAAAAGGTCGGTATTAGAATTCGACGACCAGGTTTAGCTGGATTAGATCGAACAGAATCAGGCACTATCTCTTGATAAATCAGACGGTAACCGGTTTTGATTGATGGTGACGGAACCTGAAATCGAAACACATTATTGCTAGCGACATGGGCAAAATTTTCATTGCAGCGCCAGGAGGCAGACGTGAGAGACGTGGCAGATATGGTCGTTTTCGATTTGTTCGGAACGTTGATTCGTTTTGGCGTCCGGCACCATCCCTATCGGAAAATTCTGGCGTGGGCCAAGGAGCGGGGCAGGCGACCGCATCCCGACGATGCCAGAGTGGTGATGACCATCAATAAGCCGCCTCATGCGGTGTTTGCTCAACTCGGTATAGCAGTGCCTTCGGCGATGCTGGAACAATTTCACCATGAGGTTGATGAAGAGCTCAGTTCGCTGACTCTTTTTGATGATGTTGAACCAACACTGACTGCATTAATAAATCAGGGCGTTCGCCTGGCGGTTTGCTCCAATCTGGCGGCGCCATATGGCAGGGTTCTGCAGGACCTGTTGCCGGAATACCCGGACCTGCTTAGGTGCCTGAGCTACGATGTCGGTGCCATCAAGCCTGACCCTGTGATTTATCGGTGGCTGGAGGATCACAGCGGGATTGCAGCCAAAAATATATTATTTGTTGGCGACAATTTCATTGCCGATGTTGAAGGTCCCCGTGGCGTGGGAATGAACGCTCTTTATCTGAAGCGCAACAGTTCTCCAGGTGATGGCTCAATCGGATCCCTGATAGACTTGATTCTGACAAAAGACAAGGAAGATCATGCATGAAAATACGCCTCTACAGCGACCTTCATTTGGAATTCAGTCCGTTTAATCCGCCAGATGCGGTCGCCGATTTAGTTGTTCTCGCTGGTGATATTCATGTTGGAGTCAAAGGTGTCGAGTGGGCACTCGAACAGAGTTTTGGCTGCCCGGTCTTGTACGTATTGGGCAATCACGAATTCTATGGGAAAAGCTATCCAGGCCTGATCCACAAAATGAAGTTACTGGCGCAGGGTTCTCCCATTCATGTCCTGGAGAACGAGTCGATCGAGATTGACGGGGTTCGATTTCATGGGGCAACACTGTGGACCGATTTCGAACTTTTCGGAGATGCACCAATGGCCGGCTTTGAGTGCCAGCAGGTGATGAATGATTTTAGAAAAATTCGCAAAGAGCCATCGTATTCCAAACTTCGGGCGATGGATGCCGCGGCTATTCATCAACGCTCGATCGCCTGGCTTGGGCGCAGTCTGCACGGCTCTACCGCAGCGACGAATGTGGTCGTTTCACATCATGCCCCGGGCCTCGGATCGGTGAATGAGGAGTACCATTCAAGCGTGCTGAGCGCCGCGTATGCCAGTGATCTAGCATCGTTCATATCAGAGCATCGCCCGGACTACTGGCTCCACGGTCATACTCACTCGTGTTGCGATTATCAGATTGGAACCTGTCGGGTAATTTGCAATCAACGTGGGTACCATAATGGAGAGATTGACGGCTTTATTCCTGATGGGATCATTACAATCCATGAGAATCCTAACTAATATACCAATGGCCTTAGTAGTGCCCAACTATTTGGATGTATGCGGAGGCCGTTAATATTTTTCTGAAATACCGAACAACGGATATTTCGTGCCCTTATAATGAATTAACCAGCTCCCCAATCTTTGTAAGTTTTCTTCCGCTTGGTGTTGTACTTGTTTTCAAAGCGGACAGTGCTTCTACCTATCGTTATCTTACGTGTGATTCGGCGTTCGCCTGTATAGAATGCGGTGTACACCGGCACATCTGGTGTCCTGCCTGAGGCATAAGCTTCTTGTGCTTGCCCCAGCCTGACGGGGATTCCCATTTTTTCGAGCACCTCCTCGGTTAGTTCCGACAAACCCGCTTGTGCCACCGGCCTTCCCGACAGAGAGCTGGGGCGGGCCTTAGCATAGATGCCGTGACTTATGCGTACGATCGTACCTTCGTTTATCAATTCGCGAAGAGCTCGGCTGATCTGGCTGGCGCTACCCATAGATTTGAAGTCTGAGCGAAACGACACTATCCTTTTATGTCGGGCAATCGATCTGGCTATTTTTTCTTTGACTGTAAGCCCTCGCACGATTACTCCTGCTCCTTGTTACGAGGAGACTCGGATGTATCGGAGGTTGGCGGCAGTTGAAGTTCAATTTCGCTGTATGGAATAAACTTGAGCAATCTAGTTGTATTTTGGGCATCAGCTATAGCCCGGTGTGGCACCCCTTCGAAAGTCAGTTCGTGATAACGTAGGGCCGCGGCAAGGCCATTTTGCCGTCGCTGTTTTGTCGTTCTTCGCCACGCCTTTTTCAAATTAATGTGTGGCATCCGCATATATGATGATTGCACGCCATTTCGTTCTTGTTCGCTCAAGAGCAACCTGCAATCGTAGAAACCCCAGCTTCCCCACATGGTATGGCGGTTCGCCGCCCAGTCGTCGAGCAAAGTCATGGCCTCACTGAAGATCGGTGCGTCATCGACATCTGTCTGCGTGATGCTCGTCAGCTCAGTGCAGAAGGGGCTTAACGTTGGATGTTGTACTGGCCGCACAAACGTAGAAAACTCATCTTCAATATTGCCGCCTAAGTCGCACAGGACGCAGCCGATTTCGATGATCTCCATCTTCTCGATGGGCACAGTTTCACCATCGACCCAGCAGGTGGCTTCAAGATCACAAACGATGATTAGTTCAGTCACAAAAACTTCCTCTCTATTTGCTCCATCGACAGGGCAAAGGCACTGAAGTGCCTTTTTGATGCAAGCAGTCGAGCTCATGTTTCTCTTGCCACCAGCACACAGAAGCACTTATTAAGCGATATAATAAATACTAATAAAAACAATGGTATGGGATATTAAGTGTATCTGCCTTTCGCAGGTGGGGCAAGCGCATTTCTTTTCTGGATAAGACCTGCGGCTGGCACATTCTATAATGCGATTGTAGACTCAGTGACTCTGGTACGAAGGTGGTTGCACCGTTGGAATGCTCCCCAACACGATCGACCCAACCATAACTTTTAAGGGAGATTTATAAAATGTCATGACCATTGGGTAAGGTTAACTGGAAGTCTTATTAAGGTCATGGTTCTAAATTCGGGGGGTAAGGTCAGGTTTTAGAAGATTCGACATCAAGAAACGGAATAATAACCTTTCGATTAGTTATGCTATGGTTCAGCTGTTGTGTTCCTAGGCAATTGCTAGCAAGTGATGGATCGGAATTTGGGAGTAAATGTATTGAGATCAAATGATGGATTTCCTTTATGATAGGTTTCCTGCCGATCAGTTCGCATGGGTTAGTTCGTTCGAGCATCTTGCTGAGAGATCATAATTAGAAACTGAGGTGCTGTTCTAGGACGGCTCTCAGTTAAAAGCCGCGACCCTCCAGTCACGCAGTTTTTGTGCTACGAACCGCTCATTGCAACGCTTGCAGCGCATGGGGCTGGCGAGTGAATTGCAGACCGGCGTATGGGCTGTCCATGCCGAAGCGGAACCCACGCTGCGGGCGATGGGCGAGCGCGGCGACATCATCCGCACCATGCAGCGGGCCATGAGCGGCAAGCAGCGTGACCTATCGGTATTCCAGCCCAGCGAGGGCGGCCGTTCGATCATTGGCCGCGTGGCAGGCAAAGGACTGGACGACGAGCTGTACGACAAGGGCTATCTGATCGTGGATGGCACCGATGGCAAAGCGCATTATGTCGCGCTGCCGCCGCGCACGGAACTGGAACAGTACCCGGCTGGCGCAGTGGTGGAAATCAAAGGTTCAAGGGCTCCCCGCGCCGCAGACAAGACCATCGCATCAATGGCCGTCAACGGCATCTACCGAACCGACCATCATCTGGCTGTTGCCAAGGCCCAACCGCACCTCGAGCGTGATCCGCACGAGGTGGTCGAAGCCCATGTGCGACGGCTGGAAGCTCTGCGCCGTGCTGGCCTGGTGGAAAGACAGACCGAAGGCGTCTGGCATCTGCCGCAAGACTTGCCCGAGCGAGGCCGTCAGTACGATACGCAGCGCCTAGGCGGCGTCTCTGTGAAACTGAAATCGCACCTACCGATCGAGCGTCAGGCGCGCGCGATCGGTGCCACCTGGCTGGATCAGCAGTTAATCGGTGGTGGCAAGGCGTTGGGGGATTTGGGCTTTGGTAGTGAGGTCAGAGAGGCGCTGCAACAGCGCAGCGACTTTTTGGTCGAACAGGGGCTGGCAGAAAAGCGCGGGCAGCGGATCGTTCTGGCACGGAGCCTACTGGCGACGCTGCGCAACCGCGAGCTGACACGAACCGCACTGGGCATTGCCGCGGATACCGGCCTAGAGCATCGCCCGGTCACGGACGACCAGCGTGTGGCTGGCATCTATCGGCGCTCGCTCATGCTCGCTAGCGGGCGTTACGCGATGCTTGATGACGGCATGGGTTTCAGTCTGGTGCCGTGGAAGCCAGTGATTGAGCAGCGACTGGGGCAACAGATCAGCGCGATGGTGCGGGGGAGTGGTGTGTCTTGGGACATTGGACGGCAGCATGGATTGTAGGTGGTTTAGCCTGGTCATATCGCAAGTGTCCCCGCCGGAGAAGTTCAGCGGATGAGCCTAAGTGCCACTGCATCCTGGCGTGGCTGCAACAGCCATTCTGATGGGGAAAAAGATTTCGAACGCAGTAACTTGTTCGTTGGGCGTAACGGTAATACAACCCCCGTGCGCGTCAATAATGGACTCTAAGTCTTCACCTAGACAGGATTGTCAGCCACATCCGTTTTCTTCTGGCCCAAGCTCCAAAATAATCGAGAGAATACGACTCTCGGTTTCCAGCTCGATACAGCGTCTTCCAGAGGCTCTTGGAAAGCTGTGAGGCAGAGGCCGTTGGTACCGTTTTAAGTGAATGTATCAGTGCTTGGACCACAGCATTCAACTCATCAACATCTTGCTGGATAAAACGATTATTGATCGCTCGCTCGATAATCCAACCGAACGTTAGCAGAATCGCTGTGATAACCGCTCCGTCACTGACATGATAATGACAGGAGGATTACGGGCCCGTAATGAACGTGCTTATGGCGGGCGAGAGCTAAGCAGCAACCGGTTTGCCAGAGGCTTTCGTCATTGGAACAGCCGGCGAAGCTGACAGTCAATGATCTATATATCAAACAGTTATGATTGGCGCGGTGGAGGGGGTACGGCCAAAAACGATGACAGTTGTAGTCATCATGGCTGGGTTAATGCCGATCATGTGGAATACGGATACCGGATCGGAGGTAATGAGGCGTATTGCAGCTCCGATGGTGGGTGGGGATGATTTCTTCCACTATCCTCACACTCATTGTCATCCCGGTATTCTATACGCTGGTGAAACAGCATCGATTAAGGCCTCGTTAATCAACGGATGGTGGATGAGGGGGCACAAGCTGCTGAAACATCTGTTCTTCAGCAGCTTGTGTTATCAGAGCATCATTCCGTGGGTTATCGCCCCATTCAATCGCGTGAGCCACGAAGCCGGAGAGCGTTGAAAACCACCGATGCCGAGCTGAGACTCATTGCGAGTGCGGCGAACATGGGTGAGAGCAGAATACCCGTGAGAGGATACAACACACCGGCTGCGATCGGGACGCCAAGCGCATTGTAGATAAACGCGAAACCCAGATTTTGCTTCATATTAGCGACGGTACTATCGGAAAGGTGCCGTGCGGTGGAGATTCCACGCAAGTCGCCTTTGACCAGGGTTACCTGAGCGCTGTTCATGGCAACGTCTGTACCCGTCCCCATGGCGATACCTACGTTAGCCTTTGCGAGAGCCGGGGCATCGTTAATCCCGTCCCCAGCCATAGCTACAATACAACCTTCAGCTTGAAGCTGTGTGACGAGGTCAAGCTTGTCAGCAGGTTTGACTTCGCCGTGCACTTCGTCGATTCCCAATTCCTTGGCAACAGCGTTAGCCGTTGCAATACCATCGCCGGTTGCCATGATGATACGAATCCCCGCTTGCTGGAGATCTCGCACTGCTTCCAGCGTGCTCTGTTTGATCGGGTCGGAGACAGCCAACAGGCCTGCAAGTTGGCCATCCGAGGCGAGATACATGACACTCGCACCTTTTTCGCGCAATGAGTCGGCGATGTTTGTCAGGTGGGTAACATCAATCCCGTCTTGCTGCATCAGAGCAGTATTGCCCAGGACCAGCGACTTACTATCGACTTGGCCACGAACGCCGATGCCGCTACCTGATTCAAAATCGTCGACTGCACTGAGTGTGAGGCCGCGCTCGCGCGCCGCGTTCACAATAGCGTCGGCAAGTGGATGTTCACTGCCTTGATCGAGGCTCGCTGCAAGACGTAGTGCTTCATCGGCAGTTATGTCACCTGCCGGAATTGCTTGTTCAAAAGCCGGACGTCCTTCAGTCAATGTGCCGGTTTTATCAACAATCAGAGTATCGACTTTGCGGAAGTTCTCAATCGCGGTGGCATCGCGAAACAGCACGCCTTGCGTAGCGGCTTTGCCGGTTGCCACCATGATGGACATGGGTGTGGCCAGCCCCAACGCACACGGGCAAGCGATAATCAGCACCGCAACAGCATTTATCAAACCGTACACCCAGCTCGGTTGCGGACCGAAGAACCCCCAAACGAACAGAGTTGTTATGGCGATGACCACTACAGCCATAACGAAGTAACCGGCAACCAAGTCAGCCATGCGCTGCATGGGAGCGCGCGAACGCTGCGCCTGCGCTACGAGCTGCACAATCTGAGAGAGCACTGTGGCAGAACCCACTTTCTCTGCCCGAATCACAAGCGCGCCTGAAGTATTCATCGTCGCGCCAATCACCTTGTCTCCGGGTCGCTTGCTTACGGGGAGTGGCTCTCCGGTCAGCATCGACTCATCCAATGAGCTATTACCTTCCTCTACCGTGCCGTCAACCGGGACTTTTTCACCAGGGCGAACGCGCAAGCGATCACCTTCATGTACGTGATTCAAAGGCACATCTTCCTCAGTGCCATCCTTGTTGATCCGCCGTGCTGTCTTAGGCGCCAGACCGAGCAAGGACTTGATGGCAGCTGATGTTTGCGAGCGTGCCCTCAACTCAAGCATCTGACCCAACAATGTCAGCGAAATGATGACAACTGCTGCTTCAAAATAGACTGAAACGCGGCCCATCGACATGAAAGTTTCGGGGAATATGCCCGGTGCTATCGTTGCGACAGTGCTATAGATAAACGCCGCTCCAGTACCAAGGCCTATCAGCGTCCACATGTTCGGGCTGCGGTTCACTATTGATTGCCAGCCCCGTACAAAAAATGGCTGCCCTGCCCACAACACTACAGGTATTGAAAGAACGAGTTCGATCCATGTTTGCACGCCCATGCTGAACCAGCCAAGCTGCGGGCCGAACATAGCAAGTATTGTCACGATGACAGTAAACGGCAGCGTCCACCAGAACCTGCGTGAAAAATCTTTCAACTCTGGATTGTTATCATCATCCAGACTGGGCATCAATGGCTCAAGAGCCATGCCACACTTTGGACAGGTTCCCGGGTGATCTTGCAGGATCTCCGGATGCATAGGGCAAGTGTACGTCGTGCCGGGCTCATGCGGCGTTGTATGTTCCTCCGACTTGGTGGGATCGAGGTACTTTTCCGGGTCATCACGGAATCTACCCAAACACTTGGTGCTGCAAAAATAGAAAGACTTACCCTCATGCTCCATGTGATGGGAGGAATTCTCTGTAACTCGCATGCCGCACACGGGATCTGAGAGCGGTGCATCTGTGTACGACGGATCCACGTGGTGTGGATGTTCTGATTGATTCTGCCCCATAACAACTAATCCTCTCGAGGTATGTGCCAAATTCCGTATACGCGTGCGTATAGCCTCATGATTGCATACATTTACTTCTTTGCAGCATCACTTTAACCCATTGGATGAGAAACCAGAAGTCTGCGCACCTAACAGGAACCTTTCGGAAGAAGCATGGAACGACGAGGCCGGCGATAACATGTAATTGATTGTCATTTTCTAGATCGGCGTGCCCCGTCGTTTTTTGATGGCTGAGATCTCTACTGTCACGCTCTCAACTGCCGAGGTAAATCTGGTCAATAAAATCGGATATATGACACGAGGATTACATGAATGTAACGATAGAGTCATCCGCGTGACAGCGGCGCCGCCTATCATCGGAATAAAAGAATGTGCGGCATTCAGGGGACTGAATCATGATTGAACACCATAAGATCTCTGTGTCGATAGTTAAAGAATTACCGAGGCAAATATGATGCATTCCAATATTAAAGGCGGTTCCTGGTTGGCGGGTTTATTTTTGCTTTACGTGATCGGCGCTGGCACGGCAACCGCATCGGAGTTGGTCGCTGAAGTCTGGAAAGACCCCGACTGCGGTTGCTGCAACGAATGGATCCAGCATCTTGAAGAAGCCGGCATCCAAGTCCGCACTTTCAATATCGGCAACACCGCTATACGGGAACAGTTTGGCATCGCAAGACAGTTTGGCTCCTGTCATACCGCCAGAATCGGCGGCTATGCCATCGAAGGCCATGTGCCGGCTACCGATATCAAGCGTCTCCTGAAAGAAAAACCTGAGGCGATCGGCCTGGCCGTACCAGGTATGCCGATCGGGTCACCTGGCATGGACGGCCCGCTCTATGGCGACCGCAAAGACCCCTACGACGTTCTGCTGATCCATGTCGATGGCAGCACCAGCGTCTATCAAGCCTATCGCTGATCGATGCGATGAAACGGCCAATGTCCCGCTTCGGGATCAAGAGGAGAACACAATCATGAACACAGTGGATCTCGACGTCCAGGGCATGAGCTGCGGCTCATGTATCGCGAAAGTCACCGATGCGCTGAAAGAGCTGCCGGGAGTCGATGCCGTGGAAGTGCATTTGGCCACCGGCCGCGTTCAAGTTCGAGGCAACTTCGATCAAGGCAATGATCCGCTGCTGTCGACGTTGCAACAGGCCGGGTATCCCGCGCGTCTGGCAAGCGGCGACACCCTGTCCAGCCAATCAACAGAAGGCGGCGGCCGAAGTTGCTGCAGCCGAAATTCTTAAACATAGGAAGAGGTGTAATGCACATGAACCGTACTACTCAATTTCGCTCTCTGATTGTTGGTGCCTGTCTTGCGACCGGCTTACTGATCACATCGGTCGCTCAGGCCCATATCTCCCTCGTCAAATCCATACCGACGGCCGATGCTGTTGTCACGACACCGCAGCAGATCGATCTCGTCTTCAGTGAACAGCTTGTACTTCGCGCCTCGCGCTTGGAGCTGAGCGTCATAAAGGACGGTGGGGCCGCGGAGAAAGTCGAGCACATCGACGTTGAACTCATCAACGACGGCAAGACGCTGCGCGCTACGTTGCATAACCCCCTCGGAGTAGGCGTCTACCAGGTGCAATGGCGCGCCGTCGGTGATGACAACCATCCGATGACTGGCGAATACAGCTTCACCATCAAATGAGCGGGCGCCAACATCATGTCCAGTCTTCCCGACTACACGCTTCGGTTCATGCAGTACCTGGACTTGATGCTGCTGTTCGGATTGCCGCTATTCGCGTGGTACGGTCCGGCCGCCTCAACGACCAGCGGCGATAAGCACCCACCCCTGCCCAGATGGGCCTTGACCCAGGGGCTCCTGATCTGTGGAGTGCTCGGCTTGGCGCTGGCGGGCATTGAGATTGTGCGCAGCACGGCTGGCATCATGGGGGTCGCGGTTTCCGATCTGGCGCGGGACGACTTGGCCTGGTATCTGTTCGACACCCCCGCTGGGCGCGCCGGGCTGACGCGAGCATTCCTGCTGGTTCTGCTGCTTGCTGTACTCGGCTGGCAGTCGCAGCGCGCCGAGCGCCCATTCCCCATTCGGCGAGTGACCCTACTGGCCGGCGTGGCGCTGGTCAGCCTGGCGTGGAATGGACATGCTGCCAGTGGCGAGGGTGTGAGTGGTACGGTGCGGCTGGTGGCTGGTATGGCGCACCTGCTCGCTGCCGGCGGCTGGATCGGGGCCATCTTCGCCTTGCTGATTTTGTTCGTTCGTCACGGCAAGCCCGCCGCGGGTGAGGGCTTGCACATGCTGTGGCGGGCACTGCACACCTTTTCGCGGCCGGGCACGGTCTTCGTCGGCGTCCTGGTGGTGACCGGCATCTTTCACTACGGGGATCTGGTCGGCTGGTCCATCGCACCGCTGTTCCACAGCCGGCACGGCAACCTGATGCTGCTCAAGCTGGCGCTGTTCGCTGCGATGCTGGGCCTCGCCGCCTTGCATCGCTGGTGGTTGGTGCCCCGGCTCGAACGTGACATCCATACCGGCGTCCCTTCGCACTCTGCACAGCACCTGCGACTGAGTGTGACCATTGAGGCAACGATCGCGCTCCTGATTCTGGTAAGCGTAGCGGTACTCGGCACCCTCAGCCCTCATGGATGACAACACTTGGAGGCCAACAGGTGGACAACAACCAACCAGGGACTTCGTGCATCTCATGCACGAGTGATGAAGGGGCCTCATGGAGCTACGTCATTTACGGTGTTTCATTGCAGTTGCAGAAGAACTCCATTTCGCCCGCGCTGCCGAGCGGCTGCATATCGAGCAGTCGCCGCTGTCACGGGCCATCAAGGAACTGGAAGAAGAACTGGGCGTGTCGCTGTTTGCGCGTACTACGCGCAGCACGCGGTTGACCCGAGCGGGCACGCTGTTTCTTGAACATGTTCCTCGCGTGTTCGCTGCACTTGAGCAAGCGCGTGACAGCGTAAGGGCTGCGGCCAGTGGTTTCCATGGTCAGTTACGCATTGCCTTGTCCGATGGTATTACGCCGTCGCGATTGCCCGCTTTGTTGGCACAGTGCCGTTTGCATGAACCAGAGGTCGATATTCGTTTGTTCGAGGTGTCGCTGTCGCAACAGGTCAAGGGATTGATTGATGATCTTTACGACGTGGGCTTTGCGCAATCTGACGTCATCTCGACCTGCTTTTTACGTCTAGTTTCCCCGATACCCTCCCTCTAGTAGCCATTCGTGACCCATCATTACACCTCGTATGGCCACACGTTGAGTCGGATGGAGTGATTTGTTTGCCGTCGTCCGGAAACAGCTGTAACGGTAGTGATCTGTTGAAGCAAGCAGCTGGTGTCTTCCGAGAAGCATTGTCATTTCTCGTAAATGTTGCCTCAGATGCGTGGAGAAACTCTGAATTTCAAAAAGAATTTGATGCCTATTGGGGAAATCGTGTTCAGCAGCGAGAACCTTCCATCAGGGCTCTTATTTCTCCGGCAACACGTAGTTGCTTGCGACCCTGCGTGTCGATCGGAAGAAAAATCTATGTGGGTGATACCGATGCCGGTTTGCGGGACTTCGTGCAAAGAATGACGGGGAAATCTGTTCAGAAAGTTGCAATTACTCAGGCGTTGCTGATTAAACTGCCTAAAGCGCTCATCCCAGCAGAGATGCCTTGTACTGCCAAAGAGGCCGCAGACCTAATATCTCTTTATGCTAAAGACCTTATACCAAGACTGGATACCCATATTAAAGGTAATAAAGACCTATTACTTGTAGTGCAAGCACCACAAAGAGATAGCGTTGCATACGGTGGTCTTTGGATACCTAATTGCGCATCACCAACCAGTCGCCGGCCTTCACGCCAGAGGCTTAAGGGATTTAGACTTGGACGTGAACCTTCCAACCTGCTGTGGCGTAATTTTTTTTCGTCAAGCAAGCGACTGCAATACTGCCGAATTGCCCGTTTTGATGATCTTACAGTTTGTAGCCGGGTGGACCACCAGTCAAGTGAACTTGATTTAGCGGATCGCCATGTGGCCTTGATAGGGTGCGGATCCGTGGGCTCATATATTGCCACCATGTTAGCCCAGTCTGGTCTCGGGCATCTAACCTTGGTAGACCCGGAGCCATTAGCCTCCGAGAATTTATGAGTTATTGTCAAATCTGGTGTTCAGGCATTTGATCAAGCGACTTTCTGGTCAGCTGTTATCACCTCTTCACCATCCCTGAACTTCACACCCTGGACCACCTTGGCCAGGTAATTAAACCCGCGCTGTTTGCGCCAGTTCTTCTGAGCACATTCCCCCAACTTATAGATCATGTGCAACATACCGTCTCGACTCAGGCAGCCCTTTGAGCGTTTCGTCCGGTGACGGATCGTACCGAATGTCGACTCGATAGGATTGGTCGTTCTCAAACTCTGCCAGTGCTTGGCTGGAAAATCATAAAACGCCATCAACTCCTCACGATCTTTGTGTAAGCACTGCACCGCTTTGGGATACTTTGCCTCGTACATGCGCTCAAACTGCTCAAAAGCCGCCTCGGTTTCTTTTCGCGTTGCCGCCTGCCAGATCTCATGAAGCGCCTGCTTCATCTTCGGCTGTACTGACTTGGGGGCCGCGTTCAGCACATTGGCTGTTTTGTGCACCCAACACCGTTGCTGACGGGTCGCACCATACACCTCATCCAATGCCGACCAGAAGCCCATCGCTCCGTCACCAACGGCCAGTTTGGGTGTATTCATTCCCCTGGCTTTCAGATCAAGCAACACCTCACGCCAACTCTGTGTCGACTCGCGAACACCGTCCTCAATGGCCAAAAAATGCTTCTGACCGCGTTCATTAACACCAATGATCACCAGCGCACACAGCTTGGTATCCTCGGCCCTCAGGCCACTGTAGATACCATCAGCCCACAGATACACCCAACGATCCCTGTCCAGCCGAGATTGTCGCCAGGCGGTATACTCCTGCGCCCACTGACGTTTCAGCCGTGCCACGGTACTGGCGGACAAACCTTTGGCTTCGGGGCCCACCAGCACTTGCAATGCATTGTCCATCTCGCCCGTCGAGACGCCTTTCAGATACAGCCACGGCAGAGCAGCCTCCAGCGAACGCGTCTTGCGCACATACGGCGGTACCAGCGCTGAGCGAAAGGTGACCGGTTTACCATCTTTGGCGCGAATCTTCGGCACCTTGACGGTCACAGGCCCGATCCCCGTCTGAATGTCGCGCTCCGGCTGGTAGCCATTGCGCACAACTGCGGCACGGCCATCTTCCAGTCGTCGTTCTGTGAATTGTTGTAAATACTCTGACAACTCGGCTTCTACGGCCTGTTGAATCAAATCTCGGGCACCTTGACGAAGTAATTGTGTCAACGGATCGGCATTCTTCTCTCGACCTGCAAACCCAACAACGTTACTCTTGTCCATAGCGGCGTATTCCTCGTGTTGATTGACTTG
>NZ_LWHM01000010.1 GCF_001642735.1 Pseudohongiella nitratireducens | reverse complement strand
ATGCGGGGCGTCTCGAAGCGGTGCCAGCGCCCCAGGAACTCGGCGCGGGCGTTGAAGATGTCGCGCACCGTCTTCTCGTCCAGGCCGGTCTGTGCCGCCACAAAGGTGTAGGGGTGGTTGAAGGATTCCTTCTCCACGTACTCATGCAGCCGCAGTGTCATACGGAATCCGTCCACCATCTCCGGTAGCTGGGGCCTGAATGTTGTCTTGCAGGCCCGGCAGGTGTATCGGCGGCGGACCACCCAGAGAGTGACCCGCTTGCCGTGGATGGGCAGATCACGATAGGGAACGTCACGCTTGCCGAACCGTACGAACTCACCCTGCACGCCGCATTCCTCGCAGGCGATGGGATCGGGCACGTCCACCTGGAAGTGCATTTCGTCGCCGGCTGATTTGCAGCCCTGTACTTGGTATTGCGGCAGGTGCAGGATGTTGTCGGGAAGTTCGGTCATGGTCTTATATAAGCATAGGTGTCAGTCAGATCCATCCGGCTCGGCATTGGTGTTTGTTTTTTTACCCAACAAGCTGCCGGAACTAAAAGTAAGACACCGAGGACAATTGCAATATCAGCCAGGTTGAAGACCGGCCAATGCCGTTCTCGCAAATAGAAATCAAAGGAATCCACAACATAATCACGAAAGACTCGGTCAATCAGGTTGCCCATGGCGCCACCGAGGATAGGACTGTAAGCGATAGCTTCTCCTTTATGATGATTTTCAAGGATCACCTTGATCAGAAAAATCGAGACCATCACCGCGATTCCGATAAAAAGTTGCGTTGCCAGCCTCCACCATTCGCAAAAAGACTGAATGCGCCACCGGTGTTACATAGGTGCACCAAGTTAAAGAGCGGGGTCACCGAAATATAAATATACTCGCCATAGGCCCTTGATTGCTGCATCAGCCACTTTTCAGCCTGATCAGACGCTGCCCGCAGGCCCGATATGGACAATAAGGCATACGGCGAGAGCTTTCTGCCAATAATGAGCATTATTTAATCTTTCAACGCCAGAATGCGTCTGGCGCCGTTAAGTACAATGACTCCCGCGATGGTGCCGATAATCAGATCCGGATAATTGGAGCCGGTCCACGCGACCAGGGCGCCGGCGGTGATGACCCCCAGGTTGATCACCACGTCGTTGGCCGAGAATATCCAGCTTGCCTTCATGTGCGCCCCGCCTTCCCGATGTTTGGATATGAGCAGCAGACAACTGGTATTGGCAATCAATGCGACGAATGCGATAGCCATCATCACCAGCGATTCAGGCTCACTACCGAATACAAAGCGTCTCACCACCTCTACGAGCACGCCCACAGCCAAGATCAGTTGCAGTACACCAGCAAGATGCGCGGCACGTACCTGCATTTTCACGCTATGTCCAACCGCATAAAGGGCAAGCCCGTACACCGCCGCATCGGCAAAATTGTCCAGGGATTCTCCAATCAGGCCGGTGGACTGGGCGATCAGACCGGCAGTCATTTCCACCACGAACAGAAGTGCATTGATGCCGAGCAACCAGCGCAGGGTCCCGGATTCTTGCTTAGCAGAAGCTGCCGAAAACTCGGCGGCCTTGATGGTCTCCGGATTTGCAGCGACGGTTTCCTGAAGCGAGGCGCCTAGCCCCAAGGTCTTCAGTTTCGAGGTGACGGGCTCGACCTCGCCGTCATGCACGACCTTCAGCCGGCGGTTCGACAAGTCGAAGGACAGCGCCCGAATCTCCTCAAAGCCGTTCAGGGCTAGGCGAATCATTCGTTCTTCTGATGGACAGTCCATCTTCGGCACGGCATAAACACTGACCCATCTCCCTGGCGCCTCGGAGGAGGCCTGTATATCGGTATCCGCTGCGGACGTTGCATCACCGCCACAGGCGCCACCACAGGATTTGCTCATGATACGACTCCACTTGAACAATGTTGTGGTACCATTTAAAACTATAAAGCTACTATAAGGTCAATAGAGTAAAGAATCCGTTGGGGAGGAGGCTGATGCGCATTGGTCAGTTGGCGCAGTTGGTAGGGGTCGAAACACAGACGATCCGCTTCTATGAACAGCAGGGCTTGTTGTCGCCGCCTGATCGGCAAGACAACCGTTACCGTGTCTATACCGAGAAGCATGGTGAGGAGCTGGCCTTCATCCGTCGCTGCAGAATCTTGGGCCTGTCACTGGCTGAGATTCACGAACTACAGAGCTATCAGGACGATCCTCATCAGCCTTGTACCGCCGTCAATGCCTTGCTCGATGATCACATCTCTCATGTGCGCTCGCAGATAACCGCTCTACAGGCGCTTGAGAAACAACTCGTTTCACTAAGAGCGCGTTGCAACGATGACCGGGAAGTTAAGGCGTGTGGGGTTCTTGCTGGAATTAGCGAAGGAAACATGCACCAGCAGCAGGTGAGGCATCAACCAGATAATCCGATGAGTTGCCGATTTGTCTCACTCTCATGCAGAGGTAAAATCAACCATTTAATCGGCTTACCCGATATTAGTTAAGTCTGGGCCGACCGCATTCTACAGCAATACCTGCAGCACCAGGTTTGAGAGAGTCGAGAGCTGGGGCTCTGACAGCCTCATGGATGACGCAGGCGGCCTCTAACTCCTGCTTCCCGCTTCGGCTGTATGTGTGAACCTTGTAACCAGGATCAGTCCAATTTACAGTGCCCCCAATCAGCCTATCACCCTTGGCTTTTTGCACGGGCATTGGTTCACCGTTGACCATCGACTCATCAACGTGGTTCTCGCCCTCTGCCCAGGGCTCCATCAACCGGAACTTTCTCGCCCGGCCGACTGCGCAAGCGGTCACCAGCCGGTATGGCTTCTACCGCGAATCCTCTTACCCTCCTGCGATCAGGTGATTGGCTGTCTTTGTTGCCAACTCTAACAGTGCCTTGATGGCTCCGCCAGTACGCTCACGCGCCTTAAGCTCTAGTGTCTGGACCAGCAGCACCAACACAACAATCACTGCGGCCGCTTCAAAGTAAACCGGTACTACGCCAACCGACCTGAAGGCGACGGGGAAGATGACCGAGGGCCTGTTTACCGTATTTCCGGGAGCATGGGACAGGTATGGATCAGGGCAGCTGCGCTCCCGCCAATCGGGACCGATGCGGCCTCGTCTCCATCATGCGTTTCCTTGCCGCGATGACAGTTTCCCGTGTGATGGGTTCTTGCTAATTTTGCCGACGCGGCAGTCTCAAACCATATTGATATCTACCAGACGACTTGGTTATATTCCTTACCCACCCGACTCCCCGTCGTCGTCTCCGGAGTTCTCCGTCATCCCACGCATCATAAAGAACATTATCGCAGGGCAGAGGAAAAACAGCAGAATGAGAAACATTGTGCTGGCGGGAAATTGGCGCTCCCCCAAAAATAAAAACCCCACAACTGCTCCGACTGCGATTACCACAGACCATAATAGCCAGTTGTTCATAGTGCTCTTGTGTTGCTTATCGTGATCACCCATGATGCTCTCCCAAGTTTCGATATGTGACTGGTTGCTGCCCGCCACGAAGGCCTGACGCCAAGAAGCTACAGTTCGTAAATCTCAAACCCCTTGGTCGCCGACCCGGCAGCATTTGCCACCGGGGTCGGCTGGATAGACTCAACTAATTTCAGGGCAGTTCTTTTACAGAGCTGATTGCGGTTCAATTATCATCCCGCATCATCCCATCCATCATCTTCTGCATCATGTCCATACCATGTTGCATGCTCTCCATGTGCACTTGCATGAGCTCAGCGCGCCGTTCAGGATTCTCCTCCTGGCGGATTTCCTCCATCGTGGTCTTCATCCCCTGCATGTGCTCCTGCATAGCAGTCTTTTGCTCCTCGTTCATCATATTCATCATGCCATCCTGCATCATCGAGCAATGTCTGCTGTTGCCAGACTCTCCAGCTTCACGCTCTTCAGAATCCTGGGCAAACACAGGCACCGCCAGCACCAGCGCAGTAGCGCCGAAAACAGTAGATAGTTTCATCTCTTCCTCCTGAAAATTTTCAGTTTCGGTTAAGTCATCGTATTGGGTGACGACTTTTCATTAAGACTGATCTGCCAGAGATTTCACGCTCGCATAAATCTCACTGGAACCATCCTTTTTTAGCAGCAAAATATCGTAAGGCGTGAATTTACCGCCCGCCTCCATGCCCGGACTGCCCAACGGCATGCCGGGTACTGCCAGTCCAAGCGCCCCGGCTGGTTTCTGCGTCAGGAACTGCTCAACATATTTCGCCGGCACATGGCCTTCAAAGACGTAACCTTCTGCTGAGACGGTGGTGTGGCAGGACTGGTGGACGGGCTTGATGCCCAGACTCGTCTTTTTGGCATTGAGATCCTGCGGATGATGAACTTCGGTGCTGAAGCCATGCTTGTCCATGTGCTCCAACCAGCCCGCGCAACAGCCACAGGATGGATTCTTGTAGACCCCGAGCGTATTGACGGGCCCGATCTCAACGACCACCTGCCCCCCTGCTTCCGGGCGAACAGCCATAAATTCAACTTCCGATCCCTCCTGTAGTTGTGACATGTCCACGTCCTCGGCCACATCGAACGTCATGGTCATCGGCGGCCATTGCCACTGCGCAATGGCCTCATGAGCTAGCGTCACTTTTCGGTTTTCCTTCTCCATACCGACGACAGTTCCTCGGCCTTTGACCGGCTCCCCGCTCTCGGTGTCATTGTCTGTCATGGGCATCGACATCTCTTGAGGCGCCGCCTGTGCGAGCATCATTCCGCGGCGAGTCTCCGACGAGAGAGTCTCTTTGTCCGGCATGACCGACAGGTGCGCCTGCGCCTGTAGAGTGCCAGACACAGCAGAGCCGATACCGAGTAATCCCATGGCCGTAAATAAACAAAGCTTTTTCATTTGCATCTCCATTTCAGGTTATCAAACATCAAAAAGTAGTCCTGCTTTCTCTTTCGTCCATTCACTTGTGAAGCTGCGCGCGCAATAGCCATTTCTGCCACAAAAAGTAGACCGCAGGCAGCACAAGCAGAGTCAGCACCAGGGTGCTGATCATGCCGCCTACCATCGGTGCAGCGATCCGTTTCATGATTTCGCCGCCGGTGCCGTGCCCTTGCATGATCGGCAACAGACCTGCCGTGATTGCAGCGACCGTCATCACAATGGGTCGTAGTCGTTGCAGCGCGCCTGCGGCTATCGCCTCACGTAGTCCTTCTACTGACGCACCGCCGTTTTCTTGTGCCTGTTCAAGATAACGGGCCCGGTACTGGTTCAGGTAAATAAGCATGATCACGCCGATCTCAACCGCAACACCCGCCAGTGCGATGAACCCGACGGCGACGGCAACCGACAGATCAAAGGCTAGCCACCACAGCAACCAGCTGCTGCCGGCAATTGCCATTGGCAGCGTAGCCATGATGATCAATACTTCACCCAGCCGTCGAAACGCCAGGTACAATAGAAAGGCAATGATAAGTAGAGTCAACGGTACCACCAGCGTCAGCCTTTCTTTGGCGCGTTCCATGTATTCATACTGACCGGACCAGGTCAGCGAATATCCGGCTGGCAATTCCAGATTCTCCGCCAGGTGTTGCTGTGCGGCCTGGACGTAGGAGCCAATATCGCGCTCAGCGATATCCACGTAGACCCAACCGGTCGGTCGCGAATTCTCGCTTTTGATCATCGGTGGTCCGTCTTCTATTTCTATCTGTGCCACATCACCCAAGCGAATGCGCTCGCCTTCTGACGTCAATACGGGCAAGTCCCTGATGGTATCGATAGAGCCGCGAACTTCCTGCGGATAACGCACGTTGATCGGGAAGCGCTCAAGCCCTTCAATGGTTTCGGAGACGTTCATGCCGCCAATCGCAGAAGAAATAACCGCCTGCACGTCGTTGATATTCAAACCATGGCGGGCAGCTGCCGCCCGATCAATGTCCACGGTGACATAACGTCCCCCAGCAACGCGCTCGGCAAACACGCTTGCCGTCCCCTGTACCTGCGGCAGTAGTGCTTCAATATCTGCACCAACGCTCTGTATCACAGGCAGGTCAGGGCCCCCGATCTTGATCCCTACCGGCGTCTTGATACCGGTGGCCAGCATATCGATGCGGGTCTTGATCGGCATGACCCAGGCATTGGTGACGCCCGGTAGATCCACCGTGCGCTGGATCTCCTCACGGATGCTCTCGATGGTCATGCCCTCACGCCACTCCGACTCAGGCTTGAAGCGTATGATGGTCTCTATCATGCTCAGGGGCGCCGGGTCAGTAGCTGTATCGGCACGCCCGATTTTGCCGAACACCTGTGCCACTTCGGGTACAGACTTGATCAGGCGATCTGTCTGCTGCAGCAATTGTGTTGCCTCACCAATGGACAAGCCCGGCCGGGTGGTGGGCATGTACATCCAATCCCCTTCATCCAGTGGCGGCATGAACTCTGACCCGAGTCGGGACAGTGGCCAGATTGCTGATGTCATCACTAGGATGCCAGCGGCGACCATCACCCATGGCGCACGCATGACCAGCCTGATCACGGGCCGGTAAATCCAGCTTAGAAGTCGATTCACCGGATTTCTGTTCTCAGGCATGATTTTGCCTCGGATCAGATAGCCCATCAGTACCGGTACAACGGTTATCGACAGAATAGCGGCGGCAGCCATCGCGTAAGTCTTGGTGAACGCCAGCGGTGCAAACAGCCGCCCCTCCTGTGCCTCCAGCGTGAACACCGGCAGAAAGCTGGAGGTGATGATCAGCAGCGAGAAAAACAGGGCCGGACCCACTTCGGCAGAGGCTTTCGCAATAACACCCCAGCGGTCGGTTTTTGCCTTTTCGGGATCATGCTCCAGATGTTTGTGCACGTTCTCGATCATCACAATAGCGCCATCGACCATCGCGCCAATGGCAATGGCGATACCGCCCAGCGACATGATGTTGGCGTTAAGATCCTGGCCGCGCATGATCAGCAGTGCCGCCAATATCCCAAGCGGCAGTGTGGCAATGGCAACCAGTGATGAGCGCAAATGGAATAAAAACAGCGCGCAGATAAAAGCGACCACCGCAAACTCTTCAAGCAGCTTGGTGTATAGGTTATCGACCGACCTGCCAATCAGCTCTGAGCGATCATAGGTGGGAACAACCTCCACCCCGTCCGGCAGGCTTCCCTGTAGTTCAGCCAGCCTTTGTTTCACGGCGGCGATGGTGGCCTGGGCATTCTCACCAGAACGCATGACAATAATGCCACCGGCAACTTCGCCTTCCCCGTTCAGATCCGCGACACCCCGGCGCAACTGGGGACCAGTCTGCACCTGGGCAACATCGCCCAACAGCACCGCAGTACCGTCCTGTGTCACTTTCAGGGGGATCGCCCGCAGGTCCTCCAGACCCTCGACATAACCTGTCGCCCTGACCATGAACTCCGTTTCCGCCATCTCGATGACAGACCCGCCCACTTCCTGGTTGCCGGTCCGAATCGCCTGGTTCACAGCGGACAAGGTCAGGCCATAGGCGCTCAGGCGATCCGGATCAACAATCACTTGATACTGCTTGACCATACCACCGACGGAGGCAACCTCCGACACCCCTGCCACGGTTTGCAGCTCGTACTTCAGGAACCAGTCCTGGATTGCGCGTAGTTGCGACAGGTCACGCTGATTGGTTCTGTCCACCAAGGCATACTCATAGACCCAGCCTACGCCGGTGGCGTCCGGGCCAAGCGCCGGCGTTACGCCGGGGGGCAAGCGGGAACTGACCTGGCTCAGATATTCCAGCACCCGGCTACGGGCCCAGTAGGGATCCGTATCGTCATCGAAAATGATGTAGACGTAGGAGTCGCCGAAAAAAGAATAACCTCGCACTGTCTCCGCACCGGGCACCGAAAGCATGGCCGTGGTCAGCGGATAGGTAACCTGATCCTCGACAACCTGTGGCGCCTGGCCGGCAAACGGGGTACGGATGATAACCTGCACATCAGACAGATCAGGTAAGGCATCGACCGGCATGGTGCGCAGATTCAAAAGACCAGCAATGGTCAACAGGAGGGCGGCAACCAGCACCAGCCCGCGATTGCGCAGGGAGGCGCGAATGACAGCTTCAATCATTGCGTGTCCCCTTGTGTTGGCATCCCAGCCCGGCGCAGCTCAGTGATACTGTAACCGCCATCAGGCATCGGCATGAAATCGAATTCGATCTCATCGCCTTCAGCGAAGCTCGACAGGTCTATGGTTGGCATGGTTTGGAACCCCATGGTCATTGGCGGCCAATTGAGGGCGGGTATGGGACCGTGGCTTAGCGTCACTCCATTGTCGTTGATGCTCTGAATAGTGCCGATCCCGGTCAAGGTTTCCGGTTCTGTTTCAGTGTTTTCATCCTGACTATCGGACTGTTCAGGGTCAGACTCAACCGCATTAAGTCGCGCCATGGCCTGTTCGCCGTTCGCTTCAGAGTCCAGCAAAAACTGACCCGAAGTGACGATCTCCGTGCCATCGCTCAGTCCGGCCAGAATTTCAATCCGATCGCCGCTGACAACACCGGTGCGAACCGGCTGCACATTAAAGCGACCATTGCCCGCCGCAGTCAATACACGGGCACCCTGGCCGGACCGAATGACGGCTTCCCTTGGCACACTGATAATATCCGGACGTGGCGGCCCTTCGACCCGGACGCTGGCGAACATGTTGGGTTTCAGCCTGTGCCCGGGATTGTTAAGTGCCAACCGCAGACGCAGACTTCGGGTGACGGGGTCAAGTTCGGGATAGACAAGTGCCACCTGGCCCTGCCACGTTTCGCCAGGGAAGGCTGGAAATTCGGCAGTGACCGGCAGCCCCAATTCCATCCAGGGCATCGTGGTTGCCGGTACCTCAACATCTATCCATATCTGGTTGAGTGAGGCCAACGTCAAGATGTTATTGGTGGGCGTCACATAACTGCCTTCACGCGCACCAATGCCTGACACCACTGCGTCTGATGCAGCGCGATAAGCAAGCCGAGCACTGACTTCATTATTGCTGGCGAGCTCTGCCACTTGCTCCCGTGTCACCCCAAGCGCAAGCAGTCGCTCCTCGGCCGCTCTGCGCAGAGACGAATTTCCGGCAGCATTCAGGTATTCGCGCTGAGCGCTGACCAGTCGCGGTGCAAAAAGCTCATACAGGATTTGGCCCGCTTCGACACGATCACCGACGCTAGCAACATTGAACTGCTCCAGCCATCCTTCGGCCCGGGGATGCAGCATCTGGATAGTTGATTGATCCCACGCGGTATAACCAACTGCGTCAACTTGCTGTCGGAATTCACCCGATGTTGCCATCCCCAGACGCACGCCCAGATTCTGCTGCACAGTAGGGGAGATTGAGACATCGGCGCCATCGTCACCTCCCTCATAGACCGGCACCAGGTCCATACCCATGGGAGAGAGACCGGGCTCATCCCGTCTATAATCAGGATCCATCGGGGCTACCCAATACAGAGGTTGTCTTGATGCCGAAGTTGTCTGTGATTCAGTCATGCCGTCTTGTTCAGGCATCAAAAAAATATAGATGGCCAAGCTTGCCAGCACTGCTGCAACAACCCCGCCAATAAGCATGTTTCGTTGACTCATGATTCTTCTCTCTTCATTAGATTCAATAATATTTATAAGGACGCAGGATCAAGAGGCCAGAGCTGTCCGCCGACCAGTCGATCAATTTCAGCGTGCGCCTGGTACTGGCTGGCCAGGGAATTGGATAGCAATAACCGCGCTTCCAGCAGGGCCTGCTCTGCCTGAATGACATTGGAGAAGTCTGCGATGCCTTGCTGATAGTCAGACTGCGACGCCGCGAGAGTTTGAGTTGCCTTGGGTATCAATTGATCACGGGCCAGTTCAATTGCATGATGCGCCTCCCTTGCCCAGGACAGCTGCTGCGCAAGCTCGGATAGCAGCTGGTTCCTCAGGTAATTGATGTCTGATTGCGCGCTGTTGTAGCGATAATCCGACGCTGCTTTACGTGCTGATCGTTTGCCGAAATCCAGTGGTATGTTCACCGACACACCTACCTGGAGACGCAGATCACTGGCGTTCCACAACTCGTTGTAGCCCACATTGACCTGTACATCAGGGTAGTCATTTTTATACGTCAGGGCGCGATCAGCCCGCGCGGCATCCACATCGGCCCGAGCCGATTGCAGCGCAGGATGTGCTTGCTCCAACCAGTTTCTTAGTATTTCCTCGGATGGCAACGCCGGGGGCCGGGGTTCGCCTTGAGCGGCGGCGATCTCAGCAATTGCTGGACGATTGCGTAACGCGTTAATACGCGCCCTGATGCGTTCCAATTGCTGTTCAAGAACGATGCCACGATGATCAGCCCGGATCTGAGCCGTTTGCACCTGAAGCAGATCCTGTTGCAGGCCGGCGCCGCTGGCGTATTGGGTCTCAATCACGTTCTCCAGCTCTGTAAGCAGCCTCTGCTGTTCACGGTTGATGGTTAACGCCTGGTGAACATCCCACCAGCTTGCCCAATGCAAACGGCCAGCTGCGATCAATTGCAGTTGCAGATCATCTGTTGAAAAGTGCGCCGCAGCACTTTGCGCCTGCGCCAATTCCGTGCGCAATTGGCGCTTACCCGCCCACGGGATATTCTGGCTGAGTTGAATAACCTGGCGCACCCCCAAGGCATTTCCCAAGGCGCTGGGGATGTTCTGTCCAATGGTTGCCGGTGCCACCGAGTAGCTGACTCGGGGATCGTCAAGCGCGCCGGCATTGACGATTTCCTCGTTGCGGGCAAGCGCTTCCAAACGCTGAGCAGCCAGACCGGGGTTTAGCTGGAGGATGTCCTGAATCAGTTCCTCGGACGTAAGGCCTTCGGTCTCTTGTGCGGCTACTGGCAAGAAAACGAGTGAGGCCGCCAGCGCAAGTAAAAGCAGGCCGGACTTAAATCCGGAAACGAAAAATAATCTGATCCGTGTTTGAGGATAATGCATTGTTGAACTCCGATGTTGAACAAAAAGCAGGTCCCGCAGGAATATCCTGCCAGTCTGACTTGGTCACAAATACGGAGTGCTGTTAAATGCGGTAGCGCTGGGTTGCCTGGTAAACAGGCAGAGGGGTGGGGAGATGCTCACCATTGGCTGAGGCAAAAGATGTACTGACGCGCGGAACGCGCAGAACGGTGAGCATAAGCAGTGCAATGGCTGGCGTCAGGTCTTGTAATCCCTGTTTATCTTTCACCAACACATGGTCGTTACCCGGGTCGGCATCGGCCTCGGGCGATGGCTTGATCTGCAGCGATGCCTTCAGAGTGAAGCAATTATCCGTAGGCATTCCGGCGGAATCTGGCACCTGGATTTCCGGGCTGTTCTGCCTGACAAGGCAGCATTCATGCACAGGTTCCTGCATGTCGGGCATATCGGGCATCATCGTGCAAGCGAAAGCTGACTGAACGTTCAGCAGTAGACTGGCCACAAAAAGCCATGTCAATAATTGGTATATATTTCGATTGCGATGTTTGATCATAACGGCAACGTTTAATTTAAACTTGACATGTGGGAAATCGACATATCAGACCTGCCAGAATACATTTATCAGCAACAGATGTAAAGCTAGCACGTTACCCACTGGTGTAAAACTGACATGTAGCCTGCTGGTCGTGACATTCACAGCAGGCTCGGGGCACGTCATCCAATGTCAGAGTCCCGGGAGTCTGTTCTGACTCCGTTTCCTGGGCCACACGCTCATTCAAGCCCAGGGTGGCGCCCTAGGGTTCTGTGAAAATGCACCCGCTATGGCGGCGGCGCCGTTGTCAATAATGGCAATATGGAGAGGCCATTTATTTGCACGCTTACTCTACACTAGGCCACCAAAGCCGCTTTTTCTTCGGGTGTGTATCGTAGGCTGCGCTGAACCCCGTCGGCTAAGGGGTGGTGTTCGGTTTAGCAGGAGCAACTACATCATACTGTGGTATTCCTTCGTGCAGCGACGCAATCAGGGGGCAAGAGACATTGCCCTGCTGCGCGTGGCATTGACCGACCATTTCACTCAACACCGTCTCAATCCGCTTCAGTCTGGTGATCTTCTCTTGTACGCGCTGTAACTTGTGCTCGGCAAGAGCACTGGCTTCCTGACAGTGAGCGCCGTCCTCCAGCCGAAGCAGGTCGCTGATCTCATTGAGACTGAAGCCCAACTCTTTCGCCGTTTTCACGAACATCAACCGGTCTATATCGGTGGAATCATATCGGCGAATGCCACCCAGCGGTCGATCTGGCTTCTTTAACAGGCCTCGACTCTGATAGTAGCGGATTGTTTCAATATGTACGTCAGCAGCTTTAGCCAGGCCGCCGATGGTCATTGTAATTAATTTGTTCTGCATGGCATTGACTCCGTATCCAACTACGGATGTAACTTTAGCCTAGTAAAGAAAATCATGAAAGGAGCAAGCATCATGTCAATGTCGAATTCAGGGCGTGTCCCCCTAGCTGCGGGAGGTATTGCTGCGCTTTTGGCCTCGGCCTGCTGCCTTGGGCCCCTGGTGCTGATTACGCTGGGAATTTCCGGCGCCTGGATTGGTAACCTGGTGGCCTTGGAGCCCTACCGCCCGCTCTTCATCGGCATTGCAATTGTGGCTTTGCTCTTCGCGTGGCGCCGAGTCTTTCGACCACCACAGAAGTGCGCGCCGGCAGAGGTATGCGCCGTGCCTCGTGTCCGCGCGGCCTACAAGGTGGCTTTTTGGGTCGTATCGGTGCTGGTACTGATTGGCCTGGTATTCCCTTACGCTCTTCCACTGTTCTATTAATAGGAGATTTTCCCATGAAAATGCGATTCATTATGCTCTTGTTCATAACCCTGCTTAGCACGCCCGCCTGGGCTGCGCTGCAGACCGTGACACTTTCGGTGCCCGGCATGACCTGCCCTACTTGTCCGATTACCATCAAGGTGGCTCTAGGCCAAGTGGAAGGCGTCTCGCAGATCGACGTGGACTATCGAGAACGTGAAGCCGTGGTCACCTTCGACGACGCCCAGACATCCGTGGCGGCGTTGACCGAAGCCACCACCAACGCCGGCTTTCCATCGACCCTCAAATCCACGAACGCGAATGACAACGACTCATCTCAGTAAGGAAAGCCCTCATATGAGCGATAACAAAACCCTGCATATTGCGGTGATCGGCAGCGGCGGGGCGGCCATGGCGGCAGCCCTGAAGGTGGCCGAACGCGGAGCACGCGTTACCCTGATCGAGCGAGGCACCATCGGCGGCACCTGCGTGAATGTCGGCTGCGTGCCCTCGAAGATCATGATCCGCGCCGCGCATATAGCGCATCAGCGAAAGGAAAGCCCCTTCGACGAGGGATTGAGCGCCCGCGCACCTGTGGTGGATCGGGCGAAACTGCTCCAGCTACAGCAGGAACGTGTCGACGAGCTGCGTGATGCCAAGTATCAGCGGATTTTGCGCGACCACTCAGGCATCACGGTCCTGAACGGTGAGGCCCGCTTTCTCGATGCCAATCACCTGGCGGTCAGGCTGAATGAAGGTGACGAGCAGAGCGTCCGCTTCGATTGTGCTTTCATCGGCACTGGCGCCCGCCCGGCGGTGCCGCCGCTACCAGGGCTGGCTGAAACGCCCTACCTGACTTCCACCAGCGCAATGACACTGGAGGCTTTGCCAGAACGGTTGATTGTAATCGGCGCCGGATTTGTCGCTTTGGAGCTGGCTCAGGCTTTTGCCCGACTGGGTAGCCAGGTCACTGTCCTGGCCCGCAGCCATCTACTATCCAGTGAAGACCCTGCAATCGGCGAGGCCATTGAGGCAGCGTTCAAGCGCGAAGGCATAGAGGTGCTCAGGCAGACACAGGCCAGCCGTGTGGAATACACCGACAATGAATTTAGTCTCCACACCAGCGCTGGCACCCTGCGGGCAGATCAACTGTTGGTGGCCACCGGACGGACCCCCAATACCGAGGCCCTGAACCTGGAGGGTATCGGCGTGGAAACCTCCCGTGGTGCGATCCAGGTGGACGAACAACTTCAAACCACGGTCCCCGGTGTCTATGCCGCCGGTGACTGCACCGGTCAGCCGCAATTTGTTTACGTCGCCGCTGCCGGAGGCAGTCGGGCTGCTGTCAACATGACGGGAGGCAAGACAATCCTGGACCTCAGCGCCATGCCAGCCGTGATGTTTACCGACCCTCAGGTGGCCACCGTTGGCCTGACAGAAGCCGAGGCAATCAATCGAGGCTTCACCGTGGATACGCGTGTGCTGGATCTGGAGAATGTACCGCGCGCGCTGGTCAATTTCGACACCAATGGTTTAATAAAGATGGTGGCCGATCGCGACTCAGGAAAGTTGCTGGGTGTGCAGGCGGTAGCGGGAGACGCCGGTGAACTGATTCAGACGGCGGTCATGGCGCTGCGCGCGGGAATGACGGTGCAGGCTATCGGTGATGAGATGTTTCCTTATTTGACCATGGTGGAAGGCCTCAAGCTTTGCGCTCAGACGTTCACCAAGGATGTTAAACAGCTATCTTGTTGCGCTGCGTAGGAGAGTGTACGAGGTTGCATGAAATCATCCTTGAAATCGGTAATAAAGGAAGACAGTATGTTCAATAACTTGTCTAACATGATAGTCCGCATTGGTGACAAAGCTGGCTTTAGCGGGGCCCTGGTTGCAGGAATAGGATGTTCCGCGTGTTTCCCCGCACTGGGCGCTATAGGCGCGGCTTTGGGCTTAGGATTTCTCAGTCAGTGGGAATCGGTACTCGTGAGCTGGGTCATTCCGCTCATAGCCGTTCTGGTGATGGTCGTCAATGTGTTGGGGTACTTCAGTCACGGGCAGTGGCCTCGTGCAGCGCTGGGGTTGATTGGCCCGATATTAATATTGATCGGAGCCATAACGATGAGTGAATGGTATTTCTATCCGGGGCTTGGATTCATGCTGGGTGTCTCGGTCTGGGATATGGTTTCAGCCCGAAATAAACGATGTGAACCGAAAAACACGGGGGGCAGGTGCGAGCACAACGAGGAGAAAACAGGTGACTGACCAAACGTATGATTTAGTCGTGATTGGCACCGGCACTGCCGCCACCGTCACCGCGTTTGGTTGCCGCAAAGCCGGTCGGTCGGTAGCCATCAATGACCATCGGCCTTATGGTGGCACCTGCAGGCTGCGCGGCTGTGACCCGAAGAAGAAGCTGATCGCGGCCACCGAGGTAATCGATGGCTACGAGCGCATGAAATGACACTCCGCTGAAGTCGCCAATCTTCGGAAAAGCTCATAGAACGAAAACTGGAGGAACTATGACTAAGATGTTCGAGAAGCTGTTTTTTCTAATGCCAGGACTCTTAATGCCCACTCTTATTCTTGCCCAAGAGCCCGATCGCATGGGAGATGGCATGATGGAAGGCTGCATGATGCCGGGCATGGGTATCTTCATGGCAGTTATCTGGGTTTTTCTGATTGTTCTGCTGGTGGTTGCCATCTTGGCACTGATCAAATATTTAAGGAAAAAGTGATAAGCTGGAAAAGTATCTACTGGCGCATTGGGTTGAACGCTATAACGCGACTCATCCACATAAGGGCCTTGAAATGAAATCGCCACGCGAATATCGTGTGCTATCGATGGAGATATCACAATCATGTTGGCAGCCTGATAAGCAATTGAGCGAGCACATTTCAAAGTTCTCTGCTGCCCACTAAGCTGTAGCAATGCCAATCTAGCCGTTGATTTCCTTTGAACGTATCTACGAAACAGCGACCCAGCAATAGGGGCTTAGTTTCAAAGCAAGCGCAGCACTGATCGTGTTGCCCAGAAAACAACCCCTGCCATCAGATAAGGAGTTATAACTGAATCTGGTGTTCAGAGAGGTTGAAAAGAAGCGACGTATCTGGTTGATTTGTTGTCGCCAAACAAGTCAATCAACACGAGGAATACGCCGCTATGGACAAGAGTAACGTTGTTGGGTTTGCAGGTCGAGAGAAGAATGCCGATCCGTTGACACAATTACTTCGTCAAGGTGCCCGAGATTTGATTCAACAGGCCGTAGAAGCCGAGTTGTCAGAGTATTTACAACAATTCACAGAACGACGACTGGAAGATGGCCGTGCCGCAGTTGTGCGCAATGGCTACCAGCCGGAGCGCGACATTCAGACGGGGATCGGGCCTGTGACCGTCAAGGTGCCGAAGATTCGCGCCAAAGATGGTAAACCGGTCACCTTTCGCTCAGCGCTGGTACCGCCGTATGTGCGCAAGACGCGTTCGCTGGAGGCTGCTCTGCCGTGGCTGTATCTGAAAGGCGTCTCGACGGGCGAGATGGACAATGCATTGCAAGTGCTGGT
>NZ_LWHM01000001.1 GCF_001642735.1 Pseudohongiella nitratireducens | reverse complement strand
GGCTCTACCCCATTAACGGGGGATAGCACTCATTAAACCCTGTTCACAATGCCATCCCACCCACAGTGGGCCAGCACTCGTAATCGATAGTTTTCAAAGTTTCTAAAACCATACGCTCTCCTTGAGATCATTTCCATCTTGTTGTGAAACCCTTCGGTAATACCGTTGCTTTTACTAAAGCGCCACATGGCGACAATCGGTTCCATCCAAGAGGTTAATGTCTTGGCCAATGCCTTCAGCGGACTGTCTTTCAGTTGTTCCAACAGCGCCAGATACTGTGGCAGTTTTTGCTTCATTCGTTTGACTCTGAGGGTTTTGAGCAGGATAAAGCGCATCAGCCTTTGCTTGATCAGGTACAGCTCTTTCAGGACAGGAAACTCGGCCAGGTAATCCATCAGTTTTGCGTGCTGTTCATCGCTCAGATGCCACTTATGTCGGCGCATCAGACTGAGTAGCCCGCGGTTTTTTCTGCCCTCCTGGTGGTGCTGTTGCCACAGTTTCAAAAAGTGCTGATTGATCAGTCGCACGACATGGAAACGGTCGGCAACAATCTTGGCATTGGGGAAGTGTCGTCGGGCAATACTGCGATAGGTTTCTGACAGATCCATGACCACGATCTGCACCTGATCTTTGCCTTCAACCCCTTGTAAATAGCGGCGTAGAGACGATTCTGAGCGCCCCAGTTTGACATCAAAGACCTTACGGTTGTTCAGGTCGACGAGAGTGGTGGCGTAGCCCTTTTTACGGGTAAAGAAATGCTCATCAATGCCCAGCACCTGAGGACAGGGGCGTCCGCTCATCTCTGAAGTTCTCATGCGAACCCGATACTGATACCAGCGCTCGATGGTGGCAGCGCTGATCCGATGTGTCAGTGAGAGTTTGCGCTGGGTGATACCGCCGTCATGGGCTTCAAAGACCTCCAGTCGGAAGGCTTCAGAGGCGCGGTAGCGGGGTCGAATACCCAGGAAAGGATGGCGAAAATAGCGGTGACACTTGAGACAGCGGTACTTGGGTACGCGCAGGTGCAAGGTCATTACCTTATTGCCCAGCCGGGTGTGTTTGACGGTGCGCTGATGGGTGGCTTTGATGTGTAAATGCTGGTGCTGACAGTGCTTGCAAAGTGGTCGTCGTGCGGGACTGGCCCACACTTCGAGGTTCTTCTGATGATCTATCCGTTCAATCTGAAGCTCAGGTATGCCTATAATTGTGCCTGCGAGGGACATCGGTGTTCTCCATTAAAGTGATCGTCGCAAAATCAGTTTAATGTAATGCCGGTGTCCCCCGTTAATGATGTAGAGCCTGCTTTCGTTCTCTCCGCCCCCAACGCTGATCTCAAAATCCCTTTAAATTATCCTGAAGACGAAAACATCTTTGGTTGTTGCTCAGTGCATTCAATCTTCAGTACTCCTCATTATCGCTTGCTGTCTTCCCGTGAACTGATTCAAAAGAATCCGAGCTCTTGTAACGCTGTTGTGACAAAGGCGTACTTTGTTGCAAAAAATTTGCATTCCATCATGTTTTAGACATATTTGCGGCACAAATTGTAACTAAATCCTTGATTTTATGAATGCGTTCAGTTAAAACTGCGATGTTGTCATGAATATACTTATGACTAAATAATATATGTCTTAAAAAGGCAGGTAATAATCAAGGGGAAAACAATGAAGAAAACCAGTTTGTCCGTCGCTATTGCAGGCGTCATTGGTTTTGGTGGCGCTTTGACTACTCCACAACTGAGTGTTGCTCAGGAAGAAGAGATGCTGGAAGAGGTTGTCGTAACGGGCTCCCGTATCCGTCGCGCCGACCTGGAAGGTTTTAACCCGGGTCAGTGTTATTGACCGAGACATGATTGATACACAGAGCCGTGTCAGTATCGGTGATGTATTGCAGCGTATGCCTTTCTCTGCCGGTGCGGCCGTGAACACTGGCGTAAACAATGGCGGCTCTGGCGCCGTTAACTTCTCACTGCGCGGCCTTGGGTCTGAGCGTACACTGGTGCTGATCAACGGCCGTCGCGCTGTAGCCTCTGGTCTGGGTGCCAATGCAGTAGTCGATCTGAATAATATTCCACCTACCATGATTCAGCGCATCGAAGTGCTTAAAGATGGCGCATCTGCTGTCTATGGCTCTGATGCGGTTGCGGGTGTTGTGAACATTATCACTCGCCAGGATTACGATGGTGCAGAACTGAATGTAACATCAGGCATCACCAGCGAAAGCGATGGCGAGCAAACCACCGTTGACTTCACCTTTGGTAATACCACTGAGCGTAGCAACTTTGTGGTTTCAACGTATTACACTGAACAGAAACCAATCTGGGCAGGGGATCGTGATTACTCAGATGCAGAAATCTGGTTCCACCCTTACTGGAATCCCACAGGTCAGGAGTTGGGCGGTTCATCTGCTACGCCATGGGGTAATCACACAAGTGCCACTTCTGTCGGTGGTGACGGGGTGCCTTATACAAGAGGGCCAGGCTATGGCGATTGGCGCCCCTACGATGGCACAACAGACCCATATAACTATGCACCCGCCAATTACACGCAAACGCCTAATGAACGCTGGGGTTTCAGTGCTTTTGGTAACTATGAACTTGGCGATTTTGGTGCACTCACAAATGTCACAGTTACAGGTGAGGCAATGTTCACGCACCGTGCATCACAGCGGTTGATTGCACCTGAGCCGCTGGCGCCATTGGCTTTCTTCGGCACACCTGCACCCTACTCAGACCAGAACTTCTACAACATTAATTTTGGTCCCAAGCACTCTGTGACTGGCGATACCATGGTTCTGACTGACTGGCGTCGCCGGATGGTTGAAACTGGCGGCCGAGACCAGATTCATGAAACCAATACTCACCAGATTACACTAGGTATAACCGGTGATATCGGTAGCTGGTACTGGGATGCCGCGGCATTCTATGGCGAAAATGACGCGTCAGTCATTGATGAAGGTTATTTCCACCTGGACAGAGTCGCTGAAGCAGTAGGCCCGACTTACATGGATGCCAATGGCAACCTCTCCTGTAGCACTGACGGCACTGAAGCCGGTGTCATAGATGGTTGTGTACCATTGAATATCTTTGGTCAGCCTGGCACTGACACTGCCATCACGCCTGAAATGCTGCAATACATCAGTGGTAACTACGTGTCCATGACCCAGGGTGGTAATGACATGACAGGTGTTACATTTAACGCCTCTGGTCCGGTGATGGAGCTGCCCGCTGGCGAGCTGGGTGCTGCATTTGGTGTGGAACGGCGTAACGTGAGTGGCTTCTCTCAGCCGGATTCACTGCAATTGCTGGGTGTCTCTACAGCAGGCTCTGCACTGGCAACAGGTGGTAGCTACAGTGTTGAAGAAGCCTATGTCGAATTGGCGGTGCCATTGCTGGCAGACATGACGGGTATCGATAACCTCGAATTGAGTCTGGCATCCCGTTTTTCCGATTACGACACCTTTGGTGATACCACCAATTCAAAAGTCGGTTTGCGCTGGGCGGTTGATGAGCAGTTTACCGTTCGTGCGACTGTGTCTGAAGCGTTTCGTGCCCCTTCGATACCTGAGTTGTTTGAGGGGCAGTATCTGACTTATCCGCAGGTGTCTGATCCATGTGCCAATAATGCGACACCGAGTTGTGTAGCAGATGGTGTGCCAGCAGGCGGTTACAATAACGCCGGGTCAATCCAATTGCCTACGCAGCAGGGTGGTAACACAGCGCTGCAGCCGGAAGAAGCGGATATCCTGACAGCCGGCTTTGTATACCAGCCAGCTTACCTTGATGGTTTCTCCTTGACTGTGGATTACTGGGAAACAGAGTTGGAAAATGCTATCTCTACCCTGGGCGCACAGCTGATACTTGATAATTGTCAGCAAACTGGTCAGCACTGTGGCCTGGTTGACCGCTGGGGTGCTGGTAGTGGAGCAACAGTTGGCGATGTTCGGCAAATCCGCAACCTCAATACCAACGTAGGCGGGATCAATGCAGAAGGTGTTGATCTGTCCACTCGTTATTCACTTGGTGAGACGGGCTTTGGCATGCTGGATTTCTCCCTGGATGTTTCACACGTCATGCAGTACGACAAAATCCAGGCGGATGGTAGTGTGATTGAGCACGCCGGTCGTTTTGAAGATAACCACGATGGTAATTTCCCTGAGTGGCGCTGGAACTTCCAGACCAACTGGAGCATGGGACCATGGGCGGTTAACTATGCAGCACGATACATTGGCAAGGTGACTGAGCCTCTGACCAAGTGGTACAACGTGGTTGGTGAAGAGCGTGAAGTGGAAGAGCAACTGATTCACGATGTGCAGCTGAGCTACGACTTCGAAAGCTACAATACGCGCTTCACACTGGGTCTGGATAACATCACTGATGAGCAGCCTCCGTATGCTTATTCAGGGTTTAACGACAACACCGACGTGCGTACTTACGAGACGCGTGGTCGTTACTACTACGGTCGTGTAAGCTTCTCCTTCTAAGGAAGAAACTGGCATGACTGCATAGATGCAGAACTAGTAGTACAATCAATGGGCCGGCTTTTTAGTCGGCCCATTTTTTTTCAGGGAACAAAAACTGGTGACCATTCAGCAGCTGGATCAGGCGATTAACAAAGGGGAGCTGGCGCTGGCTATTCGCCTGGGTGAGTCCCTTTATCGTGACTCGCCGGGCAGCCAGCACGTCGCCTTATCATTAAGCGAAGCGTATCGTCAGGCGGGCAAAACCGCGCAAGCGAGTCAAACTGCGAAGCAGGCGTATCACCTTGATCCTGCTTTTGTATTTGCGCAGGCTCAGTACCTGCGTTGTTTGCTGCCCTATGCTGACCATAAAGCCATGTTCGAGATTTTACAGCAGGCTTTAAAGCTCGATATTCATGATCCATGGTGTTTGCAGGTGTTCAGTGATGCTGCCGTCGCAATTGACGAATGGCAGGTTGCTAGCGAATTTTTAGGCAAACTTGAGCAGCACAGCCAGGGGGTTCAGAAAGCTCAGGCACAATATATGCGTGGGGTGAGTTTTCAGGTGTCAGGCATGAACGACAAGGCGACCCTGTTGTTCCGTGCGGCACAACACAGTAGTGGCGCTGTTGCCCCTCGCGCACTCTGGTCGTTGACGTCTGTTGACCCGGCTGCGGTTACAACTTCCGAGTTGGATGCGGCGCTTGGGGACCCTTCTGTGTCTGAGCAGGAGAAGCGGTATTTATGGCAGGCTTCGGGTCAGAAGCGACACAGCGAAGGGGATCATGAACAGGCATTTGATTGTTGGCAGCGGGCTAATACACTTAGCGAGCCATTGCATCAGTATTCTCATCAGCGATGGGAGGATTTTTTTGCCCAGTTACAGGACGGTGTGATTTGCGGGGGGGAGTTTGTTCGTAGCGCTGAGGCAGAACAAACAGAATCTCCCGTTTTTATTGTCGGCCTGCCTCGCAGTGGATCTACGCTGGTTGAGCAGTTGCTGGTGGCTTCTGGTCAGGTGCAGGCCCTGGGCGAACTGAGAGATCTGGAGGTGTCGGTTCAGGAAGTGCTGGGCAGGGATATACGGCCCTTACCTTTTGATATTAGTAACGATGACTGGTGCCGGGTCGCTCAATCAGATTTGGCGGTACACTATGATAAACGCACTGCAAGCCGGAGAGAGAAAGGGGTGATACCTTGCGATAAAAACCCGGCTAATGTGCTGTGGCTGGGTATTATTCTCAATGCCTGGCCAACTGCCAGGATTATTCATGTTCACAAAGCGCCCGAAGCGGCCTGTCTTGGTGCCTATCGGCAACTGTTTTCTGCGGCAGCTCCATGGTCATACCGGTTGGAAGATATTGCTCATTATTATCACCACTACCGGGCATTGATATCATTTTGGGAAGATCGCTTTCCGGGCAGAATCCTGGATGTGCAATACGAAGATTTTGTCAGTCATCCAAAAGAGCAGGGGAGGAAGATTTTCCAATATCTTGGGTTGGACTGGCGCGATGATCTGGTGGCCGGCGTTGGTCAGCAGAAAGGGGTTATTCCGACTGCCAGCAGCAGTCAGGTCAGAGCAGGTGTCCATCAGGGCTATCTGCATGCCTGGGAGCCATATAAAGCCCAACTGGCGTTATTTACAAAGGCAATATCATGACTGATATCGGTACATTTAAAATTGATCTCGCCGTCCGTGACTACGAGTGTGACATGCAGGGCATAGTCAATAATGCGAACTATCAACATTACCTGGAGCATGCCAGGCATGAGTATCTCAAGGAAAAGGGACTGGATTTCGCCACGCTGACCCAGGACGGTATCATTGTTGTGGTGGTTCGGATTGAACTGGATTTCTGCAAGCCTTTACGAAGTGGAGATCGTTTTACGGTATCGGTTGTCCCCTTTAGGCAATCAAGGCTTCGTCTGGGGTTTCACCAGGAAATTCGCCATGTTGAGACTGAAGAGACACATTTGCGCGGACGGGTGCTGACGACAGCAGTAAATGAAAACGGACGCCCCTGGTTTCCAGAGGTGCTTAAAGGGTTGTTGCCTTCAGATTGAGCTGGTGTGTTGAGCTTTCTGGATCAGATCCCGGACGAGTGCTGGCACTGCCTCACCTGCCGGACCATAGATGTGGTGATCAAAGTTTGAGCCGGTTTCCTGAAGGTTGATCTCCATTGTTTCCGCACCATAGCGACTGGCCATTTGCTGAAAACCCGCTGCCGGATAAACCTGCCCTGAAGTGCCGATCGCAATAAACAGGTCGCACCCTTCAAGTGCGCGTGTGATCTGTGACATCTGTAAGGGGATTTCACCAAACCAGACAACATGAGGACGAAGGTTGCCTGGCTGACGGCAGCAGCGACACTCATCATCAATACGCAAATCCTGGGTCCAGGGGTAGGTCAGCTCTGATATGGCGCAGCGCGCTTTCAGTAACTCCCCGTGCATATGGATCAGACTTTTGCTGCCAGCCCGTTCATGAAGGTTGTCGATGTTCTGAGTTACCAAAAGGAAGGATCGCCCGGCTTGCTGCCATTCGTATTCCAGGCGGGCCAATGCTGAATGTGCGGGGTTCGGCCGGATAGCTGGTGCCTGCAGGGATCGTCGCCTGGCATTGTAGAAATCGTGGACTTGCAGAGGGTTTCTGGCAAAGGCTTCGGGAGTCGCCACGTCTTCGATTCGGTGGTTTTCCCATAAGCCGTCACTGGCGCGAAATGTTTGAATGCCTGACTCAGCGGAGATTCCCGCACCGGTCAACACAACGATTGAGCGGTAGTCGTCCATAGTAAATACCCTGCTTTGCAGCATTTCAGGATAAAACAGCTTTGCTGCATTATGCGAACTGATCCCTTTTCAGGCAAGCCCTGAATTGAGATTGTCGCTGTGACGTGGCAGTCAGCCAGCGCTATAATGTATTTATTCAAATACAGGAGGATATGATGTCACTACCGGATACAGGAAAAATGGCACCGGCTTTCAAGCTACTTAATCAGGATGGAGAAGCGGTAGCGCTGAAAGACTTTAAAGGCAAAAAACATGTTGTACTGTATTTTTACCCGAAAGCTCTGACCCCGGGTTGTACCGTTCAGGCTTGCGGCATACGTGATAATCTCGCCGAGTTTGAATCACTGGATACCGTTGTCCTCGGTGTCAGTCCGGACCCGGTCAAGAAGCTGCAGTCCTTTATTGATAAGAAAGAACTTAACTTTCCATTGCTGTCCGATGAAGACCATGCGGTGGCCGACAAATACGGTTCCTGGGGGCTGAAGAAGTTCATGGGGCGAGAATATATGGGCCTGATACGTCAGACTTTCATTATCGATAAACAAGGCAAGCTTGTGCATATCATGAGTAAAGTGCGGACCAAGACGCATCATGATGACGTACTGAACTGGATTCGAGAGAATTTAAACGCATGACAGATGGTGTTTCAACACACAGCAGCAGAGGACTTGAGCTGAATTACCGACAATTTGGCGAACAGGGTCCCCCCTTATTGGTGATGCATGGCCTTTTTGGCAACCAGAGTAACTGGGCCTGGCACAGTCGCAAACTGGCTGAAACATACCGGGTCTTTGCTCTGGATATGCGCAATCATGGTGCCTCGCCACATAGCGATCAGATGAGTTACCCGGAGATGGCAGAAGACGTCATCCGGTTTATGGATGAGCAGGGTATTGATAAGGCGATGGTACTGGGACACTCCATGGGTGGCAAAGTGGCTATGCAGCTTGCGCTGAACTGGCCTGAGCGCGTACAAAAGCTGGTCGTGGCGGATATCTCGCCGGTTTACTATGGAGGGAAGGGCAAAGGAGAACATGATGATATTTTCTCCGGCCTTAATGCGATTGACCTGGCATCCATTGCAAGCCGTAAGGAAGCCGATGCCCAACTCGCCAAATGGGAGCCCGATGAAATTGTTCGCCAGTTTTTGCTGTCTAACCTGGTTCGCGCAGAAGCAGGCGGTTTTGAGTGGCGGGTTAACCTGGCAGCGCTGCAAAGTAACTATGATGCATTACGTGACGCCCCTGAAGGGGACGGGCAGTATAAAGGGCCGGTATTGTTTGTCCGCGGTGATGAGTCCCGCTATATTCAAAGCCGTCATAAAGAGCAGATCCTGGCTCGTTTTCCGGCAGCCCAGGTCAAAACGATTATGCAGACGGGGCACTGGTTGCATGCTGAAAAGCCAGAGACGTTTTTTCGCATCGTCAGCGATTTTTTGCAGGAAGAGGGCTAGCTGTCATGCTGAGTGTTAACGTCAATAAGATTGCCTTGATCCGTAATGCGCGCGGTACAGATTATCCTAATCTTCTGCACTTCATTCGTCATATCCTGGCTGCTGGTGTGAAAGGCATCACCGTACATCCGAGACCGGATGAACGCCACATTACCCGTCAGGATACCTATGATATTGCTGAACTTCTAACGAGTTACCCGGATGTCGAATTCAATATAGAAGGCTTCCCTTCAGATGCCTTCATGGCCATGATTGCCGAAGTTAAGCCTGCGCAGTGCACACTGGTGCCGGATGAGCCTGGTCAACTGACATCCGATCATGGTTGGGATGTTGAGCAACAGCAGGCCTTGCTGAGCGATGTGCTGGGTCGCCTGGCCGCCATGGGAGTGCGCAGCAGCTTGTTTCTGGACCCCCTGCCATCTCGAGTGGAGGCAGTGAAAGCTGTAGGGGCGGATCGAATTGAGTTGTACACCGAGTCCTTTGCGCGTGCCTGCGCAGGCAGTGCGGAAAATCCGCAGCTCTTGTCCGCTTGCTTGCGCGACTATCGTGAAACAACCGATAAAGCGAGGGCCCTGGGTCTGGGTGTTAATGCAGGGCACGACCTCAACCTGGAAAATCTGGCGACATTTCTCGAACATTGTCCGGTCGATGAGGTTTCCATTGGGCACGCCCTGGTGGTGGAGTCCCTGGAAATGGGCATGCCAGAGGTGTTGAAACGCTACCTGGCTATCACAGGCGGTTAATGGACTGCCAGCCAGCGTTTCCGGGATCCGCTAGGATTCACCTGAAACCTGGGGCGCAGGTAACAGAGGCGCCAGGACTGGCCAGATGTTGTCCACAATCATGCTTTGTGCGTCTGCGACCGGGTGTACACCATCGTTCTGCATGAGATCTGGGTTGTCCGCTATGCCCTCCAGCAAAAAAGGTAACAATGCCAGATCGTAGGCTTCCGCCAACTCCTGGTATTGGGCGTAGAAAGGCTCTGTATAGCGAGGGCCATAGTTAGGCGGTATTTGAATGCCAACCAATAGCACCTCAGCGCCGTTGCCGAGGCTTAATTCGATCATTTCCTGTAAATTGGTGCGCATTTGGGCAACAGGTAATCCCCTTAAGCCGTCATTGCCGCCAAGTTCCAGGATGATCAGGTCGGGCTGGTGAGCCTGCAGTGCTGCCGGCAGGCGTGCAACCCCACCGCTGGTTGTCTCGCCACTGACACTGGCGTTGGCAACGGTAACCGGATAGTTGTCATCCTCGAGGCGTTCTTCCAGCAAGGTTACCCAGCCTTCATCTGGCTCCAGGCCATAAGCAGCACTGAGGCTGTCACCGAAAACCAGGATATTGGTGTCTGCACTTGCCAACACCTGGCCTGAAAGCAGCATAAACAGGAAAAACACAGTATTCAGTAAATGTGATGCCCTGTATGGCAATAGTGAAATTTGGCGGTAAAAGTACGTGCTATCTGTCATAAGGCGTTAGAATGTCCGGATTTTATGTCGAAACGTTAGCCCGCACAGGGGGCTGGCCCGTAAAGTTATTATACAGACGGCGCAGACGACGTCATGTAGATTTAGGGGCCGCAGGATCAAAATCGTATTGAGCCAGGAGTAGATCAGCGATGACAGTGATGGTAGAAGCACGGCAGGTCGGTAAAAGTGTGAAAACTCATGATGCGCAGTTACACATACTGTCAGACATCTCTCTGGTCATCGATAAGGCTGAGTCTGTTGCCATTGTTGGCGCATCCGGGTCTGGCAAGTCGACCCTGCTGGGTTTGATGGCTGGCCTCGACCAGGCGAGTGAGGGAGAAATCTGGCTCGCAGGTGAGTTGCTCAACGACATGGACGAGGACGCTCGTGCGAAGCTGAGGGGACAGTCAGTCGGTTTTGTCTTTCAGTCCTTTCAACTGTTGCCCAGCCTGACTGCGCTGGAAAATGTCATGTTGCCCATTGAGCTTAAACAAGACCCGCAAGCCCGGCATAAAGCTACCCAATTGCTGCAACGAGTCGGCTTGGCTGATCGTCTGACACATTATCCCAATCAACTGTCCGGTGGTGAGCAACAACGCGTTGCCATTGCCAGGGCATTTGCCTCAGAAGCCAGTATTCTTTTTGCCGATGAGCCAACGGGTAATCTGGATACCGAAACAGGGGCCACAGTGATTGAATTGCTATTTGAACTGAATGCCGAATTTTCCACGACATTAATCCTGGTCACGCACGATGACCGGTTGGCCGCCCGGTGTGCCCGGACGGTGCGACTAAGTTCCGGGCGGATTGTTGGCGACAGTGCCAAGGCATCTCCAGCCGAGAATACGGGATCAGTGACTGAACCGGGTCAAGAGAGTGCTCAGGCATGAGTGCAACGAACCATCAACAGGGGTTGTCGAATAAGCGGAAGGGCGAGCAGCAACGGAACACCGGCCTGGGACTGGCTGGGCTAATACGACTGGCCACGCGTTTTCTTTGGCGTGATTTGCGTGGCGGAGAGCTGAAGCTGCTGACCCTGTCATTGATTATGGCGGTTTGCTCGGTCACAGCAATTGCTCTGTTTACAGATCGTCTGGAGAGAGCATTGCTGAATGAGTCAGCCAACATGCTGGCAGCAGACAGGGTTTTGAGCGGACGCCAGCAACCGCCGCGCGAATGGTTGCAGGAAGCGCAACAGCGCGGCTTGCAGACGGGCGAGTTCATTTCTTTTGCGTCGATGGTGTTTTCAGACCAGGGCAACATACTTGTCTCCGCCAAAGCGGTCAGTCCGAGCTACCCTTTGCGTGGTGATTTACTGGTGGCGGATGAGCCGTTTGGCGCATCCTATATCAGTGATGCTGGCCCTGCACCGGGCACGGTCTGGGTGGAATCACGCGTGTTGCCGGCACTGGCTATTGAGGTCGGGGATCCTCTTTATGTGGGTAATGCCACGTTGACTGTTGCTCAGGTGCTGGTCCAGGAGCCTGATCGCCAGCAGGGAGGGATGATGGAAAACGCAGGCCCGCGCTTGCTGATGAACCTGGAAGATGTGCCTGCCACGCAGATTATTCAGCCGGGTAGTCGCGTCAGTTACCGTTATCTTTTTGCGGGCGAGCAGCAAGCACTGAACACTTTTGCTGACTGGCTGGATGCACAGCCGGAAAATGAATACCGCCTGCGTGATGTGCGGGAAGAGAGTGAAGAGGTTAGCGAGGCGCTGGACCGGGCAGAGAGCTTTTTGATGCTGGGCAGTCTGTTTGCCGTAACGCTGGCAGGGCTGGCAATAGCGCTGACGGCACGCCGTTACAGCCACCGGCATTTTGATCATGTTGCCATACTGAAAACCCTGGGGTTGACCGCCTCACAAATTAATACGATGTATGGTCTGTTACTGGGAATACTTTGGGTCGTGGCAGTATTGACAGGATCAATAGCAGGGTGGCTGATCCATGAGGCGATTCTGGCACTGCTTGGCTCACTGATGCAGGTGGCTTTGCCAGCGGCATCCATTACCCCGTTTTTCATTGGTGCGCTTACCGCATTGCTCTGCCTGACTGCCTTTGCGCTGCCGCCGCTGTGGGGACTTCGCAGTGTCAGTCCGCTTCGTGTGTTGCGCAAAGATGTGGCAGTGGATGGTAGCTCGCAATGGTTGCCGTACACTGCCGGGGTGGGAGGTATCCTTGCTTTAATACTGTGGTATAGCGGCGATTTATACCTGACCGCGCTGATTGCTATTGCGGTTTCCCTGGTCTTTCTGGTGCTGGCGCTGGCCTCATACCTGTTGCTTAAATCCGGCACAGCAAGTGGCATGCGAGCCGGTAGTGCCTGGTTGCTGGCGAAATCGGCACTGAGTCGGCGCAGTCAGCAAAGCGTGCTGCAGATCATGGTCTTTGCTGTGACCTTTATGAGTTTGCTGACCTTGAGTTTGTTAAGAAGTGATCTGATCAGCGACTGGCAGGCACAGCTTCCAGAAGATACACCCAATCATTTCATGATGAATATCACCGCGGCGCAGTTGCCAGGCATTGAATCGTTCTATGAGCAACGGAATCTGGAAGGGAACCCTTTCTATCCGATGATGCGAGCCGCCCTGTTAACGGTTAACGGAGAGCCGGCAAGACGCCCCTGGGACGATGACGAGCAGCCGCGCAACCTGACCGAGCGGGCGGCGGAAGATTCGGGCGCGGGTACAGCAGCGCCAGCCAGTGCTGATGAAAGTGGGCAGGCAGCCACTGTGAACGAATCAGGTGAGGTTGGTGACACTGAATCTGTTCGTCCTGTTACGCGGCAGGTCACATGGACATCCTCATTGCCGCCTGACAATGAAGTGGTCGCCGGGCAGTGGTGGGATGAGGAGGCGCGACCCGGTGAAGTCTCGGTTGAGCAGGATTATGCAGAGAGGCTGGGTCTGTCGCTGGGAGATGAACTGGTCTTTGAAATTGAAGGGCAGCGCGTCACCGTCAATGTCAGCAGTTTCCGCACGGTACGCTGGGATAACATGCAGCCTAATTTTTTCTTCATCTTTTCACCCGGAAGCCTTGAGCAATTTGGTGCGACTTACCTGTCTACTTTATTGCTGGAAGGTGAGCAAAAACTGATGTTGAATGACATGCTGCGTGCTTTCCCAACAATTGTTGTGCTGGAGGTGGATGCCATTATTGCGCAGATTCAGCGTATTATTTTTCAGGTGAGTTCTGCTATCGAATTGATTGCCGCCCTGGTACTGGTCAGTGGCGCCTTGGTATTGTTGGCCTGTGTGAATGCAACCCTAGGGGAGCGGTATCGAGAAAATGCTATCCTGAGAACCCTTGGCGCAAGTCGCCAGTTGATTTTACGTGCCATGCTGTTTGAGTATGCATTCATTGGTGCTGTGTCTGGCATGATGGCGACACTGGGCGCAGAAGCGGCACTGTACTTCTTGCAGACACAGGTTTTTGAGCAGGCTTTCCGCTTGCATATATGGGTATGGCTGGCTGGTCCGGTGTTGGGGACGGCCATTATTGCCGGTATCGGTTTTGCCGCAACACGACGGGTCGTCAATACCAGCCCCTTGCTGGTGCTGCGGCAGCTGGCAGATTAGGTAATTCTGGAGATGTATATGTTATCGATCATGATGAAACAGTTAATCGCGCTGGTGTCATTAGCATTGCTGTCGACACTGTCGGTGGCGCAAATGGCACCTGAAAACGAGATCAGCCGGGAGTGTGTTTATGGCGATTGTCAAAATGGCTTTGGTACCCTTGAGATCCGAACCGAGATAGGAATCGATCGCTACGAAGGCAATTTTACTGATGGCATTTTTGATGGTTACGGCAAGTACGAAAAGATGATAACCCGCAGTGATCGTGCTTATTATGACGGCAATTGGGATATGGGTATTCGACAGGGACGTGGCACGTACTGGGATGGTCAGAGCGACCTCTATATTGGGCAGTGGCAGGATGATATGCGTCATGGTCGTGGCTCGTATTTTTTCGGCCTGGAAAACTGGTACCCGAACAAACACAGCGAACATTGGTTGCGCGAAAACGTAGAGAATTATTCGGGCGAGTTTGTTGAAGATCTCTATCAGGGCGAAGGTACCTATCGCTGGCCAAATGGGCAGCGATTTGAAGGTGAGTTTTTTGCCAACGAGAAACATGGGCTGGGCGTGTTTTACTACCCGACCGGAACCTGGCGTGAGCAGCTCTGGGAGCACGGTCGATTAATCCGTTAACCCGTCCGAAGCCGTACTAATGCTTACAGGGTTTTGAAATACTAACGGTATAGTTGATGCTTCGTTACATGAGGAACACCCTGCCAGTTAAATGGATCAGTGACAGGAATTGAAATGATGGACTTACAATCCATACGTCGGGAATATCTACAAGGACATTTGCGCCGCAGCGAACTTAATCCGGACCCTTTGCAACAGTTCTCACTGTGGCTGGAACAGGCGATTGATATGCAACTGGAAGACCCTACTGCCATGGTGGTAGCGACGGTCGGCGCCAGTGGACAGCCCAGTCAGCGGATCGTGTTGTTGAAATCGGTTGATGAGCGTGGGTTTATTTTTTACACAAATTACGAAAGCCGTAAAGCCCGAGAGCTGGACGATAATCCCAAAGTCAGCCTGCATTTTCCCTGGACGCGGATAGAGCGCCAGGTGTTAGTTGGAGGCATTGTGGAGAAAATTGAACCGACGGTCTCTGCCAGCTACTTTCAGTCCCGTCCCCGAGAAAGCCAACTGGGTGCCTGGGCCTCCCAACAAAGCCGGAAGGTTGCCTCACGTGATGCGCTCATGGAGCAATTTACCCAGGCTCAGGGAAAGTTTGACGGCCAGGAGATTCCGGCACCTGCTTTTTGGGGTGGGTACCGTGTGGTGCCAACTGAAATGGAGTTTTGGCAAGGTGGTGCACATCGGATGCATGATCGCTTTCATTATACTCTGGATGCGCATGGGCTATGGCAGATTGCCAGGCTGGCACCCTGAAGTGCCTGCCTGGTGTCAACTGGGTGCCAACTTGGAACTAGTCGACCGGGGCTGACTAGCCGGGTTTGTTCCAGGCAGGCAGCTTTTTGCTGACCAGCTGTTTTTTCAGCTTGGCATATTGAGGCAGGCCGTTGCGATAAGGTGGATAATCTTCGCCAGCGATCAGCGGTGCAAAATATTGCCTGGCTTCATCGGTGATACCAAATCCGTCTGTGGTGATAAATTTTCGTGGCATGGCTTTTTCAACATTGGCCACATCAGCTAGTGGCACCTCGCCAATGCCCCAGCTGTATCGTTTGGTACCTTTGCGAACAATGGTAGGCATCACTGCATTCTTGCCTGCCAGGGCGAATTCCACGGCAGCTTTACCCACTGCATAGGCCTGCTCAACATCTGTGCCTGAAGCAATGTGGCGTGCGGCTCTTTGCAGATAATCAGCCACCGCCCAGTGATATTTGTAGCCCAGTTTTTGCTTGACCAGGTCGGCCAGAAAAGGTGCCACACCGCCCAGTTGAGTGTGGCCGAAAGCATCTTTGCCGCCAGCGTCTGCCAGAAACTGACCGTTACGATAGCGAGCGCCTTCTGACACAACGATGGCGCAGTAGCCGAATTTCTTCACACAGCTTTTCACCTTGCGCAGAAACTTTGCTTCATTAAAGGCAATTTCCGGAAAGATGATGATATGAGGAGAGTCGCCTTCTTCTTCCGCTGCCAGACCGGCCGCGCCAGCAATCCAGCCGGCGTGGCGCCCCATCACTTCCATAACGAACACTTTGGTCGAGCTTTCGCACATCGAAGCCACATCCAGTCCGGCTTCACGAATTGAAACAGCGACGTACTTGGCCACGGAGCCAAATCCCGGGCAGTTGTCAGTCACAGGCAAGTCATTGTCGACTGTTTTCGGAATGCCGATACAAGTGATCGGAAAACCTTCCTGCAGACTTAACTGTGACACTTTATGCGCTGTGTCCTGGGAGTCGCCACCCCCGTTGTAGAGAAAGTAGCGGATATTGTGTGCCTTGAACACTTCCATGAGTCGCTGATATTCCTCACGGTTGTCGTCCAGGCTCTTGAGCTTGTAGCGGCAGGAGCCAAAGGCGCCGGCTGGTGTATGTTTCAGTGCTGCGATCTGTTTTGTTGTTTCCTTGCTGGTATCAATCAGTTCTTCACGAAGCGCACCGATGATGCCGTTCATGCCAGCATAGACTTTGCCGATCTGATCTTTGTTTTGGCGGGCAGTCTCGATGACTCCGCATGCACTGGCGTTAATGACGGAGGTGACCCCACCGGATTGAGCATAGAAAAGATTGGCTTTGGGCATGTTAAACCTGTGAAAAATGGAATGAGAGGGTTCGCTTTGCTGTACCGTGCATTAGCCGGCAGGTAAGGGCATAATGGTACAAATTGCCGAGAGGCTTGGCAATCGAAAGGGTACTAAAGGCTCGATAAGGATATTAGGTAGGAGATTACCGAGAACAATGAAACGATTGATCATAGGCATGTCAGGTGCCAGTGGCTTGATATACGGCATTCGAATGCTGGAAGCGTTGCGTGAACACCAGGGCATCGAAACGCACCTGGTGATGACTTCGGCGGCGCGGCTGAATATAGCGCTGGAAACTGACTGGGATGCCAATGACGTTATCGCACTGGCTGATCAGGTACATTCGGTCAAAGATCTCGCTGCTTCGGTTGCCAGTGGTTCCTTCCGCACTGATGGCATGATTATCGCCCCTTGTTCGATGAAAACCCTTTCTGCCGTGGTTAATTCCTATACCGACAACCTGCTCACCCGTGCGGCTGATGTGGTGCTAAAAGAGCGTCGCCGCCTGGTGCTGATGCCAAGGGAAACCCCTTTGCACGCCGGGCATTGCGAGTTGCTGCTGAAAGCCACGCAAATCGGTGCGATTGTGGCACCGCCCATGCCGGCCTGGTATGCCAAGCCCAAAACACTCGATGATATCGTCAATCACAACGTGGGGAGGGTGCTTGACCTGTTTGATATCGACACGGACCTGGTTACCCGTTGGCAGGGAGCGTCGGTACGTTAAGCAGGGCTGGCGATTTTCAGGCAGCTGGTGGCCAGCAAGTCACGAACATCATCGGCTATATGAATTTGGTAACGCAGCGCAAAATCCCTTAACACCTCTTCTGTCCTTGCTAACGTGTTTTGCCTTGTCTCAGGCAAGCACTGCGAATTAATGATGGAGTCCTGTCGATGGGTGACAGCCAGGGACTCCAGTTCATCCAGCAATCGCAACTCCAGCTGCAGCTCTGTATTCTTGATTGTTTCCCGCAAATCTTCAGCGTTCGGCCAGTGTTGCTTCATCCAGGTTCTGGCCTCTCGCAATGGCTCTATGGCCTGTGCCGAGCGATCACTGGCAAGCTTCATCCAGTCGTGTGCGGTACTTTCCGGCAATACCCCGATACTGCTGGCGTGCCAGCAGTAGGCTAATAAAACGGGCACCTGGCAGCCCTGATCGTTCTGCAGTTGCAGGCACGACTGTGCGACTTCCGGTTGTTGATATAATGAGACAGCGAAATCGGATAGGCCTTGCATGATAATGGTTGATGTCTTGGCTTCTGCTATAGTTAGAGCAAGCTTACAGGAAAGAATATGCATATTCATATATTGGGAATTTGTGGCACGTTTATGGGCAGCCTGGCTGTCCTGGCCAAAGAAATGGGAATACGTGTCAGTGGTTCGGATGCCAACGTCTATCCACCGATGAGCACGCAGCTGGAAACGCAGGGGATTGTGCTGAGCGAAGGGTTCGACCCTGAACACCTTGATCCGGCACCCGATCTGGTTGTGATTGGTAATGCCATGTCGCGGGGTAACCCCGCAGTCGAATACGTGTTGAATAAAGGCCTGCCTTATTGTTCGGGCCCCGAGTTTCTTGCCAATCATATATTGCCGGGGAAATGGGTGTTGGCAGTGTCAGGCACTCACGGGAAAACCACGACCAGTGCCATGTTGGCGTGGATTCTGGAATATGCCGGGATGCAGCCCGGTTACCTGATCGGGGGTGTACTCAATAACTTTTCAGCATCAGCCCGCTTGGGTGGCAGTGATTTCTTTGTTGTTGAAGCGGATGAATATGACTCTGCTTTTTTTGATAAGCGCAGCAAGTTTGTCCACTACCGGCCGCGCACATTAATTATTAATAACCTGGAGTTTGATCACGCGGATATTTTTCCCGATCTGGCTGCGATTCAGCGCCAGTTTCATCACCTGGTGCGAACGGTGCCTTCTGAAGGCCAGATCATTTATCCGACAAACAATCCGGATATAGAACAGGTGTTGGCACAAGGGTGCTGGACGCCCGTTCAACGCTTTGAGAGCCCGGTTGCTGACTCCGCTTCTGATATGGGGCTGCCGAATGGGCAACCTGATTTGCCCGCTCCGTGGGTGGTCAATTTGCACCGCAGTGACGGCAGTGATTTTGATGTGGTTTTGCCCAAAGGCGATGCCACGGAGTCAGTCGCCTCTGGCAGGATCAAATGGTCACTGAGTGGCCAGCATAATGTCAGTAATGCCCTTGCTGCCGTGATGGCAGCAAGGCATGTCGGTGTTGATATACAAACGGCCTGTCATGCTCTGAGTGAGTTTTCCAGCGTCAAAAGACGCATGGAGTTGCGCGGAGAAGTGGATAATGTCTATGTTTATGATGATTTTGCTCACCACCCTACCGCGATAGAAACGACGCTGGCAGGCATGCGGGCCAAGCTGTCTGATCAGCCAGGCAGTCGCCTGGTGGCTGTGATTGAGCCACGTTCTGCCACCATGAAAATGGGCGTACATCAGGGCACGCTGGCGGCTGCCTGTCATGCTGCCGATATTTGTCTTTGGAAAGACTGTGATGATAATGGCCTGGATATGGATGCCATCATACAAGGCAGCCCCGTACCCGCTTTGTCATTTGTCGCAACGGCAGACATCGTGACTTATCTGGCATCACACTCGAGGGCGGAAGATCATATTGTCATTATGAGTAATGGCGGTTTTGACAATATTCACCAGCGTCTGCTTGATGCACTGGCCGCTCGAGAAACAGCGCCAGAAGAGGTTTGACATGAGTGAAGAGTCAGTTATCCCTCTATTTCCGTTGCGTTCGGTTTTAGTCCCTGACGGCAGGTTGCCGCTACAAATATTTGAACAGCGTTATCTGGACCTGGTAAGCAGCAGCCTTAAAACCGGTTCAGGTTTCGGGGTATGCTTCTTAAAGAACGGCAAGGAAACGGTAACCGCCGGACGAAGACAGCAAGTGCACTCGATTGGATGCTGTGCTCATATTATTGACTGGGATCAGTTAGAGAACGGTCTGTTGGGGATAACAGTTGAGGGGACACGACGCTTTCAGGTGAAAGATTGCTGGTCCCGCGATGATCACCTTCTAATGGCAGAGGTCGATTGGATTGATGGTAGTGTCGATACTGAGCCGCTGTTGCCGCTATCGAGCGAGCATGACTACCTGGTGGAGTTGTTACAGGATCTGATGAAACATCCCCTGGTTGAGTCACTGGGGCTGGACATGGCTATTCAGAGTCGCCAGGGATTGTCCTGGCGACTGGTTGAATTGCTCCCTGTGCCGATGTCGGAAAAACAGCGCTTACTGGAAATAAACGGGACTGATGAGCGTATCAGGGAAATCGAGGTACTGCTGGCAGCGGTCATGCGCCACGGAGAGTAGCTTTCAGTATGTCATACTTGAGGCTGTTCCGGTGTGTGACTATTCCGGTGTGTACTATGCCCGGGGGATCATTTCCATGACGCGGGAAAAGTCGACCAGTATCAGCATTTGCTCATCATCATTGTATACGCCCTGGATAAAGAGGCTGCCAGCTTCCTGGCCGGTCTGTGGGGCGGTTTCAATGGTTTGTTCATCCAGGTCGACTACTGCCGCGACACGATCTACCAGAATTCCCAGTGAGAAATCCTCGACCTCCACCACGATGATCCGTGATTGAGCCGTGACTTCAGTTTTTGGCAGTTCGAATGCGTGACGGGCATCCATCACTGTAACGACATTACCGCGCAGATTGATAATCCCCAGAATAAAATCCGGTGCGCCGGGGACGGGCGTGATTTCAGAAACACGCAACACTTCATGGACTTTGGATGCAACGACAGCATAGGTTTCCTCACCCAGGCGAAAGCTGACATGCTTGATCACACTGGCGGGCAGCTCCCCTTCCTGCTGATTGTCGAATGCGTAAGCCTGCTCAGTAGACATGAGCGAATCCTTGTAATTCATGGTTATGTTTTAGAGTTAACGGCAGATGGGCTGATTTATTAAGTCTGACTTTCGCAACATGAAAATAAGCCGGCTAGCCATGATTCGCCCCATGTTTCATAATCGCGGTGAAACGAATGAAGTAAGGAGTTGAAAATGTCCGCAATATGGTCAAACCCGGCAAGTTGGACGCATGAGCAATGGCTGATCATCAGTATTTTGGTATTTATAGTCGTTGCCGTCATTGTCATCGCCTGGCGGCTGGTCAAAATACTGAGCACAACAAAACAGAAACGGCCACTGCCCAATCTGCGCCCTGGTAAACGACCGGGTGGTCGTTCCTGATACCGGTACAGGCTAGGTGCTCATGGCAGCCTTATTTGTTCCAGCAGTTACGGGCACTTATTAACGTTGCAGCAGGAAGATATCGGCAATAGCGGAAACCACAGCGAGAAACACAATGATGCCGGCTAAACAGCCCAACAAAGCCCAAATGCGAAAAGCCTTACCTTTCTTCGGATACATTCCGGACTGTTCGTATTCCCGTTCGGGTTTCTGAGGATCGATCATGAATGCCTCCTGGACACGATTTATTGCAACGGCTGTGCTGATCTTCGGTTATCTGGTGGTTGACTTCAGGGTCGCTGATCAGGCACATGCGATCATTACCCGCCATGATACCGGATACACCCGATATTACGCCAGAGAATGGGATTACCCGGCGGTATTTCCCCTGGGAACCGAAGGCTTTATTCATACCTGTGTGGCCAGCCTGATCGCCAGAGACTGGGCCTTGACGGCGGCACACTGTGTTCAGGAATCGGGCATGGCAGCCGCCTTTGCTGATGATCTCAGTTTCACGGTAACAATCAACCGGGATGTCATGCCTGTGGCTCAATATTACCTTCATCCCGAATGGCACACTGGCAACACAACAGGTAACTCAGAGACAGACCTGGCACTGATACGTTTGCAGGCACCTGTAAGCGGTGTGCAACCCCTGTCTGTGTATGGTGGTGAAGCCGAGCTTGGCAAGCAAATGATGTTTTTGGGGTGGGGGTATTCAGGTACCGGCGATCACCCACGCCGAAGCCGTGATGGCCAGCTTAGAAAAGCACACAACCGTGTTACCGAAGTGACCGAATCCTGGTTGCGCTTTGATTTCGAGTCACCCGATCAGTCCGGTGTTCTGCCACTGGAAGGGGTGCCTGGTCTCGGGGATAGCGGTGGGCCTGCCCTGGTCAGCGTCGATGGTATAAATTGTTTGGCCGGGGTCGCTATAGGTGAGTTAGGCGCTGGCAGCCCTTCATCCTGGGGGCAATACGGCGCCAGGGTGATCTATCAGCGTATATCCCGTCAGATGGACTGGATCAGGGCAGTGGTTGGAGAATCCCTTGTCACCTCGCAATCCTGTATATCGAGCCACCAGTGAATTTGCTACACTCAAATGCAATTTCATCCATCTTACGAAAAGTTATCAAGAGGTAATAGATATGGCGATTCAAGCAGGTCAGAAAATACCATCAGTGGCAATGCACGTGATGGGCGAAGAAGGTCCGAAGCAGATCAACAGTGACGACGTATTTAAAGGCAAGAAAGTCGTGTTATTTGCGGTGCCCGGGGCGTTTACACCTGGCTGTACGGTTACACACTTGCCGGGCTATGTCGTTAATGCGGACAAGATCAAGGGCAAAGGCGTGGACACTATTGCCTGTGTTGCGGTCAATGACGCTTTTGTGATGGACGCCTGGGCCAAGAGCCAGAATGCTGATGAGATCCTGATGCTGGCTGACGGTAACGGTGAGTTCACCAAAGCCGTCGACCTGGAAATGGATGCTGCCGGTTTTGGTATGGGTAGCCGCAGTCAGCGTTACGCAATGATCGTTGATAACGGCGAAGTCACATTCCTGGCTGTTGAAGATGGTCCGGGTGTTGACGTCAGCGCCGCTGAAAAGATTCTTGCAGCACTATAAGTCCCGTTCTTACATCAGGCAGAGTTTTATCCGAGGTAGCGAATCATGCTGAAAACGGAATATCTGGAGTACCAGGACGGAGATACGGTTCTGGAAGCCTATGTTGCTTACGATGAAAATGCCGAAGCACCTCAGCCATGTGTGCTGGTGGCACATGACTGGAGCGGCCGCAGGGAATATGCCTGTGCCGGGGCGGAAAAGATGGCCGAGCTTGGATATGTCGGCTTTGCACTGGATATCTATGGCAAAGGTGTTTTCGGTAAAGACGGCGATACGGATGGCAATGCAGCCCTGATGACACCCTATGTAGAGGACCGGGCATTACTGCGTCGTCGGATGCTCGCAGCCTTCAAGGCTGCGAGACGCCTCTCCCAGGTGGACGATGACAATATTGGCGCCATGGGATACTGCTTTGGCGGTATGGCGGTTCTTGAGCTGGCTCGTGCAGGCGCTTTGGTCAAAGGTGTTGCCAGTGTGCACGGTTTGCTCGGGCAGGGGGCTGAACACGAAGATAAGATCAAGTCCAAGGTGTTGGTGATGCATGGGCATGAAGACCCGATGGCGCCGCCTGAGCAGGTTGCTGATCTGCAAAAGGAAATGACCGATGCCGGGGTTGACTGGCAAGTGCACGTGTTTGGCAATACCAAGCACGCTTTCACCAATCCTGCGGCCAATAACCCGGATTTCGGTACGGTATACAGCCAGCAGGCCAGCCGCCGGACGGATCTGGCACTGGCTAACTTTTTTAATGAATTGTTCACTGAAACGCCACCGCTGGATGTTGCGCCATAAAGTACAGCCAGGGTCTGTTTACAGATCCTGGCTGCTTCCGCTTTCCATAAAGGTAAACACTTCCTGCGCCAGATGATGCAGTATCGCTGCTGTCGCTCCCCATATACGAAACTGCTGGTAATGCAGTTCCCAGAATTTTCTCGGCTTGTTACGCAGCTGCATGGTCTGTAATTGGTAACTGGCGGGGTTGAATAACAGGGAAGCTGGTGCCTCAAAAATCTCTGCAACCTCATCGGGGTTAGGGTGTGCCCGTGCCGCTATTCGACTGTCGATGACGCCTACAACCGGTGTGACCTGATAGGCAGAAGGCAAAATGATAGAAGGCATGGTGCCAAGTATGCGCACCTGTCCGGGCTTGATGTCGACTTCTTCTTCGGTTTCGCGCAAAGCGGTGGCAACGGCATTCTTGTCATCGGCATCCATGGAACCACCAGGCAGACTGACCTGGCCGGCGTGATTGCGCAAATGCTTGGTCCGCAGTGTCAGAAGCACATTGAATGTCGTGCTGCGAGGGCTGTGTATCAGGGGAACGAGTACGGCAGCCTGGCGAACAGGCTTGCCGTAGACGTGTTTGCCGGGCACAAGGCTCCGGTCAGATGGGTCGGGCGGAGAGATCAGTCCTGATGAGCTAGGCCGCAACTGGAAGTACGCTTCCATGTGATGTATTGCGACCTTTGCCATATCCCAGGATCCTTTACAGTGTCACCGTGTCTGATTCTCTCCCTGACCTTGTTACTTTGTCATAAATCAGCGAAAACGCCAATCGACAGACAGGAAGGCGCGCAGCGGTTCGCCCGGGAAGTACCGATCACCACCAAAGGCAGAAAAGTCTGCGCGTTCAGCGTACTGAGTGTCTGTCAGGTTGAGTATATTAAGCGACAGCGTCAGATCTTCCCGAGCATCCCAGCGCGTACGCAGGTTCAAAACATCATGGCCTTCGTATTCATGCATGTTATCCGGGCTGGTGAAGTACTCGCCCATGGCTACCCACTGTAATTCCGTTAGCAGGCTGCTCGTTGGCTGCCATTGCAGCTGCAGGCTGCCGAAGTTACGTGGTGCAGACACAACATCCAGCCCGTTGAGGTTAGTCCCGTCTGATAAGCGGTCATTCTCATAGGTATGTCTGGCGTGTGTATAAGAACCACTGAGTTGTAGCTGCTGGCTGATTTCATAGGCACCGCTCAATTCCAAACCGCGATGTCGCGTATGCATGTTATTGAGGTTGATACGGTCCGAGTCATTGATGATCTCGTTTTCCTTGTCCATAAAGTAGGCGACTGCCTCATAGGACATGCGACCCTGGTTGCCATTAAAGCCCAGTTCTACACTATCGATTTCCACGGCATCGAGGTCAGCCACGTTCTGGTCATTCTGCAGGCGGTAAAGCTCTGTAGCCTGAGGTGCGCGATAACCGCGGGTGACACGGAACTGCACATCATGGGAATCATTGATCTGATACCGAATGCCCAGCTTCGGTGCAAGGTTGCCGAAGGTGTCATCGCGGTCGGCAGGGCGGTTGTAGCGACAGCCACCAAAGCCGCAGGGCGTGCCGTCTTCCTTGGTGCGACCGGCAATCATTTTGTTGTCGTATTCGTAGTTAATACGCTCAAATCGAAGGCCCAGCGTGATGTCGAAACCGTTGTCCCAGTACTGCTCGTACTGTACGAAGGGCGCTATTTGCGTAGCATCGACTTCATAATCATAGTGTTTGCCAGCAGGAATGGTGTTGACCAGGAATGCAGAGCCGGTCGTGGGCATATCCTGTTGTTGCAACAGCGAACCTTCAGTAAATTCCAGGTCCATACCAACTGACAGGGTGCGTTGCTCGCCCAGGTCCTTATAGCTGGCAAACTGCATACCTGCACTGCGGTGCTTGTTCTGTTCAACCGGTGTGCCGGGCAGGAAGTGCTGGATAAAATCCAGGTCTGCATCGCGAACATAAGGTGTCAGCACCACGTCCCAGCCGCTGTCCAGCGTGTAACTGATACGTGTCCAGGCACGCAGGCTGCGGTTGTTGCGGTACGCTTCGGGATTCGGGTTGGTTTTGCGCAAATCGTCGTCTTTGTAGGCGTCAGTGCCGACAACGTACCCTGCGGTTTCCTGGTTCAGGTTGGTGATGCCAATGCCGCCATCCAGGTTTACGCCATTATCCAGCGTCGTTTCATAAAGCCACGTTGCCTTTTGCTGGTCATAACCGCTGTCAGCCCGATAACCTTCTTCGGTAATACCGTTTACCAGCAGTGTCTGTTTGAAGTCCTCACCGAAGCCGATGCGGGCATTGCCGCGCAGTGTGCCTCGTGGGCCAAGTTCCAGGCTGACATCATTACCGGTACCTGCTCGTGGCAGTACCACGTTGATCATGCCGTGAACGGCATTTGAGCCATAAAACGCACTGCCTGGGCCTCGAATGACTTCGATGCGTTCAGCGTTTTCTGAATGTGAGTCAAACAGCTCGTTGACATTACAGAAACCGGCTGCACGCAGTGGAATACCCTGCTCAGCCATCAGGAATGCGCCACAGGCACCACCCCCGCTCAATACAGGTGAGCGGATGGAAGCCAGACTTTCCTGACCGTTATTGCGATTGATATTCACACCCGGTAAGCGGTTGGCTGCTTCCTGGATGTGAGTGTGGTTTACCAGGCGTAATGCTTCCTCGCTGAGGATTGCCACGCTGGCGTTAACGTCGGACAGGTTCTCCGGGCGGCGACTGGTGGAAATGACCTGGATTTCTTCAATCTCAGGTGTGTCGCCTTGCTGAGCCATCGCCGGGCTGGCCATCGCTGCGGAAATGGCAACTGCCAATGACAGGCTGGATGCCAGTTTGAATGTGGTTGACGGATTCTGATCAGGAATCTGTTTAATCTGTGTCACTTGTTTTCTCCCCTGGATCATTGATGAAGTAGATCCTTACTAAAACCGCCGGAACCTTATCACAGATTCCGGCCGAATTCCGCTTGCTGTTGATACGTCGCGATAGCTATGCTTGCTTGTGAGATAGGAGACGCATTGACTGGTAAACTTCTTTCATTCGCATTGTAACAAACAGGGAGGCAGACGATGGAATTGTCGGGCAAAAACATTGTGGTAACAGGGGCGGCCAGTGGAATTGGCTGGTCTTTGTGCGAGCGCTTCGCTCGTGAAGGCGCATCTGCAATTGTGGCAGCAGATATTGATGAAGCAGGACTGGCGTCTCTGGTTGACGCATTCAAAGAGGTGGCAACCTGTCAGCTCTCCACGATGGCAGTTGACGTTAGTAAAGAGAGCGATATACAGGCGCTGGTAGCCCATGCAGAGAGCAAACATGGTCATATTGATCTGTTCTGTTCCAATGCCGGTATTTTTATTCCCGGGGATGAGAACGTCAGTGATGAAGGCTGGGGAAAAATCTGGGACATCAATGTAATGTCTCATATCTATGCGGCGCGCGCTGTTCTGCCCGGGATGCTGGAGCGGGGCGAAGGTTATTTGCTTAACACGGCCTCAGCTGCCGGTCTGCTCAGCCAGGTAGGCTCGGCCCCATATGCGGTTACCAAACATGCTGCTATTGGTTTTGCAGAATGGCTGTCTATCACCTACGGTAGCCGGGGAATTAAAGTGTCCGTACTTTGTCCTCAGGCAGTCAGAACCAAGATGACAGCCAATACCGGTGGCGGTGGCGTGGCTGGTGTGGATGGCATGCTGGAACCGGATGCATTAGCGGATACGGTGGTGCAAACCCTCTCTGAAGAACGTTTTTTATGCTTGCCGCACCCCCAGGTACTGACCTATATGCAGCGCAAAACCAGCGATTATGACCGCTGGTTAGGTGGCATGAGGAAGTTGCAGGATCGATTCGCGGATCAATACAAATCCTCGGGGGATTGAGGGGTTGCAGGGAGTTGGCGAGACTTTGCGGACGATAAATGTTAGGGTGTGCGTGATTTTTATTGTCCAAAGCAGGAAAAGCATATGAGTTTAATGATAGGCAAGAATTCAGTAGTTGGCATCAACTACACACTGACTAACGATGAAGGTGAAGTCATGGATACATCTGAGGGTCGTGGTCCTCTGGTCTATCTGCATGGTGCCAATAACCTGATTCCAGGTCTGGAGCAAGAGCTGGCAGGAAAAACCCAGGGTGATTCCTTTAAAGCGACAATTGCACCTGACCAAGCCTACGGTGAGAGCAATCCCGAGCTGATTCAGACGCTGCCACGTGAAATGTTCCAGGGTGTCGATAACATCGAACCTGGTATGGGCTTCACAGCTCAAGGCCCTGAAGGTCAGCAACAACAGATTACTGTCAAGGAAGTCAATGGCGACCAGGTCACTGTTGATGGCAACCACCCCATGGCAGGCAAAACTCTGCACTTTGACGTCGAAATCGTCAGCATCCGTGATGCCAGTGAAGAAGAAATCGCGCACGGCCACGTCCACGACGGTGACAACGCGCATTAATAGCAAGATGTTACCGCTGCTCACAACAGCAGCGGTGAACACCAAAAAAGGCTGTGAGTCATTACACTCATAGCCTTTTTTTATAGCCTAACGTCACTGTTGCTAATAGCACCAAAACACGGCACAAGGGCAGACCATCCCTTCACATACCTCAGCCAGTTAGACCACGTTTTGCCTAACGCCCTTCACCCGAAAACGCAGCCGAACTGTTTGAGCCGTCAGGCGAGTTTTCGGCTGCCGGGTGAAGGGCGTTAGGCAGTGGTCGGCTGAGGTATGTGAAGGGATGGTCTGCCCGCAGCTCGAATGAGCGAGCGGACTGTCCGAAGCCGCCAGGCTGAGTTTCCGCCCGCCGAGCGTCGGCCGATGTGCTGTGGTCGTCTGCCACCGGTTCTATGATGTCCTGACCGCTCTCTATTTTGCGCCGTTGCTGGCCGATCTAGCCCCCATAACCCATGATCGCCTTGGTCTCCAAAAACTCATGGAACCCCTCAACGCCCCATTCCCGACCATTGCCAGACTGCTTGAACCCACCAAATGGTGCAGAGAAATCTGTGCTGGCGCCGTTCAGGTGGATCATGCCGGTACGCATGCGGCGGGCAATTTGCCGGGCATGATCCTGCTCACCTGACACATAGCCCGATAGCCCATATTCCGAGTCATTGGCAATACGCACAGCATCGTCATCATCCTGGTAAGCGATGATGGATAATACCGGGCCAAATATTTCTTCCTTTGCTATGGTCATATCATTGCGGACATTAGCAAAGACGGTTGGTTTGACAAAATACCCTGTATCCAGGCCGTCAGGTTTGCCTGTTCCGCCGGCGACCAGTGTTGCGCCTTCATCTATGCCAGCCTGGATGAGTGACTGGATGCGATCGTATTGAGTCTGGCTGACCACCGGGCCAATCCGGGTAGCGTCATCGGCAGGATTGCCGGGGATAGCTTTGGCGGCCACAGCGCGGGCAATTTCAATCACTTCGTCCATTCGGGATGCTGGAACCAGCATGCGGGTCGGTGCGTTGCAGGATTGTCCACAGTTACCGAAACAGCCTAGTACGCCGCCTTTTACGGCTGCAGGGAAGTCGGCATCATCAAGAATGATATTGGCAGATTTGCCGCCCAGTTCCTGGCTGACGCGCTTGATCGTATCAGCTGACGCTTTGGCAACTTCCCGTCCGGCGCGTGTGGAGCCGGTAAAAGACATCATGTCGATGTCAGGGTGCGAGGACATTGCCGCACCTACGGTAGGGCCGTCGCCGTTGACCAGGTTGAAGACACCAGCCGGGACACCGGCATCATGAATAATTTCAGTCAAAATGCGGGCGCTTACCGGAGACATTTCACTGGGTTTCAGAATCATGGTACAGCCGGTGGCCAGCGCCGGCGCTACTTTGCAGCTGACCTGATTTAGTGGCCAGTTCCAGGGAGTAATTAAGCCACAGACACCGATAGGTTCCTGGCAAACCAGGGTTTTGCCGCGCAGGTGTGCAAATTCGAAATCAGCGAGGATTTGTCGCGCGGTGGCGAAATGGCCAATGCCCGTGCCGACCTGGGCAGTGCGGGCAAAGCTGATCGGCGCACCCATCTCCTGACTGATAGCCTGAGCCAGCTCCTCGCCTCGTGCTTTGATGCCAGCTATGATTTTGTCCAGTATCTGCAGGCGCTCTTCGCGGCTGGTCGTTGACCAGGACGGAAACGCATCCCTGGCAGCTTTTACCGCGAGGTTGACGTCATCAGCTGTGCCCATGGCGATATGGGTCAGCGGTGATTCCGTTGCAGGGTTAATGACAGCAAGCTGCTTTCGTTCGCTGGCATCAACCCATTGCCCATTCAGATAAAATGACAGGTCCAGGTCGCTCATTCTCCCCTCCTATAAATGCCCTGAAAATCGATTGCAGTCGATTATGGGTCAAATCAGGGTCAACTGCCAGGGGATCAGGCGGCTTCCGGGAGCGCTTTATCGTGTTCTTCTTCGCTTTCGGTGGCGCGTTCATCAGCATCTGCCCAGCGCAGAATCTGCAACTGCCCATCAGCGGATTCGATTAGCGCGGTACAGCTCTCAACCCAGTCTCCGGTATTGCAGTACAGCGTTTTACCAAAACTGGTGATTTCAGCATGGTGGATGTGACCGCAAATGACGCCATCGAGCTGCTGGCTTCGGGTCGAGTTAATGACGGCTTCCTCAAAACGGCCAATATAGCTGACCACGTTTTTTACCCGGTGCTTCAGGTGTGCAGCCAGTGACCAGTACGGTTTTCCGAACAGTCGCCGTGCGCCATTGACGATGCGGTTCATAAATAGCAAGTGACCGTACATGGTGCTGCCCAGGTGAGCCAGTACTGGTGAGATTTTTACCACGGTATCGAACTGGTCACCGTGCAGCACCAGCATTTTCTTGCCAGCGCTGGTTTCATGCACCGCTGAGTGTTTGACTTCAATTCTGTCAAACTGGTGCCCACAAAAATCCCGGGCACGTTCATCATGGTTGCCTGGTGTGTAGATGACACGCGTGCCATTGGCCGCTTTATTCAGAATCAGTTTTACTACTTGCTGGTGAGAATCAGGCCAGTAGGGACGCTTTTTTAACTCCCAGCCGTCGAAAATATCGCCAACCAGATAGAGATAGTCTGAATCTGTTTTATTAAGAAAGTCGATCAACAGGTCAGCCTGGCAACCTTTGAAGCCAAGGTGGAGATCGGAAATAAAGATGGATCGATACCGCTTTTTCTGGGGTGGGTTGATCGACTTCATACGATAGTCTCCAGCTGTATCCAAGTTAGTGGATACCTTAATGGCCGGATTTGACAGTCTGATAAAAGTATTGTGACGATTACGTGACAATATTGGCTGTAAGATGCTGAATTAGAATGATTTTGATATTTGGTAGTAAGTGCTTACAATAATATTGACATGACGGGCTGTGATTGGGGTGGATTGCCTGGTAATGGCCTTGGCGTATACTGGATGTATGCGTATACATATTCAGCAGTATCTAAGCTTGTTCAGACAGTGTTGCTTGCTCTCGGTGTTTTTGCTGTGGATTGCGCCAGGGTTGGAAAACCACGCAGCAGAAGCAGAAGTAGATGCGGCTGGCGAGCCCTCTGACGAAGAGAGCGCGCAGGAACTTGAGCCTGACGATTCCGCAGCCAGAGCGCAATTACTGAACAGTGCGGCAGCGCTGGAGCAAAGGTTGGCAACCCTGAATCAGACTGCGGGTCCTTATGATCCCGCTCGCCTGGAAGTCCAGCAGGATCTGGCCCGGCTGCAACAGGAGTTGAACAACCATGAAACCGCAGAGCAATTACTGTCTGACTCATTGCAATTGGCTCGACTTAATTATGGCCTCTACGATGAGAGCCAGGTCGACATCCTGAAGGCGCTGGTAGCGACACGACAGTCACTTCGTGACTGGGAGGGCACCGATGCTGCGGCGCATTTGCTGTTCCAGATTCAGCGGCGCCTTCATGATCCGGATAGTGTGGAGTACACAGCAGCCTTACTGGACTATAGTCGATGGCAGATTACCGCCTCGCGGGAAAACTTGCTGCTACGGCCCGGGTCGACCCAGGCAATCATGGCAATCCGAGAGTTGATCCAGGAGCAGCGAAGGGCTTTGGATGAGGCGCGGCAGCGTCAGAATGCCAGCCAGCAGTGGGATTTGCTCAACGCTATTGCCTCGACAGAAATAGAAATGGCAAGACAGTATGATTACCAGCGCCTGGATGATCTGCTGCTTAACGAGCCCCGTTTTGTCACTGAGACAGTGTGCCGCCTTGTAACCGACGGCGCTGGAGGGACTCAGCGGGTCTGCTACCAGCAGCAGGTCAATAATCCGGACTATTATCGCTCGGCGCGGCGCGAGCGTGTGAACCAGCTTGAGCGTGCTCGCTATGCGTTAATGCAAACGGCCGATGAGATGGAGAATTTCAGTGAGGAACATCCAGGATTTACAGCTGATAACGAGGCTGAAGTGGCAGCACGGCTGGAAGAAATGCGTGAGATGAATAACGAACTAGGCCGTATGGTTCGCCGGGCCAGGCTGAGAAGCTGGTAAAAGACTAATTGTGGCGCAATTGTGGCTATGCCGGGTAATGTCGTCATTCCCCGGGTTTCTCTATTGCCCGTGTTCTATCCCCTGTGCAAGAATACCGCTCACTATGGCGCATAAAACCCTGGCAATCGTTGCACTGCTCTCCCTGATCGGGATGGGCTTTCTTATTTACTTGGCGATGACGTTCGAACCACCGGAAACAACCCGGACGGTCGAGCTGGATACGCCGATCCCGCGTCCTGTGGAAACACCGGTCCAGGTCGCGCCAGCACAGGAAGAAGCTGAAGAAACCCGGCCAGTCAGGCAAGTGCCTGCGCCAGCTGCTAATAATCAGGTAGTGGATGAGCAGCAGCCTGGTGCCGAAAGTATGTCAGAGACAGAAGTTGAACTCCCTTCCTTGAATCAAAGCGATACCATGCTGTTTAATCGCCTGGCTGAAATGGAACTGGGTGCAAGTCTGCTGCGCCTGCTGGCGCCTGACGATGTGATCAGGAAGTTTGTCGTATTTGTTCACAATGCTTCGCAAGGTGAGCTGCCGCAGCTTGAGTATCCGTTGCGACGTGTCCCCGGCGAATTTGAGGTCAATGAAGTGGGTGACAATTTCTACGAGTTGGCAACTGCCAATTATCAGCGCTACGAGCCGATGATCAGCACCTTAACGGAGATGGAACCGACCGCTGTCATGTCCCTGTATCGACAGATGAAGCCTTTGTTCCAGGAAGCTTATGCCGAAATAGGTTTTCAGGAAGATTTTGATCAGGTTGTGCTTAGGGCCATTGAGCAGGTCATGGCGTTTACGCCAGATGAGGGGCCCTATCAGTTGATCAAGCCCACTGTGCAATACATTTATGCAGAAAACCGTTACGAAAGCCTGCCACCTGTGCAAAAACAGTTGATTCGCATTGGTCCCGAGAACCTGCAGCGGCTCAAACAGCGTTTACCTGCATACCGGGAGCGTCTCCAGGCTGATTGACCCCTCATGAGCGAAATCCAACCTTCGCTGAATGTTCTGCGGAAAGTGTTCGGATACGAGCAGTTCCGGGGTGTTCAGTCAGACATTATTGATACCGTTGTTAGTGGTCAAAATGCCCTGGTGCTGATGCCTACCGGTGGTGGTAAGTCTCTTTGCTATCAAATCCCGTCCCTGGTCCGCTCAGGTGTCGGCATTGTTATTTCCCCGTTGATTGCGTTAATGAAAGACCAGGTCGATGCGTTGGATGAGCTGGGCGTGCGCGCCGGATTCATCAACTCCAGCCTGTCGTCGGAAGCCTATGGTCAAGTCATGCAGCAATTGCGTGCAGGGGAGCTGGATCTGCTTTATCTGGCGCCCGAGCGCTTCAGCCAAAGTGGTACCCTGGCGCTGCTGGAGTCGCTGGATATTGCCTTGTTTGCTATTGATGAAGCGCACTGTGTTTCGCAGTGGGGGCACGATTTTCGCTCTGACTACCTGTCGCTTTCCTTGCTTCAGGAGCGTTTTCCTCATGTCCCCAGAATAGCGCTGACAGCAACAGCCGATGTTGCGACCCGGGAAGAAATCGCCAGCCGGCTCGGTTTGCAGGATGCCCCGCATTTTGTCTCTGGTTTCGACCGTCCCAACATACAGTACCGGATTACGCAAAAACGTAATGCGCGCCAACAATTGCTGGCGTTTATCCGACGTGAGCACCCTGATGATGCCGGGATCATTTACTGTATGTCGCGGCGGAAAACCGAAGAGGTAGCTGCCTGGCTGCAACAGCAGGGTTTTGATGCCTTGCCCTATCATGCCGGTTTGAGCTCAGATCTGAGGATGTTTAATCAGCAACGCTTTTTACGCGAAGACGGCGTCATTATCGTGGCAACGATTGCCTTTGGAATGGGAATTGATAAGCCGGATGTGCGCTTCATTGTGCACCTGGATTTGCCCAAAAGCGTGGAGTCCTATTATCAGGAAACCGGTCGCGCCGGACGCGACGGGCAAGCAGCGACAGCCTGGATGGTCTATGGTTTACAGGACGTGATCAAATTACGGCAGATGCTGGACAGCTCACAAGGCAATGAGCAATTCAAGCGCCAGGAGCAAATCCGCCTGGATGCCATGCTGGGGTTGTGTGAGATCACCAGCTGTCGGCGGCAGGCGCTGCGTCATTATTTTGGTGAGAGTGCACCCGATGCCTGTGGCAACTGCGACACCTGCCTGCAGCCGCCACCAACCTGGGATGGCACTGAAGCGGCCAGGAAGGCATTATCGGCAGTGTATCGCGCTGGTCAGCGGTTTGGCGTCAGCTATGCGACAGAAATTCTGCTGGGCGTTGAGAGTGAGCGCATACTATCAAATGGGCACCACCGGGTTTCAACATTCGGCATCGGACGTGAGCTGGATAAAAGCCAATGGCAGTCGGTTTTCAGGCAACTTATTGCGGGCGGTTATCTTGGTGCTGACCATCAGCAGTTTGGGGCGCTTTATCTGACAGAAAAAGCACGGCCAGTCCTGCGTGGTGAAAAAGAATTAATGATGCGCGAAGATGTGAAAGACGTCAGCCGGGCAAGCAGCCGCAAACGTGCTGTGGTTGATCTGTTGCCGGAAGATCAGCGCCTTTGGGAAGATCTTCGCCAGTGTCGCAAACAGCTGGCTGATGAGCATGATGTGCCGCCCTATGTCATTTTTCATGACGCCACCCTGCTTGATATGGTGCAGCTGCGCCCGCTTAACGAACAGCAACTTTTGGCAGTAAACGGTGTCGGACAAGGCAAGCTGTCAAAATTCGGTCAGGAATTTTTGCGTATAATCAATGAGCACGAGTACGAATTAGGGTAAAATCCCGCCCCCTTAACCCGTGCGCCGGATTTACGATCCGGTCAGCTACCAGGAGAAGAGAATGACTGACAAGGTTGTAGTTGCGGCCATGTACCGCTTCGTCAGGCTTGACGACTTTGAGAATTTGCGTGCCCCATTGCACCGGGTCATGCTGGATAATCAGGTAAAAGGCACGCTGTTACTGGCGCGTGAAGGGCTGAATGGCACTATCGCGGGTCTTCGTGAAGAGATCGATGCTGTCCTGTCCTGGTTGGCCCAGGATGATCGATTTAACGGAATTGAAGTAAAAGAGTCCTACACGGAAGAAAATCCGTTCTACCGTACCAAGGTCAAACTCAAGAAAGAAATTGTCACGATGGGGGTTGAGGATGTCGACCCGAACCAGGTGGTGGGCACTTATGTGGATGCCAAAAAATGGAATGATCTGATTTCTGACCCTGATGTTCTGTTGATTGATACCCGCAATAACTATGAGTATGAAATCGGTACTTTTGAAGGGGCTGTTAACCCGAGTACTGATGCATTCCGCGAGTTCCCTGAGTACGTAGAAAGCAACCTGAATCCCAAAAAACATAAAAAAGTGGCGATGTTTTGCACGGGTGGTATTCGCTGCGAAAAATCAACGGCGTTTCTCAAGCAACAGGGCTTTGAAGAGGTCTACCATCTGAAAGGCGGTATCCTGAAGTACCTGGAGGAAGTGCCAGAGACCAAGTCCAAATGGAAGGGCGAGTGTTTTGTCTTTGATAACAGGGTAACGGTTAACCACCGGTTAGAGCGTGGTTCTTATGATCAGTGCCATGCCTGCCGTATGCCGATTACCGAAGCAGAAAAGAGTTCACCACATTTCCGCCCCGGGATCAGTTGTCCGCATTGCTACGACCAGCACAGCCAGGATCAGTTACGACGTTATGCCGAGCGTGAGCGCCAGATCAAACTGGCACAAGAGCGAGGCGAGACTCATATAGGCGAGCCGATGTCGACAGTGATCGAGCGGCGTCGTCAGGAAAAACTGGCCTTCAAGGCACAGCAACGCAGCGCTGAAGCTGGCCAGTCTCAGGTGTCGCCAGAGTAACGAAAACGGGGCCGGGTTTGCCCGTTCACTGTGACAGTCTCTGTAAACATGTCCAGTGGGCGAACCCAGAGGGCTCCTTCACCGTACAGTGGTCGATAAGCCACTAACAGCTCGCCTGTTTCACTATGCCTGGCAACATCGATCACTTCATAATAGTTGCCTTTATAGTGTTCATATTTCCCAGGCTTGAGCGTACTACCGTGACCTGCCATATTCTCACCTCGTTGGTCCGGGCCAGTGACTGGCCTTTGTTGCTGTATATGAAATGCAGCAGCATTGTGCACCGAAAATACCCTGACTGGAAGTTCACGGTAAAACATGACAAGGTGTGGCATCTCAATGGAGAATGCTATTTACAGGAGTAAACCAGATGATAAACAGGGTGTTGCAAGTTGGGGCGCTGGCTAGCCTGTTGGGATTGATGGTCGCGTGCAGCACTCAGTCACCACCGCTTTCCAAACAGGTCATGATTCAGGGAACCTGGCGAGCCGAGTTCGATGGCCAGCCTGTTACTCTGGAATATAATGTCGGGGAAATTACCGTACATGATCTGGGATTGCATCTGAATTATGAGTGGATTGACGAGGACCATATTCGCCTGAATGCCATGGGGCAACAAGTGGAGAGCCGAATCGAGTTTGAGACACCTGACCTGATGCGTCAAATTACTGATGGGGAAGTGCAGGTCTTGCGGCGAGTGCGCCGCTAACAAAAAAGGGCCAGTCTGTTTCCAGGCTGGCCCTTTTGCGTTGATCAATATTGATCAGGACGGGTCAATGGCACCACCGTCTTCCGAGCAGATTGTGACCTGGAAGTCGAAGTTACCAGTGCCACCAACGCTGCCGAACAGGAACTGTACAGACTGGTTTGTATTGGTGATGACAGTCACATCACTGGCTGCACCAGCGAATCCTGTCTCATCATTCCAGGTATAAGTCTGGCCGCCCATGCTCATTTGCACGTCGCTGATGTTTTGGCCTGCTGGTGCATAGAATGAAGCTTGCAGCTGAGCTCCCACTGCAAGCACAGCTGAATATGATGTAGTCAGGTGTTCATCAGGGAATAGTGGCAAGTCAGCGCCGCCGTCATTGTAATAATAAGGGAACTGGACCGTCAGCCCGGCATCATCGCTGAGGCTGTAGCTCATTTGGGTTGTGGCAACACAGTTGCCCAAGCCACCATCTGATCCGCCGTCACCGCCGTCACCGCCGTCACCGCCGTCACCGCCGTCACCACCGTTGTCGTCATCATCGTCGTGGTCGGGGCAATCGTCATCGTCATGGTCATGATCATGTCCGTAACCGTGGCCGTTGCCATGATCGTGGTGGCCCTTGCCTTTCTTCTTCTTGTGACCCCAGCCGCGATCGTCATCATTATCGTGGTCGTGATCATCATCGTGATCGTCGTCATCATCCAGGCAGTCATCGTCATGGCCGTGACCATATCCGTAACCCTGGTGGTGATCGTGTCCGCGTCCTTTGTTCTTCTTGTGGCCTTTGCCATTACTGCCACTGTCGTCCGAGCACTCATCGTCATCATGGTCATGCCCGCGGCCTACACCTTGATGGTGCTCATGCCCGCGACCTTTTTTCTTGTCGTGTCCATGGCGACGGTCATCATCGTCATCGCGATCATGGTCGTTACCCTGCCAGGATGACCAGCTTTGGCCGCTACTGCGATTGTTATTCCAGCTTGAGGAACTGTCAGACCAGAAAGACGAGTAGCTTTGAGACCAATGGTTATTACCGCCAGCCATTGCATCGGGGGCAGTAAATGCTGCGCCGGCTGCTATCGTCATCACGATAGCAGCAGATAAGGCTCTCTTGTTCATATCAAAAATCCTTTCTTGTTTTGAATTGCGAATTGGGTTGGCTAGCGCCCTGCGGAAAATAGTGAAAAGCGCGCAGAGTGTGCATGCGAACGACAGAATCGCCATGAAGACAGTTTAACTCCTCCGATTTGTGATGTGGTTCGCATTTAGGGTAAAAACTGGGACAAAAGCAGCTGAAAAGTTACTTTTCAGCTGCCAGTTCTGTATCGGTGGAGGAAATATGGATATCTCGCTGTGGGAAAGGTATCTCTATGCCAGCCTCTTCCAGGGCCTCGTGAATGGCCATATTGGCGGCATACCTGATTTCAAACAGGCGGTCAGTTTTGACCCATAGGCGCACACCGATATCGATGCTGCTGTCGCCAAAACCGTCAATGCCGATCAATGGTGCTCGTTGTGTGCTAAGTCCGGGGAGTTTGCTAACTGCCTGCTGGATGACCTTGATGGCCGATTTAGGGTCGCAGTGATATGCAATGCCAACACTCAGGGCCTGCAGGCTATCACTTTGCGAGTTATGAATAACCTCGCCGATGATATGTTTGTTGGGGATCATGATACTCACGCCATCTTCGTCTGAAAGCATGGTGTAGGCCAGGTGGATTTCTTCCACAATGCCCTTTACCCCTTCAACATGGATCGTATCGCCGATGACAAAAGGTCTGGCAAGGATAATGTTGAGACCAGCGCCGTAGTTGGATAACAGGCCTTGAACGGCCAGGCCGGCACCTAAACCGATGGCGCCGATCGCTGCAATCAATGGGGTGACACTGATCCCTACCTTGTTCAGGGCAATGATGCCAACCATGGCCACCACCAGTAGCCGGATCGCGCTGGCAATGAACCGGCTGAGCGTGATGTCCAGGCCTTTCTTTTGGCATAGAGCCAATATCAGATTATGAACTTTTCTGGCGATGAGCAGGCCAATCAAAAGAATGATGATTGCGCCGACTATCTGGAAGCTATAGGTCACCAGGAAGGTGGTTACCAGTTGGTAGATCTCTGCCACTTGTTCGATTTCTTCGCTCAAAACGCTGCCTTGATAGTGGTTTGTGGGTGTTACATGAATGTGTTCATTATTTGTTGCCTGGCTATCGACTCAACTGAATGCCTAAGGTATCCTTTTTGTAAATAGCCTCAGCAGCCTTGCGTGAAGCTATTGAAGTATAAAGCAGCCAAAAAGCGGGTCAACCAAAGCCAGGTCAACTAAAATCCGGCTAGCTAAAACAGTCAGCCAAATCGACGTTGATTATCAGTTTGATGTACGCCTTAAATAGCGAGCTAACGAGACAGTCATGCAACAGGAACCCAATTATCGCCAATCCAGTGCCCCTATAGAATCAGAGCCAGCAGTGGAAGCGGACAAGGTTCCCGGCGACAACAGTGCTCAGGGTCAGAATCTGATCAGTGCAGCAGGGAAACAGTTGCTGACATTTGCCATTGTGGCGGTAGTGGGTTTGTTGGTTACCATGTTTCTGCTGGATGCTCTGGCCGGATTAACCAGTAGCCAGTCGACCGTATCCAGTTCTGCTATTGATTACGAAAACAACGAAATTACATCTCATCTACGTGATGAACCCCCGCAAATGAACAGTATGCGATCGACAGATTCCATCAGTGGCCAGGTACTGAACCATGTGATGGAAGGGTTGCTGCGTTATGACGAACACGGTGACCTGGTTGGTGGTGTTGCTGAGCAGTGGGCGTTAAACGGCAATGTCATGACATTCCACTTGCGCGAGAACGCTCGTTGGAGCAATGGCGAAGCGGTCACAGCACATGATTTTGAATTCGCCTGGAAAAACGTACTCGCCCCCTCTACTGGCTCGCAATACGCCTTCATTCTCTATCCCATTCTGAATGCCGAAGCCGCTAACAACGGTGAAGTGCCACTCGATGATGTTGGTGTGCAGGCCGTTGACGACTTTACGTTGGAAGTGACACTGGAGACGCCCATCGCTTACTTCGACCGTATGGTGGCTTTTGTCACCTATATGCCGGCTAACGAAGCATTCTATGAGCAGACCAACGGACGTTACGGGGCGGATGCTGATGAGCTGCTATATAACGGTCCCTTCATGATTGAAAGCTGGGTACACGGGGCCAGCATGCGCCTGGTTAAAAACCCGTATTACTGGGACAAAGAACGTATCCGACTGGATGCAATCAACTTCGCCCACATGACTTCCGACCCCAATACGTTGCTCAACCTGTTTAAGGATGAGCAGATTGTAATGACCAACCTGGGCTCGCAAATGCTGGAAGAGGCCATGTTTCAGGGGTGGCAGATTGATCGCTTCATGGAGGGAACCGTCTGGTATATCGAGTTCAATCATCGGGACGGTCGGCTGACCACCAACAAGAATTTGCGCATGGCGCTGACGCTGGCCCAGGACCCGGGTGAACTGGTGAACCGGGTTATCAAACTGCCGGGTTATTTGCCCGGAGAAAGCCTCTTTCCGGTCTGGCTTCAGGGGAAAGAACGTCCATTCCGGCAGGAGCATCCGGCGCCTGTTTATGAACGCAATATTGAGCTGGCCAGAGAATATTTGCAAAAGGCCCTGGATGAGATGGAGCTTGAGGAACTGCCACCGCTGGCATTGTTGACTGGTGACTCGCCGAATGCCCGTATGCAGGCCGAGTATTATCAGGAGGTGTTTCAACGCAACCTGGGTATTGATGTTGTTATCGATGCTCAGATCTTCCGGCAGCGGCTGGACAAAATGACCAGTGGTGAATTCGATCTGGTCATGGCTGGATGGGGCCCGGACTACAACGACCCACTCACCTTTGCGGACCTGTTTGCCTCCTGGAATCTCAATAACCGGGGGCGCTACAGTAACCCTGAGCTGGATGCCCAGATTCGCATCGCGCAAAGTTCACTGGATACCGGGGAGCGAATGCAGGCGTTTGCCGAGATTCAACGCATCATCCACGAAGATGTCGTGATCATGCCCAACTACGAACGCGGTTATGTTTATGTCACGCACCCTGAGTTGAAGGGTATGCTGAGACGGGTAATCGGGGCAGAAACGGACTTCACCTATGCCTGGATCGATGGGGCCCGGGACGACAGGTCTGGTGGTGATAATGATAATCAGCAGGGCGGAGAATAACGGGATATGTGGGCCTATACGCTAAAACGTGTGTTGCAGGGGATTATCACCGTCTGGTTCATTGCTACTGCCACTTTTTTCGGCATGCACAGCGTGCCGGGAGACCCTCTTTCAGGTGAGCGGGCGTCAACTGAAGCCATTCGAGCCAACCTGGAAGCCCGATATGGCCTGGACAGGCCACTGGGCGAACAATATGTCATCTTCCTGGGCAATATGCTGCGTGGTGATTTTGGTATCAGTTATACCCAGCAGAACCGGGAAGTGAACGACATCATACGTGAACATTTCCCTGTCTCTGCCACCTTAGGTATTCTTGCGGTAATGATTGCTGCTCTTGGCGGCGTACTGTGGGGGGCGTTAACAGCCCTGTACCGGAATCGTCTGCCTGACTACATCATTATGTTTCTGGTTATCCTGGGCATATCGGTGCCCAGCTTTGTGTTTGCTGCGTTAGGGCAGCTTGGGCTGGTAGGACTAAACTCCGCGGCAGGCCGGACGCTGCTGCCAGTTGCTGGCTGGGGTACGGTGTCGCATATGCTGCTGCCGGCGCTGGTGCTGGGCCTTGGCACCATGGCCTATATGACACGTTTGATGCGCTCTTCCATGCTGGAAGTCATGAGTGCTGATTACATCCGTACCGCGAAAGCAAAGGGGCTGCCCATGTCCCGCATCTTTACCCACCACCAGTTACGCAATGCCGTGCTGCCAGTGATTACTGTATTAGGTCCTGCGATTGCTGCCATCACTACGGGTGGTTTTGTGGTTGAACTGGTGTTCGCCATCCCCGGGCTGGGTCGCTATTTTGTTCAGGCGGTGCAGCAGCTGGATTATACCGTGATCATGGGCACAACCGTCTTTTATGGGGCTTTTCTGGTATTTATGGTGATCCTGGTGGATCTGGTTTATAGCTGGGTAGACCCACGGGTTCGGCTGCAATGAGCAACAGACAGATTAACTTATGAGTCAATATAATGATGGCGTGCACCGCACGTTAAGAGATTCCGACTTCGAGCCACTGGGTGAGCAGTCCACGACGCCACTGCTGGTCCGCCCGTCGCGCTCGTACTGGCAGGATGCCTGGATCCGACTGAAAGCGAACAGGCGGGCACTGGTCTCCTTGTATCTGGTGATTGGTTTGCTGCTGTTTACCTTCATCGGACCAATGATCTGGCGTGTTGACCCGGCACTTCAGGATGTGGATCAGATCAGTATTGCACCTGGCGCTGACCGCAGTGCATTGGTGGCAGAAGCTTATGAGCCCTGGGTGAATGGCCAGGTAGAACCAGACTTTGCGGGTGGCAGCGGTTTACGGTTGGCGGCAGAGCCCACAACACTACGGGTGCGCCTGCTCTGGGATCCCATGCCCGGTGCCGACAATTATCGTGTTTATCGCAACAACTATCCCATTGAGGACCCGCAAGCATTGGGTATTCCGCTGGCAGATATCACTCGGGACAATGTTTACTGGTATGAGGATCGTCTGGACTTACGCGCCCGGGACTATTATTACGCCGTGGTGGTCCTGGACGAGTTAGGGCAGCCAACCGATCAGTTTGAGACAGTTGAAGTCAACGTGGGTCGTGTGATCACGGCAGTGGAAGCGCGCAACCGAGGGTTGGTTGGCGCCGGTGAGAGTCTGGCCGTAGGTGATGAGGTCATGATGCCCTGGCACCCGCTGGGCACTGACTACCTGGGTCGGGATATGTTGGCGAGGTTAATGGCCGGGGCACGAGTGTCCCTCTTTATTGGTTTGCTGGCGCCACTGCTCTATGTTGTGATTGGTGTGGTATATGGCGCCAGCGCAGGCTTTTTGGGCGGCAAGGCTGACCAGGTAATGATGCGCTTTGCAGACTTCGTGGTAGCGCTGCCTTTCCTGCTGTTTATGATTCTCTTTCAGGTGGTATTCGGTATCGGGCCGGGAGAGAGCGGTATTGTGCCGATGTTGATTGCTCTCGTGGTGCTGTTATGGCCTGCGACCGCCCGTCTGGTGCGCGGGCAAATCCTGCAGATTCGCGAGGAAGCCTATGTCAGTGCCGCCAAACTGTTGGGAGCGTCCCATCATTACCTGATTTTGCGTCACATGATTCCCAACACCCTGGGTGTGATTCTGGTTACTCTGACCTTTGCAGTACCTTCCGCCATTTTTACCGAAGCTTTCCTGTCATTTATTGGCATGGGTGTTGCGCCGCCCACGGCATCCTGGGGCAGTATGTGTAACGAAGGTCTGAAGAATATGCTGACGCATCCGCATGAACTGGTCTTTCCGGCAGCCATGATCAGTATTACCGTGCTGGCTTTTAACCTGCTGGGTGACGGGTTGCGCGATGCGCTGGATGCGAAAATGAGGAGTGCAGAATGACAGCATTACTCAGTGTCGAGAATCTGCACGTGGAATTTGCCACTTATGGCGGTATCGTCAAAGCGGTCCGTGGTGTGAGTTTTGATGTTGAAGCCGGACAAACGCTGGCCATTGTGGGTGAGTCAGGCAGTGGTAAATCGGTAACCATGCAGGCAGTGATGGGGCTGATTCCCATGCCCCCCGGTCGCATTACCCAAGGCAGTGCCAAACTGCGGGGGCAGGACTTTCTGGGCCGTCTGGAAATGGATGGACGGACTATTTGTGGTGACGAAATCGGCATGATTTTTCAGGACCCGATGTCTTCACTGAATCCAACCATGCGGATTGGGGACCAGATCGCCGAAACCCTGAAAGTGCACCGCGATTATTCGCCCAAAGAAGCCTGGAAGCGAGCGATTGAGTTGCTGGAGCTGGTAAAAATACCTGAAGCACCTAAACGAGCCGCGCAATACCCCTTTGAATTTTCCGGCGGTATGTTGCAGCGAGTCATGATTGCCATGGCGGTTGCCTGCAAACCTGCGGTATTGATTGCAGATGAACCCACCACGGCGCTGGATGTCACCATTCAGGCGCAAATCCTGGATCTGCTACAAGATATTCAGAAAGAGACAGGCATGGCGATCATACTGATCACTCATGACCTGGCGGTTGTGGCTCGTATGGCAGACAAGGTCGCGGTCATGTATGCGGGGCAAATTGTTGAAGCGGCTACCGTTAACGAACTGTTCTACGAATCAGCGCACCCCTATACACTGGGCTTGAAGCAGGCCATGCCCAGTGCCGAGTCCGATGAGAACCACGTGCTGGAACCTATTCCCGGTAGTCCACCGGACCTGTTCTCGCCTCCGCAAGGTTGCGCTTACTGCGCGCGATGCCCCTGGCATATGCAGGTGTGCCAGACTGACGACCCCGCGTCTTTCCGCTTAAGTGATACCCACACGTCCCGTTGCTGGCTGCAACATCCGCGTCAGCCGCGTGAAGTTGAGGGGCTGCACCGTGCTGAAAGTCAGGGCGTGTCGAAGCCAGTTTCAGATACGGCAGACCAGGAGGTGTCGCCATGACAGCACTGGTCAAGCTTGATGATTTACGCAAATATTTTGACCTTGGGCGCGGGCAGCGTGTGCATGCGGTTGATGGCATTAGCCTGGAGATTGCCGAAGGTGAAACGCTGGGGCTGGTGGGTGAAAGCGGCTCTGGCAAATCCACCTTGGGCAAGGCGCTGCTGGGCCTGCATGATAAGTCTGCGGGTACCGTTTATTATGGGGGGCAGGCTTTGCCTCAGCGGTACAAGGCCGCTGATTTTCAGCGACTGGCGTCGCGGATGCAGATGATCTTTCAGGATCCGTATTCGTCACTGAACCCGCGCATGACTGTCGGTGAGATCATCGCCGAAGGGTTACGTGGTCGTAAACTCAGCAATAGCCAGAAACAGCAGCGCGTTGCTGAATGGCTGGACAGGGTTGGCTTATCGGCAGGGCATGCGTCGCGTTATCCCCATGAATTCTCGGGGGGGCAACGGCAGCGCATCGGGATCGCCCGTGCCCTGATCATGGAGCCGGAATTTGTGGTTTGTGACGAACCGATTTCGGCGCTGGACGTCTCCGTTCAGGCTCAAGTCGTCAATCTACTGAATAACCTGAAGCAGTCCATGGGTTTGACCATGCTGTTTATTGCTCATGACCTGTCCATGGTGCGCTATATCAGTGATCGCATGGCCGTCATGTACCTGGGGGCGCTGGTCGAGATCGGGCCGGCGAGCGATGTATATTTCTCGCCTAAACACCCCTATACTCAGGTGCTGACAGCCTCAAATCCGGAGCCGGATCCGGAATTAGAGAAACAACGGGCTTCAACCACCATCCAAGGTGAGATACCATCTCCGGTAAATGTGCCAACAGGTTGTCGTTTTGCTGGCCGATGCCCCAAAGTGATGCCTGTTTGCCGGGAAGTGACACCGCAACTACTCCCCCTGGTCGATGAAGACCGCCTGGTTGCCTGTCATTTGTATCAACCGGAGTAAGCCGACCCTTTATGCGTGACTATTTTCTGCGGCGATTGCTGCTGATTCCGCCGACATTGATTGGTGTGACCATTATTGTGTTTCTCATCACCCGTCTGGTGCCCGGTGGCCCGCTCGAGCGGGCCATCATGGAATCGCAGCAGATGAGCATTTCCGGCGGCGGTGCTTCCCAGGTGGGGCAGGGCATGGCACTGTCACAAGCTCAACTGGACCGACTGAAAGAATATTACGGATTCGATAAACCGGTGCTGGTCAGCTATTTCGACTGGATGGGCAAGGTGCTACAAGGCGATCTTGGCACATCCTATCGCTACAACCAGCCCGTTACAGACGTTATCAGTTCCCGCTTTCCCATCTCTTTATATTACGGCCTTATCACTCTCTTTATCACTTATGCGGTCTGTATCCCGCTTGGTGTACTCAAAGCCATCAAGCACCGGACAGTCGTTGATAACGTCACCTCGATACTGATATTTACCGGTTATGCCATCCCCGGGTATGCACTGGGGTCATTACTGCTGCTATATTTTTCAGTGAAGCTCGAATGGTTCCCGATGGGCGGCTTTGTCAGCATGCAGTTCGCTGAAAAGGATTTTATGGGCAAGGTCGCTGATCTGGCGCAACATTCGATACTGCCACTGATCTGTTATCTGGTAGGCAGTTTTGCCCTGGTCACGCTGCTGCTGAAAAACCACCTGATGGATAACCTGGCTGCTGACTACATCAGAACCGCTATTGCCAAAGGTGTGTCGTTCCGCAAAGCGGTGACTAACCATGCGTTACGTAATTCCATGATTCCGATTGCCACCACCTTCGGACAAAATATCACTTTGCTGGTGACCGGCTCCTTCCTGATTGAAACCATTTTTGATATTGACGGGTTTGGCTTGCTGGGCCTCAATGCCATTCTTGATCGTGATTACCCGGTGGTGATGGGCATTGTCCTGTTGGCGAGTCTGTTGCTGCTGATAGGCAATATTATTTCAGACATCCTTGTCGCGCTGGTTGACCCGCGCATCCGGTTTAACTAGGCAGATCTCATGTTCAGGCTAACTCCAGAAACCCTAAAAAAACTGAACCGCTTCCGCGAGATCAAGCGTGGCTACTACAGTCTGCTGATTCTGGGTTTTCTGTTCTTGCTGTTTGTGATTGGTGAGCTGCTGATTAACAACCGCGCCCTGATCGTCAGTTATGAAGGTGAGCTGTACTTTCCCACTTACGGCGAGTTTCACCCAGGCACTGATTTTGGGCAATCTTACACCTATGAGACAAACTACCGTGAACTCAAAGAAGCCTTTGCCGAGGCGGATGAGGGTAATTGGGTGTTACTGCCACTGGTACCTTACGGCCCTAATGAAAACCACTCTACCTCAGGTGTGTTTCGCCCGGAGCCTCCCTCTTTAGAGTATCGGCACTATCTTGGCACCGATACCACCAGTCGGGATATTCTGGCGCGCCTGTTCTATGGGACGCGTACCGCCATGTTCTTTGCCATTGCCTTCACTGTTGCGGTGTACGGCGTGGGTATCGCGATCGGGGCGGCGATGGGCTATCTGGGTGGCACGTTTGATTTGCTGTTCCAGCGTGTGATTGAGATCTGGAGCAATATTCCCTTCCTTTACATGGTCATTATTATATTCTCGGTGGTGCCGGCGACATTTGCGGTGGGAACGAGAATCATGATTCTGCTGGTGGTCATGGTCATGTTTTCCTGGACCACGATGACATACTACATGCGCACCGAGACCTATAAGCAGAAGGTCAGGGATTATGTGGCATCGGCTCGTGTAATCGGCGCCTCCGATGCGCGTATTGTGTTCAAGCATATTCTGCCTAACGTGCTGGCCACGCTGGTGACGTTTATGCCGTTTACGGTCATTTCTGCGATTACTGCCGTGACCGCGCTGGATTTTCTGGGCTTTGGTCTGCCGCCGCCCACGGCGAGTCTGGGTGAACTGTTGAAGCAAGGGACCAGCAACCTGCGTACAGCGCCCTGGATTGTGACGGCGGCATTCAGCACGCTGGTTATTGTGCTGACATTAGTGACGTTTATTGGTGAAGCGATCCGTGAGTCGTTTGATCCCAAGAAATTTACGGTATACAAATAATCGGTATAGAGGGGTTTATTATGTTCGGGCAGCTAAACAGGAATCTACGCAATACATTTGCCGTTGTCCTGGCAGCCGGGTTACTGGTTGCCTGTGGTGGCGGTAGTGAGGAAGAGGTCAGTACGCGTGATATTACTCAGGAAGTGAATGATTACTACGCTGCTCACCCGGAACTGTTTCAGTTCAAAACCCCGGCTGACCTGCCCGCAGACCTGAACTGGGAAAATGGCATGGAGCTGCCTGATCTTGGTTCGCCGGAGGCTACCAAAGGCGGGACGGAATATAGCTATGTTCAGGATTTTCCGCGAACTCTTCGTTATGTAGGGCCTGATTCCAATGGAGCGTTTCGCGGGTATTTATTAGATAATGTGAGGCTACCATTGGCCAGCGCCCACCCTGATCGAGATTTCGAATTCTTTCCAGGAATCGCGTCAGAGTGGGCTGTTGATCAGGATTCGGCAACGGTTTATGCAAGGTTAGACCCCGATGCGCGCTGGTCAGATGGTGAGCCAGTAACTGCTGATGATTTCTTCTTCACCTTCTTTTTCTATTTATCGGATTACATCGTTGAGCCTTGGTATAACAACTACTATTCCACCACGTTCAATAAAATTACCAAATACGATGACCACACCATTTCGGTCACCATGAATACAGCTAAGCCGGATTTTTTTCACCACATCTTGGACCTGCGCCCGGAGCCTCAGCATTTCTACAAGGATTTAGATCATGATTTTATTGAAAGGTATCAATGGGAATTTGTGCCGACGACAGGAGCATATGTTGTTCGTGATGAAGATATTATTCAGGGGCGATCAATTGCTTTAACTCGTCAAACAGATTGGTGGGCAAAAGATAAAAAATTCTATCGCAACCGCTTTAACGTTGACCGTATTGTATTCAGTGTGATTCGGGATCCCAATAATGCATTTGAAGCTTTCAAACGAGGAGATGTTGATAAGTTTGGCTTGAACACTTCAGAGTATTGGTACGAAAAATTGCCAGATAATGACCCGGATGTGCAGAATGGATATATCCACAAGGAAGTCTTCTATAACCAGCGACCTCGACCCAATATCGGCCTATGGATCAATACCTCACAACCACTTTTGGATAACCAACATGTGCGAGAGGGAATTCAGTACGCATCAAATTTTGATCTGGTAATCGAGCAGTTTTTCCGTGATGACTATGCGCGAATGAATACAGCCAGCGATGGTTATGGTGAATTTTCTCATCCCACCATTGAGGCGAGACCATTTGATATCGACCAGGCATTGGAACATTTTGCCGTGGCAGGTTTCACCGAGCGTGGTCCGGATGGCATTTTGGTCAATGAGCAAGGGCAGCGCCTGGCGTTTACTATCACTACCGGTTATCCGTCATTAGCCGACATACTGACTATTTTGCGTGAAGAAGCCTTAAAAGCTGGACTCGAGTTCCGTATTGAAGTTCTGGATCAGACAGCGTCATGGAAGAAAGCACAGGAAAAGCAACATGAGATCGCACTGGTCGGACTAGGCGTGGGCGTGGAAATGTATCCACGTTTTTGGGACACCATGCACTCTGATAATGCCTACGACGATGCCTTCCTGGAAGACGGGTCAGTCAACCTGGAACGTGAAGTGAAGGTCCAGACCAATAACATGGAGATGGTTGCAATCCATGAAATGGACCAGATCATTGATCGCTACACGCAGTCCAGTGATCGTGATGCGATGGTTGAAATGTCGCATCAGATGCTGCAAATTCATCACGACCATGCCTCATTTGTGCCAGGGTACGTCCAAGATTTTTACCGTATGGGGCACTGGCGCTGGGTTCGTTACCCTGATTTCTTCAACCACCGTGTTGGAGATGCCAATACGGTGTACTTCCTGCACTGGATTGATACAGACATGAAAGAAGCGACTCTGGAAGCGCGTGAGAACGGTGAAACCTTTGAGCCGGTGATTAACGTACATGATCAATGGCGTGAGCAGTAAGGAAGTTTGATGCAGGACGCCATTCTGGAAGTTGATGACCTGGTCGTTGAGTTTGATACCGACGAGGGACGGGTGCGTGCACTGGACGGTGTGGGTTTTTCCGTTAAGGCGGGTGAAACCGTCGGTGTTGTCGGTGAATCAGGGTGCGGCAAGAGTGTGACGGCGCAGTCTATTATGCGCCTGCTGCCGCAACCCATGGGGCAAATTGTTGGCGGCGCTATCCGCTTTCACGGACAGGATCTGGCATCACTGTCCCTGGAGGAAATGCGCCGTATTCGTGGGGCACGCATTGGAATGGTGTTCCAGGAGCCGATGACGGCCCTGAACCCGGTGCACACGATCGGGCGGCAACTGACTGAAGTGATTCTGTTGCACAAGAAAGTCAGCAAGCAGGAAGCTTTGCAAAAAGCCGTCGCCATTCTGGATCGCGTCGGCATCCCGTCGCCAGATATACGGATGGGGGAATACCCACATCAGCTCTCTGGTGGCATGCGACAGCGAGTCGTTATCGCCATGGCGCTGGTATGTGAGCCTGATTTGTTGATTGCTGATGAGCCCACGACGGCACTGGATGTCACTATCCAGGCGCAAATCCTGGAGCTGATTCAAGAGTTGCAGCAAGACATGGGTATGGCCGTGATGCTGATTACGCATGATCTCGGGGTGATTGCCGAAACCTGTCAGAACGTGGTGGTCATGTACGCCGGACGGGTCGCAGAAAGAGGAACGGTGTACGATATTTTTGATAAACCTTCTCACCCTTACACCCAGGGCCTGCTTGCGTCCATCCCACGATTGGACACCACGCCCAAATCACGACTGACGATTATCCCGGGCATGGTGCCCGGGTTGAGAGACCTGCCCCCGGGATGCCGGTTCGAGAACCGCTGTCCTTTTAGTGATGAAGCCTGCTGTGTCCAGACTCCGGTGGAAGAGGCAGTCTCAGGTCAGCATACCGTAGCCTGCCTGCACTGGAAGGCGTTGTCACCGGCTCAGCCAGGTGGTGTGATATGACACCGTTACTGGAGGTCAATGACTTGAAAATGCACTTTCCGGTCAGGGAAGGGCTGTTTCTGCGTGCCAGCAAATTCAATCGTGCTGTCGATGGAGTGAACCTGCATGTCGCGCCGGGCGAGACGTTAGGTCTGGTGGGTGAATCCGGCTGCGGAAAATCGACACTGGGTCGCTGTATCACGCGCCTGTATCAGCCCACCAGTGGTGAAATCAAGTTTCGCGACCAGGATATCAGCCGCATGCGCAATCGGGATTTGCTGCCCTTGCGTCGCGATATCCAGATGATTTTCCAGGACCCGCTTGAATCGTTAAACGCTCGTCACACAGTCGGTGAGATACTCGAAGAACCGTTGATTATCCACAAGATGGGGAACCGACAGGAACGTCAAAAACGGGTAGCGGAGTTGTTGAATCAGGTCGGATTGCCGGCCCGCTCAGTGACTCGGTATCCGTTTGAATTTTCTGGCGGCCAGCGGCAACGCATTGGTATTGCCCGAGCCATAGCGCTGAAGCCGAGTCTGATTGTCTGTGATGAACCGGTTTCTGCGCTGGATGTGTCAATACAGAGCCAAATTCTCAACCTGTTGGTAGAGTTGCAGCAGGAATTGAACCTGGCCTATTTGTTCATCGCGCACGACCTGGCCGTGGTAAAGCATATCTCTGACCGAATCGCGATCATGTATTTGGGCAGGATTGTTGAGAGCGGGCCGGGGGAGGCGCTTTATCGCAACCCGCAGCATCCGTATACACAGTCGTTGATTTCGGCGATCCCGGTCCCGGATCCGCATCAGAAGAGTCAGCGAATTTTATTGAAAGGCGATGTGCCCTCGCCGATCAATCCGCCTTCAGGCTGCCGGTTTCATACCCGCTGCCCGAGAGCGACCCAGATCTGCAAAGAGCAGGAGCCGGTATTGACCGCGCAGCCGGAAACGGGAGGGCTGGTGACGGCCTGCCACCATGCCGGACCTGCCTGATTTTGGGGCATAATGCCAGGATACGTGCCGGAAAATCGTCAATGTGGAGTTTTATGCATTCGATGAATGGATGAATGCTTACGATGGGTTGTTTTCAGCCCGCTATCTGTTTTAAGATGGGAAACCGATACCGAGGAAGAATAAGATTATGAAGTCCCTGCAATACGTTTCCAGGACCCGGTTCATTGGGCCTGCGGTAGCTGCAGCAGCCGTCACTTTTGCTGCCATCAGTGCGCCTTTGAGTGCACAGACCACACAAGAACAATTTAACCAGGCGAATACTTCGCTGGAAGCATTGATGCTGACTAACCAGCAGCTACGTGATCGTATTGCTCGCCAGGAGCAGCTGATCCAGGATATGGCTGCATCGATTGAGCACGCCACGTTACTGACTGATCATGAAAACTCGCCGTTTCACGAGTTGGCTGAGCGCATGATGTCCAGCATTGAGCAGTTTGTTGAAGACGATCTGCCATTTGAGCTGGAAGACCGTCGTGCCGAGCTGGATCGTATTCGCGGCCTGGTCGACAATCCGGAAGCCTCCGCTGCACAGAAAATCAGCATGCTGATCGCCCTGTATCAGGCTGAGAATGGCTACGGTCGTACGCTGGAAACCTACGAAACTACCATGGAAGTTGCTGGTGTTGAGCAGGAAGTGACAGTGACGCGCATCGGTCGCATCATGCTGGCGTATCAGACATCTGACCGCAGCGTGACAGCCGTCTACGACAAAGAGCAGGATCAGTGGGTAGAATTGTCTCCCGGTGAATTCCGTTCCTCAGTGACACGCGCCCAGAATGTAGCCAATGGCTCACTGGCACCTGAACTGATGAACATCCCAATCCCGGCACCTGAGCCAGCTCAGTAACTCCCAGATTCAGGTATCGCAGACGGGCTGCTTTTCTCTAACTACCACATCGTTGGCGGTTAAAGAAAAGCAGCCCGTTTTTGTTTCCACTTTTCAGAAACCCCCACTTTCAGCAGGTGATCGAGAGCCGTCCCTTGAGGCAGTCAGATCGAGGAAGAGACGTTCGAAAACGCGCAGTTTACGATCAGTAAATGAGCAGTTTGAGAACGTCTCTGACGAAGAGCTGGCAACGCAGGTAGCTCCGGATAAAGAACTCAGCCTTTGCCGCGCATTCTGTTGGGCCCCTTCAACGAATCCTTCTCAATATAAGCAATAATCGCCCCGGCAATATCCTTGCCCGTTGCCCGCTCGATTCCTTCCAGTCCTGGTGAAGAGTTCACTTCCAGCACCAACGGACCATGATTGGAGCGAATAATGTCGACGCCAGCCACATCCAGCCCCATGACCTGGGCCGCTTTTGTTGCAAGTTTGCGTTCGTCAGGGCGAAGCCGAATCAGCTCTGCGGTACCACCCCGGTGAAGGTTGGAGCGATATTCGCCAGCAGCTGCTTTGCGTTCCATTGCCGCAACTACGCGGCCACCGACAACAAAACAGCGGATATCAGAGCCTGAGGCTTCTTTGATAAATTCCTGTACCAGGAAGTCGGCTTCCAGGCCGCGAAACGCATTAATCAGACTTTCAGCCGCTTTCTTGGTTTCAGCCAGAACAACTCCATTGCCTTGCGTGCTTTTCAGGACTTTAACTAATAGCGGGGCGCCGCCAACTGACTGAATCAGGTCAGATGTGGCATTAGCGGAATGAGCATAACTGGTCACTGGCTGGCCAATGCCTTTTCTGGCCAGCAACTGGTGAGCTCTCAGTTTGTCTCGTGAGCGTGTAATGGCGATGGATTCGTTAATAGAGTAGGTGCCGCCGACTTCAAACTGTCTGAGTACCGCCGTACCGTATTGCGTCACGCTGGCGCCAATACGAGGGATGACGGCATCAAATTCAACAGCCTCTGCCTCACGCTTGCCTTTGTAGAAAACAGTGCGGTTATTGGCGGTGATGTTCATGAAACATTTGAGAACATCAATGACACGGGCTTCATGACCTCTAGCCTCGGCAGCTTCTACAAGCCGTCGTGTTGAGTAAAGCCTGGAATTTCGGGATAAAACGCCAATTCTCATGTAGATCCGCCTGTTTCATTGAAATGACAGATGTCTGCCTTGCCAGCTGCCCGGGACTTGGCGACAATGACTGCCTTAAGGATTAATTAAACGCACAGCATAACCTCTGAGGGTATCGCTTGGCGAATGGATAATAATAATCACAGGCTGAAAATTGACACATTCTTCAGCAACGTATTTGACTTATAGATAGAGGTTGACTGTGACGAGCAGGAGCACAGAGGCGAAAGAAAGAGTGGATCGGATAGCGATCATCATTCCAGCCTTGAACGAAGGTCGCTCAATTGCTGAGAACTTACAGACGATTCGCTCACATGTGGTCTCTGTGAGTGATTGTCAGGTGAGTCTGTTGGTGGTTGATGATGGCTCCAGTGATAATACCGCTGAACAGGTCCTTGCGTATCGTAAGGATGACCCCGATGTTTATCTGCTTTGTCTAAACCGGCATTTCGGCAAGGAGGCGGCGATATCGGCAGGGTTGCGTGCAGTACCGGATTTCGATGCTGTGATTGTGATGGACAGTGATTTACAGCACCCGCCAGCTTTACTGGAAGAAATGATTGCTCAGTGGCGTGGTGGCAGTGCCGTGGTAGAAGCGGTCAAGTTATCGCGGGGTTCCGAGTCGGCGGTAAAAGGAAGCCTGGTAAAAGTATATTACCGACTGTTTAGCTACTTGACTGAAATCGATATTTCCGGGGATACGGATTATAAACTGCTGGATCGTGAAGTGGTGCTGTCAGTGAATGCACTGCCTGAGCATGGTCGTTTTTTTCGAGGTTTGATCAAGTGGATGGGATACCCGACTACCTCTATTTCCTTTGATGTACCCGCCTCGACCCGGCAAAGGTCAAATTGGGGAAGCAGTGCATTGTTTAAATATGCGTTATCGTCGATTACGTCATTTACGGCATTTCCCTTACAGCTTGTTTCACTGATGGGAATATTGACGTTCATCATCAGTGTGGTTTTTGGATTTATGGCGTTATCTGACAAGTTATCCGGGCAGGCAGTGGATGGATTCACGACTGTCATTCTGCTTTTGCTGATCATTGGTAGTGTGTTGATGTTCAGTGTTGGATTGATAGGTGCCTATATTGGTCGCATTTACGATGAAGTGAAGCGCCGACCCAATTTTGTTACTGATAACAAACGCAGCGTTTTGCCTGAGGATAATGAATGATGCCTTTAATGTGGCTGCCTACGTTACTTCATGCATTGCTGATGGCCGTCATTCTGGCAGCTTCGCATGCCACGCTGAAATGGGTGGCAGAGCGCCAGTATGATAACTACTGGCAACTGCTTCTCAATGAATGGAAAGGCATTTTGCTGGCGCTTAGCGCCTATGGTTTTATATTTTTTTACTATGTTTTTGTATTGCGCAGTGCTGCCGTTTCATTGCTCTATCCGGTTTATACCGGCTTGTCAGTATTGTTCGTTGTCATGCTGGGGCGCTGGGTATTTGGTGAATCCGTCGGCAGCACGCAATGGCTTGGCGCAGCCTTTCTATTAATAGGGATAGTCCTGATAAGCACTAATCGCTAGCCTGTTGGGTTGACCCTTATGACACCTCTCTTGGTGGCTCTTGCGGCGATCAGGTGTATATAACAATAATGTGAGTGCTGGAGTATTCATGGAGTTAAAACTGGGGAAGCTAAAAATCCAGATTAACTGGTTGGTGCTGCTGTGTTTTATGTCCAGTATGGGAATGTTTATCAGCCTCGCTGCCTGGCAGCTTGATCGGGCAGAGCAAAAACAAATGCTCGCAGATGCCTTGGAAAACCGTTCGGCGTTGCCAGCGGTTCCATTTGACGATGCGGCAGACCACCCTTTGTTTGGTGACCAGTTTCCTGTAACGCTGACAGGGCGTTTCGAAAACAGTATTCCTTTCCTCAAGACATTTCAGTTTTTCCGTGGACAGGCTGGCCTGGAAGTCGTGACACCTTTCAGGCGGCAAGACGGCTCACTTGTTCTGGTCAGTCGCGGCTGGGTTGCTACAGCTAACAATGGTGGTGAGCCGGACATTCCTGTCGTTGAGGGTGATAAAACCATCGTCGCGAAAGTGTATGTGCCCCAGCAGGATATCCCGCCTGCGCAAATCAGTGATAACAGCTGGCCGGTTACAGTGAGTCGTTTGAATGTTGCCCAGGCTGAACGCCTGCTTGGGGAGCCTTTATACCCATACGTTCTCAGGCTGGAAGAAAGGCAGCCAGGCGTGTTATCCAGGCATTGGTCTGCGCCGAGGATATCTATCCGGACGCATATTGGTTACGCGATACAGTGGGCACTGATTGCTGTGGTTGTTGCGCTGGCTGCGCTTTTGCTGTCGAGTAATGCTTTGGCACTGTGGCGCAGCCGCCACAGTGCCTGAACAGAAAAGTTATCGTTGTACAGCGACAATCTGAAGTTCGACACGGCGGTTCATGGCACGTCCTTGTTCTGTGTCGTTGCTGGCGATTGGCTGGTCTGGGCCGACACCCTGAGTGATCAGCCGGCTTTGATCAATCCCTGCGCCAGCCAGGTAATTGGCAACGCTGGTAGCTCGACGGTTAGACAGGTTGTAATTGTAGTCACGTGCCCCTGTTGAATCTGTGTGACCTGTTACGGTCAGGCGAGTGTCAGTGAACTTGTATAGCACCTGTGCCACTGAATCCAGCACCGGGTAAAAATTCTGCCGAATACTGTATTCGTTGGTGTTGAAAGTCACGTTGCCCGGCATGATCAACTCGAGCTGGTCACCATTGCGTTGTACCTGGACTCCGGTACCTTGAAGTTCCTGGCGAAGTTCGGCTTCCTGCACATCCATGTAAGCCCCGACGCCTGCGCCGATAGCACCACAACCCAGTGCGGCATTGCGAGCATGCTGGCTGTTTTCTGTCGCACCGATCAGGCCGCAGACAACACCACCAATGGCACCATAAGTGGCTGCGCGGCTGGTTTGTTGTTCACCTGTATAGGGGTTGATTGTCGTACATGCCGCGGTCAGTAACATTGCCGCGGCCAGTGAAGATGTTTTAGCCAATTGTTTCATACCCGTTCTCCTTTCAGTATGACTTTGCTCACCAGGTCAGCTTAACCTAAATGGTAGTTCTTTGCTTTATGTTGATTCTAAACGTTTAGCACGAGCATTCATTCCATGTAAAAACTGTGTCACATTAACGTGCTTCAATGGTACAAGCCGTAGACACAGTGTTGTCTGCTCAAGTAGTAACCATTTTAAGGATACACCCGTTATGTCATCACGCCCCTTCCCTGAAGATGCCTTATCTAGTCATTACGATGCAAATCAGCAGTCAGATTTGTCCGATAGTGAACAGGATGCAAGTCTGCGCTTAAGCCGCCGCCGGTTAATTAAAAGCGGTGCCGCAGCAGCACTGGGGGCTTCCTCACTGGCAAATGCGCTGGTCAGTCTGGCAGCCAACAATGCCCAGGGAAGTATGCAGTCACGGCTGATGGATAGCCCCTATGGCCCAATTCGCCCGGTAGCTGATGAAGTCACAGGTCTTGAGTTGCTGCAGTTGCCCGAAGGATTTAAATACGCGACTTTTTCATGGACTGGAGATGCCATGGTGGATGCTTACCCTGCGCCGCCAGGACACGACGGCATGGGCGTGGTGGCTGTCGATGGGGACGATATCATTCTGGTTCGCAACCATGAGCTGTCTCGTGGCGGACTGATTGTCGCTGACGCTTGCTATGAATCAGGCGAACGCGAGGATGGTACCCAGGCATCCGGAGGCAACACCAATCTGTATTTTTCCCGCAGTCAGAAGCGTCTGCGCGAAACACGTGCGAGCCTGTCAGGCACCATGGTGAATTGCTCTGGCGGCGTCACCCCCTGGGGCACATGGCTGAGCTGTGAGGAAACCGTTTACGATGGCACCTCACACGGTGGTCGCAAGCACGGTTATGTGTTTGAAGTGACCGCAGATGCCAGCTCTACCAGTGGTGTTCCGATTACCGACATGGGGCGTTTTGAGCACGAAGCAGTCGCCGTAGACCCAGCTAACAGTTATGTCTACCTGACCGAAGATAACCGTAATCACTCTCCTGTTTATCGCTTCATACCAAATGATGACAGCCAGCAAACAGGTGCATTGGAAAAAGGCGGGCGCTTGCAGGCTGCCCGCATTATTGGCCAGGATAACGCCGACTTGCTCGCCCCTGCATTAGGTGATCGATATCAGGTTGAATGGGTTGATATTGATCAGCCTGACAGCCCGCCGGTAGACGATGCCAGCGGCCCTTATCTGCAAGCCAGAGCTAAAGGTGCATTGAGCATCAGTCGTGGTGAGGGAATCGTTTACTCAGAAGGCATGATTTATATCGTAGACACCTCTGCTGGTGTCAATGAGGACGGTGTGCCTGGTCAGGGCAACGGCGCTATCTGGATGCTGAATCCGGTCTCCGGTGAGCTGACCTGCCTGTTTGCTTCGGTGGATTCTGAGGTGGCGAATAATCCGGATAATGTCACGGTCAGCCCGCGTGGTGCGATTGTCACCTGCGAGGACGGTGGCGGTGTAGAAGACTCTTTCGGCTTCGGTGAGCGGATTCTGGGTATTGATCCGACGGGCAATTCCTTTATCTTCGCCAAAAACAATATTCAGATTGACGCTGAACAAATCAAGGCAGCCGGAAAATATATTTCCCCTGGTGATTACCGGAACCGCGAAATTGCCGGTGTCTGTTTTGACCCTGCCGGCGAGTTCCTGTTCTTCAATATCCAGACACCGGGTATTACATTCGCTGTGTGGGGGCCCTGGCAAAAAGGACCATTTTAACCACATGCTTTGAGACGGATCGTCTCAGGCCGGCTGATCTGCGCTGCAAGGTGCTATCAGTCGGCCTGAGTTGAGTCGGCCGGACCAGATTCCTGTTCCTGACTTTCTTCCCTGCGTTTACCCGCCAGAATGCCTGGCAGGGCATAGTTGCCCTCATGGCAGGCATACTCATATATCTGTTCGCCAGGTGGTTGGGCATGAAATACCATTTCTGCTGTCCAGGGTGATTCATACGCCACCGGGTCATCCATGGTGAAGCGGTAGACAATTTCACTGTCTGAAACCATGCGTAAGCTTTCTGTCACGACCAACCCGGGACCAGAGCCAAAGTGAGACTGCTGAGGGTGCAGGTTTCGTGTGGTGAAAACCAGTGTGTCGCCTTCCCAGTGGCCAATGGTGTCGCCCATCCACTTATGGATGGCAGGGTCCTGGTGTTCACTGTTGAGCCGAATAATGCGGGCATCATGCATCATCTCGGCGAGTATCATGACGTAATCATCTGTTTGCACAATCTGGTAATTGTTGTTGTATATCATGGGCATCATTGGTGGGCCGGCGCTGGAATTAGACGTCCTGAAGTCATAGAACAGCAGACAGCGCTCGCCAATTGTCGCCATCTCGGGCCCGAGGAAGGCATCGGCGCCATGCTCGTCCCGCCATTGCTCCATCTTGTTCTGCTCTGGAGCATTCTCACGGTAGGGGATCTGGCCGTCAGGCGGGTCTATGATCAGCGATGTACGGTATTCGCCATCAACCTGAACCACGCCAGTGCCTCTGTCCAGCCAGAATGAATTATAGGCAGCCGCCGTGTTGCCATCACTGGGCGGAGGCCGATCAGGGTCGCTCGGCGCATTGCCTCGCTCAGCTCGGGACTGAGCTCCGTCTTGCATGTCCAACGCTTCCTGATCCGTTAATGCCTGACGCTCGCCATATCGTGCCGGACGCTCTAGCGATGTTTGGGTCGCATTACTCCAGATGCCTTGCAAATCTGGTTTGCCGTCTGAAGTTCTTGGGATTTCACTGCTCTGTGCGGATAAGGCTGTGCTTATTAACAGAAAGGGAAGTGCCAATATTCTTGAGGTGTACATAGCAGTCTGGCTCCGAAGTAACGGCTTTTATTCTTCTGACAACACTATATAAGTCTATATTCGGCTCAGCAAGCTATGCCGACCGGTGTTAAGAAGGCAGTGCAGGTTTTGGCTGGATGTGAAATCAGGGCTGGGGATGATTTTCAGGTAGAATTGTTATTGACAATCATTCCTATTCACATTTAAAATCACATTCGTTCGATAAATAAAGCTGATGCGCTCTTCCCCAACGGCGCAATTATTCAGGAATTACCGCATGTACGTATGCATCTGCCAACAAGTGACTGACCATGATATCCGCGAGTATTGCGAAAGCAATAATGCGAGTCTGTCACAGATGCGTAAAGATCTTGGCCTGGGTAGTGATTGTGGTCGCTGCGCTAAACTTGCCAGGCAGATCATGCATGAGACCATGGATCAGATGATGAGCACTGGCGTCGATATCAAGTCGATTGCTTATGCGGCCTAGCCTATTGCTGTCTGGCGCTCTCTGACCGAAAATCGTAATCGTTTTCATTATCTTTCCTTTGAAATTCAATAGCTTAGCTGTTGGTTTGTCTTGACATGCGTCCCTTGAAGCCTCATCCTTGCCCCAATGAATTTATGAAATGTTTGCGTTGGGGGTAAACAGTATGAAATCCGATAAAACCATGATCAAGCACCTGAATAAGGCGCTGGGCAATGAGTTGATTGCCATTAACCAATACTTTCTCCACTCACGCATGTACAAAGACCGTGGTCTCCTCAAGCTGGCTGATAAAGAGTACGAGGAATCCATCGATGAGATGAAGCATGCAGATCAGCTAATTGAGCGGATTCTGTTCCTGGAAGGGCTGCCTAACCTGCAAAGCCTGGGCAAACTGCTGATTGGTGAACATACCAAAGAAATGCTGGACTGTGACCTGAAACTTGAGCAGCAAGCGATTCCAGATTTGCGAGAAGGCATCAAATACGCAGAATCGATTGATGATTTCGTGAGCCGACAACTACTTGTCTCCATCCTGGAAAGTGAAGAAGAGCACGTAGATTGGCTGGAAACCCAGCTTTCACTGATCGAATCTGTGGGTATCGAGAACTACCATCAATCCATGATGTAAGCTCAACCTTACGGCGCTGGTAGCCAGGATTAACAATCGATATCACAAAGAGAAGGGCTCGACATCATTGTCGGGCCCTTTTCAATTGGCACGCCAGATAAACACTTTTTTCCAGTGAGTATCCAACACACCCAGCAGACATGGCACAAGGTCAGAGCATGACCGTTCCCCGCTGCAGAAGCCAGATCTGAATTCTGGTACCATAAATATCGTTTCAACCACATTGGGAATGCTTCATGTTAACGCTATCGCATCTGTTCTGGGGTGCCGTTTTTGTGTTTTGTATCAGTCACTGGTGGCGATCACGAGATGCAAAAGCCTGGGCGTTGGAGCATGCTTCCCGGCGCTGTGAGCAACTTGGCCTGCAACTGCTCGATCAAAGTATTGTCTTGCGGAAATTGCGCCCTGCCTATTCTGCTGAGGCTGGCATTTGCTGGCGCCGATATTACAGTTTTGAGTTTTCGGCGACCGGGGGCGACCGTTATCCGGGAGAAGTCGAGCTGTCTGGGAACCGTCTGACAGCCATTCATATAGCGCCTCATGTCGTAGAAGATGCTGGCGGTGCCCGGCATTAATGGAATTTCTGTTTAAGCCTGATCTGTTTAACCCTAGAAAGGTATCCTGATGATTTTGAATTCTGTTTTGTTGATGAAGTGCAGTGCCTGGCGCGGCATGGTTTTTTTGGTATTGATGATTTCGCTGGCCGGTTGCCAGTCACTGACAGGTAGCAACACATGGCCAGATGATGTGCCTGAACGGGGCTTCTTTCTTAATGCCTATGAGGTCGATGCTGAGAATCAACAGGAACAGACGCAGCAACAGTATCTGAACTGGATTATCCGTTTTTACCAGGGATCTGACTTGATGAGTACGGGGTGGAATGAACTCACTCCGGCTGTCTTGATGGGAATGTCAGGTGAAACGTTGACGGCGGCTGAGAAGGAAAGCAGTGAACTGGGACTGGCAATTTCCTCTGAATGGGCAAAGGATAACAGTGTACGGGAAATTAATACCGCCATGCTGAGTCTTTGGGGGACGGTTATGCTGTCAGTGGAGCAGCCAGAGGAGCGATTGAGGGCGTTACGCCAGATTGCCAGTGATGTAAATGCCATTATGCGGGGTGAACTGACTGCTGAAGAAATAAGCGATGAGCGTTACATGACCCTGTTGGATTTGCCGGAATTCTTCTAGCAGTGATGCTGCTGATAACAGGTTCTCTGTTAAGAAGGTGAAATGCATGAGTAGTGACAATCAGATTGCCCGGTTGCCACTACAGTGGTATAACTGGCGCGTATTCCCGAATTTAAATAGCAGGTCCTTTTGATGGGACGCCATCTCAGCAAGAAAAGTCAAAAAGTTGACTCGCCGATAATTCAATTTGGCGCTCGTTCCATTATTATTGCCAGCATTTATGCAGTCATATCCGGTTTATGGATTTTCCTGTCTGATCGCCTCCTTTTTGCCATCGTCCGGGACGCCGATGTTGTCGCCCAATTAAGTGTGGTTAAAGGTATATTCTTTGTTTCAGTGACGTCACTGCTGTTACTGGTGATGATGTGGCGTGGCTTTGGCAAGCTTGATAAGGCTGTGAAAGCCCTGCAGCAGTCAGACACAGAGTTAAAGCGCAGCCGGGCCCAACTCTCAGCAGTGATTCAATCGGCTCGTAATGCCATTCTTACCCTGAACGATCACGGGGATATACTCAGTATGAATCCTGCTGCTGAGTCTATGTTTGTCTTAAATTCACTCGATAGTTTAGGCCGTTCAGTTAATGACCTTTTGGTTGAGCCGCTAAATCTGGACCAGTCCGATATTTTGCAGGTAATGGGTAAACGAAGTGACGGCGTTTTTTTTCCGGCAGAGTTGTCATTGGCGCCAGTTCACTGGGAAGGTGCGGTGATGTACGTCGTGATCATCAGGGATGTCAGTGATTGGCAGGAACAACAACGGAAGTTGACGGAGTTAAATGAAGCGTTGGAGACCCGGGTGTCAGAGCGAACCTCGGCGCTGGAGAAAGCATTGATCGATGCTGAGTCGGCAGATCGGGCAAAGTCGACTTTTATGGCGACCATGTCGCACGAGCTAAAAACCCCGTTGAATGCCATTATTGGTTATACCTCTATCTTGTTGCAGGGTATGTCTGGGCCAATAACGGACGTTCAGAAAGAGCAGTTGTCGTTAGTAAAATCCAGTTCCAATCATTTGCTGGAATTGATCAATGATATTCTGGAACTGTCCAGAATTCAGGCGGGTGAGAGCCGGGTTGACCGCGAGGCTTTTAGTTTGAATGCATCGGTGTCCCGTGTGGTCGACTTGATGCAACCTATTGCTCAGCGCAAAGGCATCCATCTTCGTCTGCTGAATGACAGCCAACAAGGGCGTATGTTAAGCAACAAATGCCGGCTCGAGCAGATACTTCTCAATCTTATCAATAATGCCATTAAGTTCACTTATGAAGGCGAGGTGACTGTTGTTGTTGAAGATGCGGGTACAAATCGGGGAAATAATACACCTGCGGGAGAGGTAACTGATGTTATTCGGATCCGTGTTCAAGACACAGGGATCGGTATTCGTGAGCAGGATATGTCGAAGTTGTTTGTACCGTTTAGTCAGATTGACAGTGGTCTTGATCGGGACCATGATGGTTCAGGGCTGGGGTTGTCAATTTGCCTGGGGCTCGCGCAGATTCTGGGCGGTGAAATCAAAGCGAAAAGTGAATGGCAGAAAGGCAGTGAATTTATCGTCACCTTACCAACGATCATGCCCGAACAATGAAATCACTTGAACTGAAACTGCCACCATTGCTGCTGGTGATGCTGGCCCTGTTGCTGATGTACTTTTTGCAGGGGTTCTATCCTCTGGCGTTGTTGCAGTACCGCATTGTCAGTTTGCTCGGCGGGGTCTGCATTCTTGCTGGCATCGGCCTCGTTTTTGTAGCTGCCCGACAAATGCGTCAACATCAGGCTACGCTGGACCCGATGCACCCTATAAACAGTACCGTGCTGTTAAATGCAGGCGTTTTTGCGGTGTCACGCAATCCGATTTATTTAGGAATGGTAATAATATTGCTGGGATCAGCTGTTATTTTTGCTGATATCACAGCATTTTTGGTGGTTCTGCTGTTTGTAAGATATATCACCCGCTACCAGATCGAACCGGAAGAAGCCTGCTTGTTGGAAAAATTTCCAGCAGACTTCGCCGCTTATTGTGAGCAGGTTCGGCGCTGGGTGTAGTCCATGCCACTACTGTCTTAGCCATTACTTTTCCCGGCGAGGCAATACCCAGTCCGGGCGCACAAAATGGCAGGTGTAGCCGCCGGGATATTTCTGCAGATAGTCCTGGTGCTCTGGCTCGGCTTCCCAGAAGTCGCCTGCCGGTTTGACTTCAGTGACGACATTGCCCGGCCATAACCCGGAAGCGTCAACGTCCATGATCGTTTCTTCGGCGACACTCTTTTGATGCTCTGATGTGTAATAAATACCGGAGCGGTAGCTGGTGCCGATATCATTACCCTGGCGGTTGACCGTGGTGGGATCGTGGATCTGGAAAAAAAATTCCAGTATCTGGCGATAGCTGATGATGTCCGGATTGAAGACAATTTCTACTGCTTCGGCATGGGTGCCGTGGTTGCGGTATGTAGCATTTTTGACATCACCGCCGGAGTAGCCGACACGTGTGCTTATGATGCCCGGCTTGTCTCTCAGTAAATGCTGCAAGCCCCAAAAGCAACCGCCGGCAAGAATGGCTGTTTCATGTTGTTCGCTCATAATCTTTATTCTCCCTGCGCAAATAAATGGCTGTAGTCGCCGTATCCTTCCGACTCCAGTTTGTTAACAGGAATGAAACGCAGTGAGGCGGAGTTTATACAGTAGCGCATGCCGCCTTTATCGGCCGGACCATCTGGAAACAGGTGCCCCAGGTGGGAGTCGCCAGTCGATGAGCGAACCTCGGTTCTGGTCATACCATGGCTGTGGTCATGTTTCTCCACAATATTGTCCGCACTGACCGGGCGGGTGAAGCTGGGCCACCCGGTGCCGGAGTCGAACTTGTCAGTGGAGGCAAACAGGGGTTCGCCAGAGACCACATCGACATACAGGCCTGGTTCCTTGTTGTCCCAGTAGGCATTCTGAAACGGGCGCTCTGTCGCATCTTGCTGGGTGACGCGATATTGTTCCTCTGTCAGGCCTGCCACAGCATCCTCGGACTTCTTGTAGCTCATGACATGCTCTCCTGTGATCTCGGTAAATTCATGATTTTCGGTATACGGCCACTAGCATACCAATTAACATCGAAGCGACAAACAGCAAACCCTGTGCTGAGCCGGTCAGGACGTTGACCAGTGCCGGGCCCGGGCAGAATCCGCCTATACCCCAGCCAACCCCGAAAATGATTGCACCGCTGATCAGTTTCCGGTCCAGCGAGGTAGACGCAGGCAGTGTGAACTTGTCAGAGAAGAGGGGTTTTCCCTGTCGTTTTCGTAAGATGGGGAAACCGGCTCCGAAGGTGACCACGGCGCCAAGCATGACAAAAGCAAGCCCGGGATCCCAGTTACCGGCCAGGTCGAGAAAAGCAATCACATTTGCCGGATTGCTCATTCCGGATATCACCAGGCCAACCCCGAATAACAGACCGGTAAAAAATGGCAGAATCAGACTCATGATCATGCTCCCCAGACCAGTCGCAATAAAGTGGCGGTCAGCATGGCGGTCGCCAGAAAGGTCAGTGTGGCAACCAGGGAGCGTCTGGATAAGCGTGAAACGCCGCAGACACCATGGCCAGAGGTACAACCATTGCCATACACCGTGCCAAAACCAACCAGTAACCCTGCCAGTATCAGGGTCGGTGCGCTGACGTCTGTCACCACCTGCATCTGGACTCGTGAACTGAACTGAAGTACGAGAGGAGTGACGATCAGGCCGGCCAAAAAGCTGACCCGCCAGTCAATGTCACCGGCTACTGGTTTCAATAACCGGCTGGTGATGCCGGAAATGCCCATGATTCGTCCATGAGAGGACATCAACATGAGTGCGGCGGCACCGATCATGACACCGCCCAGCAGTGACGGCAGGAGTGAAGAATATGTAAAACTCTCATTCATGGTTATGCTCTCTATATTATTGAATTAGTTGTAATTAAAACAATTTTCTGACAGCTTTCTGTTCAGGTTGATTCGGACAGGATACGCTATTCGATACCATAATTGGGCCTGTGGTGCTATACTTCGCACCACTTTTTTTCCGCGCCTGACAGTTTCTCAAGGCGCGCGTTCAATATGTATGCTAGATCCATCCTCAGAACTACTTAAGAATAGGAATGACTATGTCGAACGATGGTGCAAAGATAATTTACACTGAAACCGATGAAGCGCCACGCCTGGCAACATACTCATTGTTGCCGATCATTCAGGCGTTTACCCAGGCTGTCGGGGTGTCAGTGGAAACCCGCGATATATCCCTCGCAGGTCGTATCATTGCCAATTTCCCGGAATATCTGAAAGAAGAGCAGCGCATTGGTGACGCTCTGGCAGAGCTGGGTGAACTGGCCAAGCAACCAGAAGCCAATATCATCAAGCTGCCTAATATCAGTGCATCTATTCCGCAACTGATCGCTGCGATCAAAGAGTTGCAGGGGCAGGGCTATGCGCTGCCGGATTACCCGTTTGAACCCAAGACGGATGAAGAAAAAGATATCCAGTCACGTTATGACAAAATCAAAGGCTCTGCCGTAAACCCGGTATTGCGTGAAGGTAACTCGGACCGTCGTGCCCCCGCTTCTGTAAAGAACTATGCGAAAAAGCATCCACACCGCATGGGTGCATGGTCAAACGACTCTAAAACGCATGTATCGCATATGGACGGTGGTGACTTCTATGGAAGCGAGCTGTCAGCAACGATGACTGACGCCGATGACCTGAAAGTCGTGCTGAAAACTGCCAGTGGCGAAAAAGTACTGAAAGAGTCAGTGAAAGTGTTGCCTGGCGAAGTGGTCGATGCCGCTTACATGAGCGCCGCCAAATTGCAGGCGTTTTTTGCTAAAGAAACGGCTGAAGCCAAAGCACAGGGCATTCTGCTTTCCTTGCACCTGAAAGCGACCATGATGAAGGTATCTGACCCCATCATGTTTGGCCATGCTGTGAAAGTGTTCTTTAAATCTGTTTTTGATAAACATGCAGATACGCTGAAGTCACTGGGTGTGAACGTTAACAACGGTTTTGGCGACGTGCTGGCTAAAATCGCAGAACTGCCTGCCGATCAGCGCGAAGCCATTGAAGCTGATATCCAGGCTGCATACAGTGCACAGCCAGAGCTGGCCATGGTTAACTCTGATAAAGGCATCACCAACCTGCATGTCCCGAGTGATGTCATTATTGATGCATCCATGCCAGCCATGATTCGTGATTCCGGTAAAATGTGGGATCGCAACGGCGAGCGCCAGGACACTAAGGCTATGATCCCTGATCGCAGTTATGCCGGTGTTTATCAGGAAACCATCGATTTTTGCCGTGAAAACGGGGCTTTCGATCCGTCCACCATGGGAACGTGTCCTAATGTGGGTCTGATGGCACAGAAAGCGGAAGAATACGGTTCTCACGACAAGACATTTGAGATAGCCGAGTCAGGCACCGTTGTTGTCCTGAACAAAGCTGGCGAAACGGTTTTTTCACATGACGTTGAAGCCGGGGACATCTGGCGTATGTGTCAGGTCAAGGACGAGCCAATTCGTGACTGGGTCAAACTGGCTGTAAACCGTTCGCGATTGAGCGGCATGCCAGCAATTTTCTGGCTGGACAGTGAACGTGCCCACCACCAGGAACTGATCAAGAAAGTGAACGAGTACCTGAAAGAGCACGATACTGATGGTCTGGATATCCGGATTATGTCGCCGGACGAAGCCACTCGTTTCACGTTGCAGCGTATCAAAAATGGCGAAGATACCATTTCTGTGACAGGCAACGTACTGCGTGATTACCTGACTGACCTGTTCCCGATTCTGGAGCTGGGCACATCAGCCAAAATGCTGTCCATCGTCCCTCTGATGAACGGTGGTGGCCTGTTTGAAACAGGCGCAGGTGGTTCCGCGCCCAAGCACGTGCAGCAATTTGTGGAAGAAAACTACCTGCGTTGGGATTCACTGGGTGAATTCCTGGCACTGGCGGCGTCTCTGGAGCACCTGGCACAAAGCACGGATAACCCCGGTGCCCAGATTCTGGCGAATGCACTGGATCAGGCTAATGCCCGTTTCCTGGATAACGACAAATCACCTGCCCGTAAGATCGGTCAGATCGATAACCGTGGCAGCCACTTCTACCTGGGGCTGTACTGGGCTCAGATGTTGGCTGAACAGACGGAAAATGCTGACCTGGCAGATCGCTTCAAGACGCTGTCAGCGGCATTGACAGAGAACGAAGAAAAAATCGTTGCCGAGTTGAATGGTGTGCAAGGCTCACCCGTTGAGATCGGTGGTTACTATCAGCCGAATGCTGAGCTGGTTTCCAACGCCATGCGGCCGTCAGCTACCTTGAATGCGGTGCTGGAATCTTTGTAAGCGTCTGCTAAAGACTGAGTCGCACATTGAAGAGCGGCAACATTTAAAAAGCCGGAGCAGTTAATCTGTTCCGGCTTTTTTGTGTCCGGTGTTTAGGTCATCGAGGTGCCGCCACGCCTGGGCATCATAGCCCCCCATGGTAGACGACTACAGCACATCGGGCCTCACTCGGTGGGTGGAAACTCAGCCTGACGGCTTTAAACAGTCCACCCACTTTCTCGAGCGAGGCCCGATGTGCTTCACGTGGTCTTATTGTCTACCATGGGGGCTATGATACCCAGGCGTTCACCAGGTCGTGTTCCTGAGCTGCCGGAACAGTATTGTCGGAACATAGGTGAGGAGAAACCGGGCATTCATGTTTACATCCCGGACGCCACAGTACCTTCACGGCGGGGGTCTGCAGCGCCGATCATGCCTTCATCCGTGACTAGAATAACGTGCAGGCCAGAGTTTTCTCCGTCGCTTTCACTGACGTTGTAACCGGCTTCAGAAAGCATGTCAGCCAGATTCTGGCCGGGCTCCCGATTGATCTCCACACGCACACTTTCACCCCGAGCTATGATGTTCGGAAAGTCGATCGCTTCCTGCACGCTCAGTCCCCAGTCTACGATGCCGACCACGGTTTTCGCTGTGTATGCAGGGATGGAGTTGCCGCCGGGTGAACCTGTCACCATGTATAACTCCTGGTTTTCATCCAGGATGATTGTCGGAGACATTGATGATCTGGGTCTGGCGCCAGGTCTAACCATATTGGCCGGTTCAGGGGAGCCCGCGGTGTATTCGCGGGAAAAGTCAGTCATCTCGTTGTTCATCAGGAAACCGGCAGCCCATCGTGCCGAACCAAACGGTGATTCAACTGTCATGGTTGCCGAGACCGCATTACCTTCGCTGTCGACGATTGAGAAGTGTGTGGTGCCTGCTGCTTCAAAGGTACTGTCCGGTCCCCAGACGGCTGCAGCACTATTGCCAAGTACCATGCCGGGATCACCGTGCATTGGCATGTCGCCTGGTGCAGTCGGGCTGGCAGCACGTGACTCGATGTAGCGCGGATCAATCAGTTGCGAAACGGGCACCTCAACCTGGTCGGGGTCGCCAAAATAGTAATCACGATCTGCGTAGGCCAGCCGCTGGGCATCGACAAAGGCTCTGACTTTATCGTCCTGAGTTGCTCCTTCTGGCAGGAGTTGATCATAGAGGTTGGCGACCATTATCTGCATTGCGCCGGAAGAGGGTGGTGTTGCCGAGCAAATATTCAAAGAACGCCACTCACCGCAAACAGCCGGGCGTTCCACGGCCTCGTAGGCGGAAATATCCGCAACGGTCATGCTGCCGGCTTCTGGTGCAGCCTGAACGGCTGCCGCCATGGCTTCGGCAATTTCGCCCTGGTAAAACGCTGAGGGGCCTTCCTCGGCAACCCGGCGCAAGGTTTCGGCGTATTCCGGGTTTTGCTTGAGGGTGCCTGCCTGCAATGGCTGTCCGTTCGGGTAAAAGTATTCGCGCGCGCCCGGGTTGTCATCCAGTCGGGTAATCTCAGCCATTTGCGGCAGGTAGCCTGCCATTTTGGCGGTGACTGTGAAGCCTTCACTGGCCAGGCGAATGGCTGGTTCGAACAGGTCTGCCCAAGGCAGTTTGCCGTATTTGTCATGCGCCTGTTTGTACAGCGCGATGGTGCCGGGAACACCGGCGGCCTTACCACTTTGCCAGGCATCCAGGTATCCCATCAGCTCGCCATCACGCATAAACATGTCAGCAGTTGCGCCGCTGGGTGCGGTTTCACGACCGTCCAGAAACGTAACGCCGCCATTATCTTCGTCGAACACCACCATAAAACCGCCACCGCCAATGCCCGAGCTCTCAGGCTCCACCAGGCCAAGCACAGCGTGAGCTGCTATGGCTGCATCAACGGCATGTCCGCCTCTTTCCAGCATGGTGGCTGCGGCATCAGTTGCATCAGGGTTGGCAACGGCTGCCATGTAGCCTTTGTCCCAGTCAGGCTGGCTCTGAGGGGTGGACTGTGCGGGAGGTGCAGGTGCGGCGGATGGTGTCTGTTCGGGAGCAGTTGCTTGCTGATTTGACTCAGAGCAGGCTGCGAGCATGGCGAAACTTAGTACTGCGGCGGTCAGTCTCATGGTCTGATACGTCCTTAGGTCTGGTACTACAAGAGCTTCGAGCATATAACCGAACGTCCGTTAGGACAAGTCGGGCTGCTAATCGGCGTCAGCAGCTGTGACATGGCCTGCCGCATAAAGTCCACCGAAAAACAGTAGTGCGGCTACCAGCAGGTAAGGCAGGCCGATACCCGCCTCGTAGAGAAGAGTGCCGATCAGCGGCCCGCTGATGACACCTGCACCCTGCACGGAAGCCACTGTGCCTGCGGCCATGCCTTGCTCGCCCGGATTCACTGAGTTTGCAGCCAGGGCTGACAGGGAAGGGTAAATCCATCCCATGCCAGAAGCTGCGACGGCAAAACTGGCCCAGATCATCCAACTGGTTTGCGCCAATGCTGTAGAACCAAAGCCGATGGCTGCAACCAGTGAGCCATAGCGAATCAGACGTTGTGGCGGCCATTGCAGTTTGCGCAATACGGACTGTGAAATAACCAGTGCAACACCAACCAGTGTCAATGCAATCCCCGCCACACGAGCTGCATCATTCGGTGCCAGATCCAGTGCATCCAGTGCCACGAACCCTACCGTGGTTTGCGCGATGGCTACGCTAAAGGCAGCGCAGAAGGCAATAGCCATCGGTCGGCGCAACCGCTCGTCGCTGAACTTGAGAGGGGTCGACGGGCGGATATTTTGCGGCGCAGTTGCTGGCAGAGTTCGCCACAGAACCAGCCAGGCAATCGCTGGCAAGATGGCTGTGATGTAAAGCGGGATAGTGAGACTGAGAGGTGCCAGTAGTCCGACAAAACCTGGGCCGATTACCATGCCGGCACCGCTGGCGCTGCCAATGGCGGCCATGGCGCTGGCCCGTTTTTTGGGTTCAATATGGTCAGCGATCAATGCTGAGGAGGTGGCGGGCACCGCCGCATAAAAGGCGCCGACGATGCCGCGCAGCAGGGCGAGGCCAATGAAAACCAGCGTGGCAGCCAGCAATGTCGACAGCGAGTAATCGATAAACAGGCAAAGAGCCGCATAACTTAACGTAAAACCACCCACGCCACGCAGTAAAACGGGACGCCGCCCCACTTTATCAGACAGCCCGCCCCACCAGCGCGCACAAATCACCCAGGTAAAGCCGCCAACTGTCATCGCCGCCCCAATATGCCAGGGTTCCAGTGCCAGGGTTCGGGCCAGTGGTCCGGCGATAGCGACAAAAGCCATGATGCCCATGGTGCCGGAAAAAACAGCAAACATGATAGGCATCAGGCTCAGTGAAGGGGGGCTCTCCTGCTTATCATCAGAGAGAGGTGTCTGAGCGGGTTGGTCAGCGGTTCCAGTCATATCTTTTCATTCCTAACAAGTTTCCTGGCGGCTGATACCAGACTGGCTGAGAAAACGGTGTGTTGAGAGAACAGAGCGTAATACATACATGAAAGGTGAATGATGTTAGCGCCGAGTCTGTTGACGGGCAACCCAAAGGCGGCAACATCTGTTAGAATTCCCGTCTATTCATAATTTGTAGCAACATTGAGGCCGTAACTTATGCCAGCCTATCGCTCCAAAACATCAACTGCCGGTCGTAATATGGCCGGGGCTCGTGCCCTGTGGCGCGCGACCGGTATGAATGATGATGATTTTCAAAAACCTATTATTGCCATCGCCAATTCCTTTACTCAGTTTGTGCCCGGTCATGTCCACCTCAAAGACATGGGACAGTTAGTGGCACGTGAAGTCGAACGAGCCGGCGGCGTTGCCAAAGAATTCAACACAATTGCTGTGGATGACGGTATCGCTATGGGCCACGACGGTATGCTGTATAGCCTGCCCTCGCGTGACATTATTGCCGACTCAGTGGAGTACATGGTTAACGCCCACTGTGCTGATGCACTGATCTGTATTTCCAACTGCGACAAAATCACACCCGGCATGCTGATGGCAGCCATGCGCCTGAATGTACCGGTTATCTTTGTTTCAGGCGGTCCGATGGAAGCGGGTAAGACCAAGCTGTCTGAGAACAAGCTGGATCTGGTTGATGCCATGGTGATTGCTGCCGATGACAGTGTTGATGATGAAACGGTGGCCGAGATTGAGCGCAGTGCCTGCCCGACCTGTGGCTCCTGCTCCGGTATGTTCACGGCCAACTCCATGAACTGTCTGGCCGAAGCGCTGGGGCTGGCACTGCCGGGTAACGGTACTGTCGTAGCCACTCACTCTGACCGTGAAGAACTCTTTCTGGAAGCCGGGCGCAAGATAGTCGAGCTTGCCAAGCTGTATTACGAGAAAGACGATGCGTCAGTGTTACCACGTTCCATCGGCACCTATCAGGCGTTTGAGAACTGTGTCGCGCTGGATATCGCTATGGGTGGTTCCACGAACACCATTTTGCACCTGCTGGCGATTGCCCAGGAAGCTGAAGTGGAGTTCACCATGGCAGACATTGACCGTCTGTCAAAAACGATTCCGCAACTGTGCAAGGTGGCACCTAATACGCAGAAGTATCACATTGAGGATGTTCACCGTGCTGGTGGCATTATGGCCATTCTTGGTGAACTGGATCGCGCCGGGCTGCTGCATACCGACCTGCCCACGGTACACAGTAAAACCATGGGACATGCTCTGGCCAAATACGACATCATGCGTGGTGTCAGTGAAGAGATCAAAACATTCTACAAAGCGGGCCCGGCAGGCATTCGTACCCAGACTGCTTTCAGTCAGTCTGAGCGCTGGACCAGCCTGGATGCTGATCGTGAAAATGGCTGCATCCGGTCTCTGGAGCATGCCTTTAGCTTAGAAGGCGGTCTGGCTGTCCTGTATGGCAATATTGCGCTGGATGGCTGTGTCGTTAAAACGGCGGGTGTTGACGACTCTATCCTGGTCTTTGAAGGTTCAGCCTATGTAACGGAGTCTCAGGACGAAGCCGTTGCTGACATCCTGGCAGACAAAGTGAAGGCTGGTGATGTGGTTATCGTTCGCTACGAAGGGCCCAAAGGTGGTCCGGGTATGCAGGAAATGCTCTATCCAACCTCATACATCAAGTCCAAAGGCCTGGGTAAGGATTGTGCCCTGCTGACAGACGGCCGCTTTTCAGGTGGTACGTCAGGTCTGTCGATTGGTCACGTTTCGCCAGAAGCGGCGGCCGGTGGTGCTATTGGTTTGGTACGCCAGGGCGACCGTATCCGTATCGACATTCCGAACCGCAGCATCGATGTGATGATCAGCGATGAAGAGCTGGCGCATCGCCGTGCCGAGCAGGATAAGCTGGGCTGGAAACCGGCCAAAGAGCGTCCACGTAAAGTCAGTGCCGCACTGAAAGCTTACGCCTTGCTGGCGACCAGTGCCGATAAAGGTGCAGTCCGGGATCTGAGTCAGCTAGACTGAACCTGGAAGCCAGAAGCCAGAAGCCAGAAGCCAGAAGCCATAAGTCAGAGCTCAGCAAGAGACCCCATGGGAGTGAACAACCTCATGGGGTTTTTTGTTAGTGGTTGGAAAAATTCGAAGGACTCATAAAAAGCCAGCGCATTAAAATCCGCTACATCCAGAATGACACCGGCGGCGGGTATGCCGTGGGGCTGAGAAGCGATCCGATAGGCATTTCTTAATGCGTGAACTAATATTTTGCTGCCAAGCTCCTGGCCTTGATGATTGATGTCTACCCCAAGTTGAGCGAGCAGAATGACTGGAATGGGGTATCTGGGAAGTTGTCTTTTATCAGGCAGATCCTCTCGAGCCAATGTCTGGTGAGCGAGGGTGTAGAAGGCTGCTATGGATGTTTTTTTATTATGACGTTGCTTTCCATGCAAAACAAAGGTTCTGTTCAGGTTTAATGCAGCATTTTTTGCAGCAAATCGACGTAAATATGTAGTAATGTCTCTATTGCCGCAGTCGAAAGTACGAACGTCGGCGACTCTGGAATCGAGTGGAACAAAGTCAGCCTTGCTCATCCAACGAAAACCCTTCCTGGTCAAGTTTTTGCGCGGCACGTTTCAATTTGTGTGAAACAGGTTGGGGAGAGTCGCAAGCCTGGCAAAATGCGTCGAACTCGGCATTGCTGAGCTTGACCTGGTTGTATGTCTGTAATGTTTCTGGTGCGTGTTGCTGGATGAGTTGAGATACATAGGCCTTGATACTGCCAAGACCAGCAGCCCGAGCTGCTCGTTCTGCCAGTTGATGCGTGTCTTCGTCCCACTGCATTTCATAACGAATGGTTTTGCTCATAACCGTTTACCGTTCCTGAGATCTGGTCTGAAAGACTGGCAATGGTTAGTCCGTCGCCTAGAGTATAATTTTACGGTAAAAAACCGTAGTCAGTTTAATTGTTACGGATTATTTCCGTAATATCAACAGATTTTCATGCAAAAGAATTTCTACAGCTGGATGTAAGGAACTCTGTTCCTTTCCGGCATTTATAGCAGAAAGTCAGCAGCCTGGCGCAGCAGCTGTCAGTAATGGAGATAATATGAAAGAGCTCAACATCCTGTATATTCATGGCTTTGGCTCGAAAGTCGATCCCAGTAGCGACAAGCGCATGGCACTGGACAAGATTGCGCAAGTCGAAGCCGTGGCACCGGATTATTCAACGTCGTATGAAGACGTATTGGCAACCGTTCAGCCTTATCTGGATAAAGCCGACCTCATGCTGGGCACCTCCATGGGCGGGTTTCTGGTCTCGCGCCTGTGTGAGCTGACAGGCAAGCCGTTCGTGGCCATTAACCCGGTGCTAAGAACCCAGGCAACCCTGAGCAAATATATCGGCACTCACCAGGATCATGTCGGTCGCACTTTTACGTTGAGCGAACAGACTGTCAGTACGTATCCCGACTTTCTCCCGAGCGCTGACCTGGGTATGGTGCTGCTGGATATGGGGGATGAACTGATTGACTCTGAAATCACAAAAACTGTACTGGAACCGCTTATGCCAGTGCATGCCTTCGCTGGCGGCAGCCACCGCTTCAGTCATATGGAAGAGGCCTTGCCGCTGATTCAGGGGTTCATTCAGGACGCGTCCCTGCGTTCATGAACCCCAGGTGAGCCTTTAGAACATGCGCAGAAAGTGATCATCCTCGACTACACGCAGGCAAAGGCAATCGCTGTTCATGCCTATCACGGGTGTTGGATCGATACGCACACTGGCACCAGCATAACGACCGGCTACGGTAAATGTGCTGACCTGCACATACTGTTCTGCGATTCTGGGTAGCGGGAAGAATTGCTGATAGATTTGGTCCTGGCTGTCGAATTTACCTTTTGTGCTTGCCATCACTTTGTCCTGCTGGTTGAGCAGCGTAATGTTGGCGCCGCCGCGTCCCACAATAGGTTTTATGGCATAACCGCTTGCTGTCAGTGATGCCGTCAATTCAAAAGCCGATTCGAGTAAATAGGAGTACTCGGGGAACAGTTGCCACAATACCGGGGATATGGCTTTGTTACTGGGGATGAGTGTCCAAAGCGGTTCGTAAACCATGACATCACCACGTAATAGCACATCGACCAGTCGTGGCGAACCACTGTGTGGCTCACCGGGTTGATAGCGTTCCAGTTGAGCCGCGTCGTTGTTGCACTCTTCTCGGATTTGATTCAGTGCGGTTTCCCAGGCCCAGGTCTTCCAGACCCTGCGGATCCTGGTGCCATCGGCATCAACTATGGAGCCATCAGGAGCCCAGTTGAGTCCCTCTACGCCATAAAGTATTTTGCTTGGGATACCGGCCTCTTCCATCGCTTCGCGCATGAATAGCGCATGGTAGGTCTCTTCCGGGTCATCGTCCTGCATGATATGAATCAGGCCGTCGACATCGCTGTTTTTCCAGGCCTTGCGCAGGCATTTGTGGAGCTGTTTGCCCGGATTGGCGCCGATGTTACAGGCAAAATGTTTGGCCCAGCGCCCCTGAACTTTACCGGTTTCCATATAACAGGCGGCAGAGTCACAGTTGTACTCATAGGTTTTAAGGCCTTTCTCAGACAGTGAAAAATCGAAGCGCCCGGTAATCATCTGGTTCCGCCGGTTATTCCATGACTGCCGTATCCTGCTCCAAAGCACCTCGGGGATGTTGAAATAGCGTAGCAATGAGTCGTCTTTCAACACATATTCTGTGGCATGCATGTACAGTGCATGCAACTCATTGGAGGCACGCTGCAGCTCTGCCATTGCCGTTTCGGAGGCGATATAGAAAAGATCATCCTGCCCGCTGGCTGCAAGTCGATGGCCTTTCATCATCGCAACATAGGCAGCTTCATCCGCATTGGCCATATTCAACCAGGCGCGGTTTCGTTTAGTCTGTTGAATATTTGCCCGGTTAGCCTGCAGATTAAAAAGTTCAGGTGGCGGTGCTTCGATAATTTCTGCTTCACTGGCGTCATCAGTCTGCATGACCCAGCCCAGGATGGTTGCGTCGCCGAAGGAGCACTCCAGCCAATAGTCACCGTCGTCGGTCACCATTGCCTTGATCTGGCGGGAGTAATTGCACCCCTCAGGCCAACGCCAGTCTCCGACATTCTGCTCGGCAAGACGAACAAATTGTTCACTGACTTCAGTGATGACAGCAACGTGGCCGGTCATTTCAAATTCACCACCCTCTTCATAAATCAGCAGGCTGCCTGCCGTCGGGTGACGTTTGCATCCGTTTTTGAAAGAGTGCAATGGCAATCTCTTTTTATCGGCAACATGGAGGACCGATGTCAGCCGGAAAATATCGTGTGCCATCGCGATGTCGTCAAAAACGTAACCATGGTGCAGGTACAGCCAGCGCCGCGCAAACTCCACGCACTGCCATTTGTGGCCCAGGTAAACACCATTGATTTCACTTCGATAGGCCTTGCGTGTAGGTAGATCTTCGTCGCTGGCGCTTTGGTAATCGCAGGAGTACGCTGGGACATTGCCAGGGGCTAAACCAAGAACGGTGCCAAATTTTTCTTTACGCAGGGATGAGGTTTCCAATTGCAGACAGCTCCACAGTCGTCGGGTAGACGCAATGGCGCGAAGTCTAAACTAACTGCAGGAAATACCCCTTTGATTATTTGTATCATCGATACAGATAACGATAGAAAAATGGATGATGGTGTTTGAGGCAGAACAGCCGGACAGCTCGCATGAACTGTCCGACTGGAGTTCTGAGGCGCTCAGCCTGCGCTCAGCTCTTTGTGCCTGACTATGATCTTGCTCATATCATGACGACAGGTGCCGGCTTTCTTGATCAGTTTGTCTTCGCAAATGTCGCAACGCACGCACTCTTTGAAGTCGATCTTTTCGCGTTTGATGGCACCGGTTGGACATGACTTCTCACAGACTGAACACAATTCACACTGCGGTACACGTTTGATACGTTTGGGGGCGACCAGAGAAATAACGCCCAGCGCCGCGCCGAGTGGGCAAACGTAGCGGCAGTAAAAGCGTGGAATGACAAACGAGGCCAACAGGAAAGCCGCAAGGATGGCAAACAGTATGGCCGAACCGCTCATGAAAAACAGTGTGCCAAAAGGCTCAAAGTACTGGAATATCTGTACGTTATTGAACACCACGGCCATGATGATAATGAATGCCAGGAAGCCATATTTGATGTACAGCGCCTTTTCGTGAACGGCCTGAGGCATTTTGGGCATCTTATTGCGCAGCGATTTTGGCGTCAGTTTGGTAATGATGTCCTGGACGGCGCCAAAGGGGCACAGCGAGGAACAGAACACGCGGCCCCAGATCAGGGTAGTCACCAGTGTGAAGACAACAATCATGGTCACTGGCAGGTTGTTCAGGAAGGCTGACGGTCCTTGTGTCAGTACGCCCGTAATGTGCGCGACAGACAGGAAGCCGGCCTCCATGAAGCCTAAATAGACGAGTGTGGAAAGTAGTGCTGCCCAGCGCCAGCGGGTGTTTTTGGTAAAGAAGGCAATCAGTACCAGGGCAAAAATTATCCCGATAATAACGACTTTCTCCCAGGCGGTGACGCCCCAGGGCGGATCTGCCACGAACTGACGCACGGCGTTATTTTCCCAACGCTCGATATCAGCTATTTCCTCCTCACTGAGCACAGGAATGTTCTGTGCCAGTTGCATACCCAGACCGACTGGCTGAAACTCAATCTTGTAGGGTTCGAGACTGCCCAAGGGCTGGAAGCCGATGTTGATTGGCTCTGTAATGTCGTAGGAATCATCGATGACCAGGGCGCCAGCAAATTCGGCTCGGCCGGCAATCATGCCTGCATCGGCATTGCCAGCAGTCACCAGGCGGTTGGCAGTGATGCGTCGGGTCGGCATGTCACCTTGCTGCAATGTTAGCCGGTCCTGACGAAATTGCTGGTAGCCGGAGCCGCCGACGCCAAGCAGAATCATCTCGCTACCGCCAAGGCGGGCAGCGGCATCTCGTTCCGCTCGGGCATAAGCGTCCTGACCGATCCAGTACTCACCTAAAGCAGCATCGCCCATGTAAGTCAGTGTTAACTGTAACTCCTGACCTCCGGGAATAGGCATGGTCAATTGGTGAACGATCCCTTCTGCAAGCAATTGTTCCCAGGTATAGGGTTTTAGCTGGTCCAGAATTCGTGTTTTACGGGCACGGTCCACCGCGGTTTCCAGCGTGAAACCGTTATAGGCTGCGGCAACCCGCCGTCCGGCTTCTCGCAGACCACGGCTGATGGCAAAGCTGGTAACGGTAGCGCCGGAGATGCCATCAATGTCTTGTCGCACCTGAAAATCATCAAGAATACTTTTGCCGTAATACTGGGCCTGGAAGACCGGATCGGCAGCAAAATCGCCTACGGTGTTGGTATACGACTCGACATAATGGAGGATCTTGAAACCAGTAATCTGGTTATCCGTGTTAATGCCGGCAAGCATTGCAATAGGGGCGCTGAAGCCTCTTTCTTCGGGTGGTACATCTGCTGTCAGGAATACATAACCGATCAGGGTTTGCTGGCCAGAGTCAGGGTTGACCTGATAGGCCTCCCAGACGGGTGGTTCACCTGATTTTTCGTCGGAAAAAGCATCTGCCTCAGGCATCACCTGAGATAGCCACTCGCGCTGTACATCCGTGGAAAATGGCGTGGCCACCGGGTTCCCTTCCCGGGGCTGGCGAGGCGGCTGGGCGTGTGCCAATGTTATGCTGCAGATAACAGCCAGCAGCATAATCAGCCGTACAACGGTTGATTTCATGTTGGTCAGTATTCCTGTCGTCGTCTTTATTAAGGCGTGTAACCATACCTCTCATCATGTCGAAGTGGTATAAATACATGCTGAAAAATAATAACAAAGTGTTACACAGAATGGTGTACAGGGGTTGATCAAAAGCAAGATTGCCCTCATTACTAGTCATAGTGCCAATGAATGCCAACTAATACATCGCGACAACCTACGGAGGTCACACCCATGTCCCTGAGAATTAATGATGTTGCACCGGATTTTACTGCCGACTCGACTGCCGGTGAATTAAATTTCCATAACTGGATAGGCGACAGCTATGCCATCCTGTTTTCCCACCCGAAAGACTTTACGCCAGTATGCACGACAGAGTTTGGGGCAGTCGCCCAACTGGCGCCCGAGTTTGCCAAGCGCAATACGAAGGTGATGGGTGTGTCAGTCGATAGTGTGGATGATCACAAGAAGTGGAAGCAGGATATTGAGGCATTTGCCGGAGCGCCTGCTGACTTCCCGATTATTGATGACACATCATTAGCTGTGTCCAAGCTCTATAACATGCTGCCAGCAGAGGCTTACTTGCCTGACGGTCGTACACCTGCCGACAGTGCCACTGTGCGCACGGTGTTCATTATTGGTCCTGACAAAAAAGTCCGCCTGATGATGACTTACCCTATGACAGTCGGTCGTAACTTTGCCGAGATTCTGCGGGCTCTGGATGCACTGCAGGCAACTGATGGAGTACCTGTGGCAACCCCAGCAAACTGGGTGCCGGGTGAAGATGTGATCGTGGCATTGAGCTTGAATGATGACCAGGCAAAAGAGAAATTCGGCGACCTGGATATCAAGTTACCTTACCTGCGTTTTGCCAAATCGCCTAAGTAAATAACCTAAGTAAGCTGCACTATAATAAAGCCGACTGTTCTGATTCCTCAGTGTGACAGTCGGCTTTTTTCTTTCTTGCTGTATGACCTGCTTTACAAGGTCTCAGAATCCGTCTACTCGCCTTCTACCATTGCCTTCATATTACCAAGCGCGCGCTCAAATGTGGCACGCCTCCGCGCCAGATCTTCATCCTTTGCTGCCTGGTCGGCATGATTGGAAACATCCAGCATCACGGTATAGCGCAACTGTGTGTTATTGGCATCTATAGGGCGTGCTTCCATGAAACCATGGTAGAGATTATGGAATTCTCCGGGGATCGCTGGTTGAGTGTAGCCGTAGGAAAGAGGCGTCTTGGCCACCATTATTTCCGTAATACGGCCACCAGCCAGAACACGAACAGTGCCAATTTCACCATCACCTTCCGAGATAGTGCAGTCCACCCCTAGCCAGTCACTGATGCTGCAATAATCCTCACCGACTTGAGACCATACTTCACTGGCAGTTCCTTCTACATCAATTTGCAAGGCTATTGCTGCGTATTCCGGCTCAGCCAGCGTGAAGGTGGAAAATGCCAGGGTGCTTAGTGCGGATAGTGTAATCAGTGCCTTCTTCATCGATTGGATCCTTTTTTATTAGTCATGCCTTACAAGGTTGTAGCGATTGTCTCAGAAAACCGGTTCTTAGGCGATTCATGACTTCAACGAGCTGTCGCAGTCAGCAGTCAGTTCACCTGAATATAAGCTCAACTTGTCGCTATAAATGCACATAGATGCATCAAGCGTGCAGAAAACCGCACCATTGCGAGGCGAATAGGCCTGCGCCAATTTTGTGCTTTTGTCAGTTGAAGATGACAGGAAAATATATTTTTAATTTTACTTTTCATTCTGCAATGGTGCGTTTTTCAGTTTTGGTGCAGTTCGTGAGCTTAAGTGGTGCCGAGCTAATGCTCTAAGTCGCAATGGTTTCGCACCTTACGTTGGGCGTGCACCTTTTCAGTGATTTTTCTGATTTGCAGTGCCCAATCCTGGATACCCTATTTGGCTAATTGACGCCAGGTCTCAATTTGATGGCTGGCACGAAACGTGCTCAACCCCTTCTGACTTACCGCAATAACAAAAATCCGGACAGAACATCAGCTGTCGATGCGGCATAAAAAATCATAACGACCAAAAGACTATTAAGAGACCTGAAGTAAGCGGGGCTTGACTACACATACGAGGAATATCGCTATGCCTAGGAAGTATGAGAAAACCAGAAAACCTTTCAAGATGAAACTGCTCTCTGCGGCTGTTTCCGTTTCACTGTTTCCAGTAGCAGCCCCACTGGTAGTGGCGCAAGAGGAACCGCAATTGGAAGAGGTGGTGGTAACAGGGTCGCGTATCACAAGATTTGAAGGTGACTTTGTCGCTCCAGTGCTGTCCATGGATGCCCAGCAAATGGAGCGCTCCGGTAAAGTTAACGTAGAAGACTTCGTGAGCGAAGTAGCTGCGCTCGTTGGCTCTGACGGTTCCTTTGAAGGTGCTGACGAAGGTGGTGCAATGACAGGTGTTAACGCACTCAATATGCGTAACCTGGGCACTAACCGAACGCTGGTTCTGGTTAATGGTCGTCGACATGTGAGTTCCATCGCATCCGGTGAGCCGCTCGTTGATACCAATACGATTCCTACGGCGCTGATTGAACGAGTGGACGTGCTGACTGGTGGTGCGTCAGCGGTTTATGGTGCTGATGCGGTATCAGGTGCAGTTAACTTTGTACTGAAAGATGATTTTGAAGGCTTTGATATGCGGACCCAGGGCGGCATGGCTGACCGTGGTGACGCGGAAGACTTCTTTGCTTCGTTTGTCTGGGGTTCTAACTTTGATGATGATCGGGGCAACATCACAGCCAGTTACGAATTCCGTAAACAGAATAAACTGGAAATTTTCGAGCGTGATTTTGGTCTCGAAAATCGTGAGTATCTGGTAAATAACCCGGATGAGTTCCGTCAGACAGATGACCCGAATGTGCCTGATCGCATCGTAGCAGGGCAGCGCCACTATATCTTCACATCACCTGCGGGTCGTTATGACATCATGGGTACTGATGCAACAACGGGTGAAGAGATCGCCTTTGGTGATCTGACACTCAATAATATGGGCAACACCTACCGCCTGGGCACACCAGTATCGGGTGCGCATTACATTGGTGAAGGTGGTGACGGTACGCCGACTGCTTACTTTACTAACCAGTTCCTGCCAGAAACGGAAGTTCACTCCGTTAACATGTTGGGACGTTATGACCTGACCCCGACCACAACGGCCTTTACTGAGTTGAAGTACGTAAAGACGGATGCGGTTAGCCCTCGAAATGCGTCATTTACATCAGCACTTGAGTTGAAGCTGGATAACCCCTTCCTGACGGATTCATTTCAAGAAGCGCTGGCTGGCGTTAACGACCCGACTATCAGTCTGGCACGTGATGACATCGAGTTGCGCTCCATTGATGACAACACACGTGAAACGTATCGAGCTGTGGCCGGTTTCCGTGGTGAGCTGACTGATTGGCTTAACTATGAAGTGTCAGCCAACTATGGCCGAACTGAAGTCGAAGCAAGAATTTCCAACATGCGTCGCGAAGACCGTTACTTCGCAGCTATCGATGCTGTGATTGACCCGGCTACAGGTGAGCCAACCTGTCGTTCGAACCTGGATCCCAGTGCAGTGCCGCCGAATGATAGCATCGTGTCCTCATGGAAACCTGAGGTTTGGGGTGATTCTGCAAACATGACATTCACGCCAGGGGCTAATAGCGGTTGTATTCCTTTTAACCCATTGGTCGATGGGACGCCTGGTTACTTTGCCTCAGGCAACCTGCCAGACAGTTTCCCGAACGCTGCCGCAATTGACTTTATTACCGGGAACGGTGTGCCGCTGGTTAACAAGGGTCAAGTGACGCAAACAGTATTAAATGGCTTTGTGTCAGGTAATACCGGTGGTGTTGGTTTCAGCCTGCCTGCAGGTCCGATCGATTTTGTGCTCGGCGGTGAATACCGCGAAGAGAAAATTGTCAACGACATTAACGACATCAGCAGTAATGAAAACGGTCTGACGCAGCTCAGTTTTGAGCGTGACAGCAAGTCATCCTACGATGTCAGTGAGATCTTTACAGAAGTATCAGTTCCAGTCTTTGAAGACCTGGGACCATTAATGCAGATGCTGCGAGTGGATGGTGCTTATCGTTTCTCAGACTATTCAACCATTGGTCAGACCAGCGCGTTTAGTGTTGGTGCCAACTGGACGCTGAACGACAGTATCATTTTGCGTGGTTCACATGGCAAGTCCGTACGATCCCCGAACCTTGAAGAATTGTTCGAGCCAGATAACGAAGGCTCTTTCCGCCCGGATGATGTGTGTGAACAGACCAACCTGGGCATTCAATCCCCAACCACAATCGCTAACTGTGCCGCTGAACTTTCAGCGCTTGGCGTTGATCCCGCTACGTTCATTAATGCGTATCCGGTAGGTCGCCCTGGCCTGGTTGGTGGTAACCCGGATCTGAGTGAAGAGACCAGTGAGACGGATACCATTGGTGTGGTCTTTACACCGACATTTTTGCCGAACGTTGTTGCCACACTGGACTACTGGACCATTTCACTGGAAGACGGGATTCTGTACCCCAGTGATGATGAAATTGTCGAGCAGTGTTATAGCGCGGCGAGCCTGGATAACCAGTTCTGTGACATGTTTACGCGTGTTTCAGAAGGGGTCGAAGGTGTGCTCGGTGTAGTAGACGCGCTGGAGCAACGCCCTGTTAACGTCAGCCAGATCAAAACATCGGGTATCGATTTCAGTCTTTCATACCAGACCGACCTTGGTTATGACGCAGGTTCCTTGTCATTGAGTTTCGCCGGTACCAAGCTGGAAGAGCTGATGACCCAGCCGACTGTCGCTCCCAAGCTTGTGGATGAAGTTGGGCAGGTGGAAACGCTGTTGGGCGGGCAGGCGCCGGAATGGGTGTTTAACTTTGACGCGGCATGGGAGCGTGGGCCGGTTACAGTCGCCTATGGCTCACATTATCAAAGTGGCCTGGACAGATTTACTGCAGACGAAGTCTCTCGCTCTCCTGATATCTCGGAGATGATGGGCACTAAAGATCTGCTGGTTCATGATATCCAGGCTGACTATCGCTTCAACGAAGGTCTGCGAGCCTACCTGGGTGTTAACAATCTGACTGATGAGTTGCCTGATCGAACCTACCTGAACGTGCCGGTTGGCGCACGTGGGCGGTATGTCTACATGGGCGTGAGCGCGAGCTTTGAAAGCCTCACTGGAATAGGCCTCTTCTAATGAGCCTGGCAGTACATCAAATGACCGGTTCTCGCGATGCATGGATGCTGGCTCGGGCGCAAGCCCGGGCTGGCAATCTGCCTGAAGCCTTATCTCTGTTAACTGAGGTTAGCAGGATGGAGCCAGAAAATACTGAAGCTTTGTCCTTGGCTTGTTCTCTGGCGGCCAAATTGCGGAATTGGTCAATGATGATGCAAACTGCCGGTGCCTGGACCCGATCCTCTCCTGAATCGGTCCAGGCCTGGCAGTCCCTGTCTCACGCTTGCTTTGAGCAAAAACAGTTTGTTGATGCGATAGCAGCGTTTGATGTTGTTATTTCCCTTGATCCTGAAAACTATCGACACCGTGTGAGTGCGGCACGCATCGCAACGGCAGCGGAACAATACGACAGCGCGCGAGCACACCTGGCTGTGGCGACGAAGATCAGCCCGGAGTCCAGTGATGTTTTACTGGCATCTTGCCGGTTGAATTATTTGACAGGTGAGTTAGAGCAGGCGGAAGAGGACTGCCGGAAAGCACTGAAGATTAACCCTAATCTTGCACCGGCTTATATCACATTAGGGCAGTTGCGACAGGGAAAACTCAGCACCGACGAGATTGGTGACTTGCGACGATTGCTGGCAGTGCCCCGTCTGCATCCTGAATATAAAGCCTCACTGTTTTTCACCTTAGGTGATGCTTTGGATGCGACCAGGGATGTCGCGGGCGCTTTCACAGCGTGGCAGGAAGCGAATCGTGTGAATCTGCACATATCCCGTCAAGAAGGTATTCGCTACAACCGGGCCCGGCAAGAGGAAGAAACTGAGATCATCAGGGCATTATTCCCCGATGTCAAAGGGAATGAGCTGGCTGCTTCTCCATCTAAAAACTGCGACAAAGTGCAGCCAATATTTGTACTCGGCATGCCAAGATCAGGAACAACCCTGATCGAGTCCATCCTGGCGTCACATAGCAACGTGTCAGGAGCGGGTGAATTGCCAGCGTTGCCTGAAATTCACGATGAACTGATCGCTCTGGCGCGCCGCATTGGCGCCTGGGAGGCTCGTGAAGTTATTAGCTGCAAGATTGACCACTGGCGTGAACGCTATCTAGCAGCACTGCCAGATAGTGGGAATGGTGGTTGGGTTGTTGATAAGCAGCCATTGAACTTTCGTTCCATTGGTTTGATTCGCATGCTGTTTCCTGAATCGCCAATTATTGCTACTCAGCGGGATGTGCTGGAAGTCGGTCTGTCAATTTACAGACATGACTTCTCCAAAAACTGGCCATGCGCTCATCGCCTTGAAGATATTGGCCATTACATGGGTGTTCATCATCGCATTATGCAGCACTGGACCCAGTGCAATGCCAGCAACTTCCTGGTTGTTGAGCACAAGAAAATGATTACTAATCCCAAAAAAGAAATCAGCCGTCTACTCGATTATTCAGGGTTAGCAGAAGAGCTGGCCTGTTTTGAGCCACATAAAACCAAGCGGTCGATTTCTACATTCAGTGCTGTGCAGGTCAGGCAGCCTGTTTCATCCGCTTTCAGCGGTCGCGCACAACCTTATATATCCTACCTTGAGCCGCTTGTGACAGCGCTTCAAGCCGCGGGTATTGATATGGCCCCTGGTCATGAATTGGAAACCCAGAGAAGTGAGAGGTTATGAAGCAAAGAAAAATAGATAGAAATTCACGATTTCAACACGAAACGGTAATGCAAACTGGTAAACAGTGGGGTGTGAAATGAAGATGAAAACATTGGCACTGGTAACATCGCTCGTTGCCTGTAGCGCAGTTAATGCGCAATGGGACAGCGTAGTGGGTGGCACCAGTATTATTGAAGGTTACGACCGGTACTGGGTTTCTGTACGCAGTGGGGGCACGGTGTATCTGGTGGATGCGGATACGGGGGAAGTGGAAGGTACACTCTACACGTCTAATTTCTCACCAGCGATCGCGCCAGACCTCAAGAACGGAAAAATCTATTCCTATGGCGCTTTCTATACTCGCACTGAATATGGTGATCGGACAGATGTCGTGCTGGAGTTTGATGCTTCGACTACTGAGCCCATCGGTGAGGTTGAAATCCCGGCGCGTTCTGCCGGTATTGGTCACCCAGGTATGATGGGTATTATTAATGACAAGTTCATTGGTGTCTGGAATATTACACCTGCTACGACAGTCAGTCTGGTTGATACAGAAACCGATGCGTTTGTCGCTGAAGTGGCCCTGCCTAGCTGTTCGGGTATTTATCCGCTTGCGCAAGGCTGGGTTTCCATGTGTGGTGATGGTACTGCGCAGTACATTGAACTGAATATGGCCGGTCAGGAAACACGCCGGGTGACCAGTGAATCTTTCTTTGATGTCTTTGAAGATCCGGTCTTTGACTATGCTGTACCTGCCACTGATGGCTGGATGTACATGTCCTTTGAAGGGCTGTTGCGCAAAGTGACGTTTGATGGTGCTGCTGTTAATGTCACCGAGCCATTCGACATCAATCCGGAAAGTAATGGTACGCCAGATATCAATGGTGTCTTCCGCGAGGATGATGATGACTGGCGCATTGTTGGCCGTCAGCCATTTACCTTTCATGATGACGAAGCCATTCTGGTGACTATTATGCATGAAGGTGGTGGTCAGGAGGTCTTTGAGGACCCAGGTACCGAAATCTGGGGTTTCAATATGAAAACCGGAAACCGTGGTTATCGTATTGAGCTGGAAGATGGTGCAACCGCTTCCAGTGTCATGATGACACCAGATGAAGATCCTTTGCTGATTGTTTCAACCAGTATTGGCATGCAAGTCCGCGATCCTCGCTCAGGCCGTTTGCTGAGAACGGTAGAGATGCTGGAAGGTGGAAGCATTCAGAGCCTCTACGAGGGGATGTAATATGATTGATCCTATGATCCCCTTAGTCATTGCTTCGTCGCTAGCTGTTCTGTTCCTGTTGGCTGCTCGCCACAAGATCATTGCTCAGCCACGCTTCGCTGCACAGCTATTTGCCTATCACATACTGCCGGATGTTCTGGTAAAACCTGTCGCAAAGGTTCTGCCATGGATAGAGATTGCAGTCGGTGCCGGGTTGCTGTTTGCAATGACACGACCTTTTGCTGCGGTTGCTGCAGCGACAATGCTGGTGATGTATTTACTGGCAATGGCAGTCAATCTGGTTCGTGGCAGAGCCGAGATCGATTGCGGTTGCGGTGATACACCGCAAAGCCTGTCAGTTTGGTTGTTGTTGCGAAATGCCGTTCTGGCCGTCGCTGCACTAATGTTACTGACACCTGTCGCTTCTCGCCCGTTGAGCCTGTTGGACTTCACCTTTGCGATGATGTTTATCGGCGCTTGTTGTGCCAGTTATCAAATGCTGGAACAACTCACTCGTAATCACACCCTAATAGCTAGAAAGGAGTAATGCCATGAGTAATGTATTGGCAGCCATTTTGTTTTTCCTGACCTTTGTCGTAATGATGCTCGTGTTTGCTGTAGTCGCACTGGCTCGTCAGATCGGCATTTTACATACACGTCTTGCCCCAGCTGGCGCCCTGATGACAGATTCAGGTCCTAAGCTGGACGAGAAAATTACCAACATGACCATTCCTGATATCCACGGTACTCCCGTTGAAATCGGTGCCACTGGCGCAGCGGCAAAGTCGTCTAAAGCTCAGCTTTTGTTGTTCGTTTCGCCTTCATGCCCGATCTGTAAAGAGCTGGTTCCCACTGCAAAAAGCATGGCTAAAAGCGACAACCTTGCTCTGATATTGGGCAGTGATGGTGGCCAGGCAGAGCAGCACCTGCAGTACATCGAGAAAATGAAACTGCAGGATTACCCTTACATTGTGTCGCTGGAACTGGGCATGAAGTTTGAAGTGGGTAAATTGCCTTATGCAGTTCTGATCGATGGCGATGGTGTACTGAAGTCAAAAGGTCTCGTTAATTCTCGCGAGCATCTGGAGTCGATGGTGCATGCAATGCAGAGCGGATACGCTTCGATCCAGGACTACATGGTTAAAGAAGGTTTAGTGGAGGAGGCGTCATGAGTAACCGCCAAGAACTAATCGCACAATTATACAAGGACCTGGACTCTGTCACGACTGGCGCGATACGCTTCCTGGCGGCTCGTACATCACGACGGTCATTCCTGGGGCGATTCGGTGTTTTCATTGCCGGCATGGGAGCTATTCCGTTGCTGCCAATGTCGCGGGCATCAGCACAAACACCGTTTCCACCGCCCGTTGATTCAGTGCCTGAAGTAAACGGTGTTGATGACATTGAAGAAATGGGTGATGTAAAAAGCTGTGACTACTGGCGCTACTGTGCATTCAGCGGCTCTTTGTGCAGCTGCTGTGGTGGTACGTTGACTTCATGCCCTCCGGGTTCGGAAACCGCATCTGTCGCCTGGATTGGCTCGTGCCATAACCCGACGGACGGACGCAACTACCTGATTTCCTATAACGACTGTTGTGGTAAAGGTAGCTGTGGTTGTGGCTGTCACCGCTCTGAGGGTGACCGTCCTGTTTACTTCCCATCCAAGTCAAACAGCATCTTGTGGTGTTTCGGGGCGAACAGCCACGCATACCACTGTACGCTGGCTCTGGTGATTGGTCATGCTGACAGCAACACAGCTCAGTAATCGGTCAGTCTCAACACTGCTGCTTTGCATGCTACTGTCTTTTGCTTCGGCAAAGGCAGTAGCGGCAAAGCCCGCTTTCGACTACCTGTTGCATTGTGCGGGCTGCCACCTGGAAGATGGTGTTGGCATGGTGGACGCCGGAATTCCCGATCTCAATGAACATACGGGAAATTTCGCGACGATGGAGGAGGGACGTGCTTATCTGATTCGTGTCCCTGGTTCATCACAATCGCCACTGAGTGATGCCGATCTGGCTGTACTGCTTAACTGGATGGTAGATCGGTTTGCACCAGGTGTTGAAGCTGAACCGTTTACTGAAGAAGAGGTGACAGCACACCGGCGTAATCGCATGCATAATCCTCCCGAAGAGCGTGCGGTGCTGGTTGAGAAGATTCAGGCTGCTTCTGCGGATGTAAATAGTGCCACTGCCACTGTTGAGCTGTCTGCTGCACAGCAACGGGCCTTTGGTCAGTTGCTGTTCTCCGATACCAGTTTGTCCCGCAATGGCAACCAGGCCTGTGCCAGTTGTCATGATCCTGGTCGTGCCTTTTCGGATGCGCGACCAGCATCTATCAGTGCAGGCGCATCGTTTGGTTCTGACGATAAATCGTTGGGACATCGCAATGCGCCAGCGTTGACTTATGTCGCTCAAACGCCAGTATTCTCGATGGAGGATCTGACTAACCTGGATCGCGGGGCGTCTGCTGAAGACGCTATCCGCGGCGGTTTTTTTTGGGACGGGCGTGAACCCACGCTCGAAGCCCAGGTGCTTACTCCGTTTGTTAATGCCCGGGAAATGGGACTGGCTGACCTGAATGAACTGGGCAGCCGCGTATTAGATAACCCTGTCTATGCTGATTTCGTGATGGGCGCAACGTCGCCATCAGACTTCATTGAACCACTGGCCAGTGCGCTGACGAGTTATTTGCGCAGTGATGCATTAAATGCGTTTGACTCGCGATATGATCGCTACCTCAAGGGCGAAGTGGAAGCGACACGTAAAGAAGTCGTGGGGATGGGACTGTTCTTTTCTCCTGGTTTTACCAGTTGTGCCCAGTGTCACCAGTCTTCTACACATGACTACGCAGCCGGAGAACTCTTTACCAATCACCGTTACGAAAACATCGGTGCCCCGGTGAATCCGCAGTTGCTGGCTGCCAGCGGTTACGGTGAGGACTACATAGATTCAGGCTTGGCCGAAAACCCGCAAATAGCCAAAGGCGCAGGCAGTGAGCTGGTTGCTGGTCGCATTAAAGTTCCCAGTCTCAGAAACGTGGCAGTTACTGGCCCTTACATGCATAACGGCGTTTTTGATGAATTGTCTACCGTGATGCTGTTTTATAACCATTTCAATGAAACGGGTGATGCAGGCCAGACCAACCCGGAAACTGGCGCTCCCTGGCAGGCTGCCAATTATCCGGATCAGATTGTGCTGGAGAAACTGCGTAGCGGGTTTCCATTAAGCCCTGTGCAAATAGAGGCTTTAACGGCGTTTTTACGTATGCTGACCGATCAACAGTATGAACATCTATTGGACTAAATGTTGCTTAATAACCGCATTACGACGTCAGCAACTTTTCTGCTAGGAGCTTCATGAGTCAGATCATTCAAATGTTCAGCCATCCGGTTATCACCATTGATGATTTCCCGGAAACTCAGCTTCTTGCTGACAAATTTTATGAAAAAGCCATGGGGCTAAAACAAGAGTACCCCGATGCTGGGCTAATCAGTGATGCCTGGCATAGTGGTAAGCGAGCAGAAAGTGAACGTGATATTGAACAACACGGCTTTACTTCTTTTTACAATGTGAATCTGGCGAAAAGAGATGATTTCAGCTTTATGAATAAGGCCGCTCTGGCCGTTTTTGCTCAGTATATGAAAGTGGTAGGCAAGCCTGATATCGCTATGCACCTGGGTAGTGCCTGGGCATCTGTTTATGGCAAAGGGCACTTTATCCCGCAGCATACTCATCCCATGGCGCATCTCAGCATGGTGTTCTATGCAGCGGCAACCGAAGGGACGGGAGAACTGATCTTTGAGAATCCCGCCAGGGGACATTTTCAGCATTTCTATCCCCCCGAGATCTGCTGGATGCCGTATCGATTCACACTTCAGCCCAAAAAAGGCATGTTTGTTGTCTTTCCCAGTTATCTGACACACAACACGGAACCGCATCAAAGTGATGATTTCCGGGTTATCTACTCGGCCAATGTGCAGCTTGAATTCCGTAAACCGACGGATGCCGACAAACCTGATATGTAATCCCTAAGCCGCACATGTGGCAGATAATGGGAGGCTGTATCCAGCCGTATTTTCAGAGATGTTAAAAAACGCTTCCAAATGGTAACGGTAATGATTATCATGCGCATCATTATTGTTAATTGTATCTCACGCAATTATTGCTGCTGATTAAGGAAGAGGGTTGGGTCATGTTCAACGCAGTTAGTTTGTCTGCGCGTCGTAAATCGTTGTTTGTCGCTATGAGTGCCACATTAATGGGGCTGTCGGCAGTTGCTGTTCAGGCTCAGGAAGTATCTGAAAATCCAGAGGAAATCGTAGTAACAGCATCCGGTTTTAGCCAACGCTTGATAGACGCGCCAGCCAGTATCAGCCTGGTCAGTGCCGAAGAGTTGAAACAGCGGCCTTACATGACACTGATAGACGCTGTTCGTGAACTGGAAGGTGTTGATGTTGGTGAAACATCTGATAAAACCGGCCAGCGCACCATCAGTATGCGTGGCATGGGTGGCGATTACACATTACTGCTGATTGATGGCAAGCGACAGAATAACCACGGCGACATTTACCCGAACAACTTTGGTGGCAACCAGTTCAACCACATTCCGCCGTTGGATACGATTGAGCGTATTGAGGTAATTCGTGGCCCGGCGTCAACTTTGTACGGCGCAGACGCCCTCGGTGGTGTGATTAACGTCATCACCAAGCGCAATATCGAGCGTTGGTCGGGGTCATTCACAGCTGGCCACAGCTTTCAGGACAATGACATGTTCGGTACGGACACGACCTACGACATGGTCGTCAATGGTCCGCTGATTCAAAACGTACTGAATATTTCCCTGCGAGCCTCTCGCTATGAGCGTGATGCTTCCGAGCCAGAATACGAACTGATCACTGACCCTGCAGGTGTGACACACGAGCGTTCGCTGGGGTTTGGCCGTGGCGGCAAGACGGTGGACAACGTCAACCAGTCACTGGGTTTCACCCTGGGCTGGAATATCAGTGAGAAGCAGCGCCTGACCGTGGATTATGATAATTCCCAGCAGGATTACGACAACACGCCGTTCGCCAACAACCTGGGCACTTTGTCTTACCCGCTGGGAACGGTGGATAACATCGAATCCATCTGGGCCGAGCGTCGTGGTAGCCTGAGCCCTCGAGCCGGTTATGCCGCTGATCAGGAATTTACCCGTGAACAGTATGCCTTTACCCACGAAGCGGATCTGGGCTTTGCGCAAAGCTACCTGTCACTGGCCAACATCGAAACCAGCAATGAAGGTCGTACCCTGCCACTGACCGTAGCAGAACGTCAGCTTCTGGCAGAAATGTACTATGCCACTGGCGACTACGCGGGGATGAGTGAACAGGCTCGCAAAGACCTGGCCGAGCAGACTTTCCTGCCCCGTCCGGATCGCCCGCTGAGCAGCAGCCAGTACACCTTTGATGCCCGTCTGGACATTCCTTTGCAGGATCTGGCCGGTAGCCATAACCTGGCGGTCGGTGCACAACTGATTGACGGCGAACTGAATGATGGTGTGTTCGGCATGGAGGCTGGTGATGACGGTGCCGGTGTGGTGCAGGAACAGGAAATGTACTCCCTGTTTGTAGAAGACAACTGGTCACCTGTCGAAGCGCTGACCCTGACTGCAGGTGTGCGCTACGATAACCATGATTTCTTCGGCTCACAAATCAGCCCGCGTGCCTATGCGGTGTATAGTATCAGTGACAACTGGACTGTTAAAGGCGGTGTCAGCACCGGTTATAAAACACCGGATACCACAGACTTGTACGATGGTATTACCGGTTTTGGTGGCCAGGGCACCATCCCGTTTGCGGGTAACCCCGACCTTGAGCCAGAGACCAGTGTCAACAAAGAGATTGCGTTGTACTGGGCAGGTGATGTAGGTCACACATTTAACATCACATACTTCACCAATGATTTTGAAGACAAGATTGCTCGCGGTGAAACCACGCAAAACTGTGATGAAACTGGTGGTGTTCGCCCCTGTGTAAACCTGGGTGCATACGGTGATCTGGGTTTCACCAGCTACAGCCAGAATATCAACGTTGATGAGGCTGAGATCAATGGCCTGGAAGTGGTCGGCCGATATCGCATTCTGGATTCGCTGTCCTTGCGTGCCAACTACACCTGGACAGACAGTGAACAACTGACAGGTCCTGATAAAGGTCAGCCGCTGACCAATACTGCTGAGCACATGGCTAATGCGACGCTGGACTGGATGGTTAACGACCGTTTCAGCACTCAGCTAACCGTCGAATCGCGTTCTGACCGCTTCCGTGGTGTGGATGCCAACGGTGATGACATGCACTACAAGGCTTATGAGGTGCTGCACCTGGGCGCTCAGTATCACATCACAGACAGCATTTCGGTTAATGGTCGTATCAATAACCTGCTGGATGAGGATTTCACGTCATTCCGCACGGTGTTTGAAGACCTGGGCGGTGGCGTTTACGAGCCTGAGTTCATTGATGACTACAACAACAAAGACAAAGCCCGTAACTTCTGGGTGGGTGTAAACGTTAATTTCTAAGTTGATGTGATTTTATCGGTAGTTGTTGTGATTTATCGGTAAAAGGGGCGGAGGTGATTCTCGCCCCTTTTTTCGTATGGGATTGGTATCAGGCCCGTATGAGGTTCGTATAAGAAAGGCAGGTTTGTATCCAGGCAAAATCCATGGCAATGTATTTGCGTGTTACTCGATAGTGTTTATTCATGTAAATAACGTTCAAGTTACGCTTTTAGGAGCCCTACAATGAAAAAGATCGTTGCTCCCCTGGCCGCAGCTACTCTGGCGGTCTGTTCCTCTTTCGCGTTTGCGCAAGACAATACCCTGAGTTTCTTTATCACCAGCGTTGGTTCTGGCGATGGTGCCAACCTCGGCGGCCTGGAGGGCGCTGATGCCCATTGCGCCGAACTGGCCGAAGCCGCTGGTATCACCGGCAAAACCTGGCGTGCTTACCTCAGCACTCACGCCGCTGATGGCAATGATGCTGTCAATGCGCGTGACCGTATCGGCAGCGGCCCCTGGTTCAATGCCAATGGCGTGCAGGTTGCCGCTAATGTCGATGATCTGCACAGCGACAACAACAGGCTGAGCAAGGAAAACTCTGTCGACGAAAACGGTGATCAGGTGAATGGTCGAGATGACGACCCCAACATGCACGATATCCTCACCGGCAGTACGCTGGATGGTATGGCCATGGCAGCTGGCGCCAGTTGCAGCAACTGGACATCCAATGGCGAAGGCAGCGCCCAGGTCGGCCACCATGACCGGCAGGGTGGCGGTGCCAACCCCACTTCCTGGAACAGTGCCCACGGCACCCGAGGCTGCAGCCAGGAGAACCTGGAAAGCACCGGCGGTGACGGGTTGTTTTACTGCTTTGCCTGGTAATCACATCTATCTATCCAAAGGAGGTGCAAGTGCCAGGCAGCTATCCTGACAGAATAAAGAGATTGCCTTTATATGACGGACGCTTTGACGCTTATAAGCTGAAGGCTGAGGGGGGCGATGTGCTGTTCGCCTCGTACCCTGCTGGCACGTCCATCCCGCCGCATACGCACGAAACAGATAATTACGGGGTCATTACGCGGGGTGAGCTCATTCTGACCATGAATGGCGAAACGAGTCGCATCGGGGTAGGTGATTGGTACTATGTACCGGCAAACACTGAGCATGCGGCAGATTTTGAGGTAGAAACCGATGAGATTGAATTCTGGTTTCAAACAAGCACGTAGATAATAATCGCATCTGGATCAATTCGACTTACTAGCGAAGCGTTATAAAGGCGCAATCAATATGTCCCGTTTTCGTTTTTCTCAAATCAACGTATTTTCTGCTGACCCCCTTTCGGGCAATCCGGTTGCCGTGATCCATGGCGCCGATTCGCTTTCTGAGAAGCAGATGTTTGCCCTGGCGCGCTGGACAAATTTGTCCGAAACCACGTTTTTGTTACAACCGGACGATCCAGCGGCTGATTACAGGCTACGCATTTTTTCTCCTGGTGGTGAGCTGCCATTTGCGGGACACCCGACGCTAGGTTCATGTCATGCCTGGTTGTCAGCAGGTGGCAAGCCAGGCAAATCAGATGTGATCGTACAGCAGTGTGAAGCAGGGCTGATCAGCATTCGCCGAGAAGGCTCATCTCTCGCATTTGCGGCACCACCGTTAGTCCGTTCGGGCCTCTGGAAGAGGATGTGGTTAACAAGATTGCGAACGCTTTTGGTTTGCCGTTATCAGATATTGTCCGTCATCAGTGGGTGGATAATGGGCCGGGTTGGTGTGCCATTATGTTGCGTTCTGCACAACAGGTGCTTTCCCTCAAGCCTGATTGGGCCGCACTTTCTCCACTCAACCTGGGCGTGGTTGGTCTTCATGATTCCTCCCATGAGGCAGATATCGAAGTGCGGGCCTTTGTTGGGGAAGGCGGCTACGAGGATCCGGTGACGGGAAGTTTGAACGCCAGTCTGGCGCAGTGGCTCATGGAGGAAAATGTTGTGAAGTCAACTTACCTGTCAGCCCAGGGCACGATGCTGCAACGGGCCGGCCGGATCCATCTGCACAAATCCTCAGATACGGTCTGGGTTGCCGGTGAGGTGGTTAAAGTCATTGATGGTGAGATCAACCTGTAACATTGCGCAGCGCATTTGCCTGGCGTTGTACCAGATATACCGTAGAGCCTTGATCTGAGTTGTACGACGGTATCGGACACTCTAAGATAGCTGTAACTTCCATGCATCCTTTTATGAAGGAAGCAATGAAACAATGAAACAATAAAGCAATAAAGAAGCAGTCAAAGAAACGAAACAGAAGCCATAAAAAACGATAACAAGAATAGACGGAGTCCCTGCCATGCAACTTACCCTTCGGTTACCTGCCCTCAATCAATTGATTTGTCTTTCAATGGCCGCCATTGTGACGGGGCTGGCACATGCCCAGTCCTGGCCGCAACATGAAGCCGGTGCCGAAGCGGCCGGGTTTAGCGAGGCTGGTATCGAGAGACTGGACGACGCCATGCGGGAGGTTGTCGCCAATCAGGACGTGGCCGGTATGGTCTGGATGCTGGGTAAAGACGGTCAGATCGCCACCTATGAGTCGGCAGGTATCGCGCGCATCAATGACCAGGCGCCGATGAGCAAGGATTCACTATTCAGAATTTACTCCATGAGCAAACCGGTCACCGGCGTGGCCATGATGATGCTCTGGGAAGACGGTCTCTGGGACTTTGATGACCCGATCAGCAAGCATGTGCCCCAGTTCAGCAACCTGAAGGTCATGGCCGATTACGACGGTGATGGCAACATGGAGCTGGAACCGCTGGAACGCCAGCCTACCATGCGTGAGCTGATGAGCAATACCGCCGGTTTTGCCTATGGCCTCATGGGTGACGACCCAGTGAACCAGGCGTTTCGTGACCAGGCCGTATTGGCTTCCAGTGATCTGGACGACCTTGTTGAAAAAGTGGCAGGTACTCCGCTTTTGGCCCAGCCCGGTGAGCAGTGGTACTACTCCATTGGCATGGATATCCAAGGCTATATCGTCGAACAGCTCACCGGCATGAGCTATGGCGAGTACCTGCGCCAACACCTGTTTGAGCCGCTGGACATGATGGATACGCGTTTCTACGTGAAAGCGGAGGATCGTGAGCGCTTTGCCGAGGTGCACTACTGGGACAGTGAAGCCGAAAGCCTGGCACAACAGCCGCATCGCACTGACCGCCCCAGTTACCTCGACCCCAATCGCCTGGAGTCTGGCGGCGGTGGCATGGTCTCATCCGCGCATGACTATGCCCGCTTTATCCAGATGCTGATCAATCAGGGTGAACTGGATGGCACGCGCATCCTGGCACCTGAAACCGTCCGCATCCTCAGCACCAACAGTCTGACCGGTGACGAGGACATGAGCTATGCGATTGGCGGAATCGGAGACGCAGGGGTGGGCTGGAGCGTCGACATGGGGGTGATTTACGATCCCGTTGCTGCCGATTCGCCGCAAGGACCGGGTACCTACTTCTGGGCAGGGGCTGCTGGCACCTGGTTCTGGATTGACCCGGTCAATGATATTTTCTGGCTGGGTATGATTCAGGCGCAGGGGGCAACGCGTCCGGGGGCGGCGGATATGCGAACGACTGCCCGGGATATTATTTATGAGAGTTTGAGAGATTGAACGCAACTGGTTGTACAGTCACGCCCTTTGAAAAACTCGCCTGTCCCCTGGACGGTGAGCCGCTACAACGAGCAGGTAATATCTGGACCTGTGCAAAGGGGCACAGTTTTGATGTTGCGCGGCAGGGCTACGTCAATCTGCTGCCAGTACAAAACAAGCGCTCCCGCGATCCAGGGGACTGCAAACCGATGGTTGTCGCTCGTCAGGCATTTTTGACCGAAGGTTATTATCAGCCGGTTGCCGATGCCGTAGCGGAGGCCGTGCTGAGCGACACGGAACCATCTGCCGAGTTGAATTGCCTGGATGCCGGGTGCGGGGAAGGGTACTACCTGCGTCAGCTTGCTGCACATGCGCAATCGGTGCAGGCACTGAATCTGATCGGCCTGGACATCTCCAAGTGGGCGGTACAGTCCGCTGCGCGTCAGGACAAACAGATGTCATGGGTGGTCGGCAATAACGCCAATCTGCCGGTGTTGCCGGCAACAATCGACCGGATGTTATGCCTGTTTGGTTTTCCTGTCTATGCAGAATTTCTGCGCGTGTTAAAACCCGGTGGACGGTTGTTGATGGCCGATGCTGGCGCTGATCATTTGCGGGAATTGCGGGAGATTATCTATCCAGTATTGAAGCCGTCCCGACCACCGAAAAAAGAGATACCTGAAGGCTTTTTGCAGGTGGCAACCCGGCAGGTCAGGTTTTCAGTACTGATACCAGACGCGCAACAGATCAGCAACCTGCTGATGATGACGCCGCATCTTTATCGTGCCAGCGCGGACGGCCTGGGCAAGGTGGAGGAGTTGACGGAGTTGCGGGTGACGGTTGATGTCAGGCTGACTGTTTTGGAAAAAGCGTCTAATGTGGCTTAAACAGTTCTTAACAATTATGGAGCTACGAGGCTTTTCTGAATTGTCCGTAAAATCAGGGTGCAACCCCGGGACGTCTAAACTTGAGGAGAATGAAGAATGAAAACAGGAACAGGAGATACTAGCGCCTTGATCATGAGGCTATCGAGTTCAGTTTCTTCGTTAAAAAGATTTGCTCAGAAGCTGGGATTGATTTCTGTTTTTCTGTACGCAGGAGCGGCAGTCGCTGCGGATCCATTCGTGCAACCAACAGACGCCGAGCTTGCTGACCTCGATGCTCAAATCCAGACATACATGGATGAAAACAATATACCGGGGGGACTCGTAGCCGTGAGCTCGAACGGGACGCTGATTCACCAGCAAGCCTATGGGATGGCAAATGTTGAGCTTTCAGTGCCCGTCAACGGCGAAACCGTGTTCGAGATCGGCTCTATCAGTAAGCAGTTTGTTGCCGCCGCAGTGATGCTATTGGTCCAGGAAGACAAGTTGGGGCTGGAAGATACTATCCATCAGCACCTGCAGGGCCTCCCCAGCGAGTGGCTTGGTGTGACGGTGCGGCAGCTGTTAACGCATACGTCAGGTATCCCGGATTATGAAGAAATCGCGTCTTATGACGTATATGGCTCTCGTCTGACATCAGAAGATGTGATTAAGATCGCACATTCCCGGCCAATGGACTTCGAGCCAGGGACTGGATGGTACTACAGCAATACGGGCTATTACTTACTGAGTCTGATCGTCGAGCGAATAGAGGGCCAGCCGCTTGGTGAAATACTGGAATCACGAATCTTCGACCCCCTGGATATGACCCAGATCCGGATGACAGACCCGGAGGCGATTATCCCCAACCGTGCATCGGGCTATTGGGTTAACAAAGCAGGCAAGCTCATCAATCGCAGGGCAACGGAAACCTCGTCAACGCTCGGCGCTGGGGGAATCCTGTCTTCAGCCAGCGACCTAGCGAAATGGGATAAATCGCTATACGGGGATCAATTATTGACAGCCGAATCGAAAGCCGCAATGTGGGCGCCAACCGTACTATCCGATGGACGCCGTGTCGAATATGGCTTTGGATGGAATGTTGATCCCTACGCTGGACTCACATCGCAACGTCATAGCGGACAGGTTGCGGGATTTGTGGCAAAATTTGGCCGCTTCCCGGACCAGGAAGCCGCGATCATCGTGTTTATGAATCGTTATGAAGTAGACAGCGACTATCCCATGCGGGCTGTGCTCCATACTTTCATGCCAGGCCTTGGGCCAGTTCCGGAGTCGCGCTAACGTTTAATGCTAATCGGCGCTTAGGGTTTTTCGTAGCATTGGCTCAATCTACGAGGGCAATAATGGGTTTCGCTTGTAATGTGGCCCTGTCACTCCCCTGTCGTGAATACGATTTAGCCTGTCAGGCGTTTTCTCACGTGTTTGACAGGAGAGCTTTCGATGAGCCAACGTTTCCCTTTGAGCCGCCGCCGGTTTCTGGCCATATCCGCCGCTACGCTGGGTAGCCTGGCGATCCGTGGCTTGCCAGTACAGGCCGCTGCCCCCTCGCATTTTACTCATGGCGTTGCCAGCGGTGACCCCTTGCAGGATCGGGTGATCCTGTGGACGCGCGTGCTGCCTGGTAGCGGTCAACCAGAATCCCTGTCCGTGCAATGGCAGGTGGCCAGTGACCAGCGTTTCAACAATATTGCCGCTTCCGGTAACACTCAGACCGGTCCTGAGCGCGATTACACCGTGAAAGTGGACGCCACTGGCCTGGAGGCGGGTAAAACCTATTTCTATCGCTTTGTCGCTGAAGGCGTAGAGAGCGTCATTGGTCGTACCCGTACGTTGCCATCAGCGGGTGTGGAACAAACGCGGCTGGCAGTCGTGTCCTGCTCAAACTACCCACAGGGCTACTTCAATGCCTATAAGGAAATCGCGGCTCGCGACTGTGATGCGGTGTTGCACCTGGGCGATTATATTTATGAATATGCTGATGGGGGTTATGCTAACCCGGAAGCCCTGGACAAGGGACGTCACGTTCAGCCGCTGCATGAGATTGTGACGCTGGAAGACTACCGCATGCGGTATGGCCTTTATCGAACTGACGAAGATCTGCAGGCTGTGCATCAGGCGCATCCCTTTATTTGTGTCTGGGATGATCACGAGATCACCAACAATACTTACAAAACCGGCGCCCAGAATCACAACCCGGAGCAGGGAGAGGGCGATTTCGATCCACGCCGCCGCGCTGCCATTCAGGCGTTCTATGAGTGGTTGCCGATACGCGAACAAAGCAGCGTAGAAGAAGGCGCCATTTATCGCAGTTTTGATATTGGTGATCTGGCTTCACTGATCATGCTCGATACCCGTCTGGTTGGACGTGATGAGCAGCTGACTTTCGCCATGGATGTGGAGACGTTGCGCGAACGCCTGGCCGACCCTGAGCGAACCATCCTGGGTAGCAGGCAGGAAGACTTCCTGGCTGAGGAACTGCGCCGTTCCAAGGATGCTGGTATTCCCTGGCAGGTGATCGGTCAGCAGGTCATCATGGGGCGCAAGAATATCCCTGTCGTCGAAGACGAAGAATTTCCGGAAGACGTACGTGAAGCGGCAATCTCAGGTCGCTATGCCATGCTGCGCGAACGTGGCAGAGCGCAGTTACCGTTGAACCTGGATGCCTGGGATGGTTACCCGGCCAACCGTGAACGGGTGTTGCAGCAATTCCGCACGCTGGCCAACAACGCCGTCGTACTCGCTGGTGATACCCACAGCTCCTGGGCCTTCGATTTGCACGATGAGCAAGGTGATCCCGTTGCGGTTGAATTCGGCACACCGGGTGTGACCTCGCCCGGGTTTGAGGGCTTCATGCCGCTGCCGGAAGAAAAACTGGAAGAGTTTTTCATGCGCGACAGCCCGGAAATGCGTTTTATGCGCGGCATGGGCCGCGGCTGGATGGAAGTGGACATCACCCGTGACGAGGTTGCCACCCAGTTCTTCTATGTCTCAACGGTGCTTGAGCCGGAGTATGAGGTAGAGGAAAGCACGCGGCTGGTCACTAGGGTGGGGGAGCATGTGATTGGTTAACTGAGGATCTGAGAGATTGCACGGTTACTGGACTACCGGTGAGGGTTTTTGAGAAAGATCATGGCCTGAGTGAGATACTCAATAGAAGCCATTATTGAGCAGGTAGAAGGGTATATGTCGATTATTTGGAAAATATCGACATATATTCTTGACGTGTCGATACTATCGACATAAGCTCAAATCATGTCGATAAAATTAAAATTTATAAAGATATGAACTGGCATCCTGAAAAGCCGTATAACGACCTTCCTTTGCTACCCCCAGGCGTTGAGCTGGAAACCAAGACCGTGCTTAAACGCTGTATTTCTGCCCGGGCCGCCCTTGCTGAGCTCAAGCAAGCGGCAGCGCTTATCCCTAATCAGGCTATGCTGATTAACACCTTGCCTATCCTGGAAGCCAAAGACAGCTCAGAAATCGAAAACATTGTCACCACCACCGATAAGCTTTTCCAGTATGCCGGTAGTGATGAGGCGCATGCGGACCCTGCCACGAAAGAAGCACTTCGCTATCGCAGCGCGCTATATGAAGGTTGGCAAACATTGGCCAACCGTCCCATTAATACCAATATGGTTGAATCGATCTGCAGTCAGATCAAAGGTGTCGACATGGCGGTGCGGAAAGTACCAGGCACTGCGCTGGCTAATGATCACACGGGTGAAATCATTTCTACACCGCCGGCTGGTGAAAAGGTGTTGCGAGACCTGTTGAGTAACTGGGAAAGTTTTTTGCACAAGCAACCTGATCTCGATCCACTGATTCGTATGGCCGTGATGCACTACCAGTTTGAGGCGATTCATCCGTTCACTGATGGTAATGGCCGTACAGGGCGAATCCTCAATATTTTGTATTTGGTGCAAGAGGAGCTGCTGTCGCTGCCTATTCTGTATTTGAGCCGCTATATCATTGCCAGCAAAGGCCAGTACTATAGTGGCCTGTTAGCCGTGACCAAAGAGCAAGCCTGGGAACCCTGGTTGCTGTATATGCTTGATGCGGTTGAAAGCACGGCAAAATGGACCACACAAAAGATACTCAGCATCCGTGCCCTGTCTGACCGTACGGCGGATTATGTGCGAGCGCAGTTGCCGAAAATTTATAGCCGCGAACTGGTTGATACGATCTTTGAGCAACCCTGCTGCCGCATTAGCAACCTGGTAGACGCAGGTATCGCCAAACGTCAGACAGCTTCGGAATATCTAAAAAAGCTGGTGGGTATTGGTGTGTTGGTAGAACAGCAGGCGGGTAGAGAGCGGCTGTATATTCATCCAAAGTTGATTCAACTGGTGACGGTGGATCACAATGAATTTAAGCCGTATGAATAAACATACCGACCACTGGAAACTCAGTGAAAAAAAGCATTTGACATAACGGATTGTGTAAGCATGTTCGAACAAACTTTTAAAGCGATAGACGACGTCCTGTGGAAAGATGCTGGATGCTCCAGTGAGCTCGATTACACGGAGCAAACCAGCTGGATGCTATTCCTTAAGTACCTTGATGACTTTGAACAAGACCGAAAATTCAACGCGGAACTTGAAGGCAGGGAATATCAGTACATCATTGCCCCAGAACACCGCTGGAGCCGTTGGGCGGCCCCTAAAGACGCGAACGGCAATTTCGACCACAATAACGCGCTGACTGGCTCTGACCTGATTGACTACGTCGATGGCGAACTATTTCCCTACCTGAAGGGGTTCAAGAAAAGCGCGGACAGCCCAGACACCATTGAATACAAAATTGGTGAGATCTTTGGTGAGATCAAAAACAAGATTCAGAGCGGCTACTCATTGCGAGATGCCCTCGAAAAAGTCGACGAACTGCGCTTTCGCTCCCAGGAAGAAAAGCACGAGCTCAGCCACCTCTACGAAACCAAAATCAAAAACATGGGCAATGCCGGGCGCAACGGTGGCGAATACTACACACCGCGTCCCCTGATCCGCGCCATGATCGACGTTATCCAGCCCAAGATCGGCGAGACCATCTACGACGGTGCCGCAGGCTCAGCGGGCTTCCTCTGCGAGGCCTACGACTACCTCAGGCAGGGTGGCAGAGCGCAAAAGAAACTGTCCACCAAAGATCTCAAAACGCTGCAGGAGCGCACCTTCTACGCCAAGGAGAAGAAATCCCTGGCCTATGTCATCGCTATCATGAATATGATTCTGCACGGCATCGAAACCCCTAACGTGATCCACACCAACACCCTGGCGGAGAACCTGCAGGACATACAGCCAAGCCAACAGCACGATATAATCCTGGCCAATCCCCCTTTTGGCGGCAAAGAGCGCAAAGAGGTCCAGCAGAACTTCCCCATTAAAACAGGCGAAACCGCCTTCCTGTTTCTGCAGCATTTTATGAAGGCCCTTAAGCCTGGTGGCCGCGCTGCCATTGTGATCAAAAACACTTTTTTAAGTAATACCGATAACGCTGCCATTGCCCTCAGAAAAGAGCTACTGCAAAACCACAATCTGCACACTGTGCTCGACTGCCCCGCCAAAACCTTCCTCGGCGCGGGGGTAAAAACCGTGGTGCTGTTTTTTACCAAAGGCGAACCGACGCAAAAAATCTGGTACTACCAGCTTGATCCTGGTCGCAGTTTGGGTAAAACCAATCCGCTCAATGACAAGGATTTGCAAGAGTTTGTTGAATTGCAGAAAGGCTTTGAGGATTCGGATAAATCCTGGTCGCTTAATGTGGCGGATCTGGATCAGGCCACCTGGGATCTGTCGGTGAAAAATCCTAATAGCAAGGAGGAGGTCGAGCTGCGCGAGCCTAAGGAGATCATTGCTGAGATTATTGCTCTGGATAAAGAGAGTGAGGCGATATTGGGCAAGATTCAGGAGCTGGTGTAGTGAGTTGGATAACGCAGAAGTTACCTGATGTTTTGTTCATTCAAGAGGGGCCTGGTATTCGAAAATATGAATACGAAGAGAATGGCTACCCCATGATAAATGTGAGGTGTGTCCAGGATGGATATATTGATATGTCCAGCGCAAGATGCGCGAGCATGGAGCTAGCTACTACCAAGTGGAAGCACTTTCAGGTCGATGAAGGCGACATCCTATACACTATTTCTGGGACCATTGGTCGCTCAGCGATAGTGAAAGAAGCTGACCTGCCATTGCTTATGAATACGAGCGTTGTTCGATTCAAATCGCTCACACCTGATTTAGACCCAAAATTTGTTTATTACTACTTTAAGACAGATTTATTCATAGATGAACTTCTGGGCCATTCCACTGGCACGGCTATTAAAAATGTTGGTCCTTCCCATCTTAAAAAGATGGATATTTCTTATCCATCTCTAGAGGAACAAAAACGCATCGTCGCCATCCTCGACCAGGCCTTTACCCATATCGACAAAGCCCGCGCTTTAACCGAACAAAACCTCAGAAACGTCCGCGAACTGTTTGAAAGCTATTTGCAGCAGGTGTTTAGTTTAATTGGGGATAGGTATGTGGAAGAAGCTTTAGATGATGCTTGCGAGTTAATCACTTGCGGTGTTGCAGCTACTCCGAAATATGTAGACGAGTCTGAAGGAGTACCATTCTTATCTGCACAAAATGTTAAATCAGGGAAAGTAGTGTTGGATAAATACAGGCATATTTCCAAGGATCTCCATGCAAAGCTGACTAAGAAAAATATGCCCAAAAAGGGAGATATTTTATACTCTCGCGTAGGTGCAGGTTTTGGAGAGGCTGCGGTGGTTGAACATGAATTTGAATTTAGTGTATATGTCAGCCTTACATTGATTCAGCCGATTGAAGCCAAGCTCGATAGCTACTATTTAAAATATTTACTTAATTCACCGCAAATAAAATCGCTAGCTCGATCAAGCATTACAAGTTCTGGAGTTCCAAACCTTAACGTTAAGTCGGTAAGGAAATTCCTAATTACGTATCCAGCGTTACAAAAACAAAAGAGCGTGGTTCGATCTATAGAATTAATGGAGAGTGAAATAGGGAATCTCGAATCTATTTATCAGAATAAATTGCTCGAGTTAGATACGCTGAAAAAGTCTCTACTCCAAAAAGCCTTTTCGGGTGAATTAACTAAAAATATGGGAGAGGCTGCCGCCTAATGACGCATGAGAGCCGCAACGAAACCGATACTCGAGCCGATCTGATCGAGCCCAAGCTGGTCGGTGCTGGCTGGGGCAAGGTGGAAAACAGCTATATCCGTCGCGAGGTCACTATTACCCAGGGACGCATCATCGGCGGCGGGAAACGCGCTTCGGCATTAAGTAGCGACTATGTACTGGAATATCAAGGCCGAAAGCTCGCGGCGATTGAGGCGAAAAAAGAGAGTCTGAGCTATACCGAAGGGGTGCGTCAGGCTAAGGACTACGCCCAGCGTTTGCAGTGCCGGTTTGGGCATGCCACCAGCGGTCACAATATTTTCCAATTGGATTCGCTATTCGCTAATGTGCCCCGGAAATGCAGAGAGGTCGTTCTCTAATGAATGTGCTTGCCCCCATCAAATTCGAAGAATTCAAGTCCGGGCAGCGAGTCCAGCAATACCAATACAAAAGCTTTGCCCCGACGCGAATTAATCGCGAATGGTATTGGGAAGACCCCTTAATAAATACATTGCTGGAACAGGCATCCCGTGCGCTGGCGGAGTTGGATGCCTTTACTCTGATTGTGCCAGATGTTGATCTGTTTATTCAGATGCACATCACCAAAGAGGCCAACACCTCGTCGCGTATCGAGGGCACACAAACGCAAATGGATGAAGCCGTGCTGGAGGCCGAGCAACTGGCACCGGAAAAGCGCGACGACTGGGCAGAGGTGCGCAACTATGTGCAGGCCATTAACGAGGCAATCGTTGAGCTGGAAACCCTGCCGTTATCCAATCGCCTGCTAAAACGTACTCACGAAATTTTGATGCAGGGCGTGCGCGGCGAAAATAAAACCCCGGGTGATTTTCGTGTAAGCCAAAACTGGATTGGCGGCAGCGGGTTAAAAGACGCGGCCTTTATCCCTCCCCGCCAGGGTTTGGTGCCAGAATTAATGGGCGATTTGGAGCTGTTCTGGCACAATGAGCACATCCATGTACCCGAGCTGATCCGCATTGCGCTTAGTCACTATCAATTTGAAACAATTCACCCGTTTCTGGATGGCAACGGGCGGATTGGCCGTTTGTTAATTACGCTGTATTTGGTCAATAAAGGCTTGCTACGCAAGCCCTCCCTGTATTTGTCAGACTTTTTCGAACGCAATCGTGGCAGCTATTACGATGCGTTGACACGGGTGCGCGAATCTAATGATGTGCTGCATTGGGTGAAGTTTTTTCTCCAGGCAGTGATAGAAACCGCGAATAATGGCAAGCAAACCTTCGAGTCGATTTTGCGCTTACGCCGAGAGATGGATAGCTTACTGTTTGCTTATGGTAAGCGTGCGGAGAATGCGCAAACCTTACTAAAACACTTATACCGTCGCCCGGCGATTACGGCCAACGATGCCGCAGCGCTATTGGGAGTTAGTCATCAGACGGCTTCCTCCTTATTGAAAAAACTTGTCACCGACGGCGTATTAGTAGAAGTAACGGGGTATCAGCGAAACCGGGTATTCTTCTTTGATAGGTATCTGGAGTTATTTACTTCGTAAATTAAGGAGAGCAGGCTTACATACAACACTCCATATGTAAAGATGCGGCTCAAAACTTTACATATAGAATTTTATATGTGAGATTAAGCCAGCCGTCCATACATATGAGAGATTCTGTGTAAGTATGCTCTAACTTGAGCGGCATAAGTAATAGGCAATTATGACCATGAACGAAGCGGACACCAGAGCCAACCTCATTGACCCCAAGCTGGTCGATGCTGGCTGGGGCAAGGTGGAGAACAGCTATATCCGCCGTGAGGTCAGTATTACCCAGGGCAGGATTATCGGCGGCGGCAAACGCGCTTCGGCATTAAGCAGCGACTATGTACTGGAATATCAGGGCCGCAAACTGGCGGCGATTGAGGCGAAAAAAGAGAGCCTGAGCTATACCGAGGGGGTGCGGCAGGCCAAAGAGTACGCCCTGCGTCTGCAGTGCCGTTTTGGCTATGCCACCAACGGTCACGATATCTATCAGATGGATATGCTCACCGGCGAGGAAAAGCTGGTCGAACAGTTCCTGGGCCCGGATCAGCTCTGGCAACTGACTTTTGATCCTGTCCAGAGGCCTGGTGGTGAACAGCCCGAGCCCGACTTTGCTGCCGTCTGGCGTGAGCGTTTCGCCCAAATCCCCTTTGAATGCAAAGGCGATTGGCAGCCCCGTTACTATCAGGAAAACGCTATTAATAATGCCCTGGAGGCTATCGCTCAGGGAAAACAACGTATCCTGCTCACCCTGGCGACGGGTACTGGCAAAACCTGTATCGCGTTTCAGATGGCCTGGAAACTGTTCCACAGCCGCTGGAGCCTAAGCGCACAGCGCCAACCCGATGCCGCCAAAAAACGCCCGCGTATCTTGTTTCTGGCCGACCGCAACGTGTTAGCGAATCAAGCCTTTAACGACTTTGGCCCCTTTGGTGAAGATGCTATTGTGCGACTGGAGCCGGGTGAGATAAAAAAGAAAGGGTCAGTTCCCAAGAATGCCAGTGTGTTCTTCACGATCTTTCAGACCTTTATGTCCGGTACGGATGCAGATGGCAATCCCTCTCCCTATTTCGGTGATTATCCGAGTGACTTTTTCGACTTTATTATTGTTGATGAATGTCATCGCGGTGGCGCCAATGACGAAAGTACCTGGCGTGAAATACTTAACTACTTCTCCCCGGCGGTACAACTGGGGTTAACCGCTACCCCGAAGCGCACCGTTAACGCCGACACTTACGCTTACTTTGGTGAGCCCGTATACAGCTATGCACTGAAAGATGGGATTAACGATGGCTTCCTGACTCCGTTCAAGGTGCTGCCCATCGTCGGTACGATGGACGAATACATTTATACTCCCGGTGACGGTCTGGTCGTCAAAGGCGAGCCAGAGCCAGGTAGAGTGTATAAAGAAGCCGATTTCAATCGCATTATTACCATCCCTGAACGGGAGAAAATGCGAGTCCACTACTGGATGGATCGGTTTAATCCTCATGAAAAAACCATTGTGTTCTGTGCCACCCAGGAGCACGCAGGTATCGTCAGAGATTTCATCAATCAATATGCTGTCGAAAAAGGCTGGACGAGCAATCCCGGTTACTGTGTCCGAGTGACCGCTAATGACGGTGTGTCCGGTGAGAATGACCTGAAGACTTTTCAGGACAACGAAAAAACGATCCCGACCGTCCTGACGACCTCTCGTAAACTTTCGACGGGCGTGGATGCTCGCAATGTGCGCAATATTGTGCTGATGCGACCGTGTAACAACATGATCGAGTTCAAGCAAATCATTGGCCGCGGCACGCGAATGTATGAGGGCAAAGACTATTTCACCATCTACGATTTTGTGAAAGCGCATTACAATTTCGCTGACCCTGACTGGGATGGTGAACCATTGCCACCAGAAGATCAGCCTGTCATTTGTCAGCGTTGTGGTAAGAGCCCTTGTCAATGTGAAAAAGGGGGCACGGAAGAAGGTGTTTGCTCCGTTTGCGAAAATAGCCACTGCTCTTGTGAAAAGCCACCACCTGAGCCTTGTTTAGATTGCGGGCAACGCCCCTGCGTGTGCGAAAAGAAAGTTGTTATTCAGCTGTCAGATGGCAAGGCAAGACAGATTAAACATATCTACTCTGCCATGTACTGGAGTCCCGAAGGCAGACCCATTACGGCCAGAGAATTCCTCCAGCGTATGTTTGACGACCTTCCTCAATTTTTCTCTGACGAAGAACAGCTCCGTCGGATCTGGAGCGACCCAACAACCCGTGAAAAACTTCTCGAAGACTTAGCAGAAGCAGGTTATGACGAAGACAAACTTGAAGGGATGAAAGACCTGATCGATGCCAAAGACAGTGATGTCTACGATGTCCTGGCTTACGTAGCTTACGCTACAGAAATACATACTCGGATCGAGCGCGTAAAAGAAGCCAGACCATCAATTTTTCAGGCCTACTCAGATTACAAACAACGCGAGTTTATTGACTTCATTCTAGAGAAATATGTTCAGGATGGAGTGGGAGAATTATCGCCTAACAAGATGCGCAGCTTGTTGGAATTAAAATACAACACAATAAGCGATGCGGCGACAAAGCTAGGTCAACCTGGTGAAATCAGAAACACCTTTGTTGGTTTCCAGCGATACTTGTATTCAGTATAACGGTATCTTGCATAGTGGTGTACTAATGTTGAGCCGATTAATTCCTTGAAGTAGCTTGCTCAGCTTCCACTGTAGAATTGTCAAAAATTCCTTGGAATTCCGCATAGGCATCAGGATCAAATAGCCTGCATGACGCTAGTCGTTGCGCTGGTAGTACAGTCATAAAATGCTCTGTATCCAAATGCGATAACGACTTACTCATTGATTCATATAGTTGGTCATAGAAGGTGGTGAAGTAAACCTTCTGTTTATCGTCCCTGAACCCGGTTACGACAGGTATGATACTAAAGTATTTCCTGGGGTCTTTTGCTGGGTCAGAAACTCTGTATACCCAGCCCACGTAAACCTTGCCGTCTTCAAGCGTAATCATCACCATGAAATTTGTTTCCATGGCGTTGACTAGTAACCACTCAAACTCGTTTTCTTGCAGAGCATCTAAATAGTATTCGTATTCATTGGTGAATTTATTGAAAAGTTTTGCGATTAGAAAAGCAAAGAATGGGGACGTTAGTAAAACTTGGATCACAAAAGAAGCAGTGTCGTCGAGCAGATAATTGAACGGACCTCTCCAACTATCTGGTATGAAGTGCAGTAGACCAAAAAAGAATAACGATGTAACAACACAAACCACCAATCCCCAAAATGCTGCGCGAAAATATAGCTTGTGGCCATCCTCTCGAGCTAAACGATAGCGGGTAGCTTCCCATTCTTTAATGAAGTTAAATCCGGCAACCAGGCCCAATAAGAATAATGGAGAGTAGCCAATGTCCATATGTGCTACCTAGAGTTGTTGTAGGGATTTAGGAAGGTTGTAGCTGTTTCTTGAAAGCCGCGATTGCTCTTAATTGGTTCTGAGCAGTGCTGGATTGGATAATGGTAGCTGGGTCTTTATATGCACCACCTGTCTTGGATACGATGACCCCAGATTTTTTCAGCGACTCGGCCGCTTTTTGTCGAGACTTATTGATGCCTGACATAATAATTACCCAATAGTGGAAATTGCTTAGTTTTATAAATCACTATAACCAAGAATAGCGCAAATGCAAGATGGTTGCTTGAAAGGTAATCGAAGAATTATGGTGCCAGGAGAGGTCTGTAAATAACTTTTTATATATCTGATATTTATAATTTAATGTATTTTGTGAAAATTCTGTTGTTGCTTATGTTGTTGCTTTTTATTTTGTGTGAAGCAGAATTTCTCACCCTGATGTTCTTGCTGATTACTTCGAAATCCTGTTCGCGAATAACATGACTTTATTGTTCTTTGCAGTCTATTGTAAGCTGTATCCATCCAGCCCTATAACATTGCAGAAAAAAGTGACATGGAACAAACTGTGGTACAACGATTATCGGATAAATTGTTGTAACACTTTGAAACCCCTTACTGACCAGGTCTTAATAAGAGAGTTATCCAACTGAAGCAGTGACATCTGGGCTTGGAGCAAGCAATTAACTAAAAGCGGAAAAGGCCGTGTAATGGAGTTGCTCCGTGACGGAATAGTCTGAAGTAACCTTAAGTCTATGGAGTTCGAGTAATTTTCTACATTAATACGTGTTCGGTATACCCAATCTAATCGTTTATAGATTAATAAAAAACATGGCATTGTTGCTAAAGTATTGTTTTGCTTTGTTTTATGTGGTCGGTTGTGTTGTTCTCGGCCTCAGAGTTAACGATGTCGAGCTAGGGCTTGATACGCCCTTGCAAATAAAATTTACAATAATGGAATTTTAATGGATCGATTAGATATCAGGGACTTGGCAGGCCTCCGCATGGCCGTAGGCTACCTGGGTGAAAAGTCCCAAAACAACTGGTGGTCATCCAGCTTTCTAGCACCCCAAGCGAAAACATACCTTTCGCCAATCTACCCAAGAACCGTGGCGTTAGCGCAGTACAGAGGGGTAACAGAGGCGGCGCTTCTCGTGCACGACGAGTTTATTGGTATCGGTAGGAATTACCACCTCTTCCGGTTACCCGAAGCCGTCGAACATGCCGCTGCGGATTACGTCCAGGCAAAAGACGAGGACCATTACCCCCGAATGCTCGATAGCCAAGAGTCGGCATTAGGTGTATTGCAGAGGCTGGCGAGTGGAAGCGGTAACCAAGCGGAAGGGCCGGTTGCTGTCGGCCAGTACTCCGATGCGAATCTCAGTGAGATGTTGCAGGAGGCCGCAGGCTACTACCTGGCAGCCTTTCAATTCGGCACAAAATGTTACCCGTTCATGAGAGAGACTGCGTGACTGAAGCTGTGCAATACACCACCCAATTACAAGCTGGATTAGGCTTGGTTGAGGAAACAAAACTGCTGCTCTCGATCTACGAGCCGGGACAAACCAGCGCAGAACTCTATGAGAGCGCGTTAAGCTCCGGCCTGTTTCCCATGGTGTCGGCTCGAAGATTGAGAAACATCGTCTCCGAGTGTTTCGCGCCCAGATACATCAAGCAGGGCGGAGCGCCGCATCTGAAGCGGCTGGCGAGTGAGGTAAGTACCTCTACTTTGAACCAGCTTCTGATGGTTTACACCGCTGAAGCCAATCTAATATTCAGGGATTTCGTCCGAGAAGTATATTGGCCTCACTATGCTGGTGGTCGGAGTACCATCTCCCTGGATGACGCCAAAGACTTCGTAGAGCAAGCAGTCAGGGATGGTAAAACGCAGAAGCATTGGGCTGAGTCTACAATCAAAAGGATGTCCTCCTACCTGATAGGATGTTGTGCTGACTACGGTCTCTTATCGTCCAGGCGATCCGCAACCAGAGACATCCAGCCCATTCGAATCGAGCAGTCGACGGTTCTCTACCTGGCATACATGCATCATTTAAACGGGCTAGGGGATAACGCGGTTATCAATCATCCGTCGTGGGAGCTGTTTGGTCTTGAGCCTATGGATGTGAAAGACGAGCTGAAACGGCTAGCGAAGAACAATTGGCTGATCGTTCAATCCGCAGCGGATGTGGTGCGAATCAGTTGGCAGTACAAATCAATGGAAGAGGTGGTCGATGTCATCATCGCTGAACGCTGATTTTAACGAAGTCATTGAGCGAATTAAGCGAGGCAGGGAATTTGGCCAAGCCAGCTTTGAGCCGATTTATTATCTGGTTTTTTCACCCAGCGATATTTTGGCCGTCAAACGCCAGATGAAAGCCTGGGAAGCTCGCCTGACCAATGATGGTTGGATCGTCCACAAATTCTCTATCGCTGATGCCATCCAGGAAATTTTCGAGTCGACCCCAAGCATTATTAAGAATGCTTGGCATAAGAAAGATGCCGAGGCTCCTCAGCAATGGCAAAAAACCAACGCTGCCTTGGCGAACAGGCTAGAAAAGGGAACTCTGCAGTCCAAGTTGGAAGACCTCTTAACCGAGCTGGAACAAGAACCCAACGCCATCCTGCTAGTGACCGACCTAGAGGCGCTGCATCCCTATATGAGGATTGGCTCCATTGAAGGGCAGCTCCAAGGCAAGTTCTCCGTCCCCACAGTATTTTTCTATCCCGGTGTACGCACTGGTAAAACCCGACTGAAGTTTCTTGGTTTTTACCCAGAAGATGGCAACTACCGCTCCGAACACGTTGGTGGGTAAAAACGTAGTCAAAGGATAAGACAATGGAAATCAAATCGCTTTTCGATAGTAACAAAGACATCTACCGCTCCATTGAGAAGGTCATCACCTACGGTGCGTCCCAAGAGGCTCGGCTGAAGGCGGAGATTTCTGAGTACGTTGTTACTGAAAGCATCGAAGACCAATTCGAAAAGCTGCTGGGCAAAATGCAGCACGCCATGGATGCTGGCGGAGAAAACGAAGTCGGGGTTTGGGTGTCCGGTTTCTATGGCTCCGGTAAAAGTTCCTTCACCAAGTACCTGGGCTTGGCTTTTGATGACAATATTAAGATCGACGGAGTGCCTTTCATTCAGCACCTGCAAGATCGCCTGCACAAAAGCACCACGAAAGCTCTGTTAAGCTCAGTTGCCAAACGCTTTCCCGCTGCAGTGCTCATGCTGGACTTAGCCAGTGAGCAGGTCGCCGGCGCCACTATGGAAGAGGTGTCCACGGTGCTGTACTACAAAGTGCTGCAGTGGGCTGGGTATTCTCGAAACTTGAAGGTGGCAGCATTTGAGCGCCGACTCAAAAAAGAAGGTCGCCACGAGGAGTTCTTGCAGTTATTCCGAGAGCATACGGATGGCGAGGAATGGGCTGATTACCGAAACGACGAGCTTGTTGTAGACAGCATCATTCCTGAACTTGCCCACAAAATGTATCCGGCACTGTTCACCACCCCTACTTCGTTCTCAACAGAGACCAGCGAAGTGATTCGCTTCGAGGATGATCGGGTCAAAGAAATGCTCGATATCGCCCGCGAAGCAACGGGCAAAGACTACATCATCTTCATCATCGATGAGGTAGGGCAGTACGTCGCCTCTCGCCAAAACCTGATCCTTAACCTAGATGGACTGGCCAAGAACCTGAAACACATTGGCGACGGTAAGGTCTGGATCATCGGCACCGCGCAGCAAACACTGACAGAAGACGACACCAAGGCCGCACTGAACTCCGCCGAGCTGTTTAAACTCAACGACCGCTTCCCAATTCAAATTGATCTGGAAGCAAGCGATATCAAAGAGATTTGTTACCGGCGGCTGCTTGGTAAGTCTCCCTCTGGCGAAGAAGAATTGGGTGGCCTGTTTGATCAGCATGGTCAGGCATTGCGTCACAACACCAAGCTTGTAGACGCAAGAGTATACGGTGCTGATTTCGATCGCCAGACTTTCATCGACTTATACCCGTTCCTCCCCGCGCACTTCGACATTCTCCTGCACCTGCTGGGCGCCTTGGCGAAATCTACAGGAGGTATTGGCCTGCGCTCCGCCATTAAGGTGGTTCAGGACATTCTCGTGGAAGGGCCAGATGGACGAACACCAGTGGCAGGTCAGCCTGTGGGTTGGCTGGCCAACACAGTAACCCTCTATGATGCGCTGGAAAAAGATATTCGTCGTGCTTTCCAAGCTCTTCATAATTCCGTGGAGCAGGTGACAAATATTCATTTTCATGATTCGGAGATTCATCAGCAGATCGCAAAAACTGTATGTGTTCTTCAAATCCTGAACAACCTGCCTGTAACTCGCCAAAACGTCACCAGTCTGATGCATTCAGGTGTCACCCAAACTGCGGCTACAGAGCAAGTGACAAAGGCGGTTGAAGAACTTATTTCTGATTCCAGAGTGCCGTTCGGGGAACAGGACGGAAACCTTTGTTTCTTCAGCGAAAAACTGAACGAGATTGAGCAAGAGCGAGCCAATATAGCCACCCGAGCGGTGGAGCTGCGCAGAATCGTCAGCGATGCGCTGAAAGAAGTGTATTCGCCATTGCCCCAAACCCAGCTCAACGGGTCCCTGGGTGTCGCGACCGGTCTTAAAGTTCAGGCAACCTCCGGGTCCGTCCCATCATCGTTGGCAGGGGAAAGAAACCCAATCCAAACCATCGTCGAGTTGGTCAACCCCACTGATTACGATGCAGCCAAGGCTCGCCTGGTAAACGACAGTCGGCAGAAGGCCGAGCAGCACTCCATCTTCCTTCTGGGGCGCACAACGCCAGTAATGGATGAACTGACCACGGAAATATACCGCTGCAAAGAAGTGGTTACCCGGTACCGTAATGAGCCCGACCAGGAAGTAAAAGACTATTGTGCCGGCCAATCAGATCGCGCAGCTCGTTTGATGAGCGACCTGGAACGGCAAATTCGACGCAGCTTGCTTCAAGGATCTTTCATTTTCCGTGGTACTCCAACAGCGGTGAACTCGCTGGATCAAGAGCTTCTCAACGCCGCCAGAAAACACATCGGTGATGTTGCAGAACAAGTGTTCGACCGACATTCCGAGGCACCTACCCGTGCGGGGACAGACCTGGCAGAGAAGTTTCTGCGCCTGGGTAACCTTACCGGCGTGACGGCTGCAGTAGACCCATTGGGATTGGTTCAGAAAACGGTCAAAGGGCCTTCTATCGATACCTCTCACAAAGCCATAACAAGCATTACCGACATGATCGAGCGACAGGGCTCCATCGAAGGCAAGCGCCTTGCCGATATCTTCACGGCACCGCCTTTTGGCTGGTCTCAAGATACTCTGCGCTACCTGGTTGCCGCCATGCTGATTGCCGGCGAGATCAAGCTGAAGGTGGGTGGCCGAGAAGTAACCGTTAACGGGCAGCAGGCAATTGATGCATTAAAAACCAATAACAGCTTCAAGTCCGTTGGCGTTTCTTTGCGTGGGGAAGACCGTCCCAGCATGGAAGTGCAAGCGCGTGCAGCTGAACGACTCACCGAGCTGACAGGCGATGTTGTGGTTCCTTTGGAAGACGACATCAGCAAAGCAACGGTGAAAATGTTGCCGCAGCTTCAGCACCGTTATGGCCCGCTGTCAGAAAAGTTGAAAGCTCTGGGATTGCCGGGCAGTGATCGACTGGAAAACCTCTCAAGCGACATGAGAGATATCCTCTCGAACGACGCATCGGATGCACCAAAGCGCCTGGGCAATGAAAACTCAGAATTGTACGAAAGCCTGAAATGGGCTGCTGAGCTTCATCGTGCACTTGAGAATGGACTAGAGAATACGTTGCGGGAACTGCAAAAGTACGTGTCCACGGTCCAAACGCTGCCTGACAGCGGTGTGCCAGGAAAACTAAAAAATGAACTCTCGGATGAATTAATCCAAATTCAGGACCGGCTCAATCATCAGGAATTCTTCAGATATGCGACAGAGTTCTCCGGTGGCGTAACAACGCTGAAAACAAGAGTTCGCGATTCTGCGATTGCTTTGCAAAACGAGCAGGCCCAAAGGATCAAATCCGCCCAGGAGGACCTTGATCGTTTGCCTGAGTGGGTAGAACTCACCCAGCAAGAGCAGAACTCGTTGCTTGGCGACCTAGAGGCTCTGCAGCTTGAAGCAGCACAAGACCTGGCAGGCCTGCAGGCGCTAGTGAACCAAGAGTACATGATCAACAGCCAAGTGCAGGATGTGAAACGCCGTATTCAGAAGATCGGTAGTGAGCGAGTTCGAGAAAAGGTAAAAGCAGAGCAAGACAAGGCTGCTGCCGAAGGAAAGCCCCAACCAATGAAGCGTCAGTTCGCCTCCAAAGCCAAAATCACAACTATGGATGACCTCGATGTCTTGATCGGTGAATTGAACAAGCTTCGAGCTGAACTTTATTACGCTCACGAGTTCGAGCTGGTGCTGAATTTGAAGGACGAGGGATAACGGATGGCGTTTGATCAAAGCACCCGGGGCCGGCTCCAGAAGTTTGTCACCAACTGCCGAGTATCTTTAAGCGAAGAACTGACCCGACAGTTTCAATCTCTCTATGGCTTAGACCCAAGCACGGGGCACGTTGCGGAGCTGGATGAGCTTACGCATCTGGATAACCGACAGCGTCAGACTGCCCAATTATTAAGGGAGATGTTGGCACACTACGTTGCAGCGACTCCAGGTAAGGACGAGGCGGGGCGAAAAAAACAAGCCCTGGAGCGTATCGTGAGAGAGCAGGCGTTCACAGTCCTGAACCGACTTGCAGCCCTCCGAATGGCGGAAGCACGTGGATTTCTGATTGAATCGATAGCCCAAGGGCAGAATTCAAAGGGATTTCAGCTCTATCGCTCCCTGGCGAGCACAGCCCACGGTGAAACGGGGGATGCCTATATTAGCTATCTGTTCAGCCTGTTTGACGAGTTTGCCCTAGACATGGCTGTGTTATTCGATAGGCATAGCCCACAAGGGCGACTTTTCCCTCGTGAAGGCACGTTGTTGGAAGTTCTTGAACAGATCAACCATCCAGATATAGAACACCTCTGGGCGGAAGACGAAACCATCGGCTGGATCTACCAGTACTTCAACTCCCAGGAAGAGCGCAAAAAAATGCGCAAGGAGTCGCAGGCTCCACGTAACAGTCGTGAACTGGCGGTGCGCAATCAGTTCTTCACCCCGCGCTACGTGGTGGAGTTTCTGGTGGATAACACCCTTGGACGGATTTGGTTTGATGCCACCAACGGCAACACCAGCTTATATGACCGTTGCCAATACCTGCTAGTGAAGCCGGAAGAATTGGAAGCCAAACGAGGCGAACCGGCACCGTGCACCCTGCGTGACCCGCGTACGCTCAAACTGCTAGACCCCGCCTGTGGCTCCATGCATTTTGGTCTCTATGCCTTTGACCTTTTCTTGGAGATCTACCGTGAAGCATGGGCTTGGGAACACCAGCAAGGCCCCGGCAGTCTAGATGTCTCCACTCAGCCGGATATGGGGTTAAAGCCCTTAAGTCAGACTTACGAAGATGAAATTGCCTACCTGAGGGATGTTCCGCGTCTGATAATCGAACATAACATCTACGGAGTGGATATTGACCCCCGTGCTGCCCAGATAGCCACCCTGGCGCTGTGGCTTCGAGCCCAGCGTGCTTGGCACGATGCCGATGTAAAAGCGCAGCAACGCCCCATCATTGGCCAAGGCCATGTAGTGGCGGCCATTGCGCCACCTGCCGAAAAAGAACTGCGCCAGCAGTTTTCTGAACAGCTGGATACCAAGGATGGACAGCTATTCGAGAAAAGTCTGCAACTGCTGCATAACCTGCCTGAATTGGGAGTGTTGCTGCAGGTGGAGCGGGAGCTGCCCAAGTTGATAAAGCAAGTTTATGGAGGGAGTGGAAATGATCTTTTTGCGGAACAAGAACAGGAGGTTTGGAATCAAGCTGAGTACCGTTTACGCAATGCGTTGATCAACTTCACTGAACAGGTAAGTAGCAACTATCAAAGTCAGCTGTTTGCGTTGGATGCACTGCAGGGACTGAGACTGATTGACTTAACTCGTGAAGTTTTTGATGTGGTGGTGATGAATCCGCCATTTGGAGCGTTATCGAGCAACACCAAAACAAAGATTGGAAAGATATACCCAAATAGCAAAAACGATCTTCTGGCCGTATTTGTTGAACGAGGCGTGGAGCTACTTCGAAAATCCGGCCGCTTGGGGGCTATTACCTCACGCACATGCTTTTTTCTATCTAGTTTCCAGAAATGGCGTGAGCACGTTGTGCTGTTAAATGCGAAGCCAGAAGTTTTGGCGGACTTGGGATACGGGGTGATGGATGATGCGATGGTGGAGGCAGCTGCCTACGTTTTGGAGAAACAATCATGAGCCAGTTCCTACGTTTCCTTGATGAAAGCGATAAAACTAGTGCCCTGAGGGAGGTAAGCCAGCAGCTGCGAAAAGGTGAAGATGATGCACGGATTTTTGAAGTGGAGCCGGAAGCTTTTGATGCAGTGCCAGGGAAGCCATTTGCTTATTGGGTGAGTGAAGAAGTCCGGCAGACCTTTGAACGTATGCCCGCGTTTGAATCTGAGGGCCGTACTGCACGCCAAGGTTTAGCCACAGCAGAGGACTTTCGTTTTGTTCGAACTTGGTGGGAGGAGCCTGGAGACGGGTGGCATGGCTTTGCGAAAGGCGGATCGTTTTCGCCGTTTTACGCAGACGTTTATCTCATGGCTTACTGGAATACGGATGGTTCTGAAATAAAAGCTGGTATTTGCAGGCGTTATCCCTATCTGTACGGCAATGCGGAGTTCGTGGCTAAAAATCCGCAGTTTTATCTGCGCCCTGGGATCACTTGGCCACGGCGCACCACTAGCGGCCTTAGCATGCGTGCCATGCCCCAAGGCTGTATATTCGCTGACAAAGGGCCTGCCGCATTCGTGGCTGGTAATTCTACGGACGACCTTATGGCATTGTGCGCTGTCACCAATAGTAGGGCCTTTGGCTTGCTCGTATCGCTGCAATTGGCTGCTGCGGATGCTGCAGCGAGGTCTTATGAGGTAGGCGTGATCCAGAAAACGCCGTTACCCGAACTCAGTGTGGCGAATCAAGATAGGCTGGCGAGAATGGCCCATCGTGCATGGTCCCTGAAGCGATCATTAGACACCATTGAAGAAAATTCACACGCATTTATTCTTCCGTTCGCCCTGCGAATCCAACTGAGTGAGTATGACCCGTCGACCATAGAATCAGAGCTCGCATCTGTTCAGACGGATATCGATTCTCTTGCGTATGAACTCTATGGGTTTAGCGATGTAGACAAAGCTGCTTTGCAGGACAGCTACGCCCCAATAAGCGAGAATGACGCAGGCGGTAGCATAGTCGATGGAGCTGACGGAGATGAAGGTGCTAAACCCATTGATCAGACGACAAGTCTATTGAGTTGGGCGGTCGGGGTTGCATTTGGCCGTTTCGATTGGCGCCTAGCTACGGGCCAACGACAAATCCCACCAGAACCAAATCCCTTTGATTCTCTCCCAGATAAAAGCCCGGGTATGCTTCCCAGTGGTGAAGAACCATTTCATGTTCATGCGGGTATCTTAGTGGATGGCGAGGGGCATCAGCATGATTTGCCCAGACTGATCGAGCAGGTTTTGGATACTGTTGGTACATCGGTTAGTCAGGATATTCGCCGCTGGTTGCGTAAGGATTTTTTCTCTTTTCACCTGAGGCGCTACTCCAAAAGTCGCCGTAAAGCTCCGATCTACTGGCCTTTGTCGACGGCTACCGGCAGTTACACGCTATGGCTCTACTATCCCGAGCTTACTAGTCAGACTTTGTTTTCGGCCGTGAATGATTTTGTCGAGCCCAAACTCAATTCTGTTCGTGACGATCTTGGCAGCCTGCGCATCAAAGGTGGTAGTCGAAGCAAGCAAGAGGAGAAAGAGCTCGAAAAGCTGGAAGACCTGGAGCACGATCTGGCTGATCTGCGTGACACTCTACTGGAAGTTGCACCTACATTCCGCCCCAGCATGAACGATGGTGTTCAGATAAATGCTGCACCTCTTTGGTCTCTGTTCCACCATAAGCAATGGCAAAAAGCTTTGCAGGAAACCTGGGACAGGTTGGAGAAGGGTGAATACGACTGGGCGCGTCTGGCGCTGAACTACTGGCCCGAGCGGGTTTTGCGTAAATGCACCGAAGATCGAAGCATTGCTATCGCCCACGATGTTGAGGAATTGTTCTGGGAAGAGGTTGAAGTTCCGGTCATCCGTAGGGGGAACGATACCGGCAAAACCAGATTAGATTGGGAGGCTCGGGATCTATCTGAAACTGAGATCTCAAAACTCATCCAGGAGGTGATTGACGATAGGGGGCTGCGCAGTGAGTCACGGTAATACTGCAATGCAGCAATCCAGCAAAGCGCAAGATCGTCCCTTGGGGGTGTGGTTTCAAAACATCCAGCATGGTTACGTAAAGCTCCCTAGGTTCCAGAGATACGAGGCCTGGGATCGTCATCGAGTTGCGAGTTTTCTGGATACGATCATCCACAACTTACCCGTTGGGGTTACCTTGGCGCTGGAAGTGGCCGGTGAGGAGAAGTTTCTTTCTCGCTATATCTCTACGGCTGATCCCGCCTCGCCAGGTACCGTCAACCAGCACCTGCTTGATGGACAGCAGCGACTGACTGCTTTTTGGCGGAGCATGCACAACAACTATGAGTGGGTGACTTTTTTCGTGCACCTTCCGGAGTTTGATAAATCACTGGAAGGGAATGAAGAGCGCGACATTTCCATTCGCTCACAGAATCGCTGGACCGCGAACAACGGCACCCGTCGACCCATTTGGTCTGATGAGCCTGCTAAGTGCTTGGACAGGGGGTTGATCCCAATTGACCTTCTCCGTCCTGAAGATCTATCCAGCGAAGTGGATCAGTGGATAACCGAAGCCACAGCGTCTCTTGAACCGGCTGATGACGAGCCAGAGGCTCTGAAGAAGTACAAGGCGTATACCGCGGTTAAAGACAGGCTCAAGGCTCAGATTTCTGAGCTGCGGGAACGTGTAAAGCACTTCAACTTGCCGTATCTATCCCTGCCAGCACAGACCAGTAAAGATGTCGCTTTGCAGGTATTCATCAACATGAATACCAACAGTAAACCGCTGTCCCTGTACGACATCATCGTTGCAGAAGTAGAGAGCATCGCCCAACGCTCACTCCACGATTTAGAACAAGAGTTGGTGGAATCCTGTCCCAAAGCGATGCGCTATGGGGATGTCCGCAACCTGATTCTGGCCACATCCGCTCTGCTTCAGGAAAAGCTGCCGAATAATCGCGGAATGATCGAAATGAACAAGCAGGTCCTGCTGGATAACTGGGGCACGCTTGAAGTTGGTTTGGAGCGAATGGCCAATCTGCTAGAAAGCCAGGGTGTAGTAGATGAGGCAAGGCTGCCCACCAATGCTGTGCTGGCGGTGTTGGCGGCAGCTTACGAGCATGTGCCTGAAGATGGGGATTTTGTTGCCAAAGCAGAAGAGCTGTTGAGGGCGTATCTGTGGTCTGCTTTCTTCACCGATCGGTACGAGAACTCGGCTGCATCGCGGGCTTACGCGGACTTCAGGGCGCTGAAAGAATTGCTGATTCGCCGAGACTTCACAGAGGCTGACTGGAAGCAGGTTCCCATCTTTAACCGAGAGGAGCACCCGCTGGCAGATCAAGACTCGCTTATCAGTGCTGGGTGGCCAAAGAACGTCGGCATTGAACGCCGGGGCATTTTGGCGGTTTCCAGTTACTTCGGTGCAAATGATTTCGCCGACGATAAGCGGATCAGTTACGGAAATGTTCGTAAGCGTGAGTATCACCATATTTTCCCCGATGCGCTGCTTGCCGAGGCTGAGATTCCCAGCTATCTCGCTTTGAACTGTGCATTGATTACATGGAAAACCAACCGAATTATTGGTCGAAAAGACCCTCTGGAATACATCAAGGAGCGGGTCGACCTGTCGAATGAAGATGCGGTGCGTACCCGTTTGAAATCACACCTTATTCCCTACGAGTGCCTCAGCAAAGCCCATTACGCTGATCTCGAAGGAGAGCCTTTGGCGAGTCGACTGAGGGCGGACTTTGATCAGTTCCTGAAAGATCGAGCCGTGTTAGTTGAAGCTGCCGTTTTGGAATTGACCCGAGGTAAACAGCCGACGTTGGACCAGATCTGGAGTCAGCAGGAGCCACAGAGTGACGATTGAGCAGTTTATTCAGGATGAAGTATTGCAACCGCGCCTGAGCAAAAATGAGGTGGTTGTGGTTTATGACCCAGCCCAACGATATCGCGAGCTATGTGTGGGAATGGCAAGTGAGCGGTGCAAAGTCGTCGATGCGACCGAATCCAGTCTGGACAGTCGCGCTGAAGCATTAGCGGGTCTCCAAGAGCTCGGCAGAGCGGATATAAGCCAGATGCTTGTGTATGTTCCCGCCGCAAAGCCCTTAGAGGATGAACATTGCCAAGGCGATCCGTTCTCCGTTTATATGGCATGCGGTGGTGTTTTTCCGGAGGGGGACGGCGATAGTTACCTGAGTTTGTGCTTGCGAGCTAAGCCTGATCACGCCACGCAAATCCGCAGCGCCTTCGAAAAAGATGACAACCCCAGTTTCGCCGTTATTAATGCGATTGGTGGCGGATTGGATTGGCCGAATTTGCGCGCTCTGCTCGGTGTCGAGTCTTCCCGAGATATTTTGTTTGCTCTGCTCGTTCCAAGTGAACAGCAGCAAGAGGCATTGAAAGGCAGTGATGCCTGGGTCTCTGAAGCGAAGGCTTTGTTCCAGGCAAGCATTGGCCTTAAGTTGCGTACCAGAGGGAAGTCCTGGAGTTCGGTTGCTGATGAACTTTGGACCTATCTGCTTTTCAGTGAATTTGCATTCGATCTACCAGAGGAGCTTCCGCAAGCTCTGGGAGACATGCCGCGCGCTCCGGGTGAGGCCAGGCAGCTCGTAGAGGATTTATGTGAGCGTCTCAGGAGTGACCGTCGAACGCAGTCCACTTACATAGACCGAGCTGAAGCGATTGAAGCTGAGCTGGAACTGCGGACTCATTGCGGCGACATGGTTGACCTGGGTGTGCTCGATACCTTCCCGTTCGAAGAGCGCACCTTCATGCACCAGGCGATTGAGGCTCTGCTCAACGACGACACGGATCAGGTGCGCAAGATTTTATCTCGACATCGTGGATCTGTGTGGACCGGTAAGGGTGAGAGTCAGGCGCAGTGGGATCTGCTAAAGGCGGCTTCAGGTTTAATTGATAAGTGCGAAGATCTCGACCGTGTTTTGGCAGACCATACCAAGAGTATCGGTTCTTTGGTTGAGTTCTATGTGTCTCACCTTCGGGAGGCTGACAGGCTGCACCGTGAGTTTGAGCAAGCGGTAAGCGATTTTGATTGGCAGGATGCCCAGGGCACGATGGAGCCAGTCAAAAAGCGGGTTAGGGAGCAGTATGGTCGCTTGATTGAGAAGGTTCAGGGACCGTTCACCAAGCATTTTGAGAACACCGGTTGGCCCCTGCATGGATACCTCTCCAATAGCGATGTCTTTGACCGGTTGGTAGCACCAAAGCTTAAACAGAGCGGTTATCGGATTGCCTACTTAATGGTTGATGCTCTGCGTTATGAGCTGGGGGTTGCTTTAGAGCACCAGCTGGCGGATGACGGCAAGATTGATCTTCAACCGGCAATGGTACAACTACCCAGCATTACCCTGGTGGGAATGACAAGCTTGCTGCCGGAAGCGAGTTCCAGCCTTAAGCTGACCCGGAAGGAAAACAGCCTCATCCCAATGATGGGGGACCAGGTGATTACGAGCGTCTCACAGCGTATGGACTGGATTCGCAAATGTTACGGTCAGCGTTTCCAGGAAGGACGCCTGGAGGAGTTTGTTCGTAGTCGTTTCGAGGTTGGGCCAGACATTGAGCTGTTGGTGCTCCGTTCCGTCGAGATCGATAGCCACTTCGAGAATCACCCTGATACGGCACCTACTGAAATCTCCAACGCTCTGAAGCGCATCCGGGTGGCGGTCCATAAGCTGAAAGACCAGGGGTTTAATGAGGTTGTTATTGCCACCGACCACGGCTTCTTCATGAACACCCATGCTGGCCCGGGTGACACCACCCAGAAGTTACCTGGTAACTGGATCAATGTGCATGAGCGTTGTTTGATGGGCGAGGGGGCGTCTGACCCTGGGCACTATCAAATTACGGCGGAGAAAGCGGGCATTCGTGGTGATTTCCCTCAGCTAGCCGGCCCCAGAACTATGGCGTCATATAAGTCCGGTTTGCTGTATTACCACGGTGGAGTCTCGTTGCAGGAATGCGTTGTGCCCGTGATTTCGCTTCAACTGAGTGGTGCGGACCAACCGAAAGTGCAGAAGGCCAATGTGGTGTTGAGCTATAAAAATGGCGCAAAACGCATCACAACCCGCATGCCGGTCATTGATTTGAGCATTGAGACCGAGGATATGTTCTCTGTCGAGGATGAGTTTGAGATTTTGCTCGAAGCTCAGACTAAGAAAGGCGATGTCGTGGGCGAGGCTAAGGCTGGCGGAGTCGTTAACCCTGCCACCGGAACCATAACTTTGCACCCCGGTGAGAAAGCGCAAGTGACACTTCGAATGCAGATGGAGTTTGAGGGCAAGTTCAAGGTGAAAGCCCTCAACCCAACGACCATGGCAGTATACTGCCAGCTGGAACTTGAAACAGACTACACGGTGTAATGTATGGATGAACTTGATCAGAAAGTAACGCCAATCTTTGATGGCAAAGTAGTTCGGAAGGATCTGCTGCACCGGATCAAGAAGGGCACTAACGTGCCTACGTTTGTTCTGGAGTTTCTGCTTGCCCGCTATTGCGCCAGTGATGAGGAAGCCGAGATCCAGGCTGGGCTTGAGGCGGTTCTGGATACTCTTAACGACAACTATGTGCGGCCCAATGAGGCTAACCGGGCCCAATCAGTGGTTGCAACCAAGGGCAAACACCGGTTTATCGACAAGGTGCACGTCAATTACGTTGAGAAGGACCGCAGGCACTGGGCTGCGCTGGAGAACTTTGACTCTCGGCGGGTGGCGATTGCTGAAAAGTTTTACCGGGACAATGATCGATTGCTGCAGGGTGGGCTTTGGTGCGAAGTGACCATCGCCTATAACGAAATCGAGGAAGATGACTACGCCTTTTATATCGAAGACCTTCGCCCCATCCAGCTGAGCCGCTTCAGCTTTGAGCAGTACTGCGAGGGCAGGGAAGAGTTCAGCCGTAATGACTGGATGGATGTGATTCTCCGGTCCGTCGGTCTTGAGCCGACCAGGTTGTCTCAGCGGTTGAAGATGCACTTTATGGCTCGTTTGTTGCCATTGGTGGAGCCTAACTTCAATTTTATCGAGCTGGGGCCGCGGGGCACCGGTAAGTCATATTTCTTTAGTGAATTCTCCCCGTATTCCACGTTAATCAGTGGTGGTCAGGCAACTAAAGCCACGTTGTTCTATAACAACCAGCGCAAGAAGATAGGCCTTGTTGGTTTCTGGGATACCGTTGCGTTCGATGAAGTGGGTGGTATTAAAGTCAAAGACCCAGACACCATTCAGATCATGAAGGATTTCATGGCGAATGGTCGATTCTCCCGTGGTGTGGAAGTGATTGCAGATGCCTCAATGGCGTTTGTAGGCAACTTGGACCTTTCGGTTCAGCAGGTGGTGAACTCGGAGGTCTACGACCTATTCCAGCCCCTGCCCAAGGAATTCGATTTGGCGGTAATGGACCGCTTTGCCTGTTACTTGCCTGGCTGGGAAATGCCAAAGAACAGCAGTGACTTCCTAACCAATAACTACGGGTTTATCACAGACTACCTAGCGGAAGCCTTCCACTATCAACTCAAGCATACGAACCGCTATGAAGAGGTGAGTAAGCGCATCCGGTTGGGCAAGGAAGTCGAGGGGCGCGATGAGAAGGGGATCAAAAAGACGGTTTCTGGGCTACTGAAAATTTTGCATCCATCATCTTCGCCCTCTGACGATGAGTTTGAAGAATACGTATCTTACGCAGTCGAATGTCGGCGTCGTGTGAAGGAGCAAATGAATAAGCGCAAGACAGACGATGAATTTGCATTGATCAATCTGTCATATATTTCCTCCGACGGCCAAGAGAAGGTAGTTTACTGCCCGGAGTCGCAGACTGCCTCTGCAACACAGGAACCTTCTAGGAAAAATATCCATGCTGGTGAGTTTGAAGAGTTTAAGTCAGAAAAAAACGCTCGGCAAGCAAAGGCATCGGAACCAACTAAGCCTGCCCTTGACAAATCGGAGGCAGAGGTGCCTGTAGTTCATGCCGACGCTGTGGTCGAGCCTAAGGAGCCGCAGGAGCAACATTTCACAATTCACTACGGTGATACAGGGTACAGCTATGAAAGCCTGATAGGGCCGTATCTATTGGGGGCCAAAAAGGTTGAAGTCGAGGACCCCTATATTCGCGCGACTCATCAGGTTCAGAATTTTGTTCGCTTCTGTGAGGCTGTTTTAAAAGCACCCTCCGTCAGAAAAATTGTGCTCACCACCAGCTATGATGAAGAGACCGATGTGAAGCAGCTTTCTGAGCGACTGAGCGAGCTGAAGCAAAGCCTGATAGAGATTGATGTTGAGCTAGAAGTAAAAGTGAACGATCACATGCATGATCGAGAAATTCGCGTTGATAACGGTTGGGTTATCAAGATTGGACGGGGACTCGACTATTATCAAAAACCTGATAATTGGTTTGCTATTGGCGTTAACGATCTGGCTTTGAGAAAGTGTTTAGAAACCAAAATCGATATATTTAAAAGTTAAGGCTGTGACTGAACTTATCAACGACAAATCTATTCAAAATGACCCGCTATAAAATACAGTGATTTAATTAAAGAAGTTGATTTGTCGTCTTTGATGACAATAGGCAGTGCTCATGGCCTGCTTACAAAGTTATACGGCAAACAATCATTGAACGTGAAAATATTCATTACAATTTGTAGATATATATCATTATGTCGCATTTCCTGCATTTACATGATTGGCTGAACGCCAAGGAAGCAATTTCTTATTTGAAGTTATCCGATATCGAAGTCTCTTTGCCTGCCTTGATCAAAGCGTATACGGCATTACAGTTTGAGATGAATTTGGATTTTAAAGACCCAGCAGTCTATGTGTTGAGATTGGAAGAGGCGACTTCTTACCCGCATAAGCTTTTCAACGTAGAATCTATTGACGAGAATTCATCTCATCATGTTAACGGCAAGCTTTTGAGACAGCTTTTTGCTGAGCCGATTTCCAGAAGTGTAATGCAAAGGGGGTATGGTGAAGATGAGCCCGTTTGGATCTTTTCTTGGATGAATGACGAGAGTTTCGAAAGTAGTCAGAATGTACCTGTTTATATACGTTGGGATGGAAATTGGAGCCCTGAGTATAGACTCGATTTCGAACTGCTGAAATGGGGGAAGTTGATGAAGGAGTTCCCTAATCTACTGCTTTTTAAACGTGCTCATTTGGATTCGCTTATTCAATCTGAAAGTCAGGCAAAAGAAAACATCCAAAAAAACAGATTGAAAACTGATAGAAAAACAAGCCTTGGTAGCAAAGAGCGAAATACATTGCTGATTTTAATAGCCGCACTTTGCAGTGAGGCAAAGATTAACTATAAACAGCGAGGTATTTCATCCGCTATTCAAAAAATGACTGAAGAACTTGGCTCTCCTGTATCTGACGACACGATTAATCGTGTTCTCAAACAAATAGATTCAGCGCTTGAAAGTAGAAGCAGATAAACCGAAATCGGAAAGTCGAAATCCGATTTCGGTCAATAGTTATGATTATTTCGGCATTATCCGGCCATGTTCAATAACGCCAAAGGAGGCGCTAACATGGCTAAATCAATACTTAGACTTCCAAGTGTTAAAGCTTTGACTGGTTTATCTCGAAGCACGATCTACCTTCGAGTTGCTGAAGGAGAATTCCCGAAACCGATAAGTTTGGGAGGTCGGGCAGTAGGATGGATTGAGGGTGAGGTTCAAGATTGGATTAAAGAACGAATTGAGTGCAGTCGTGCGAAAAACCAAACTGGAGGTGAGCTATGAATCGTTTATCGCCCCCAGCCCTTCGGTTACGACCAGCAGTCAATGCCTTCTGTAAAGCTTGTATCTACGACAAAAGCGCAGGTTATGGCTCTTGGCGTAAACAAGTGTCAAATTGCCGTTCTTTTTCATGCCCCTTGTTCAATGTGAGGCCAGGTGCTACCAAAGCTCGGAGTACTAATCTCACGTCCCGTCAATCCGAAAAAACTGAGCGATCTGATGTTTTTTTAACAGATGCTGAGCGTTCAAGAGGGCAAGGAGATGGATAGTTCAAATATTTTAGCTTTACCTGACTTCCAAGCTCTGATTCGGACCACAACGAAATTCTACCCCTGTTTTTGTTCCATTGGGACGGTGCATAGTCAAGCAAGGCGCGGCGAGCAGTCCAGAGGCTTAGCGCATTTCAACTCGGTTTTTAATATTATCTTTAAGAAAGTTTACTTGATTAGATACATGGAAGTACCTGGTCAGTACCCTGAGCATGAAGCGCGTCATCATGGATAGCGAAATCGAGCTCAATGGTGAAAACTACAGGATCAATACGAATAAATCGAAAGGGCAGGGATGCTTTGTCGAAATATTGCGTGCGATTCAGTCTAATTTGGCATCTATGCTTAGCTTTCATTGCAAAGTGTATGTCGTCCAATTTGTTGTTCATTGCCATGTGTATGAGCAGAAAAACTCTGGGATATCAGACTTGATGAGGGTTTTTAAAAAACGACTCTCTCGACGCTATGGGTTATCAAGAGTTTCGGGGGGCTGGGTTCGTGAGACAGGACAATCAGGTGTTCAGCATTATCACGTTGTGATTTTTTTGGATGGGAATAAAGTTCGTTGGTTTCGTGGGGTACAAAGTCTGGTTGTTGAAATCATGAAAGCGCGGGGGTATCCATGGCCAAGTTTCATGAAATCTCACATGGTTCGTCGTGATGAGCGTAAGGGCATGAGTGAGGCATTTTATCATTTGAGCTACATGGCCAAAATCAGGTCGAAAACAGGACGTTCTCCTTCTACAAATGATTACTCATTCAGTCGTTTAAAAGCTAAAAGAGGCTGAAATCTGGGAAGGTCTGAATGGTATTTATAAAATAATAGCAAATTCAGTAACATAGGCCTTCTGTGTGCTGGGTTTTAGTCAAGAGTAAACTGTGAAATTAGTAAAGGTTCAGCAAAGGGTAAAAGATAAGTTTTAGATAAGGTTTAGATAAGGTTTAGATAAGGTTTAGATAAGGTTGAGGGAAGGGTATTTGTGAGTGCTGAGCCAGATTTTATGGCGGTCTGTACGGCATGGAAATATCGTAAGAATATAACCTCGAATTTAGTATAGAAAACGGGGCTAGATATGCTGCGTACTGCAAGGATATTGTTCACTGTCATCGACTAAATTCCTTGCGTACGGGCAACCTTAATTGACTACCTTTAGGTGGGTGTTACCTTCATATTTCGGCATCTGTCCAGACGCGCAAAGCGCAATATGGTTCGACCACCAATCCATCATCTTCCGCCGCCTTTCCAAGTACTGAGCCCGGTTATAAGCCGCACGAATGGAGTTTTTATCCACGTGAGCCAGAGCAGCCTCAATCACATCCGGATCAAAACCCTGTTCGTTGAGTGTCGTGCTGGCCAATGCCCGCAGACCATGAGACACCAATCGTCCATGGAATCCCATGCGGCCCAAGGCACGGTTTGCTGACTGTGAGTTAGCTGGTTTCCTGGGATTGTGGTCAGAGGGGAATATAAACTCTCTATGGCCTGACACCGGTCGCAATACCTCTAGCAACTGAATTGCCTGGACACTTAACGGAACGATATGGTCCCGGTTCTTTTTCATGCGCGCTGCCGGTATGGTCCATTCCGCTTTTTCGAAGTCGATTTCACTCCATTTAGCGGCAGCAGCTTCACCAGGGCGGACCATGGTGTGAAGTTGCCATTCAATCAGGCAGCGAGTCACCAGTTTGGTAGTAGAGTGCTGTATGGCATGCATGAGCGACGGCAGCTCTTCGGGTCTCAGTGTTGGCAGGTTGGTGACTTTGGGAGCATTGAATGCTTTGCCGATACCAGCTAGCGGGTTGGCATGTATGACGCCGGTGTTTACGGCATATACCATGATTTCATTGATCCAGCGGCAAACCTTTTTGACGGTCTCCAGCTTTTCATCGTCAGCCAGGGGCTGAATGATCTCAATGGTAGTGACCGCGTTAACCTTATGGATTGGCGTAGCGCCCATTTTGGGGAAGATGTACAGCTCGAGGCGACTACTGATTTTGCCGTAGTAGGCAGGAGATACCTTGCCTTCTTTCAGTGCCAGCCATTTTCGGGCGATGTGCTCAAAGGTGTTGGTATTTTTCTCGGCAATGGCCCGCTGCTTATCTTCACGGTGCTCTTTGGGGTCAATACCGTCAGCAAGGGCTGTACGAAGCTCTTTGGCGCGTTTGCGCGCATCTTTGAGGGAAACATCAGGGTATGCACCCAAGCCAACATTTGCGCGTTTCTTGGTGCCAGGTCGGTAGTAGTTAAGAATCCAGACCTTGCTGCCAGTGGTTCTCACCCGTAAATACAGGTTTCTGCCATCGGCCAGATTGTATTCTTTGTCTTTTGCTTTCGCCTGACGGACTTCGACATCCGAAAGACGTTCGTATCCTCTCGCCATAATTGCCACATCCCATAAAAAAGCAACAACAGGTCGTGCCCAGGTTCGCCGTTGTTACTATGGATGTTACTAAATTACGTGGTTGTTACCAAACAGTATAGGATGCTGCTGGACGCAAATGTGGCGTAAAGTGCTGAATTTATAGGGTAAAAAAGACTTTGTCGGACGATGCGGGATGACTAAATGGTGCCCAGGAGAGGACTTGAACCTCCACGCCCTTGCGAGCACTAGCACCTGAAGCTAGCGTGTCTACCAATTCCACCACCTGGGCATTTAGGGATGGAGCAAAACAGAGCGCGCATTTTGCCCATATGAGGGGCGCTTGTCAACGGATTCGGGCGTAATTTTTCACTTTTTAGGTGTTTTTACGGGTGTTATGTCCGGGATCAGCAAGTGACGCATGGCCCGGCCCAGGGTTGTGCCGAACACAGAAGCATGGTCCTCTCCCGGGTACACCGCATACTGTACCTGCTCTTCACCCAGTTGGGTGCTTAATGCCTCACCCAGGGCCAGTACGTTAGAGACCATGCCGCGCGCCTGGCGTCGTTGGGCAATCTCATCTGCCTTGGGGTGGCCATGCTGCCAGGGTGCCAGGGACTCTTCCCATTCACCCACGGCAAGGAATAACCGTGGCGATTTCCCCGAGACTTCCTTTTTAGATGCAGGCTCTGCATTTTCTTCATTTGTGACTTGTTGCTGCCATACCCCGCTGCTCAGGGCGTTCAGGGTGTCCGGGTTTTGCCACAGCGATGGGCTGATCGCGGCGTAGCCCTGAAAGGTGGCCGGATGATTGGCCAGCACCCAGGTGGTGAAATAGCCAGCCAGTGAGTGTCCCAGCAGGTATTGCTGCTGTGGATCGGCTGGGAAGAGGCGCTGAATCAGCGGGAATAACTCCGTTTTAATAAACCCCAGAAACTTCTCAGCATTGATTTCCGCTAACGGTGCGGGCTGTGATTCTGATGATGTGGCGGGATCGGTGACATGTGAATAAAGCTGTTTGCGCAACTCAGTGTCATATAACGTCCCTGAATCTCCGTCGATACCCACGATAATCGCAGGGGTGACGCGGGTGGCGTCGGGGCGGCGGCTCAGGCGGCGGTTGGTCTCCACCACGCTGGCGAAACTGGCATTGGCGTCCAGTAAATAGAGCACCGGGTAACGATGAATGTTGGCCGCCGGATTGTTTGACGTGGTCTCTATCTGTTCGTTTAGGGGGAGTGCGACACGGATTCGCAGCGCTGTTGAAGCCAGGTTGAGCGTGAAACTGATGGCGTTAGGCAGGCTGCATTGTGCAACGGTTCCTTCGATATCGGGGAATTGTGAAGAAAGGTTGTCGGTTTTCTGCACCATTGCGCACTCTCTGTAACAAAAAGTCAGTTGCCAATATAAAGGAGAATCGTTATCATTTTCACCCTGTTTTGCACGATACGTGCTTTTGGGAATTGTAACCTATGCAGTACGAAAGGTTTGCTGTCTTTAAACACTACGGTCGGTTTATTCAGCAGTTCATAGTTTCAGCGCTTTCTGCTTTACCTTTAGTGGTGGCTACGGCGTTAGTTGCTACGGCGCTAATGGCGACCACATCAGTTGCGCTGGCGTCTCAGACTGTCACGGATGTGCGTGGCCGAACGGTAGAAGTGCCGGACGCAGCCAGTCGCATAGCGATTGATGATGGGCGCTTCCTGATTGCGCTATCCCTGATCCATGAAGATCCGGTCAGCATCCTGGCTGCCTGGGCGCATGATGCCAACCGTCTCGGGGCAGATGTCTATGCCGATTGGCAGGAAAAATACCCGGCTTTGGATGATCTGCCTCGTATCGCCAGTTCAGCTGGCGCCTTCAATGTGGAATCCATTCTGGCTGCCGCCCCTGATGTCATGGTGGTCTCTTCCGGCGCCGGTCCGAGTGAGGCGCAAGTGCAGCAACTGGAAATGGGTGGTGTGCCGGTTGTTTATATTGATTTCTTCACAGCCCCCTTTGAGAACCTGGAAACCAGTTTGATGTTGCTGGCCACTATGACCAATCGTGAAGACGAAGCTGAGTCCTTCCTGGCCTTTCGCCGGGCGCGACTGGATGAGATACAGACCAGGGTTGCCAGCTTGAGTGAAGAGGATCGTCCTACCGTGTTTCTGGAGCCGCACGCCGGCATGAGCAGCGACTGCTGCAACTCGCCGGGGCGGGGCAACATGGGCGATTTTATTGAATTTGTCGGTGGCCACAATATTGGCGCCGATGTGATTTCGCAGGCATTTGGTCAGTTGAACCTGGAATATGTCATTGCCAGCGACCCGGATGTTTATATCGCCACGGGTGGTCCTCACCTGGAGCGTGCCGGTGGCCTGGTGCTGGGGTCGCGTTACTCGGAATCAGAGGCGCGTCAGTCACTGGTTGGCGTGTCCGAGCGCACCGGTATTTCTTTTCTGACATCAGTCAGCAAGGGTCGGGTGCATGGCTTTTCGCACCAGCTGATCAACTCGCCCCTGGATGTCGTTGCCATTGAAGCATTTGCCACCTGGATTCATCCGGAGCTGTTCGCCGATATTGATGTGGCGGCAACACTCGAAGCGATCAATACACGTTATTTGCAAGTCCCGTACCGCGGCACTTACTGGGTTGATATCAAGCCGAATTAACAAAACCAGCCAGATAAAGAGATGTTGCCAGAGGGTGTTTGTTTGACTCCTCCGAGGTAAATGTCTCGCCGAACCAGATGTTGGAAATGCGGTATTACATTAAGTAAGTCTCATTATTAACCAAGGAGTTTGATATGAAAGCTGTACGTCAATTCGGCAAGATTGCCGCGCAAACCACGCTGGCAGCCAGCATGCTGCTGACTGCTGCCATTGCCCAGGCACACCCGGAAATCACCGCAACCGAAAAAATGCCAGTCGCTGGCCTGTATGAGATCAAGTTCAACCAGGCGGCGGATGTGCTCTATGTGGCTGCCACTGGCAGTCGCGGTGAAGAAAACGCGGCGCGCATTCTGGTGCTTGATCCTGAGTCTCTGGCCGTGCAAAGCGAGTACGACGTGGGTGAAACTGCATTGTATGGTCTGGCCGTGAATAACCGTACCCAGACACTGTATGGAACGGCGACTCGTACCGGTCACATCGTTGCTCTGGACCTGGAAAACGGTGAAGTGAAAGGTATGATCGGTGGTGATCGTGCTCACGTGCGACAGCTGGTTGTTGATGAAGACACTAACACCATTTATGCCTCTGTGGTCGGATCACGCCGCGAGACGGATAACCCGATCCCCAGCAGTTTGTGGGTGATTGATGGTGATGCGCATGAAATCACCAAGAAGATTGATATTCCTGGCACGTTGACGGGTCTGGATGTGGATATCGACGCGGGCCTGGCTTACATGACGGATATGAATGCCAATCACGTGGTGCAGGTTGATATCGATTCTGGCGACGTATTAAACCAGTGGCCAACCGGTGGTGAAAGCACAATCAATGTCGCTGTTGACCCAGAAGGGCAGCGTCTGTTTGTCACCAACCAGGGCAGCGGCACGCTGACCATCATGAATGCCGGCAACGGTGACGTCATTGAAACCATTGCAACGGGTGAAGGCGCACTGTCCGTAGCGTATAACCCGGATGCGAATCACATCTATGTGACCAACCGTCGTGCGGGTACTACCAGTGTAGTGGATGCGGAAAGCTATGAGATTGTCTCAAACCTGGCCACCGGTACGCTGCCACAATCCCTGGCGATCGACTGGGAAACCGAAGTCGTATATGTCAGCAACAAGGCGCGTGGTCTGGGCCGTAATGCTCCAGCCGATGCCGAGCCAGTGGTTGACGAAAATGGCGATACGGTTAATCGCATCATTCCCAACCATTAATAGTCCTACCAGCTAACCGGACGGATAGACGTTGTCGATGAGTTATTCCGATGTAGCAGAGCAGAGAGAGACCGGCCACGAGGTGGCCGGCTCAACAACTAATCCTGCAGGTAACCAGGGTGTGCAATCAGAGCGCGCCCGTGCCAATATTTTTTCGTCTGGGCAGCACGCATTCCTGCTGCGCTCACCAGGGCGCTCCATTCAGGCCAATGGCTGTCGATCCCAGTTGCCATCAGGTTCATCGGCAACGCTGGTGCAGCGTGTGCAGCAATTTTTTGCCACGAACCATCATGGCCCGGAGCTGTTGGTGGGCGTATTGCCCTTTGATCCCCAGGCTGAGGATTATCTGGTTCAGCCTGAAGAGCTGACTTATGCGCGTGTTAACGTTACCCCGCAGCCACCGGTTGCAGGGCAGTGGCGTGTTGAGCGGGCTCCAGGCGTAACGGAATACCAGTCGATGGTGTCTGCTGCGTTGGCGCAAATGGCAGCGAGCCTGCAACAATTACCAACCAGCAGCGCGAAACAAGCCTTGAGTAAAGTGGTATTGGCTCGCAGCTTGCTGGCAACAGCCTCTGAACCGCTGGATAGTTATGCGGTGCTCTCGCAATTGGCCAAAGACGAAGCGGTGACCGCATTTATTGCGAGTCTGCCGCCCCTCAACGGGCTGGCACGGCAGCTGGTCGGCGGAACGCCTGAATTACTGGTGTCGCGTCATGGGCACATTGTCAGTTCAAATCCTTTGGCCGGTTCGGCAAAACGTCACGCTGACCCTGCTGTGGATAAGGCAGCAGCTGAAGCGTTATTAAAGTCTGAAAAGGACCGCCGTGAACACCAGGTGGTGGTTGAATCAATCCTGGATAATCTGGCGCCTTTTTGTCGTCAGTTAAAAGCACCGGCCATGATGCAGCTCCAGTCCACTGCGTCCATGTGGCACCTGGGAACAGAAATTGAAGGTGTGTTGAAGAATGATGACACCTCTTCGCCGGAACTTGCCGTGGCATTGCACCCCACGCCCGCTGTCGGTGGCACGCCTGCCGATGAAGCTTTGCAGCTGATTCGCAAACTGGAACCGGTAGACCGTGGTTTTTACGCGGGCGCAGTCGGTTGGACAGACCGTCAGGGCGATGGCGAATGGTATCTCTCGCTGCGCTGTGGTGAAGTTTGTGCCAATCAGATTCGTCTGTTTGCTGGTGCTGGTATTGTTGCCGATTCAGACCCGGTGGCAGAAGCGGCAGAGACCTCAGCCAAGTTTGTCGCCCTGCTCAGTGCGCTGGGTATCGATGAGCAGGGTAACCCCTTGTCTAAATGAATCCTGACAAGGGCTGGCGCCCTCCCTGTAAAGCCGCAAAGGCCAGCTTGCTGTATAATGCCTGGCGAATTATCCAGCTTAGAATTTGTGCAGGGCCTGTTATCAGGCCTTAGCTTAAAGAAAGGTCAAGACGTTGATTCCATTGAGACAAGAGTGGCCAGAATCATTGGCAAGGCGTTACCGTGAAGCCGGTTACTGGACAGGGGAAACCTTTTGGGAGTTCCTGCAGCGCAGTGCTGAGACATGGCCTGAACACACAGCCGTGACAGATGGCCAGCGTCGCTGGAGTTATCAGCAATTGCTGCAACACGCTGAACAGGCCTCAGCCGCTTTTCTGGCAGCCGGCCTGAATCCCGGTGATCGTGTTGTCGTCCAGCTCCCCAATGTGCCCGAGTTTATCAGCGTGGTCTTTGGTCTGTTTCGAGCCGGCATGGTTCCTGTATATGCCTTACCGGCACACCGGATGACTGAGATAGCGCATTTTGTCAGCAAGGCGGAAGCAAGGGGTTATGTTTTCGTTGGCAAGCACGACAATTTTCAGTATGCCGACCTGGCGGCAGCATTGCTGGCTGATAAGACCTCTGGTTTGCAGGTGACGGTCGACATTGCTGACTGGGCGAAACAGGGCGGCCCATCGGCAAGTGAGGATCTGGTGTTGCGCAAAGCGCAGCCGCCAGCCAAAGTCAGTGCTTCCGATGTGGCCTTTATGCAAATATCCGGCGGCAGTACGGGGTTGTCCAAACTGATCCCCCGAACCCACGATGACTATCTGTATAGCGTTCGTGCCAGTGCCGAGATTTGCCAGCTCAATGAAAAAACGGTTTTCCTGGCCGCCTTACCCATTGCCCATAACTTTCCCATGAGTTCACCCGGTTTTCTGGGTGTTCTGTATGCCGGTGGCACGGTAGTCATGGCGTCAGCACCGTCCCCGGATGTGGCATTCCCGTTAATTGAAAAAGAGCAGGTCACCATTACCGCACTGGTGCCACCGCTGGTGCTGTTGTGGATGAAAGCTGTCGGCCTGACTGGCAATGGGGCTGAAACTGGGTCTGGAGCCGGAGAGTCGGGTCGCTGGAGCAAGGCGACGCTGTCGAGCCTGCAAATGGTTCAGGTCGGTGGTGCCAAGTTCATGCCGGAATCAGCCGCGCGAGTAAAGTCGGAGCTGGGTTGCGAATTGCAGCAAGTCTTCGGCATGGCGGAAGGGCTGGTGAACTACACCCGGCCCGGTGATCCTGAGCATTTGGTGATCGGTACACAGGGGCGGCCCATCAGTGATGCGGATGAAATACGCATTGTCGATGAACAGGATCAGCCGGTTTCTGAAGGGGAAGTCGGTCAATTACTGACACGTGGCCCTTATACAATTCGTGGTTACCATAATGCCGAGGAAGCCAATCAGCGCAGTTTTACGGATGAGGGTTTTTATCGCACAGGTGACCTGGTGAAGATGACGCCTGAGGGGTACCTGGTCGTTCAGGGCCGAGCGACGGATCATATCAATCGGGCCGGTGAAAAAGTCTCTGCTGAAGAGATCGAAGACCACCTGATTGCGCATCCGCAGGTTTTTGATGTTGCGGTCGTGTCGATACCGGATCAATACCTGGGTGAACGCAGCTGTGCCTTTGTTGTACCTGAAGGTGAGAAACCGCGCCCGGTGGCATTAAAAAAATGGATGCGAGAGCGCCATGTTGCTGATTTCAAGATTCCCGATCAGATTGTTTTTGTAGACTCTCTGCAAACCACGGCGGTCGGCAAAATCAGCCGCAAGCAGCTTCGTGCACAGTTGCGGGACAAGCATCTGCAATCGTTGTCAGGCTAAGATTAAGGTGCCGCCAAAGCATTGAACAGTGGCACCTTGTTGGTACTGAAATATTTATCGCAACAGCAACAGCAACAGCAACAGTTAAGGATTTATCATGGGCGTGCCTCGTATTGCTAACTACCCGTTGCCGGAGAAGTCACAGCTACCAGCGGCCAAGGTTGACTGGCAGCCAGACAGCTCTCGTGCTGCCCTGTTGATTCACGATATGCAGCAGTATTTTCTGGCCGCATTTAACCAGGGTGAGTCTCCCATTAATCCGGTGATCGCCAATATCAAGGCGCTGTTGGATATCTGCCATAAAAAGGGTGTACCGGTTTTTTATACCGCGCAGCGTGGCAATCAGCAGCGTTGCGATCGTGGTTTGCAGGCAGATTTCTGGGGGCCAGGCATGAAGGCCGACGCTGCACATGAAACGATTGTGCCGGCGTTAACTCCGGGCGAAGATGATTTTGTGCTGGTCAAACACCGTTACAGTGCCTTCCAGCGCAGCAACCTGCTGACATTGCTGCAGGCCCGACAACGGGATCAACTGATTGTCACTGGTGTCTATGCTCAGATCGGTTGTCAGATCAGCGCGGCTGAAGCGTTTCAGCATGATATTGAACCGTTTTTAGTGGCGGACGCCGTGGCAGCCTATTCCCAGGCACATCATGAACAGGCGGTGAACTATGTCGCTGGCTGCTGTGGGGTGAGTTTGATGACCAATGATGTCGTAAATGCACTGGACAGCCATTGAACACTTATTTGACGCATCATGCGTTTGCATAACGTGATGTGTAAAAACTTTAGACAGGAAGAATCAAGATGACAGCCAAGCTGACACTGGAAGACATGCGAGCCGATATTGCCGAAATGGTGTATGACGAGCCGGAAAATATCGAACTGGATGACAACCTGATGGACCTGGGGCTGGATTCGATGCGCGTGATGACACTGGTGGAACGCTGGGATAAAAAAGGAGTGGAGCTGGACTTTACCCGTATTGCTGAGCGATTGACGCTGCGTGGCTGGTGGGAACTGGCACAAGATGCCCAGGGCCTGAGCCAATAAGGTCGTTCTCATTATGAGTGAAGTTTACCCCTTACTTGAAACGCAGGAAGGGCTCTGGTTTGCCCAGCGCCTGGATGCCATGAACCCGCTGTTTAATACCGGGCAACTGGTGCATATTCAAGGGGCACTGAATATGGCGCTGTTCGAGCAGGCGGTCAATCAGACACTGCTTGAAGCTGAGGCTCTGCATTTACAGTTTCGGGAAAAGGATAACGGTGAAGTCGAACAACTGGCCACCCGCTCTGATCCGGTGAAACTGGAACTGATCGACCTGAGCCAGGTTTCTGACCCGGACCAGGCCGCCCGCAATGCCATTGACCATTATACTTATTCCCCTGATGACCCGACCGCAGATACGCTGGCTGTTGAACAACTGTTTGTGCTGGGTGGTGACCGTTATATCTGGTACCGGCGTGTGCACCATTTGTTGATTGACGGTTATGGCATGACCTTGCTGAACAACCGGGTCAGTGAGTTATACCGGGAACTTGTTGAAGAGAAACCGGCAGGCAGCCCGCTGGGTAGCTATGCCAGTGTGGTGGCGGATGATGCGAATTACCGTCAGTCCTCACAGCGGGGAAAGGCAGCTGAATTTTGGCAGCAGTACATGGCCGGTGTGCCGGAAGTGGTCAGCCTGGCAAATGGCAGAGCCGTCAGTGTCAGTCGTTTTCATCGTCAAAGTCAGCTGTTGCCAGCAGTTTTGCTGAACAGTCTGCGGCAGCGAGCGGACTCAGCCGGGCTGCCCTGGCCAGACCTGGTGACTGCTTTAACGGCGGCATATTGCCAGCGTTTTATTGGTGAAGAAGAAATTGTGGTCGGCGTGCCTTACATGGGCCGCATGGGTAACGATAGCGCGCGCGTTCCAGCGATGATCATGAACGTCCTGCCTTTGCGCATTCATGAGCCACTACCTGAGCAGGGGGCGGATGCATTCTTCAAAACGGTTGCCCGGGATATGTTTCGGGCGCGCCGTCACGGTCGCTATCGCAGTGAGCAATTGCGTCGTGATCTGGGACTGCTGGGCGGGCATCGCCGACTGCATGGCCCGCTGATCAATGTCATGCCGTTTGAAAAACCGGTCAGGCTGTCTGGTGTGGAAACTGAGTTGGAAATTCTCAGCACAGGCCCGGTGGATGACATGACCTTCACCTTCCGGGGAGACGGTGAGAGCCGCTTGCTGCTCGAGATTGATGCCAACCCTAATTTGTACTCAGAAGCTGACTTGCAGGCTCATCAGCGGCGTCTGTTAAGTTTTATTGAAGCCTGCTTGCAGGCTGGCGATGCACCGCTGTCGTCATTACCACTGGCGACGCAGGAAGAACAACAAAAATGGATCAGGTCAGTCAACCAGACTGAACAGGCTGTTCCTGATGTCAGTTTGCCAGCGCTGATGGCGAACTGTTTTGCGCGTTACGCTGATCGTCCGGCGTTGACGTTTGCAGCAGAGGTGGGTGGCACAGTACAAACATTGAGCTATGCCGAACTGGAGCAGCGTACCCGCGCTCTGGCGCAGCAGTTGCAACAGCAGTTGCAAACAGATGGTGCCGGCAAAGATCAACTGGTGCTGGTATCCCTGCCTCGCTCTCTCGAACTGGTCATCGCCTTGCTGGCTGTTGTGCGCGCCGGTGCTGCCTACTTGCCAATTGATCCGGCTCATCCCGACGAGCGCATTGCCAGGATAGTGGGTTCAGCAAAACCCTGCCTGGCACTAATCGCAGAAGATCAGCGAGCGCGTCTGACAGCCGTATCTGGCATGCCGGAAGCACTGGCACCTAGGCAGTGGCAGCATTCTCCCGATGAATCGCAAGGCTCTTTGCCTGAGGTTGATCCGGCGAACCTGGCCTATGTGATTTATACCTCTGGCTCTACCGGTGAGCCCAAGGGTGTCATGATTGAGCACCGCGCTATTGTCAATCGACTGGAGTGGATGCGAACACAGTACGCTTTCAATGAAAGAGACCGGGTTTTACAGAAAACCCCGGCCACATTTGATGTCTCCGTTTGGGAGTTTTTCCTGCCATTTATCAGCGGGGCTGAACTTGTCGTTGCGCCACCGGAGGCGCACAAGAACCCGGCTGACATTGCCGCACTGATTCGTCGCTTCAATATTTCCACGCTGCACTTTGTGCCATCCATGCTTAACGTATTTGTTGCTGAACCCTCAGCGCACGGACTGGCGGTGCAACGTGTATTTTGCAGCGGGGAAGAGCTGACGCAAGGGCTATGTGAGCGTTTTCATCAGACGGTTAGCGCTGAGCTTCATAACCTCTACGGCCCGACGGAAGCGGCTGTTGATGTCAGTTACTGGCAGGCAAAGCCCGGTGATCGCCGTCAGCCGGTGCCAATCGGTGCGCCGGTCTGGAATACCCGCCTTTATGTGTTGGATGAACAGTTGCGCGCCCTGCCTGCTGGGGTAACAGGTGAACTCTATCTGGCAGGCCGTCAGTTGGCCAGAGGCTACCTGGGACGTGATGACCTGACCGAAGAGCGCTTTATACCGGATCCCTTTGTGAGCGGTGAGCGTATGTATAAAACCGGAGATCTGGCCCGGTGGGTTGAGGGTGGTGTGGCTGAGGATGGTGTGGTTGAGTACCTGGGCCGTTCGGATCATCAGGTAAAAATTCGTGGCTTGCGGATTGAGCTTGGCGAAATCGAAACCGTGCTGATGGCGTCGGGCTTGGTCGAGCAGGTCGGTGTCCTGGTTCAAGAAGGCAGTGCCGGTCAGAAACTGATTGTTGCATATCCCGTTCCAGCAGAAAGTTATGATGAGACGAAATTACTGGCCTTTGCCAGAAGCCGTCTGCCCGATTATATGGTGCCAGTGGCGCTGGTCACGCTGCCATCTTTGCCGGTGACCAGTAACGGTAAACTGGACCGGCGCGCCTTACCTCAGCCAGAGATGATCTCACCGCAGGGCAGAGCGCCCATCGGTGAGACTGAGATTAAACTGGCGGCATTGTTTTCAGCGCTGTTGAAACTGGAAGACGAGATCAGTGCCGAGAGTGATTTTTTTGCGCTGGGCGGTGATTCTTTGCTGGCAGTACAGTTGATGCAACGTATTCAGGTGCAGTTCGGCATGGACCCGGGGCTGGGTGCTTTGTTTGAAAATCCGGTACTGGCTGAGCTGGCGTCTTTGATAGATGCCGGCCACCGGGAAACGGATAACGGTCTGCAGCCTGTCATCCGTCTTGCTCAGGGCAATGATAACCATGTGCCCCTTTTTGTGGTGCACCCTGCCGGTGGTATTGCCTGGTGTTATCGCCAACTGGCAGCGCTGATGAGTGACGAGCGATCTGTCTATGGTTTGCAGGCGCCATCCCTCGATCAGGGGCAACCATTGCCAGAAAGTATTGATGCCCTGGCCATGACTTATGTTGATCACATGCTGGCGATCTGCCCGGATGGGCCTTATCACATCATGGGCTGGTCAGTGGGTGGCATCATTGCCCAGGCGATGGCGGTCAGGTTAAAACAGCTGGGCAAGCCTACTGGCGTGATTGCCATGCTCGACTCTTATCCCAGTGAGTGCTGGCGGGCAGAAGCAGAACCGACAGCCGAAGAGGCGCTGGGCGCCTTGCTGGCCATTGCCGGCTTTATTCCGGAGGATTACCCAGAGCTGAAAACACGTGAGCATATTGTTGAGTTTTTGCGACAGAGCGGCAGTCCGCTGGGCGCATTACCGCCTGTTGTACTGGACGGTGTTATCCGGGTCGTGCTGGATGTGAACCGACTGGTGCGAGGGCATTACCACCAGTTTCTGGATGCCGACCTGCTGCATGTCTGTGCCGCACTGGATCATCAGGACAGTGAACTGCATCCTGATTTGTGGAAAGATTATGCCAGGCAGCTGGATGTCGTGAACGTGCCTTTTCTGCACGGTCAACTGACGGGCCCGGAAGCATCCGCACAAGTGGCTGACATTTTACTGACACGAATGAAAGCGGTCGAACAAACCACCGATTAACAGGAGAGGCATGATGCAAGAGCATGACAGAGGACTGGCAGGCAAAGTTGCACTGGTCACCGGTGCGGCGGCAGGCATCGGTGAAGCTGTTGTTCGACGCCTGCATGCAGAGGGCGTGCGGGTGGTTGCTACCGATATTAATGAAGTAGGCCTGGCATCGCTGCAGGCGGAGCTCGGAGACCAGGTGCGAACGCTGGTGCTGGATGTGCGCGACAGCGCTGCCGTGAATCAGTTGATCGATGATGTTGAGGCGCAGTGGGGCAATATCGACCTGGGAGCCAATGTGGCGGGCATACTCAGCACGGATTCGGTGCTCGAAACCAGTGATGAGACCTGGCGCAATGTCTTTGATGTCAATACCAATGGTGTCTTCTATGTGAGCCGTGCCTTAGGCGAGCGCATGAAGGCTCGCGGACGTGGTGCTCTGGTCACCGTAGGCTCCAATGCTTCATTGGTGCCCCGGCAGTCAATGGCGGCTTATGCTGCCTCCAAGTCAGCGACGCATATGTTGATGCGCTGTCTGGGTCTCGAGTTGGCACCGTTTGGTGTGCGTTGTAATACTGTGGCACCCGGATCCACCATGACAGCCATGCAAACCGGGATGTGGGCAGATGCCGAGACAGGTGCGGCGAATGTCATTCGCGGCTCGCTGGACACTTACAAGAATGGTATTCCACTGGGTAAACTGGCAACACCCGAAGATATTGCCAATGCCGTGGTGTTTTTGCTTTCCGATGAGGCTGGCCATATCACCATGGCCAACCTCACTGTGGATGGCGGAGCGACCTTATCGACCTGACAGTCCCAATTTTTGCTCGATGATATTGACGAAAATGCTGCCCGCGACCGGTAGCAGGTTGTCGTCAAAATCATATTCAGGGTTATGGCACATGGCGCTGTTTTGACCCAGGAACATATAAGCGCCAGGAGCTGCCTCGAGCATAAAGGCGAAGTCATCAGTGAAGGGGAAGGGGCCGGCATCCGGGAAAACTTTATCTTCCCCGCCCAGTACCTCGGCGCAAGCCTGGCGCGCCACCAGTGCGGCCTCGGGCGAGTTAAAGCACGGTGGTACCTCGGCCAGCTTGTTCAGTGTGATGTCGCAGCCTGTCATGGCGGCTATACCGTCACAGGTTTGCTGCAGTTTGTCGAACAGTCGCTGTTGCACGTCTTTGTCCAGCGCGCGCAGGGTGCCGCCAAGTACGGCCTGGTCTGGAATGATGTTATGATTGCTGCCGGCTTGCAGTTTGCAAACGGTGATAAGTGCAGTGTCGACAGGGGCGATATAGCGTCCTACCAGTGAAGATATTTCGGTGGCCAGACGTGCGGCAGCCTGAACGGGGTCAGTGGCCTGGAAGAAGGCCGCGCCATGGCCGCCAACGCCTTTGACCTCAATCTCCCAGATGATGAAGCCATTCAGCGTGGGACCAATGCGGACACCGGCTTCACCGGGTTCGAGCATGGGCATATTGTGGAAGGCATAAACTTCATCGAAAGGGTGGTTTTTCAGTAAGCCATCGTTGATCATGGCGCTGGCGCCTTTGCCGTTCTCTTCTGCTGGCTGAAAGATGGCCACGACCTTGCCTTTGGCGGGTGGGTTGGAGGCCAGGTAACGAGCAGTGCCGAGCAGGGCAGCCGTATGACCGTCATGTCCGCAGCTATGAGAGCAGCCCGGCCTGGTAGAGGCATAAGGCGTGTTGCTGGCGTCTGTCATGGGCAATGCGTCCATGTCGGCTCGCAACGCAATGGTCGGTCCGGGTTTGCCGCTATCGATGGTGGCGACCACGCCGGTACCGCCAATGCCTTCGATGGGATCCAGACCGGCGTCGCGCAGTTGCTCTGTAACAAAGCGAGCGGTCTCGTGTTCTTCAAAAGCGAGTTCGGGAGTGCGGTGCAGCGTCTGACGCCATGCGGTCATTTGCGGCGCCATTTGTAGCAAGTCATCAACAAGTTTCATAAAGCAGTTAATCCGGAAGTAAATTTTGAGCAATATATCATCATCACAAGCGCTTCAACACCAGACGATACGCGAACAGTATCGTCGGCAGATGCTGCGCAAGACGCTGGTGGTCAGTGGACTGGCCATTGCCTGTGTGCTGACATTCCTTACTGACCTGGTCACAGGCCCCTCTTCGCTCAGCGCGATTCAGGTGATACAGGAGCTGTTCAGTCGCGGGACTTTGTCCGTGCCCCAATCCACCATCGTTTGGGAGTTGCGTCTTCCACAAGCCGCCATGGCGTTTCTGGTGGGTGCCAGCCTGTCGCTTGCTGGCGCTGAAATGCAGACGATTCTGAATAATCCCCTGGCCAGTCCTTTTACCTTAGGCGTGTCTTCCGCCGCCTCATTTGGTGCCGCGCTGGCCATCATCATGGGGATCAGCCTGCCCTTTGTTTCGGGTGACTGGATGGTACCGCTGAATGCTTTTGTCTGTGCATTCGGTTCGGTCTTGTTGCTGGAGATGATTTCCCGGCGCAAAGCGGCAGGTGCCAACACCGTCGTATTGTTTGGTATTGCGTTGGTGTTTACTTTCAATGCACTGGTGGCATTCATGCAGTTTGTCTCTTCACAGGAGGCACTGCAGCAACTGGTGTTCTGGAGCATGGGGTCGCTGGGGCGTTCCACCTGGACCAGCGTATATGCCCTGGTGGGCGTCATGCTGGTGACCTTGCCGTTCTCGCTGCGTTCTGCCAATCAGATGACCGTACTGCGCATGGGTGAGGACCGGGCGCACAGTTTTGGTATTAATGTCGCTCGGCTGCGCTTCATGGCGTTGATGCGTATCAGCCTGCTGTCAGGCACCGCCGTGGCGTTTGTGGGGACCATCGGCTTTGTCGGCCTGGTGGCGCCGCATATTGCGCGACTGATGCTGGGTGAAGATCATAAGTTCCTGCTGCCCGCCAGTGCGCTGGCCGGTGGCCTGGTGATGTCGCTGGCATCGGTGCTGAGTAAAACACTGGTGCCGGGCGTACTGTTACCGGTTGGCATTGTGACCTCCATTGTGGGTGTGCCGATCTTTGTGCTGCTGATTTTTCGCAGACAAAGTGCGATTTAAGCGGGAGGGTTACCAATGACTGATATCGCCAGTTCAACACCGGAAAATTCGATGGCAAGCGCTCCGGCATTGACTATCGAGCATTTGTCGGCCGGGTATCGCAACCGTCCGATTATCAAAAACCTCAGCCTGATGCCTATGCAGGAAGGGCAGGTTGTTTCCCTGATCGGACCCAATGCTGCGGGTAAAAGTACTTTGTTGCGAGCCATCGCGGGTCTCTTGCCGGCGACCGGGTCAGTTCGTTTGGGTGACGTGGAAATTCTGGGACTGCCGCTGGTCGATCAGGCCCGGCACATCACCTATACCCCGCAGGAATTACCGCAACAGATTGCTTTGACGGTACTGGAAACGGTCATGGGCGCCTTGCAGGTGTCGCGTGAGAATCGCCAGGATGTGGATGCGGCCATGCAGAAAGCCATCGATGTGCTGGAACGCCTCGGTATCAGTCATCTGGCAATGGAGCAGCTGGATCGCTTGTCTGGCGGGCAGCGTCAATTGACCTCGCTGGCCCAGACCCTGGTGCGTGAGCCCAAGGTGCTGTTACTGGATGAGCCGATCAGTGCGCTGGATTTGCACTATCAGTTACGCGTTATGAAAGAGGTGCGTGAGATAGCCGCCGAAAAGCGCATGATTGTGCTGGTGGTGTTGCATGACCTGAGCATTGCTGCGCGCTGGTCAGACCGCATTGTGGTTCTGGCCAATGGTGCAGTGGTGGCTGAAGGCACGCCGCAGCAAGCCATTACACCTGAGGTATTGTCAGACGTTTACCAGGTCAAAGCCCGCGTTGAATCCTGCTCGCAAGGCTCGTTCACGGTCATGGTGGATGACGTGGTTTAAGGATTATTTCCTGGTCTTTTTTAAGCGACCTGCCATGCGTTTCAGCGTGCCGTCATTCTGGTATTTCTCATGAATGTAGACCATGGCAATATGGCCGACAATCAGCACCAGGAAAAACCACGCCAGTTCACCGTGCAGTGCATCTGCCAGAGCAATCGTCCACGCAATTTCCTGTCCCGTCTCGGCAAAAATCTCAATGCCGAAAGGTGCGAACCCTCGCCCTGAGCCGTACAGTCGAATGAACCCCAGTAGCGGTATGCATAGCATAAGCCCGTAGAGGGCCACATGTCCTGCTTTTGCCCAGTTGATGCCGCTGCCATAGCGAGGTGCTGAAACTGGCGGGATAACCCCGGGGCGGTGGTGACGGTTCAGCCAGAACCAGGCAAGGCGGAGCAGGATTAATACCAGTAGCGTTGAGCCCACAATAGGGTGCCACTTTACGAAAAATGCGACCAACGGCGTTCGACCTAATATTGCCCGTAATGTCATCCCCAGAAATTGCCAGAAAATCATCGCAGCCATCAGCCAGTGCAACACACGGCTGACATAACCGTAGCGTAGATTGGTGTCAGCCCAGTTCGAGGGATGATTTGATTGACGGGTGTTGGATTGTGGGGAAGTCATATACTGCCTGCATAAATCTATGACGTGAAAATTGGGGTGACCCAATTCTAGCGGCAAGACCAGAAAAATCCCACCTCAATTGCAATATTGTGAGAATTTACCAGTATTTGCGCAGGTCTGGGTGTATACTGCCATTCAATATAACGATGAAAAAAGAGAGTGTGCCGACTAGATATGGCCAGAAAAAATAAAGATCCCCACGCTTCCCGGGAAGCGGAAAAATACGAAAACCCCATTCCAAGCCGTGAATTTATTCTGTCAATGATGGAAGAGATCGCCGAGCCTGTCAGTTATGAGTCGTTGTGCGAGGCCCTGAACCTGGCAGATGACCCGCAGCAAAGCGAGGCGCTGCGCCGTCGGTTGATTGCCATGTCACGTGATGGGCAGTTGATCAGCAATCGGCGGGGCGTGTTTGGTCTGGCGGATAAAATGGAGCTGATCAAAGGGCGCGTTCAGGGTAATAAAGAAGGCAGTGGCTTCTTTGTGCCACAGGACGGATCGGGTGATCTGTTCCTGCCCCCTAATGAAATGCTGCGTGTGTTTGATGGCGATATGGTGCTGGCGCGCGTTGCCGGAGTCGACCGGCGTGGCCGAAAAGAAGGCATGATCGTCGAGATCCTGGAGCGCCGGACGAATCAGGTGGTGGGCCGCTTTTATAAAGACAGTGGCTTTGGCCTGGTCGTGCCGGACAATCGCCGCATCAGCCAGGAAGTGTTGATACCTGAGAACGCCCAGGGCAAGGCCGAGGACGGCCAGTTTGTAGTTGCGCGCCTGACCAATTATCCGGACCGTCGCCGCAAGGCCACCGGCGAGGTGGTAGAAATCCTGGGCGACCACATGGCGCCGGGTATGGAAATTGATGTTGCTGTGCGCAGCCATGGCATTCCTCATGAATGGCCGCAAGCAGTTGAGTCTGCGTTGGGGAGTTTGCCAACCACAGTTTCCAAAGATGAACTGAAAGGCCGGCAGGATTTGCGCAAGCTGCCCTTTGTCACGATCGATGGCGAAGACGCCAAAGACTTTGATGATGCCGTGTACTGTGAGCCCGGTCCTCATGGGACGGCGAAGCTGTTTGTTGCCATCGCCGATGTGTCTCACTACGTAAAACCGGGTGAGTCACTGGATATCGAAGCACAGAATCGCGGTAACTCGGTTTATTTCCCGGGTCATGTGATTCCCATGCTGCCGGAAGTCTTATCGAATGGCCTGTGCTCCCTGAATCCACATTGCGACCGTCTGGTGATGGTTTGTGAAATGGAGTTGGGCCGCACCGGCATGCTCAAAAGCTATCGCTTTTATGAAGGCGTGATCTGGTCGCATGCCCGGCTGACCTACACAGAAGTGGCGGAAATGCTGGAAGCTGAACCGGAAGGTGAGGCCAGAGCGCGCAGCAAGGTTCGTTTGCAGGCGCGATATGCAGAGGTGTTGCCGCACCTTGAGGCGTTGTACGAAGTTTACCAAAAGCTGTCAGCGGCACGGCGTAAATCCGGTGCCATGGATTTCTCCGGCAATGAAACACGCATTGTCTTTGGCGAGACGCGTAAAATCCGGGAAATTGTGCCGGTCATCCGTAACGATGCGCACCGGCTTATTGAAGAGTGCATGCTGATGGCTAACATCTGCGCGGCGCAGTGTTTGAGCGAATCAGAGCTGCCAGCACTGTACCGGGTTCATGATGGTCCTAACATGGACAAGATGGATAACCTGAAAGCCTTCCTTAAAGAGCGGGGTATTTTACTGTCACGCTCGGCCAAGCCGACTCCCAAGGATTATCAGCGTGTGCTGGAGATGACCGCGGAGCGCCCGGATGGTCATCTGATCCAGACCATGATGGTGCGCTCGATGTTGCAGGCAGTCTATCAGGTGGAGAACAACGGCCACTTCGGACTCAACTTTGATGCCTACACACATTTTACATCGCCAATTCGTCGCTACCCTGATTTGCTGGTTCATCGAGCCATTCGCTATCTGATTCGTAACGGCAAGATGCCAGGCAAGGCAATCAAGGTGGCTGGCGCTGGCAAGCTGGCCAAGCGGGATATTTATCCGTACCAGGAAAAAGAAATGCAGCAGTTCGGTGAAGATTGCTCTGTTTCCGAACGTCGCGCTGATGCCGCCAGTTATGATGTGCTGGACTGGCTCAAATGCGAATATGTCATGGATAGAGTGGGCGAGGAATTTGACGGCACGATCAGCTCGGTGACCGGCTTCGGGCTGTTTGTGCAGCTTAACGATATCTACGTCGAAGGGCTGGTCCATATCACCGCGCTGGATAACGATTACTATCAGTTTGACCCGGTCAAACAATGGTTGCGTGGCGAGCGTAACGGCGTCACGTTCCGCCTGGGTGACCCGGTGCGTGTGCGAGTGGCTCGCGTTGATCTGGATGAGCGCAAGATTGATTTGCAGTGGGTTTCTGGTCGTGGCGATACAGACAATAAAGGTGGTGCCGCCAAGCGCAATGCCAAGTCATCGAACGCAAAGCGAAAGCCGGCAGGCAAGAAGAAATCGGTGTCGGGAGGCTCTGCTGCAGTGAAAGCTGGCGGCAAACAGACAGCAAACCCCGCTGCCAGGAAAACAGCAAAAAAGAAGAATGTCCGTAAAAAGGCGGGCGGCAGCAAGGCAAAGGCGGCGGCCGCCGGCGCCAAAAAAGCGGGCGCTGGCAAAGCGAAGCCGAAAGCCGCGAAGAAAAGTGCGCGTCGCAAATCAAATGCCAAGCGTCAGGTGCTCGATTGATCGCGCTCGGCAGCATTCACATCAAGAACAGGTAGAAACAGGATAGATGGCAGCAAAAGAATGGGTTGTTGGTATACACGCGGTTAGCGAGTTACTGAAACAGCATGCTCAGGACATCAGTGAATTGCTGGTGCAGAAAGAACGTGAAGACCGTCGTATTGACGAAGTGAAGGCACTGGCGGATAGCGTGGGTGTTCGCATGACGGTATTACCGGGTGCTGCGCTGGAGAAGAGGCTGCATAGCGAAAGCCGTACGCCGGGTAAATCCGGGAAAAGACCGGCGAAGCTGGCGCATCAAGGCGTGGCTGCATTATGCGAGTTACCCGACCGTCGCGGCAGCGAGAAGGATCTGGAAAAGCTGTTGGATGGCCTGGATGAGGCGCCGTTTCTGTTGATCCTGGATGAAATTACCGACCCTCACAACCTGGGAGCCTGTTTGCGTTCTGCCGATGCGGCCGGTGTTCATGCGGTCGTGGTACCCAAGGATAATTCAGCACCATTGAATATGACGGTCCGCAAAGTGGCCGTGGGTGCTGCCGAACGGGTGCCTTTGATTGCAGTGACCAACCTGAGTCGCACATTGAAGCAATTACAGGAACGCGGTATCTGGATAAGTGGCGCTGCTGGAGAAGCAGAGCAGACACTGTATGAAGCGGATCTGACCGGGCCACTGGCGCTGGTAATGGGATCCGAAGGCGCAGGAATGCGACGCCTGACCCGGGAGCACTGCGACTTTTTGCTGTCGATTCCCATGCACGGTTCTGTCAGTAGCCTGAATGTGTCAGTCGCCACGGGAGTCTGTCTATATGAAGCGGTCAGGCAGCGAACAGCGAAGCACGCTTCCTGAGTCGAACTTGCAGCAAAATAAAGGCAAAACCCCTTAAAATCATTGCATCAGGGCTCCGCTTTCTCTAAAATGCCCGATCCCGTCGTCCCTGTCCCTGGCAAGGATGCCGAGGAATTACTTTAACTCCTTGTCTTACCGAAGCTTTTTATAAGACGGAAGACTTATTGCCGAAAGGAGTCTCTATGAGACATTACGAAATCGTATTTGTCGTGCATCCCGATCAGAGCGATCAGGTGCCGGCAATGGTTGAGCGCTACACCCAGATGATCAAAGAATCTGGCGGTCAAATCCACCGTCAGGAAGACTGGGGTCGTCGCCAACTGGCCTACCCAATCAACAAGATCCATAAAGCACATTACGTGCTGATGAACGTTGAATGTGGCCGTGAAGTGCTGGATGAAATTATCACGCTGTTCCGCTACAACGATGCTATTCTGCGTCACCTGGAAATCAAGAAAGACGAAGCTATCACTGAAGAGTCCCTGATTCTGCAAGGTGAGCGTGAAAGCCGTGAGCGTCGTGCTCGTGCTGAGCAAAAGCGTCGTCAGGACGATGAAGCCGCAACTCGTGCCGCTGAAAGAGCTGAAGAGAAGAAGGCTGAAGAAGCCAAAGCTGAAGAAGCTACTTCTGAAGCAGCCAGCGAAGAGAAAGCGGAAGAAGCCAGCAGCGAAGACGCTGATAAATAATCACCAGTTACTGAAGGACTTATAACATGTCACGATTTTTTCGCCGTCGTAAGTACTGCAAATTCACCGCTGAAGGTGTCAAGGAAATCGACTACAAAGATCTGGAAACGCTGAAGGCATACGTGTCTGAAACAGGCAAAATTGTCCCCAGCCGTATTACCGGTACTAAAGCACGTTATCAGCGTCAACTGGCAACAGCCGTTAAGCGCGCTCGCCATCTGGCTCTGATTCCGTACACTGATAGTCATAACGTGTAAGCACGTTTCTATCCCGCAGTCTGCGGGTTGGAGTGGTAAGCAGAGATGCTAGGCCTGGCCAGGTATGCAATGAATGGTCGCCGACAGGCGATAGTCGCATCCATGTTGTCAGGCATGGTTCCACTACTGAATCTGATCAGTCCGGCTATTGTCGGCCTGGTCATGTTGAGACAAGGTGGAACCGCGGCGATGCAGGTCGCCATTTGGGCCGTACTGCCATTATTGGGCTGGGCCTGGGTTGGTGATCTGACGCCACTTATTCTGTTGTTAGGTGTGTTGCCGATGGCCGCTGTGCTGAGGCGAACACAGTCATGGCAACCAGCGCTGTTGGTCAGTTTGCTGGTTGGTGCCGGAAGCGAAGTGGCTCTACGGCTTCGCCCCGGTGTGTTGGAGCAGTTGCAGACTCAGGTCGGTAACTTTCTGGCGCAAAGTGCGACCGATCAGCCTGAGATATCTGCAGAGTTGCTGCAGACGACGCTGATCAGCATGTTTGGCGTCATGCACATGATGGTGGCGATCACCTGTTTGATCCTTGCCCGATGGTGGCAAGCCCGGTTGTACAACCCTGGTGGGTTTCAGGCTGAATTTCACGCGCTGAGATTACAACCACAAGTGGCAGGGCTGTTGTTGCTGCTGTTCTTGTTAGCAGGGTTTGGATCGACGGCGCTGGCAGGGTGGGCAATGTATTTCAGTTTGCCCCTGCTTATTGCCGGTATTGCGATGGTGCATGGGTTGGTTAAAGTGAAAGGCTGGTCAGGGATGATGCTGCTCGGCTTTTACTTGTTGCTGATGAGCCCGCCTATCATGCAGATAGTCGCAGTTTTTGCGCTGATCGACAGTTTTTATGATTTCCGCGGCCGCTTGAAACGCCGTGATGACAACGAGAATTAAGCATCTGGACCGGACACGAATCTGGATTAAATTGAGGTAATTAACATGAACGTAATTTTGCTGGAAAAAGTAGGCCGTCTTGGCAGCGTTGGTGATCAGGCGACAGTTAAAGCCGGTTATGCACGCAACTTCCTGTTCCCTCAGGGCAAGGCTGTCGCTGCAACGAAAGAAAACCTGAAAGACTTTGAAGCGCGCCGCGCTGAACTGATGGCCGCCCACAACGAAAAAGTGGCTGCTGCACAGTCTCGTGCTGCCAAGCTGGAAAACATGACAGTGACTATTGGCGTGAACGCTGGTGAAGAAGGCAAGCTGTTCGGCTCTGTAGGCACTAAAGATATCGCTGATGCGGTGAACGCTGCTGGTGGTGATATTGTCAAATCAGAAGTTCGTCTGTCTGTCGGCGCGATTCGTGAAACGGGTGAATACACCATCACAATCGACCTGGGCTCAGAAGTTGAGGCCGATATTCAGCTTTCAGTCGTCACGGCGAAAGACTGAAGTTGATTGGCAGTCACAGAGACTGCAGATAAACTTGTTTCCATCCGGCTTCGGGTGGGAAAATAAAAAGCACCGCTCCTGTCTGTGAAGCGGTGCTTTTTTTTGGCTACAATAAACACAAATAGCGATGGTGACTGAATATGTCGGATAGTACGGAATCACAGGTGGTCAGAGAACCATCGTTTGGCAAGCGCAGTGATGCCGTCTCCACATTGAAGGTGCCCCCGCATTCGGTAGAGGCCGAGCAGGCGGTGCTGGGTGGTCTCATGCAGGACAACACTGCCTGGGACAATGCTGCTGAGTTACTTCAGACCGAAGATTTTTACCGGCACGAACATCAAAAGATTTTTGACGTGATGCAGCGTCAGGTTGAAGCCGAACGCCCCATTGATGTGGTGACGCTGGTTGAGTCTCTGGATAATCTGAACCAACTGGAAAGTGCTGGTGGCATCGAGTACCTCACAGACCTGGCCAGCCATGCCCGTGGTACTGCCAACATCACTACCTATGCGCGTATCATTAGTGAGCGCGCCACCTTAAGAACCTTGATTTCTGTCTCTAATGAGATAGCTGACAACGCCTTCAATCCGGCCGGTAAAGAGGCCGCTGATGTGCTGGATCTGGCGGAGCGCCTGGTTTTCAATATCGCTGACAATCGCGCGAAAGATGGCGGCCCCAAACAGGTTAACCCACTGTTGACCCAGGCGCTTGATAAGATAGATGAACTGATCAAGTCCAAGGGCGGTATTACCGGTTTGCCGACCGGGTTTAAGGATCTGGATAAAAAGACATCAGGGTTACAGAAATCTGACCTGGTGATTGTCGCCGGTCGACCGTCCATGGGTAAAACCACGTTTGCTATGAACCTGGCAGAGCATGCGGTGCTCAACCAGGACTTGCCGGTGCTGGTATTCTCCCTGGAAATGCCAGCCGAAAGCCTGGTGTTCCGTATGCTGAGTTCCGTCGGGCATATTGACCAGAGCCGATTGCGCAGCGGGCAGCTGGAGGAAGAGGACTGGCCGAAACTGACCTCTGCCATGAGCAAGCTGAAAGACCGACCGCTGCTGATCGATGATACGGTGGGTCTGAGTCCCACTGAGATGCGCGCCCGGGCAAGACGGGTGGCGCGCGAGTACGGCGGTATCGCACTGATCGTCGTCGACTATCTGCAGCTGATGCAAATTAAAGGCTTTGGCGATAACCGGGTTGGCGAGATCTCGGAAATTTCACGTTCATTGAAAACCATGGCGCGGGAGTTCGAATGTCCCGTGATTGCCCTGTCACAGTTGAACCGAAGCCTGGAGCAGCGCCCGAACAAACGGCCGGTGATGTCAGATTTGCGGGAATCGGGTGCGATCGAGCAGGACGCGGATATCATTGCTTTTGTGTACCGGGACGAAGTCTATAATGAAGACTCGCCGGACAAAGGCGTTGCAGAAATTATTATCGGCAAACAACGTAATGGTCCAATTGGTACTGTGCGTCTGAGCTTCCTGGGTCAGTTTACCCGCTTTGATAATCTGGCCATGCCGGATTTTGATGGTAACTATGGCTGAGAGTGATTTCTCATCAGTGACCATGCCACCGCACGCCTGGGCCGATATCGACCTGAAGGCGGTTCAGCACAATTTTCTGCTGGCCAAGAGCCATCTTACTTCCCCTTTATGTCGGGCATGCGCTGTCGTCAAGTCCAATGCTTATGGGCATGGGGTTCAGCCTGTCGTGGCAGCGCTGGATCAGGTTATGGATGCCAATGACCAGTTTGCTGTCGTCAGTTGGCAGGAGGCCAGCGTTGTCAAAGAGGTAGTGCCACATCGACGCGTCCTGGTGATGCGCGGGCCGGTCAGTGCCGATGAAATGTCAGCGATCCTGGCTGGTGGTATGGACTGGGTCATTCACTCCCGCTATCAGCTCGATTTATTGCTCGATTGTATTGCAGCGGATCCCTCTGGCGTAAAGTCGGCACTGGTAAAGAGTGAGGCCAGGCTTTGGATAAAGATTAATACCGGAATGAACCGTCTGGGGATGCCAATCAAGGATGCCAGGGAGGTATTGGCTGCCTTGTCGGAATTGCCTTTCATCTTGCCACTAGGGTTGATGTCACATCTGGCCACTGCTGATGATCTGGGTGATACGCTGACAGAGACTCAGTTTCTGGCTTTCCAGCAGGCAGAGACCGAGCTGGTGTTGCCAGAATATACACTGAAGACAATGGCTGCCTCGGCTGGCATCCTGAGTTGGCCACAATTGCATATGGACATGGTCAGGCCAGGCATTATGCTTTATGGCGCAACGCCAATGATGGGGCGAGTTGGCCCTGATGAAGGGTTGCGTCCGGTGATGAACCTGAAATCACGATTAGTGGCCATCAATCATGTCAGGGCCGGTGACTCGATCGGTTATGGAGCGACCTATGTGGCTGAGCATGATATGCGAGTTGGTGTCATTGGTTTAGGCTATGGTGATGGTTACCCCAGACATGCACCCAATGGTACTCGCACGCTGGTTGCCACAGAGCAAGGTGTTATCACAGCGCCGCTGGCGGGTCGGGTTTCCATGGATATGCTGACGGTTGACCTCAGCCATGATCAGTCGGCAAAGCCCGGTGATGAAGTGCTGTTATGGGGGCAGGCCTGGGGGCATGATTTGCCCGCGAATGAAATTGCTGATGCTGCTGGTACTATTCCTTATGAGTTGTTTTGCCGGTTAACTCAGCGTGTGCCCAGACGGTATATCCGGTCATGAAATAATAGGCGTTACCTATAGGGTGACACCTGGTGGGAAAAGTGGTCAGGACATCATGGTTCCGATGTCAGACAATAAGACCACGTCTAGCACATCGGGTGTCGCTCGAATAAGCGGGCGGACTGTCTGAAGCCGCCAGGCTGAGTTTCCGCCCGCCGAGCGAGGCCCGATGTGCTGTGGTCGTCTGCCATTGGAGCCATGATGTCCTGACCTTGGTGCCATCGCTGCAGCGTTTTTGGGTGGCGGCTGGGTGTGTAAAAGATAGGTAAGTGGGTAAGTGGATAAATAGGTAGGCAAGTCATTTTTCATAAAGAATCCGACGATCATAAAAAGTTGTAACATGGCAAAGAGTAAAATCGCGTACGTTTGTGAAGATTGTGGCAGTGAGTCTGGGCAGTGGCAGGGGCAGTGTGCGTCTTGTAAAGCCTGGAATACATTGAAGCAGATCAATCTGGGTAGCGGGGGTGGCAGTCAGTCGCCAGCTGTGCAGGCAGATTTTCGCAAGCAGGGGTATACGGGTAAAACTGCGGCAGCTGTGCAGGATCTGGCTGAAATTGAGCTGGAAGCACTGCCGCGTTTCAGTGCCGGAATGGCTGAACTGGACCGGGTGCTGGGTGGCGGGCTGGTGCCTGGCTCGGCGGTACTGATTGGTGGTAACCCGGGTGCCGGTAAAAGTACCTTGCTGTTGCAGGTTATGTGTCACCTGGCTCAACAGATGCCAGCCATGTATGTCACCGGGGAAGAATCCCTGCAACAGGTTGGCATGCGTGCCCGCCGTCTGGGATTGCCCGAAAAAAATCTGAAAATGTTGGCTGAGACAGAGGTGGAAACCATCTGTCGTCTGGCCCAGGAAATCAATCCCCGCGTACTGGTCGTTGATTCTATACAGGTGATGCACAGTCACGGTGTGACATCGGCACCGGGCAGTGTGGCACAGGTCAGGGAAAGCGCCGCTTATCTGGTGCAGTATGCCAAGCAGACCGGTACCGTCCTGTTTCTGGTTGGCCATGTCACCAAGGATGGTACGCTGGCAGGCCCTAAAGTGCTGGAGCACATGATTGACTGTTTTGTCATGCTGGAAAGTAATGACGACTCACGTTTCCGTGTGCTGCGTGGACAAAAGAACCGCTTTGGGGCCATTAATGAGCTTGGCGTGTTTGCCATGACCGAGCGTGGCCTTAAGGAAGTTAAAAATCCTTCGGCAATTTTTCTGGCTCGCACGGAAGATAACAGCCCGGGTTCCGTGGTGATGGTGCTTTGGGAAGGCACCAGACCGTTACTGGTGGAGATCCAGGCACTGGTCGATACCAGTCAGGGCGGGCATCCACGTCGACTGGCAGTGGGGCTGGATCAGAATCGTCTGGGTATGTTGCTGGCCGTTTTGCACCGCCATGGTGGCCTGTTTGTCGCTGATCAGGATGTCTTCGTCAATGTGGTCGGCGGCGTAAAGGTCACCGAAACCAGTGCTGACCTGGCGTTGTTGCTGGCCATTGTATCGAGTTTGCGCGACGAAGCCTTACCCAGGGAACTGGTGGTTTTCGGAGAAGTGGGCCTGGCTGGAGAGATCAGGCCGGTACCCAGTGGCGGCGAGCGGTTACAGGAAGCTGCCAAGCATGGTTTCAAAAAAGCCATTGTACCCAAGGCTAATGTGCCCAAGCAGGGGGTATCCGGTATGAAAGTTATTGGGATCAGTAAATTGTCTGAGGCTCTGGACGCTCTCTAGCGGGCGGCCAGGCAGAATAAAACGGCGGTTGCGCTGCCTGGCTGTGAGCGTCACAATGCAGCAACCTTGCGACAAGCTTACTGGTTTGTTGTAGCGCACATGAAAATAATCAAATCACTTAACATGTCAGGATGAAATGTTATGCCTGAACCCATCGTCTCCATACGTGACCTGAACAAAACCTACAAAGGTGGGTATCAGGCACTCAAGAATATTAACCTGGATATCTATCCCGGAGAGATTATTGCTTTGCTTGGCCCCAATGGTGCCGGCAAGACGACTCTGATTTCGACAATTTGCGGCATTAATCAACCGACCAGCGGCACAGTTACCGTGGGTGGTTACGATACAGTTCGGGATTACCGGGAAACGCGCAGCCTGATTGGCCTGGTGCCGCAGGAGTTGACGACAGATTCGTTTGAAACGCCCTGGGTCACTGTCAGTTTCAGCCGCGGCTTGTTCAACAAGCCTAAAGATCCTGCCTACATTGAAAGTGTGTTGAAGGACGTTGCGCTTTGGGAGAAAAAGGACAACAAGATTATTACCTTGTCTGGTGGTATGAAACGTCGGTTGTTGATTGCCAAGGCACTGTCTCATGAACCCCGCATCTTGTTTCTGGATGAACCGACAGCGGGTGTGGATGTGGAGTTAAGGCGGGATATGTGGCGCCTGGTTCACCGTTTGCGTGAAAATGGTGTGACCGTGATTTTGACCACACATTACATCGAGGAAGCGGAAGAAATGGCAGATCGGGTAGCTGTCATAGCCAACGGTGAAATCACCCTGGTGGATGAGAAACAGGCGCTGATGCAGAAGCTGGGTAAGAAACAACTGATTCTGGATCTCTCCCAGCCTCTTGAGGCTCTGCCTGAAAGCCTGCCTGATTTTGATCTGAAACTGTCAGAGGACAATCTGCAGTTGATTTATACCTTTGAGAGTCAGGGCGAGCGAACCGGTATTACACGGTTGATGGAAGCGTTGCGAGACGAGGGTATACAGTTCAATGATTTGAGAACCGCGCAAAGTTCTCTGGAAGAGATTTTCGTGCAGTTGGTGGAGGAAGCCTGATGAACCTGAGAGCGATTAAATCCATCTATGCCTTTGAAATGGCACGCACGCGACGCACAATACTACAAAGTGTGATTGCCCCGGTATTGTCGACATCACTGTATTTTGTGGTCTTCGGTTCTGCTATTGGCTCGCGAATTCAGGAGGTCGAGGGTGTCAGTTATGGCGCGTTCCTGGTGCCTGGTCTGATTATGCTGTCATTGCTGACGCAGAGTATCTCAAACGCGTCATTCGGTATTTATTTCCCGAAATTTACCGGAACTATTTATGAATTAATGTCAGCGCCGGTTTCCATGATAGAGGCGGTATGCGGTTATGTCGGGGCAGCAGCCACGAAATCAGTGATGCTTGGGTTGATTATCCTGCTGACGGCATTCTTTTTTGTCGACTTGCGGATTGAGCATCCTTTTTTGATGTTGCTGTTTCTGATATTGACAGCCATTACCTTCAGTTTATTTGGCTTCATTATCGGGATCTGGGCTGATAATTTTGAAAAGCTGCAGTTGATCCCTTTGCTGGTAGTGACCCCGCTGGTCTTTCTTGGAGGCAGTTTTTACTCTGTCAGCATGCTAAGTCCCACCTGGCAGACGATTACACTGTTCAATCCGGTGCTGTATCTGGTTAGTGGCTTCCGCTGGAGTTTTTACGAGATTGCGGATGTCAGTATCTGGGTCAGTCTGGCGATGATCACTGTGTTTATGAGCATCTGCCTGCTGGTGCTGGCCTGGATATTTAAGACAGGTTACCGCTTACGTTCCTGACTTTAGCCCTTAAACTGAAGTTTCGGGGACCAAGCTGACGAAAGCGGTAACGGCAGGGCGGTAGACAATAAACGCGATCAGGGCAGGGGGACGACCTGGTCGCGGCCATTCTCTTTAGCCTGATAGAGAGCTGTATCAGCTCTGGAAATCAGACCTTCCAGTGTTTCCCCTTTATGATAGCCTGTTACACCAACGCTCAAGGTCATGTTGATCGGAGTTTTGCCAAAGGCAACAGACTGTGATTTGACCGCTTCACGAATGTCGTTGGCTCGCTTGATCGCATCATCCAGATCACAATGATCCAGCAGTAATGCAAACTCCTCACCACCCCATCGGCACAATGAGTCAGTACTGCGGGTCTGGCTGCGAATGCAGTTGGCCACGGACTGCAGAACCAGGTCTCCTGCATGGTGTCCGTGAGTGTCGTTGACCCGCTTGAAATAATCAATGTCGATAATCAGCATGGACAATGCTCGAGGATTTGTCTTCAGGCTGCGAATCTTTTCTTCAAAGCTGGCTTCAAGATAATGCCTGTTTCCTGTACTGGTCAGGCGGTCAGTGGTTGCCATGATTTCCAGCTTCTGCTGATAGGCGCGCAGGGTGAAGTGAGCGATGATTAGCACCAGCAGCATAATCGCTGCCGAAATCCCCAGATTTGATACCAGCGCCGAGTCCAGCTCCGACTGCCCCTGCATGCCATGTTGCTCAACAATCAGATACCAATCAAATTCGGGAACCAGCCGGGCATTGACGTAAACGGTTTCGTTGTCTTCGCTTTCAAAAGACAGGGAAGTGCTCGGTGTGCTCAGAATTTGTGTGGCGAATTCACTGAGGCCGGGTTGGTTTTGCAGCCTTTGCGGCGGTTGGTCAGTGGAGGGGCCGGTTAATGTGACATTGCCCTGACGGTCGACAAAATAAATTGAGCGGTTATAACGCTCCTGATAGGTGTTGATCAGGTCGGTTACCGCATTGACAGAGAGGCCGACGCCCGTGGCACCAATATAATTTCTGTTATAGTCAAAGACACGGTAATTGATGAAAATATTCAGCCGACTGGTGTCAGCGGTGTCTGTATCGACATTGATTTCGTAGGGATCCCGCATGTCGCTTACCCTGAAGTACCAGCTGTCTTGCGGGTCGCTGGGAGAGACGGTCCGTAATATGCCTTCTGGATGGTAATATTGCCTGGTTTTCTCAGAGACAAAAAATGCAGATATTGTGCCGTACTGTTGCTGTATCTCATTGAGGTAAGAGATGATGCGTGAGTTATCCTCTTCACCGGAGATGGTCCAGTCGCGTACGAAAGTATCATTCGCCATAAGTGATGAAATAAGTACCGGACGAATCAGGTCTCGCTGGATTTCAGAGTAAATGTTGTCACTGGTCAGCGGGAGTGTCTGACCGGCGACATTCTCCGACAGAGAGTTGCGAGCAATAATATAGCTGCTGAGGCTGGTGGCCAGGAACCCCATTACCATTAGCAGGAACAGGGCGCTTACGAACAGATACTTGCGTCTAGCCATAATGCTGTCTTTCAGTTTAAAAGTGGGGTAGTGGCCGGGTGAAGTGACGTATCATACCGCATATTGGCACGCTTGAAGAAGGCACAATCCCTCATGGGCGCAGTACTGCCCATTAGTATAGGTATCACCCCAGGTTCTGCACATAATGTTAGAATAAGGGGTAATTCAAAAAACGGAAACTGGCAGAATGTTTGATACGATATTTCATATCATTCGTATGAATCAGCTCGATTGCATCGCGTTGGTGTTTTTCGTGCTTTGTTTTCGTGGTTACCTTTATTATACATCGCTGCGCAGTGTGGATACTCCCTGTCTTGCGTTTGCCATGCACCGTTTCCGCAAGCAATGGATTCGCATGGCGCTATTGAGGGAGAACCGTATTGCCGACACCAATATCGTGGCCAATCTGGAAAGGAATGTTTCCTTCTTTGCTTCTTCAACTCTGCTGGTTCTTGCCGGTCTGGTCACGCTGTTAAGTTCCGCTGATGCCATGCTCGGCATGTTGCAGGATATCCCGTTTGCCGACCAGAGTAATAAGGCGGAATGGGAGCTGAAAGTCTTGCTGCTGGTGACGTTGTTCGTATATGGGTTTTTCAAGTTTACCTGGGCCCTGCGACAGTATGGGCTGATATCAGTGATGATTGGCGGGGCGCCGGAAACCTTTCTGAATACTCCAAAGCACGAGATGTCACGCCATGTCGAGTCAATCTCGTTGATGTCTTCTAAAGCGTCAGGTAATTTCAACAATGGCTTGCGCAGCTATTATTTCGCTATGGCTGCGTTGGGCTGGTTCATCAATGCCTGGCTATTCATGTTTTTGTCGGTCATGATTGTGCTGATTCTGTATCGACGTGAGTTTAAATCAGACACCCTGGCAATTATGATGGATGACCTGCCAGAACAATAAAAAACGTATCTCACTAAAACGGGTACATCATGCAGAAAGCCACCCAATCACAGCAGGACCGTACCATGCCATCCCCTTGGGCTGTGTGGGGGCGGTTAATTGTGCATTGGGTGTTGTTGCTGGCTTTGGTGTTAATCTTCCATACCTACCTTGAATACCGGTTGGCCCAGCGTGAGAAACAAAGCTGGGAAGCCGAGGTCAGTGATCGCCTGAGCACCATCCGCTATCAACTGGAAAGTACTCTCAGTAATACGCTTTCTCTCATTAATGGTGTCGCGGCCTTCATCGCTTCAGACCCTAACTTCACTGATGATCAATTCCAGCTCTATGCAGAGACAGTTGTCGAAAGAGAGCCGACGCTCCTCAGTCTGGTCGCTGCACCGGGGTTGGTGGCGAGACATATTTACCCTTTCGCTGGCAATGAAGCCGTTCTTGGTTTGGACTATTTGCAGAATGATGAGCAGAGGGACTCTGTGCTTCAGGCTGTTGAGCAGCGTGAGATGGTGGTTGATGGCCCTGTGGCTCTGGTGCAGGGGGGAAATGGTTTTATTGGCCGTATGCCGGTTCTGGTAGATGTCGAGGGTGGCGAAGCCCAGGTATGGGGAATAGTTGCTTCGGCAATCAGAATCGATTCGGTGTACGAAGCGGCAGGACTGGAGGATATTGATTCACTTGCTAACATGGCAATCCGCGATGCTGTTTCCGGTGAAACCTTTTATGGTAATGGCGCGGTTTTTGACAATGAAATGGCTATTGTCATGCCGGTCAGTGCTGCCAACAGAAGCTGGGAGTTCGCTGCCATGCCCAGGGCACCCATTGGTGCTGGCGCTGGGGTGTTTGTTCTGCGTGCCAGTAGCCTGGCCGTATTCCTGGGCTTGGCATCCCTGCTATTACTCCGGCATCGCCAGGAAAATCAAAATGCCCGGTTACGCCGGATTATTTTCAGCAACGAGCAGTTCTTAAGAGCGGTTGAACAAGTCTCTCATGTAGGGGGCTGGCGCTGGAATGGAACAGTATTTACTGATCTGTCAGCCCATGCCCGACAGATTTTAAGTATCCCATCTGTCGGGAAAGCTGTCCCGATGTCTGAATTTACCAGCAGCTTCAATGCGAGTAGCCGGCAGGCATTGTCTGATTATATCGAGATTGCATTCCTTAACCGGGAAAAACTCGATTGCGAAATTGAAGTGCAGCGTAATAATGGTGAATCTCTTTGGTTGCACATTAAAGCGGCTATCGATCAAAGTGATACCAAGTCGCCTGAGCTGATCGGTGCAATCCAGAACATTACCCAGCAAAAGAAAGCGGATCAGATTATTGAGTTTCAGGCCAACTATGACCAACTGACCCGGCTGCCAAACCGGGCATTATTTCTGGATCGCCTGCGGCATGCTTTATTGATGGCGAAAAGAGACCAAAAGCGAATCGCTGTTCTGTTTTTTGATCTCGATAATTTCAAATCAGTTAATGACAACCTGGGCCATGATGCTGGTGATGACTTGCTCATAGAAACAGGGCAGCGAATACAGGCGTGTATGCGCACCTCAGATACGGTAGCCCGGCATAGTGGCGATGAGTTTGTCGCACTGCTGACAGATGTTGGCTCAGCGGCAGTTGTATCACGAATCGCAGATGACATTGTGGCGTCGATGCGCCAGCCTTTTGTGCTTGATGGTCGGAGTGTTTACTGCAGTGTCAGTGTAGGTATTGCGTTCTCTCCCGATGATGGCAGTGATGTTGATACGCTGGTCATTAAGGCTGACCAAGCAATGTATCAGGTGAAGAAGTCGGGCCGTAACGGTTGGCAGTTTTACACCCAGGCGATGCAAAAGGAGTCTGAAGAGAAGCATCAGTTATTCAATGATCTGGTAGTGGCTATCGGCCAAAACGAACTGCAGGTCTATTATCAGCCCGTTGTCAGAGCCAGCGACGGCCAGGTAGTCAGCTGCGAAGCCCTGGTGCGCTGGCCGCAAAGTGAAGGCAAACTAATTTCTACGGATCTTTTTATCAGTGTGGCAGAAGAGCGAGGTCTGGTTAATCGTATCGATTTATTCGTTCTGCGCAATTCACTCGCCTTTATTCAGCAAATGAACGAGGAGCTGGATACTAAGGTACATCTGTCCGTGAATGTCTCGCCTAGACTACTGCATTTGCGGGATGAGGATGCAAAAGCCTGGCTGGATACCCTGCGCCAGCGGCAGGAAGTTGATCTGACCATTGAAATTACAGAGCGAGTGCTGGTTGAAGATTCCGACGACACGCATGAAGTCCTGCATGAGCTCGACCTGGCGGGGATACGTATTGCGATTGATGACTTCGGTACCGGCTATTCAGGGCTGAGTTATTTTTCCCGCTTTCCGGTTTCAGTCGTCAAGATTGATCGCTCTTTTATCAACGGCTTAAATACCAGTGAAACAGAAACCACACTGGTTGAAACTATTTTGCTGCTGGCGAACAAGCTGGGTGTGCAGGTGATTGCCGAAGGTGTGGAAACCGAAAGCCAGGCGGCGTTTCTGCGAGCTAACCATTGCGATATGTTGCAGGGTTATCACATTGCGCCGCCAATGCCTGAGAAAGAGTTTCTCGCCTTTGTTAAACGAAATAAGACTTCAGTGGTGGAAAGCCATTGAACTCGATCGAACTGTAGCTTGTGGTATATGCACCGGTTGAAAACCAGTACAGCCGGTCTCCGCTGGCAAGGTTCAACGGCAACTGATACTTGTGCTGTTCATACATGATGTCCGCACTGTCACAGGTCGGTCCGGCCAGGATGACGTCTTCACTTTCTCCCTGCTTTTCTGTGTAAATCGGAAATTTGATGCTTTCGTCCAGTGTCTCGATCAGACCGGAGAATTTACCCACATCAGTGAAAATCCAGCGATGCAGCGCCGTGTGTGATTTGCGGGAAATCAGCACAATTTCCGAGACCAGTACGCCCGAATTGGATATCAGAGAGCGGCCTGGCTCCAGAATAATCTCCGGTAGCTCGTCGCCGAAGTCCTCTTTCAGAAAGCGGGTGATCTCTTCAGCATACGTTTCCAGGGTATTGGCCCGCATCAGGTAATTAGCTGGAAAGCCGCCACCCAGGTTGATCATTTTCAGCGTGATGTCATCTTCTTCTTTCAGACGTTCGAAGATCACTTTCACTTTAGCGATAGCCGCATCCCAGACGCCAATGTCGCGTTGCTGAGAGCCCACATGGAATGAAATGCCATAGGGTTCCAGGCCCAGTTCCCGTGCCAGAATCAGCAGATCAATAGCCATGTCGGTGTGACAGCCAAATTTTCGAGACAGGGGCCAGTCCGCAGTGTGGCTGCCCTCGGTCAGGATTCTTACATAGACGCGAGCGCCAGGAGCTGCTTTGGCAATATTGCGTAAATCCGCCTCCGAGTCGGTGGCAAACATGCGCACACCTTTCTCATAAAAATAACGAATGTCGCGAGCTTTCTTGATGGTATTACCATAACTGCAGCGACTGGCTTCGATGCCGAGCGCTAATAGCTTGTCCAGTTCATAGATGGAAGCAACATCAAAGTTTGAGCCTTTATTGCGCAATAATTCCAGGATTTCATTGGCCGGATTGGCTTTAACTGCGTAATAGACATTGGCGTAGGGAAAGTGCTCTGTCAGCGCATCATAATGCTGACTGATCGTCGCCAGGTCGATAACCACAAAAGGCGTTTCTTTTGTGTCAGCTAACACTTTGATTTTCTGGAAAGATTCTTGAGTGTAGTAGTCTTCAATCTGAATTGGGTTTGCGCTCATGCGGGGTGTAATCTCCTTAAGCCTTGGTAAAGAGAGTGGGGGCGGGTTAAAACGCGCGCATTGTAGCAAAAGCTCATTTTGCGTAAATGTTATTTGTATTATGACTACACAATTTTATCTATCGTTAAAAACAAAACAACCGCCTGTAGGTTATGATGATCTACAGGCGGTTGTCGAGTTTATCGTTGCCACTGTTGCCACTCTATCTGGAGTGACTTGTACTGCTACCGTGTTGGCAGCTGCTAGTTGCCGGCACGCAATGCAGCCTGCGCCGCAGCCAGTCGGGCAATTGGCACACGGGGTGGAGAGCAGCTCACATACTGGAGTCCCAGGTTGTGACAGAAGTCGATCGAACTTGGGTCACCGGCATGCTCGCCACAAATACCCAGCTTAAGGTCAGGGCGGGTTTGCTTGCCGTTAGCGACAGCAAACTGCATCAGTTTGCCAACACCGGTTTTGTCGAGACTGGCGAAGGGGTTCTTGCTATAGATTTCCTTCCTCTGGTACTCGTCATAGAACAAGCCCATATCGTCTCGGCTCAGGCCCAGGGTAGTCTGTGTCAGGTCGTTGGTGCCGAAGCTGAAGAACTCCGCCTGTTCAGCGATTTCATCAGCGGTAATGGCGGCACGAGGCACTTCAACCATGGTGCCGACCAGGTAGTCGATTGTAACGCCTTTGTCTTTCATGACCTGTTCAGCGACGCGGCGAACCACTTTTAACTGGTCTGCCAGTTCCGCTTTGAAGCCAACCAGCGGAATCATGATTTCCGGGTTCACTTCAGTGCCATCGTTGGTCTTGATTTCAGCAACTGCTTCAAATACGGCCTGAACCTGCATCTCGGTAATTTCCGGGTAGAGGATGCCCAGACGGCAGCCGCGACAGCCCAGCATCGGGTTTTCTTCATGCAGCGCCTTGATGCGGTCGATGACGAACTCCAACGGCAGGCCAAGTTTGTCAGCCAACTGGCGTCTGACAGCATCGTCATGTGGCAGGAATTCGTGCAATGGTGGATCCAGCAGTCGAATGGTGACAGGGCGGTCGCCCATAGCACGGAACAGGCCGACAAAGTCCTGGCGTTGCATCGGCAACAGTTTTTTCAGGGCTTCGCGACGCTGGACACCATCTACCGCCAGAATCATCTGGCGCATATCGTCAATGCGGCTGCCTTCGAAGAACATGTGCTCTGTGCGGCACAAACCGATACCTTCAGCGCCGAATGCCACAGCCTGTTCAGCCATCGCTGACGTATCGGCATTGGTGCGAATACGCAGAGTACGGAACTCGTCTGACCAGTCCATTACGGTTTGGAAAAGCTGATAAGTATAGCTTTCTTCCGCCTTCAGGGTGCCTTCCAGAACGCGCTTCACTTCTGAATCGGCGCTTTCGATCAGACCTTCATATACGGAGCCTGTGGTGCCGTTAATGGAGATGTAATCGCCTTCTTTCAACGTCACGCCATTCGCTACCAGCGTTTTCTTCTCGTAGTTGATGGTGATGTCACCAGCACCACAAACGCAGACTTTACCTAACTGTCGGGCAACCAGTGCAGCGTGAGAGGAAACACCACCACGCGTGGTCAGAATGCCTTGTGAATGCAGCATGCCTTTCAGGTCATCCGGTGATGTTTCAGAGCGGCACAGAATGACTTTATTACCTTTGCGTGCTTCAATTTCAGCCTGGGCTGCGGTGAAAGCAATGCGGCCGGTAGCTGCACCAGGGCCTGCTGGCAGACCGCCACAAATTTTCTTGGCGGCTTCTTGCGCTTCCGGGTCAAAGACCGGAACCAGCAAGGTGTCGACAGACTCAGCTGGAATCATCAGCAACGCCGTTTTCTGGTCGATCAGGCCTTCTTTGTTCATTTCTACCGCAATACGGATCGCTGCCAGGCCGGTGCGCTTGCCGTTACGGGTCTGCAGGATGAAGAGTCGACCACCTTCAATCGTGAACTCAAAGTCCTGCATGTCTTTAAAGTGCTCTTCCAGGCGGGCCCGGACTTTCTCCAGGTCAGCGAAGTTCTCAGGCAGTTCGTCTGCCATTTCCGCGATAGCCTTTGGGGTGCGAACACCGGCAACAACATCTTCGCCCTGGGCATTGGTCAGGTATTCACCATAAAACACTTTCTCGCCGCTGGCGGGATCGCGTGTAAAGGCAACACCGGTGCCGCTGTCATTGCCAGCGTTACCGAATACCATGGCCTGAACGTTGACGGCTGTGCCCCATTCTGCCGGAATACCGTACTGCTGCCGGTAAAGAATGGCGCGCTCGTTTTTCCATGAACCGAATACGGCACCAACAGCGCCCCACAGTTGATCATAGGCATCTTGCGGGAATTCAGATCCGGTTTCCCTGGCGATCAGCGCTTTGTATTTGACGACCAGCTCTTTCAGCTCGTCTTCAGTCAGCTCATTATCCTGCGCTTTACCAGCGGCTTTTTTGGTCTCTTCCAGAATAACGTGGAAGGGATCCTCGGACTCTTCATTGGCAGCTTCAACACCCATGACGACATCGCCGTACATCTGGATGAAGCGCCGGTAACAGTCCCAGGCGAAACTTGGGTTGCCGGAGATCTTGGCCAGACCTTCCACCGTTTCGTCATTAAGGCCGAGGTTGAGGATGGTATCCATCATGCCAGGCATGGAATCGCGTGCACCTGAGCGCACAGAAACCAGCAACGGGTTGGCGGCATCGCCAAACCCACGGCCCATCTGTTCTGCAACGCTCTGGATGGCCTGCTTTACATCTTCAGCTAAAGAAGCAGGATAGGTGCGATCATGATCATAAAAGTAAGTACAGACTTCTGTGCTGATGGTAAAACCGGGAGGCACTGGCAAACCGATGGATGCCATTTCGGCCAGGTTGGCTCCTTTACCGCCGAGGAGCTCACGCATAGTTGCGTTGCCGTCGGTTTGGCTACCGAAGTTGTAGACAAATTTCTGGGTGGTGGGTTGTGCTTTCGCTGTGCTGGTATCAGACATCTGTTTCATGTTCCCGCATTCTTAATCAGCAATTGAACTTTTTAGGGGCGCCGTCCACTTTGGCGAGGTGCCGAAGGATATAGTAAGTCTGGCCTAAAATCCAGCAAATGGCTAAGAAAATTGGTAGTGAAAGTGCAACGAACTGTCGTGAAGTCGCGGCGATTGGCTGCTAATTCGCTACCATTGTAGTAATACTACAAAAATATAGAGCACCCGCTCGGTTTAAGGCTTTTCCGTGACTTTGGCCAGGCTTTTCAGTGATTGCAGTAAATCGACAGGTAGCGGGAATACGATTGTCGAATTCTTTTCGCCAGCAATCTCGGTCAGTGTCTGCAGGTACCTTAGCTGCAGAGATTCAGGTTGGCCGGATAATTGTCGGGCGGCTTCTACAAGCTTTTGTGATGCCTCAAACTCACCAGCGGCATGAATGATCTTGGCGCGTCGCGCCCGCTCTGCTTCGGCTTGCTGGGCGATGGCACGGATCATACTCTCGTCTATGTCTACGTGCTTGATCTCGACGTTGGAGACCTTGATTCCCCAGTTATCGGTTTGCTGATCAAGAATTTCCTGTATGTCAGCGTTCAGCCTTTCCCGTTCAGAGAGCAGTTCGTCCAGTTCGTGCTGGCCCAGTACCGACCGCAGTGTGGTTTGCGCCAACTGGCCGGTGGCTTCCATGAAATTCTCGACATTGATAATGGCTTTCTGCGGGTCCACTACCCGGAAATACAGCACGGCATTCACTTTGACAGAGACGTTGTCACGAGTGATAAGGTCTTGCGAAGGAATATCCCAGACAGCCGTTCTCAGGCTGATCTTGTCGATTTGCTGCAGGCCGGGGATAACCATGATAAGTCCGGGGCCTTTGACTTTGTAGTAACGCCCCAGCATGAAGATGACGCCGCGTTCGTACTCTTTTAGTATCTTGAACGTCGCGACAAAGAAGGCGGCAACAACCGCGATGCTAATCAGAATAAAAGGCTCCATGTTTCTTCTCCTTCTTCAGGGTGAAAAGACTGCGGGTATCAGGGCCTCAGAATATCAGCGAATTACCCGAACGATATGCCAGGGTTGGGCTTGGTGTTTTTATGTGGCACGATCTTTTTTGGCAATATACAGGGTTAACCCCTCTACCCGTGTCACTGTTATATGCTCGCCCCGTTGCACTGGCTGGTTACTGACAGCTTGCCAGCGCTCGCCCTGTAATTGCACTGCCCCTTGTCGCTGGAAGTCTTCCAGGGCGACGGCTGACTGGCCGATCATGTGTTCTACGCCACTGGCCGGTGGCTGTTTTCTCGCTTTCAGTGCTGACCACAGGACCAGCGCCATTAGCGCGCCTGTTGAGACTGTCGTGGCAGCAATTAGCGCGCGGGATATTTGCCAGGCCGGTTCTGCGGTATCGATGAGCAGGAATGAACCCAGTAAAAATGCCAGCAATCCACCCGCTCCGAGCACGGCAATGCCCGGTGTCAGCAACTCGGCGCAAAGCAGTACCAGCCCCAGCACCATCAGGCTGGCACCAGCATAGTTCACCGGCAGTAACGACAGACCGTATGAGGCTAATACCAGACAGATCACCCCCAGTATGCCACCAAGGGCGATGCCGGGGCTGTAAAACTCGAGAATAATGCCGTAAAAGCCAATGGTCAGGAGCAAGTAAGCGATGTTTGGCTGGGCGACAAAAGCGAGCAGGTCGTCTCGCCAGTCGGTTTCGCGGGGCTCGATCACGGCATTGTCCAGGTCGAGTGAGAGCGTTGAGCCGTTTTTTTCAACCGACTGGCCATTAAGTGTGGCAATCAGGTCGGGCAGGGAGTCTGCTACCAGATCGATCAGGCCGTTAATCAACGCTTCGTCGGCCGTGAAGCTGCTGCCATCTGTAATTGCGGTCACTGCGATGTCGGCATTCCGGTCCTGGCGAGCAGCCAGAGTGCGCATATAGGCAGAGGCATCGCTAATGACTTTGCGGGCAACATTGTTTTCAGGGTCGTTGGCATTAACCGGTGTGGCTGCTCCCATATTACTGGTGCTCGACATAACGGCAACATCGCTTGCCATCATGATGAACATACCGGCGCTGGCGGCTCTGGCGCCAGCCGGGGCGACCCAGGTGATTACCGGAACAGGTGCCTGGAGTATCGTGTTTACGATTTGCCTCATGGCCTGATCAAGGCCCCCGGGGGTGTTGATTTGCAAAATAATGGCAGCGGTGTTGCTGTTGGTGTTGGCAAATTGCCGGGCAACAAAGTCGGCTGTCGCTGGTCCGATGGGCCCTTGAACAGGGATTAGCGGGATGGTTGATGAGCTTTGGGCGGGGGCTGGCTCAGATTGTGCCCATGAAATTGATGACGGCTTAGTGAAAAGCAGTAAAAAAAGTGCAAACAGGCAGAAAAAAAGTTTGCTGCCATTGGCGCTGTTTTTGCGGGAAAGGCTAACCATTAACATAAGTGCTCGCTCGGTAATGCCTGTAATATCAATATAGTACGCTTATAAATTAACAGAGTCGAATGGGCTGATCTGAAAAATCTAACGCTTGCTCGACACACTTTGTTGCAAAAATAGGGTGGCAAGCGTTGTACTCGCTGAAAAACTTGGTTTACGATCCATCGCAATGCTGATTGATAGACATGACGCAGAAACGACAGAAAAGGTGATGGGGTAGTTCGCTACGACTCAAGTGAAGAATTCACCATCACTTAACCCTGCGGGAGGAATTCCATAATGATGAAGAAAATCGGTTTATCCGCGATTATCGCGACAACAGCTGCATTCAGCTTGCAAGCTAACGCAGCTGATCCGCTGACAGAAATCAAGCCCATCGACGCTGAGTGGCAGTATAACGGTTCAGAGCCTGACTACGTTGTAGACGTACCTAGCTTCACTGTACCTGCTACTGGTGTTATCGACTACATCGATTCAGTAATTCCACTGGAGTTCGGTGAAGACAAGTGGGTAAAAGCTGTTCAGTTTATCCCAGGCGATAAGCGCGTACTGCACCATCTGCTGTCATATGTAGTAGCTGATGACGCTGGCGGCCGTGAAGGCATGCTGGACGAAACAGTTAACGATCCGCGTCGTGAATTCCTGGAAGGTTATGCGCCAGGTAAAGAGTATGCAACGTCATACCCAGACAACACTGGTATCTTCGTACCAGAAGGTTCTGCACTGCGCATGAGCATCCACTACACGTCTTTCGGTCAGGAAACTGTCGACAGCACACGTGTTGGTCTGTGGTTCTTCGACAAGGCTGAAGAGCCAGATTTCGAATACCACACTTACTCAGTGGCTACGCCTATGAACCAGATCGAAATCCCTGCTGGTGATTTCGAGCACGAAGCTGCAGCAAGCCATGTCTTCGAAAAAGACATCGTATTGCACGGTTTCCGCGCTCACATGCACTATCGTGGTAAGTCAATGTCAGCACGAGTTGTTTACCCTGATAACACTGTTGAAGAAATCATCAATATTCCTAACTACAACTTCGCTTGGCAGCCTACTTACCAGACTGACGAGCCAATGGTTCTGCCAGCCGGTTCGCGCGTAGTAGTAGAAGGTCTGTTTGACAACTCTGAGTACAACCTGGGTGTTCCGGATCCAACCGTAAACGCCATGGGCGGCCTGCAGAGCTGGGAAGAAATGTTCATCGGTTACTTCTCTTACCACGATTACGTACCTGAGTAATCGTCAATCAGAAGTTATTGATTGAGCAGCACAACAACAAAAAAGGGCTGCTTCCATGAGAAGCAGCCCTTTTTGTTTGTCCTGACATTAAATATGCCTGGCTGTGACAGTGTTTGAAGATAATTGTCATAAGTTTGCGCCAGGTTAAGGATTTCCGGATTTAGGTGTTGTAGAATTTGACTGCTTTGGAACATATGTTGAGAATATGGACCAAAGAAGAACAATAAATTATAAATGCCGCTGAGCTGACCTGCGCCGCTAGCGTAGGTGTTCCGCAGAAGTATCCAGAGAGAGTTATGAGGGTTTGTTCACCATGAAAAAATTTAGTTTGCTGGCACTATTCTCTTTAGCTGCCGCTTTCAGCTTTAACGCACAAGCTGCTGATCGAGTCGGCGATTTCTTCCTGATCGACGACGAAGGTAAAGGTCATCAACTCAGCAAGTATGCATTCAATAAGGCTGTTGTTATTGTATCTCAGCAAAACGGTTGTACTGACAACCAGCAAAACATTGCTCGTTACAAGCAACTGCGTACTAACTTCGATCACCGTGGCGTCAGCTTCGTGATGCTGAATGCATCAGATGAAGATAGCCGTGAGGACATCATTGCCGAAGAAGCGGTCTGGAACTATGACCTGCCGATTATGGACGATGATTCTCAATTGGTAGCTGAATCACTGGGTATTGAGAAAGCTGGTCAGGTCGTTGTTGTTGACCCTGAGCGTATGAGCGTTCTGTACCGTGGTCCAATGCCTGCACAGTGGGCGCGTGCGCCTCTGGGTGAAGTGCTGGAAGCCATTCTGGCTGACGGTGCTGACAGCCGTGACATGGAAACTGTAAATGTTGACATGGAAACCGCTGAAGGTTGTGCTGTTGAGTTCCCAGCGCGTGATGCACACCTGGCTGACGTGCCTGATTATGAAACAGAAGTTGCACCGATCCTGATCGAGCGTTGCACTGGCTGTCACGTCGAAGGCGGTATTGGTCCGTTCGCGATGAACAGCCACATGATGATTCAGGGCTGGAGCCCAATGATCAAAGAAGTGATCATGACGAATCGTATGCCTCCAATGCAGGTAGATCCCACAGTTAAAACCTGGGTTAACTCAGGCAACTTCCCAATCGAAGAGCGTCAAACACTGATTCACTGGATCAATGCGGGCTCTCCTCGAAACTAAGTTAGCTTTGCTTGAGTCGCCTTGCTGGTAACCAATAAAGGCAATTCGACCAAGAGTGTGATTTAAAAGGCCAGCTGTTTTAACAGCTGGCCTTTTTATTTGCCATTTTTGAACACCTGATTTACGATCAGCTTAGCTGCAAGGCAGTCTGTGTGCAGCTTCTGATTGTACACTCAGGAGAAAATAATAATGAAATCAAAGAGTTTGACTGCTGTAATGGCTGCTATGGCCATGTCAGTCAGTGGTGCGGCACTTGCCGGTGTTGACCCGCTGACAGAGATCCAACCCCCGCAGAGTGAGTGGACCTACAATGGCACTCAGCCTGATCACATTGTCGAAGTGCCCAGCTTTACTGTTCCCGCTACAGGTGTCATTGACTATATTGACTCTGTTATTCCGCTGGAATTTGAAGAGGAGAAATGGGTCAAGGCTGTACAGTTTATCCCGGGCGACAAGCGCGTGCTTCATCACCTGTTATCTTATGTCGTGGCTGAAGAAGCGGCAGCTGATGGTGTGATTGATGAGGCCGATAATGATCCGCGACGTGAATTCCTGGAAGGCTATGCGCCGGGTAAGGAATATGCGACGCAGTTTCCGGAAGGGACAGGCCTTCGTGTGCCAGTTGATTCTGCGATACGTATGAGTATCCATTACACCTCATTTGGCCAGGAAACTGTCGACAACACCAAGGTTGGTCTCTGGTTCTATGAGGAAGATGAGGAGCCTAGCCTGGATTTCCGCACTTACTCTGTTTCAGCGAATGGCAAGGATCGTTTGCACATTCCTGCCGGTGCAATGAATCATGAGATGGCGGCAAGTCACGTGTTTGAGGATGATATTCTGCTATATGGCTTCCGCGCACACATGCACTACCGTGGTAAGTCCATGAGTGCACGTGTTATTTATCCGGACAATTCCGTCGAAGATATCATCAACGTTGCCAATTACAATTTTGCCTGGCAGCCTACATACCGTATTGATGAGCCAATTGCCCTGCCTGCCGGTTCGCGTGTGGTTGTAGAGGGGTTGTTCGACAACTCTGAATACAATTTAGGTAATCCGGACCCCACGGTGCCAGCCATAGGCGGCCCTCAGAGCTGGGAGGAGATGTTTATCGGGTATTTCTCATATACCGATATGCCTGAATAAAATATCTATATATATCAGTTAAGTAGCGCCGCCCTGGATGTAAACGCCAGGGCGGCGTTTTTGCAGGTAACACAATGTTGCAAAATCACTGCCTCTGTACTTGTGCGACAGATTAATCTGATCTAGTCTGAAATCGACGTTAAATGTATGAACCCATATGTACTGGAGTAGAGGAGCAGTGAAAATGAAAAAAACGAGTCTGACTGCTGCCATGCTGTTTGCATCCGCTGCGTTTGCATCCGCTGCGTTTGCATCGGTTGCTAATGCGGGAGTAGACCCTCTGACGGAAGTCAAACCAATGGATAGCGAGTGGACCTATGATGGTACCGCGCCTGATTATGTAGTGGATGTTCCGTCATTCACTGTACCGGCGACCGGTGTCATCGATTACATCGACTCTGTTATCCCACTTGAGTTTGAAGAAGAGAAGTGGGTCAAGGCAGTCCAATTTATCCCTGGTGACAAACGAGTATTACACCACTTGTTGTCTTATGTCGTAGCTGATGAGCCGGAATCCCATGAAGGGATGCTGGACGAGGCTGAAAACGACCCACGTCGTGAGTTCCTGGAAGGCTATGCGCCGGGTAAGGAATATGCGACTCAATATCCAGAAGGAACAGGTATCAAAGTGCCTGTGGACTCTGCACTGCGCATGAGCATCCACTACACTTCATTCGGTCAGGAAACTGTCGACAACACGAAAGTGGGTCTGTGGTTCCACGACGAAGCTGATGCTGAGTCTGCTCTGGAGTATCACACACACTCAGTGTCTCCGGGTAACCGAACAGAGAATATCCAGATTCCTGCGGGCGCCATGAATCATGAAATGGCTGCAACGCATGTGTTTGAAGAGGATATTATGCTGTACGGCTTCCGAGCGCACATGCACTATCGCGGTAAGGCGATGGCAGCACGCGTTATCTATCCGGATAACACAACAGAAGACATTATTAATGTCCCTAACTACAACTTTGCCTGGCAGCCAACTTATCAAATGGATGAGCCTATTATGTTGCCAGCCGGCTCACGCGTAGTTGTTGAAGGTCTGTTCGACAACTCTGAGTACAACCTGGGCGTGCCGGATCCAACCGTGACAGCCATGGGTGGTTTGCAAAGTTGGGAAGAAATGTTCATCGGTTACTTCTCATATACCGATGTCCCTGAGTAAACTGGGGTAAGGACTGATTCGTCGATTATGACTTGAAATCAGTCCCCTCTAGCAGTAAAAAAGAGGCTGCTTCTGTACAGGAGCAGCCTTTTTTATAACCGCCATTCATGGCGGTTACCCTTTGGGTTGTCATAGTGCAACGTGAACAACAAGGAAACCAGTCATGACGCAAGTCCCAGCCATGGACGCAATGCTCAAACCTTTCGAATCCACTAAATTATCCCTGAAAAACCGTCTTGTCATGGCGCCTATGACGCGTCAGTTTTCGCCGGGTGGTGTGCCAAATCAGTTGGTAGTTGATTATTATCGGCGCCGGGCTGAAGGTGATGTGGGTTTAATCATTACCGAAGGCACCACAGTCGATCACCCTGCGGCCTCATTTGACGACAAAATCCCCAATTTTCATAGTGAAGAAGCCCTGGCCGGGTGGAAAAAGGTAGTGGATGCGGTTCATGAAGCTGGCGGCAAGATTGCCCCACAGCTATGGCATGTAGGTTGTGCCCGTAAGCCAGGCACCGGGCCGAACCCGGAATACCCATCGGCGACCCCTTCCGGTTATGCATTACCTGATAAAAAAGTTGGCGAGCCATTAAGTGCCGATGAAATTGATAGTATCGTTCGCGCTTTTGCGACAGCTGCAGGGAAGGCGAAAGCAATAGGCTTTGATGCGGTGGAAGTACACGGAGCCCATGGTTATCTGGTTGATGATTTCCTCTGGGAAGGGCTTAATCACCGGGATGATCGGTATGGTGGTTCTATGGCAGGAAGAAGCACGTTTGCGGCTGATATCGTGGCGGCCATCCGTGCTGAAGTCGGTGAGGACTTTCCGATTATTTTCCGCTTTTCCCAGTGGAAACAACAGGATTACAAGGCAAAGCTGGCCCAGTCTCCAGAAGAGCTTTTTGATGTGCTGTACCCTATATCAGAAGCAGGTGTCGATATTTTTCACTGCAGTACACGTCGGTTCTGGGAGCCAGAGTTTGAAGGTTCTGAGCTGAATTTGGCAGGGTGGACACGAAAACTTTTGGGTAAGCCTGTTATTACAGTAGGAAGTGTCAGTCTAAATGAAGAATTTATTTCTACTTTCCAGGGTGGTTCGGCAGAGTCAGCTGATATTAATGACCTGATCAACCGTTTGGCTGCTGATGAGTTCGATCTTGTGGCCGTTGGGCGGGCGTTGATAGCCAATCCAGACTGGCTGCAAACAGTAGCATCGGGTGATCAGGACAAACTGAAGTCATTTGACAAGAGCTTGCTGGCAGAGCTGGTCTAAAACAACAAAAATTGGGGGGCTTATGTTTGAACGTCTGGGTGAGAAGCTGAATCTGAGTGCGATTCCGCAGATTTTTTTCTCAGCAGCGATTTTTGTCATTCTGTTTGTTTGTGCGGCCATTCCGTTTCATGAACAGTTCGCTGACTTTTTTGGTGCGATTGGCGGATTCACGTTTCGTTACTTTGGTTGGTTTTATGTGGCTACCGTATCGGGGCTGCTGATTTTTCTGGTTTGGGTGGCACTCAGTCGCTTTGGCGGCATGAAATTGGGGCGAGATGAGGAAAAGCCCGAATATAGTGCCACGACCTGGTTTGCCATGTTATTTGCCGCAGGTATCGGTACTATTCTGATGTTTTGGGGGGTGGCAGAACCGCTGTCCCATTTTGCTAATCCTCCGCTGGAAGGTATTGAGCCTCAAACGATTGATGCTGCCAAACATGCGATGAATATCGCGCTATATCACTTCGCCTTGCATACCTGGACCATTTTCACATTACCGGCGTTGGCCATTTCCTATTTTACTTACCGCAAAAATTTACCCATGCGCATCAGTAGTATTTTTTACGGTGTCTTGGGTGATCGGGTATTTGGCCCCATTGGTTGGGTCATTGATGTCATTGCTCTGGTGGGCACCCTGTTTGGTGTTGCGGTTTCTGTTGGACTGGGCACCTTGCAGCTCAATAGTGGTTTGAATCATGTATTGGGCGTGCCTGTAGGATCAACATCCCAGATTGTGATCATTGCCGTTATTACTATCATTGCCACAATTTCAGTCGCACTTGGGCTGGATAAAGGGATCAAACGACTTTCCGAGTTTAATATCGGTATTGCTTTGTTTGTCATGCTCTTTATCTGGGTTTGTGGGCCAACCCTGTTCATTACCTCGGGTATCGTGCAGAACTTTGGTAATTACATGCAAAATCTGCCGTGGATGGCATTCTGGACTGAGGCATATCAGGGAACCAGCTGGCAACAAAGCTGGACAGTATTTTACTGGGCCTGGACGATTGCCTGGGCGCCTTATGTCGGTATCTTTATCGCCAGAATTTCCCGGGGGCGGACAATTAGGCAGTTTGTCATTGGTTCACTAGGCGCGCCATCCCTGTTCTCACTGGTCTGGTTTACCGTGTTTGGGCTGGCTGCCATGGATCTGGAGTTGAATCAGGGGGTAGATCTTGTCACGCAGGTTCAGGCAGATGTGTCGATAGCGTTGTTTGAGTTTCTGTCCCATTACCCCATGGCGATCTTTATGTCGCTGCTGGGCTTGATCGTTATCATCATCTTTCTGACAACCTCGGCGGATTCCGCTGCGTTGGTGGTTGATCAGCTTTCGCGCAGCAACCTGCAGGTCAGTAAAACCGGGCAGCGCATATTCTGGACGTTTATGCTGGGGGCGGTGGCTGGAACATTGATGCTTGGCGGTGGGCTGCCAGCGCTGCAAAATGTCATTACAGCGCTGGGCTTTCCGTTTTGTGTGTTGCTGGTTTTCATGGCCTGGGCCATGAAACAAAGCCTACAGAAGGACTATGAAGAAGAGCGGTTAATGGCCGAACAAACGGCTCAGGAAGCGCGAATTAACCAGGCTCGGTGAATTTTCGGGTTGCGCTGAAAATCCTTGTCGATGCTGGGTCGGCTGTAGTCTTCGACATTCCAGGTCTCTTGGACCTGGGGGTCGAGACGGAACTTCCGCATATTGTTTGAGAAGATCAGCAGACCGCCCTCTCTCAGTAATCCCATGCAGGTCTCGATCAGGCTGACGTGGTCACGCTGGATATCCAGGTCGTGCTCTGTCCGCTTTGAGTTCGAGAACGTGGGTGGGTCCAGGAAAATGATGTCAAAGCGATCCTTACAGGTCTTCAGCCACTGCTGGCAATCAGCTTCCACCAATTGATGCTGCTTTAAAGACAGGTTGTTTAATGCCAGGTTTCTGCCAGCCCAGTACAGGTATTTCTTGGACAGGTCGACGCTGACTGAGCGGCTGGCACCGCCTAGTGCCGCCTGTATCGTGACTGACCCGGTGTAGCAAAACAGGTTGAGTAACGACTTGTCTTTGGCCAGTTTGCGGACCAGTCGCCTCAATGGGCGATGATCCAGGAACAGGCCGGTATCCAGGTATTGGTGCAGATTGACATATAGCTGTGCACCGTATTCATCGACAATCAGGTCTGAGCCTGACTGTTCCTGGGGCTGGTACTGGTTGCTGCCTTTTTGTCTCTCCCGAACTTTCAGGCTGATGTCAGTCGCAGGTATTTCCAGTGCCTGTTCTGTGGCGAGTAATGCCTGTCGCCGGCGTATCGCAGCATCGGCCGCGTTAACGGTAGCCGGCGGGGCGTATTCCTGCAAGTGCACACTGACTTTGCCTTTGATGTCCGTATAGATATCCAGTGCAAAAGAAAATTCAGGGATGTCGGCATCGTAGAGCCGGTAGCAGGTAATTTTTTGCTGACGAGCCCATTTGCCAATGTTTTTGATGTTCTTGCGCAAGCGGTTATAAAACATCTGACCCTGCTCATCCAACGCCTGAGCGGGGACGATTTTGCCCTGGTCAGCGGCATTACGTTGTTGTTTGTATATGCTGTCTTCGCTGACATTGAAGAGCAACAGGCGAGCAGGCAGCGGGCCATTGAACATGGCGTATTGTTTATGGCTGTGCAGTCCCAGCAATTTGCCCCATTCCGGGCGAGCTGTAAAAACGGCGGCCTGCTGTCCAAGCGCTGTGCGTTGAATGACCTGACCAAGGCGGTTGTATAGCGCCATTACCTCTTCTTCTTCACCCAGGCGCTGTGCGTAGGGTGGGTTAGTAACGACTAACTCCGCTTTACGGTCTTGTGGTATCTCGTCAATGGCGTCAGAACTGAACTCGATCTGATCCCAGACGTCGGCACGCTCGGCATTGCGGCGAGCCATGCCGATGACGCGTAAATCCTGGTCACTGCCGTATGCCTGACCGTCCCAATTGCGCCCCGCTTCCCGGCGAACCTCGGCCTGGGCGCGGATGCTGGATTCTATCTCGTGATTGTGAAGCTTCCAGGTAGACAGGCCGCCAACCCGGATCAGGCCGGGAGCGACATCCATTGCCATCAGCAATGCTTCGATGATCAGGGTACCAGCACCGCACATAGGGTCGAAAATGCGGACACCGGGTTGTTTGCTGAGTTCGGGCCATCCCGAGCGAATCAATATGGCGGCGGCCAGCGTTTCCTTCATCGGTGCATCGCCTTGCTCAAGGCGGTAACCACGACGGTGCAGTGAGCTTCGTGTCAATTCTACGCCAAGCAGTACTCGACCTTTTTTTAGCACGGCATGCACGCGAAGGGGGGGATTTTGCGTTTCCACTTCAGGTCGGGTTAAGCCAGCTTCGGTAAACTGGTCAACAATGGCATCTTTGACGCGTTGGGCGACAAACCGGGTATGGCGCAGAGCTGGCGTTGTACCCGCAGCGCTGACGGCGAAACGGGCGCCTGGCTCCATATGATCGGTCCACTGGATAGCCAGCGTAGCGTCATAGAGGTTGTCAGCGTCACTGACCGGGGCCTCCGCCAGTGTGGCGATGACCCGGTTAGCAATTCTTGAGTACATGGTGACGCGGTAAGCAGCGTCCAGGGTTCCGCTGAAGTAGACACCGGCAACGGTTGGTCTGATGTCTTCAGCTGCAAACTGCTCCAGCTCGCTGGCCAGTAATGGTTCCAGGCTCTTTGCGCAGGTGGAGAAAAAGGTATATGTGTTGGCAGGATTCATGCGCGCATGATACTACGTTCAGTGGCTGATTTGTCGGCTAAAATTGCTGTTGCAAAGAATAAGTCAGCACAGGAGGTTGTCAGATCAGCCCCGGGGCCAACAGTCTCCTTCTTGATTGCTGCCTGTAGCACCGTGCTATGCTCTGTCATCGGTTAAAACCAGCGAAGTGAAGTGTGTGTATGAAAGTGATGAAAGTAGGGTTTCTTGGCAGTCTGATCGGGTATGTTTTCTCATCTGCGGTGAGCGCCCAGGTGGCGCCTGTATCTGATGAGGCCAGTCAAGGTGATACGCCAACACCAATGGAGTTGCAGGAGGATGTGGAAACCGTCCCGGCAGCGCCTGGTGTCAATTTCAGCGGTACCGGCTTGCCATTGAATGAATTGCATGAGGGCGAACTGGTAACGAGCCATCCGCAGATGGGAGACGGTACCTACGCGGACTGTTATCAGTTTGAAGCCACTGAAGGAGAGTCTTACCAGTTTACGCTGCGTTCAGACGACTTTAACGCTTACCTGCTGGTTGGGGCCGGGTTTTGTCAGGATGTACTGCTGCAATATGAAAACGACAATTTTGAGGAAGGCAACTCTGACGCACGGGTCTCCATGACGGCGGAATACCCTTTTTACTCGGTTTATATTAATACCTTTGCGCCAGGCGAGGCCGGTGAGTACACCATGTTGATCGAGCAGATTGACGAGTTGCCAGCCGAAGCGGCTGGCAACTGAGTTCAAGTCAGGATTTGCCCATCCATTTTACTTCGTACAGATCCAGCCGCTGATCTTTGGCGTTGGTGACCGAACCTTCGTGGCGTAGCTGGGCAAGCTTGTCGAGATCGAGGTCGGCGACCAGGGCCATCTCTGTATTGGGCGTGCTTTCAGTAATCACCGCGTCGTGTGGAAACATGATGTCTGACGGTGAATACACCGCCGATTCTGCATACTGAATGTCGACATTGTGAACCTGGGGCAGGTTGCCGACACTCCCGCCGATGGCGACATAGCATTCGTTTTCGATCGCTCGTGCCTGAGCGCAGCGTTGCACGCGCAGGAAACCGTTTTTGGTGTCTGTCCAGAAAGGCACAAACAAAATGTCCATGCCCTGGCGGGCCAGCAGTCGGGAAAGTTCCGGGAATTCCACATCATAGCAGATCAGGATACCGATGCGCCCCGCATCGGTTTCAAACACCTTAAGTTTGTCACCGCCATCAATCACCCAGTCACGACGTTCGTGTGGGGTGATATGCAGTTTGTCCTGGTAGTCCACGGTGCCATCGCGGCGGCAAAGATAAGCCCGGTTCAGTAAGAGTTCACCTTCGGTAACCGGGATTGAACCGGCAATGATGTTGATGTTGTATGTGATGGCAAACTCTGACAGAGATTCTATAGTGCGTTCGGCAAATGTCGACAGGAAGCGAATCGCTTCAAACTGATTGCCCTGATCGCCAAGGCCCATGAGCGGAGCATTGAAAAATTCCGGGAAAAGCACAAAGTCAGCCTGATAATCAGCAAAGGTATCGACGAAGTACTCAACGTGCGACAGCCAGTCTTCGAACGATTTGCTCAGGCGCATCTGCCACTGCAGGATGCCTACCCGGACTACGGATTTGCGGTGCTGGCTCAGATCATCCCAATCCGGCTCATAGAGAATATTGTTCCATTCCAGCAAGGTGGCGTACCCCTGGGATTTTTCATCCTGAGGGTTGTAGTCTTTCAGCAGCCGTTTGACCTCAAAGTCATTAGCCAGCTGGAAGCTCAGGATAGGGTCGTGAATATCCTTTCGGTCTACCGCAGCGATGTAGTCAGTCGGCGAAATATCGTCAGCATACTTGTGATAGTTAGTGATGCGTCCACCGGCCAGGATGGCGCGCATATTCAGGTTTCGGCAAATTTCCTTGCGGGCGTCATACAGGCGTCTGCCCAGACGCAGGTCACGATACTCAGGGTCAACGAACAGGTCCATGCCATACAGAGCGTCACCTTCGGGGTCGTGCTTCATCTGTTCCCGGCGGCCAATCAGGTCGTCGTAGGTGTGCTGGCGGCTGAAGCGGTCATAGTTGCACTGAATGGTCAGCGCGGCGGCAATCAGGTGCCCTGAGTCTTCGATAACTACCTGACCTTCCGGGAATTCCTGTATCAACCGTTTGATCGAGGTAGCTGGCCAGGCGCCGCCAATATCGGGGTAAATGGTCTCCATCAGGCGAGCAAGTTGGGGGTAGTCTTCCAGCGTGAGATTGCGAAGTTTCAGACGAACATCTGAGGGGGATTCATCGCTCATATACAAACATGCCTGTATCTAAATAAGTCGGGATTAAGTCGGGACACTCTGGTGCATAAAATATCAGAAAAGGAATGTGACGGCAGTGCCAATCTGCTGTTTAAAACTGACACAAAATAGGCAGGGGGTGGCCTGTGGACTTTACTAAGGCGTCTGCGGTATTCTCTGGGTTCCTTCCGTGAATCTGTTTAGGCAGGTTCAGCAGGTAGTATACATCCTGAGATTGATCAAGATCGGGGTATCCGGGTGATTGCACCCGGTGCCAGCGTGAAGGCTCCGCTCTACGAGGAACAAGAAAACCACAAAGCCAGAACTAAGAATCCGGCTTGATGAGGAGAGTGCAAGTGAAGATAAAAAGTAAACATTTGGCAGACGGCTTGCGTCGTATGTCGGCAGTTCGTGGCGTCGCCGCTGCGGTTGTCGGTATGGCGATGGCAACGCCTGCACTGGTGTCTGCACAGGAATCCATTGACTGGCTGACGCTTGGTTCGGATTACGCACACACCCGTTACATCCCTGCCAGCGAAATCAACGCTGATAACTTTGAAAATCTGGAAACCGCCTGGGTATGGGACGGTTCCAGCTTTAACGCCAGCAGCGGCCGGGCAACCCCCAGCTACATCGATGGCATCCTGTACACGGTAGCTGGTGACCGACGTCACGTGGTAGCGATTGAGCCACAGACGGGTGAGACAATCTGGTCCTATCGCGAGCCACACACCTTCCGTTATGAATATTCCATGCGTAAGGACTACGGCAAGGGTGTTGCTTACAGTGAAGTAGACGGCCGCGGTGTGATCTACATCGTCAGCCCTGGCTTCTTCCTGACTGCACTGGACGCCAAAACAGGCGCTCCTCTGGAAGATTTCGGTCATGAGATCGGTGTAGAAGGCTTCCCGAATACCGGTGTTGTCGATCTGCAGAAGATCATTGCCGAGCACAATGGTTACGAGTTTGATCCCTACTACGGCATCCCGCTGGAAGAAGGTTACATCACCAGCTCTTCTCCACCCATCGTGGTTAACGATACGGTTGTAGTTGGTAACTCTGCTGAGCAGGGCTACAACCAGACCCGTATCGAGAACATTCCTGGTGATATCCTGGGTATCGACAAGACATCCGGTGAGCACAAGTGGACGTTCAACATCATTCCTGACAAAGGCGAGTTCGGCTGGGATACGTGGCAAGACGGTGATGGCAACCAGTTGGAAGATCCTCGTGCCTACACGGGTGAGAACTCTTCCTGGGCGCCAATGGCAGCCGATCCGGAACGTGACATGGTGTACATCAACACCAACAGCGCCACGATCGACTTCTACCGTGGTCACACTCAGGGCGACAACCTGTACGGTTCCAGTCTGATTGCACTGGATGCGTCCACAGGTGAGCGTCAATGGCACTTCCAGCTGGTCCACAAGGACATCTGGAACTTCGATACACCAACTGCACCTGTTCTGCTGGACGTGATGCACGAAGGTGTTGAAACGCCAGTTGTTGCTCAGGTCACCAAGCAGGCATTCACGTATGTCTTCAACCGTGAAACAGGTGAGCCACTATGGCCCATCGAAGAGCGTCCAGTACCTCAGTCAACAGTGCCTGGTGAAATCCTGTCGGAAACTCAGCCGTTCCCGACCAAGCCAGAAGCCTATGACATGCAGGGTCTGACACACGACGACCTGATCGATTTCACACCAGAGCTGCGCGAGCAGGCCATTGAAGCGATTTCCAACTTCAAAATTGGTCCACTGTTCAACCCACCTCTGCATCGTGATAATGATGAAGGTTATGTGGCTGCACTGTGGTGCCCAGGTGACATCGGCGGTGTAAACATTGACGGACCAGCGGCTGCTGATCCGACTTCAGGCACACTGTTTGTAACGTCTCGCAAGAACTGCACAAACCGTATTGTGGCACCAGCTGAAGAGCGTGATGCCATGATCGAGCTGCCTACAGGTACAACGTTCGCACGTTACGCGTCTCTGCGCTCAGCGTTGCTGCGTGGTCCTCAGGGTCTGCCTCTGTACAAGCCACCATATAGCCGCATCACGGCGATCGACCTGAACACAGGTGATCACAAATGGTTCATCCCTGTGGGTGAAACACCTGATCGCGTGAAAAACCATCCTGCACTGGAAGGTATTGACGTTGGCAACACAGGTTCTGGCACAGTGGCTCCAATGACTGTGACTGCAACCATGCTGATGTACGCCAGCCAGCAAAGTGATGGCACGCCGACTCTGTTCGCTGTTAACAAAGAAACCGGTGAGCAGATTGGTAAAGTGGCAGTACCTGCCAACAGCCGTTACGGCATGATGAACTTCCAGCACGAAGGTGTTCAGTATGTTGTTCTGCAAACAGGCGGTACGCTGACTGCGCTGTCGCTGCACGGTCCGGTAGACATGGGTGGCCCGGCTCACTAAGAGCCAGATACGCCTGTCAGGCAGTGTAATAGCTGCACTGAATCAAAACCCGCTCTGACTGAAGTCAGAGCGGGTTTTTTATTGCCTTAGGTTTTCTGATGAGAGGTATCTCCGTTCTTTGCATTATTGATAATGGTTATCATTGGCATAGAAATTAAGAAATATTCTTTATCATTCCTGCGCATTAGCATAGTGCTCAATGAATGCCTTACATGATGTAAAGCATCTAATGATGCGGAAAGAGGGTGTGGTAATGAAACAGATTCAGAAAACGGCAAGCTTTGCGGTATTACATTTCTTAACAGCTTTTACAGTGGCCTGGGTGATGACAGGTAGCTGGTTGATCGGTGGTGCCGTCGCATTAGTAGAGCCAGCGATAAACACTGTTGTTTTTTTTATTCATGAGCGAGTCTGGTCGGCGAAATTCCCTGAGACTGCTCCTGAAGCTGAGGTCATAGCTGTCTGACTCTGCTATATAGTTGCCTGGCTCACTAGGGGGGGCACGACATGGCACTGAGAAAAAGAAACACCCGGGCCGGAGACGACAAACCAACCCGGGTGTTATAGGGGAAAATGCTCACAAAAACGAAGTATTTAGCGATTCACTCACTACCTCTGCTGCATTGATGTTAATAGTAATGATAATAATTACTATTTGCAATAGTAAAATGAAATATTTCTGCCTTTCGCTTGCCCCTTCCGGTAGCCGCTGTCCTGTTAGAGCAAGAAGGCTTAGTATTCGCTATAATATCTTTAGAACGGCCTGCGCACATACCTGCGCAGGCCCTCCATCTGCGCCAAGGATTTCCGCATGCAAACGTTGACCCTTCAGCCTGTCAGTTCGGCGAGAGGGCAGATTACTCTGCCTGGCTCCAAGAGCCTGTCCAATCGTATTCTATTGCTGGCCGCGCTTGCCCGTGGCACCACCAAAATTACTAATCTGCTGGACAGCGATGATGTTCGGCATATGTTGACGGCACTGACCGCGCTGGGCGTTGAGCTGGAACTTTCAGAGGATCGCCAACAGTGCCTGGTACAGGGGATTGGTGGTGCCTTTCAGTTGCCGGATACTTCTCAGCTGGAAGCTTTGTTTCTCGGTAATGCCGGCACAGCGATGCGTCCCCTGACTGCAGCGCTATGTGCCTCGACTGGCCAGTTTGAGCTGACCGGTGAACCGCGCATGTATGAACGTCCCATCGGTGACCTGGTTGATGCACTACGCCAGTGTGGCGCTGACATTGAATACCTGGGTGATGAAGGATTCCCGCCTTTACATATTAATGGTCATGCGCTTCGAGGTGGTCAGGTCAGCATTCGGGGGAACGTATCAAGCCAGTTTCTGACTGCCATGTTGATGGCCGCTCCACTTTGCCAGGGTGACGTCGTAATCAATGTGGAAGGAGAACTGGTTTCCAAGCCCTACATTGATATTACCCTGGATGTGATGAGCCGCTTCGGGGTGAGGGTTGAGAATAATGATTATCAGTCTTTTCACATTAAAGGTGGCCAGTCATACGAGTCGCCGGCACAGATTATGGTAGAGGGTGATGCTTCGTCTGCATCCTACTTTCTGGCGGCGGCTGCCATTGCCGGTGGGCCGGTTCGGGTTTATGGCGCCGGCAGCCACAGTGTCCAGGGCGATGCGAAGTTTGCTGATGTGCTTGCCAAAATGGGAGCAGAGATACGCTGGGGTGGAGACTGGATAGAAGTGGAACGACAGGCTGATTCAGTTCTCAACGGGATAGACATTGACTTGAACCACATCCCTGATGCGGCCATGACCATCGCTACCACAGCGCTATTTGCCGAGGGTCCGACCTGTATTCGCAATGTCTATAACTGGCGAGTGAAAGAGACAGATCGTCTGTCAGCCATGGCGACTGAGTTGCGCAAGGTAGGGGCAACCGTTGAAGAAGGTGAGGATTATATTCGCATTGAGCCCCCGAGCGAGATTCAATCGGCGGCTATTGATACCTACGATGATCACCGAATGGCGATGTGTTTCTCGCTGGCGGCGTTTGGTAACAGCCCGATCACCATTAATGATCCAGGTTGTACGGCGAAAACGTTTCCCACTTACTTTGAGCTGTTTAAGGAAATGACACAGCCAGCCTGAATGGCTGGCTGTGTCATCAGACAGAGGGACGGTCAATCAAGCGTCTCGGTTACCACCGGCAGGATGATGGCTGAAGGGTGATCACTGTCCAGGTGGATAGTGTTGCGGGCTTCAACAGCAGGGGTGCGGCTATCGTCCAGCGCTGTCCCATTGTTCGGGTTGACGGCAAAGCGCGGATAATTGCTGGAAGTGATATGCACGCCAATCTTGTGCCCTGCCTCGAACGTTTGCGCTGTACTCCACATATTAATATTTAACTTGTAGGTCTCGCCGGGTACGAGCATAGCCTCGTTGCCAGCTTCCTGGCCGTTCCTGAATCGGGCCCGAAGCGGATAATCCAGAATCAGTGCTTCATACCCGTCCGGGTAAATGTCGACCAGCTTGACCATAAAGTCGGTATCCGGGGCATCAGATGAGACATACAGCTCCATATCAATGTGACCTGCCACCACAACGTCTTCAGTCAGTGTCATGCTCTCAAATCGCAGGTAGTCATCGCGCTCGCCAATCTCGCGCTGATCCCGTGGTCCGACATCCTGTCCCAGGTTCTGTCCACCCACTGTTGGAACAGGGTTCTCGGGATCAAAGGTGTAAGTGATCGCGTGTTCGGGCTTAACGGGAGGAGTGGTACGCAAGCGCATGTCCGGTTGCAGGTAGTAGCGCGTCAGCGACTGGTTTAACGGCCAGTGGTCGCTGGCTATGACGCGATTCTTGTCTGAGACATTGCCTTTGCGGGCAGACGCCATCATGTAAAAGTGAACCGGTGGTTCATCCATAATGCCGTTATCGATGCCTTTGAGCCAGTAATCCCACCAGCGGAACTGTTCTTCCTGGTCACCGCTGATCAGGCCGCCGCCAGGGTAGGTCAAGTCGCCTTGCAATGTGCCGTGACCAAAGGCTCCCATAAACAGTTTTTGTTTGCCGCGGGCTGCCGGATTGCCTTCTTTCTGCAGATACAGGTAGTTGGATAGTGACCCCTCGGCATAAATGTCGTGCCAGCCGCCAACGTTGTATACTGGGATTTCCACGTTTTGACGGTAGAACAGAAAGTCAGTGTTCTTCCACTGATCGTCCAGTACGGCACGAGCCCGGTAAGCATCAATATCTTCCTCGCTAACCCCTTGACCGCGCAACCAGCCCCCGGAATGGCTTTCTTTGAATACGCCACCAATGAACCGAGATCGGTAGAACAGGCTGTCGGGGGCAACTGTGACATAGGCGGCTGTCAGGTGAGGTGGTGCGGCGGCTGCGGCCAGGTTCGAGGTAATGCCAGGCGCTGAAGTGCCGAATATACCAATTTTCCCGTTACTGAAGTCCTGTTCGGCTATCCACTCAACAGTGTCGTAGCCATCTTCCATGTCATTTTCAAAGGGACGGTTTTCGCCTTCCGAATCATTGCGTCCTCGTACGTCCTGGGAAACCAGCGCGTAACCACGCTCATGATAGTTGTCGGCTCGGTTGTCCAGGCCATCCTTGTCATAGGGTGTACGTGTGAGCACGACTGGCCAGGGGCCCTCGCCGGCTGGCAGGTAAATGTTGGTTGCCAGGTTCACGCCGTCCCGCATGGGTACCATGACGGTTTCGCGGGACTGTGCGTAACTTAATGCACTGACCATTAGCATTGGCCATAGCACTAGAGCGATGAGCCAGTGATGACTTTTCTGCCGGCCAGAGGGAGAGGTGACTTGGAGGTTTGCAGGCATGGTTCGTGTCTCCATTGTGATTATTATCTGATCGTTCTTTGTAACTTATTGTGCCTTGCGAAACAACATGGTCAGCCGATCACTTTCGCCAATAGTCAGGTAGTGTTGCTGTTCATCTTCCGGAACCCCGCGCAGATTGGGCGGCAGGTTCCAGACACCCCCGGGATGATCTTTGGTGTCATTCGGATTGGCATTAACTTCGCTTGAGGCGACAAATTCAAATCCGTTGATTTCCATCACATCAATCAGTGATTGTTCGTGAATATAACCATTGCCCGACTCACGATCTGCGTCCATGCGATGGTCAACAATACCGACAATACCGCCGGGCTTGAGTGCTTCATGCCAGGCAGAGAGCATGTTTTCAGCGCCCCAGTTCATCCAGTTGTGAGCATTGCGGAAATCCAGCACGACATCCACGGTACCTGGCGCTGCCAGGGTGGAGCGTTGTCGGGGATGCAAATCAACCACTTCTACCTGATCGTAGACATCCGGGTAGGAGGCCAGCATATCTGCGTAGCTGCGATTCATGTTCATCATCATGTCAGAGGCTTGCGAGGGGTCGCGCGGGTAGCCCGCTGCAATCAGCTTGCCTTCATCACGTAAATACGGGGCAAGAATTTCGGTATACCAGCCACCGCCAGGGAAGATTTCGATGACTACGTCATCAGGAGCAATGTCAAAGAAGGCCAGCGTTTCCGCCGGATGACGATAAGCATCACGAGCCTTGTTGACCGCAGAGCGATGTTCGCCATTAAGAATGCTGTCTATTGAAGAAACATTATTCCCACTGCAGGCAGCAAGTGTCAGCAGTGCACAGAGGAGGGCGGTGGCGCCGAGTCGTGGGAAGTGGCCTGAAGCTAAGGAAAAAGAGCGGGGTGAACGAAACATGCTGGACATGCAAAGTCTCCTGACTGCGTTGTTATTTTAGAGTCTTCACTCTACACGCAGTCAGGAGAATTCGGAAGCAGGCCGCAACGGTTATGGCTGATCAGGATGCGGTGCGCGGCTGATCAATGACTGGAGAGGGTAGTTGTGGTTGTCCCTGTGGATTGTCGCCGTTGTTGCCCGGGGCGTTGCCTGGTTGTGGAGCACCGCTGCCTTGCCCATTATCTTGCGGGGCGCCTTGTGGCCGACCGTCCTGGGTCTCCTGGCGTAGCTGTAACTCACCAGGGTTTCTCACGGCATAGGCGATCATCCAGCGCAGGGCCATCACCTCAGCTTCTTCGACCTCAGTGCTGGTCATGCGACTGCGCAAATCCAGCATATACTCGCGCCCGGCCTCATGACCAAAGCGCATGGCGATTTCGTACCACATGTGGCCGATCTTGTCGCTTTGCTCAACACCCAGACCTTCGGCATAAATGCGACCCAGGTAAAACTGGCCCAGTGGATCACCCTGATGAGCTGATTCATTGAACCAGTGGCGCCCTTTTTCATAGTCGCGCGGAAAGTCTGCTGTGTTGGTTGACACATAAAGCATACCCAGGCGTGTCTGGGCATCGCGCAGTCCCTGCTCACCAGCACGCTCGAGATAGCCAACAGCTTTGTCTAGATCCTGCTCTGTACCGCTGCCAGCGGCGTACATTAATGCCGCGTTATATTGCGCATCCGCACTGCCGTTATCAGCAGCCATGGTAAACCAGGTCAGTGCAACGACGGGGTCTTCTTCGGTCCCCATCCCGCTCAAGTGCATGACGCCCAGATTGTACTGGGCATCTCGATGACCCTGTCGGGCGGCCTCCTGATACCAGCGAATGGCTTCTTCGTAATCTGTCGGGCGGCCCTGGCCATAGAAGTTCATGGTGCCAATGGCGTACTGACCACTGGCATCGCCTTGTTCGGCTGCCTGCATGTACCAGTAGTAGGCTTCGTCAAAGTCCCGCTCAACGCCTTCGCCACGGTCATACATCAATGCCAGGTTGAACTGCGCTGAGGTCATACCTTGCTGGGCTGCCAGTGCATAGAGCTGCATGGCGCGTTCATAGTCAGCTTCGGTACCGATGCCATTGTGATACATCAGCGCCAGATTGAACTGGGCCAGCGCATGGCCTTTCATGGCGCCGTCAGTGAAATTGGCCAGTGCGCCTTCGTAGTCCTGCTCCTCAAAGGCTTGCAGGCCTTCCTGGATGTCGTAGGCGTTGTCATCGGCAGCTTGTGAGTCCTCACTCCCCGCTGCACCAGAATCAGCCTGACTATCTTCGGGAGACGCCAGAGACGGCAGCTGTGGTGCCGCCTGGGCGGCAGGCGCCTCTGTGGCGCCATCAGGTGCGATGGGTTGGCTGAATGCCAGTGAACTGGCCAAGGTCAGAAGACCAGTTACCACCAGGGCACTGGACACTCGAATGCTTTGTTTTGAAATCAATATATTCATGGATCTGATTGTAGCTGGCCTGTCAGCCGTGGCCAAGTCATTTGGCTTTTTGCCACATTCTGTCGCATTTGGCGAATTGAGACGCAAAGTCAAAACATTGAGACGCTATGCCAAGATAAATTGTGACCGGCTTCGTATAATTTATAGATAACAAACAGATACAAGCAACTGCTTTGTTCAGTTTATCAATAAAAATGCATCAAGGTTAGCAGTCGCAGGTGCCAGACAGCTTGAGGGAAAAGACATGAGCCAACATTCAGCCGCAAAGATGATAGCCATTGTTGATCAGGGCGTAGATAACTACCAGGCGATAGCAGCAGAGGCAACTGCCAAGGATATGCAGGTGGTCCTGTTACCAGCATCTGAAAAAGCTCTCTCAGGGCTGGCACAGGAGCTGGCCAATTATAAAGATGTCGACGCCATCCACGTTTACTCGCATGGCAGCAGTGGTGCGTTGCAACTCGGGGACAACACTCTCACAGCCGATAACCTGAATTCCTACCCTGAACTGACAACCGCAATAAAAGATGCGCTTCACCCGGATGGCGACCTGTTGCTTTATGCCTGCGATCTGGCGAAAGGAGAGCAAGGAACGCATTTTATTGATGAACTGGCGCACTTGACGCTGGCTGATGTTGCCGCCTCTGATGACATCTCTGCAAATCCGTTACAGGGAGGAGACTGGGCGCTGGAGTATCAACATGGTCAGGTTGAACAAATGGCCATAGGTTTTGACTCATTGGAAGGCACTCTGGGGATAACATCACCCACTACGGTTACGTTCGATGATGTTGATTGGACTGAGATTGGATTTCTAAATGATGCGAACGATTACGGAGCGTTTCCCACATTACTTCATGATGGATGGAAGATTGAAGGGGTTGTTATATACCACAGTACCCCGCAAAACCTTCCCTTTATAGAGTATGGATTTCGTAGCGTAAATCAAAATGGGGATGTCCACATTGCGGCTAGAGCTGGCCGGCCTGATGGTCTGCCCAGTCATCTTGCATTCAGGGTAGAGCGCACTGATGGCGGCGCCTTTGCTTTGAACTCTATAGATATAGGGGGAAATTCAGGAATTGCAATCACTGCTTATAATGAAAATAACAATGTTTACCAGTCAGAGCTCCTGTCAAGTGGAGGAGCCTCCGGCTCACTGATAACATGGCAAGCAGAAGGGCAGCTCAACAATGTCACTCGCGTGTATATAGAGTTGGTTGAGTCGCCAAAGTATATAATAGGTATTGATAATCTTGCTGTAGGCCCAGCCATTCTCCCGCAGCAAGAACCCTCTGTATCATTAACGACAGCAACGCCGACCTTTATTGAAAATGGCAGTGAGGTTGATTTATATAGCGGTGTCAGCCTACTCACCAACGATGACGGGCAAACCGTCAAGAGCATTACCCTGACAGTCAGCAATGTGGCTGACGATGGCAGTGATTACCTGTATACCTCAGAAGGCTGGTTGCAGTTAAATGATGGTGAAAGTGCATCTGTGCTCAGTGACGCCATGACGGCGACAGTGACTGTTGAATCAGGTGTGGCAACTGTCACATTCCAGGGAGATGTCTCGGAAGCGCAGGCGGCCACCATTCTGAATGGTCTGGCCTATAAATCTGAAAGCGACGCGCCTGATACGACAGACCGGGTGATTACCCTGACTGAATTGGTAGATAGTGGCACTGATTCCAAATCGGTCGCCCCCAACCAGTCTTCAACCGTTTCCCTGACGGCAGTGAATGATGCTCCCGTGCTGGATAATTCCCTTTCCCCCGAGTTAACCGGTGTAAACGAAGATGCTATTGCACCGGAGGCAGGTACCACCAAAGGCAGCGAACAGGGCGCAACTCTGGTTTCCAGTTTGCTCGGCGGAGTCACCGACGCGGAGGCCGATGACGATCAGGGGATAGCGATTACTGATATTGCCGATGAAGCAGCCTCGTTTTGGTACTCCCAGGACAGTGGCGATACGTGGACTGAAGTAGCCAATGTCTCAGCTGTCACGGCCGAGAACGCCTTGCATTTGATTGGGACTGACCTGCTCTATTATCAGCCCAGTGCTAACACCAATGGCGATGATGTCACGGCATTCACTTTTCGCGCCTGGGATCAGACCAATGGCCAAGGCAGTGGTGACATGGCAGATACCACCAGCAATGGTGATGACACTGCCTACTCCACCGCCACTGATACGGTGACCGTTGATATTGCCCCGGTGAATGACGCACCGTCTCTGACCGATGATGCCACGGTGACACTGGATGCTATAGATGACAATACGACCAGTGACGCCGTGCTGGTTTCAACGCTGCTCAGTGATGCCAATTATGCTGATATTGATACAGGCGATGGTAGCGGTATCGCAGTTATAGGCCGCAGTGGCAGTGGTGCCTGGCAGTATAAAGCGAGCGATGATTCTGACTGGAGTGACATGCCCGCAGTATTGACGGATACCAGTGCATTCAGGCTGGATGCGCAAACCGAAATTCGCTATGAGGCTGACGGTAGTAATGGCGAGACCGCCACCCTGTCTTTCCGGGCCTGGGATCAGGATGCCGGCAGTGTGGGGCAGGGCTCAGCCACCAGTCAAGGCGGGACCAATGCCTTTTCCAGCGAGAAGGCGACGCTCTCCCTGACCGTGAATGATGTCAATGATGCCCCAGTCATCGACACAACAAAATCTCCAATGCTGGAATCTATTGAGGATATAGGCGCACCATCAGAAAACAGCACTGCCAACAGTGTACTGGTGTCCTCCCTGATGGAGGGTGTCAGCGATCCTGATGGTTCAAGTATTGTAGTGCCAGGTATCGCTGTCACTGATATTGAAACAGACAAAGGGACTCTATGGTTTAGTTTCAACGATGGGGGGATCTGGAAAAAAGCGGATGAGGTCAGCGATAGCAGTGCACTGACTCTGAAGAGAACGGATCGGGTCTATTGGCAGCCAGCTGAGAATGAAAATAACAGTGTGGCAGAAACTGCCTTTCTATTTCGGGCGCTGGGTATATCAAGTACCGGCGAGTATGTAGATACATCAAACAATGGTGGCACCTCACTTTTCTCTGAACAAACTGAAGAGGTGAAGGTCACGGTCGACAGTGTCAATGATGCACCGGTGCTGGATGCAAGCGAATCCCCGGCGTTGACGACCGTCGATGAAGGTGCCAGTGCACCGGTAAATGAAACAACAGTCGGTGCCGCACAAGGCGCAACGGTAGTGACCAATATTGTCAGTGCAGGTTATTCCGATGTCGATAGTGATCTTGGTGGTATCGCTATCACCCAGTTGAATGCCAGTACAGCCAGCCTCTGGTACTCCATTGATGCCGGTGAAACCTGGTCAAAAGCCAGTAGCCTGGCTGAAAACAATGCCCTTCTATTGCGCACTAGTGACCTGGTTTATTTTGAGCCGGCAGCAGGTGCCAGTGGTGAGGACATTGACGCCTTTACCTTCCGTGCCTGGGACAGAAGTGCTGGCGCGGCTGGCGATACGGGTGTGGATACCACCACAAATGGTGTTGGTAGCGCATTCTCAGCATCTTCTGACACAGCTACCGTGACGATCAATCCAGTCAATGATGCTCCGGTACTGAGTGAAGATTCACAAACATTACCAAATACGGATGAAGATACTGCAACGAATGCCATTTCTGTTTCGCAACTACTGGAGAATGCGGGGCATTCAGACGCGGATAGTGAGGCAAAGGAAGGCATTGCCATTACAACGACTCATGGTAATGGTAACTGGCAGTATTCGAATGATAACGGCCAAAGCTGGAATGATATCACTGAGGTAAGCAGCGAGGCTGCCTTGCTGCTGGACGGGACGACGCTTATTCATTACCAACCAGACTTGGTCGATGGTGAGGCCCTTGTCGTATTAGGTTTCCGTGCCTGGGACCAAATATCCGGGACAGTGGGTGGAGGGGCAGATATAAGTGCCAGCTCATCACGTGGTGGGGAAACAGCGTTTTCCAGCACACCACATTCCGTTACCTTGAGTGTGTCAGCCGTAGAAGATTCGCCTGTTGTTGGTATGGAAAAAGAGCTGAGTTTGACAGGTATCAACGAGGATACCGCTGCACCTGTGCAGGGCAGCACCGATAATGCCACGCCGGTGTCGGCGCTGATGACGGGCATGACGGATGTGGATGATGACAGTGTCACTGGCATTGCCATCACGTCCAGTAATATGAGTGATGGAACGCTCTGGTATAGACTGGATGGTGGTGATAACTGGCTGAAGGTGGGCAACACCACGTTGAGTGATAACAATGCCTTGTTGCTTGATGCAGATGATCACCTGTACTGGCAGCCCAATGCCGATACGTTTGGTGAAATCTCAGATGTGATTACTGTCAAGGCCTGGCAATCTGGCGGCGATGCGTCGGCGCCTGAGGGTGGTGATACCCGCGTACTAACAACCTTGAATAGCGACGCCAATGGGTATTTCTCTACCGCCAGTGATGACGTTTCTGTCAGTGTGGCTGGCGTTAATGACGCACCTACGTTGTCGAAAACAGATTATGTGGCAACGCCAACAACTGAGCAGTATGCTCGCATTATCTCAGTATCAACCCTGCTAACATCGCTGGGATATGCGGATACTGAGAACAGCGACGGTGGTATTGCAGTCACTGGCTCATCTGGAAATGGGGCATGGGAATATTCCATTGATCTGGGTGATACCTGGCACAATCTGGGGGAGGTGGCCGCTTCCGCTGCCGCATTACTGAGTAAAAGTGCCATGCTTCGCTACTCACCTGATGACGAAAATGGAGAAGATGTCACACTGACAGCCAGGGCCTGGGATGGCAGTGCGGGTACGGCCAGTGATGAAGCGAGTGTGTCGACCTTGAATACACAGGTTAATGGCGGCGACAGTGCGTTTTCTACAGAGCAGGCCAGCATCACACTGAGTGTGACTGACCTCAATGATCCACCAACGTTGAACAGTGGCACAGAATATGAGATGACCAGTATTGACGAGGATGAAACCTCGGCATCAGTGACGGCAACATCCCTTCTGCAAAGTGCCGGTTATGCTGATGTGGATAACGATGCTGATAAAGGCCTTGCGATCTTTTCCGCTTCAGGTAATGGTGACTGGGAATATACCACTGATGGCAATAACTGGAGCGTGGTGGGTGAGGTTAGTCGTTCCCAGTCATTGTTGCTGAGCAGTGAGACTCAACTTCGTTATGTGGGGGATGGTAAAAGTTCGGAGACGGCCGACTTGCGATTTTCGGCCTGGGACATGACTTCTGGTACGCATGGATCAAAGGTTGAGATTGAAACGGGTGAAACAAGTGCCTTTTCCAGTAATTTTGGTACGGTCACGCTCCAGGTAGACGGCGCCAACGATGCGCCTGTGCTGGACGTGGATGGACACTCACCCGCATTAACCACCGTCTCGGAAGATCAGGCAGACCCTCAAAGTGGTATCACCCAGGATGAGGATGATGGCGCGACCCTGGTCTCCAGTCTCCTCGATGGTTACTCGGATGTTGAGAACAATCCGGCAGGTATGGCGATTACGGGTTTGTTGGGTGGTCGAACGACGGCCTCGCTTTGGTATTCCACTGACGGTGGCGCGAATTGGGATAAAGCAGAGTCACTGGACCAGGATAACGCGTTACTTCTGGATGGTGATGCCTTGCTGTATTTCACGCCTGAGAGTAATGATAACGGACCCATTGATGTGTTTACCTTCCGCGCCTGGGATGGTGTTAATGGAACAAGTGGTACTTATGCCAGTGCATCTGCCACAGGGGGGACGACATCATTTTCCGAGCAGGAAGAGTCGGTTGCTGTGACGGTGGATTCGGTTAACGATGCGCCAACCCTGACAGCAGGCACTCAGGTACTCTCGGCAACCGACGAAGATACCACTAGCGACGCTTTTGCCATTTCAAATTTGTTGAACAATGCTGGCTATGCCGATCTTGATGAAAATGCGGATAGCGGTATTGCACTGAGCGGTGCCAGTGGCAATGGTGCCTGGCAATATTCCACTGATGACAATAACTGGACTGATATTGCTGAGCTCACAGATGAAAATGCACTGTTGTTAACTGCGGATACATCACTGCGCTATGTACCGGATCAGGTTCAGGGAGAGTCGGCCACCTTAACGTTCTATGCCTGGGATCAATTCACCGGTGCGCAGGGCGATGCTGTCGATGTTAGCGCAGCCGAAGGCCGTGGCGGGCAAAGTGCCTTCTCCAGCAATGAAGCGACTGCCACATTGAATGTAGTGCATGTGAATGACCTGCCGCAAATTGATGACAGCAAAGACTTGAGTCTTACCCGTATCGACGAAGATGCTGCTGCGCCCAGTAATGGCAGCACAGCCGGTAGCACACAGGTGTCGACAGCGCTGATGGGTGGCATCAGTGACCCAGATGGCACACCGGTATCAGGTGTCGCTATTACCGGCATGAATAGTGATAAGGGTACGCTCTGGTATAGCTTGAATGATGGCACAACCTGGCAGCAGGTCACTGAGACATTAAGCGAAGATAATGCTCTGGTCCTGTCGAAAACGAATGAGATTTACTGGCAGCCTGAGCAGAATGATAACGGCACGATTACGGATGCCCTGACGATTAAAGCCTGGAGCGCTGGTGAAGGCGGTGTCTCTGCAGGGTCACTGGCCGATACCGGTGTCAGTGATATCAGCAATGGCTTTTATTCCGACAGTTCGGATTCCGTCGCACTGACCATTAATGCCCAAAACGATGCGCCGGTATTGGATGATACACAAAGCCCGGCTCTGACTGGCATCAGTGAGGATGCTGTTCAACCGGTTAACGGTAGCACGGCAGGCAGTACGCTAGTCTCTGCGCTGACCGGTGGTGTGAGTGATATTGATGGTGATACCGATATTGGCATTGCCATCATGGCCACCCAAAGCAGCAAAGGCACGTTGTGGTACAGCTTTAATGATGGTGATAACTGGCAGCAGGTGGGTACCGTCAGTGAAAGCAGCGCCTTGCTGCTGAATGGTGATCACCGCCTGTATTGGCAGCCTGTCAGTGATGAGAATGGTAGTGTCGATAATGCGATCACTTTCCGGGCCATGGATGTCAATTATGGTGGCGAACGTGGTGATGTCAGTAATAATGGTGGCAGCTATCACTTCTCTTCAGCCAGCGATACGGCCAGTGTTTTTGTTGCAGAGGACAATGATGCGCCGTTGATCACGAATGACGATTTCTTCAGTCTTACGTCAACAACAGAAGATGAGATCAGTTCTGAAACAACGGTTGCTGTTATTCTTGCCGGCGTTGATTACAGCGAGATTGATAGTGACGATAAATCGGGTATCGCGATCACTTCAATGACGGGTAATGGCAGTTGGCAATATGATGCGCAGAATGATGACAACTGGGCGGATATGCCATCGGTTGCTGAAATCAATGCGCTACTATTGAACAGTGCCACCAAGTTGCGCTATGTCCCAGACGGGGAAAACGCCGAAAGTCAGGTTGATCTGGTATTTAAAGCCTGGGATCAGACCGTCGGTGCGGCTTCCACCAATGGTAGTGCACAGCGGATCGATACCACCACGGATGGTGGCACAACAGCGTACTCTGCTGAAACGGCTACCGCCCGCCTGGCAGTGTCACCGGTCAATGACTCCCCTGAGCTGGATGACACGCAGTCTCCCGCGATGACAGCTATTGATGAAGATAGCGCGGCACCGGCAACAGGCAGTCTGGCTGGCGCCACTGCGGTCTCCAGCCTGCTGGCCGGTGTCAGCGACGTTGATCAGGGCGATGAGCAGGGTATCGTCATCTCCGCCAACAATACGGATAAAGGCACGCTGTGGTATTCCCGTAATAACGGTAGTACCTGGCAAGAGCTCACAACTGTCGCCAGTGACAACGCTCTGTTACTGGAAGCGAATGGGCATTTGTACTGGCAGCCTGCTGCTGATGAATATGGCAGCGTGGATGATGTCATCACTTTCCATGCCTGGGATCAAAGCAGCGGTGAGGGCGGAGAGTTCGTCAATATTGGCCGGACATCCTCGTCGGATCCGTATTCAAGCACCAGTGATACGGTCAGTATTGAGGTGAACAATATCAATGATGCGCCGACGGGCACTGTGAAATTGACCGGTGGTACCCAGGCAGGTATGCGACTTCAGATCAATCAGGACCTGGCCGACAAAGACGGGCTGGGAGCATTGAGTTATGTCTGGCGAGCAGATGGCGTCGTGCTCGCGGATCAGACTGCAGAAAGCATGATGCTGGCAGCTGAGCATGTGGGTAAAAAGATATCCGCTACCGTCCAGTATACCGATGAGGGTGGTAAAGCCGAGTCTGTTTCCAGTGTTGAGACGGGTGCGATAGCAGCGGCGCCTCCGCCCTCGACTGGTGGCGGCAGTTCAGGCGGCAGTGATAACAGTGATGATTCTGCGGATGGTGCCATAGTTAATACAGACACCGAAACCCGCGAAGACGGCAGTACCGTTGATGTCACTGAGATCGATATTATTAGTGATGACCGCGAAGAAGAAACCGGTGATCCTGAACAGGCCGATGTGCCCGTTGTCACAGAAGGTGATGAACGCCTGCTGGAAGTGGGCCTGCCCACCGGCTCAGGCATGCGCATCGAAAGCGAAGGCGGTGGCACCGGTGCCAACGGTCTGATCAACGCCATCCGTCAGCGCACTAACGGTGAAGGCCAGCAAGAAGACCAGGAAGAGTTGACCGGCTCGGGCAACAACTTCCTGGGTGATCTGCCCGATCCGGACAACCTGGTGGTGCGCACCCTGGTGCCAAAAGTGGCGAACAACACCCCAACAGCAAGCCCGATCAAGGTCAGCGGTACCCCGGCCGGCAGCAAACCGGTGGCGGTGGTCATTGATACCACCGAGCTGCCAACTGGCCAGATGCTGATTCTCGATAGCGTACAGTTTGGCGCCATCATTGGTGAGGTGATCATCATTGGTGGTACCGGCCAGAACTCGGTGAGCGGCGATGGCCGGGTACAGATCATGGTACTGGGTGAAGACGATGACGTACTGCGCGGCGGCGGTGGTGACGACCTGGTCGGCTCCCGCGGCGGTGATGACATGCTGTACGGCGATGCCGGTAATGACAAGGTCATTGGCGGTGCTGGTAATGACACCTTGGAAGGGGGCAGCGGTAACGACATTATCCAAGGCGGAGCCAGTGATGCCGGTGAGTGGATCTTCAGTCTCAAAGACAACCAACTGGTCAGCCGCTTCAATGCCTCGGATGTGATCGCTACCGACACCGAGACCTTCGAGCTGGTCGGCCCCTGGTTCACCGAAGGCAGCAGCGGTCTGGAGAGTGATACCCGCCTGCAGTTCAGCTATGCAGATAACGCCCGACTGGAACTGGTTGCTACGCTGTACAAGGCGGCCGTTGGTGAGAAAGCCATCACTGATGGACTTTAACGCCTTCGTCAACAGCGACCTCAGTGCTGAGGCACTGGCCAACGAAGCCGTAAACTTCTACTTCAACAGTCAGGGCCTGGTGGCTCAGGCACTGGAAGTACAGGTCGAAATGCTGATCGAAGCCGTCTGGGGCGAAGGCAGTGCTTCTGATGCCCTGGTTGCTGAGGGGGTTAACTTCCTCAGCAACGGCAGCAGTTGGGCCGATGCCATGCTGATCCTGGCAAATGCTGAACAGGCGGATCAGCTGCTGGCCAACGAAGACGGCGAGCTGGTGTTGGTAGAGACCTACCAAACCAGTGAAACCGGCTGGTCGTCAGCCACCGGTGACGACATCCTGCGCGGTGGCACCGGCAACGACCGTCTGGTCGGCGGTGACGGTAATGATCTGCTCGATGGTGGCGAAGGCACGGACGTGGCGGTCTACACTGGCGGTGCAGCTGACTTTACTTTCCAGGTGGTGTATCCGGATACAGCGATGGTTCCAGAGATCAGTCTTGAGTATTTACAACTGCAAATAACACGAACAGCCACTGGCGAAACCGATACGCTGCAGGGCATTGAGCTGCTGAAGATCGGTGGCCACTACTTCGAGCTGAATGAAGACCTGTCAGGCTATAATGAAGGCACAGACTATGCACTCGTGGAAATCATCGGGCAGATGTCGGTGGAAGACGTGAATGGGACTGGGCTGGCCGGGGTGTACTGATAGCACTGGGCCTGCTGACTTGGATAGCTGAAGAAAAAGCAGGCCCTGCCCCCGCACAACAAAAAGCCCGGTTCGCCGGGCTTTTGTTTGTCGTTCATAGACCAGCTTTAGTCTGTCAGCTTGATCCTGAGTGATAATCCATGTGATGCCTTCCTCTTCCGGAAAGGTTGCTAATGGCATGAACTTGTCAATATCGGGCAGCGCGTTTCTGTCAGGAAATGAGCAAAACACATAGCTATTGTCATCCAACGATGGCGCTAAGGTTTTGAGCATTTGTTCTAAGTTGTTAACTGCCATCAAGAGTACCTTTAACGACTAACTTACCTATGTACAGTTATTTTGCGTCCTAGCGCAGCATTTGCTTAAACCACGCATGTAAAGCACTCGCTGTTTCTTCAGGTAGTTCACCGATCATATCATTAGCCGTATCCTGAAAACTGACGGAAGCTTCCTGGTATACCTGCTTGCCGGGTCCGGTTAAACGAACCTGGCTCTGACGTGCATCTCTGGGGTTACGAGTACGCTCAACCAGGTTGTTTTTCTCCATTGGTGCCAATAACCGCGTGACACCAGAGGCACTCATTTCCAGATTTTCGGCTAGTAATATACGAGAAATCTCAGGTTGTCCGGCGCTGGCTATGTAGTGCAGTGCAAGGTATTCGGTCAGGCTGACACCGTGCAAGCTGAGGTGGTTGGATATTTTTCGGCTCATCCTTGCTGCCAGTTTGGCTTGTAGCAAAATAATACCGGTGGCTGATCTAGAGGGTTTCATTTTTGTCTCGATTTTTGGTTGCAATAAGATTGATATATATTTGATTAAAACTTGAATACGCAATCATATAGCTAAAATGATTGAGAGCGCAAGTATTTTTCAAAAACACTGTCGAAGACAGGGGGCGTGTTTAGGCTGATCGGTGCTGAGTGTCTTCGCCCGGTGTGATAAACAGCACAGTACTGCTCTTGCTCAGGCGTGCCGTATGCCAATGTCCTTTAGGTACGACGACATAGTCGCCAGGTTTTGACAGGCAGGTTTCCCGTGTTTCTACGCCAGATTCAATAACAAATGTCACCAGACCTGACATCAGAATCACTAACTCATCGCCAGCGGGGTGGATTTCCCAGCTATCCCAGTCTTTATCGAATGTATAGCAAGATACAAGCTCACAACCTTTGAAGCTGTTATAGTCTTCATTAAGTCGTTGATACAGGGAGCTGTCAGCTATTTCGGTACTGACCTGCTTGTTGGGATTAATGACGGCAAATGTCTGGAGAATATTTTGCAAGCTCATTTTTCCTCCGAATCATAGGATTCATCCAGGTGGCCGCGCTTCTTGAGTTCTGCTTCCAGTGCAGCAATACGGGTAAAGGCAATAATACCGAATGTCATGCCAACTACGGCCATCGGTAATGCTACGTATTCCATACCAAACCTCCGTTTTTAATGGGTTTGCAAACAATAACAGCCAATTAAGGTGAAATCGCCGATAAAAAATAGATGATCGATTAAACCTATCAAAAAGCAAGAAAAGATCAATTGGATTAATAGGCAAGGTGTTCGATACATTGACTGTTCACATGAATCATTCATGGACTCATCATAGCAGGGGGACAATCCTATGATAGGAAAAACCACATTACGACGATCCATTTCCATGCTAACACTCGGTGCTATATTCACGGCACCGTTGTTGCCATTAAATCTGGCTACTGCGCAAGATGGCGCGCCTGATAACGCTTACTGGTGGCCTAATCGGCTTGATCTCACACCGCTTCGCAATAATGCCGATGATGCTGACCCACGTGGTGCCGAATTCGATTACGAAGAGCGATTTCAGGACCTGGACACGGATGCACTGGTCAGTGATCTGAGAGATCTAATGACTGACTCTCAGGACTGGTGGCCAGCAGATTTTGGTCACTATGGTCCTTTCTTTATTCGCATGTCCTGGCACGCTGCCGGCACCTATCGTGTTGTTGACGGCCGAGGTGGCTCTGATGGTGGTATGCAACGCTTTGCTCCATTGAACAGCTGGCCAGATAACGCCAGCCTGGACAAGGCGCGCCGCCTGCTTTGGCCGATCAAGGAAAAATACGGTGAAGCGGTATCCTGGGCTGACCTGATTGTGTTGGCCGGTACAGTCGCTATGGATGACATGGGTTTTGAAACCTTTGGTTTCGCCTTTGGCCGTGACGATGCCTGGGAGCCGGAAGAAGTGAACTGGGGGCCAGAAGGCGAGTGGCTGGGCCGTGATCGTCATCAGTCTGACGGCGATTTACAGGGCTCATTGGGTGCAACCCAAATGGGGCTGATCTATGTGAACCCGGAAGGTCCTGGTGGTAATCCCGATCCACTGGCTGCAGCAGAGCAGATTCGTTTGACCTTTGGCCGCATGGCTATGAATGACGAAGAAACGGTTGCCTTGATTGCCGGTGGTCATACCTTTGGTAAAACGCATGGTGCGCACGATCCGGCAAACTGTGTGGGGCCTGACCCGGAATCCGCGCCGATTGAGCAGCAAGGTCTTGGTTGGAAGAACAACTGCGGAACAGGCAATGGTGCTGATACAGTCACCAGTGGCCTGGAAGGTGCCTGGACAGTTAACCCGGCGCAGTGGACACACAACTTCCTGCAGAACCTATACGGTTTTGAGTGGGAACAGACTCGCAGTCCTGCAGGTGCGATCCAGTGGCAGCCAGCGGCTGGTCAGGCTTCGGATCTGGTGCCTGACGCACATGACTCGTCACAACGTCATGCGCCAATGATGCTGACCACAGACCTGGCGCTGAAGGAGGATCCGGCGTATCGAGAGATCACCATGCGCTGGCTGGAAGAGCCAGAGCTGTTCGAAGATGCATTTGCCCGCGCCTGGTTTAAACTGACTCACCGGGATATGGGGCCAAACACCCGTTACTTGGGTGACATGGTACCTGGTGAAGATTTGATCTGGCAGGATCCGGTTCCTGAAGCAGATTACGATTTGATTAACGATCGTGAGGTGGCTCGACTGAAGGAAGAGATTCTGGATTCTGGTCTGAGTGTATCGGAGCTGGTTCGCACTGCCTGGGCTTCTGCGGCCTCATACCGCGATACTGATATGCGCGGTGGTGCCAATGGCGCACGTATCCGTTTGGCACCACAAAATAGCTGGGCGGTAAATCAGCCAGACGAACTCGACCGTGTGCTCGGTACCTTGGAAGATGTGCGTGACGAGTTCAACGATGATCTGCGAGGTAATAAGCAGGTATCACTGGCAGATGTCATCGTACTTGGTGGCGCAGCCGCGATTGAAAAAGCGGCTGATGATGCCGGTTACGACATCGAAGTCCCTTTCACACCGGGGCGTACTGACGCGACACAGGAAATGACGGATGTTGAGTCATTCAGTTATCTTGAGCCAAAAGCCGATGGTTTCCGAAACTATATTGCCGAGGGTTACGACCGGGCACCAGTTGATGCGTTAGTTGAGCGTGCGGCCTTGCTGGATCTGACCGTGCCTGAGATGACAGTGCTGGTTGGTGGTATGCGTGTGCTGGATGCCAATGCTGATGGATCGGACAACGGCGTCTTCACAGATCGGCCGCAGACCCTGAGTAATGACTTCTTTGCTAACCTGATCGACATGTCCACCGAGTGGAAACAGTCAGAAAACATGGCTGGCATCTACGAAGGTTACGATCGGGACAGCGGTGAAATGAAATGGGCTGCTACACCGGTTGATCTGATCTTTGGATCGAACTCTGAGCTGCGCGCGGTGTCAGAGTATTATGCAACCAATGAAGGTGCTGATGCATTTGTCGGTGACTTCGTGGATGCCTGGACGAAAGTAATGACGCTGGATCGCTTTGATCTGCGTTAATTAATAGTCCTGCAAGAAAGGATAGCGGTGGTACGGTGACGTACCACCGCTTTTTTTGGACAATCTTCTTTGTCGTATTTATCTGTAGTGCCTATCCGCGTTAATTTTCCGCAGCAACTATCCGCGGCAACTATCCGCGGGCACTACCCAGGGTAACTATAGTTCAGATAACAGCTCTTCTACCCGGGCTTGTTGGTCAGCGTACTCAGGCTGGTCACCATGCATAATCAGCCATTCCTCAAGGTAGGCTCTGGCGGCTTCCGGTTCATTTTCCCGTGAATGTAACTGCCCCAGGGCAATCAGTGTTCGGGCATTTAAATCGCTTCGGAGGTCCGGGACAGTTAACATCAATGTGAACACAGAAATAGCTTCCTGCCACATTTTCAGTTGTATCAGCGCATTGGTATAGAAGTTGAGCAGTGTCACCTGTTCGAGAGAGTTCAGTTGTTCAAAGTTGTTATAAAGTCTATTCATTGCTTCCAGGGAAGCCAGCCATTCCCCATTCAGTTGCAGCTCCTGGACTTGCTGGGTCACTGAAAAAGTGGCCTGACTCATTCGAGGGGTTTCTTCAGGCTCTGTATTCTCTGACAAACTTTCTGTCTCTTGCTGAGGGTTGTCACTGGTATTGCCCAGATGAAGGCCTGTTGCGCTTTGCGTGGCAGGTGGTTCAGCTTCTGGGGCAGCAGAGGTGGTAGCGCTCGCTGATTCTGTGTTTCTCAGCACTTGACTGCTTTCTATGGAGGCTCCATCAGTAGTAACCGAAGGCTGGTCGGCGGTTGCAAAGGAACTGTGTTGGGCAGGTGTTTGCTCTATATCAGATCGAGGTTCTTCACTTTGTATGAGCCACCATGATGATAAGCCAGCTATTACCAGAAGTGCCGGTAACATGATCTGCCTGGAAGAGAAAGAAGTCACTGGCTGGCTAGCACCATGCAGCCAATGCCAAGTAACAGGGCTGAACCTGACAATAACAGTATGGTAGCCGGGTGAGTTGCATGTCCCTGACGGCGGTGTTCGATCATTTTGACAATATGTAGCATGGTAAACATCCTCACTACGTTAAGTGGCTAATGACTGGAACGTACAGTAAATATATTATCCTCTGTTATCACCAGACTCAACACATTGCCGAAAGTTCGCCAGAATGCTTTGCCAGCCTGATATTTGCTGCTCAATTGAGTGAGAGTCTTCGCTATCAAGCGTGATTGTCACTGTCGCATGTCTGGGGTGACTGTCATCTTTTGCTTCCATTCGGGAGCAAAATTTTCCGCCCTCTCGCAGGTCAACTGTCGCCGCGGTTGTATGCCAGTCGTTGCCATTTCGGGTAACGTTTTAAATAAGACTGCACATAGGTGCATACCGGGTTGATCATCAAGCCCTGCTCATCGATATCTTTTAAAGCAAACTCAAGGAGCATGGCTGCTGCACCTTTGCCCCGGAGCGAGGGGGGAACGATGGTGTGGTTGAGATGTAAAACATTACCCTCACGCTGATAGTCCAGGCGAGCCCATTGGTCAGGCTCAAGCTCCAGCTGATAACTCTGTTCTTCGGCAAGGTGGCGATAGTTCGGTGAGCTCATTGTCGTTTCGTCCTGTACATACTGGTATCGGCCTGGTGGAGTAATTCGTCGAAGGCATCGCCCTGCTCGGGGAAGAGGGCAAAGCCGATACTGGCGGTTACCGATAACAGGTGTTCATTAATCTCAATTGGCATCTCGATCAATTTGCGAATTTTGAGAATGGCCTCAGAGACAGAATCGTGATCGGCAATACCCGTCAGTAGAACGGCGAATTCATCACCGCCAATTCGGGCTATCGTGTCCGCATTGCGAATATTACTGCTCAGTCTGACTGACATTTCCTGGAGGAACTGGTCACCTGCACTGTGGCCGTGCTTGTCATTCACCAGCTTGAACCCGTTCAGGTCAAGGTACAGCAGTGCCAGTTTACTGTGATAACGCTTGGCATGCTCAATGGCCCGGGTGACTCGATCATGAAACAGTAAGCGGTTTGGCAGATTGGTGAGCGGGTCGTGGTTGGCGAAATGATAAAGGCGCTCCTCGGCCCGTTTTCGTTCGGTGATATCGCGGGCCACACCAATACGGACCTGATGGTTATGAATCCACCTGGCAGACCACAATAAGTTAACCACATGGCCGTCTTTATGTTGGTAGCGGTTCTCGAAATTGGCATGAATGCGGCCATCGATAACTGATTCGGCTGTTTTCAGAGTCGCTTCACGGTCATCAGGTACGACAAAGTCGAGAATATAGTTGCCTGTCATCTCCTGTGGCTGGTAACCGAGGATTCGCTCGACAGCAGAGCTGACATACAAAATAACACCATGCTTATCTACCAGGAATACAGGGTCTAGCATCAGGTCAATTACATCATTAAGGATTTCTTTGAGCGTGTCATTCATACCAGTGATACTTGAAACCCTTTATAACCATTTTCTGCTGGTTGACTATGCTGGCTTAACCATTCAACGGGATCAATTTACACTATATTCATGTCAAGAACGAGTGTTACCTTCCGGCTTTAACTCCCTGACCGGACGTACTTCAATGGAGCCATAGCGTGCCGGGGGAATTTTCTCTGCCAGACGGATGGCCTCGTTCATGTCTTTCGCTTCCAGCATGTAAAAACCGGCCAGTTGCTCTTTTGTTTCTGCAAAAGGCCCATCGGTCAGCAATGGCTTTCCATTTCTCATCCGTAATGTTGTTGCAGTAGTCACAGATTCCAGAGGGGCGCCATCAAGGAAGTTCCCTTTGGTTGTCAGGTTCTCTACACAGCCAATACACTCCTGATTAAGCTCGTCCCACTCCTGTTGTGACATTTTTTCCATAATGGATTCGTCGTAATAGACCAGACACAGGTATTTCATTATTAACCCTCCTTAACTGTCACCACGGGTACCGATTAGCTGGAAGTTGGCCCCTTGCGGGTCCTGGGCGCTAATAACGAATTCTCCGCCAGGGATCTCCATTGGATCCTGGGTTATGGTGCCATCATTGTCAGTAATATACTTTACGGCCTTATCGATATTGGCCACCCTGAAATAAAAATTCCAGAAAGGCGGCAGGCCAGGGGCAGGAATGTTCATCATGGCGCCGATCATGTTTCGATGGCGTATAAAATCATAGCTCCCCATGTCACCCATATCCATGCTGCCGTCCTGTGTCCAGCCAAACTGGGACTGGTAAAATGCCTGGGCTGCGTTTTTATCGCTGGTGACCAGTTCGTTCCAGGCACAGTGACCTGGGCGGGGTCGATCATGGGCAAAGGCCAGACTGTTCTTCGCGCCACTGCTGCAGATCAGGTAAAAAGGGGCATTCTGGGGGTCGCTGACGACACAGACGTCGCCCACATCATTGATAGATTTGACAGGCATCAGTATCTTGCCGCCAGCATCCGTGAGTTTCTTGCAGGCCTGGGTCATGTCATCGACCTCGATATAACCCAGCCAGGCTGGGGAGCAGCCACCTTCCTGCATTTCAGGTGTCAGCTCCAGAATACCGCCGACTTCATGAGTTTGCCGGATGTGATTGTCCTGGGCCAGACAGGTTTCATAGCGAGGGGCTTCCGCACTGCTGAGTGAAAACTGCCATTCCAGTAAAGGTCCGTAAAACCGCTTTGCTGCATCAATGTCTGACGTTTGTAGCTCATACCAGACAAAATCACCGTGTTTATTTTGCATGGTCAGACTCCAGGTTTACCACGGTTTCAAAGCCGCCATAAATCAGGCGGGCGCCGTCAAATGGCATGGGGTTCTTCTCTGGATCCATACGGGGGTCTGTTTGCATGACTTTTTCAAGGTCAGCCATGGCCGAGTTACGAGTGTCTTTATCAGGCCATTCGACAAACGCAAAGCAGACAGCTTCGTCTTCTTTTGCTTTGACGGCTCCGTAGAAATCTGTGGTTTTGCCTTTTGGGACATCATCCTGCCAGCATTCCAGAACACGTATGGCGCCATGCTCCAAAAAAATGGCATCAGCCGTAGTGGCATGTTTAATAAATGCGTCGCGGTTGGCTTTGGGGATTGCTAATACAAACCCGTCGATATATGACATGACTGACTCCTTGGTGTTGTTTTTACCGGTGCTGGCAGGTTCATTATTATCTGCCGTCATCCCTTAGTCGTTTCAGGTGGGCGGCATTCGACAATGTATTCGCAAATTATTGTAGCGTCCTCAGTTGCTTCTGCAGATAAGCACCTTCGGGCGTTTCACCAGCCAGTTCTATCGCCTGCTGATATGCGAATTCTGCCTCCCTGGATTGCCCGGCACGTTTGAGCAGGTCAGCTCGGGCTGCATGAAAGGGTAGATATTTATTGAACTGATGCTGGTCTGCCAGATTCGCTAACAGACCCAGTCCGGTAACCGGGCCATCACGCATAGCGATCGCGACAGCCCTGTTCAGTGCGACAATAACTGTCGGCTGCAGGTGCCAAAGAACGGTATATAAACCAGTAATTTCCTTCCAGTCAGTATCCTCAGGGCGCTTGGCCTGAGCATGCAAGGCAGCGATGGCTGCCTGAATAGCGTAGGATGAGGCTGGGGCATCGCGAAGCGCTTCCTCTACCAAGTCGCATCCTTCGCGTATTTTTGCCTGATCCCACAAGTGACGGTTTTGCTTTTCTAAAGGTACCAGCTCGCCATCTGGTCCGATCCGGGTATCGCGTCGTGAATCGTGCAGAAGCATGAGTGCCAGCAGGCCCTTGATTTCGTAATCAGCCGCTAATTGCCCTAACCGCCGGCAGAGTCGGATGGCTTCTTCACAAAGTGCCGGGGATACTACGAGTTGGCCGGCGCTGGGGGAGTATCCTTCGTTGAAAATAAGGAATATGACTGATAAAACGTCATTGAGCCTTTCAGCTCGCTGCACTTTATCAGGTACCTCGTAGGGGATATTAGCCGCCTGAATTTTATTTTTTGCGCGTACAATTCTCTGGGCAAGTGTGGGCACAGGAATCAGGAACGCTGCCGCAATTTGTTCTGTTGTCATTCCGCACACTTCCCTTAATGTCAGGGCCAGCCTGGCCTCTTCCGATAGTGCGGGGTGGCAACAGGTAAAAATGAGGCGAACCTGGTCATCCTCAATGTCTTCCGGGTCGGTGGCGAATTCATCTTCGGTTACCAGTGCGTCTAGCACTGACTCTGAGAGTGCTTGCTGTCGCTGTTGGCGACGCAACTGATCAATGGCTTTAAAGCGGGCGGTCGAAATCAGCCATGCTCTGGGGTTATCAGGGATGCCTTGCTCAGGCCATTGCGTGGCAGCAACTATAAACGCGTCTTGCAGAGTGTCTTCGGCAAGATCGAAGTTGCCTCCCAGCAGGCGAAGCAGCGTTGCCAGGGCTGGGCGAGACTCTTCACGAAAGACAGATTCGATTTTCCGGTTAATGGACACCTGGCTGACTAAAGACATGAGGAAGAGGCTCCCATGTAACACAGTATGGACCCGAGACATAATTGGTCGGAGTGAGAGGATTTGAACCTCCGACCCCCGCCTCCCGAAGGCGGTGCTCTACCAGGCTGAGCTACACTCCGACGTGTGCAACATTAATGCGACTCATCAGACCGGATAATATCTCAGAAAAAATGTCATTTCCAAGTCAGAAAGAATCTGGATCCTCTTTTGTCTGGGGGCAGGGTGTCAGGGGCGAAGGTTGCTCAACCATATACTCTGGTAGGGGGCAAGGACAAGATCGGCTGTCTTCATGTCCAGTGCCTGGCCTGTGATCAGGTCCACCCAGTCATCAGTATCGATCAGGTTGATTTCACTCAGAGGTACATGTTGAACCTGGTCAGAGATATTGTTCAGCGCAAAAATGCTTTGTTGGCGGTCAAGGCTTTGCCGCCAGAATGCAAAAATGGCATCGCCAAGGTGCAGGGTAAACTGAGTGGCATTAGGGTGAAAAGCAGGTTGCTTACGCCGGGTGGCAATGAGTCTCTTAAGGTCATGCAATATCCGTGCATGTCGGCTGCTGGGGTTGTCCAGGCCGTCCTGTAATGCCTGGGCATTCCAGCGATGACGGTTAATATGACGTTTATGGCCACTGGCTTTGAGACGGTCGTAGTCGTTGCCGGTGGCAAGCAGGCTGTGAATATAGAAAGCAGGGATCCCTTCCAGGGCAAGCAGGATTGTGTGCGCGCACAGGTAACGCTGGTGCTGCCACTGGTCTGCGCCTTCCTGCTCATGATCGGCGTGCCGAGACATGGCGTCCCAGAGGCTGATGTTGATTTCATAAGGGCGTTGCGTCAGGTGATCGCTGGCTCGCCAGGAAATTTCCCCGCCGGCTTTATCCATGACTGTCAGCATTCGTTCCAGTTCGTCATCACTGAGCAGCCCTTCGGCGGGACGCAAACCAATCCCATCGTGGGAGGCTATGAAATTGAAATAGAACGTTCCCATTTGTGCGGGAGGCATGCTCATCAGCCAGTTTTTTAAATGACGGCTATGGCCGGTGATCAACGCATGAATCAGCAGTGGAGGTAAAGAAAAGTTATAGATGCTGTGCGCTTCGTTGGCATTGCCGAAATAGCTTAAATTCTCGCGCTTGGGAATATTGGTCTCAGTGATTAACAAGGCGTCACTGGCCGCCTGTTCCACCAGCGTTCTTAACAAGCGGACAATTTCGTGTGTTTGGGGAAGGTTGAGGCAATTGCTGCCTGTTTCTTTCCAGACGAAAGCGACAGCATCCAGGCGGAAAATCCGCACACCGTGGTCAAGATACTGCCGGACGATGCGGACCATCGCGACTAACACCTCAGGGTTGGCGAAGTTCAGGTCAATCTGGTCGTGGCCAAAGGTGCACCAGACGAATTGCTTGCCGTTGACGGTGTCTGTCTCGCGTAACAAGTCACTGGTCCGGGGGCGAATGACTGCACTGAGATCATCCTCTGGCGAAGCTGTGACAAAATAGTCCTTGCCTGGTGATTTGCCGTCAATAAAGTTCTGGAACCAACTGTGTGAAGAAGAGCAGTGGTTGATCACAAGGTCAGCCATTAGCTGGTAATTTTTGGCAATAGATTCGACATGACCCCAGTTGCCAAAGCGTGGATCGACCTGAGAGTAATCGGTGACGGCGAAACCGTCGTCACTACTCCAGGGGTAAAAAGGCAGGATGTGGACAGCGCTGATACTTTCCTGCAAATGCGTATTCATAAATGAATGTAATGACTGCAGGGACACGTTGTTATTCTCACTGCCCGGACCGGATGGGTGTGTATCTGCAGGCAGGATACTGTCAGCGTAGGTGATCAGGTAGATGTCACTTTCGTTCCACTGCCCGGGCTGGCGACCAGTGTTAATATCCTGGTCGTTCAGCTGCATTTCTTCCAGCAGCTGCTCAGCCAGTACCTGACGCTGGGTAGGTGCCAAATACGTGTAAATCTGCTCCAGGTGCGTGAGTACGCGCTCTTGCAATCGGTTCATTTAAGAAACTCTTCCGTGTCGTCTTCTACTGCTTTTTTGATTTGCTCAAGAATGTCAGGTACAGCACTGCATACCCGGTCCCAACTGGGAATGAACGGGGTTTCCATCGGGTTGTCGAGGAAATGTTCACCCGCCAGTTTGATATTTTGCGCAAACAGTTCGACGGCTTGTTCCTCCTGGTGTATATCCAGAGTTAAGCCGTTAATCAGCGCGTCATTACGATAGGTTTCAACGAAATCCAGAGCAATCCGGAAATAGGTGGCCTTGAGGGTACGGAATGTTTCACTGGAAAGGACGACGCCATTGGTGGCCAGCTTGCGAAACACCGCTTTGGCAATATCAATGGACATTTTGCTCAACCCGGCACTGGCATCTTCCGGGGACAGTTTTTGGTGTTTATGATCGTAAACATCAGCGATGTCTACCTGGCACAAACGGTTGGTGGCAAAGTTCCGGTACATTTCCGACAGAATACCGATTTCAAGTCCCCAGTCACTGGGGATTCTCAGGTCGTGGACGACGTCGGTGCGAAACGAAAATTCGCCGGCCAGTGGGTAGCGGAAGCTGTCCAGGTAGTCCAGGTAATCATTTTCGCCCAGCATCTTTTTTAATGCTCTGAGCAGTGGTGTCACCATCAGGCGGCAGACACGGCCATTGATTTTCCCATCAGCAACGCGTGCGTAATACCCTTTACAGAACTGGTAGTTAAAGGCCGGGTTAGCGACAGGATAAATCAGTCGTGCCAGTAACTCTCTGCTATAGGTCAGGATGTCGCAATCATGCAGTGCGATAGCCTGGCTTTTGCGCGAAGCCAGAGTGTAGCCCAGACAATACCAGACATTCCGTCCTTTGCCTGGTTCGGTAGGTGCCAGGCCGAGTTCTTTAAGCTTTTCATCTATGGCGCGCAGTCGGGGGCCGTCATTCCAAAGGATGCGGTGGTGTTGCGGCAGGTCTCCGAAAAATTCCCGGGCATGCAAATATTGGTCACGGTCAGCACGGTCAAGACCGATGACAATCTGATTCAGATAGGGCACTTGCTTCAGTTCATTGATGATATTCGGCAGTGCCGGACCCTGAAGCTCCGAGTACAGTGACGGGAGTATCAGTGTCATCGGTCTCAGGCGGGAAAAAACCTGCAACTCGTATTCCATCTCAGCCAGTGGGCGCTGGTTGAGGTTGTGGAGCGTGGTAATGATACCGTTTTGATGAAAATCTCCCATGTCATTTCTCCGTGCTCGGTGCATTGGGGTGATTCGCGGATTGCTCGGCAATCAACGCAAAGATGGATTCATGCCAGCCAGCTGGCCCGGTCAGTTGACTGACTCTGCTTGTTGTCAGGTGTTTTGCTGTTGGCACATCATGTGCCGGTGAGCGAATCCACACGGGAATGTCGGCTGCTCCCAGCATGTCGATGTCATTGTAGCTGTCTCCAAGTGCAACGGTTGTGACTTTCTTGCCCCGATGCTCCCGCTCATGCATCTGTTTGAAGTATTCGAGCGCGATGCCTTTGTCGGTCTGACCCAGTACGTGGTAGAACCGCCCCCCTTTTAAGAGGGTAAGCCCTCGGGCAGATAATGCCAGGCGGAATCGGTCCAGTGCGGGTTGGCTATCCTGCCAGATAAGGGGTTCGCTGAACTGGCGTTTTCTGGCCCTTGTTGCCTGGCTCATACTCAGTCCTGTCAGTTCACAAATGTCTTCTAAAGAGCTTTGGCTCAGCGGCTTGAACTGGAAGTGCGGCGTCAGTTCTGACAGGGCGGCGGTGATTTCCGTGTGGCTGGCGCCAAGTTGAATACACCAGTAGCGCCCGGTGTTTTCAACGATGGCGCGGCGAGGGTGGCTGGCGCTATCCCGCTGAACTATCTCAAGGGCTGCCGGGCGGGAATGCCGGTACTTGGGCAGGTAAATCGCTGATCCGTTTTCCACAATAAATGGGGCGGCAATAGCCAGCCTGGTTGCCAGACTTTCACATTCATCCACGGTTTTGCTGGTGTTGAAAACAATGCTCACCTGTCGAGCCTGCAGAGCCCTGACGGCAATCAGTGCTGCATCAGCCTGATAGCTGTAATGGTCAATCAGAGTGCCATCCAAATCGGTAAATACCAGCCAACTGCTGTCCATCATGATGTTAAGCCTTCTTTTTTACCCCGTTCTAACATGTCTTTTACCAGTTCACGGTTAACGTGGCAGCCAGTCAACCGGTGTTTTTCATCCAGTGGAATAATAACGTTGGCCAGAGACGGCAGGCACTGCAAGGCATGTTCCGTCAACCGTTGGTAATGCGCAATAAAGCGCTGGATTTCTGCCTCGTTCATGATGGCGTTGTTGTTTTTATGCTGGTTTCGTTCGGCCAGCTTGTTTTCCTGTTCCAGCCGCCATTGATGGACACACTCAAATCCGGGAGCCTGGAGGAAAACCAGTAGGTCCAGTTCCTTAAACAGTGTCTGATAGGAGCCTGACAACTGTTGCTGTACATATTGGCGCCACAGCTTCTGAGGATCTTCGTGTTGCTCCAGTGAGTTAACAGGCGTGTTCAGTTTGCTCTCATACTGGGGCGGAATCCCGACACACCAGCCTTCAAACAGGATAATATCCGGCTGGCTGGTACTGCTGGACCATGCACTAGTAGGGAGCGGATTGTCGGTTGCTTTATTAAAACGCGGAATGAGGCAGGTTTTTCCCTGTTTTAATTGCTGGATGGTATTGATGGCCAGTTCGCAATTGTGAGTGCCGGGGACACCTCGGGTCTGCAGCAGGGGGTGAACCTGTCTGGCGAGTTTTTCTCTGTCCTGGCGGCTGAGGTAGAAGTCATCAATAGAGAGTGTCTGACAGCGCAGTCCATAGGTCTTGGTTAGCAACATATCAAGCGCGAGAGACAGTGTTGTTTTGCCGCTGCCTTGAGCACCATTGATGCCAATGCATAACGGATGGCGACGTTGCTCGTGCAACTCCGCTAGCATGGTAGAGAGTTTGACGATCCAAACCAGTGCATCCTCAAACCAGTGAACGGGTAACTGTTCATCGTGCTGGAGCTGCTTCAATAAGGCTGATGGCTCTTTAACTGAAGCTGAAGGCTCTTTCATTGAGGCTGAAGGCTCCTTCAATAAGGCTGAAGGCTCTGCTCTAAGCGTCTCATTCTTTGGCAAAGTCGGCTGTCCTTGTGTTTTTAAATTCTGTTTTTGCACTAATGCAGTGCATTGCATCATGGGTGGCGCCAAAACAGGGCGTCCTGTATTTGACAGTCGTTTCTTATGGCCGTTTGCTTGCTGGGTGCATCTCTCCCTGCTGTGTTAAGCTTATCCGCTTTCAGGCCCTGATTTGCTCTTACAAATACAGGCGCCATGATTCTTCGTTTACACCATCGTGTCATGCCCAGTGCCTTTGTGTGGTCTGTGCAATGTTATGCAAGGTTTGATCCAATTATGCAATCTTCGCTGATCCCTGAGCGTCCACTTATTGTTTCTCCTACTCTGGCTGCGACTATCGGTCTGGAAGAGGCGGTAATGTTGCATGTCTTAAGTGAGTGTATGACTCACCGAAAATTGAGCCGCCGGGGGCGTCTTGACTGGGTGGAGATTGACCAGCAGACCTTGATAGACATGTTCCCGTTCTGGGCCTGGATTGATATCAAACGGGTGCAGAGCAAGCTTTCTGATCTTGGCCTGATTCAGGTGGATGCCGGAACCGGGAACGGTGACAGCTGGTGGTTTGCGATCAATCAGGAGCAGCCGGATGATGTATCACCTCAAGCGGCTTCAGAAGTGGCTGTGTCTGGTGCTGATCAGTCCTCGGCACCGGTTGCAGCTGCCGTGCCTTCTGCTGCAGCCAGGAATCAGCCGCAGCGTAAGGCAGGCTATATTGCACCCGATTGGCAGCCTGGCGATGACTGGTTGGCCATGTGCCGGCAGCACGGTATCCCTGAGACGTTTGCCAGAGATCAGGTACAGTCCTTTGTGCTGTACTGGCGTGAGCGTGGCGAGTCCCGTTTTTCCTGGGGGAATGTGTTTTATCGTCATGTGCTTAAGCAATGGCGACATCAGCAGGCACGTCGCGGTGGTGAGCGACCGTCGATCATGCACCCGGACTGGCAGCCTGATCCGGATGCGGTGCAGATACTGATGCGCGACGGTGTCAGTCAGGCGTTTATTGAGGACGCGGTTGCCGAGTTCGTGCTTTACTGGCGTGAACGTGGTGCCGCAGAAGGGCCCTGGAGTACGCGTTTCATCGAACATATCCGCCGGCAGTGGGCCCGGTACCGGGCAACCATGGGCGAGGGCGGATTGCCACGACAGATTCCTGCAGACTGGCAACCCAGTGCGGATGTCTATGATATTCTGGAGATGGCGGAAATCGATGAGGCATTTGCCCGCCGGAAGGTGCCGGAGTTTGTCCTGTACTGGCGTGATTCCGGGCAGGCGCATGCATCCTGGAATACGCGGTTTCTGCAATATGTAAAATACGCCTGGGCACGCCGACCCGAGGCGCTGAAATCGGGACTAAACACAGCCAATGCAGTCGATCAACACGGTAATCAATCGAATGGACAAGGGCTTGAAGCCACATTCCGCCGGCTCACAGACCGGAGCTGGGCAGAGTAAACAGCGACGCTCTCGTGATGACAATCATGAGGGGCCGGATCTGATTGATGCAGTGAACCAGATGTTTGCTGAATTTGAGCTGGCCTACCATAACCAGTTCCAGAAAGCCTATGGAGATCCGGATCGTCTGGTGCTGGCCAAAAAATACTGGCTTCAGTGTCTGAGTGATTTCCATCCGCAGCAAATTCTAGTTGCTGCCCGACACCTGGTAAAAACCCAGACCTATCTGCCCACGGTGTCTTCCGTGGTCAATGCCTGCGAGCAGGGTATGGAGCTGTTCGGCTTGCCGACAGAATATGAGGCCTATGTCGAAGCCTGCCGTGCTTCGGCGCCCAAGGCCAGCTACGACTGGTCGCATCCGGCTGTCTATCATGCCGGGCAGCAAACCGACTGGTTTGTGCTTGCGACGGAGCCTGAGGAAAAGGTATTACCAAGGTTCGCTTATTGCTACCGTCAATTATGCAAGCGGGTCCTGCATGGTGAAGATTTATCGATGCCGGTGGCGCATGGCCTGCCTGAACGAAGTGTGCGAGTGCCTGAACCGGAAGAGCAGGAAGAGCATATGCAGGCGTTACGGAAGAAGCTTTCGATCTGATGCGCTTCGCGGCTGAGATTCTCTGTTCAGTTGAGTGGCCCAGTCAGGTGAAGGTGCTCAGATGCAGGTGTGTTTGTTTAGAGGTGGAGGTCATCAGGTCAGTGCGTGCAGCTCGCGCTCCAGCAGGCTGGTGTCACCAATGTTAAGTTCTACCAGGCGGCGCAGGTGAGTCATGCTGTCCACGTCAATATGTCGGCATGTCAGCCCCAGACAATCCTCGCGCTGATTAACGACCTCGGTTTCCATGCATATCTGCACATCACCGCCCAGGTGAATATTGATTTCGACAGGGGAGTCCGGGTCGATATGTTGATCAGGTAATATACGAATCAAAATACCCTGCAGGGAAATGTCTACCAACTCTACTGGCCAGAATCTGGGCTCGCCCGCTACCTCCTGAGTGGCAACGGTTTCAGCATCGAAGAAAATACGGGTAAAAGCGCGTTGTGCCTGGTTGGCAGCGGTGCCTGAATCTTGTGCAGTCATGAGTTTTGCTCGTTACGGCTGTGATGCTGCGCTGGTATCGCCCCCCAGAAATATCCAGTGCAGTCCGACAATATTGTCATCCGAGAATATCGGCGGCAGTCTGACAGACTTGAACTGAGTACTGCCACCGAATGTGTCGTTTTGTGACTTATATCACGATGGGTTGCCAAGGCGTCGGTATTTCATCCGCGTGGGCTGAGCATCTCCGCCCTGGCGTTTTTTGCGATCCGCTTCGTAATCCGTGTAGTTACCTTCATGGAAAACCACCTCACTGTCGCCCTCAAAGGCCAGGATGTGAGTACAGATTCGGTCCAGGAACCAGCGGTCGTGCGATACGACGATAACGCTGCCGGGGAAGTTCAGCAGGCCTTCTTCCAGTGCGCGCAGTGTTTCGATATCAAGATCGTTGGTCGGTTCGTCAAGCAGCAGAACATTGGCGCCACGCTTTAGCAGTTTTGCCAGGTGAACCCGGTTGCGCTCACCACCGGATAATTCTTTGATGTATTTTTGCTGATCGGCACCTTTGAAATTGAACCGGCCCACGTATGAGCGCGACTGTACTTCATAGCGACCAATTTGCAGGATATCCTGCTCATCAGAAATTTCCTGCCAGACTGTTTTGCTGCCATCGAGCGTGTCCCGGCTTTGGTCAACATAAGCCATGTCGACCGTGTCACCGAGTTCGATAGAGCCGCTGTCAGGCTGCTCTGTACCGGTCAGCATACGCAGGAAAGTCGTTTTACCGGCACCGTTACCGCCGATAATGCCGACAATCGCGCCTTTGGGCACAGCGAAGCTGAGGTCGCTGATCAGCGCTCGCTCACCAAAGCCTTTGCTGAGGTTGTTCACTTCAATCACCTTGTCACCCAGGCGCTGGCCTGGCGGGATGTAGAGTTCGGTGGTTTCGTTGCGTTTCTGGAAGTCCTGGGAGTTCATCTCCTCAAAGCGGGCCAGACGTGCTTTGCTCTTGGCCTGGCGGCCTTTGGGGTTGTTGCGCACCCACTCCAGTTCCGACTTGATGGTTTTTTCGCGAGCCGCTTCCTGCTTGGCTTCGATATCAAGACGTTTTTCCTTGGCTTCCAGCCAGTTGGTGTAGTTGCCTTCAAAGGGAATGCCATAGCCGCGATCGAGTTCGAGGATCCAGCCGGCGGCGTTGTCGAGGAAGTAGCGATCGTGCGTAATCGCAACCACGGTGCCAGAGAACTCCACCAGGAAGCGTTCCAGCCAGGCGACACTCTCGGCGTCCAGGTGGTTGGTTGGTTCGTCCAGCAACAGCATGTCGGGGCTGGACAGCAACAGGCGACAAAGCGCTACCCGGCGCTTCTCACCACCGGACAGTTTGGTCACGTCGGCGTCCCAGGCGGGTAAACGCAAAGCGTCGGCGGCGCGCTCCAGCGTGCGCTCGATTTCCCAGCCGTTACAGGCGTCGATGGCATTTTGCAGCTCGCCCTGGCGCTCCAGCAACTGATTCATTTCGTCATCGCTCATCGGCTCGGCAAAGCGGTCACTGATGGCGTTGAACTCTTCCAGCAGTTTGATGGTTTCGCCCATGCCTTCTTCAACATTGCCGCGCACATCTTTTTCCGGGTTCAGTTGGGGTTCCTGTGGCAGGTAGCCAACATTGATGCCGCTTTGCGCCCTCGCTTCACCGTGATACTCCTGATCCACACCGGCCATGATGCGCAGCAGCGTGGATTTACCCGCACCGTTCAGACCCAGTACACCGATTTTGGCGCCAGGAAAGAAGGATAGAGAGATGTCCTTGAGGATTTCTTTCTTGGGTGGAACGACTTTTCCGACCCGATTCATGGTATAGACGAACTGTGCCATGTTGTTGAATTCTCCGGCTAACTAGCAATAAAAAGCGGCAGGAATGGCCTGTCCGCGAAATTTAAGGCGATTCTAACACGAGAGGTGCGGAATTTCCGGATGCCGAGTGGCCTGACATCATGTAAAATACCGCTCCATCGAAAATCCAGCCATGGGGACTTGCATGTTTAGCACTGACATGAATATCAAAGACTTTGATCCGGATCTGTACGCAGCCATTGAAGGTGAGCGTCAGCGCCAGGAAGAGCATATCGAACTGATTGCTTCGGAAAACTATACCAGCCCGCGCGTTATGGAAGCGCAGGGCACAGTGCTGACCAACAAATATGCCGAAGGTTACCCGGCCAAGCGCTATTACGGTGGCTGTGAATACGTGGACGTGGTGGAAACGCTGGCCATTGATCGTGCCAAGGCACTGTTCGGTGCCGACTATGCCAACGTTCAGCCTCACTCCGGTTCGCAGGCAAATGCAGCTGTTTATATGGCCTTGCTGAAGCCCGGTGACACGGTGCTGGGCATGAGCCTGGCGCACGGCGGCCACCTGACTCACGGTGCCAGCGTCAGTTTCTCCGGTCGCATCTACAATGCTGTTCAGTACGGCATCAACGAAGAAACGGGTGAGATTGATTATGACCAGGTTGAAGCGCTGGCCGTAGAGCATAAGCCGAAAATGATCGTGGCTGGCTTCTCCGCGTATTCACGCATCATTGACTGGAACAAGTTCCGCGAAATTGCCGATAAAGTGGGTGCCTACCTGCTGGTTGATATGGCTCACATCGCAGGCCTGGTTGCTGCCGGCGTTTACCCCAGCCCGGTACAAATTGCTGATGTGACTACCACGACGACCCATAAAACGCTGGGTGGACCCCGTGGTGGTATTATTCTCGCCAAATCCAATCCGGAAATTGAGAAAAAACTAAATTTTGCGGTATTCCCGGAAAGCCAGGGCGGCCCGCTGATGCATGTGATCGCCGCCAAAGCAGTATGTTTCAAAGAAGCCATGGCGGATGACTTTAAAGTCTACCAGCAGCAGGTTGTGAAAAACGCACAAACCATGGCTGAAGGGTTTATCAAGCGTGGTTTTGATGTGGTGTCGGGCGGTACTGACGATCACCTCTTCCTGCTGAGCCTGGTCAAACAGGACATCACGGGTAAAGACGCTGATGCAGCGCTGGGTAAAGCGTTTATTACTGTTAACAAAAACGCTGTCCCCAACGATCCTCGTCCACCGTTCGTGACCAGTGGCCTGCGTATCGGCTCACCTGCGGTTACGCGCCGTGGCATGAAAGAGGCTGAAGTGGCGCAGTTGACCGACTGGATGTGTGATATTCTCGCCGATATCGATAATGAGACCGTGATTGATAGCGTCAGAGAGAAAGTCAAAGCGCTATGTGCTCGCTTCCCGGTATACCGTCAGGCCTGATAACCTGACTCTGCCTTCGGAGGCATTTTTAGTATGCATTGTCCTTTTTGCGGTGCGCTTGACACGAAAGTGATTGACTCACGCCTGGTTGCCGAAGGTGACCAGGTTCGTCGTCGGCGCGAGTGCATCACTTGCGCCGAGCGGTTCACCACTTACGAAACGGCTGAACTGGTCATGCCGCGCATCATTAAGCAAAATGGCAATCGCGAACCTTTTGATGAGCCCAAACTGAAATCAGGTTTGATGAAGGCGCTGGAGAAGCGGCCGGTCAGCATTGAGAGTGTTGAGTCGGCCGTGAACCGCATCAAACATAATATTCGCGCCACCGGCGAGCGCGAAGTCAATTCACGATTACTGGGTGAAGAGGTAATGAAAGAACTGCGTCAACTGGACGAAGTGGCCTTTGTTCGCTTTGCCTCGGTCTATCGCAGTTTTAAAGATCTCAACGAGTTTCGCGCCGAAATTGATCGGCTCTCACAAGAATAAGACCAGCCCGGTCACTTTGCTCCGTCGCGATGCGCGAATGCAGTGAGCAGTGCGTGTACATCAAATCCCGGATATTGAAATCAGGAGTGCTTAACAGTGACGTCAGAGCAAATGATGCAACGTGCTGTGACATTGGCGCAATCAGTATTAAGTGCGACCCCCAACCCTCGTGTTGGCTGTGTACTGGCGCATGATGATCGCATCGTTGGTGAGGGATATCATGTTCGGGCCGGAGAGGCGCATGCTGAGGTCAATGCCATTCGCGATGCTGGCGATGAAGCCAGAGGTGCGACGGCCTATGTCACCCTGGAACCTTGTTCCCATACCGGTAAGACCCCACCCTGTGTGGATGCCCTGATTGCAGCTGGTATAGCCAAAGTGGTGTATGGCAGCGAGGATCCTAATCCAAAAGTGGCCGGGCAGGGCCTGCAAAAGTTGCGTGAAGCCAGCATTGAGGTTGAAGGCCCGGTGCTGGAAAAACAATGTCGACAGATTAACCGGGGATTTATCAAGCGCATGACGCAGGGTATGCCCTGGGTGAGTTGCAAGATGGCGATGAGCCTTGATGGCCGGACCGCCATGGCATCTGGAGAAAGCAAGTGGATCACTGGTGCTGATGCCCGTGCTGACGTGCAGCGCATGCGAGCCAGTCACTGTGCAGTGGTTACCGGTGTCAATACGATTTTAAGTGATGATCCGGGTCTTAATGTTCGCGAGGAAGAGCTTCCGGAGGAGTTTCGGGCGTTATACACCGGGCGCCAACCGTTGCGGGTCATACTGGACTCCGCCTTGCGCACACCGCCGGACTCACGATTAATTGGTTTGCCGGGACAAACCGTGTTTTTGACAAGACAGCCACACCAGCAGCAAAAAGATCGTTTTGCGGGTGTTGATGTAGACATCCACGAACTGCCTTCGACACCGGCTAATCGACTTGATCTGGCCGTAGCGATGGCCTTTCTCGCGGAAAAGTACCAGTGCAATGAGGTCATGCTTGAGGCTGGGCCGACCTTGAGTGGCGCTGCCATCCAGGCCGGCATTGTTGATGAAGTGGTTATCTATATTGGCCCACGTTTCCTGGGCAGTGATGCGTTGCCGTTGTTCCACCTGCCGGGGATACAGCGAATGCAGGATCACATCGCGTTACATTTGAGTGACATGAGAATGATTGGCGAGGACTTTTGTATCTCGGCGCGAATTAAATCCGTCTAGGTACAGAATGTAGATTGGGTGTCTGCAAGTCAGTTAACTGAAAATTGCGGGGCCGGGAGAATAGAATGTTTACAGGAATCATTGAAGCAACAGGCACAGTCGCTGATTTCAAACTTAAAGGTCAGCAATGGCAGTTGGTGGTCAACTGCCCCGGGCTGGATATGTCCGATGTTCAGCTGGGTGACAGTATTGCCGTGAATGGTTGCTGCCTGACAGTTACATCATTTGATAGCAGTCATTTTGTTGCCGATGTGTCGAATGAAACGATCGACCTGACATCCTTTGGGCAACTGGCAGCAGGTTCTCTGGTGAATCTGGAGAAAGCACTGACACCCCGGACGCGGCTGGGCGGACATTTGGTCAGCGGCCATGTGGATGGGTTGGGTGAGTTACTGTCCAAAGCGCCAGATGGTGACAGTGAGCGCCTGGTTTTTCGCGTCCCTGACCCGCTGGCGAAATATATATCATCAAAAGGATCGATTTGTATCGACGGGACGAGCCTGACCGTGAACGCAGTGGATGGCGCCTGTTTCAGTGTTAATATCATTCCTCACACGCAGCAGGAAACGATTATTCATCGCTATCAGGTCGGTCAGCATGTCAACATCGAAGTCGATCAGATAGCACGTTACCTTGAGCGGCTAATGCTCGGTGACGATGCCGCTAAACCCAGCACGGCGCTGGATGAGGACTTTTTACGCAAGCACGGATTTGCCTGACACGCCAACCCGGTTGGCCAATTGTGAACTGATGAAAAACAGGAATGCAGCGAACATTATGAAACTCAATACCATTGAAGAACTGGTCGAAGACATTCGTCAGGGCAAGATGGTCATCCTGATGGATGACGAGGATCGGGAAAATGAAGGAGACCTGGTCATTGCGGCAGAGAAGGTTTCTGCCAGCGATATCAATTTCATGGCGCGTTATGCCCGTGGCCTGGTTTGCCTGACATTAACACGTGAACGCTGTGAACAGCTGGCCTTGCCACTCATGGTCAGTCGCAATAATACACCGTATAACACTAACTTTACCGTGTCTATCGAGGCGGCAACCGGTGTGACAACGGGGATTTCAGCGGCTGATCGTGCCAAGACCATTCAGGACGCGGTAAAACGCGATGCCAAGCCGGAGGACATTGTCCAGCCTGGTCACGTGTTCCCGATTATGGCGCAGCCCGGTGGTGTACTGCGCCGTGCCGGGCATACCGAGGCAGGGTGTGACCTGGCTCGCCTGGCTGGATTTGAACCCTCAGCCGCCATTGTTGAAATCATGAATGAAGACGGCACCATGGCACGCCGGCCGGATCTGGAAAAGTTTGCCGAAGAGCACGGTATTAAAATTGGTACCATTGTTGATCTGATTCACTACCGTATCGCCAATGAGCATACTGTAGAACAGAAAAGCCAGCAAACGGTCATGACAGAATATGGTGAATTTGAGTTACATACTTTTGAAGATACGATTTCAGGTGGTACTCATCTGGCCTTCACCAAAGGTGAAATCTCCCAGGATGAGCCCACCCTGGTTCGCGTGCATATTGCCAGCACGCTGCGCGATGTCTGTAACGTGATTGTCCCTGGCCGAACCAGTTGGTCATTCAGTCGTGCCCTGGCAAAGATAGCCAAAGTAGGCGCCGGTGTGGCCGTGCTGCTTAGCGGTGAAGATTACGACGAGGATATCAATGAGAGTATTGCGGGTGTGATGAATTCCCGCAAAGCCATCCCTCGCCGTCATCGTAATGCAGGCAGTGATGTCACCATTGGTACCGGGTCGCAGATTCTGCGCGAGCTTGGCGTAGGCAAAATGCGCTTGCTGAGCTACCCCGCCAAGTTTAATGCGGTAACTGGCTTTGATCTGGAAGTGACTGAGTTTGTTCAGTACGAAGAACCAGCTAAAGATTGATGTTGAGATTAGGGTCAGGAATGACCAGGAGGATAAGACGTGAGTGAGATTAAACGCATTGAAGGAGAACTGGTTGCCGGTAAAGGACGGTACGTTCTGGTTGTTGGCCGTTTCAATTCATTTATCGTAGAGAAACTGGTCGAAGGTGCGATCGACACACTGCAGCGCCACGGTGTTGCTGCAAAGGATATTTCTGTTGTCATGGCACCGGGTGCATTTGAACTGCCTGTGTTAACCAAGCACGTTGTTGCCAAAGGCGACTGCGATGCGGTTATCGCGCTGGGTGCAGTGATTCGTGGCGGCACGCCTCACTTTGAGTACGTTGCCGGTGAGTGTGTTAAAGGTTTGAGCCACGTCAGCCTTGAGTCAGGTGTCCCTGTGGCCTTTGGTGTGCTGACAGTTGATACCATTGAGCAGGCGATTGAGCGTGCTGGTACAAAAGCGGGCAATAAAGGCTCGGAAGCTGCCCTCGGCGCCCTGGAAATGGTTAATGTACTAGCCAAGCTGGGAGCCTGACAGGTGATTGAAATACCCGGAACAAGTGGTGCGCTGCCTGATAACGCAGAAGCAGTAGAAGAGGAACTGGAAAAAGCGGCCAGCAAAAAGCCCAGGAAGCTGAGCGAGCGTCAGAAAGCCCGGCGTATGTTGCTACAGGCACTTTATCAGTGGGAAATGGCGAAAGCCCCCGTGAATGAAATCATGGCGGAGTATCTAGTTTACTATAAGGGCAAGATCGATCGTGATTTCTTTAAGGAAGTGTTTCCCGAGGTCGTCAAACATGCCGCTGAACTCGACACCATGATGGTGCCACTGCTGGATCGGGAGCTCAAAGATATTGATCCTGTAGAAATATCACTGATGCGTCTGGGGCTGTACGAACTGGCCCACCGGATCGATGTGCCCTATAAAGTGGTAATCAATGAATCAGTTGAGTTAGCGAAAGTGTTTGGTGCCACCGATAGTCACAAGTACATAAACGGTGTACTGGATAGGGCATCGAAAACCTTACGGACGCTAGAGCGTGGCAATTCCTGAATTTGAACTGATCCGTCGCTACTTCAGCAGTGCCTGGCAGCAGGCACCAGTCCCGGAGCTTTGTCTGGGGCCTGGTGATGATGCTGCGATACTGCAGATGTCAGCCACTGACCAATTACTGGTCAGTGTGGATACACTGAATGTCGGTGTGCACTTTTTGCCAGACAGCCCGCCTGAACGCCTTGCACAAAGATGCCTGCGCGTAAATATCAGTGACCTGGCAGCAATGGGCGGGGAGCCAGTGGGATTTACGCTGGCCTTGTCACTCCCTGACGTTGACAGTGAGTGGCTGGCAGGATTCAGCCAGGGTTTGGCAGCGGCGGCCAGAGAGGCAAAGTGCCCGCTGATTGGTGGAGACACCACACACGGTCCGCTCTCAATGACTATTCAGGTGCTTGGTAAAGTCCCGGCAGGTCAGGCCATTCGGCGGGATGGTGCGCAAGTCGGTGACCTGATTTACGTAACAGGTACGCTGGGTGATGCCGCAGCAGCTTTGCAGGTGATGCAAGCAGGAAGTGCGCAGCTATCAAGTGAGAATGTAGATATATTGCTACGCGCGTTTTACGAGCCGACCATGCGGATTGAGGCAGCCATGCAGTTGCGTGGGCTGGCGACAGCTGGATTGGATCTGTCAGATGGGCTTATCTCTGACTTGCGGCATATTCTTACGGCGAGTTCAGCCCGGTCCCGGAGCAATCTGGGAGCTGAAGTAAACGTTTCTGCACTACCTGTGTCCTCCGCATTTAAACAGGTTTTCCCTGAGTTTCAGCAGCAGGTTGAGAGAGCTGTCAGCGGTGGAGATGATTACCAGCTTTGTGTCACGGTTCCGGCTGAGAAAGCGCGCCAGGCGGAGTCACTGATGGCAGATTTGTCGGTACCTTTTTCTCGGATCGGGGAAATTGTGACCGGGGAAGGTATACAATTTCACAATGAGCAAAATGAGGCGGTGTTGATCCATACACAGGGGTATCAGCATTTCGCCGACAGTGTCTGACCATCGTAAAAGGATTGGTGAATTAACATGGTAACAACGCCGCGCTCAGTCTGGCGAAATCCCATCCATTTTCTGGCTTTTGGCCTGGGCAGTGGTGCGGTACCAAAAGCCCCCGGCACTTTTGGCACCCTGGCAGGTTTGTTGATTTATCTTTGCCTGCCAGCAATGTCGCCGATGAGCTATGTGGCGTTTATCGCGGTGATGTTACTGCTTGGGATATGGTTGTGTGGCAAAACCGCCGACGATATCGGTGTTCACGATCATGGTGGCATTGTCTGGGATGAGTTTGTCGGTATCTGGCTGACACTCTGGTTGATACCCGAAGGCTGGCTCTGGCTGTGCCTGGCATTTGTACTGTTCAGGATTTTTGATATCGCCAAGCCCTGGCCAATAGGCTGGCTGGACAGGAAACTCGGTGGTGGATTGGGTATTATGATGGATGATGTGCTGGCAGGTGCATTTGCCTGGATTTGTTTGCAGGTGCTGGCATTATTCATCTAAAAGGTATGGTGCCGATTTTAGCCACGCACAGATGGCAGGCCGAGTATTGAATATGAGCGTAGGGTGAGAGAGTAAGGTGAGAGTGTAGGGTGAGAATCAAGTTTATCGCAACAGCGAAATTACCAAGTGCCTGGGGGGAGTTTTCCATTCATGGCTTTGAAGATCTGGTGACCGGCAAAGAGCATGTCGTTTTGTCCATGGGTGATCTGTCGGCAGACGAGCCGGTACTGGCTCGTGTGCACTCCGAATGTCTGACAGGGGATGCGTTGTTCAGTTTGCGCTGTGATTGCGGTCCGCAACTTCAGTATGCCATGCAAAAGATTGCGGAAGAGGGGCGAGGCATGATTCTGTATCTTCGTCAGGAAGGTCGCGGTATTGGGCTACTCAATAAGATTCGTGCTTACTCACTGCAGGATCAGGGTGCCGACACGGTCGAGGCCAATGTGAAGCTGGGCTTTGAACCGGATGGTCGTGAATACGACATCTGCAAACCCATGCTCGAGCATTTTGGTGTCCAGTCACTTCGGTTGATGACCAATAACCCTAGAAAGGTAGATGCACTTCAGTCTCTGGGTATCAATGTGGTTGAACGTTTGCCCATTGAAACCGGACAGAACTCGCATAATGAAAGTTACCTGGCAGTCAAAATGAGCAAACTCGGTCATCTGTTTGAGAAGTAGCGCTTATCTGGCCTGATCAATCAGCTGGCACATTTGCTCCAGACCCTGCAGTGCACGCATGCTGTGACGTTGCACGTGATCTGGCGGAAGCGAGTAGAGGTGATTGGCTTGCACGGCCGGGATGGATGGCCATTGCTTCCACAGGTCCAGCCATTCAGGACGTTCCGGGCTGGCGCCACTGGCGAGTATAACCTGGGGGCGACGGGTAATAATGTCTTCAAGATTGACTGCCGGGCCGACTGGCAGATCCGCAAAAATATTTTCTCCGCCACATAATGACACCATGTCATTGATCAGTTCGCCTCCCCCGACGCTGATAATCGGGTTGTGCCAGACCTGGTAAAAAACGCTGATCGGTTCAGCATCGCTATATGTGCTCTGGTATTGGGTAACAGCGTTGTTGATAGTGGCGCTGAGTGCTGAGGCGCGTTCGCTACGACCAGTTAAGGTGCCCAGTCTGTTCAGTGTTCCGGCAATACTTTGCACGGTAGAGGGCTCTGCGGTGTATACCGGGTACCCCATCTCCTGTAATTGCTGTACTGCTCCGCGCGGGTTGCCACTTTGCCAGGAAATGATCAAGTCGGGTTGCAAGGAGAGAATACGCTCAATGTCCAGACGATCATAACGTCCGACGATGGGAAGGGCCTGTGCGGCTTCCGGAAAGTTACTGTATTCCACAACACCCACAATATTTTCACCGGCACCCAAGCTGAACAGCAGTTCAGTCATCGATGGCGCCAGGCTAATGATGCGCGTTGCAGGCTCTGTTAAAGTCACCGTTATGTCGCGGTCATCAATGACTGTTAGTGGCATCTGGCTGGATTGAGGTTGGGCCAGGGCAGCACTGGACAAAACGCTGACGCACAGCATTGTCAGAGAATTCTGTGTCTGCCTGATAAATGCAGAGATGTTGTGCTTCATGTGCCCTCGGGGCCTCAGTAATCAATGCCTGGCTGAACTTTGATGCCAGCATTAAAGGCGTGCTTGGTGTCTTGCACTTCGCTGACGGTATCGGCCAGTTCCATGAGTGCCTGGCTGGCATTGCGGCCGGTGATAATCACATGCTGGCCTTCAGGGCGGTTGCGCAGACAATCGAGTACGCGCGAGGCGTCCAGATAACCGTAAGTCAGCATGTAAGTCAGCTCGTCGAGTAACACAACATTGACAGCGTTATCCTGCAATAGCTTTTCTGCCTGCTGCCAGGTTGATTCAGCTGCAGCAATATCCGCTTCCCTGTCCTGCGTTTCCCAGGTAAACCCCGTGTTCATGACATGAAAACTGACCAGCGGATGGTCCTGAAACAGCAATTGCTCACCGCACTCCCACTGACCTTTGATAAATTGCACAACGCCACAGCGAAGGCCGTGGCCGACACTTCTGGCCAGCATGCCGAAGGCCGAGGAGCTTTTTCCTTTACCGTTGCCCGTCAACACAACTATCAGGCCCTTATCAATCGTTGCGTTAGCGATGCGCTCATCGACATGCGCTTTTTTGCGCTGCATGGCGCGTTTGTGTCGGGCATTGCGTGCTTCACTGGACTGCGTCATGTTAGGGAGAGGCCTGTATGTTTAGCTGACTTTCAGCTGAATGTTACAACGGGACAGCTTGTCTTTAACGGCTGTGACAATGCCTTCTGAATCCAGGCCAACATCAGACAGCATCTGTGGCGGTTTGCCATGCGGCAGGTACTGATCCGGCAGGCCAATATTGAGGACCGGTATGAGCACATCGCGGCGTTGCAGGAACTCATTGACCGCAGACCCGGCACCACCCATGACGGTGTTTTCCTCTACCGTTACCAGGATCTGGTGCTGGTTGGCCATCTCTTCGATCATTTCTTCATCCAGTGGCTTGATAAAGCGCATGTCGATGACGGTGGCATTCAACGATTCAGCTGCTTTCTGCGCAGGCTCGACCATACTGCCGAATGCCAGCAGCGCGACCGCTTTGCCCTGGCGTTTGAGACGTGCCTTGCCAATTGGCAGCTGTGTCATCTGTTCATTGATCACAGCGCCAGGACCTTTGCCGCGAGGGTAACGAACTGCTGCCGGTCCCCGGTGGTGATAGCCGGTGTATAGCATCTGGCGGCACTCGTCTTCATTGCTTGGTGCCATGACGATCATATTGGGGATGCAGCGCAGGTAGCTCAGGTCAAAGCTGCCAGCGTGTGTGGGTCCGTCTTCGCCGACCAGGCCAGCCCGGTCGATGGCGAACAATACGTCCAGGTTCTGCAGGGCGACATCATGGATAAGCTGATCGTAAGCGCGCTGTAAAAAAGTCGAGTAAATGGCAACCACAGGCTTTACACCATCGCAGGCCATGCCGGCAGCAAACGTCACGGCATGTTGTTCGGCGATGGCAACATCGAAAAAGCGCTCAGGGTACTTGGCGGCAAAATCGTCCATGCCTGATCCGGCGCTCATTGCCGGGGTGATGGCGACCATGTCCTTATCCGATTCGGCCAGATCGCAAAGCCATTGGCCGAAGACCTTGGAGTAGGTTGGCGTGCTTGGCTGGATGTCCTTGGGTTTTCGGGGTTCGGCTTCGATTTTGCTGAGTGCATGCATGCCGAAAGGATCATTCTCGGAAGCTTTATAGCCTTTGCCTTTTTGCGTGACGATATGCAGCAACTGTGGGCCGCGTAACTTTTTGATGTTACCCAGCACTTCGATCAGGCGATCAGTGTCGTGGCCATCAACCAGGCCGATATAATTAAAACCGATTTCTTCGAACAGCGTTCCCGGTGACACCATACCTTTCATGTATTCTTCGGCGCGATGGGCGGCTTTAAGAGCTGGCGGGATACGGGACAGCACGCGTTTGCTGCCACTGCGGATAAAGTTATAGGGGCGGCTGGCCCACATTCTGGCGAAATAGCTCGACAAACCGCCCACATTGTTGGAAATGGACATGTTGTTGTCGTTGAGTATCACCAGTACATTGTCATCCAGCTCACCAGCATGGTTAAGTGCCTCAAATGCCATGCCGGCCGTCATCGCGCCATCGCCGATGACGGCAATCACCTGTCGGTCTTGGTCAGTATGGCGTGCCGCCACTTTCATGCCCAGCGCCGCACTGATCGACGTGCTCGAATGGCCAACCCCGAATGCATCGTATTGACTTTCATCCCGGCTGGGGAATGCGGCCAGACCACCGGCCTGCCGCATGGTCAGCATCTGTTCCCGGCGTCCGGTGAGAATCTTGTGCGGATAAGACTGGTGCCCGACATCCCAGATCAGTCTGTCGTCCGGGGTGTCAAAGATATAGTGTAGTGCTATGGTCAGTTCGACAACGCCCAGCCCAGCACCGAAATGACCGCCTGTCTGGCCAACCGAATACAACAGGAAGTTTCGCAGCTCCCTGGCCAGGTCGCTAAACAGATCCGGATCCATCTTTTTCAGGTCGTCAGGCGACTGTATTTGATCCAGTAAAGGTGTCGCTGGGCGAGTTAGTGGTATTTCAGTAAGCATGTACGTTGGTGCCCGAATTCTCTTCGTAGCAAAAGGCTACGGTAATCGTTACAGGAGTCGTCGTCAAATCAGTACAACCGCCCGGTAATGTAATCCGCCAGTGCGGCCAGATACCGGGTATCTCCGTCTATCTGGTCGAGGTGGCCGTGTGCATCTTCAATCAGCCGGCTGGCCTTCAATTTCGCTTCGTCCAGCCCAAGCAGGCTGACATAGGTTGGCTTGTTGAGTGCCTGGTCTGCCCCTTGCTGTTTACCCAGCGTTGCCGTGTCGCCGGTGACATCCAGAATGTCATCCTGAACCTGAAATGCCAGTCCGATACAGCCAGCAAAGCCGCGCAGGTGAGATAATATGGATTCGTCTACACATGCTGCGCTTAGTGCACCCAGTTCTACACTGGCCATGATCAACGCCCCTGTTTTCAGACGGTGCATGTTTTCCAGTGCAGGCAGCTTGATTGGCTGTCCCACAGAAGCAAGGTCGATGGCTTGTCCTGCCACCATGCCATGGCAGCCACCTGCACGGGTCAGACACTGCAGCATGCGCAGGCGGACACTCTCACTGTACCGTGAGGATTCGCTCAGAATTTGGAATGCCAGCGCCTGCATGGCGTCCCCGGCCAGGATCGCAGTTGCTTCATCGTAGGCAACATGCAACGTGGGCTGCCCTCGTCTGAGGTCGTCATTATCCATGGCCGGCAAGTCGTCATGAATCAGGGAGTAGCAGTGCAGAAGCTCAATGGCGGCGGCGGCATCGTCGCCGTATTCGATCGTCTGGCCGGTTGCCAGGGCTGAGGCGTAAACCAGGCAGGGACGGAGTCTTTTGCCACCTAATAGCGCGCTATAGCGCATGGCGGATACCAGTGTTTCCGGCATGACAGTGAGGCTGTCCAGATGGGAAGCCATTGCCTTGTCACAGCGGTCACGGCATTCGGCCATGAATGGGGAAAGGGAATCTTGCTGTAGCTGCGTCATGTTCCTGTCAGATAAACCGGTTAGCTTGCGGGTTGGATAAATTAGCGTGTCAGTTTGACCCGGACTCAGGGTCCAGTGGCTCTAACACCGGTTCGCCATCTTCAGCCTCACTGAGCTTCTGTACTTTCAACTCAGCCTGCTGAAGGGCCTGCTGGCATTGGCGGGTCAGTTTAATACCTGATTCAAAGGCATTCAGAGACTCTTCCAGTGACAGGTCCCCGTCTTCCATCTGGCTGACCAGGGTTTCCAGTTCAGCCAGGGCGGTCTCAAAATTGTCCGGTGACTTTTCCGACATCCTGATCTCCAATAATCAGAGGCACTAATAAAATAAGCGGCACTTAAAGAGCGAATTATCGGCGTTAATGCTCACGATAGCAATTGCAGGGGATCTAATCAGAAAGTAATAAGACGGAAAATTAACATGAATGTCACATATGTTACGTATAGTCGTATGAAATTGCTGACAATCTGCTATCTGGGAGATGCACATGAGTCGAGTGTTGTACGGGGTATCCGGCGAGGGATCTGGGCATTCTTCGCGTGCGCTGGAAATAGGTCGTTATCTGCAGTCACAAGGCCATGAAGTGCATGTGGTGAGTTATGATCGCGGTCTGCGCAACCTGGCTCCGCATTTTACTGTCTCGGAAATTGAAGGCCTGCATATTTGCAGTGAAAACAACCGGGTCAGGCCTTTGAAGACGATCTGGCATAATCTCTGCCGCAGTCGTTCAGCCATTCGCAAGCTTAGAGCCTTGTCGAATTTGTTTGATTCGTTTCAACCTGACGTGGTGCTGACGGACTTTGAACCCAGCGCAGCCTGGATGGCACGCTGGAAAGGAGTGCCGCTGATCAGTGTCGATAACCAGCATCGTATGCGGTATATGAAAATTGTATCGCCATGGCGCCTGGCACTTTCCCGGCTGATTACATCGACAGTCATCCGTTTTATGATTCCACCACCCGATGCGGCACTGGCGACCACGTACTTTTTCGGGCCGGTAAAAAATGACCGTACCTTTCTGTTTCCTCCGATATTGCGACGGGAGGTGCTATCCCGGCAGGCATCACTGGAATCGCATCATCTGGTGTATGTAACCAATCACTTCGATCACCTGTTGACGGTGTTGACGCAATTTCCTGATCAGCGCTTTATTGTTTACGGCAGCAACCGCACTGGCCAGGAAGGTAACCTGACGTTCAAGGGGTTTAGTGCAGAGGGCTTTCTGGCAGATCTGGAGAGTTGTCAGTCGGTGATAGGCACGGCAGGCTTTACCTTGATCAGCGAAGCGATTTATCTGGGTAAACCTTACCTGTCGTTACCCATGCACGGCCAGTTTGAGCAACAGCTGAATGCGTTGTGCCTGGAAGAGCTGGGGTTTGGGGTTAATGCCAGGCAAATGACACCAAGGGTGCTGGGCGAGTTCTTAAGGAAATTGCCAGTCATGCGAGAACGTGTCGAAGACTATGCCGCTGAGCATCGTATAGAAGACCCGGAAACTGCAAATGCGGAGATATGCAGGAAACTGGAAGAGCAAATCGAGTTACTGACTGCCCCAAAAGTTTCCGGTCATAAATACTTGCGCAGGTGACCGCACAGCCGCATAATTTGCAGCCCTCACCTGGAAGGGGCATATGCGGAGAAACCTGTCATGCCTGCCTTAAGTCTTACCTCATGCGCTGGCGCCGATTCGGCGGTCAGTGACGACAATCCGTATTTTGCAAAAATAGCTGATGATCTGGCGAACCGGTCCTGGTCTGTCATCAATGCTGCCTTGCCACCTGATATGAGCCTGGGGTTGTTATCTTCAATTCAGCAACATAATGAGGCTGAATTTACTGAAGCGGGGACCGGACGAAGTCGCGATCACCAGATTAACCCGTTTGTCAGACGTGACCGGATTCGTTGGATTAACGGGGAAAACCTGACCGAGCAGGCCTGGCTGGAGTGGGCGAGCAGCCTGCAGCATTATCTGAATCGCAGGCTGTTTCTGGGCCTTTTTTCGTTTGAGTCTCATTATGCTCATTATGGCTCGGGTGATTTCTATAAGAAGCATGTCGATGCGTTCCGGCCCAACGGGATTGAGCGAGGGGCCAGAAGAGAGGTATCGCTGGTGACGTATCTGAATCCGGCCTGGCAGCCTGAAGACGGTGGTGAATTGCTGATTTATGATGCCAGCGGACAAGAGGTTGTTGAGCGGGTGCTGCCCAGGCAAGGTACTGTGGTCGTCTTTCTCAGCACAGAAGTGCCCCATGAAGTGCTGCCTGCAAAAAGGGACAGGTATAGTATCGCGGGATGGTTTCGTTTGAATGGCAGTCAGGAAGACCGGCCTGATCCACCCAGTTAAGTGTCATTCGTCCCAGGAATACGCATGTTGTCGAACGATTGTTCTTGGGAGCCTTGACAGTAAAATAGCGAAGTGTTTATATCAGTGACAGATTCAGATTGAGTGATTGGGGATACGAAAAAGCATGGAAAACAACGTATTAAGAACAATAAAAAATACTGTAAATGCGTTAAATCTCCTGCCGTTGGTTGTGATTGGCAGCCTTGCAGGGCTGGCGGCTTGTGCGCCTGACAACATGTCTGCGCAAACGGGTGACGCCATGGAAGCTGCTGACACGGACATGAACAGTGATGGTGGTATTCCTCGCCGGGTAGATGGCAAGCCAGATATGAATGGTATCTGGCAGGTTATGTCCAATGCCAATAACAACCTGGAGCCGGCTGCACCGAAATCTGCCTTTGCTCTGGTGCCTGGCGATTTTGTTCCTGTTCCCGCGCCGGAAGTGGTCGCCATGGGCGCTGTTGGTGCTGTGCCAGCCAGTCAGGGCGTGATTACGACCAATGATGGTTATATACCCTACAAGCCCGAAGCGCTGGCTCAGCGTGATGAAAACCGCGAAAACTGGCTGACCAGTGATCCGGAAATCAAATGCTTTATGCCCGGCGTGCCGCGTGCGACCTACCTGCCCCATCCATTCCAGATTTTCCAAAGCGATAGCGCTTTCTTTATTGCCTATTCATTTGCCGGTGCGGTCAGGAATGTGTTTCTTGAAGATCCCGGTGAGCCTCCACTGGACTCATGGATGGGACAATCTTACGGTTATTGGGAAGGCGATACTTTCGTTGTTGAAGTAACAGGGCTGCTGGATTCCACCTGGTATGACCGTGCCGGTAATTATCGCTCCTGGGAATCCACGGTGGTAGAGCGTTATACCATGACGGGGGAAAATGTCATTCAGTACGAAGCCACCATCACTGATCCTCAGCTTTATACTGAGCCTTGGACAATCAGTATGCCGATTTATCGTCGCCTGGAGGAGGGCTTTGAACTGCCTCAATTCAAGTGTGTCGAGTTTGTGGAAGAGCTGATGTATGGCAGCTTCCGTAAAGGGGAGCCTATCGAAGACATGAGAATGCCATTCTGATAGGGCTTTTCGATTGAACATCGTCCAGCGACTCCCAGGCTGAGATAGACAGACACAGGCACTCGTTAGGATGGCTGGATTCAGGTTTAGTTAAGAATTACTATAGCATTATATGATTGACACGATTTAAAACGAAGATTTCACGAAATAAGGGGTGATAAGGCATGAAAATGAAATTGTTCGCGGCAGCAGTTGCCGTAATCGGCGGCGCCGCTGCAATGACCGTAAATACGCCAGCAACGGCTCACCATGCGTTTTCAGCAGAGTTCGATGCCGATTTGCCAGTCGCACTACGTGGTCCGATCACACGCGTTGAGTGGATTAACCCGCACTCCTGGATTCATCTGGATCACCAGACTGAAGATGGCAGCACACAAGCCTGGATGGCAGAAGGTGGTACGCCTAATACATTACTGCGTCGTGGCATCACGCGTAACTCACTGCAGATCGGCACCGAGATTGTGGTGACCGGTTACCAGAGTAAAGACCAACTGTGCTCACCAGCCTGCCGAGCCAATGGCCGTGATATTACTTTCCCGGATGGCCGCAAACTCTTCATGGGCTCATCAGGTACCGGCGCACCAGATGATGGTTCAGATCCAACAGAGTAAGCGCTCTCAAACCGGGCCAATAAAGCAAAAACCCCGGCCGTAAATAAAATGCCCCAGAGCAACCCTCCGGGGCATTTTTGTTTGTGCTCCCAGCACAGCAAGCATGGCACAAGGTCAGGGCACCATAGATCAGGTGGCAGACAGTAAGACCGCGTCTAGCACATCGGGACGTCGCTCGAAAAAGCGGGCGGACTGTCTGAAGCCTCGTGCTGAGTTTCCGCCCGCCGAGCGCCGTCCCGATGTGCTGCGGTCGTTTGCCACCTGATCTATGGTGCCCTGACTCGCTCCTCTGGCGAGTTTTCGGCTGCCGGGTGAGAGGCGCTAGGCAGTGGTCGGCTGAGGTGCGTGAAATGATACCCTGACCGCTCATACTCAATTCCCAAAAACAGCCTCTGGCGCCGAGGTAGTCGACCCACCACTACGAAATTCAGTCGCATCAATGAAGAAGCCAGCGGCATGAATCCGTAATACCACTGTTTCCAGTGTTCGGTTCTCCCAGAACCAGCCGTGCAGGCCAATGAAGGGGGCAGTGTATACGCCCATACCGTTTTGAGCCTCTTCCTCTATGCGGAAGCTGGCTTCGCCACCGTTCTCCGTCCCCGTGTTCTCAGCATGCATGTCTACATATAAAGGGCCGCTGGACTCCCAACTGAAGACCATGCCACTACCTGCGTCCAGTCGGTATTTGTATTCCAGTGACTGGAAAGGCTCGAGAATCAGCTCGACCTCATCTGTCTTGTGAGGAACTAGATGCGGCTGGTAGGCCGCTACTGTTTCACTATTGAGCGCATCCAGACCCAGTAATGCCCCGGTTCCCAGTGGGTCGCGGTCAAATTCCGCTGGCAGGACGACGGCAATGAAGATCACCAGCGCGAGGACAAATGCGCCAGTGCTGGCGATGGCAATTTTCCGGACTCTTTCCGGGCTTTTGTTGCTGCGGGTGGTTGTCATTTAATCGTCCTCAACTTTCATCGTGCCGATGTTAAACCGCAATCAATCCGTTGCCGATTTGTATCAGCAGGAAAATAAAACCTGCACACATAATCACCGTATTACTGGCAAAGGCATAGCGCTCGAAAGTGCTTTGGCGTCGCAGCAGCGTAAACAGTAAAAATAGTAAGCTCAGCGCGAGCAACTGGCCAATCTCCACCCCAATATTAAAGCTCAGCAGATTGATAAGCAGCCCGTCTTCCGCTGGTGCCATGGCTTGCAGGCTGGTGGCCAGTCCCAGGCCGTGGAATAGGCCAAAGACAAAAACCGCGACGCGGCTGTCCGGCTTCCAACGACCGAGGCCGTCGAGCCCGCCCATGTTTTCAAGGGCTTTATACACTACGGAGAGGGCGATGATTCCGTCAATCAGGACTTCGCTGACATGCCAGTTCGCGGCGACAGCCAGGATCAGGGTCAGGCTGTGACCAACGGCAAACAGGGTGACAAACTGTACGACGTGTTTCAGGTGGCGTAAAAAGAATATGACGCCAGCCAGATACAGGATATGGTCATATCCGGTGATCATGTGCTTGGCACCGAGGTAGATAAATGGTGCTATAGCCGCGCCACTGTTGTTGCCGACGAAGTTGGCGTCTCCGCCGGTCAAGTCATGAGCTGTAGCCGACCCGCAAAACAAAAACAGCCCAAACATCATCAGAACCCCGCCAAGCCACCGCAGGGTTTCGTGCGCTCGGGAAAAACGGGTGGTCGGAGCTAAAAAAATCTTCATATCAATGAACCGGGCAGGATCTTAACTTCAAAATCTAGACACAATATCCGGGTTGTACGCTTGGTGGCAGGCTGTACAGACGCTATAAATTTGTGCGCCTGCCTGGAAAAAATCCTCCTCGTTCTGGGTCTCGCTGGCTTGCATGGCACGCAGTCCAACGTCGCTTAATGCCTGGGCATACGTGCTCCAGGGGCCCTCCTGTACACGCCCAGGGAGCAAGAGGGTATTGCCGGCCTCGACAATCATGGCGCTGAAGTTTTCTACCCGTTGCCAACCTTCGTCATCAGTGGGGTATAACTCGTAATAGCCTTCAAACTTGTCGTTGATCCACCCGGCAGAACCCCAGAGCTCATCAGCTGTCGGCTCCAGTACATGAGCCATGTACTCAGACATGCTCAAGGTCAGGTTGTAGTCGCCAGCGGTTGTTGACGGATGATTGTCTGCATTTTCCGAGCCACCACTACAAGCCGCGAGTGTGGACAGGGTTAAGAATGTCATGAGGAGAGATGGGGTAGGAAAGCGGCAAGTAAACTTCATGCGTTATTATCCTTTTCATTGGTTCGGGGCGCCTGATGTACGCATTATGTCACAGTTGGTGGTCGTGCAAAGGGCAACTAGCGGCGACTAAGGTTCTATCTGTCTTATCTTTTTGCGATATTCACTGGATATTCATTGAAAGTATAAATGAGAGCAATTATCATTTGTTCTCAGGAATCATACGTTCTCAGATACATGAATCAGCTGCCGGGAGGCGACCATGCGAAAAGTATTATCTGGCTTGTTTACACTTACCATTATGGTGCTTGCAACCTTATCTGGTCAGCAAGCCAGTGCAGCTGAAGTGAATGTCTATTCGGCACGGGAAGAAAACCTGATCAAGCCTCTGCTTGACCGCTTTTCGGATGAAACCGGTATTCGTGTCAATCTGATTACGGCTGGCGCAGATGAACTGACCACCCGTATGGAACTGGAAGGAGCCAACTCACCGGCTGATGTGTTGTTGACGGTTGATGTCGGGCGTTTGTGGCGTGCCAAAGAAGCCGATTTGCTCCAGTCTGTCGATTCAGATGTGTTGATGCGACAAGTGCCCAGTCAATACCGGGACTCTGATAATCAGTGGTTTGCCGCCTCATTGCGCTCACGGGTTATTGTGTATGACAAAGAGCGCGTCGACCCGTCTGAGCTCTCTACTTATGAAGCACTGGCAGATCCAAAATGGCGAGGCGATATTTGCGTGCGATCCTCTTCCAATATTTATAACCAGTCACTGGTCGCATCACTGGTATCACATAATGGTCTGGATGATACCCAGCAATGGGCGCAGAGTCTGGTAGAGAATTTTGCTCGCTCCCCTCAGGGTGGTGACCGTGACCAGATTGCAGCCGTGGCTATTGGACAGTGCCAGTTGGCGCTAGTTAATACTTACTACTTTGCCGGCATGATTAACTCAACGATGGACGATCAGCGTGAGCAGGCCTCACGTGTTGCCGTGTTCTGGCCAAACCAGGAAGGTCGTGGTGCGCATATCAACATCAGTGGCGCCGCTGTTGCCCGACATGCTCCCAACCGTCAGGAAGCTGTACAGCTGATGGAATACCTGGTTAGCGATGAGGCGCAGGAGTGGTATGCTGAAACCAATAATGAATACCCTGTACGAGAAGGCGTGCCGGTGAGTGATACGCTCGCCTCCTGGGGGGCTTTCAAGGCGGATGACCTTGCTTTGGAACAGTTAGGTATCCATAATGCCGAAGCCGTGCGACTGATGGACAGAGCCGGCTGGAGATAGTCCTTAGCTGGTTTTATTTTGAGCCTACCGCAATCAATTCGAGATACCCCGCGCGGGTATCTCCCTTCTGGTATTAACGCCCGACATATCACGCTGGCTGGCATCCTATTGCTGTGCCTGCTGCTTAGTACGCCTGTGTTGACGGTGTTCTCCTCCATTGGCCAGGATAGTGATGGTGCCTGGCAGCATCTTGCGGATACGTTGCTCTGGTCCTATATCGGTCAGTCCCTGTTATTGATGCTGGGTGTTGCCCTGCTGGTGCTGCTTATTGGTGTGGCTCCGGCCTGGCTGGTAACCATGACGCGCTTTCCCGGTAGCCGAATACTGGAGTGGGCACTGGTCCTGCCGCTGGCCATGCCTGCCTATATTATTGCTTACACCTATACCGGCATGCTGGATGTTACCGGGCCGGTACAGGGATTTATTCGCGAGACCTTCGACCTGCGTTTTGGGGATTACTGGTTTCCCAGTATCCGTTCCAGCGGAGGGGCCATGACAATGCTGGCGCTGGTTCTCTACCCCTATGTCTATCTGTTATCCCGTACCGCTTTTCTTGAGCAATCCGTGTGTGTGCTGGAAGTATCCAGAACCCTGGGCGCTTCGCCGTGGCGCTCATTCAGCCGGGTAGCCGTGCCATTGGCCCGGCCCGCTATTTTTGCCGGGTTGTCGCTGGTGCTGATGGAAACGCTGGCTGATTACGGCACGGTGCAATATTTTGGCCTGTCGACATTCACAACCGGCATCTTCCGGACCTGGTTTGGTATGGGCAGCGCTCCTGCTGCCGCCCAGCTATCCGCCGTGTTACTGATCTTTATTTTCTGTCTGGTGATAGGGGAGCAATGGTCGCGTTCGCGGTCGCGTTACCACCACACCAGTAGCAAGTACTCACAACTTCCCAGGCCAAGACTGCGTGGCTGGAAATGCTGGGCGGCGATGATCTATTGCGGCTTACCTGTTTTGCTGGGGTTTGTGATTCCGTTTTTGCAACTCGCCTGGTGGGCATGGGATACACGCGCCCTGGTCGACTTCAGCAATTTTGGTGAGTTGATGTGGAACAGCCTGAAGCTGGCGTTTATCGCTGCATTGATCGCATTGGGTCTGGGGTTGTTTATCAGTTATTCAAAGCGGTTGCAGCCAGGATTGGCTATGCGCTCGTCCGTCCGGGTATTGGGGTTGGGATATGCTGTACCGGGCACGGTGATTGCGGTCGGTGTGCTGATACCTTTCACCTGGCTGGACAATACATTCGATGCCTGGATGCAGGCGCAGTTCGGTATCTCGACCGGGCTGCTTCTAAGTGGCAGTTTGACAGCACTGGTCTTTGCGTACGTAGTGCGCTTTTTGCCGGTATCCATGAACACAATTGATGCCGGACTGGGCAAGATCAAGCCAACCATGGATGATGCCGGGCGCTCCATGGGGATGGGGTCATGGCAAATCCTGCGGCGAATCCATGTGCCCATGTTACGAACCAGCTTGCTGACTGCCACCTTGCTGGTGTTTGTTGATGTGTTGAAGGAGTTGCCTGCAACCTTGATATTGCGGCCCTTTAATTTCAACACCCTGGCTATTCGCACGTATGAGCTGGCCAATCAGGAACGGTTGACGGAGGCAGCAGCCTCCGCACTGATGATTGTACTGGCGGGTATTATCCCCGTCATACTGATCAGCTTGTCGATTTCATCATCCCGTCCCGGAAAATCGTCTGAGAAAGAGAAGCGTCATGACAATCGATAGGACCAAGGCCCTTGAGCTAAATAATATTTCGGTGTCACTCGGCGGGACTGCAATTGTGCACGATATCAGCCTGCAGCTGGAAACAGGAGATATCGGTTGTTTGCTGGGCCCCAGTGGCTGTGGCAAAACAACATTGTTACGCGCCATCGCCGGTTTTGAGTCAGTGACTCAGGGACAGATACAGATTGTTGGCAATGCGGTCAGTGAGCCAGGCAAGCTTTTACCCGTAGAAAAGCGCCAGGTAGGCATGGTTTTCCAGGATTATGCGTTATTTCCCCATTTAAGTATCAAGGACAACATATCCTTCGGCCTGCAGGGCTGGACGCGCTCTGCCAAGCGGAAACGCGTCAATGAACTGGCTGCCATGTTGCATATAGATGATTTATTGGATGCCTACCCTCACCGGTTGTCTGGTGGGCAGCAGCAACGTGTGGCAATCGCCAGGGCAATGGCGCCCCGGCCGCGCATTTTGTTATTGGACGAGCCTTTTGCCAGTCTGGATGTGGAGTTACGAGAGCAAATCGCAGCAGAGATTCGGCAAATCCTGAAAGCTGATGGCATTACAACCATTCTTGTCAGCCATAATCAGCTGGAAGCGTTTGCCATGGCTGATGTGATAGGCGTGATGCGTAGCGGTAAACTGATGCAGTGGGGAGATGCCTTTGCCCTTTATCACGAACCCGTCTCAGCGTACGTCGCCAATTTTATCGGTGAGGGCGTTTTTCTACCCGGCACGGTTCTGGATAATGGAGATATCAGCACTGAATTGGGGATCTTGTCCGGTACTTCCGATACGGTGACTTCTGCAAAGATCCCAGAAGCCGGACAACGAAAGTCTGTACTGGTGAGACCGGATGATGTGCTGCATGATGATGACAGTGAATTTACTGCCAAAGTTGTTAGTAAAGCCTTCCGTGGTGCGGCTTACCTTTATACGCTGGCCTTACCCAGTGGTGTGCAGATCCTGAGCCTGGTTCCCAGTCACCATAATCATGATGTGGATAGCCATATCGGCATTAAGCTGGATATGGATCACCTGGTAACTTTTCCCCAAGCCTGACAAGGCTGAATTAACCGGCATCGACTAAAAAACTTTCCAGTTTCTTGCCCGTTAATCGGTGTATCTGCGAGAACACAAACCAGATGGCGATTAGCAAAACGATCATACTGGGGATGGCGATAACCGGGTAACTTAAGGCCGTCATGCGACCTAACTGCTCACTGAATTCTGAAGTTCCAGGAGCCGCAGTCAGTATCATGCGAGCCAGCACATAATTAAGCACCGATGACAGAAAGAACGATGAAGCCACAATCCAGGAAGCCTGGGAGAGGCGTCGATCAAACAAGGCGGTGTTACCTTTAGTGGAAAGCGCGGTATGGAGTGCATCCACGCGAATCAGCTGGGCATTAAGTATCAGCACGCGAACCAGGGGGTATTTGGTAAACTGACTGCCTAGCACCGCCAGGCCAATGGCACCAGGCACAGCAGCCTCTTTAATGGCTATGTACTGAGGATCAAGCTCCAGTAAGCTAATGCCTCCGGTCAAAAATACGCTGATTACCCCGATGACTGAAAAGGCGTTAACTTTGCCTGACTCTCTCAAGTCCCACAGTCCGTAGGCTATGGGAAATGCCAGCGCCACTACGATGCTCCAGCTTGGCCCCAGGCTGTCCTCGCCGCTGAACCGGCTCAGCACAATCACCGGAATCAGAATGTTAAAAGCCAGATTGCCGAGAAAACCGCCTCGTTTTTGTGGTGTAACCGGTTGATCCAGTTCGGTCTGAATTTCCGGGTCGGACTGTTTTGACTGCGTCTGATTTTCCGAACTCATATCACTGATTTCCTGTTTGCTTCTCTAGCTGCGGTACTGGCGTTGTGTTTTCCCGGGCGTCTCTCCGAAATGGTCGCGATAGGCTATAGCGAAATTACTGACGTGATTATAGCCTACTGCGGCAGCAATAGCTTTGATAGGGCATCGGTTTCACTGATTTGCTGGTGAGCTTTCAACATCCGCTGGTTACGCACATATTCATTAATATTCTGGTTATGCATGTGATTGAAAAGCGAGTTCAACCGGTTTTTGCTGATCGAAAAATGACTGGCAATATCTTCGCCGGGTAATTTGTCGCCCAAATTGTGGGTGATGAAATTGGTGATATCTTCAATCAGCTCTGATTCACGGAAGGTCGGTTCAAAGGCGTCTTTATCTGCGGGCAGGATATTTTCGATTATCTGCGCAAAGATGCCCATCGATAACCCCTCCAGCATGAGCATGTTCGCTTTGTTATTGGCCGCAATAGGAAATACATCGGCACAAAGGCGTCGTAACCGTGGTGTGATGTTAACAGGAAGCACCTGTGATGCCTGCGTGGGCGAGCTTCTGGATAGATGTAACAGCGCCTCTGGAAGATCCTGCACCCGTTCGCTTAACTGGCCTATCTCAAAGGAAACTCCGATATGGCGAATAATTTGCTTGGGTGGCAGCAGAATCCGGGTGTCTGTTTCACTCAGTCGGAAAATCAGGCCGGTGTCTGGATCCGTGCTGTGAAGGTGTTGATCCGGTGTGAGTAATTGCGATTCGCCGCTGAGGTGGATTTGGCTGCAGATCAAATTGCGCAGTTCGTTCGGGTCAGATGCCGCATCAATTTCGCAGCGCTTCTCGACGTTGAGCTCCGAACGATAAAGTGTCACGCCGCTGGGGAATGGCAACATCTGCAATCGGCCAATGCCAGCGCCGTTAGGTAGGGGGAAATCAGGGGCTTCGAAATTCCATTGTGACCTGTGGATGGAGTTTGATGCTTTCTTCCTCTGATTTTGGCTCACTAGTATCCCGGTTGTTTTGCACTTTGAGGCCGATATTTTTGCTTATCCATAATATTGGGCAAAATTCATAATTTTTGCAAATTGTCCCTGGTTCTGTGAGCCGGATAATTAGTCGGTATATTCGTTGCAGTTGGTAGGTTTCGTCATGGATGTAAATAACCCCAAAGCCAGTCTCAGTCGTCGTGTGATCAGTTACTCCGTCAGTGCTGTCCTCGGTCTGGGCAATTCATACACGGCACTGGCTCTGCCGATAGGTGCCAATATGCAATATGGTGATATCCAGATTGATGCGGCCGAACAATCGATGTTGATAGAGCAACTCAGCCAGTTTGGTGTGATTAATTGGGACAGTTTCTCAATTGATGCGGATCAACGCGTTGATATTTCGCAATTAAACCTGGATGCCGCCGTTCTAAATCGCGTTACGGGTGCTAATCCTTCTGAACTGTTAGGCCAGTTGAGTGCCAATGGGCGCGTTTATGTGATTAACCCGAATGGGGTGCTGGTCGGCGAAGGAGCAAATATCAATACCGCAGAGTTTATCGCATCGGCGCTGGATGTTGCCGATTCTGATTTTCTTGATGGTGGCGATCTGACGTTTGCGGGGCAGTCTGATGCTGCCGTGATCAACCTTGGGCAGATTACGGCCGACAACGGTGATGTCATTTTAATTGCACAAGTGGTTGAAAACGCGGGTGAACTTAATGCTGAAAATGGCACGGTAGGGCTGGCCGCCGGGGGCAACGCTTACGAGTTGGCCATCAACCAGAGCGGTATCGTCCGTGCGACCGGAGTCACGCAACGGGAAGGTCGCATCCTGTTAACGTCACAGGGTAGCGATATTGATGTTTCTGGCACATTAGAGGCCAGATCAGCGTCTGGCGATGGTGGGCAGATAAATGTCGGTGGTGGTCGTGCGGGCCAGAACCCTGATTTGGCCAATGCAGCCAATGTCAATGTGAGTGACAGCGCCCTTATTGATGTGTCAGCCAAAGCTGAGAAGGCTGATGCCGGGACAGCCATTGTCTGGTCTGACAGGCAAACCGATTTCGCGGGTAATATTTATGGTCAGGGTGGCAGTGATTCTGGTGATGGTGCTTTTGTTGAGATCTCCGGGCGAGAAATACTGAATTACACAGGTAATGCTGATCTGCGCTCAACCAGCGGGGAAACGGGTACGCTTTGGCTGGATCCAGCGCAGGCGGTGATCAGTACAGCATCCAATGATACCGCGAACGGTGTGTTCAATAACGCAGTGATAGAACAGAACCTGGCAACAGCGAATGTTGTCGTTGAGGCGTCAAATTATTCAACGGCTTCATTTAGCCCTGGCAGTATCCTGGTGTCAGCACCGGTTAGTTGGTCATCGAATAGCCGCCTTACATTAAAGTCAGCTGGCGCTATCTCGATTGAAAACAACCTGAGCGGAGCAAATGGTGAACTGGTATTAAGTGCGGGCGTTGGTGATCCTGCAGATCAAGGGGGGGACATCAGCTCTACTGCGGGAAGTGAAATAAATGTATCAACACTGCAGATTCAACAAAATAATGACGCACAGCCTTTTGGGGTGCAGTTACCGCCAGCTGTTGAACGTAAACTTGGGAGCATAACCCTGGCTGGATCGATAAAGGCCGGAACCCTGGATATTCTTCGTCAGAATGCGGGTTGGGGCAGTGCGATCAATATTAATAATACTACCAATCAGATTGCCAGGTTTCAGACGACTGCTGACAGTTTGTCCGCATCAGCGAGTTTCGAAGGTGATATCCTGATTGATGCCGGTAACTCTGCATTAGCAGTGGCTGCTGATTTGTCTGATATGGGCCCCGGCAGGGCGATAACATTTCTTGCTGACAATAACATTCAGCTTCTGGCGGGCACTCAGTTGTCATCGGGCACGAATGCCAATGTCATCATAGCATCTCGTAGTGGCGCATTTGCCAATCAGGCTGGTGCCAATGCCGTACTGCCAGGCAGTAATGGTCGCTTTTTAATTTATTCCGACACGCCTGACAATATCAGCAAGGGAGGGTTGTCGGCTTCGCCTCTATACAATCACACATACGCTGCTGATTTGCCTTCATCCATCACTGAATCAGGCAACCGTTTCGTATATTCACTGGCACCTGAAGTGACACTGACGGCGGATAATGTCAGTCGTACCCAGGGGGCAGCAAACCCGACCCTGAGCTACAGTGTCAGCGGTTTGGTGGGAGGGGACAGCCAGGCTGATGTTTTTACCGGCACGCCAACGCTATCGACCACTGCTGGCAATTCTTCTGCAAATGGTGATTACAATATTGATATCGCCACAGGCAGTGTTGTGCTGTCAGATTTTGGCTATGGTCTAAATCTGCAGGATGGGACATTGACCGTCGGACCGAACAAGGAGTTGCTGGTCACTGCAGATAACCTGTCTCGTGTATACGGCGAGGCAAACCCGGCGTTTACTTCCTCTTACTCTGGTTTTGTGGGAAGTGATGATGACAGCCTGTTTGATGGATTTACGATCAACTACAGCACAACAGCCCAGGTAAATTCACCAGTAGGTAATTACAATATTGTTCCATCTGGCGCTAATTCATTAAGTGACTATGACATCAACTATCGTAATGGCACACTTAGCATCAGCCCCCGGTTGCTGAACATTCGGGTGCAGGATGCGAGTATCGACTACCTGGACAGTCAACCAGACTATTCGGTGACCTACAGCGGCCTTGCCAGTTTTGATAGTGCTTCAGATATCAGTGGTCTGGTTATTGATGATGCTGCTTACTCTGGTGTGGGCGGTTTTGACATAGTCGCACGAGGCGCGTCGAACAGTAACTATACCATTCAATATCAGCACGGTACGTTGGAAGTAAACCCCCGGCCTGTGACGCTCACGGTGCGGGACACTTCCCGCCGCTATGGACAGGATAATCCGACTTTCAGTTTACGTGCCAGTAATACAGTGCCGACTATAAATACAGCGATAACAACCTGGATTATGTGCTGCCGCCTTTTGTTTTTGCAGTAACTAATACGGAAACGGAAATCATGCAAGCGCGTGTCGCGTATCAGGCAACACTGAGCGACAGCCGAGGTTATACACAGGCAGATATTGGTTTGACTGCTTCTCCAGGAGGATTGTTAGCAAAAAATTCAGATGAAGCGTTTACCAATACCCGATTCAATGCCAGTGCTGACTATACCTACCTCACGTTCGATTTAAGGCGGGAAACACGTTTGCAGCAAGCCCCGGATGGCTGGCGATGGCTGGTTAACTCTGGTGGACAGTTGTCCAACCGTAACTTGCTGGGTAGCGAGCAGTACTCGGCGGGTGGTAATGCGACAGTGCGCGGCTACGAAGAAGAGGAGGTGCTTGGTGATAATGCGTTTTACTTTAATCAGGAACTGGTTCTGCCCATGCTGTCGTTGCTGGATCCAGGGCGCTTACAGCCGGGCTCGACTGATGCGCTGACCCTGTTCGCCTTTCAGGACTATGCCCACACCTGGAACCAGGACAAACTACCTGACGAGAAGGCGTTTGAGATTGCCAGTGTGGGTATTGGGTTTCGTTATCAGTACCAGCCTTATCTGAGTGCTTCGTTTAGTTATGGGTGGCAGCTTAAGGACAGTGGTAGTAGCAATGAAGGTGATAATCGCAGAATGCATTTTTCTTTGCGTTTTACCCTTTAGGGCCTGGTACTACGCTTTCGTTTTTCTGAAATGCAGCCTGAGCATGAAGGGGGAATTAGCTTTTCCATGTCAGGAATTTAAGGCGTCGCCTGTACGTTGGTATCTTATATAGGGTACTAATGTAGATCCTGGCAAGCAAAGGATGAAAAATGGAAATTGTAGACCCCAACTGGCAAGCCCAGCTGGAAATGTTCGTGCACGTGCTCATTGCAGTCGTTCTTGGTGGACTGGTCGGTATGGAAAGGGAGGCGGTGCGCCGGCCAGCTGGGGTGCGTACATACGCCATTCTAAGCGGTGCGGCCTGCCTTCTCGTTGTGCTAACCGATGTCATCATCTCGTTTTTTTCCAGCGAATCTGTTCTTTCGGTGATGCGTACAGATCCTGTTCGTGTTGTTGAAGCCATTATTACCGGGACCGCATTTCTGGGGGCCGGTACAATTTTTCGCCATCGCAACAATAATGTTGAAGGCCTGACGACAGCCGCGTCCATGCTGCTTGTGGCCAGCGTCGGAATCGCCGTAGCCCTGGATCAGATATATCTGGCAGTGATGGTGACGGCACTGACGTTGATACTGCTCAGGGTTGCCAGAAAGTTCCTCACCCAGCATTAACAGCGATCTGCGCTACATGCTGCCAGTGGAAACAGCACCTGCCGGTTTATGTTACAGTGCCAGTGTGTCGTGCGTTTTCATGGAGAATATATGTCCAGAGCCAGCGGAAATACAGATTCCAGTCAAGACACCTTCCGTTCCATCAGAGCGTGCCTGGAGAAAACTGCCGTGATATGTCGTGCCGCTGCAGACGACCTGCAGGATCACCTCAACGAGGTGAACCCGACTTATCAGGAAGCCCTGTCGCGAATGGTCAGTACGGAACACGAACTGGCTCAGCTGTTGGCTGATTACGCCAGTCAGGGTCCGGAAAAGGTACTTGCTACGCGTGTTCAGTTTTTCCCGCAGCTACCCGAAACCCCTGACTCCAGCTCAGTGGGTGAGGCGATTCAGTACTTACAGCTAATCAACGGGGCTGGTGTAGAGAACCTGCGCGAGCAGATCAACAATGTTATTGCACCAGATGTGGCTGAAGAGCTTGATACACTCTGGCGTGATGCTGAGACATTGTGTCGGCGCATTTCTGTGACCCATACGACCATGCGTGATATTTGATCGGTTGTCGATTACTCAGTCTGCTTCCAGATTAATGCTGTTGTCGATCCGGGCCTCCAGTGCATCGACGAAGGCGTTACGTAATATTGCGGCTATTGCGGCGAATGTATCAATGTCCGGCTCATCAAGTGTTCCTGAGAACTCAACTTCGGTGGCAAACTGATTGCTGGCCTGGTTCTCGAAAATTTCCGTTATCGCACCGGTAAATAGCTCGGCCAGATTGCGGAACAGACCGTCCCCATCTTCCTCGACATCTCCCTTCCAGGAAAAGACATCAATATTATGCAGTACGGGTCTCATGTAGCCGGTCAGCTCCCCTGCATCACTGGCCATTTCAAGCGCCAGATCTAACTCCCCGGCTTCGAGGTCGAAAGGCGCGTAATAATTGAGCAGGTTCTCAAAGTCAGTCAGGCCAATATCACTTGCTTCAAGATTGATATCAAAAGTTGGTAACTGTGTGTTGGGGGTCAGGGAAACATCGAAGGCCAGATTGCCACTGCCAGTCGTATTGGCTGTAGCACTAACAAGCGTTGTAAGCTCTTTGGCCAGGTCGCGACTGTTGGCTATGTTTAGGGCGATCAGGTTAATGTCCTGCAAAGAGACATCAATCGGGGGAGAGGCATTCGAGTTTAGAAAAACAACACGCCCATCGCGAATTTGCAGATGATCGATACGCAAAGGAAACAGGTCATTAGCAATATTGAGCCAGGGCTCACCAGCCCCGGACTGACGCTCTTCTTCTGCGGTACTGTCCACAAAATTCAGCACTGGTTGAGTCAAATCGACTTCGCCAACGATTGTGCCGCCCAGTAATGCAGACCATAACAGTGAAAAGCGCAGTTGCTGTGTGCTGAATAAAGGTTGCTGGACGAGGCCGTTTGATTTGACGATCTCGATATTCTCTATGGAATAGCTACCAGCCAGGAGGGAGAGGTCGACATTGCCAACCCGGCCATCGTAATCTTCGGCGCGATCCAGGGTGCGATTGACGTAAGACTGCAGTGCCACAGGCAGTGCGGCGCGCAGGAGCAGTAATCCCAACGCGCAGAATAACAATATCCTGGCCGCTCTCTTGATATGAGGCATTTCTGCATAGTAGTTGAGCGCGGAGCTACAATCAATATTACGCGAGCCAGGTATAAACTAAGCGAACACGGGCAGATGTGCCGTGGATGAATTATTCAGGGAGCATGAAGAGAAGAAGTGGTAGCTACGGGTGGACTTGAACCACCGACCCCAGCATTATGAATGCTGTGCTCTAACCAGCTGAGCTACGTAGCCACATCGAGGGTGCGAATTCTGTCCATTTATCATGCTTTTGTCAAGATTCAGATCGCAAGATTTTGCATTCTTCCTTTCATTACCTGTTAGAGCTGACTAACCGACCTCCAGAAAAAGTGTAAAGTGTCTTAATTGATACAGAGAAGGCGAATCAATATCATTTGCGTTTCACAATTATGCAGTTGACTGGAGTGCCCTATGTTCCCCCGCCCTTTAGATGCCGGCTTTACCTGCAAGGCATTATCCCTTGTTATTCCCGCCATGCTGGTAACGTCATTCTCTGTTGCTCAGGAAGACGATGTTGAAGAAATCGTAATCACCGCCGCTGGTTATCAGCAACGTATCATCGATGCTCCGGCTTCAATTTCGGTTGTCACTCGCGATGAACTGGAAAAACAGCAATACACTACAATTGTTGATGCCATGGCTAACATACCTGGTGTTTATGTGACGGGTGGCTCGAACATGCAGGACATCAGCGTCCGAGGGATGAGCGATGATTACACGCTGTACCTGGTAGATGGCCGACCCATTTCTGCCGGACGCAGCGTTAACACCAATGGTAATGACGGTGGCAAACAGATAGGTCTTCCACCGTTGGCCATGATAGAGCGAGTTGAAGTGATTCGTGGTCCGATGTCTTCACTGTATGGCTCAGAGGCGATGGGCGGAGTTGTCAATGTAATTACCCGGGTAACACCTGAGGTCTGGGGGGGTAGTGTGGCCGCAGACTATACGGCTTCCCAGAATGATGTCAGCAACGACGCCTACAACACGGAGTTTTATCTGGGTGGCCCGATTGTTTCTGATGTAATCGGTCTTGAGTTTAATGGCGCACTACTGCACACCGATGAAAGCGACCTCAATGGTGGCAGCGACAATGCCTCCAGTGAGCCGGAGTCCGATACCAAGCGCTTTGGCAGTGAATTGACATGGCAGATTAATACGGAAAACCGAGTCACTCTGGCAGCCAATACATCTAATATGGAGTACACAAGAACGCCGGGGCGGTCGATTGAAATCACGGACGATCCATCATCTTATGAGTTTGAAAAACAGTTGTTCACACTCTCTCATGAAGGCCGTTACGGTGATTGGTCAGTCAACTCATTTCTGCAACATGACATTTCAGACAAGGTACAGACATCTACCAAGAAAGAAGAGGTCACCACCCTTAACACGCAGTCCAACTATGTCGGGGACAACTACATTCTGACGTTGGGTGGGCGCTACAAACTGGAAGATCTGGTTGATGAAACCAACGGTCTGCTGGACGCCAACGTGCAAGGTGCAACCGCGAATGTGAAGCGCTGGATAGGCGCGCTGTTTGCTGAGGCAGAGTGGAGCTTCATTGAAAACCTGGGCATTACCACGGGTCTGCGCTACGACGATGATGAGCTGTTTGGCGGTCATGTGTCTCCCCGTATTTATGCTAACTGGCACAGCAGCGATAAACTGACATTCAAAGGTGGTATTTCTACCGGTTATTCACAGCCTTCACTACCAGCAGCCACTGCCGGATTTGGTCGGGGTACAGGTGGCCCGGGTTCACCTAATCTGTCACCGAATGGCGATCCTATTTCTCGCGCCCTGATTGTCGGTAATCCGGACCTGAAGCCCGAAACCAGTGTTAATTATGAGGCCGGTTTTATCTATAACGATAAGGACCTGGGGTTCAATACCACTGTCATGGCTTTCCATACAGCATTCAAAGACAAAATTGCTGAAGATCGTTATTGCGTATCCGATGGTGTTGATCGTGATGACTACCAGAACTATACCTGTGATTTTGGCGGTAATACCTATCAGTTCCTGAGCAGTCGCAAGAATATTGATGAGGCTGTGATGACAGGTGTCGAAGCATCCGTGTCCTACAATTTGACCGACAGCCTGGAAGTCACTGTCAATTACACGCTCACTGACTCCGAGCAGAAGACTGGAGATTTTGAGGGCGAACCACTGAACAAAATGCCGAAAAATATGGCCAATGTCGGGTTCGACTGGCAGCCGGGTATGTCTATGGATGTCTGGGGACGGGTCAACTATCGTGGTGAAACCAGTGACTTTCTGGGGCGTACCAGTATGAGTGCTGGCACGCCTGGCTATACTCTGGTTGATTTGGGTGGGGTTTACCACCTGAGTGATCAATTGAAAGTGATGGCCGGTGTTTACAACGTCGCTGATAAAACCATCACGAATGACACTTATGGTGTTGTGCTTGATGGGCGTCGTATAAACATGAGTTTGAATTACGATTTTTAACCCACGGTCAAACGGGGCTCATTTCTTATAATTCAGGCACAAAAAAGCCGGGGAAGTCCCCGGCTTTTTCAATCGATATCTTTTATACGTTAAAGCGGAAGTGAATCACGTCGCCGTCTTTGACGATGTAGTCCTTGCCTTCCAGACGCCATTTGCCAGCATCTTTGGCGCCTTGCTCACCGTTGTTATCCACAAAATCGTCGTAGCTGACCACTTCGGCACGGATAAAGCCTTTCTCGAAATCCGTGTGGATCTTGCCGGCCGCCTGGGGCGCCGTGGAGTTCACGGGAATGGTCCAGGCACGCACTTCCTTAACACCTGCCGTGAAGTAGGTGTGCAGACTGAGCAGACTGTAGCCGCCGCGGATCACTCGGTTCAGGCCGGGTTCGTCCATGCCCAGGTCTTCCAGGAATTCGGTTTTTTCATCATCGTCCAGTTCGGCGATTTCCGCTTCCAGTTTGTTGCAGATGGGAACGACGACGGCGTTCTCTTTCTCGGCGATGTCGCGCACAGTGTCGAGGAAGGAGTTGTTTTCAAAACCGTCTTCATCAACGTTAGCGATATACATTGTCGGCTTGAGTGTCAGCAGATTCAGGTCGCGCAACAGCTTCAGCTCGTCCTTGTCCAGATCGAAGCTGCGCAGTGGCTGAGCTTCGTTCAGATGAGGCTGGATTTTTTCCAGCAGTGCCACCATTTGCTTGGCATCCTTGTCCTGGCCCTTGGCCAGTTTGGCGTTGCGGGTCAGGGCTTTTTCGCAGGTTTCCAGGTCGGACAATGCCAGTTCAGTGTTGATGATGTCGATGTCACTGGCAGGGTTGATCTGGCCATCCACGTGCACTACGTTTTCGTCTTCAAAGCAGCGCACCACGTGAGCGATGGCGTCAGTTTCACGGATGTTGGCGAGGAATTTGTTGCCCAGGCCTTCACCCTTGGATGCGCCAGCAACCAGGCCCGCAATGTCCACAAACTCCATGGTGGTGGGAACCACACGTTCTGGTTTGACGATTTCGGCGAGTTTGTCCTGGCGCGGATCAGGGACGGCGACGATGCCTTCATTGGGCTCGATGGTGCAAAAAGGAAAGTTTTCCGCTGCGATGCCGTTCTTGGTCAAGGCATTGAACAAGGTCGATTTGCCGACATTGGGCAGGCCTACGATGCCGCATTTAAATCCCATAACGCTAGATCCTGTAAATATGTTCTGTTAATTGGCGCAACTGGCGCTGCTCATGCCTGGCTGTGCAGCTTCTGCATCGCCGGTTCGAGTTTGCCAGTGAGTAACTCAGGCAGTACTGACAGTGCCTGGTCAATATCATGTTCGATCTGAATCGTGTCGTCTTTGCCGGGGTTGCTAAGTACGTAATTAGCCACTTTGCTTTTATCGCCCGGGTGACCGACACCGATGCGCAGACGATGAAAACCTCTTTCTCCACCCAGGGCGTTGATAATGTCCCGCATGCCGTTATGGCCGCCGTGGCCACCGCCGGTTTTCAGTCGTGTTGTACCAACCGGGAAATCAATCTCATCATAGGCAACCAGCACTTCTGATGGTTCTATATTGAAATAGTTCACCATTGTGGCGACAGATAAACCGCTGCGGTTCATGAAAGTGGTGGGGAAGAGTAAACGCAGATCCTGACCTTCTGCGGTCAGGCGGCAAGTCATGCCGTGGAAGCGGGCTTCAGCGCGGAGTTCGCCCTGATAGCGTCGACAGATGGCGTCGAGAAACCAGACGCCGACGTTGTGACGATTATACTGATATTGTGGGCCGGGGTTCCCCAGACCCACAATCAGTTTGAGCTTGTTATCGCTCATGCAGCTTCCGGCTTACTCGTCGCCAGACTCAGCTGCTTCGCCTTCGGCATCATCAGCTGCATCATCTGAACCGCCGCGAGGTGCTTTAACTGTTACAACAGCGTGGTCAGCATCTTCACCGTGCGTCAGGTCAACACTGGTAACACCTTTCGGGAAGTTGATCTCGGAGATGTGAATAACTTCACCCACATCCAGGTTTTCAACATCAATTTCCAGGAACTCAGGCAGGTCTTTAGGCAGACAGGTAACTTCCAGTTCCGTGATGGTGTGCAGGATGCTGCCACCGCCCAGTTTAACGCCTTTACACTTGCTCTCGTTGATGAAGTGCAGAGGTACTTTGACGTTAATAGTCTGCTTGGCGCTAACGCGCTGGAAGTCAGCGTGCATGATCAGTGGCTTGGACGGATGACGTTGCAGATCTTTGATAACTACCTGTTCGTCTTTGCCGTCAATTTCCAGCGTGATGATGTGCGAGAAAAACGCTTCGTTCTGAACAGCCTTGGCGATCACACGGTGCTCAATAGCGATTGATTGTGGCTTCTTCTGTTTGCCGCCATAGACAATGGCAGGTACTTCGTGTGCCAGACGACGCAGGCGGCGGCTCGCACCTTTCCCCAGGTCGTTCCGGGCAGTTGCAGTTAGTTTAAACTCATTGGACATGGTGTCCCTCCAGTTTCTAAAGCTGGATAATAATTCGCGACCAATTATTATCCAGGCCAGTGATGAGGCAGTGGCAGTTGTTGCCGCTACCCGTTAAGCATCAGAGCTCTGTTGCATCGAACATGGCGCTGATGGATTCTTCATTGCTGACGCGTCGTATTGACTCAGCCAACAGGCGTGCCATGCTTAACTGGCGCACCTTTTTACATTTCTTGATTTCATCGCTCAGTGGAATCGTGTCAGTGACGACCAGTGAGTCCAATGGCGAATTGGCAATGTTGCTTGCGGCGTTGCCTGACAGAACCGGGTGCGTACAGTAGGCAATTACTTTGTCGGCCCCGTGCTCTTTTAGCGCCGCCGCTGCTTTACACAAAGTACCGGCGGTATCGACCATGTCGTCAACAATCAGACAGGTACGGCCTTTCACTTCACCGATAATATGCATGACCTGGGCTTCGTTCGCCTGAGGCCGACGTTTGTCGATGATAGCCAGGTCAACGTTGAGCTGTTTGGCTACGGCGCGGGCGCGGACAACGCCGCCGATATCGGGAGACACTACCGTCAGGTTTTCATAGTTCTGACGAACAATGTCCTCTGTCAAAACCGGAGATCCATAAACGTTGTCTACCGGGATACTAAAGAAGCCCTGGATTTGCTCGGCGTGAAGATCAACTGTCAGCACTCGGTTGATACCCACGGCTGAAATCATATCAGCAACGACTTTGGCGCTGATGGCAACACGAGAAGAGCGAACACGTCGATCCTGGCGGGCATAACCAAAATAGGGAATAACCGCTGTGATGCGGTTTGCTGAGGCGCGGTGCATGGCATCTGCCGTCAGCAGCAGCTCCATTAAGCTGTCATTGGTCGGCGCACAAGTCGACTGAATGATAAAAACATCTTTACCGCGAACATTCTCGAGAATTTCAACGGCAACTTCGCCATCACTGAATTTGCCGATTTGGGCCTCACCAACCGGGATACCAATGTACCGGGCAATTTTTTCCGCCAGCATAGGGTTCGCATTGCCGGTGAATACCATTAAGTTGTTAGCCATGTGCTGATTACCTTCAGGTTTGCCGCCGATATTGCTACGAAATCGGGACAGCGTCGCTTTGTTCAGTGGACGTTTGATGGTGAATTCCGCCTGTTGTGTCGTTGTGCATTCCTGGTCAGGGTTTGACGACTGGGTTCGCTATGGTGTGAGAACCGTCATTCCTAATGCGAACCGAACCGACTTGTCGGAATCCGACCAACCGGGCTTTTGGGCTCAGTCGGAGATCAGGCGGACTCCTAGGGAAAATGGCTGGGGTGGCAGGACTCGAACCTACGCATGCGGGGATCAAAACCCCGTGCCTTACCAACTTGGCGACACCCCAGTAATACTGCGTTATTTTACGCTATCGAACTGAAAATTACAGCCCTTTAGGGGGGCGGTATTATGCACTATTCAGTTCGGGTTGCCTAGATGTCACTGACAGAAAATTACAGGCATTTCAGTACCGGGGACCGGTTAACGCCTTTCGCTATCCAACCTTTCGTGCCGGACAAAGCGGGGTCTTCTGCCGTGTTCAGTGCTTGCAACACGTTTCTGGCGGCCTGCTCTGATGCCATCGGAGCAAAAACACTTGAGCCAGTGCCTGTCAGTCTTGCCGGGCCAAATTTCGAAAGCCATTGTATGGCTGAATCAACCTCGGGATACAGGCGTCTGACCAGTGGTTCACAGTCATTTCGGGACTGCCCTGCCAGAAAGGCGGCTATTTTGATGGGAGAGGAGTCTCGTGTCAATTGCTGATGTGAAAAAATTTCACCGGTATTGACGTGGCAGGCAGGGCTTAATACAACAAAATAAGGCTCTGGTAATGTTACCGGGGTGAGTTTTTCGCCAATTCCTTCAGCCCAGGCTGAATGCCCCATCACGAATACGGGTACATCTGCGCCCAGTGATACACCCAGTTCGGCTAACGCTTCCAGCGTCAGGTTCGTTTGCCATAAATGATTGAGACCGATCAATGTTGTTGCGGCATCGGAGCTGCCACCACCCAGCCCGGCGCCTGCCGGGAGATGTTTGTACAATGTGATATGGGCTCCCAGCCCGGTCCGGGTGTGCTGCTGTAATTGCCTGGCGGCACGAACAACCAGGTTGTTATCGGGGGCGCCCAGTGTCTGGTCCTGGCATTCAAAGGTGATTTGTCCGTCCGGCTGTATGCTGATCTCAAGCTCATCGCCATGATCCAGTAACTGAAATAACGTTTGCAGCTCATGGTAGCCATCAGGTCGCCGGCCTGTTATGTGCAAAAACAAATTCAGTTTTGCCGGGGCAGGAAGTCTCAGGGGACGGGTGCTGTTTTCACTCATCGCTGTCATCGCCAGTTTCTGTCAACGTCCAGTTGAGTCTGACCAGGTCCAGTCGCAATGGTGACTTGCTCAGTCTGATGCGAGTGGGCAGTGATGCCAGGCCGTAGTTAGTGTAGGCCAGGTACTGCACTTGCCAGCCGTTCTGATTAAGAGACGAAACCTGGTTGAGTTCGCCGAAAGTGAGTTCGGCTGCCATACCCGGAAAAGGCGCTCCTTTGATCCAATAGTGCAGATAATGAATGGGTAACTCAAAGCCAAGCTGGTCGTAGAAGAGCATTTCCGGCTCTTCGCTGATAAAGGGGGGCTCTCCTGCCTGTATGACGGTGACCCGTTCGGCTGTGCCGCTGATTTCGGTTGCGCCGATATTGAAAGTGCCCCAGAGATTGACCTGAAACTCTTCCTGTTGCTGCCACCAGCGAATCCGGGCCGATTGTGAATCCTGGTTATCCCGAACGTGCAAAGAACCTTGTATTGACCACTCTTGTAACTGGTTCAAAACCTGCTGGCGCTGCTCCCAGGCAGCGTTTACCGGGGCGTCCATACGGTCAGTGCCTGCACATCCGACCAGCAAGGTCAGTGCAAGCAGGGTAGAAAGAAGACGCAGCCCGCTCATAGTGGCAGTTCAATCTCCTGGCGTTCCAGGGCATCATGGATGAATTCGCTGTCAGGGTCTTTATCCAGCCCTTCCTGCCAGATCATCATCGCCTCGCCTTGTCTGCCCAGCGACCAGAGTACTTCACCAAGGTGTGCTGCGACTTCAGGGTCTGGAAACGCGTCATAAGCGCGTTGCAAATTGACCAGCGCATCCTGCAGATAACCCAGCTTGAACTGGATCCAGCCCAGGCTGTCTATGATGGCCGGGTCGTCAGGCATCAGTGTGATGGCTTGTTCGATGAGAGTCAGCGCCTCTTCGTAACGATCCGTGCGCACAGTCAGTGAATAACCCAGATGGTTCAGTGCCTGTGCATTGTCAGGTTGTATTGACAGAATTGCACGCAGGTCTGCTTCGGTGGCAGGGAAGTCGTCTAGCGTTTCATTCAGGCGCGCCCGTGTAAACAGCAGGTCGATATTTTCAGGGGCGACAGCCAGAGCCTGGTCGAGGACGACAGCGGCGCGTTCGTATTCTTGCGCCGATATGAGTGCCTGGGCCTGCAGGTTGGCCGCCACGGGAGCCAGTTCGGGGCGTGCCTCGGCAATTTCTCCGGCGGTATCACTGGCTTCCTGGTAGCGCTGTTCGTCAACCAGTAGTTGTAGGCGCTGGCGTTGCGCGCTCAACCAGGCATTAGATTGCCTGTTGATCTGTCCAAAATGGCGCAGTGCTTCATCGGTCGCCCCTCTGTCCTGAAGAATGGATGCCAGGTAATAGTGAGCTTCATCGCTGCGGTGACGTGCCTGTATCAGTTCGCGGAACTGGCTCTCGGCCACAGTCAGGCGTTCCAGTTCAAGGTTGATGAGGGCAAGCGAATACAGGGTTTCAACGTCGCCGGGGCGAGCGGCCATGAGTGCGTCGAATTGCTCGGCAGCGGCCTCCAGCTTACTGTTCTCGACCAGTAACTGGGCAAAGCTGTAGCGTAGTAAGCGGTGGCGCGGGTATCTCTCGACCCCTAGTGCCAGCAAACTCTCTGCTTCCTCATTACGGTCAGAGTTTTGCAGTATCTGTGCCTCGATCAGCAATATCCGCGGTGAGTCGCCAAAACGCTCGCGGGCCTGGTCCAGTTGTGCCTGTGCGGATTCGGTTTTGCCACTTTGATCATGAAGCTGAGCCAGGGCCAGGTATAGCGATGTTTGTTCGGGATAACGGCTCTGGATCGCTGTCAGCCGTTCAATAATAATGTTTCGCTGGCGATCCTCCAGGTTAAATGTGCGGGCAGATATCAGTGCAAAATCAATATCGCCGCCCAGTTCCAGTACCTGCTCAAGATGCGGTATCGCACGGATAAACTGGCCTTGTTCAATATATTGGTAGCCAATCACCAGGTGGGGGTTGCGGGCATTGGGTTCCACTTCAAGCCAGCGGTTGGCGATTTCCTGCATCGCCCGGGCGTTGCCAACAGCAGAGGCGAACTCGAGAGCGCGGCCAAGAATGCCGGGGTCACCGGTCTCCATACCCAGATGATAGTAGGATTCGGCTGCCTGTGGCATATAGCCGCGCATGCCGCCAATCTCCCCGAGTAGTGCCGTTTCCAACTCGTCGCGGGTGAAATTGCCGTAATTCTCCTCTGGTTCGGGAGGTGTGGTTTCGGCCGCGGTTTGATCGTCTGCGACAACGACAGAGGCGCTGTCAGACGCTTCGGAAGCAGTTTCTTGAGGGGCATCTGTTGCTGTGCTGGTGCATTGCCATAGCACAAGGCAGGCAATGCTGAGTGTGAAATTTCTGTACTTCATCATGATAATTGGGTGGTCCAAGTCCCACGAGTATTGCCGGATTGTAGCAAGTGTCGGCCATGATACATAATTGGGCAGGAAAACATTGGCGAATTCTAGTAATATAGCGCACTTTTTCCATTCAAGGTTGGCTATGGCGCTGGTTCTGCTTGGCATAAACCACAACACAGCAAATGTATCACTGCGGGAGCAGGTGGCGTTTCCACCTGAGCGGCTCAATGACGCCTTGCGCCAGGTGGAAGCACTGGCGGGGGTTAATGAGGCCGTCATTGTCTCAACCTGCAACCGAACCGAACTGTATGTGGATGTTGACTGCAATGACGAAGTTCAGGCGCAGGATACCGCTGTGTCCGATGCCAGTCAGCATGCCCATCAGCAGCAACTGTTGAGCTGGCTGAGTGATTTTCATGATGTCAACTTTGAAGAGCTGTCCGGGTGTAGCTATTTTTCCTGGTATGAGGATGTCATCCGCCATTTGATGAGAGTGGCTTGTGGCCTTGACTCGATGGTACTGGGTGAACCGCAGATACTGGGTCAGATAAAGTCCGCTTATGCGGTGGGCAAAGAGCTGGGTGCTGCCAAAGGCCAGCTGGGACGTGCCTTTCAGGAAGCCTTCTCAATCGCCAAGGAAGTCAGGACGGATACTGCCATCGGTGAAAACCCGGTTTCTGTTGCTTATGCATCTGTCACGTTGGCGGAACAGATTTTTTCAGATTTTGGCAGCCTGAATGCCCTGTTGATAGGTGCCGGCCATACCATTGAGCTGGTGGCCAGGCATTTGACGGAGCGTGGCCTGAGTCAAATCGTCATTGCCAACCGTACACTGGGCAACGCCGTTAACCTGGGCGAAAAGTTTGGCGCGCGCGGCGTGCTGTTATCAGATATTCCGGAAGAACTGGAAACTGCTGATATCGTGGTGTCTTCGACTAACAGCCAGTTACCTCTGTTAGGCAAGGGGGCTGTTGAACGGGCCTTGAAGGTTCGTCGTCATAAACCCATGCTGCTGGTCGATCTGGCGGTGCCAAGAGATATTGAGCCGGAAGTCGGGCAAATTGCCGATGCCTATTTATATAGTGTCGATGACATCCGGGATGTCATCGAGGATGGCGTAAAAAGCCGGGCCCAGGCGGCTGAGCAGGCTGCTGCTATTATTGAACGTGGCGTGGAAGATTATCTGCGTCAGCAGCGTGAGCGCAATGCGGTGGCAACCTTGCGGGAATACCGTGAGCATGCTGATACGATTCGCGAGGCCGAACTGGAGAAAGCCATGAAGATGCTTGCCAAGGGAGCTGAGCCTGAAGCAGTGCTGGCTTCGCTGGCCAGAGGTGTGACGAATAAGTTGATACATGCCCCCAGTGTTAAAATGAAACAGGCCAGTGCCGATGGGCGTGATGATGTTGTTCAACTGGCACGTGAGCTGTTTGATCTGAATGGTGATTCATGAAAGCGTCGATAATGCAAAAACTGGAGCATCTCAGTGACCGCTACCAGGAAGTCCAGGCTCTGCTGAGTGATGCTGAAATTATTGCCGACCAGGATCGGTTTCGCGCATTGTCAAAGGAGTTTGCTGAACTGGAGCCTATTGCACTGGAGTTTGCGCAATACCAGGGCGCACAGCAGGATCTGGATTCAGCACAGGGCATGCTTAAAGACAGTGATCCTGATATGCGGGAAATGGCTCGCGAAGAAAGCGAAACACTGAAAACGCAGCTGGCAGATCTTGAACTGTCTCTGCAAAAACTGTTGTTGCCCAAAGATGAGAAAGACACCATGGATGTTTTTCTTGAGATCCGGGCAGGTACCGGTGGTGATGAGGCGGCACTGTTTGCGGGAGACTTGTTCCGTATGTATTCGCTTTACGCTGAGTCGAAAGGCTGGAAGGTTGAGGTGCTCAGTGCTCGGCACGGTGAGCACGGTGGTTATAAAGAAATCATTACCCGTGTTGAAGGGCGCCAGGTCTATGGTCATTTGAAATTTGAATCAGGCGCTCACCGTGTGCAGCGGGTCCCTGAAACGGAGACCCAGGGGCGAATACATACGTCGGCCTGTACAGTTGCCATATTGCCGGCAGCTGATGAGGCAGGGGATATTGAGCTTAACAAGGCAGATTTGAGAATTGATACCTTTCGCGCCAGTGGTGCAGGTGGTCAGCATGTTAACAAAACGGACTCTGCTATCCGCATTACGCATTTGCCTTCCGGCATTGTGGTGGAGTGCCAGGACGAAAGGTCACAGCATAAAAACCGCGCTCGTGCGATGTCACTGCTAAGCGCGCGCCTCAATGATATGGCCCAGGCCGCCGCTGAAAAAGAACAGTCTGACACACGCCGGGTGTTAGTGGGGTCGGGTGACCGCTCCGAACGGATCCGGACATACAATTACCCTCAGGGGCGGGTCACTGATCATCGCATCAACCTGACGTTGTACAAGCTGTCAGAAATCACCGGTGGCCAGTTGGGACTGGTGGTAGAACCCCTGATCAACGAGTACCAGGCTGACTTGCTCGCGGAGCTTGCCGCCTGATATGGCTTGCACAGTCAAGCAACTCATTCAGTCTTCAGCGGCTTTGCTGCGAAGTTCTGATACGGCGTTGCTGGATTCAGAGCTGTTGCTCGCCGAAGTGCTGGGTGTGACGCGTACCCACATCATGATGTACCCGGAGAAGGTGTTGTCTGATGAGCAGCAGGGGCGCTTTCTTAGCTTGATTGATCGTAGAGTGAAGGGTGAGCCTCTGGCTTACATTACCGGTAAACAGGGTTTTTGGACACTTGAGCTGACCGTCACGCCAGATGTGCTGGTACCGCGACCTGAAACAGAGCTATTGGTTGAAATTGCGTTAGACGCGTTGCCCGCCGATCGGCAATGTCGGGTGCTGGATCTGGGCACAGGCTCCGGTGCTATTGCGTTGTCGTTAGCCAGTGAGCGCCCTGCCTGGACTGTCTGTGCCACTGATGCCAGTGCTAGAGCCCTGGCAGTGGCTAATCAGAATGCAAAAAAGTATGGTTTGTCAGACAGGGTCACATGGATAGCCGGTAACTGGTTTGATCCAGTTGCTAGCAGTGACAGGTTTGATCTTATACTGAGTAACCCGCCTTACCTTGCCGATGATGATTCGCACCTTGGGATGGGTGCTTTGCCATTTGAGCCTGTTTCCGCATTGGTGGCTACTGATGCGGGTCTGGGTGATTTCAAAACCATTATTGGCACAGCGCCAGGTTATCTTGTCAATGGTGGGCAGTTACTGGTCGAACACGGTTGTGAGCAGGGCAGTGCGGTGAGAACATTGTTTGACCAGGCAAAATTTGCAGACATTAGGACCATTCAGGACCTGGCTGGCCTGGATCGTGTAACGGTCGGAAAAATGCCAGGCAGCGGAAAGAATTAAGGTGTCTCCATGAATGATGAGCAGTTGTTGCGATACAGTCGACAAATCATGCTGCCGGCATTTGATGTGGCGGGCCAGCAGGCATTGCTGAATGCTACCGTACTGATTATTGGGGCTGGCGGGCTGGGATGTCCTGCTGCAATGTACCTGGCCGCCGCAGGTGTGGGCAAACTGATTCTTGTCGACGATGACCAGGTGGAATTAAGCAATCTGCAACGCCAGATACTGCATCAGGAGTCTGATATTGGCCGGGATAAGGTGATATCAGCCCGTGACTCGCTGAGATCATTGAATAGTGATATAGAGGTCGAAACACATACGATACGTCTGACGGAAGACAATCTGCAGTCAATACTGCATAGTGTGGATGATAGTGGCAATGAAAACACGGCAATCGACCTGGTAATAGATGCCTGCGACAATTTCAGTACACGATTCATGATTAATCGTGCATGTATTGCAGCCGGACTGCCACTGGTCTCCGGTGCCGCCATACGGATGGAGGGCCAAGTTGCTGTGTTTGATACACGGCACGCTCAAAGCCCCTGCTATCAGTGTCTGTACCAGGAAGGAGATGATGAGCAAATGAGCTGCGCCAGAAATGGTGTGATGTCACCACTGGTTGGCCTGATTGGAAGTTATCAGGCTCTGGAAGCGATCAAGGTTCTGGCTGGTGTAGGAAAAAGTCTCTGTGGGCGCCTGCAGTTATTTGATGGGATGACCTCGCAGTGGCGGGAACTGAAATTATCGCGTGATCCGGCTTGCCCGGCATGCGCCAATCGTCCGGTGTCCGGACAGAATTTATAAGCTTGAATGGCCGCTCAGCCTGACGATATGATGCGGCCTATTGCTAAACCGACAAGGTTAATCTCAATGCCAAATTCAGATAATGATTCGAGTAATAATGACGCTCAAGACAAGAGCGTGAAACAGGACTTGCAGGAAGAGACTCAGCAAACCCAGCAGCCACAACAGCAAGACGAAATCCAGGAACAGGCCCCGCCTGAAGCTCCGCAACCAGAAGCCGGGGCAGAAGAACCTGTCGTTGATAGTGAGCCGGTTGCAGAGAAAACAGAGCAACCGGAACAACCGGAACAACCGGAACAACCGGAACAACCGGAACAACCCATTGTGGCAGATTCTGCCGCTGAGGTGGCGGATGAAGCTGCAGATGTGAATGCAACTGCTGATGTGAATAAAGAAGAAGTCGCTGTGGCTAAACCCGCCGTTCAAGTTGATGCGCAGCCCGAGCAAAATATTGAAGCAACAGTCAGTGCCAGCGAGCTTGAGCCAGCATTTGAAGAAAAAGTCATAGCCCCAAAAGTGGCATTCAGTGAATTTGATTTGCAGCCGGAGCTGGCCAAGGCAATCGAAAAAATGGGGTTCACTCACTGTACCCCGATCCAGGCACAAAGCCTTCGTTACACACTGCGAGGGTACGATGTCACAGGCAAGGCGCAAACGGGAACGGGGAAAACAGCCGCATTTCTGATTACGCTGATTAATGACATGCTTAAAAATCCGATCCAGGAGCAGCGCTATTCCGGTGAGCCGCGAGCCATTGTTCTGGCGCCAACACGTGAACTGGTGATTCAGATTGCCAGTGATGCAGATTTGCTTTGTCATGGCAGTGGACTGAATGTCATTACCATGGTGGGTGGTGAGGATTATGCCAAGCAGCTAAAGGCGGTTGATAAAGGCCCAGTGGACATTGTTGTTGCCACACCGGGACGGCTGATTGATTTTCTGCAACATGAACACCTTTATCTGGGGCTGGTTGAGTTGCTGGTCATTGATGAAGCGGATCGTATGCTGGATATGGGCTTTATCCCTCAGGTCAGGAATATCGTGGCACGAACGCCACATAAAGACTGTCGTCAGACGCTGCTGTTCAGTGCCACATTTACACCAGAGATCCTTGAGCTGACATCGCGTTGGGCGATGGATCCGGTGATGATCGAAATCGAACCGGAACGTGTTGCGACTGACATGGTTGAGCAAATTGTTTATCTGGTCACGTCAGAGGACAAGTACAAACTGCTCTACAATCTGGTCAGTCTGCAGGGCTCAGAAAAAGTGATTATTTTCAGCAACCGGCGTGACCAGGTCCGTAAGCTCGCCGATAGCCTCTACCGCAATGGTATTGAGTGCGGTATGTTGTCTGGTGAGGTCGCGCAGAAAAAACGCATCAAAACACTGGAAGATTTCCGTACCGGTAAAACGAAAGTGCTGGTCGCGACCGATGTCGCTGGTCGGGGGCTGCACATCGATGATGTCACCCACGTGATCAACTATACCCTGCCGGAAGAAGCTGAAGATTACGTTCATCGTATCGGTCGTACTGGTCGTGCGGGTGCCAGTGGCACATCGATCAGTTTTGCCTGTGAAGAGGATTCTTTCCTTCTGCCCAATATTGAAGAAAAGTTGGGAGAGAAGCTTCGCTGTGTTCACCCTGATCATCGTTTGCTGGCGGATGCGCCTGAGTATAGCCGCGCTTCTCATTTTAAAGAAGACGATAAAGCAGGGAAATCAGGGCGATCATCAGGCAAGGGCGCTCCGCGTAGCCGTTCCGGTTCACGCTCAAGGAGTCGTCGTAGCTAATAAGCCTCAAACTTAACACTGAAACATACAGATGAAGCACAAAAAAGGGAGACAAGTGATATACCTGTCTCCCTTTTTTTGTGGCGATAATATGCGGTTTCAGTTGTAAGTCACACTGCGGAACAATGATAACTATTAAACCAGGCTATTAGCTTTGGCTGGTTTCCGCGCCATTGTTTTGCATCACTTTGATATAAGGAGCGGCTTTGCGATGCTGCTTCAGGTGATCCAGGAAAGTCTGTCCGTTTTCCAGTTTCACATTAATATCGCGACCGGCTTCCACAAAGAACGGGATGAACCGGCTGAACTGTTCCGGCAGCATGCTGCGGTAGGCTTTCTTTAGTACATGGTAATCAGCAGGCGTGCCCTCTGGGGCTTCCAGGTCCAGAAAGGCTTTTACGCGTTCATCTGACCATTCTTCATTTCGCGTTGCCGGCTGGACACGGTCTTTGCCGGTTTTCTTCTCTTCAATCATAGTATCTCTTCCATTATGTAGTCCTGACCAGCAAATGCTGCTGGTCAGGCGTGACGAGAGTGACAGGCAGTGTTAGCCGTTGTTCAGCTTCTCGCGTAATAGTTTATTGACCTGGCCGGGGTTGGCTTTACCTTTAGATAGTTTCATCGCCTGTCCAACCAGATAACCAAATACCTGCTCTTTGCCGCTGCGGAACTGTTCGACCTGGTCCGGATTAGAGGTAATTACTTCATCAACCAGGGATTCCAGAGCGCCAGTGTCGGTGACCTGTTTCAGACCTTTGTTCTCAATGATCTGGTCAACATCACCTTCGCCCTCTGCCATGGCTTCAAACACAGTTTTGGCAATCTTGCCGGATATGGTGTTGTCCTTGATGCGGGCAATCAGCGTGCCCAGTTGCTCAGGCGAAACAGGAGACTCAGCAATGCCCTTGTCAGCCTTGTTGAGCAGGCCAAGCAGATCCACACTGACCCAGTTGGCGGCCAGTTTGGCATCGCCGCATGTGGTTACGACAGTTTCAAAATATTCCGCCATGGCTCTGTCTGCTGTCAGTACGCCGGCATCATAATCGCTGAGTCCGTGTTCGCTGACAAAACGGGCCCGTTTTGCATTGGGTAGTTCCGGCATGGTTGCCTGGACAGCCGCAATATAGTCATCGTCGATGACAACAGGCAACAGGTCAGGCTCAGGGAAGTAGCGGTAGTCATTGGCGACTTCCTTGCTGCGCATGGAGCGGGTTTCATTGAGCTCGGAATCGTAGAGGCGGGTTTCCTGAACAACCCTGCCACCGTCTTCAATCAAGTCTATCTGTCTTTCCACTTCATGATTGATGGCCTTTTCCACGAAGCGGAAAGAGTTGATGTTCTTGATTTCAGCGCGAGTGCCAAATTCTGTTTCGCCTTTTTTGCGAACCGAGACGTTGGCGTCACAGCGCATCGAACCCTGTGCCATATTGCCATCAGAAATGCCCAGGTAGAGTATGATCGAATGCAGTTTTTTCAGGTAGGCAACGGCTTCCTTGGCACTGCGCAGGTCCGGCTCGGAGACAATCTCCAGCAAAGGTGTGCCGGCACGGTTCAGATCGATGCCTGTCATGCCCTGAAAGTCTTCGTGCAATGACTTGCCTGCATCTTCTTCGATGTGAGCACGAGTCACGCCAATGACTTTCTCCGTGCCGTCTTCCATTTCGATGGTCAGTGACCCCTTGCCCACGGTCGGAAAGTCCAACTGACTGACCTGGTACCCTTTGGGAAGGTCAGGGTAAAAATAGTTTTTCCGGTCAAACACGGAGCGCTTGCCGATTTCGGCATCAATGGCCAGGCCGAATGAGACAGCCATGCGCAGCACTTCCTTGTTCATGACTGGCAAAGTTCCAGGAAGCGCCAGGTCATATATGTTGGCCTGGGTGTTTGGCTCTGCCCCGAATTTAGTGGGGCTGCCTGAAAACAGTTTGCTTTGAGTGGCCAGCTGTACGTGAACTTCCAGCCCGATAACAGTTTCCCATGTCATGTCGTTATACCTCCGGTCGCTGTTGGTGCCAGTCAGTGTTCAACTGGTACTGGTGGGCAACATTGAGCAATCGGGCTTCACCAAATGAAGGGCCGATCAACTGCATGCCAATTGGCAGGTTATTGATCTGTCCGATTGGCAGAGACATGCCAGGCAGGCCGGCTAGGTTAACCGCAATGGTGTAAATGTCTTCCAGATACATGGTCACCGGGTCGCTGTTTTTCTCGCCCAGTTTGAAAGCAGTGTGCGGTGATGTTGGGCCAAGAATGACGTCAACATCTTCAAATGCAGCATCAAAATCCTGTTTGATCAGGCGGCGAATTTTTTGTGCCTTCTTGTAATAGGCGTCATAGTAGCCAGCAGAAAGTGCGTAGGTGCCAACCAGAATGCGTCGCTTCACTTCGTCGCCAAAACCTTCGCTGCGACTGCGTTTGTAGAGATCTTCCAGGTTGACCGGGTCTTCGCAACGGTATCCGTAACGCACGCCGTCATAGCGAGACAGGTTGGCTGAGGCTTCTGCTGGTGCGATAACGTAATAAGACGGGACTGACAAATGGTTGTTTGGCAGATCGACTTCTTTAACCGTTGCGCCCAGACTTTCCAGCACCTTGATGGCACCCTGGAGTAAATCACTGACTGCCGGGTTGAGGTCCTTGCTGAAATGCTGCTTTGGCAAGCCCACTTTCAGGCCCTGCAGGCTGTCACCAAGCATCGCTGTGAAGTCTTCGGCCGGAAGGTCAAGGCTGGTTGAGTCACGCTGGTCAGTGCCAGCTATGGCATTCATCATCAAGGCGGCGTCTTCGGCGCTCTTGGTGAGCGGCCCAGCCTGGTCCAGACTGGAGGCAAAGGCGATCATGCCAAAACGAGAAACGCGCCCGTAAGTCGGTTTCAGTCCAGTGATGCCGCAAAAAGAGGCTGGCTGGCGAATCGAACCGCCAGTATCGGTGCCAGTGGCCATGGCGCACAGGTCGGCAGCTACCGCTGCAGCCGAGCCGCCGGAAGAGCCGCCCGGAACGCGTTCCTGATCCCAGGGGTTACGGACTGCGCCGTAATGACTGGTTTCATTGGAGGAGCCCATGGCGAATTCATCCATGTTGGTTTTACCCAGCATGACCGCGCCAGCCGCTTCCAGTCGCTCAACCACAGTAGCCGAGTAGGGCGATATGAAATTGTGCAGCATTTTGGAGCCACAGGTAGTTAATACATCAGTGGTACAAAAAATGTCTTTGTGAGCGATTGGTATGCCGGTCAGAGGGCCGGCATTTCCGTCAGCACGGATCGCATCGGCTTTGGCCGCCTGCGCCAGGGCCTGCTCGGCGGTCACAGTGATATACGCGTTGATCGATGGGTTGAGCTGTTGGATGCGGTCGAGAAAGGCCTGTGTCAGTTCAACGGCAGAAGTTTCCTTGCGGTCCAGCGCGCTGGCCAGCTCGGTCACGGTTTTGCTTAACATGGAGTGGATCCTTACTCTATTACTTTGGGGACCAGGAACAGACCTTGTTCGGTCGCTGGTGAGATGCGCTGCAGTCGCTCGCGTTGATTGGTCTCGGTTACCTCATCTTCGCGCAGTCGTTGTGTCGCATCAAAAGGGTGTGCCATCGGGTCGACCGAGTCCGTATCAATAGACTGCATCTGGTCGATCATGGCCAGAATATTGGAAATACGCTGAGTGACTTCTTGTGTGTCAGCCTGGTTTATCTCGAGTCTGGCCAGATGGGCAATTTTTTCGACATCTGATTTGTCCAAAGCCATTCATGAACCTCTTTGTTGTGCAATAATACCGGTTGCTCAGAACGCTGAGCATGTTTCGTGGCCGGAATGTTAATGACACTTGCTCTAGCGTATGAGCGTTGCTAGAGTGCGTATCTGATTTGCTGGAGAAGCCGTGATTATACGGGATTATAACCGGTCTGAGGCAACAGTTTCCTTCCAGGTTTCCGCTCGAGCCCTGTCGCACTGGCTAAAAACGTCAGTTTAAGACAGGAACTGTCGGTCGATTTATCTGTCTGCTGATAAATGACGGCGTTGCAGACCCGCTGTTCCAGGGCGTGCGGGTCGTGGATATATTAGTATATTGAGGTTAGCAGGAATTCAATGTTCAAAAAAATAAGAGGAATGTTCTCCAACGATTTATCCATCGATTTGGGAACAGCCAATACTCTGATTTACGTCAGGGGAGAGGGGATTGTCCTGAATGAGCCGTCGGTGGTTGCCATTCGTAATCATAACGGACAGAAAACAGTGACTGCAGTCGGTGCTGATGCTAAAAGAATGCTGGGTCGAACCCCAGGCAACATCACCGCAATTCGTCCTATGAAAGACGGCGTGATCGCCGACTTCCAGGTAACAGAAAAAATGCTACAGCACTTTATTTCCAAAGTGCATGAAAACAGTTTCTTCCCGCCGAGCCCGCGTGTGCTGGTTTGCGTACCCTGCAAATCCACCCAGGTGGAGCGCCGTGCGATTCGCGAGTCGGTCATCAGTGCCGGGGCACGAGAAGTCAGCTTGATCGAAGAGCCTATGGCCGCCGCTATCGGTGCCGGGTTGCCGGTTGAAAAGCCCAATGGTTCCATGGTGGTTGATATCGGTGGTGGTACAACAGAAATTGCCATTATTTCACTGAATGGTGTTGTCTACGCCGAGTCTGTGCGTATTGGCGGTGACCGCTTTGATGAGGCCATTATCACTCATGTGCGCCGTAACTACGGCAGCTTGATCGGTGACGCTACAGCTGAGCGGATCAAGAAAGAAATCGGTTGTGCCTATCCGGCAGACGGCGTGCTACGCGAAATTGATGTACGTGGTCGCAACCTGGCCGAAGGTGTGCCTCGCAGTTTTACGCTGAACAGTGATGAAATCCTTGAAGCACTGCAAGAGCCGTTGTCTGCGATTGTGCAGGCAGTGAAAAGTGCTTTGGAGCAGTCTCCACCGGAGCTGGCATCTGATATCGCCGAAAGTGGTATGGTGCTTACTGGTGGTGGTGCATTGTTGAAAGATCTGGACAAACTGCTGGCAGAAGAAACCGGGCTGCCGGTGATTGTTGCTGACGATCCTTTGACCTGTGTGGCCCGTGGTGGCGGCAAGGCAATGGAACTCATGGATCTTAACGAGATGGATGCGCTGACCCTCGACTGACGCTGAACAGACAGAGGTGCCGGTATTAAAACCTTATTTATTAAAGGTGCATCACTCGAGTATCGTCTGATTGGCTACGTAGTTCTGTCAATTCTGTTGATGTTTGCCGATCGCCAGTTCGATTACATGGATCGGGTGCGCTTTACAGTCGCTTACCTGACGACGCCTGTTTATTGGGTGGCGGATATTCCTGCGCGTACATCTTCCTGGATGGATGATGTCTTCGTCTCTCATCGTGACCTGATTGAAGAAAATGCAGAGCTGCGTCAGCAGCTCCTGTTTGCTCAGCGTGAATTGCAATTGCTGGCTGGTCTTGCCAGTGAAAACAATCGCTTGCGAGAGCTTCAGGCTGCGGCGCAAGGTATTCAGGGCGAAGTCGAAACGGCTGAAATCATCAATGTATCCAATGACCCCGGGTCGCGCCGTGTCCTCATTAATAAGGGGGTGCACGACGGTGTGCGTGAAGGCTATGCTGTCCTGGATGCACACGGCTTAATGGGGCAGGTTGTCGAGGCGCTCCCGTTTACCAGTTGGGTGATGCTGATTACTGATTCGCGTCATGGCACGCCAGTGCAGGTCAATCGCAATGGTGAGCGGGCAATTGCACGAGGTCAGCGCGGCCAGGTACCGGGTTTGGTGCTTGAGTTCGTGCCTGATACGGCTGATATCCAGATCGGTGACCTGTTGGTCAGTTCTGGCCTGGGGCAACGTTTCCCTAAAGACTACCCGGTGGCTGAAGTGACTGATGTTGTTCATGACCCGGGACAGGCATTTGCTATCATTTCTGCACGACCTATGGCGCAACTGGATAGAACACGACTGGTGATGCTGGTGGAGCCGGAATTGCCTGAAACACCTGAACGATTGCCTGATACGCAAAGCGATGGTGAGCCGCAGCCAGTTGAAGAAGTGTCAGCAGGTATTGGCAGCGAAGAAAATCCCGCTGTTTCTGACAATGAGGCATCGCCGGACGTTGTGGAAGCGACAGCTGGCGAAGCGAGTGATACTGCAGTCGAGACTGTGAATGATGCAGCAGGAGAACAATAACCATGACACCGAAAGCTAATGGTATCTGGGTCATTGTGCTTAGCTTTTTGCTGGCATTCCTGCTGGCAATCGTACCGTTTCCTGACTGGGCCATGCACTACCGGCCACAATGGGTTGCATTGGTGCTGATCTACTGGATGATTGCACTGCCTTACCGCGTTGGCATGGGCACAGCCTGGGTGGTTGGAGCATTCGTCGATATTCTGGAAGGCTCAATGCTCGGACTGAATGCTCTGGCCTATACGTTGATCGCATATCTGACGTTAAATATCCATCATCGGTTGCGAATGTTCTCGTATTTGCAGCAAAGTGCCCTTGTTCTTGTCATGGTTGGTCTGAGTCTGATTCTGGTGCACTGGATTAAAGTGGGTACTGAACAGTCGGACCCGGTCGGCATGCTTTACCTGCTCAGTGCCGTGTCCAGTGCCTTCATCTGGCCATGGTTGTTTGTAGTGCTCCGTCAGTTGCGACGTGGCTTTGACGTGCAGTAGCCGCGAATGAAACAAGCGACAACAACACAATCAGATCACGACCTGATTCTGGGCTCCGCTTCTCCCCGTCGGCAGGAACTGCTGGCACAACTGGGTGTTAATTTCCATGTGCACGCCAGTGACATTGATGAAACGCCCTTTCAGCAAGAATCCCCAGCGGCTTATGTCGCTCGCCTGGCAGAGGCTAAATCATCAGCTGTGATGGCTGAGGTCGGTGGTGATATTCCGGTTCTGGGGTCCGACACCATCGTCGTCAGTCAGAGTGAGTTGCTTGGGAAACCTGTTGATGAGGCTGATGCCACGCGTATGCTGACCGCGCTGTCTGGCAGAGAGCATCAGGTCATGACTGCTGTTTGCGTAAGAAACAGAGAACGTCATGAAGTGGTTGTCGTGGTGAGTGATGTAACATTTCGTGAGCTGACTGAGGCTGAGATCTCAGCCTACTGGCAAAGCGGAGAGCCTGAGGGGAAAGCAGGTGCTTACGCGATACAGGGTCTCGGAGCGACATTTGTCAGCGCCATGAAAGGGAGTTACAGCGGCATAGTCGGCCTGCCGCTGTATCAAACGGATCAATTGCTTAAGTCCTTTGCTGTGCCCACTCGCCTGCGTCCGCGCTAGGTGAACTCAACGGAACCGAAGATGAGTGAAGAAATACTGATTAATGTCACGCCCCGGGAAACCCGGTTGGCGTTGATTGAAAACGGTTTGCTGCAGGAGATATTTCTGGAGCGCCGGAGCCGTAGCGGCCATGTTGGTGACATCTATCTTGGCAAAGTTGTCCGGGTCATGCCGGGCATGGAAGCGGCGTTTGTCGATATTGGCCTGGAGCGTGCAGCGTTCTTGCACAACACTGACATTTTGCCGATTGATGCCGATGGAATGGAGGTGCGTTCAGAAACACCGGTTGATATTCAGCGTCAACTGCGTGAAGGCCAGTTTATCGTTGTACAGGTCGCCAAAGACCCGATCGGCACCAAGGGGGCGAGGCTGACGACACATCTGACACTGCCTTCCCGGCACCTGGTGTATTTGCCCAGAAACAGCCATATCGGTATATCGCAGCGACTGGAAGATGAAGCAGAGAGAGCGCGGCTGGAGCAATTGTTACACAAATGCCTGGAGGAGGATGCTCGCCAGGATCAGGGCGGTTTTATTATCCGCACAGCGGCAGAAGGTGCATCTTCGGATGAACTGAAGGAGGATGTTCGCTTCCTGCACAAGCTGTGGGCTGCGGTAGAGCGCCGTATCGAGAAAAGTGAAGAAGTCAGGGTGCTGTATCGCGATTTACCCCTGTATTTGCGGGCAGTACGTGACCTGATTACCCCTCAGATCGAAAAAATCCGCCTGGATACCCAGGAGGCTTTTGATGAAGTTGAACTGTTCATGCGGGACTTTATCCCTGATTGCCAGACCCGTGTCGAACTTTACCAGGGTGAGAGGCCTATATTCGATGTCTATGGCATTGATGACGAAATAGAGAAAGCACTGGGTCGTCAGGTCAAGCTTAAGTCAGGCGGGGACCTGATTATCGATCAGACCGAAGCGATGACCACCATTGATGTGAATACCGGTGCTTACCTGGGCAGTAAAAATCACGCTGAAACGGTGCTGAAAACCAACCTTGAGGCGGCAACGGCTATCGCGCGTCAGCTTCGTATCCGTAACCTGGGCGGTATTATTATTCTGGACTTCATTGACATGATAGATCCAGAGCATCAGCGACAAGTACTGCGCACGCTGAATAAAGCGCTGGAAAAAGACCATGCGCGAACCATGGTAACCTCAATTTCAGAACTGGGTCTGGTAGAAATGACCCGCAAACGGACCCGCGAGAGCCTGGGGCAAATTCTGTGCTGCCCCTGTCCGGTCTGTTCTGGGCGAGGGCGTGTCAAAACGTCTGAAACCATCTGCTATGAAATCTTCCGCGAGATTGTTCGAGTCGCCCGGGCCTACGAGAATGATGAGTTGCTGGTAATGGCATCGCAAGGCGTTGTTGACCGTTTGCTGGACGAAGAGTCCAGTACCCTGGCCGATCTTGAGGTGCTGACAGGTAAAACGATCCGATTTGAGGTCGAACCCATGTATACTCAAGAACAGTACGATGTCGTGCTGTTTTAATTATTATTTAAAGGCTGCTGATGGCTCGCAGATTGTTGCGCACAGTATTACAGGTCACATTCTGGCTGTTGCTGGTGCTGCTGATTGTCACTGCTCTCTATGTCAGTGTAGGGCGGCAGATAGTGCCGCGCGTCAGTGAATATCGCGAACCTATCAACGACTGGTTATCTCAGCAACTGGATGCCTCTGTTACTTCCCGTGAGATAGAAGGGTTCTGGGCCAGGTTTCATCCACGCTTTGAAGTCACGGATCTACAGGTACAGACCCAGGCTGAGACAGGGGCGCCAGAAGGACCTGAAACGACCACATCCCTGGCATTTTCACGCGTGTCGCTGGAACCCGATATCCTGCAATCACTCTGGCAGCAGCAGCCTGTCATTCGCAACCTGACGATTCATGACCTGTCTCTGCAATTGTCACAGCACGATAATGGTCGCTGGCATCTCTCAGGCTTTTCCCCGGGCAATAATCCCCCGACACTGGCTGAGCTTTTTGATCTCGCCCGGGGGGTAGCTGATGTCAGCTTGCGGGAGGCGACCGTTCACATTACCTCCAGAACGGGTGAAAGCCGAACCTTGCGACAGGTCGCCCTGGATTTTCGCAGTGACAACGATATTTATACCCTGCGCCTGCGAGGCGAGCAGGATGATGTTGAGTTGCCGTTAATATTGGAAGCAGATCTTGCAGGGCAGTCTCTGGAAACCCTGGCAGGTGACGCCTATTTAAGTTTACCGCCGGGCAGTTATAACGACGTGCTGCAATCACTGGTACCAGCGTTGCAGGAAGGCCGGGTTCAGACGCAATCGTTATCAGCCTTTGGCGAATTCTGGTTAACCTTACAGGGTGGCAGTCTGCAAGAGTTGACGCTACGCGCCGGGGGGCGCAGTGACCTGCAGGTCAGTGATGGCGATAGTGGCACTAATGACGATGTGGAACTTAATGAGGTGCAGATAGGCTGGTTGCAGTTAAGTCGCAACGAGTCTCAGTCTGGCTGGGAGCTGGACGCTGAAGAAGTCGGTTTTCAATACAACGGAGTCAGTTGGCCAGAAGGTGGGATGAGCCTGCGTTACAGTGACCAGGGACAGTTGGATGCTCGCGTTGATGTGATAGATGCGGGACTGGTGACCCGGTTGCTGACTGCTTTTCTCCCTGGTGGTGCTGCCCGGGCTGAAGTGGATGGTTTCAATGTTCGGGGGCAGTATCAGGATCTGGTCTTCAATGCCGCTCTGAATGAGCGGGAATTGCAATCTGCCAGCCTGAAAGCCAATGTTCAAGAAGGCGCCATGAGTGCGCATCGAAATGCACCCTCACTGTGGGGACTGGATGGCTACCTGCAGTTTGACCTGGACATGGTGACAGAGCAGGCTAGTGGTTTTTTTGAATTGGACAGCCAGTCCCTGGCAGTTCAGTTTCCGGATCTCTTCGAAGATATCTGGGAGTATGATAAAGCCAATGGACGGGTCGGGTTTAAAGCTGACTTTTCGCAGGATTTGCAGGTGCGACTATCCAGTTCAGTCATATCGGCAGAATCCGATCAGATCAACGCTCGCGGACAGTTTGCTGTCGATATCCAGAATGGTGATGAACGTAAAATTGTGCTTGATCTGATGATCGGAGCACTTTCCGGCGATGCCAGTCATAAATCACAATATCTGCCCACTGGCCCCAAAGCACCACAATTGGCTCAGGCTGCGCTAAGCTGGGTAGCCAGGTCGGTTCAATCGGGCAACATTGCCAATAGCGGCTTTATCTTTCGGGGTGAAGTGCAGTCGGGCTCCTCCCATACTGATCGTAATCTGCAGATGTTTTTCCATGTTAACGACGGGCAACTGGAGTTTGACCCTGCCTGGCCGGTGCTGGAGAACATAGATGGTTATCTGACCATTCGAAATGGTGAAGTCGATGTGTTTGCCAATGCGGGAGAGAGTCTGGATATTGCCTTTGAGCAGGCGCGTGCCACTGTTCGCGAAAACCCGGGCGGAGGACAATGGCTCACAGTGAGTGGTGAGGGGCAGGGTAGTGCTGCGCAGGGTTTGTTGTATTTGCAGCAAACACCAGTGACCCGGGATGTTTCAGAATATTTGAACGATTGGCAGGCCGAAGGGGAAACCAAATTTACACTGTCTCTGTCATTACCACTGGGCATTGCCTCAGCGAGCCCTGATGTCGTTCTGGACATGAACTTTGAAAACCATCAACTGTATATTCCTGATTTTGATCTGCAGGCGGCTGACGTCAACGGCACTATGCGATACTCCGCAGCAACGGGTCTTAGCAGCAATAACCTGACAGCTAATGTCTGGGGCCGAGAGGTTGATCTGGCAGTCAGCTCGGATGTGCTGCCGGTGCCCAGTAATGTGGGCGAGGGAGAAGCCCAGCCATCGCAACCGTCAACGCAAACGCGACTGGAGGCGACAGGCATGGTGGATGATGCCTCCTTGCGCGAATGGAGCGGAATGCCTGACGTGGTGCGTACCGCTCTTGGGCGGGCCGAAGGTGAGTTTCCCTATGAATTGTCGCTAACACTTGGCGGTACACCGGAGTTGGCGATAACGTCAGAATTGCAAGGGTTGTCAGTGGATTTTCCACCACCATTCCAGAAGCGTCGGGAAGAAAGCTGGCCGTTGCAGTTAAACATGACCTTTGACGGTGCAGAGACTCAAATACAGGCAAGGCTGGCGGAGCTGGCGCAGTTGAACCTTTCTGTCGAGACAGACAGCGATGCTGAAACACCCTATGGTGGACTGCTGTATCTGGGGGTACCGTCGACTGATATGCGGGTGCGCCGCCTGAATCCTGATGAGCCAGGTCTTGATGTTATCGGTCACGTTGAACATCTGGAGTATGAAGCCTGGGCTGACGCCATTCAGTCCTTGCCGGGCGCTTCCGCTTCAGTTGATTCGGCGCAATCGCGTGTTGAATCACTGGTTGGTTCGGCAGCGTTAACCATCGGTACGCTGGATATCTATGGAGAAGAGATCACTGATCTCAGCCTTTCAGTGGAAAAACTGCCTATGCGCTGGAACCTGGGGATGGTCAGCGAGGTTATCGAGGGCGATATCGCTATCCCCACCTCGGGCAGTGAACCCTGGCAGGTGGATCTGGATCATTTGATCCTGCGTGCAGATGAGGCAGAGCAGAACGATGCTGAGCCGCCAGGTCTGGCTGCTGGGCTGGAAGCCGCCGCGGCAGAGTCCCAGGCGCAGCAGTTGGCCTTGGATGAGTTGCCTACGGTTGAGTATGAATTGCCACCGGAGGACCCGCTGGCCAGTTTTGACCCGCGCATTATTCCGGACATGAATTTGCAAATTGATCAGGTGAATGTGGCCGGGGCAGATTTCGGCAACTGGCGTTTCAATGTCACTGCTGACGGTTCCGGTGCGCTTTTTCGCGACCTGCGGATGCAATTGCGGGGTTTACAAATCGGCAGCGAAGAAGAGCCGGCTGAATTTCGCTGGGTGTATGATGGCAATACGCACCGCAGCGCGCTAAACGGTATTATTCTGGCAGGGGATTTGGCTCCGGTACTCAGCAATTTTGGTTATGCCCCCAGCCTTGAAAGCAGTGAAGCACGTTTTGATACGCGTCTGCACTGGGATGGCAGCCCGGCTTATTTTTCCGCGCTGGCCATGAGTGGTGATATCGACATCAATATTCAGGATGGTCGTTTCCGGCAACGGGCAGGTGTGGCCAACAGTGCCTTGCGTCTGATCAGTTTTATCAATTTTGACGCGCTGGTGCGGCGTTTGCGATTTAGCGATGATCTGGTGAGAACCGGGCTTTCGTATGATGAGATCAGCGGTCGTATTAATCTCAGTCAGGGTATTGTTACGATAGAAGACAGGTTGCAGATTATTGGTGCTGCCAGCCTGTTTCAGATTGCCGGTCAGATAGATCTGGCAAATCAGACCATCGACGGTGATCTCTATATTACACTTCCGGTCAGTGACAATATCCCCTGGCTAAGTGGATTTGCGGTGCTTAACAATTTAATTAACTGGCAATTGGCCGTGGGTGTTTTCCTGGTGGACCAGATATTTGGTGATCAGGTTGATGACCTGACCAGTGCGCATTATAAACTGGACGGCCCTTGGGATGGTCTGGAGCCTGAGTTGAACCAGGTTTTCAGCAGTGGAAGCTAGGAGGCAAGAAATGAGTAGCAACAATCAAGATACAGGGCGAACCAGCTGTCGCCTGGCAGCTGTGCAAATGGTAAGCGGGGCAAACCCTGATGTGAATCGGGAACGTGCCGCTTTCTTACTGGATATGGCTGCTGCCAATGGTGCTGAAATGGCCGTGCTTCCAGAAAATTTTGCAGTTCTGGATGGCGGGCCGCAAGCGGAAGTGGCAGAGGTGGAAGGCGATCTGACTGCGCCGCTACAAGGGATGCTCTCCGAGAAAGCGAAGTCGCTGAATATGATCATCGTGGCCGGCACGATCCCACTGATTTCCCGTCCTGGTGACCCGGACTCACGGTTAACGGACGGCCGTGTTCGGCCCGCATCGCTGATGTTTGGTAGTGACGGTCAGATCAAGGCCCGCTACGACAAAATGCATCTGTTTGATGTGGAGGTCAGTGATCGTCAGGTCCGCTACGCTGAGTCCGACAGTTTTGAAGCGGGGGAGCAGCCGGTTGCAGTTGATACGCCATTGGGTAAGGTCGGCATGACGATTTGTTATGACGTTCGTTTTCCAGAGCTGTATCGGTATCTTTTTGAGCAGCAGGTCAGCTTTATTACAGTACCCGCGGCTTTCACCCGGGTCACAGGGGAGGCGCACTGGGAAGTGTTGTTGCGGGCCCGAGCAATAGAGAACCAGTGCTTTGTGATTGGTGCAGGCCAGGGCGGGGTACACAATGAGCGACGGGAAACCTTTGGGCATTCAATGATTATTGATCCCTGGGGGAGGGTGCTGGCCAGTCAGGCGCAAGGCGAAGGTGTTGTAGTGGCCGATGCTAACCTTTCATTATTGAATGAGATTCGCAGCAAGATGCCGGTCAGGGATCATCGTCGCAAGATGCCCGGTTAATGTTAAGTTATTTTAAAAAAATGAATTAAGTATTTGAATAAGTTGTTGAGATAAATTTGTGAAAGTTGATAAAGCTCTTGTCAGTCATCTGTTGGCAGCACTGTTTGTTGTGATTGGGTTGGCGGGGTCTCATGCTGCTGCCCCCTATTTTTTGAATGCAGGTTTGTTTGCCTTGTCAGGAACCATCACCAATGCACTGGCAATCCATATGCTGTTTGAGCGTGTCCCGGGTTTGTACGGGTCGGGTGTCGTTGTTATTTACTTCGAAGAGATTAAGATTGCGATCCGTGAAGTGATCATGGAGCAGTTTTTTTCAGGCCAGGCGCTGGCTGGCGTGATGTCCTCGGGTGATAGCGGTCTTGCGGCCTCCTTGTCACAGCGACTGACATCGGTGGTCGATGATATGAACTTCGACAAAGCATTTGATTCACTCACCGATGCCATCATGACTTCATCCATGGGGAGTATGCTGGGGCTCGTTGGTGGTGTGAAAGCGCTGGACAGCTTGCGTGAGCCATTCGCAGAGCGGATGCGAAGTTATCTCAAAACCTATCTAACCTCTGAAGAGTTTCAAGCCCTGCTAAAAAAACAGGCTGAGCTGGATGATCCAAATGCATTAAGTGAAATGGTTGAGAGATTGGTCGATGCCAGGTTGGCCGAATTAACACCGCAACAGGTCAAGTCTATCGTGCAGACGATGATGCGTCGGCATTTGGGCTGGCTGGTTGTTTGGGGTGGTGTCTTTGGTGGGCTGTTAGGCTTACTGGTGGCTGCACTGCGAGATTCGTTTTTGTTTTAATGAACAGTCAATATTAAGCCGTTTTATCTGAATATTACCGACACTTTTTGCAATAGCTGCTGTAAGTGTCGGTATTTCTTTGTGTAATTGTGGCATTTTGTATCATTAGATGTAAAAGGTGCTGGCCTTGCAATAGAATCGCGCAGGTTCTCAATCGAGTAAGCTTCTCGATTACTTCTTTTCTTATCAAGCATTAAAGGTAAGCGATTTATTATGGCCAGACCTGTTGAATTTGTATACGAAGATGTCCTGTCTAATGCGACTGAGCAATTTTGGCGAGAAGGATTTGAAGCCAGCTCGGTACAAAAGCTGCTGGACGTGACGGGCATCAATCGCGGTACGCTGTATAACTCTTTTGGTGACAAGGATACGTTTTTCAAGACTTGCCTGGAGTACTATAACCAGACTGTTAACGCAGACCTGGAGGCCTCTCTGAATGATGAGTCATTATCTGCCTGGGAGTCTGTGGAAAAATATTTTCAAGTGTCTGTTCTGGGCCTGACCAACAAGAAGCGCAGCCTTGGCTGCCTGTTCGTGAACTCATTCTGTGAGAGCATTAACTACAACAAAGACATTCAGAAGCTGGTCAAAGGGTATTACAACAATATTCGCAAAGCTTTCCTGAAACGGATGAAAGAAGCCGAAAAAGCGGGACAGCTTAACAAAGACGTCTCGGCAGAATTGGCCACGGATGCGTTGATGAATCTGCTGAGCGGACTGCGGGTTCATTCCCGTGAAGGTAAGCCGGGCAAACAGCTGGCAGCCATCACTGATCTGACCATCAAATCCTTGCGTTAAAAATGTTCCAGCGGGGCTATTGAGGTTCCGTTCATATCAGGTATACTTGAGACGAATTGCCTTGACTGTTGCTTAGGTGGCAGTCATACAGGCTTCTGGTGCATAACTGGATTTTTGCAAAATATCTAATAAAAACAGATATTTAATTAATAATTAAAGCATAAGTTGGTGTATACGAAATGAAAAAGCTGGCAGGTCAAAGAAAAGACGAGGAAACCAACGTCGACTTAACCCCAATGCTCGACGTGGTATTCATTCTGTTGATTTTCTTCGTCGTCACTGCAACATTCCTGTCTGAGCAGGCGATTGATGCAGCGAGTAACGATAGCAACAATGAAACCCCGCCGGAAACGGATGATGAGCAGAAGAATATTCTGATTGAGCTCAGCCAGAACAATGAGATTACATTTAATGGTGAGCCGCGCCCTGTCATTCAAAGCCAGATCCGGGCAAACATTGACCGTTTGAAAGCAGAGAACCCTGCTGCGTCTGTTATTATCCGACCAAACCCACGTTCCAGCGTTGAAACGATGGTGATGGTAATGGATTCTGCGCGTCAGGCAGGTATTTACGATATTTCAGTCGTAGAGCCATAAGCGCTTAAACTAGGCACAACATAATACCCTTCAGCGACACAGTCTTGTTACTTGGTCTTGTAAAAGGGTAGTGAAAACGAAACGCACTGCATGTGATTCCTGTCGGCGCCAGAAATGGCAACTATAGACAGACGACACGTCCAGTGCGTTTTTTTATATCTGTATCAGCTGAATGGTTTTGTTCGGCTGCGTAGTTAGGGCTGGGGAAGCGTTGTGAGCGAACATGCCGAAAGCATGCGAACTATCTGGTACGAAACTGAAGGTGACAAGGTCTGCATTATCGATCAGACGCAGTTGCCGCATGCGCTACAAATCATCACGCTGGAAACACTGGCAGATGCCTGTCGGGCTATTACTGACATGCAGGTTCGCGGAGCACCGCTGATTGGTATTACAGCTGCTTTTGGTGTTTATCTCAGTCTGAAACAAAATCCCCAATGTTTATTGTCCGCCTGTCAGCAATTGGCCGCTACGCGCCCGACAGCCATTAATCTGCAATGGGCATTAACGCAAATACAGCAAGAGCTGCAAGCCTTGGATACAGCTGATCAGATTGGTTCAGCGCTAAGCCTGGCACGGCAACTGCTAGCCGATGATGCCGGTGCTTGTAGCGCTATCGGTGATAATGGCTTGCAGATTCTCAAAGCCTTGCTTAAGCAAAAACAGCAGTCCCAGCCATCGGAGCAGTCGGGTGAGAACGCCTGCCTGAATATATTAACCCATTGTAATGCCGGTTGGCTTGCTACAGGTGGGTGGGGGACAGCGCTGGCCCCCATCTATAAAGCGCATCAGGCTGGCTTGCCTGTGCACGTGTGGGTGGATGAAACGCGTCCGAGAAACCAGGGGGCGTCTCTGACGGCCTGGGAACTAGCGCGTAGCGGTGTTCCTCATACGCTGATAACCGATAATGCCGGTGGCCATTTGATGCAGCACGGTATGGTAGATGTCTGTATTGTCGGAAGTGATCGCACGACTCGCCAGGGTGATGTCTGTAACAAGATAGGGACATATCTCAAGGCGCTTGCGGCGTTCGATAATGACGTGCCGTTTTATGTGGCCTTACCCGCTTCAACCATCGATTTTGCCGTCAATGATGGAGTCAGGGAGATACCAATTGAAACCCGAAGTGCTGATGAGGTGAATTATGTGTCGGGCTTAGCGGATGATGGCACTGTAAAGAGGGTGCGTATCAGCCCGCCAGCAACCGGGGTCAGTAATTACGGCTTTGACGTGACACCTGCACGACTGGTTTCCGGGTTGATTACTGAGCTGGGAGTTTATCCGGCGAATGTAGAGGGGGTGGCAAAAATAGCCGAGGCCATGGCTGCTGACCAGGGTTAACATGCCCTGAATGCCCTAGCCTGGGGGCCAGGTCATTTGCCGGCCACCCAGAATATGCAGGTGCAGGTGATAGACAGTCTGACCTCCCTGTTCACCGTTATTGATAACCAGTCGATAACCGTTGTCCTCTAGCCCCAATGTTTTGGCAATGTGCTTTGCGCTTACCATCAGTTTGCCGAGCAACGCCTGTTGAGCATCTTCTGCAGCACTGATGCCGCTAATGTGCTCACGGGGAATCACCAGAACATGAGTCGGGGCGGCAGGATTAATGTCCCTGAACGCGTAAACATCCTCGTCCTGGTAAACTGAGGTTGATGGTATCTCGCCGGCAATGATGCGGCAAAAAAGACAGTCACTTGTCATGGCAGGGCATCCTCCCTAAACTCAATCAATTCGCAATGCACTGATATCATCTTAACAGTGCTTGCCAGGCCCGTCGATGAGGGTAATTCAGCATAGTCATGTCAGGAAGTTATCAGCTATGAATCATGTGCGAGCATACAGATGTCAGACGCGAAGTAATAGAAGGTCACAGTGTATGCCGGGCGCGATTGTAAAAGCGCTTTTGTGGATGTTGCCAATGTTGCTTTGTGCAGTGATTGCCCGGGCGCAGAGTGGTGAAAGTTCGGCTGCTGGCACGGCTCCGCGAGCCGAGGTGGCTGTGTACGGGTATGAAGTGGTGGCATCTTATGCTCACAATCCTGCATTCTTCACTCAGGGGTTGCTCTGGCATAAGGGGGAGTTGTATGAAGGCACCGGTCGCTATGGTGAGTCTGCGCTGATGAAACTCGACCTGGATAGTGGTGAGGTGAAGCAGCGTATTCCTTTGTCGGCCCGTTTTTTTGGTGAAGGCATTGCTGTTGCTGGCGAGAGGTTATTCCAGCTGACATGGCGAGAGAATACTATTTTTGAATACGACGTGGCTTCGCTGGAGCGGGTCAACAGTCATTATCTGGCGACCGAGGGTTGGGGCGCTACCTGGGATGGTCAGCACCTGATTGTCAGTGATGGTTCGGATCGGCTGTTCTTCCTTGATCCGGATACCCTGGTGCCGGAGCGGGTTCAACCCGTCAGGCTAAACGGCCAGCCAGTTCGCAATCTCAACGAACTTGAGTTTATTAATGGTGAGGTCTGGGCCAATGTCTGGATGTCTGAGCAAATCGTCACCATCCACCCTGAATCCGGGCAGGTGACCGCCGTCATCGACCTGCGCGGTTTACGTGAAGAGGCTGGCATTCGTCAGCGAGACGGGGTGCTGAACGGCATTGCCTGGGATGAAGATAACAATCGCTTGTTCGTCACCGGAAAACTCTGGCCAAAACTCTTTGAGATTCGCATTCCCGGGATGGATGCTATCGGGCAATGAAGCGACTGTGGGTCATTTTTGCCCTCTTGATGATGAGTGGTTGCCAGACGTTGGGTTATGTCGGTCAGGCGGCACTGGGGCATGCTCGATTGATGGCCAGCAGGGAGCCGATACCGGAGATTCTGGCCAGCCCCACACTCGACCCTCAACTTGCGCAACAACTCCAGGTGGTGTCCCAGGCGCGAGAGTTTGCTGAAGCCAATCTGTTCCTCCCTGCTAATGGCAGTTTTACTTCCTATGTGTCACTTGATCAGCCCTTTCCTGTCTGGAACGTATTTGCCGCGCCGCGCTACTCACTGACGCCGTTGAGCTGGTGTTTTCCCGTTGCAGGTTGCGTGAGCTACCGGGGGTATTTTTCGCAAGAAGCGGCAACCGGTTTTGCCGGGCAACTGGCCAGCGATGGTTATGATGTTTTTGTCGCTGGAGCGGAAGCTTATTCTACACTGGGCTGGTTCAACGATCCGTTAACATCGGCCGTTCTGTGGCGCGATAATAATCAGTTACGTGCCCTGGTGTTTCATGAACTGGTTCATCAGCACTATTATTTACCGGGTGATACTGCTTTTAATGAAAGCCTGGCAAGTTTTATTGAGCAGCAGGGGTTGTACCGATGGCACGAAGCCAGGGGTGAACCTTCGGCGATGACACAGTATCAAGCGCAGGAGCAGCGGCAACGAGAATTCATTGACTTCGTGCTGGGCTACCGGAACCGGTTTGCTGAGATGTACGCCTCTGATGCACCCAGTGCGGCCAGAAAACAGGCGTTGCAGACTGAGATGCGAGAAGAATGGCTAGGTCGGGGCGAATCAGCAGGTTATCAGGGTTTCTTTGCAGGGCCGTTGAATAATGCCCAGCTTTCAACAGTTGGATCTTACTTCGACTGGGTGCCAGCTTTTGAGCAATTGCTGGCCGAGGAAAGTGGCAGTTTAAGACGATTTTATGCGCGTGTGGAGCATCTCATGCGCCTGCCCGATGATAAACGCAGGCAGGCGCTGAATGAGTTGATGCAATTAAAGGCTGATTAGCCGTTACGCACCGGTTCCATGGTGCCGTTGATGCGGGCTTCCAGATTTTGCACCAGCTCACGATAGAACTGCGAGCTTAAATCTATTTCTGCAGCTTTACGGTACAGGGCCAGGGCGTCTTCCAGGCGGTTTTCATCTTCATACAAGCGACCCAGTGTGCGGTACATGAAAGCATTTTGCGGCATCACTTCAACGGCTTTTTCGTAGATCATGATGGCTTTGTCAGTCTCGCCTGCATTGTTATAGGTGTTACCCATAATATGGACCTGGGAGTCGTCCTCAGGGTCGGCATCAATCGCACGCAGGTCATAAGTGATGGCTTCATTGAAGCGCTCGGCCCCACGAAGCAGCTGGCCGGCAGTTTTCAAAGATACCACCAGCGGTGTGGTGACAGGGCCCTGATGTAAATCGATGAACCGGACCAGCATGGGAATCGCTTCCTGGGTATTCTCCTGGGAGAGATAAATATTAGCCAGGTTGCGGTAGGCGTCAGCCAGGTTGGGATCGGCGGCGACTGCCAGTCGATACTCTTCCGCAGCCTCATCAAAACGCTCAAGGTTGCTATAGGTGTTGCCACGCCGATAGTGTCGCTGAGCCAGCTCAGATGAGGTAGAGGCGATCGCCTGTCCTTGCTGCGTGCTTGCCGGCTGTGCCACAGTGATCGGTGTTTGTGCCAGTACAAACACACCTAAAAGGCAGGAAAGCATGATAGGCAGGTTAACTTTTTTTACGTTCACGATCTGTCTCTCTCTGTGCTTGTTGCAAATGATCATTATGCAGTGATGAAAAATAATAGTACTGGTATGTTAACCAGCCTGCGCTATCAGAACTATGTTGAGGCGCAGGTAAGCTGTGATAAATTGTGACAAGGTGTTCGGTGCTCAATATCACTGGTATTGATAGTGTCTGTTGGCATTATGAAGAGAACCGTATTCACAAGACAGCTCATCGACATATGAATGCGATCAGCCGCATTTCGAGGACGTTTAAATGACGCAACCGCTGGTCCCTTTGAGGCACCTGAACATTATGGCAGGCCCGGCTGCCCGCTCTATTCTGGCAGAGCGCGGCCTGAACGCTCGTGATGTGAGCTGGCTGGTGGGTGCCTCGGGTGGACCGAAGTGGTTTGTCTTATATGGTCTGGACCAATACCTGGCCGGCGATTTTTTTCGACATAAGCAGGAGCCATTGCGATTGCTGGGCAGTTCAGCAGGTGCCTGGCGAATGGCCTGTTATGCTCACCCTGAGCCTTTGCAGGCCTTGCAGAGGCTGGCAGAACGATACAGTACCCAGGTTTATTCTGCTCAGCCAAGGGCGAGAGAGATCAGTACAGAGGCACGAAAAATGCTTGCGTATATGCTTAACGGTGAGCCCGGTGCATCAGCGTCATCGCAGTCGCACTTATCCGGTATTGCCTCGAGCATGACCCGTCACAGCCAGCGCCGGCTTTATATCATTGCAGACAGAATGCGAGGCTGGTTGCGTTCAGAGAAGAAGTTACCCCGTAACAGTATGCTGGTCGCGGCGGCACTGGGCAATCTGGCCTCTAGACGAAACCTGCGCTGGTTCTTTGAGCGTGTTGTTTTCCATAGTGCTGCAGATAAAAAGTCGGCGCTGGCACTCACGGATCTGCCTACCCGTTATCAGACATTGCAGCCCGAAACATTGACCTCGGCCCTGATGGCCAGCGGTTCAATTCCTGGTGTCATGGAAGGAGTGCAGGGTGAGGGTGAGTTGCTGGGGCAGGTGCTCAGAGATGGCGGCATGACCGATTATCACTTGAACCTTCCCTATCATACGCAGCAAGGGTTGGTTCTGTATCCGCATTTTTATTCCCGGGTGACGCCCGGCTGGTTTGATCGCTTTACGCCCTGGCGGCATGCGAATCCAGGCTGGTTTGATAATGTGATTTTGCTGGCGCCGAACCGCGATTTTGTCAGTCGTCTGCCTTATGGGAAAATTCCGGATCGGAACGATTTTCGCCGTATGAGTGACGATGATCGTGTAAAGTATTGGCAAAAGTCGCTGGAAGACAGTCAGTGGCTGGCTGATGATCTGGCAACGCTGGTAGACGCTGGCCCTGCAATCAGCCAGTATGTGCAACCTTTTCAAATAACGAGAGCGTCCCATGTTTAACCCGCAATCCCAGTCTGGTCATGTCAAACATCACACCCAACGACCAACTCAATGGCGACTGCTGACATTGCTGTTGCTTATGGGGTTACTACCCGGTTGCCTGGGTACCATTGTTGGCACTGCCGTGGATACGACAATTGAGGTGGCCAAAGTCCCGTTCAAGGTTGGTGGCGCGGTAGTGGATATTGCCGCAGGCGATGACGAGGATGAGGACTGAGAACAAAAATACAGGAGTAGTCTTGATGCCAGATCCTGTGGATTACGGTATAGCGAAGACATTTCAACACTGGCCTGGGGATGAAGCGGAAAATTTCGTCGGCCCCTTTTTCTTTCGGGTTGAAAATGCACATGAAATACAAACTGCCTTTCGTGTGCGACCTGAACACTGCAACTCCCACCTGACAGTGCACGGTGGTATATCTATGATGTTTGCTGATTACACGCTATGCGTCACGGCCATCGGTGGTGGACGCGAAGCGGTAGTGACAGTGAGTTGCAATAATGAGTTTCTGGCACCAGCCAGGGCCGGGGATCTGGTAACGGGAGTGGGTCGAATCATCCGCAAAACCCGGTCACTGGTGTTTGTCCGAGCTGAGCTTCTGGTTGGCGAAGAGGTGATTTTGACCAGTAGTGCGGTATTAAAGCGGGTGACACGTAAAGACTGATTCCTTGCCCAGGCTTCAGTCAATTGCACTCAGCCGGTAAACATTAGCAGCAGTTCCATAAAACAGGGCGTCTTTGTCGGCATTGGAAAAATCAGCGACCAGTCTTTTATAGCCATTCCAAAGCGATCGGTAGCTGATCGAAAGACGGTCTACCGGAAAGTTGCTTTCAAACATGCAGCGTTGCGGGCCAAAGCATTCGATGGCATGCAGGTAATATTTACCTTGTTCGCGAATCAGTTGCGATGCATCAGCAGGAGCATCCTGATGATGCCAGTCAAAGCCGTTATCAGGCATCGCCAGGCCACCCAGTTTCAGGTAGACATTGTCATACTCGGCAAGCTTGGCGATGTCCTGTTGCCAACGGTGGAATATTTGCTGGCGTTGCGAGCGGTAGGCGCCGATCCCCAGAGGCGTACCAAAGTGATCAAGCACCAGTATGGTATCCGGTACAGCTCGAGCCAGACTGATAAAATCAGCCATCTGGTGGTGGTAGTGCCAGGTATCGTAAGTAAGTCCTAACTCTCCCAGCAAGCGCACACCTTTTTGAAAACCTGGCTGGTGGTAAAGATCCGGATCCGCCTGTAACTGTATGACCAGGTTGTCAGGGGTGGGATCATGGGCGCTGGCGAAGCGAACGCCTTTTATCCATTGCCCGGCAATCTCCTGGTGCGCATGTATCAGGTCCAGCAATTGCTCCCGATCGTTACCCAGGCGCAGGTCAACATTGATGACCATGCCGCCAACCGGAGTGTTTCCCGAGTCATGGCTTGAGCGAACAAGGTCGGCTATGACGGTGGTTTCACCCAAAGAGCGGCGCTCCGGTGTGGCCCCTTTGTCATAAAAAGCATGGCATTCAATGAACACAGTCTGCTCAATGCAGTGACCGCTATCAGTGTCCCGCCACAGCTCGGGGAGCAGGTAATCCTGGCCAAAGCGTTTGCGCCACAGGTGATGGTGAGGATCAATAATTCGCCGTTCGGGTTCTACCACTGCTTCGTTTTGCTGATGCAGCCATGAGTCCGGTTTGGCGGTTACTGTCTTCATATACCTCCCTGGCATTTACATTTAACTTACTGATACCAGTAGTCACGCTTTGGTTTGATCGGGGCCAGCAGAAAGTAGAAGATCCAGGCGAACCAGGATAGAAAAATAATGGCCAGAATCCAGACCAGCTTCTCACCGCCGGTGGTTTTATCTGAATTCAGAATAATCAATATTGGCAGCAACCAGATCAGAGCGGCTGCCAACATCACAATTAGTCCGAACCCTAAACCCAGCAGTGGTAATGCCAGGCAAGCCAGCACAATGAAAACAACAATGGTACAAAGGTTTTTGATCAGGTCCATATACAGGTTTCCTTGCATATCAATAATAATGAAACAACGCTGCTTAACTACTTATGTTAAAGCGAAAACCATGCCATAAAAATTATTGTTGTTTTTCAGTAGCTTATTTTTTTGATAAGGCCTCTGATGAGAAAAGGATAACGGCTTTGGCGATTGTTTGGTGAAATTCACCACCTGTGTCCTGCTAACACAGTACCTCAATCAACACCGGGCCCGGGGTCTTCCAGGATTGCTGCAAGGCATCCGCCAGGGACTCGCAGCTGTCCACGGTGATAGCTTCGACTCCAAAGCCGCGGGCCAGGCTGGCCCAATCTATATTCGGGTTGCCAATATCAAACAGGCTTTCCGCGATCGGGCCGACTTCTGTTACGCCTAAGCGTGCATATTCCACATTGAGAATATTGTACTTGCGGTTGGCGAAAATTACTGTCGTTACGTTGAGCTGTTCACGTGCCTGAGTCCACAAGCTCTGAATGGTATACGCTGCGCCACCATCTCCCAACAAGGCCAATACGGGCCGGTCCGGACAGGCGAGTGCAGCACCGGTGGATACCGGGCCGCCTTGGCCGATAGATCCGCCGGTCAGACTTAACCAACTGTGCGGTGCGGCGGACTGACAAACCGGGTGGGCCGCATTCCCCGCGCCGGAATCAGTGGCAACGATCACATTTTCCGGTAGTGAAGCGGCAATCACCTGCAGCATGTGACGTGATTTTAACGGACCGGTTGGCAGGCTCATGTCGCCCAATTCAAATCGGGAGATTGTTGCGTTATCAGCGCCGCTCAGGTCACTGAGTCGCGCCAGTGCATCGACAGCGTCCTCTTCGACACGGGCGAGCGTATGAACCTGACACCCGTCCGGCACCAGCAAACTCGATGAGCCCTGGTAAGCAAAGAAACTTGCGGGTGGTTTGGCGCCGACCAGAACGAGGTGTTTGATACCGGCTAAAGAAGCTTCAACCTGTTCCGGGAAATAGGGCAGCCTTTCCAGCTTGACGCGACCTGCGCCGCCATCGACACGGCCAGGGAAGGTTCCACTCATAATCCGGCAGCCATGCTGTGCAGCAAGCTTGCCGGCAAACTCCAGGGCATCCGCTGACAGGGCCTGTTGTTCCATCAGGAATAATGTGGGTTCACCCAGAGCCAGTACATTTGCAACGTCGCGAATAGCGGCTTCGTCTACAGTGGCACGTTTGGGTATGGCTGGAGGGCTGACTTTGCCTTTGCTCTCACCCCAGGCCGCGTCAGCGCCCAGGATCAGAGTAGATATTTGCCCTTGCGAATCGGGATTGGCGCGCATGCTGGCTGTCCAGGCATTGACACCGTCACCGGCCAGGCTTTGTGCGGTACTGCTGGATTTGATCCAGCAGGAAAAATTTCGTGCCAATGTATCAACGTCAGACGTCAGGGGAGCGTCGTACCCCATATGATAATGAGGATGATTGCCGACCAGGTTGATAATGGGTGAGCCCGCTTTGCGGGCATTGTGCAGGTTGGCGATACCGTTGGCCAGGCCCGGCCCCAGGTGTAGCAATGTGGCTGCTGGTTTGCCTGACATGCGCGCGTAGCCATCAGCGGCACCGGTGCAGACTCCTTCAAACAGGGCGAGTACGCTGCGCATCCGGGGGACCTGGTCCAGGGCCTGGACCAGGTGCATTTCTGACGTTCCCGGATTGGCCAAACACAGCTCCACGCCACAATCGGCCAGTGATTCGATTAACGCCTGTGCACCATTCATGCTTCATCCCCATGTTTGTGATTTTGTGTTTGCCCGGACCTGCCTTGTCAGTCGTTGTGCCCGTGCCTGGACTTTGGTTTATCAGTTTATTGTTTATCATAGGCAGTCAAAATCTTCTGAGCAAGACAGATTGCGAGTGTTCGTTCACTCCTTGCGCTTGAACGAATGTATCACTCTGTTATGATGCTCTTTTATAGCGTCGTCGCCGTTCGGGCCTGCAACGCTTTCAGCAACAACAGAATAGACCTGGCATCCTTGAACTCCTCATTGACTCAATCCGTTACTCATTCAGGTGACGCGACAAGAATGGCCATACCGAAACGTAAGGCCTTGACCAGCCTGGTTCTCAGGCTATTGCTCTGTATTGTATTACTTTTATTGACGGCACCACTGTTACTGGCGCAGCCTGCCCTGTCAGATGCATTGCCGGATGCACCCGAGGTGGAAATGCCTGCCAATATGGAAGGGGTTGAGTTTTACCTCATCACCGTCGATACCGGTAATCATGTCTGGGATAATTTTGGCCATACGGCTCTGCGCGTGGTGGACTCATCTTCTGATACTGACCTGATATTTAACTGGGGTGTGTTTGATACCAGTGGCGGCAATATCCGTTTCGCCAGAAACTTTGTTCGTGGTCAAATGGTGTATCAGCTTGGCGTGGTGCCGCCAGCCTGGGAGTTCAACCGCTATCGACGAGAGCAGCGCACCGTCTGGCAAGACCGGCTGGTGTTAAACAGTCAGCAGAAGGCTCGACTTTATACCCGGCTGGCCTGGAACCTGGGCGCAGAAAATATCGATTACGATTACGATTACTTCTTTGATAACTGCACAACCCGGTTACGTGACTACCTGGATGAGGCGCTTCAGGGAGAGCTCAGTGAAAATAGTGGTTCACTCATGCCGGAAACCTTCCGAGATGAGGTATTTGAACATTATCGCTCCAGGCCAGTGATAGCATTTGGCCTGGATGTCATGATGAGCGAGCGTATTGACCAGCGTATGACGCGCTGGGAGTCGCTGTTTCTACCAGCAAACCTGCGCAGCGAGCTGCAACGCAAAGGGCTGCTGGCAGACCCGGAGACGCTGATGGAGTTCGCGCCACCTGCGGATAAAGTCAATCCATACTGGGTGCTGGCTGGCTTTCTGGTGCCGCTTGTGTTGTTGACGGCATTGGTGCGTCAATCACCTATAGCTGCGTTTGGCAGTCAGCCTGGTTTCTCATTTGCTGTCTCGGGTTTCAGTTATCGGTTGCTGGGATTGCTTGCGTTATGCGTGGTTCTGGTAAGTGGTGGTCTGGGTATGATCATGGCGTTGGGCTGGTGGTTGTCAGGTCATGCTGACCTGCATGGAAATATCAATTTGCTGTTGTTCTGGCCAACGGATTTATTGCTGCTTGGTATGGTGTTTACCTGGTTCTGGAAAGGCCGGGTGAAAGATATGACGCCAGGGCGCCACCAGCTTTGGACATTTTATTTTCTGTTACGCATCCTGAGCCTGCTGGCCTACCTGGTGGTTTGTCTGTTTAATGTGAGTAGTCAGCAGACCAATATGCTGTTGCTTACCGCCTTGCCCACCATGTTACTGTTTTTCCTGCTAACCATGATTTCCGGCATGCGGCCGGTGCGGGGTATGCGCTTTTACTGATTGGCCCGACCGGTGGGCCGTGACGAGTAAACTGGTGGGTCGTTACAAGTAAATCAGCAGGAGAATGATCCCAAGTATCAGCCGGTAGGCAACAAAAGGTTGCATGCCGATGCGCTGGATAAAGGCCAGGAAAAAGTAAATACAGACATAGGCGGTGATTCCCGATAAAACCGTCCCCGCCAGCATGGCCTGCCAATCGAAAGCATTCCCGCTGCCCAGCAACTCGACCGACTCCAGCCCGGTAGCCAGAACAATAACCGGGATGGAAAGCAGGAACGAAAAACGAGCGGCAGCTTCACGGTTGAAACCCAGCAATAGAGCCGCAGTGATAGTGATTCCGGAGCGTGACGTGCCGGGAAATAATGCCAGTGCCTGTGCCAGGCCAATTAAAGCGACATCCCGCCAGTTCAGTTGGTACTCACTACGTTGACCGTGTGGGCGCCAGTCAGCCCAGGCCAGCACAACTCCAAACACGATCAGGCCCGCGGCGAGGTAAAGTGGCGAGCGCATTGTGGTGGATATCCAGTCGTTCAGCAGAAGCCCTGCCAGACCAACCGGAATGGTAGCCAAACCAACGCCCCAGGCCAGGCGAGCATCGTCATCCAGTTTCCGGAAACGAATCGAATTCAGCCAGCTCACCACCATCGCTGACAGTGCGGAGCGAAAGTACCAGATAACTGCCAACAGACTCCCGAAGTGCAATGCCACATCAAAGGCGAGCCCCTGATCATCCCAGTCAGTCAGGGCGGGCACAAGGATCAGGTGGGCTGAGCTGGAGATGGGAAGGAACTCAGTCAGCCCCTGAATCAGGGAGAGAACAACTATTTGCAACCAGTCCATCGCGATAAAAGTCCATGTATCTCAGGCCATGAGGTGGCAGGCATTATCAGGTATCGGGCTGACAGGGGCAAGCTGACTATTCGTTCCCGGCAGGATAGAGCGCAGGTTTGAATTTTATAGAACAACTGCTCGAAAATGATTCTCAAGGTAAAATAAAAGTGATAAAGTCCCTGAAATCAGAGCCGAATAGCGATGACCCGCATAGTGTTAGCAGGTCCTAGCAGGAGAACAAAAGTGAACGCCGATTTTACCGCCGAAGAACTCACCTTTCAGAAGGACGTAAAAGCCTTTCTCGAATCTGAATTTCCATCTGATATCAAGCACAAGGTCGACAATGGCATTGCGCTGGAAAAGGATGACTACGTCCGCTGGCAGAAAATTCTGAACAACAAAGGCTGGGCTGCGCCCAACTGGCCGGTTGAATATGGTGGTACTGGCTGGACGCCGACTCAGAAGTATATTTTTGCCATGGAAATGGGCCTGTACGGAGCCATGGAGCCAGTTGCGTTTGGCATGAAAATGGTTGCTCCGGTCATTTACTCCTTTGGCAGTGAAGAGCAAAAACAGCGTTTTTTGCCTGATATCCTGGCCAGTAATGTCTGGTGGTGTCAGGGCTACTCGGAACCCAATGCCGGTTCTGATCTGGCGTCACTGAAAACCACGGCTGTTCGGGATGGTGATCATTATGTAGTCAACGGCACAAAAACCTGGACGACTCTGGGACAACATGCCGACTGGATATTCTGCCTGGTGCGAACAGACTCCACCGTGAAAAAACAGGAAGGCATCAGTTTCCTGTTGATTGATATGAAAACCCCGGGAATCACTGTCTCTCCGATTGTCCTGCTTGATGGTGAGCCGGAAGTGAACGAGGTGCATTTTGATGATGTGCGCGTACCGGCAGAGAACCTGATTGGTGAAGAGAACAAAGGCTGGACATACGCCAAGGTATTGTTGACTCATGAACGGACCAATATTGCGCAGGTGCCTAACTCCAAACTGCGTCTGCGTCGTTTACGTAAAATAGCCAGCGAAACAGCTGATGGCTTCGGTGGAAACTTGCTGGATGATCCTGTCTTTGCCGGCAAGCTGGCCGAAGTGGAAATTCAGATTACGGCGTTGGAATTTGCCGAACTGCGAACCCTGGCGGCAGTGAGTGTGGGTAAAGCACCTGGCCCTGAATCATCTATCCTGAAAGTTGTTGGTACCGAGGCTTCCCAGTTCATCGATGAGCTGTATATGGAAGTCGCGGCATACCACAGCATGCCTCATGTTAAAGATCAGTTCACAGAGGGTTTCTCGGGTGAACATGTCGGCACGGGTTCATTGGCAGCAAGCGCGGATAAATATTTCAATCACCGAAAAAAGTCGATTTACGGTGGTTCCAATGAGGTTCAGAAAAATATTATCAGTAAAGCGGTGCTGGGCCTTTAAGGGCTGGTCGGTTGAATTGAACAGATTGCGAGGACAAGAAAGTGGATTTTTCTTACAGTGAAGAGCAGCAGATGCTGCAGGACAGTGTCCAGAAATTTGTGGCCAGCCAGTACGACTTTGAAACCCGTTGCAAGGTTTTAGAGAAAGAAGGTGGCTATGACAAAGCTAACTGGGAGCTGTTTGCAGAACTGGGTTGGTTGACTGTGCCATTCAGAGAAGAAGATGGCGGTTTCAGTGGTTCTGCTGTTGACCTGATGGTCGTAATGGAAGAGTTCGGGCGCGGACTGGTAGTTGAACCCTTCCTTGCCACAGCGGTGCTCGCTGGCGGCTTGATTTCAGCACTGGGATCAGATGCACAAAAGAGCGAACTGCTTGCGACGATCATGGAGGGTAAAGCACAGTTGGCAACAGCTTACGCTGAACCAGACAGCCGTTATAACCTGGCCTCGGTAAAAACGACAGCAGTCAGGCAGGGTGAAGAGTTTGTGCTCAATGGCGACAAGGTGGTTGTGCTCAATGCACCTAACGCTGCACAAATAATTGTGACTGCCAGAACATCGGGTGAATCCGGTGACCGGGACGGCATATCTGCATTCCTGGTGGATAGCCAGGCTGCCGGAGTGACGTTACGAAGTTATGCGACGGTAGACGGACAACAGGCCGCCGAAGTTCACCTGAAGGACGTAAAAGTGACTTCCGCCAACCTGCTGGGTGAGGAAGGAAAGGCGCTACCTGCGCTGGAACAGACAATAGACCAGGCAACCGTTGCCATTTGCTCGGAAGCTGTTGGGGCAATGGACAGTCTGCTGAGCAAAACTGTGGAATATGCCAAAACGCGCAAGCAGTTTGGTGTGCCAATTGGCACATTCCAGGCATTGCAGCACCGCATGGCAGAAATGTTTATTGACTGTCAGTTAGCACGCTCTATTGTGATCATGGCAGCGATGAAGCTGGACAGTAATGAGTCTGCAGAACAAAAAGCCAAAGCGGTTTCGGCAGCGAAGAGCCAGGTTGGCCGTGCCATTCGTAAAGTGGGGCAGGAAGCCGTGCAAATCCACGGCGGTATTGCTGTGACTGATGAGCTTGATGTCGGACATTATTTTAAGCGTGTCACTGCTATCGAGCACCAGTTTGGTACCACCGATTACCATACACGACGATATGCAAGATTAGCCTGATACCTGCACAGCGCAGGTAATGACAGTGCTAAGGGGGGGATAACGGGGCCTGGGCCCCGTTTCTTTTTATCCTTTTGCTTTGTCATATTCTGTATGCATAATGACACGGGCCTAGTGACAGAGGCCTGGTGACAAAGACCTAGTGGACAAGGGGCCTGGCAGTAAGGGCTTCGTGAAAGCAACAATAACATCAGCAAAGGATTGCGGGAGGAAGTAAGTTTGTGAGTGAACTGATTCTGGTTCGGCACGGTCAAGCCTCGTTCGGGCAAGACAATTACGATAAATTAAGCGAACAAGGGTGTCAGCAAGTTACCTGCCTTGCCAAACACTGGGAAAAACTGGGTGATCGCTTTGATGCTATCTACAGCGGCACACTCCAGCGCCAACAGGAAACTGCTGAAATTTTACTCCCCAATATAGCCGACCAGATTACCCACATCCATCCGGGTCTTAACGAATATAACGCTGATGCGTTGCTGAATATCTATTGGCGAGACCATGCTGCCAATGATGGTATGGCGCAGGAACGAGCCTCTGTCAGGAATGACAGGAAAGCCTTTCAGCGCACGCTTGAAAAGACCTGTGAGCGCTGGATTAAAGGCAAGTTGGAAGCAAACGACTCCGACACCACGTTTGAATCATGGAGGACATATCGCTATCGCGTCATGTCTGCACTCGAAGAGATCATGCAAACGCATACCAGCGGCAGCCGTGTGGTTCTCTCAACCTCGGGTGGTGTTATTGCCGTGGCATTGCAACGCGCTCTATCCTTGCCTGATGAGCAGGTCATTGCCTGTAACTGGATGATTCATAACAGCTCGGTGACACGTCTGGTTTACTCTGGTAGTCGTGTTTCCATGGGCGCATTCAATAACCTGGCGCATCTGGATACCCCGCAGCTGCGTTCGTTGATCACGTTCCGTTAAGGAGACTTCCCTTATGAGCAAGCAAGAAGCCTTAATCGATAAACCTCAACAGGTAAGGGAAGGTGAGTTGCCTGATATGGATCGATTACGCAGCTACCTTCAGCCTGTGCTGGGTAGTGCGGCGGACGACCTTGAGATTAAACAGTTTCCCGGTGGCTATTCCAATCTGACCTACTTGCTGAGCAGTGGTGATGAAAAGTGGGTTATGCGGCGCCCCCCGTTTGGCAGTAAAGTAAAGTCAGCTCATGACATGGGTCGCGAGTACAAAGTACTCAGCGCCCTGGACGGGATATTCCCCTATGCGCCGCAACCTGTGCATTTTTGCCAGGATCATGACGTGATGGGGTGTGACTTTTACCTGATGTCCTATATTGAGGGGTTGGTGATTCGCAAACAGTATCCGGATGGAATGAACCTCTCACCGGAAGAAGTCAGGCAACAGTTCTTTACCTTGTTTGATGTGCTCGGAGAGCTGCATTCAGTGGATCTTGTAAAAGCCGGGCTCACAGATTTTGGTCGTCCTGCGGGGTATGTGACCCGGCAGGTTGAAGGCTGGAGCAAGCGTTATCGGGCAGCCATGACTGATGATGCTGCCGATTTTGATCCCGTCATGGAGTGGTTGCTGAATAAAATGCCTGGCGAGAGCGGTGTGGTGGGAATCATCCACAATGATTACAAAATGGATAATGTCATTTGGTCTCCTGATGACCCAATGAAACTGATTGGTGTGCTCGACTGGGAAATGACAACGGTGGGTGACCCGCTGATGGATCTGGGATGCACACTGGGGTACTGGGCAGAAGCAGGAGACCCGGACTATTTCCGTCAGTTCAGAAACATGCCCAGCGACGCAAAGGGCGCTCCGACCCGCGAAGAAATTGTAGCGCGTTTCAGTCAGCAGACTGGCATCGACGTCAACAATATCGACTTCTATTTCTGCTTCGGTCTGTTTCGCCTCGCGGTCATTGGGCAGCAGATTTATTATCGCTACGTTCAGGGACTGACCAAAGATACCCGCTTTGCTGCATTGATCGACAAGACTTACAGTTTGCGCAAAATGTGTGAGCGAGTGATCACTCAGTCGTCGCTGTAATATTGGTGGTCGGTTTCGGCGGGGCAGACATGGCTGTTTTCCATTTTCCTCGCCGGAATGTGCGGATATACAGGCTGCACTTTATTACGTAATCGGCGATCAGGGCTGCGTAGACCCAATACACGTTCAGCCCCAACGCAAAAAAGATACCCGTTAGCAGAACCCGGCCAAACAGGAACCCTGAAAAGGAGATCTTCGCTGGCGCTTTGGTATCACCTGCACCTCTCAAAGCCCCTCCCAGCGTAAACTCAATGGCCATTAATGGCTGAACGATTGCGACCATAATGGTCAATGCCGTCAGGTAATCCAGTACCTGGCTGTCGCTAATGAAGAAGCTGCCAATCGTTCTGGCATTCAGCCCGATGGTCAGTCCGATAGCCGCCATAATGACGAAAGCAATGCGCAAGTTGCGCCAGGCAGCTTTTTCAGCTTCCTCGGGCTGACCGGCACCAAGGTTCTGACCGGCCATGGTTGCTGTCGCGATGGCGAAACCGACACCAATCACGATAGAGGCCGAGAGTATGTTCACGCCGATGCCATAGGCGGTAAAGGCTTCTGTGCCGAACAGGGAGACAACCCACATAAAAGAAATGATCGAGAAATTCTGAATGCCTTGCTCGATGCCGGCAGGGACTGCAATTCTGACCAGGCGCCGGACTCGCTCAACACTCCAGAAAGCCTGAGGCAGGGGTTTTAGCAGTAAATGCTGACGTTTCCACAGCAGCATGAAAATGATTGCCACCAGCATGTAGGAAATGCCGGTAGCGATGGCCGCACCCAGTATGCCAAGTGACGGCATACCCATATAGCCGTAGACCAGGGCATAGGCCAATGCGACATTGATGACATTACCAACTGCTGCGATCAGCACAGGTGTCATGGCATCTCCAGCGGCCCTTAAGCCAGCACTGATGACGGCCAGGAAGGAAAAGAAGACATTGAAGTAGATGAGTACCTTCAGATAGGTAGCGGCTTCCTGCAAGGTGTCTCCACTGAGTCCGAAAATGGCAACTAATGGCGTGGCCAGCCACTGTATGGCAACACAGAGCAGCAAAGACACAGCGGCACATAACGTAGCTGAGAGTTTTACCGCCCTGTCAGCTTCCTCTGGCGTCTGCGCTCCCCAGGCATAGGCCACCATTGTTGTGGTACCCGCGGTGATGGCGATGATCACCAGTTGCACCGCCATGTAGATTCGGTCAGCGGCGATAACCGCCGTAACAGCCTCTGCGCCAAGTGCCGAGACAATTTTGATGGCTGCCAGGTGAACCAGGGACAGTAGCAGGTTCCCGACGATAGTCGGGCCGGCGAGCTTGAGCAGGCTAAGGCGTTTAGGAGGCTGAGCAAGAGAAGTTGCCATGCAATTTCCGGTAGCAATCAAGATCAAAGAAGTGCCAGTGAGTTGAGGCGTCTCAGTATTTCGCTTTTTGTTATGGCTGCGTTGACTCAAAACTGGCGGGACAGGAAGGGCGATGAGAATACCCCTGTTGACAGGATTTGGCAAATATTCGGAGCGCTGTGATACTCTTGTCGCACTTTCACGACAGATGGCCGGGAGGCTACCTTGCAGAACGAATACCAATCCTTATCGCCAACAGCAGCAAAACGCTGGATCATCCTGCTGGCTGCATTCGTCAACGGTTTTGTCATCATGTCGATTGAGCTGCTGGGCGGGCGCGTTATGGCGCCGTATTTTGGTAGCAGCGTTTATGTCTGGGGCAGCATCATTACGGTGTTTATGCTTTCCCTGTCTTTTGGTTACCTCTGGGGCGGCAGACTGTCGCTGAATAACCCAGGTCCCAGGACTTTCGTGTTGTTCTTTTTTGGCTCAGCTGTCTTATGTCTGCCTATCATTTTCTTTGCTGATCCGTTGATGACGGAAGTCTTTCTGGTGATAGAGGATCCGCGCTACGGTTCTTTGCTTTCCGCCATTCTGCTGTACTTTCTGCCTATTTGTCTAATGGGCATGGTATCGCCTTACTCCGTCAGGATGCTGGTTGCCAGGCAGTCACACAGTGGTGGTATAGCCGGTGAACTCTACTTTGTGTCGACATTGGGCAGTGCCCTCGGTACCTTGGGAACGTCATTTTATTTTGTCGTCTGGTTTGAGATTAACCAGATAATCTGGGTATGTATTCTGGCGCAGTTATTGTCGGGGACGGTGGTAGCCATTGCCTTTCGAGAACAGCTTGGCTCCGGAAAAGACAAAGATACAACAGCGCCAGCGCCTGCTTCAGCAGCGGTTGACGCACGTGGAGGTCATTCATGAGGTTCGCCACATGGCTAATTAGTTTGCTGCTTGTGACCACTGGTACTCAGCAGGCAAGTGCACAACGAAATGTCGTGCATGAAGAAAGGTCCCAGTACCGGGATGTCGTAGTGACCGAATTCAACGGTCAGCGCTGCATGCTTTTCAATGTTGTTCGGGGAGATATGAATCAGACCTGCATGGACTTGAGTGATCCCGAGCGGTTGATATTTACCTATACCAAGATGAGTTTTGCCGGTTTGCTGTTCAATCCGCAGCCTGAGCGTATCCTCATTGCCGGTCTGGGGGGCGGCACTATCCCGATGACGCTGAGAGAGTTATACCCGGACGCCGAGATGGATGTGGTTGAAATTGACCCAGCGGTAGTGACTGTTGCCAAAGACTGGTTCAACTATCAGGAAGACGACAAACATGAGGTGCATGTTGTTGATGCGCGGGTATTTATTAAGCGTGCCGGGCTTCGGGGTGTGAAATACGATTTCATCATGCTGGATGCGTTTTCAGGAGAGTACATCCCTGAGCATCTGCTGAGTCGGGAATTTTTGCAGGAAGTGAAAACATTGCTTACCGACGATGGCATACTGGTGGCGAATACGTTTTCATCCAGCCGTTTGTACGATCACGAGTCAGTCACCTATCGCGATGTATTTGGGCCATTTTATAACTTCAAACTACCCGATAGTGGTAACCGCATCATTCTGGCCACGCCGGGTGATACATTGCCGCATGTCGGCGATTTGCGGGCCCCGGCCAGGGATTTGTATGACCGGCTCGAACCTTACGGTATCAACATACTTGAGTTTCCGCCCCGGCTCAGTGATGAACCTGACTGGGACACAGAGGCGCGAGTGCTGACAGATCAGTACTCCCCAGCCAATTTGTTGAACTAGGACTCACCCACAATCGCCTTCAATCGTGCCATGTCCAGGATGTCGATTTCCCGGTTGCGGACATTGATCAGGCCTTTTTTCTGCATGGCTGAGAAAATCCGGCTGACGGTTTCCAGTGTCAGTCCCAGATATTCGCCAATGTCACTGCGGGTCATATGCAGAATGAAGCGGTCAGGTGACAGCTGACATCTTGCGTAGCGGGCTGAAAGGCTGAGCAGAAACGATGATAGCCGCTGCTCTGCTGAATAGCTGCTCAGCAGGGTGTGGATATGTTGATCTTTGACAATCTCATTACCCATGATGGCAATGAAACGGCTTTGCAGGTTAGTCAGTTGCTGCCCCAGCTTTTCCAGCTGTGAAAATGGAATCTCACACACTGATGCATGCTCCAGAGCAACCGTGGAGACACTATGGTGGCGATCAGCGATACCATCCATCCCCATGATTTCCCCTGGCATGTAAAACCCGGTAACACGGCTTTGGCCATCAGGGCCAAGGACGTAGGACTTGAAACTGCCGGTTCGGATCGCAAAGATGGAGCGGAAGTTATCTTTCTGGCGATAGAGGTGCTCCCCTTTGCGCATCGGGCGGCTACGTTCAATGATGTCATCAAGCTGGCGAATCTCACCCTTGTTCAGGGAAATGGGCAGGCACAGATCACTCAGGCGGCAACCACTGCAGCTGATGGCCGGGTTTTGCGGACAGGGGCGAACTGCTTCGCCGCTTTTATCTTCTGTACCAGGAGACGCAGCAAGAATGTCTGTGTGATCGCGATATGCCTGATGAGTCATTTAATAGTTTCCGGTATTCGTATCTGGTGAAGGGTTATTCGTCACCAACTCGTACTGTCATGATATCGCAAGTTGCGCCGTGCAACACCTTGTTGGCTGTTGATCCGAGCAGTAGTTTCCAGCCAGAGCGGCCGTGACTGCCGATCACGATCAGGTCAGATTCCAGCTCCTCAGCCTTATTTCTGACTTCTGCCGCCGCAGCTCCTGCCAGCACCAGTTGGTGGTCTTCCGGAATATTGAACTTGCTGGCAATATTGCCAAGCCGCTCGGCAGCGATTGCCATAGCTTCTTCCTGAAGCTTGGTCATGTTAATTGCGTAGGCATCAATCGGGTACGCAGCAGCGACAGGCTCGACAACGTGTGACAGCCAAATGCGTGCTGTGTCGCTCCCTGCCAGGGCAAGTGCTTTCTCTATGACCTTGTCAGACTCATTGGATAAATCTACTGCGACCAAAATGGTTTTGTAAGCCATGGTAAAGCCTCCGAATGGTATTAGACACCTGTGATTTCAGTGTAACCGAGACAGGTATAAATGAGAAGCGACCAGAGAGAAAGGCTCATGCTACCGCTGTAGCAGGTGTTTGCCATCAGGTAGTGGCAGTGGTCAGGGCGGTGTTACAGGTAAGGACTGAACAGCCAGGCCAGAGAATCACGCAATCTGATCGGCAAAGAGCGGCTGTTCAGCTGCGACAGCGTACAAGGTTTGGCATCTTTGCAAAAAGACAGAAAATAGCGCTCCATGCGTGCATTGAAATCCGCGGAAAACACTTCGACAGCAAGTTCGTAATTAAGTCGCAGGCTGCGAGGGTCAATATTGGCGGTACCAATCAAGCTGTACTGGTCATCAATCAATAACAGTTTGGAATGGACGAATTTACCTTCGATATAGCGGATGTCGACATCCGCCTCCAGCAGTTCGCGAATAATACTGCGTGAAGCCCAGTCGGCGAGCTTGATATTGTTGTTGCGAGGCAGTAACACGGTGATCTCAACACCGCGAAGCTCTGCGGCAATCAGGGCGCCCATCAGATCCAGTGTCGGCAGAAAATACGGTGTCATAATAAAGACGCGTTTGCTGGCCGCAGATATCTGACCAAGAATCAAATGGTTGAGCTTGTCCAGGTCCTTGTTGGGGCCGTCGACAATCAAGCGCGTCCAGGTCTCACTCTCCAGGTCCAGTTGGTGATTGCCTTCAAAGGCAAGCGTTTGATTATCCCCGGTGCAATAGTGCCAGTCTTTCCAGAATGCCCACTCCAGTTCATCAACTATCTGGCCTGTCAGGGAGAAGTGTACATCCCTCACTGAGTGTAAATTTTCAGGTGCATCGGCCAGGTGATGGTCGCCAATATTCTGTCCGCCGGTAAACCCAACTTTACTATCCACTATCATCATTTTGCGGTGATTTCGCATATTAATGTTCAGGGAGGGCGGCAAAATTGATATTGGATTAAAACGCACGAAATCAATACCCAGGCGCTTTAACGTATGTCCGATTCTGGGCACGTACATATATTCGCCCAGACCGTCCAGGATCACTTTGACTTCAACGCCGCGTCGTTGAGCCCTGTCGAGCGCGGCAGCAATGCTTTTGCCGGTTTTCTTGCTGTCAAAAATATAAGAAGCGAGCAAAATACGCTTTTCTGCCTGCTCGATAGCTTCCAGCATGGCTGGATACAGCGCTTCGCCATTCTCGTAGATCTGGATCTCATGGCAGGAAGTCAGCCCTTTGCGGGTCAGGCGTTGGCCAATCATGGCATGTGGGACAAAGTTTTTGCCCGGTGGCATAGAGAGCGTGTCCAGGGCATCACGGTTCATCTTGGTGATGTAGTCGCGCTGCGCCTTGGAGCGCACCCGGTTAATACCGAATAACAGGTACAGGATTGGTCCGGCGACAGGCAGGATAATGCACAAGGCGATCCAGCCAAATGCTGCTTTGGAGTCCTGTTTGTGCAACAAAGCATGGCTGGCTGTCAGCAGACCCCATACCAGGACCAGCAGTGGTAGCAACCCGAACAGGGTATTCTGTATTTGCCACATATCGTTATCCTCGCTCAATCCGTGCTGTTGTCATGAAAACCGGCAGCGGGTTCTCAGATAGCATGTTTTAGCGTCAAGTCTGTCATCAAACCACAATGGTCACTGAACTGGCGCCATCCGGCACCATGTAAACGTTCACAATGCCTGACTTTAAAGCCTCGTAAATAAATCCTGTCCATAGGCAGCACAGGATAGATCAAGGGGTAAGTCCGCGCACATTGACCGTGAATGACCTCGTGAGCTTCCTGCAGACCCAGTCCTTCAGTGAGGCGGCGGTGACAGCGTTTGCGCCAGTCGTTCAGGTCACCAGCAATAATCAGAGGTGCCTGTTCGTCGATATTGTGTTGCAGATAGTGAACAAGCTGTTCTGTCTGGCGTTTGCGTTCATTCTCCAATAACCCCAGGTGCAGGCAGACCAGATGAATGCCTCCGGCCAGCTCACCGTGCAAAAAACCGCGCTGAGAGAAATGATGCACAGAGACATTAATATTATCCCAGGCAACGAAGGGCTGTTCACTGAGGATGGCGTTGCCATGATGGCCATGTTGATAGATCGCATTTTTGCCATATGCATGGTGTGTCCAGACTGTGTCAGCCAGAAACTCCAGTTGCGTATCTGCTGGCCAGTGCTTATGTCGGCGACGATGCCTCTCATTGTCACCGACGACTTCCTGCAAAAACACCAGGTTTGCCCGGCTTGCTCGTAACTGCTCCCTGATCTGGGCCAGAACCAGGCGTCGCGACGACATCGAAAAGCCTTTGTGAATGTTCAGGGTTAAGACACGGAACTCGTGAGTCATGCCTTGCTGCCAGTAATGTGTTTCATGACCAGGACATCACAACTGGTGTCGTGCAGGATCTTTTCAGCGGTGCTGCCTATGATGGCTTTTTCCACAAAGTTTCGAGACAGCGCACCAAGCACCAGAATATTCACTTTTTCCTGGCGAATGACCTGGCTCAGTGTTCTTATCAGGTTGCCTCTTTTTAAACACAGTGCATCTTCTTGCAGCCCGTGCTCTGCGAGCAATGGTCGTAATGATTGCAAATGCTGCTGTCGAATTTCCTGGATGTATTCATCGGCATTGATGACTTTCGGGAACATATTGCTGATGTCGGGTAAGTAACTATGGAAGACTTTGGCATTAAGCTGGACCCGGTTGGCGAGGTTAACCGTCGTGTTTAGCAGCAAGTGGTCCAACTGACTCTGCTGGGCTTTGCTATGCATTGGATCGACAGCTGCCATGATGCAGCCACTGTCATGCCAGGGTTGTGCTTTCACCAGCAGTAATGGGCAAGGGCAGCTGGTGACCAGTTTCCAGTCAGTGCTGGTAATCAGAATTCTCGACAGACGGCTCTGGTCCTGAATGCTTTTGATCACCAGGTCAGGCTGGTAGTCCTGAATTTGCGCCTGCATCCAGGCGTCGCCGTTTTTATCATGCCCAAGTCTTGCTTGGGCTTCGATGCCCTGGGTGGAGAAGCGATTCAGGCACTTGTCTAACTGCGACTGGTAGTATTCGTCAACGCGCTGATGTTGCTCTGCCAGCAACTGTCGGGTTCTTTCTCTGACCAGCATATCCTGCTGCGTCTGCGCATTGGGTTTATGCATAATCAGACGCACTGAAGCTTTGTAATAGAATGCCAGCAGTATGGCGCGTTCGACGGAATAGTCTGCTTCATTGTCAGGGTCGACAATGACCAGCAGCCGCTTGAAAGTTTGCACGATTAAGATAGTCCCTTTTTTCTGCCTCGTCTGGATATCCAGTGCCCTGGCTACGCTGGTCATATTCGGTAAAGACAGGGCGCCTTGTCAAGGCGCGGGCAGGGGCAACAGGGAATCAGGGGGGATTTAACAAGCAGGGGGCCTGTTAACAAGCGTTGTTAAGGCTCGGTTTCAGGCTTTTCCTATCGCTTCGAGTAAGTACTGAGGCAGCGAAAATGCTGCGAGGTGCAGCTCTGGGGTATAGAAACGGGCTTTAATGCCTGTAGCCTGCCAGCGCTGGCGAATGACCTCCAGCGACTGCTGGCGCAGCTGAGCGGAGTCGCTGGCCCAGGCAAATGCCATAATGCCACCGACATAGGTGGGTACGGCAGCGCTGTAGAAATGCCAGTCTTTGAACAATGGCGTTAGCCGTTTGGCTGTGTTGGCTGCTTCATCGGTCTGCATAAAGGCCACACCGTTTTGTGTAACCAGCACGCCGCCGGGATTGAGACAGCGCTGGCAACCGGCATAGAAATCTTTGGTGAACAGAACTTCCCCTGGCCCCATCGGGTCGGTGGAGTCGGAAATGATCACATCAAACGTTTCCTGACATTGCTGCACAAAGTCGAAACCATCACCAATAACGATATTGGCTCGCGGATCGTCGTAAGCGCCATCGCTGTGACCGGGCAAGTGCTCCTTGGCCATGTCGATCACTGACTGGTCGATTTCAACCTGGGTGATGTGTTCCACTGATGAGTGCCGGCAGACTTCGCGCAAGATGCCGCCATCGCCGCCGCCAATAATCAATACCCGTTTGGCATTGCCGTGGGCGATGACCGGAACGTGGGTCAGCATTTCATGATAGACGAATTCGTCGCGTTCGGTGGTCTGAACCACGCCGTCCAGCACCATGACCCGGCCAAACTGCTGGTTCTCGAAGATCATCAGGTGCTGATGGTCGGTTTTATACTCGAACAGCAGTTTGTCGACGGTAAATGACTGACCATAGCCCTGGTACAGCGTTTCAATCCAGCGTTGTTCACTCATGGCAGGCAGTTATTCTTCTGTTTCTTCCGGCTGCGTGAGGCCACGCAGTTGCTCACCTACTGTGACGCGGGTTGGGCGGAATGCTTTTTTCAGAATCGGCACGGCTTTCTCGGGAGCGGCATCACCACACATGAAGATGTCGAATGCTGCATAACCGCGCTCTGGCCAGGTGTGTACACTAATATGCGATTCCGCCAGGACGGCGACGCCGGAAATACCGCCATTCGGTGTAAAGTGATGCAGATGGATGTGAAGCAGAGTGGCACCACAGGCTTCCACGCATTCGCGGAACTTGGTTTCCATTAGCTCCAGATCAGTCAGATGCTCGGCACCCCAAAAATCAATCAACAGGTGAGTGCCGGCAAATTCCAGCCCGTTTCGCTGAATGAAGTGATCTTTGGCTTCGGCATCAGCCTCTGCTGTAAAAGTCGGCCATTCACTCTCATTCGCACTAGTGTCGATCGGATTGAGTGACTCTTTTTTAAAGGAGGAGATTGTACTCATAATTCCCGGTCCTAAAAAAAGATGGCGGTGAACTCATAGCTGTTCGGTCAGATTGGAAAATCAGATGCCGTCTGGACTATAAGCCTCCACACCACGCGTGGTTGACGAAAAAGGATGAATTCTGATGCGGCGCCAGTGGAATCAGGCGCATGAAGCGACAGAGGCACGCAGTTTAGTGATTTTTTTTGGAAATACAAGCATTTTTTCGACTTTTTTACCATGCTGAACCAGCACCAAATCAGTGCCGGTTCATCAGGTATCAATGCCGTTTATTGCGCTTCGCGAATCATATTGCGAGCAATGATAATTTGCTGGATTTGCGACGTACCTTCATAGAGGCGGAATAACCGGACATCGCGGTAAAATCGCTCCACGGCATATTCTGATATATAACCGGCCCCACCATGTATTTGTACCGCACGATCAGCCACCCTGCCAACCATTTCTGTCGCAAATAGTTTACAGGCGGCTGATTCAGTGCTGACGTTATCACCATTGTCCCGCTTGCGTGCGGCATCCAGCACCATACATTTGGCCGCATAGGCTTCTGTTTTGGAATCGGCCAGCATGGCCTGAATTAACTGATGTTCGGCAATGGGCTTGCCAAACTGCTTGCGCTCGATGGCATAGTGCAGGGCATCGTCGATTAAGCGTTCGGCAACGCCGGCACTGAATCCGGCAATGTGCAGTCTCCCCCGGTCCAGTACCTTCATCGCGGTGATGAAACCGTCGCCTTCTTTACCGATCAGGTTGCTGGCTGGCACCCGGCAATCCTCAAATATGACGTCGCAGGTCAGCGAGCCGGCCTGCCCCATCTTCTTGTCGACCGGACCCAGTGTGATGCCGGGCGTGCCCTTTTCGACAATGAAGGCAGAAATACCACGAGCGCCTTTGATGTCAGGGTTGGTGCGCGCCATGACATTGAACGTATCCGCGACCGGGCCGTTTGTAATATAGCGTTTGGTGCCATTGATAATGTAATGGTCGCCATCTTTGACCGCTGTCGCTTTCAATGACCCGGCATCAGAACCGACATCGGGCTCGGTCAGACAGAAACAGCCCACCCACTCGCCACTGGCATATTTGGGCAGGAAACGTTGTTTTTGCTCCTCCGTGCCATCAAAGACAACGGCGGCAGAACCGATACCGTTATTAGTTCCAAGAATGGAGCGGAATGCCGGCGAGGTGCGCCCCAGCGCCATGGCGACGTGAATTTCTTCTTCCATGGTCAGGCCGAGGCCGCCATACTCCTCTGGTATTGTCATGCCGAACAAGCCCAGGTCTTTCATTTCCTGAATGACCTCTTCGGGGACTTCATGGTTCTCGGCCACCTGCTGCTCTATGGGCATCAGGCGTTCACGGACAAAACGATCAACGATATCGATCAGTTGATTGAGGGTTTCCTGGTCTCGGATCATGCTGAACCTCTTGGTAAGTATATTCCCGGTTTTGAACACCCTGTTGCATGCCGGGATAATAGCCTGTAAAACGAAAAGGATTTTATTATCGAGCGATAGTTCGACATAATAACCCGAACGTTCGTCCGGCGTCGACAATGTCACCCACTGTTGGCGATCAGATGACATCGAGGCACGCCTGGCAGATACGGTATCAGAAAATCTGCCCGGGCAGGTCACAATGTAATGGGGAACAGGGAACCAGATAACCAGAGTATAAGGACTGGACTTATGAGTGAGTTACATCAAGCCTATATATATGATGGCGGCCGCAGTGCGTTCGGGCGTCATGGTGGCGCTTTATCGCCGGTGCGGCCAGACGATTTGCTGGCACACGTGATTCGAACCGTGGTGGGGCGAAATGTTTTCAGTCCGGACGATTACGAAGACGTCGTCATGGGCAACACCAACCAGGCGGGTGAAGACTGTCGCAACGTAGGCCGTTTTGCTGCATTGCTGGCCGGATTGCCCACGTCGGTCGCAGGCCTGACTGTGAACCGGTTGTGCGGCTCAGGTCTTGCGGCTGTGCTGGATGCCAGTCGAGCCGTAAAAGCGGGCGAGGGGAATTTATTCCTGGCCGGTGGTGTCGAATCCATGAGTCGTGCACCTTTAATTCTATCCAAGGCCCAGTCCGCTTTTGATCGTGGCCAGCAAATAGCCGACAGCACGCTCGGTGCCCGGTTCACGAACCCGCAGATTTCCAGTCATTTCGGTGACGACTCAATGCCACAAACGGCTGATAACATCGCTTCTGACCTGGGTATCGGTCGGGACGACAGCGATCGTTTTGCCGCTGGCTCGCAGGCCAAATATGAAGCGGCCCGTGAAGCCGGATTTTTTACCGACGAGATTATCCCGATTGAAGTGCCACAGGGGCGCAAGAAGCCACCGCGCCTGGTGGATGCCGATGAGCATCCCCGGCCGACATCCACTGAGGATGTACTGTCAGGTCTGCGACCGCTGTTTGCAGGGGGTGTCGTCACCGCAGGCAACGCTTCGGGCATTAACGATGGCGCTGCGGCATTGATTATTGGTGATGCCGCGGTCGGTGAAAAATACAGTGTGAAACCGCGTGCCCGTATCATTGCCGGCGCCGTTGCTGGTGTTGAACCGCGTGTTATGGGACTGGGGCCGGTATTTGCCATTCGCAAGGCACTGGCCCGGGCCGGTATGACGCTCGATCAGATGGATGTCATTGAGATTAACGAGGCGTTTGCCACACAGGTACTGGGTTGTTTGAAAATGCTGGAAGTCGACTTCCAGGATCCGCGTGTGAATCCCAATGGTGGTGCAATCGCCGTGGGGCACCCTCTGGGTGCTTCGGGTGCACGTATCGCGTTGACGACGTTGCGCCAACTGGAGCGCACAGGGGCACGTTATGCCGTGATCAGTTTATGCATTGGTATCGGTCAGGGTGTTGCCGCCGTCATTGAACGGCTGGACTAATCCCGGTGCCAGTCGCTGGTACCAGCAATCAGAACAATTAAGACGAGAACAGAAAAGGATGCAATCATGTCTAATGTAGTCAGTTATGAAGTTGTCGATAAAATCGGTGTTATCACAGTCGACAGTCCCCCGGTCAATGCACTGTCTCAGGCTGTTCGCGAAGGGATACTCAATGCAGTAACCACGGCACAAAACGATGACTCTGAAGCGGTTGTGCTGCTTTGCGCAGGCCGCACGTTTATCGCCGGTGCAGACATTACCGAATTTGGTAAGCCGCCACTGTCTCCTTCGCTGCCAGAGGTGATTGCAGCGATCGAAAGTTCCAACAAGCTGGTTGTTGCGGCCATTCATGGCACCGCACTGGGCGGTGGTCTGGAAACCGCGCTGGCCTGTCATTACCGTTGCGCCGTACCCAGTGCCAAAGTCGGTTTGCCGGAAGTGAAACTGGGCATTCTGCCAGGTGCCGGGGGTACGCAGCGAGTGCCTCGAATTGCGGGCGTCAAAGCTGCCCTGGATATGATCACGGCTGGCAATCCGGTCCCGGCTGCTGCGGCCAGTGACATGGGCCTGATCGATGAAGTCCTCTCCGGAGATGATCTGAAATCAGCTGCACTGACCTATGCCAAAGACCTGGTTGAGTCCGGTGCGCTGTTGAAGCGCATTCGCGACATCAGTATCGACCCAGCCAGTGTGGAGCCGGGCTTTTTTGAACAGTACCGCAAGAAGCTGGCACGTCGCGCCCGCGGCCAGATTGCCCCTGATGCGATTGTGACTTGCGTTGAAGCAGCGGTGAACAAGCCTATTGATGAAGGCCTGGCCGTTGAGCGTGAGGAATTCACCAAGCTGATCAGCTCGCCAGAGTCCAAAGCCATGCGCCACGCATTCTTTGCTGAGCGCGAAGCAGCCAAGATCAAGGGGCTGCCCAAAGATACGCCACTACGTGATATCAACGAAGTGGCCATCATTGGTGGCGGCACCATGGGGGGCGGTATTGCCATGTGCTTTGCCAATGTTGGTATTCCGGTAAAACTGCTGGAAATCAGTGACGAAGCGCTGGAGCGTGGTCTGGGTATTATTCGCAAGAATTACTCCATCACCGTCAAGAAAGGCCGCATGTCAGAAGCTGACATGGCCAAACGCCTGGAGCTGATCAGCGGCACGACCAGCTACGATGACCTGTCCAGTGTGGACCTGGTTATCGAGGCTGTCTTTGAAAACCCGGATATCAAACTCGAAGTCTTTGGCAAACTGGACAGTGTGTGTAAACCCGGTGCCATTTTGGCCACGAATACCTCCTATCAGGATGTGAACCTGATTGCAGAAGCCACTAAACGTCCGCAAGACGTTGTCGGTATGCATTTCTTCAGTCCAGCTAACGTGATGAAACTGCTGGAAGTGGTTCGCGGTGACAAGACGGCTGACGATGTCCTGGCCACAGTCATGAAGTTGGGCAAGAAAATTGGCAAAGTCTGCGCACTGTCTCGCGTCTGCTACGGCTTTATTGGTAACCGCATGTTGCAAGGTTACGGGCGTCAGGCACACAGACTGCTACTCGACGGCGCAACACCAGCACAGGTGGATGCAGTGGCAGAGAAGTTCGGCATGGCCATGGGGCCACTGGCAGTGGGTGATCTGGCTGGCCTGGACGTGGGCTACAAAGCGCGTCAGGCTCGAACCGACATAAAACATGACCCCAGAAACCATTGTGTCGCGACAGCGCTGGTGGAAATGGACCGCCTGGGACAGAAGTCAGGTGCCGGGTATTACAAATATGATCCGGAAACGCGTGCTCGTCAGTCTGACCCTGAAGTAGAGGCACTGATTAAGCAGAAAGCGGCGGAACTTGGCGTAGAGCAGCGAGAGATAAGCGACGAAGAAATCCTGGATCGTCTGTTCTTCCCGCTGATCAATGAAGGCGCCCGTATTCTGGAAGAAGGCATTGCCCAGCGCCCGGGAGATATCGATATCGTGTACCTGTACGGTTACGGTTTCCCGGTTGCCAAGGGCGGACCCATGTTCTATGCCGACCAGGTTGGTCTGCAGCGCGTTTATGATCGTATCTGCGAATTCCGCGATACCCTGGATGCAGATTCCTGGCAACCAGCGCCGTTGCTGGAAAAACTGGCCAAAGAAGGCAAGACCTTCGCTGACTGGGCGCAGGAGAACGCATGATTTCCTATCAGACTGCCGATCCTGGTGCACCACTGGAACGGGTTGAGTCTGCCACCCCAGCGCCTCAGGGAACCGAGGTGCTGGTGCGTATGGTGGCCTGTGGCGTCTGTCATTCAGATATTCATCTGCATGATGGCGAGTTCAACCTGGGCAATGACAAAACGCTGGATGTGGGTCGTCCTGGCCTGGTGTTGGGACATGAGATATTTGGTGAGGTAGTGGCCATCGGGCCGGATGCCAAAGACGTCAGTGTCGGTGATCGACGCGTAGTTTACCCCTGGATCGGTTGCGGCGAGTGTGCCAGTTGCCGTCGCGGGGAAGAACACCTTTGCACGCCAGGTCGCGGGCTGGGGACTGTTACCCAGGGTGGTTTCGCCGATCATGTGATGGTGCCACACAGCCGCTACCTGTTTGATAAAGGTGATGTCGATGACTCCCTGGCATCCACTTATGCCTGTTCCGGTTTGACGGCTTACAGTGCGCTGAAAAAAGTTGGCGAACTGACCAGCGGAGATGAAGTGATTCTGATAGGCGCTGGTGGAGTCGGTTCCATGGCTTTACAGATTGCGCTCGCACAAGGGTTTTCGCCGATTGTGGTAGATGTGGACGAAAGCAAATTGGCGTTGGCCAAAGAACTGGGTGCCAAAGCAGTCTACAATGCCAGTGATCGTGCTTCAGTCAAAGCCATCAAACAACAAAGTGAAGGCGGTGCCTTTGCCGTTATCGACTTTGTAGGTTCAGAGGCATCGACTGGCTTTGGTCTGGGTTGCTTACGAAAAGGCGGTAAACTCATTATCGTCGGGCTCTATGGTGGCGCACTGAACATGCCGTTGCCATTTATCCCCATGAGTGCCCGGATTATCCAGGGAACCTATGTGGGCAGTCTGGCTGAAATGGGTGAATTAATGGAGCTGGTGCGTGCAGGCAAGATTGCGCCGATCCGGATTGAGGAACGTCCACTGGAGCAGGTCAGCCAGGCGCTGGCAGACCTGAAATCTGGTAATGTGACGGGGCGCGTGGTACTGAAAGCAAGCTAAGCAACGCTCAGCCGTTCATAAAAAGAGCGCCGATTGGCGCTCTTTTTTGTTGGGAGTGTCTAAAACCCAGCTGACAAGGCTCATGAGCAGGGCATCATAGACCCGATTGCAGGCAGTCAGGCCACGCTTAGCACACAAATCGGGTCTATGATGCCCTGCGTTGTAGGTGTTGGCGGGAGTTCCTGCGATTAAGCGTTGCGCTGAATAAATTTAAGTTGAGTAAGTAGTAATGACGTTACGTGAATGGTTTTGGATTATTCTGTTAGGCACTGTCTGGGGCGGCTCATTTATCTTCAATGCGTTGCTGATCAGAGAATTGGGTCCCTTGTGGGTGACAGCCATACGGGTTGGCATTGGTGCCCTGGGCTGCTGGGTGTTTCTGTTCGCCCGGGGTAAAAAAGTGCCCACTCACTGGAAGCTCTGGCTAGCACTGGGATTGCTGGGCGTACTGAACTACGCCATTCCCTTTGCACTGTTTCCCATGGCGCAGAAAAGCCTGGCCAGTGGCGTGGCTGCCATTGTCAATGCGCTGACCCCCATTATGACGGTGATTGTCAGCCATTTCTGGCGCGGCGGAGAGCGCATAAGCTGGAGCAAATCAGTCGGTGTGGTGGCCGGTTTTTCTGGTGTTACCGTGCTGGCATTACCCGCCTTAACTGGCGGCGGTGACAGTCAGGTCTGGGCCATCGCGGCCTGCCTGTTGGCCACGCTGTGCTATGCCCTGGCGTTGAATGTGGCCAGACAGTTTCGCGAGGTTGAAGCCACTGCCCTGACATCCATTGCCCTGACCGGGTCGGCGGTTGCTGCCATCCCTGTTGCGTTTATATTTGAGGGGCTGCCTCAGATTCAGCTGGGTTCTACCTGGCTGGCTGCGCTGGCGATAGGTCTGGTATCTACCGCTTTTACGTTTCAGGTCATGTACCGGCTTCTACCGCGGGTGGGGGCCACCAATTTTTCTACCACAACACTTATCGCACCGGTCTCGGCGATCATCTTGGGTACCGTCTTTCTGGACGAGGTGATTTTGCCATCTCACTTGCTGGGTATGGCGATCATTTTTGTGGGGCTGACCTTCATTGACGGTCGACTGCCCCGACTGCTGGGGTGGCAGATGCGTTAGGGCCTGTTATCAGACCCTAGCTGTTCTGTTCAGGCTCATCCTGACCGTGCAATGACTGGCGGCAGCTCAGCAACAGTAGTCGTCGAAACAGGCGCTGTATTTCGGACTCGCTGAGTTCATCTACTGCTGGGTTGTCACGCTCAGGGAGGGTCTGCTGGGAAGCGGAATGGCCATACTCCCATTGCAAACAAACCTGACGAGAGTCCGCATCAACAATTTCCAGTGCAGGGCGACCCTGGTGCAGGCTGGCGTAGATAAAATATCCGGACATAATCAGGACTCCTGGTTAATGATGATGGCTTTATTTTATGGTAATGATAATCATTACCATTTAAAACGTAAAGTAATTATTACGCATTTTTGCAATTTCAGCCGATCTGAGCATCCGCATCAGGCGAGCAAGTTCATATATCAGACTTGCAATATCACGCTGATTTGAGACGATTCCGTTAAACGAACAAACGGAATACCAACGGTTTTAAGGCGAGGGGAGTTATTACATGTCCAGATATCTGATCACAGGCGCGAATCGCGGCATTGGTCTGGAGTTAACGCGCCAGATACTGGCGCAAGGTCACCAGGTCGTCGCGACCTGCCGCAATCCTGGCGAGGCGGGTGAACTGAATACGCTGACTAATGCGGGTGAGCTACAGGTCGTGCAGTGTGATATTGGTAAACCAGATGATATTGCTGCGCTGGTAGAGAGCCTGCATGGCAGTACGATCGATGTCCTGATCAATAATGCCGGAATTTACGGGCCTCGCGATGCGGTCCTGGGCAATTTGAGCAGAGAGCCCTGGCGCGAAGTCATGGAAATTGATTTGCTGGCGCCCATGATGCTGACACAGGCATTGCTGCCGTTCGTGCTGGCCGGAGAGGGCAAGCACATTGCTTTCCTCAGTTCCAAAATGGGCTCAATTGCTGATAACAGCAGTGGTGGTTCGTATATGTACCGAACCGCCAAGGCTGCACTCAATCAGGCAATCAAATCATTGGCGATGGACTTGCGTGAACAGAATATTATTGCCCTGAGCCTGCATCCGGGTTGGGTACGTACCGAAATGGGCGGGCCGAACGGTTTGATTGATACGGCAACAAGCGCGGCAGGGTTGCTCAATGTGATCGCTGAGGCAGTGCCAAGCGACAGTGGTCAGTTCATTGCCTACGATGGCAAACGCATCCCCTGGTAGGTCACCTATCCTGAGCCTGCTAGCGCAGGCTGCGATAGAAAGCCCGAATATCTTCCAGTAACAATTCGGGTTCTTCCATGGCCGCGAAGTGGCCGCCTCGGGGCATCGGTGTCCAGCGAACGATATTGTATTGCTCCTCTGCCCAGCGCCGGGGAGTGAGATAGATCTCCTTCGGAAAAATGGCACCGGCGGTGGGAACATCAACATAACCGAGCGGCTCCTGCATGGCGACGTGCCGGCTTTCGTAGTAAATGCGCGCCGAGGAGGTGATGCTGGCAGTAAACCAGTACAGGCTGATGTCGGTGAGCATGTCGTCCTTGCTGAATTTGGCGTCCAGGCCATGCACGCTTTGCTGGTCAATATCACTCCAACCGTGAAATTTCTCAACGATCCAGGCAGCCAGTCCGGCGGGAGAGTCGTTCAGCCCGACGCCCAGGGTTTGTGGTTTCGTCCCCTGGATCTGCTGATAACCGACTTCGTTGGCCATGTAGGCCTGACGGGCGGTGCGGGCTGTCATTTCGGCTTCAGTAGCCGCGTCACGGACGGCCGGATCTTCCGGTGGGCTGGCCAGAACAAAATTGGAGTGCAGACCGATCACGTGCTCAGCAAACTGGTCGGCATGTATGCGATTGATAATGGCTCCCCAGTCTCCGCCTTGCAACCCGTAGCGTTCATAGCCCAGTCGCTGCATCAATGCGGCCAGTGTTTGCGCCATGCGCTCGGGGTTGTAGCCACGTTCCTGTGGGGCACCGGAGAAACCAAATCCGGGCAGGCTGGGTGCGATGACGTGAAAGGCGTCTTCAGCGTTACCACCATAATTTTGCGGCTCCGTTAAAGGGCCGATGATATGACGAAACTCGGCGATGGAGCCGGGCCAACCATGGGTGATCATCAATGGAGTGGCATCCGGATTAGAGGAGCGCTGATGGATAAAATGAATCGCCACACCATCAATGATGGTCATGTATTGATCAAAAGCATTGAGCTCTTCTTCCTGTTGCCGCCAATCGAACTCGTTACGCCAATATTCAACAAGCTCTTTAAGGTATTGCGAATTCGTCCCGTATTCCCAGCCGGTATCAGGAATCTGTGCGGGCAGGCGTGCCATCTCCAGGCGCCGGTGCAAGTCCGTGATAGCTTGTTCTGGAATTGCAATCTCGAAGGGAGTAATCGTTGTGCCAGCGGCGGACTGAGCTTGCGCGTCAGTGCCTGGGGCCAGGACAGGCATGACTGTGACAAGCAGGATTAGCATGGACTTGAACGATGGCATGGCATTACCTTTTGACAGTTTGTTCTTGTTATGAGCTGTCTATTTAAATCGATCTTTGAGCTCAGAGCAATGCAGCAGGTGATCCATGACACTTGACAGCTTGACATTGCAGGCGCAAAATCGCGCCCCATGAACAGACTAAATACCGTGTTTTTCTGGTGGTACTTCAACTAGGGCCGTCAGAAAACATGTAAACAACATCAGGTTGATGTCTGCTTGCTGACTCAGCGACAGATCTTTTAAAAACCTGAACACACATTTTTCAGGCTGCCCGCATCCGGTAGGCGGCCTGCTTCATGTCTGAAAAACCTTCGCAACACCTCCCAGACAGTCATTGATCAGAACGCTTTCCGAGATTCGGTGCAGCCGAGACTGGAGATTTTGATCATGAATGTTTCAAACCATCAATCAGACTGTTTTCGCTATCGATCCCACCCGTGTTTGCAGGTCGAGCGCCGGATACAGGTCTGCGATGGGCAGCAAAAAATTTCACAACTAACAAAACAGCTCGATCATGAGCGTGGCATGCGTTTTACCTGCGCCATGGAATTCCCCGGGCGATACCGAAAACGCGATCTCGCCTTTATCAACCCGCCGCTGATGGTGACTGCCAATGCGGAAACGCTGACCGTAGCAGCACTGAACAAACGCGGTGTCGTGTTGCTGCCCGCTATCCAGATGGTATTGGCGGCGCATGTAGATCAGCTAGAGGTTCGGAGTGATTCCCTTCGTTGTGCCATCAAACCACAGCTCAAACAGGATGTGATTGAAGAGGAGCGAAGCAAAACGGCCGGCGCAGTGCCACTGTTAAGACATTTGCTAGCGTTGTTTCAGCATCCTGAAGAAAGCTGCCTGGGGCTTTATGGCGCTTTCGCCTATGACATGGCCTTTCAGTTTGATGCCATTCAACGCCACCTGCAACGAAGTGACAAACAACAGGATCTCACCTTTTATTTGCCTGATGAAATTTTGCAGGTCGACCCTGTCACCGGGCAGGGCAAAATTTATCAGTATGATTTTATTGTTACGGATAAAACAGGGCGGCAAGAGACTACAGGCGGATTGCGTCGGCAAACAGCCAGGCAGAAACCAGCGGTGCAAGAGGGTGCTTTGTCTGGTGAAGATGGGATTATCAATGATCACACCGCAATGGCTTATCAGGATGTCGTAAAATCTGCTTTGTCAGAGATTGCCAAAGGCAATCTGTTTGAGGTTGTGCCATCTCGAACATTTACGCAATCATTGCGTGTCAAACCTTCCACTGTCTTCCAGAAACTTCTCACAGAGAACCCTTCCCCTTATGCGGCACTGATTAACTTCGGTGCTGGCGAGTTTCTGATTTCAGCTTCCCCGGAAATGTTTGTGCGTGTGTCAGGCAAGCGGGTTGAAAGTTGTCCGATTTCAGGGACAATCGAGCGCGGTAACACACCCATCGAGGATGCTGAACAGATCAAGCGACTGTTGAACTCGCACAAGGATGAAGTCGAGCTGACCATGTGTACCGATGTGGATCGCAATGACAAGAACCGGGTCTGCGAAGCGGGCAGTGTGAAATTGCTGGGCAGGCGTCAGATTGAAACCTATTCACGGCTGATTCATACCGTGGATCATGTCGAAGGTCAGCTGCGAGACGACCTGGATGGCCTGGATGCGTTGTTATCACACTGCTGGGCTGTCACGGTAACGGGCGCACCGAAACGTGCGGCGATGTCATTTATTGAACAACATGAGCACAGTGCCAGAGGATGGTATGGCGGCTGTTTTGGCTTTCTCTCGGCCAATGGCGATGTTGATACCGGACTGACGATTCGCACAGTTCAGGTTAAGGACGGGCTGGCTCATGTCAGAGCCGGTGCCACGCTGCTGGCGCATTCTTCGCCTGAGGAAGAAGAAGCAGAGACCCGGCTGAAAGCCTTGGCCTTGCTGTCAGCATTGACGCCTGACAGCCATGGCGTCAATGCCTCGGGAGCAGGTCTGGAAAGTCAGCAGCGCAATAAACTCACGACAACTAACAATCAGTTTGCTGGGCGGGTTCTCGTGGTTGATCACGAAGACTCCTTTATTCATTCCCTGTCAGCCGCTTTTCGTGCCCTGGGAATGACGGTGGAAACGCGTCGTCCCGACTCGGCAAGACGAGCATTACAGCAGCATGAATTTGATCTGGTGGTGATGTCCCCAGGCCCGGGTACACCGGAAGATTTTTCCTGTCATGAGACGCTGGCATTGTGTGAGCTGTATGGGCTGCCGGTGTTCGGTGTTTGTCTGGGCATGCAGGCCATGGTGAGCTATTGTGGAGGTTCGTTAACAGTGCTGCCACGCCCTGTGCATGGCGCCAGCTCGCAAGTCTGTCATCAGGGCGACAGTTTGTTTACGGACGTGGAGAGCGTGTTTCTGGCAGGGCGATATCATTCTCTGATTGCCAGCCAGGTACCTGAAGTACTTGAAGTGACCTCGCGTACTCTGGCGGAAGGTATTCCCATGAGCATACGGCACCGGGCGCTGCCATGGACAGCAGTGCAGTTTCACCCTGAGTCGATCCTGAGCAGCAGTAGTGATGTGGCGGCTGATGGCAATGCCTTTGTACAAAAGGTAGTGGCGAATCTTTTGCGCAGCCTGGCGTCGTCGCTGGACTCGCAATCCAGAACAGGATGCAAAAACAGCTATATAAGGAATGACAGCGGCAGTGATGCAATCCGACGAGGGGCAGCGTAAAATAGCCATTCAAACCGATAGTGGAGAGTCTCATGTCTAATACCGATCAATGCCAGCGATTTCTGTTCGCCGATGTGGATGTGCGTGGCGAAATTGTCAATCTGACAGACAGTTATCAGCAAACCGTCGGTAATCATGAGTACCCAGCCGTTGTAAAAGAGCAACTGGGTGAGTTTCTCGCCGCTTCAGTGCTGCTGGCATCGGGCATCAAGTACGAGGGCCGGTTAGTGTTACAGGTTCGTGGTGATGGTGAATTGAGCCTGATCATGGCGGAGTGCACCAGCGAAGGAGAGGTCAGAGGAATTGCCCGCTTCGAGGAACCACCCGCCAGTGACAAGTTCAGTGAGCTGACCGGGCAGGGTGTGTTGACCATTACCGTGGACTCGCGTCGCAGTGAGCCTTACCAAGGTGTTGTACAACTTTCCGAGGAGAGCCTGGGCAAGTCACTGGAAGGCTATTTTGAACAGTCCGAGCAATTGCAGAGCTGGTTCCTGTTTGCCGTGGATGGGCAAAAAGCCTGCGGTATCATGCTGCAGCAACTGCCAGCCAATAAGCAGACAACCGAAGAACGGGCTGACACCTGGCAGCACCTGATGGTCCTGGCGAAAACATTGACCCAACAGGAACTGCTGGACTTGCCGGCTGAAGAGCTGTTGCATCGCCTGTTTCACCAGGAACAGGTGTCACTGTTTGAGCCCAAGGAATTTGTCTATCGCTGCAGCTGTTCACGCGAGCGCACGGCACAGGCACTGGTCTCTATTGGCAAGGAAGAAGTAGACTCGATTATTGCCGAGCACGGGGCTGTAAATGTCGCCTGTGAGTTCTGTGGAACCGAGTATCAGTTTGATGCCTCTGAAGCGAATCTGTTACTGAATCCGGAAAACAATACGGTTCACTGACTGGCAGTTTTCAGGCAGGCAATAGCAATAGCCAGCACTAGCTGGCCGTTCGTGCAACATGGTCCTGGAAAGCCTGGCTCAATGCTTCCAGCGCCGCGCGTACTTTCAGCGGTTGCGACTCACGTTGACTGGTGACTGCGTACACGGTTGCCGGCGGCATATCCCAATCCGGCAACAGGGCAATCAATCTGCCTGTGCGCAACTCCTGATGAATTTCAGGTTGGGGCAGACGTGCCATGCCCACACTTTCCTTGACCAGACCAATCAGCGTTTGCATGTTATTGACCACTAGTCTTGGTGACAATGACAGTTTCGCTTGTGTGTCTCCACGACTGATCAGATAGTTTTCGCTGAGCAGGATTTCATGACAAAGATAGTTCAATGGCGCCAGCGCTGCCGGGTCATTGATGGCCACTGCCGGATCCAGTCCGTTTCGCTCAAGAAATTCAGGTGTTGCCACCAGGGACTGCTGCCAGTTCACCAGTTTTCTGGCGATGAGTCTGGAGTCAGGCAGGGACCCGATTCTAACCACCAATGCCAGGTCAATTCTTTCACTGACCAGGTCGACCGGCTCATCCTTGACGATCAGCTGTACATTTAACGTCGGGTTGGATTCGATCAGTCCTTTCAAAGGAGCACCGAGCATGCCACAGCAGGAAATCCCGGCCGGGCTGGCAATACGCAGATCGCCGGTGGAAGTACGCTTCAGGTCATTGAGTTGCTGCTGCGTCTTTTCCAGCGTCGCCAGAGTGTCCTTGCAGCCCTGATAGAAAACCTCGCCGGCTTCTGTCAGTGCAATTTTCCGCGTATTACGGTCCCGCTCTGGCAGGATAGTTGACACCATCTACTTTTACCAGATGGGCGGATTGAGAATATGAGTGGCGCGATTTTCACAGGAGCGTAAGGAAGCAGTTTTGAGCCGGTTACTGCCGCCGTACAACATGACGGTATCGGATCTGGCAAAAGTTGAAGGCATCAGCGAAGCAACCCTTTATAATTGGCGCAAGCAAGCCAGATTAAGAGGACGCGCCGTGCCGGGGCCCAAACCAAATAACACAGACCAGTGGTCAGCTGAAGCAAAGCTGGCCACGGTGATAGAAACAGCCACGATGAGCGAGGCTCAGCTTAATGAGTATTGTCGCCAGAAAGGTCTGTTCGTCGAGCAGGTAAAGGCCTGGAAAGAAGCTTCGCTGGCCGGGTTCCAAAGTGCCGAGCAGCAGGATAAAACGCTCAAGCAGCAGTCAAAGGCGGATAAGCAGCAGATCAAAAAGCTTGAGAAGGAGCTGCGCCGTAAAGAGAAAGCACTGGCAGAAACCGCGGCGCTGCTGGTGCTGCGAAAAAAGCTGGATGCGCTCTGGGAGAACAACGACGCGGACGACTGACCGCGCTGCCAGAGCGCCTGATTATTATAGAATTGATACACGAAGCAGTAGGCAGCGGCGCGCGACTGCACAAGGCCTGTGCTGAGGCGCAGATCGGCCTTCGTACCTACCGACGCTGGTATCAGGACGGTCAGGTTCAGGCCGATCAGCGCCCCGAAGCCATGAGGCCAGCGCCGACGAACAAGCTCAGTGACCAGGAAAAAGAGCAGATCGTAAATTTGTGCAACCTGACGGCCTTTGTAGACCTGGCACCGACGCAGATCGTACCGGCATTGATGGACCAGGGCGTATATGTGGCATCGGAGTCCTCGTT